>NZ_AP018194.1:8372156-8408095 GCF_002368235.1 Scytonema sp. HK-05 | reverse complement strand
TTCTTGGGGAATGAGCTGTGCAGTGGGGTGTCACAAAGACATTAGGAAGCGACCAAAAAGGACTTTCTGGTGGGAGGGGTTCTGTCACCAATGTGTCTAATGCAGCACCTGCAAACCAACCTTCACCAAGTGCTTTGAGAAGTGCGGGTTCATCAACAACTGCACCACGAGCAATATTAATTAAATAGGCACTAGGACGCAACAAGCGCAGTGCTGCTTCATCGATTAAGCCTTTTGTGTCCTTAGTGAGTGGTGTGGCAATAACGACATAGTCAGCTTCCGGAAGGAGCGATCGCCATTCATCTGCACCTACCACCTTTTCAAAATTCGGTAGCGCTTGCGGGTGACGGCGACTTCCCAGAACTCTGATTCCGAAAGCTTGGGCACGGGCGGCAATTTCTTGACCAATATGACCAGCACCAATAATTAATAAGGTAGAACCTTTCAACTCTTGGATGTTAAACCCTCTTTTCCAGTAGTGTTCAGCCTGTAAAGCGTACAATTCACGCAAATGCTTGGCATGAGCCAGTATAAAAGTGATGACGAATTCTGCGATGGGAATTGCATGCACTCCCGCACCATTGGTGAGGATAATATCGCGTTCCAAATAAATTGCTGTATGAGTTGGTGTCAGGATGTGATTTACTCCTGCATTGGGTGCATGATGCCAACGGATTCTAGGTGCTGCTGCCAGTATTTTATCCAGGATATGACTTTTCACAAGATACCAACTGAAATACACTTCAGCATCACTAGCATCGCCGTCAAAGTTACCATCAGTATCCACACGCACAACTGCCGTATTGGGGGGTAAATGCGGCTCAATATCGGCAGCAAGATCTGTAGGTAAGATTATTTTCATATTAATTGTGCAAAATATTTGAGTAAAAAATGTATTTAACGTGAGTTCGACAGAATTAAAAAAACGTGTGCTCGATGAGATGTGATTACAAAGGAAGGATGAAAGTAGATTTTCAAGGTAAGTCTAACGTAGAAACGCACTATGCTGCATCTCTACTTTTGAGTAATAATCCAGTCGGTTAATTGAAAATCTGATTTGGCTAATTTTTGTGAAACTAAAAATTTCTTGGTTCCTTCTAAAAGTTGGAGCCCTTTGGTGGGAATTGGTTCTTCAGGAAACTGATCTAAAGAATAGGAAGCTTTAACGATATCAATTGGATATCCAGACACTTGTGCGTTGAATTTATAATACTCTTCTGAGTTTGCCTTGATATCTTTGACTGCTTGTTGTTTTATTTGATTCCACTTCTGAGGTAAATCAGGATGCTTAGTGAGGAAAGCTTCTGTCACCACAGTCACACTTGTTCCTGGTAAGTCAGGGTGTTTGATAGCTTCATCAATAACGGGATAGCCTTTTTTGTGTAGAAGTGGACCTGCTCCAGTGGCGGCGGCAATTGCAGCTACATCACCACGTTCTAGGGCTGCTTGGGCTTCACTCGTTAGTAGATGAACAACAGTCACTTGTTTGTCAATGCCAGATTTTTGCAACAAGCCTATCAGGTAGCGGTGCATATACGAACCTTTTGCTGTTGCTACTTTTTGCCCCTTGAGATCTGCGACTGAACGAGGTCCATTTTTCTTCGCCAACAACCAAGCATTTGTCCCCACTTGCTCTTGATTTATTAACCTGGTTGGAATACCGTTAGCCCGAGCTACAAGTGCTGGTGTATCACCGTAAATGCCAACATCAACGGCTCCTGCGACAAGGGCTTCATTAAGGTTTGGTCCGTTGGGAAAACTGAGCAGCTGGACTTCTGTAATACCTACTTTCTGCAATTCTGGCTTGAGTTTGCCTTTATGCAGTGCCCAACCTGTAGGTCCGGTTGGAGCTTTAGCGCTACTGGTGCTGATGTAACCAAGACGCAGGGTAGAAGTGTTACTGTTGGATGAAACTTTAGTGCTGGTGTTTTGTACTGGTTTAGATAGAGTCTGAGTAGATTGTTGAGATAAGGTTTGAGTAGAACTGCAAGCAGTATTTAGTAACAGTGGGGCGAGTGTAATTAAGATAGAAAATCGGGAAAAAAGAGGTGCATGGAGAAAATCCGTATGAGTCGGAAGAAAACCCTGCCCCCCCTTCCTTGATAGGGAAGGAGGTTGGGGTGTCAGGTTTGAGACTTGTGCAGCAGAAACACTATTTTTTCCTGTCATTTTTCTATTTCATGTGCTTGAGCAGCTGATAAGTGGAATCTTCTTTGGCTTCGTTTGTGCGACCCCGACCCCAGCCGATGTTTTGGCGGTAGCTTCCCAAGAGCCCAGTTTCCGCAAGAGTTTTTTCATCCACTGACTCTAGCGGTTCGACTTGAGGTGCCACGTAAAGGGCATCCACGGGACAGTACAATTCGCACATGAAACAGGTTTGACAGTCGCTTTGTCTGGCAATGGTTGGTGGTGCATCTGGCACTTTGTCAAACACATTTGTCGGGCAAACGTTGACGCATATATTACACTTAATGCACCGGGATTCGCTGACTAACTCAATCACGCCGCCACTCCAACTTTGACTTTTGTCTCTGCAACTGTTGTGTTTAGAGGTTGGGCTTTTACCCAGACTTTATCTAAACCTCCGCTAATCAGATAATGTTGCTGGTCAGCATCTTGTTGCGGATAGTCCAAGTGTCTGTGCATTCCGCGAGTTTCTTTGCGTTCTAAGGCGCTGCTGTACATCCACCTCGCTGTAGCTAGCATTGCTGCGGCTTCCCGCGCTTGGACAATGTTGCTTTCATCTACCGCAAGGCTAGTGCGAACCTCTTTCCACAGGTCGTTTAACTTGTGCAGAGATTCTGTCAAACCTTTTTCGGTGCGGAAATAGTTGCGATCGTACGGGAAGACTTCGGCTTGAGTTGCTTTGATGACCTGTTCTGCTTTCAGGGTAGGGTGGGTTGCAAAATTAAATCCAGCTTCTCCTAATGCTTCTGTATGGCGCACAGTTGCTTTCTCTCCCAATTGACGGGCATAAAAAGCGGCAGACTGTCCAGCCCAATAACCGGAAGATAACGCCCAAGCAGCGTTATGGCTTCCCCCACCTGTAAAGCCACCGCAGATTAATTCTCGCGTCGCCGCATCTCCAGCTGCATACAGTCCTTTCACAGAGGTCGCACAAGTAGAATCGACTATCCTAATTCCACCAGTACCGCGTACAGTTCCTTCAAGAATAAGTGTGACGGGGAAGCGTTGGGTGAACGGGTCAATACCTGCACGATCAAAGGGTAAGAAGAAGTTGGGCTGCGCTTTTCGCATATGTCCCTGCATTTCTTCTGTGGCTTTGTCCAAAATGGCGTAAACCGGTTGAGTCAACAATGTCTGGGCAATCACAGAACGCCCCCGTTGCGAACCTGCACCCGGAATTGGCGTTCCGTCTTCGTAGATAAATGTTGCCCAGTTGTAAAACAAGGTTTTGGTAACGGAAGAAAAAGCAGGTGCGATGCCGTAAGCGTTGGAAAACTCCATACCCGACATTTCGGCACCTGCTTCTGCTGCCATAAGATATCCATCCCCGGTTAAAACATTGCATCCTAGTGCCTTGCTTAAGAAAGCACAACCACCAGTAGCAATGATGACAGCCCCTGAACGCACAGTCCATTTTTTCCCACTCTGACGGTTCACTCCTGTTGCACCTGCAACTGCACCTTCAGTGTCTACCAGGAGTTGCAAAGCTGGACTGTGATCTAAAATTGTTACGCCTGCTCGCTTGATTTGCTTACGCATCAGTCGCATATATTCTGGACCTTGCAAAGAGCGGCGGTATGGCTTGCCCTCGTCATCTGTGGGAAAGGGATAACCCCAATCTGCTAACTGGTTGACGTTTGCATAAGTTTGATCCAACACCCGCTTCATCCAGTCGCGGTTTGATAAAAATCCTCCCAAGGTTTCGCGAGAAGCCATTGCTGCTTCCCGTGCTTCGGGATCGGGTCGCACGTACCACACTCCATTGCCAGACGCCGCCGCACATCCACTTGTGCCGCAGTATCCTTTATCTACGAGGACAACCCTTGCGCCAGAGGATGCTGCACTCCAAGCAGCCCAAGTGCCAGCAGGACCGCCCCCAATCACCAAAATATCTGCCTGTAAACTTGGGTCAAAATCTGTTGTAGATGAATCACCTGACCAAAACTGGTTTTTACTCATCAAATTCCTCGCTTCGCTATCCGAGTAGGGGTACAACACAAAAATATGGCGATCGCACAGCTATGACACTGACTGCTAATTACCAGAACGATGATAAATGAAGCTCACAAGCAGCCTAACCCCATGGCTTGTTAACGAGAGTCGTCGGTAGACTAGCATTTGCAACCTTAAAACTACGGTTCATTGGTTAACTTATCGTAGTATTTATATACAAAGAGAGTTTTACATAGTTTCTCCAGAAAAGCAAGGACAATATTAATAAAAGTTAAAAATTGCAATTAACTTGATTTTGGACAGCAGTTTATGTATTTATTTTAGCTTCAAAACATAAAGATATTAAGTAGGTCAGCAGAATTAAACACAACAAAAGAATCATAGAAACTGGGGACTGGGTAAGGATTCCGTAAGGGACTAATCCAAGGGTCCCCAATCCCTCAAACCAGTAACATTTATTTGCACCCACCTACTTACATTTTGAATTTTGAATTTTGAATTTTGAATTTTTTAAGGTGCTGGGTTGGGATAACGAGTATGAACAGCATCCAACTGTGCCAAAATGTCTTTGTCAAGAACGATATTCACACTCTCTATATTTTCTTTGAGTTGTTCGATTGTTGAAGCACCGATAATTGTGCTGGTGACAAACCAACGACTCCGGACAAATGCTATGGCTAGTTGTGCGAATTTGATGTTATGTTTACGGGCAATTTCTGCATAAGCTGCGACTGCTTCATTCACATTTGGTTTGAAATAGCGTTGTCCAAAGTTCTGAAACAGTGTAAGGCGTGTATTCTCTGGTTTTTTACCATCAACATACTTGCCTGATAACACACCAAATCCCAAAGGACTATAAGCCAGCAAGCCAATATTTTCGTAATAGCAAGCTTCTGCTAAATGTCTATCAAATTCGCGGTTAAGCAGATTGTAAGCATTTTGAATGGAGACAACTTTAGGTAATCCTAGCTGTTTAGCAATGTGGCTAAACTCGGACACTCCCCAAGGAGTTTCATTACTCAAACCCAAATAGCGAATTTTACCTGCCTTAATGACATCAGCAAAAGCTGTTAGCTGTTCAGCGATGGAAACAGTTTCACGCTCAAAATTCGGATTGTATTCTGTCTGTCCAAAAAGGGGAACATAACGGTCGGGCCAATGGATTTGGTAGAGGTCGATGTAGTCAGTTTGTAAACGCTTGAGGCTATCATCTACTGCTTGCTTAATGTTATCGCGTTGAATATTTGTGGCTCCTCCTCTCACCCATTTAATAGCACGACCAGGTCCTGCAATTTTAGTAGCGATAATTAATTTATCCCGCTGCTGCTTCTTCAGCCATTCCCCAATATAAGCTTCCGTTCGTCCTTGAGTTTCGGCACGGGGCGGTACCGGATACATTTCCGCAGTATCGATAAAGTTTATTCCTTGGGCAACGGCATAATCTAGTTGCTTTTGGGCATCTTCAATGGTATTTTGCTGCCCAAAAGTCATAGTACCCAAACAAATTTCTGAAACCTTGAGGTCGCTTTCTCCAAGTTGGTTGTAGTTCATATTTTCCTAAAACACATTTCATTCAATAAAATACCTTTGGTTGGCTTTGAGCGAAGGGCTTTAAGAAGAACGCAGAACACAGAACACAGTAATCAGAATATCCAAAACGAGTGAATCCGGGAGATTTAAGTACGGAAAAAGTTTGTTGGTCTCCAAAGGATTTATCCGGGGGCAGCCATACCAATACGGCTGACCAGAACTCTTAATTCATGCTCGTCTTCGCGTTTAATATTCTGACTTCTGAGTTCCTACTCTGCGGTCTTTTTTGGTGATCATATTTTCCCTACAGCCTACAGCGTACTTGTATATTTGTCCTGGTTACATTCCCATTGACAACTTAAAAATACTACATATTTCCACAAAAATACGGTATTTTTACCGAATTAGTGATATTTCTAACTTAGAACAGAATCTTACCAGAGATAACTTGAATAGACAAGCTTGTTTTTCTAAAAATATTTTCTGAAAAATGTGACAAAAAATACTTATTCCTTACAGTTTTTCTGGAATGCTCCTATCTAGTAGAATCAATCTACATTAAGGCTACTAAATTACCGTACTTTAAAAAAAGGAACATTATTTAGAACCCGAACTAATACTTTCTTATTCCTTTGCGTAGAGTTTTTTCAAAGGATAGTTCATTTTTTAACGAAGTACTTGAGGGTGATCTCAGCATAGCTCGATGAGATGAAATTCAAATAACATAGTGTGAAAAGAATTTTTGAATATCGACAATTTTGTCAATCCATGATAGAGATTAATACTTAACAGACTTTGACCCGGCAAGCAAACAGATGACAGGCTGACGTCAGACAATACACTTGTTTATCATTCTGTTTGCATATTATCAAGCACTGCTTGTAACTAAAGCGGAACTGCTGACTTTTCTAAATTTGAGGTTTTAACGTCATCCAATGATGTTATGAGGCTGATGCTTGACATAGCAACAGAATTTTGTGCAACCCCTAATTGAGAGTGTGTCAATCACATGAATAAAACAAAAACTATTTGGAATCTACTGCTATCTACGCCTATCGTTTGTTGCCTTATATTGTTCACAACTTTAACAAAAACAACGGCTCAAGAAGTACCTGCAAAGCAATGGGGGATGGGTGAACAAGGGAGAGAAACAAGCAACCATTTGCAGCGCTTCAATGCCCCCTTCTTGACAACTCAAGAATTAGCACAAACAGATAAACAGACAAATAGACTTGAAGAATTTCCCTCCTCTTCCTCCCAGACAAGTCCTAACCAAGTTAAACAAAACTCAGATCCAGGCGCACCAACGCCAACGAACTCTCCTGCGACATCCCAAACGAAGCCTCGAGTGACATCAGTCTCGGAATTATCAGATGTGCAGCCAACTGATTGGGCATTCCAGGCTTTACAGTCTTTAGTCGAACGCTATGGTTGTATCGCAGGCTATCCTGACAAAAGCTACCGGGGTAATCGCGCTATCAGTCGTTATGAGTTTGCTGCGGGTTTGAATGCTTGTTTAGACCAAATTACCCAGCAAATTGCAGCAGCGACGGCGAATGCAGTCTCTAAAGAAGACTTAGCAGCTGTGCAAAGACTGACTAAGGAATTTAATCCAGAACTGGTTCAATTACGAGGACGAGTCGATAACCTAGAGACTCGTGTGGCGGAAGTACAAGCCAATGAGTTTTCCACAACTACCAAATTGGTTGGTGAGGCGATATTTTTGGTAGCCGATGCGATTGGCGATCGCGCAAATAATACTCGCGCTAATGATACTAAAGATGAATCTTCAACCTTTTTTGCTTACCGTTCTAGGCTTGCTTTTCAAACCAGCTTCACAGGTAGAGACCAACTGACGACTAGTTTGACAGCACTTAACATTCCAAACATGGGAAACAGTACGGGAACCCAAATGACTCGTTTTAGCATTGATGGGTCTTCAACTAATTACCCAGATAATGACGTGTATCTTGACGCCTTGTACTATCGTTTCCCATTAGGCGACAAAGCTACGGTTTGGATAGGGACTAGAACACTAAATTTCCCTGTTTATGTTCCAACGCTCAATACCTTAACTGGTAACGCCCAAAATGGTAGTATTGGCAGATTTTCACAATTTAACCCTACTGTTTACCGACCTGGCTTTGATGGTGCAGGAGCCGCTTTTGCATACAAGTTTAATGATCAACTTCAACTACACTTAGCTTACATTGCAGATAACTTTCAAGCTAATCTACCCAACAGAGGGCTTTTCGATAGTAACCAAGCCGCTACTGCTCAGTTAACTTTCTCGCCCAGTAAACAGGTAGATATTGGTCTGACATACACGCGCAAATACTTTATTGCTCAATCTGGTTTTAACCTCACTGGTGGTACAGGAAGCGCTTTGGCGAGAAATCCTTTTCAGCAAAATGCCACTTCATCCGATAACTTCGGATTAGAGTTTAACTGGAGATTTAGCAAGCGTTTTACGTTAGCAGGTTGGTTTGGTTACACACAAGCTCACCAAGAAACGGGGGGTGATAGCGAGGCGACTATCGTCAATGGTGCTCTCAGCTTTGGTTTCCCAGACTTATTCAAAGAAGGTAACCTAGGTGGATTTATTATCGGTGTACCGCCAAAAGTCACCAGTAGTGACTATAGAGTTGCTGGAGTGCGACGAGAAGACCCAGACACTTCTTTACACCTAGAGGCTTTTTATCGCTTTCGTGTCAGTAGCAATATCAGCGTTACCCCGATTGTCTATGTGATTACCAAACCAGAGCATAATGACAACAATGACCCGATTGTGGTGGGTGTTCTCCGCACGACCTTTACTTTCTAGTGATCACGCTTTGCAGAAGTGTTTTTGTGAAAAAAACTACGGTAAAGCTATCGATTTGGTGTAACTTGTGAGTAGAGATGAGTGATGTTCCATGTTTAACCAGGGTTTGAAACACTTCATTACACAATTTAAATCATTGATAGAATACAGGTTTTTTCAATGGGGAACTCGAAAGAGATTATTATCTGTTTTCCCCCTTCCAATTGTCTGCGCTTTTGTTGCTGGCATATGCTTGAGCCTGTTATTTGCGGCTTGTTCTGCCAATAATTCAGCTAATGCTCCCACTCCCAATGCGACATCTGCTGCTAACACTCAAACTAAAGCATCAGTCGTCAGATTTGGCTATCAAAAATCAGCGATTATTATCAAGTCTAAAGGGGTTTTAGAAAAACGCTTGCAACCTGAAGGGGGATCTGTTGAGTGGATTGAATTTCCCGCAGGTCCACAACTTTTAGAAGCGATGAATGTCGGGAGTATTGACTTTGGACATACAGGAGAATCACCGCCAATTTTTGCCCAAGCTGCAGGTGCTTCACTGACCTATATTGCAGGGATAGCAGCTAGTCCTGCTGGTTCAGCCGTTCTTGTTCCGCAAAACTCTCCCATCAAAACAGTTACTGACCTTAAAGGCAAAAAAATAGCCTTTCAAAAGGGTTCTAGCGCTCATTATATGCTGTTGCAAGTTTTAGACAAATTCAAATTGCGATACAGCGATATTCAACCCGTGTATTTACCACCAGCCGATGCTCGTGCTGCATTTGTCAAAGGTAGTCTGGATGCTTGGGTGATTTGGGACCCATTTTATGCAGCGGCTGAAAAAGCTGCAAATGCCCGTGTTTTACTTGATGGCAAGGAAATTAATAAACAAGGAGGGTATTATTTAGCTAGCCGCAAATTTGCCACCGAAAACCCGCAAACGATTAAGGCGATTTTAGAGGAAATTCAAAAACTAGAGCAATGGTCTGATAAAAATCGTCAGGCTGTGGCAGAAACTCTTGCGCCAGCATTGGGAATTGATTTGGAAACAATGAAAAAGGCAACGAATAGAAAAACTTTTGGTGTCGTACCCATTGATGAAAACTTGATTGGTCTTCAACAGAAAGTTGCCGATACGTTCTATGATTTAAAATTGATTCCGAAAAAGATTGATGTGAGAGAGGCGATGTTGAAACCAGAACAATACGCCGCTTTGTCACCGAAAGTATAGTTTGGTTAATGGCTAATAATGTAGAGAGGTAGTACGCTACCTCTTTAGATGGATGAAAGTTCATTTCCACCCAATTTTCTATGACAAATCCTACTGAGTTGCTAAATCAACGTTATGGTGATAAGGCTGTCAATTTAGATATTCCTTGGAATGATAGCCTAACGACTCTCCTATCTCACCGTTCAATTCGCTCTTACCTTCCTGATCCTTTACCGCCTGGAACTCTAGAAATTTTGGTGACTGCGGCTCAATCTGCTTCTACTTCTTCCAATCTCCAAACATGGAGTGTGGTAGCAGTAGAAGACGCACAACGTAAGGAAAAGTTATCACAACTAGCTGGAAATCAAGCGCATATTCGCCAGTGTCCTCTCCTTTTTGTATGGCTAGCAGATCTGGCTCGCCTGACTCACGTTGCTGAAAGTCGCGGATTGCCTCACGAGGGTTTAGACTACCTGGAAATGTTCCTCATGGCGGCAATAGATGCATCATTAGCAGCTCAAAACGCGACTGTAGCTGCTGAATCTCTTGGCTTAGGAACAGTGTATATTGGTGCGCTGCGGAACCGCCCGGAAGAAGTGGCGGAAGTACTTAATTTGCCCCCGCACGTGTTTGCGGTATTCGGATTGTGTGTAGGCTATCCTGATCCCGCTCATGGTGCTGCCATTAAACCACGTTTGCCTCAGTCTGCTGTGCTGCACCGAGAAACGTATAACCTGGCAGAACAAGATGAGGCGATCGCCGAATACAACGACATTATGAAAGCTTTCTACGCCTCCCAGCAGATGAATATCCAGAGCGACTGGTCAGAACATTCTGCCAAGAGAGTTGCTTTTGCTGAGTCTTTATCAGGACGGCATCGCTTAGGTGAAGCTTTGAAAAATCTCGGCTTTCAACTACGCTAGTCGTAGACAATAGTTAGTAATTAGTAGTTAGTTGAATTTTTTACTAACTACCAAAAACGCGCACAGTGCCCAAGCCCTTCTAGCTATCGGGGTGTAGTGCGTACGCCGGGTACGGCGCGCTTCGCGAACGCGACTTTAGTCGCAGTCCTAAAAACCGTCGTGATGATTAGTAGATTAGCTGTATAATATATCAGGAGGTGATGCAAGTGTTCAATCTGACTTACGAGTTCAAACTAAAGCCAACGCAAAACCAAGTAGAAATATTTGAGGAATGGCTAGAAACCCATAGACGGGTTTATAACCATGCTTTAGCCGAGCGCAAAGACTGGTACAAGTCTCGCAGTTGTCAGGTAAACGCTTGTTCTCTCGTTAGTGAGTACATCATTAGAGCTGATGCACCCCGTCCAACGTTTGCTAGTCAATGCAAGTCTTTGACTGCTGCACGTAAAGAAAACGAGTATTTAAAACGTGTTAATGCTCAATCTTTGCAGCAAACATTGAGACGACTAGAAAAGGCTTTTGTGAGTATGTGGGAGCAAAATCATGGGTTCCCAAGATTCAAAAAGCGAGATCGGATGCGGTCTTTTTCTTTTCCACAACTAGGACAAAACCCATTAAGTAATGGGTATGTTAAGTTGCCTGTTATTGGTGTGGTTAAAGTTCGCCAATCGCGAGATATCCCTGATGGTGGAGTAATTAAGCAAGCACGTGTAGTTAAGCGTGTTTCTGGTTGGTATGTCATGCTGACCGTTCAGTGGGATTTATCCGTGCCCTCTCCTCTCCCACATGGCGAAGCAGTAGGGATTGATGTAGGACTCACAAGTTTTGTTGCAACCTCTAATGGTCTTTTAGTCAAGCGTCCGAGGTTTTTTGTTGATGCCCTCCGCAAGCTTAAATTGCTGCAACAGCGCGTTTCCAGGAAACGTATTGGCTCGAACAATTGGAAAAAGGCACACAAGAAAGTTGCTTCATTGCATGAGTACGTCGCTAACTGTCGTAAAGACTGGCATCGAAAGCTGTCTCACCAAATCTGCAACAATGCCGGAATGGTGTTTGTTGAAGATTTAAACCTAGTTGGATTGTCTAGAGGTATGCTAGGCAAGCATTGTTTAGATGCGGGGTTTGGTCAATTCTTCAACATCCTTGAGCAAACTTGTTTTAAGCGTGATGTCTATTTCCAAAAGGTAGATAGTCGCAAGACAAGTCAGATTTGCCCCAACTGTGGAACCGAGACAGGCAAGAAAGAACTTTCGCAGCGTATTCATGTTTGCTCAAATTGCGGCTATACAACAGATAGAGACATTGCAGCCGCTCAAGTAGTGCGAGAGCGCGGACTTGCAGCCGTAGGGCATACGGTCAAGATGCTTGCCGAGGGTAAATTCATTGGAGTCCCCGTGACGCAAGAATCCCCTGCCTTATAGGCATGGGGAGTGTCAATAACACCCGACAACTAACAAATCAAAATTAAGATGGACTTACAACTGGGTGGCAACATCGTCTTAGTGACAGCAGCAAGTAAAGGTTTGGGTAAAGCCACAGCACGGCAGTTTGCCCGTGAGGGTGCAAAGGTTGCTATCTGCGCCCGCAGCGAGTTAGTTGAAAAAGCTGCTGCGGAGATTGAAAATGAAACGGGTACAGAAGTTTTGGCAATACGTGCAGATTTGACCAAACAAGAAGATGTAGAACGAGTGATTAATGCCACTGTGGAAAAATTTGGCGGCTTAGATATCCTCGTCACCAATACAGGAGGTCCACCTGCTGGCACCTTTGATGATGTGGATCTCAGTGCTTGGGAAGCTTCGGTTAACTTAATTTTGTTGAGTGCTGTGCGGCTAATTAAGCTCGCATTACCGCATCTACGCAAATCGTTCTCCCCAGCAATTCTCACAATCACTTCATCGACTTCCAAACAGCCAGTTCAAAATTTGATTTTGTCTAATTCTATTCGGCTATCTGTGATTGGTTTGACCAAAAGTTTAAGCCGGGAACTCGGTAATGATAAAATCCGCGTCAACAGCATTTTACCTGGTTGGACATATACAGAACGAGTTGAAGAAATCATAGCAGCGCGTACTGCCAGGAATGGTAAAACTCCAGCGGAAGAAATCGCTAATATCAATGCTACTGTGCCACTAGGTCGTATGGGGAAACCCGAAGAGTTTGCAAATGTCGCTGTTTTCTTGTGTTCCCCTGCTGCTTCATTTGTAAATGGAGTTATGCTCCAAGTGGATGGGGGACTTTATCAAGGAGTACTATAATAAGCGGTTCAGCTTGTCATTTGCTGACGTTTGCGGTGATGAACAGACAGAGAGATCGGAGGCTAAAGATCCCTACGTATGCGCTTTGCGTTCAGCAAGTCTGCGCGTGCCTCCTAACGGAGGAGCTTTGCTAACGTTCAGCGTGTCCTGCCAGAGAGGAGAGCATATCCGATGGGCGATGGAAAGAGGTTATATTATATCCGGTTAAATAACCGTGCGGAAATTTCTAGTAAGGGCTTTAGTCCTTTTCCACCAAAGCAAGGACTAAAGTCCTTACTAGAAAAAAGTTTGATTCTGGGTAATTTTCCAAACATGATATTAAATACGTGAGTGTGTACATTTTTAGATTTTGGATTGGTAGTTATCAGTTGTTAAGTGGGCTTTTTGATAACTCCTTAATAATCACTAAGTTAAAAGTATCTGAGGTAGGACTAACCGCGATGACCTACCTCAGTTTCCTATATGAATCTCCCGAATTTATCGGCAGGGTTATTCTGAGTTCTTTTTGATTTCCAAACCCTCATTGAAAGGGGGAGTTTTTCACTCTATCTAATGCATCAGTTCTAATTTTTCTAATTTTGCAATTATTTACAAAATACGCTTGCCTTTGCAGTGAAACTGTGCAAAATTAATAGAAATAATATCCGGCAAGTCTACCAATTAACCGTACTTTATTTTCCGATGCTAGTCTCCAGGCAGAAAGGGGTGCAAATACCGCTAAACCGCTTGTTTCGTGACGCTTTGAGCACAAATATCCTCAATCTTCTTCAGGGTGAAAACACTATTAACAGTTACCAGTTATCAGTTATCAGTTATCAGTTTCATCCTTTGCATGTTTAAGTCCCCCACCAATTGGACCGAAAGCGTTGGTAGCGGGTTTAAATCCCCCACCAGCCCGAGAAAGCGTCACTGCGTAGGTAGCTGTTCACTGTTTTAATCAGCATATCAACCAGGTCAACAAAAGTGATGAAGTGTGATGTATGAAGTTTAATGTTCCATCCCTAGATTCTTTTTTCTTCAGCCTTCATCACTTTACCCTTTCTTGTTGCCCCTTACACTATTGATGGAATCAAAAGCTTATGTTTCAAAGTTTACATATTATCAGCCGATGTTGATAACTGATTTCCAATTAGAACATCGAAGGGTTCTGGTATTTTACCACATTTATTCAGCATATTCTTGGTATTTAATGTAAAAAATAAAACAATACAGGAGTTTTTTTTAATGAATTTAGAAACCCGTGGAACACATTTAAAACTCGAAAGGTTAAGGAAATCCTTTGGGAAGAAAACAGTCTTGCAAGGTATAGATTTAGATATCAAGCCCGGAGAGTTTGTCGCGATTGTGGGTCGCAGTGGGTGTGGTAAGAGTACAATGCTACGCCTGATTGCAGGACTAGATGCTGCGAGTGGAGGTGCAGTCTATTTGGATGGTAAGCAATCCCATCATCGAATTAACCCACAGGTGCGGATGATGTTCCAAGATGCGCGTCTATTACCTTGGCAGCGGGTATTAGCAAACGTGGAGCTGGGTTTGGTAGATTCTAAATCTAAAGCGTATATGCGGCAAACTGCTTTGCACGTTCTTCGCTGTGTTGGACTTGAAGACCGCGCTCATGAGTGGCCATCTGTTCTCTCTGGTGGACAACGCCAACGGGTAGCATTGGCAAGAGCTTTGGCTGGTAAACCCTCTTTGTTGCTTCTTGATGAACCCCTTGGCGCTTTAGATGCTCTAACGCGCATCGAGATGCAGCACTTGTTAGAGAATTTATGGCAAGAACAGAAATTTACTGCCGTGTTGATTACTCACGATGTAGAAGAAGCAGTGGTTTTGGCAGACCGAGTTGTACTGATTGAAAACGGTGAGATAACGCTGGATTATCCCGTACCCCTGCCACGTCCTAGAGTCAGGGGAAACCCAGTGTTTGCTCAAATAGTAGAAAGCATTTTACAGCGAGTGATGGGCAAAGCAGAAAGCGATCGCCAATTAGTAGAAGTTGCCCATTAACTCCTTTGTGGTAGTGGAGGAGGGGGGGAGATGAGGCTGGACAGGCGCAGTGGCATTGTGCCCATATGAAAGTGGGGAGTGGTTAGTAGTGAGTGGAGCCTTTGAAAAACTAACAACTAACAATCAACTAATGACTCATACTAGGAGAAAGTCTGATGACTATTGCCTTAGAACGTCCACAAAAATCCAAATCAGCACAGATTCGGGAACGCCTGGGTTATCCGATTATCGACACTGATGTCCATACCCAAGAATTTATCCCAGCATTCTTGGACTACTTGGAGCAAGTTGGTGGAAGTAAATTAGTTGACCGCTTCCAAGAGAATTTACCAGGTTCTTCTCGCTTCCGGTGGCACAAACAAAGTTGGGAAGAACGCCGTGCTTATCGCACTGCTCGTCCTCCCTTCTGGGGACGACCAACCAAAGATACATTAGCTTTAGCAACTGTAACTCTGCCAAAACTGCTCTACGAGAGACTGCAAGAAGCAGGGACAGATTTTGCTGTACTGTATCCCAACTTGGCAACACTAGCAACGCATATTGGCAATGAAGAAATGCGGCGAGCAGTGTGTCGTGCAGCGAACCTGTACCACGCTGATAACTTCGGTCCTTATGGCGATCGCATTACCCCAATTGCCACAATTCCTCTGCATACACCTCAAGAAGGAATTGAGGAGTTGGAATTTGCTGTCAAGACTCTAGGATTGAAAGCGATTCAAATTCCTGGACACGTCCGTCGTCCGATTCCCGCATTCCAGAAGTATGGCGAAGAAGTCGCAAACGAAGCCACCTGGATAGACACATTTGGCTTGGATAGCGAGTACGATTATGACCCATTCTGGGCGAAGTGCGTGGAGTTGAAAGTTGTACCCACAACCCACTCTTCTGGTATGGGCTGGACTTCGAGGCGTTCGATTTCCAACTACCAATACAACCACATTGGTCACTTTGCTTCTGCGGGTGAAGCACTGTGCAAATCATTGTTCTTTGGTGGTGTGACAAGACGGTTCCCCACATTGAAGTTTGCTTTCTTAGAAGGAGGTTCAGCTTGGGGTGCAAGTCTATATGCTGATATTCTCTGGCACTGGGAAACTCGTAACCCCGAAATCTTGCAAAACAATAATCCCAATGCTGTGGATCGGGAGTTGCTGTTAGAGTTGTTCACCCGTTACGGTGGCGAAAAGGTTCACGGACGCTTAGATCAAGTTGGTAACGGTTTGGGCTTCCACGGACACCTGTTCTCACCAGATGATCCGGGCGAACTGGATGAATTTAAAGAAGCAGGAATCACTCGTCCTGAAGATGTGCGCGATCGCTTCCTGAATCATTTCTACTTCGGTAACGAATCAGACGATATCCGTGTGGCTCATGCGTACAATCGCAAGGCTAATCCCTTTGGTGATAGAGTCAAAGCTTTCTTAGGTTCCGATTCCGGTCACTGGGATGTGCCTGATATTACCGCAGTCACTGCCAACGCTTACTCAATGGTAGAACGTGAAATCATCACCGAAGAAGACTTGCGCTACTTCCTGTCTATCCATCCGTTGGAGTTGTACACCAGCCTCAACCGCGACTTCTTTAAGGGGACAGCTGTTGAGAAAGCCGCTGATGAATATCTAGCGAGTGTCAATCGCTAATAGAAAGTTCGTAGTAAGTGCTTCAGCACTTACTACCCTATTCACAATACGAGAGAATTTGGTCATGGTACAGCTGTTAGAGGTAAAAGAGTCTCAACAGTCCAAAGACTGGAGTGCGATCGCATCTTCCCTTTCCCAGAAACTTGCTGAAACTGCAGTTGAAAGGGACGCCAAAGCGGGAATTCCAGATGTAGAAGTACAGCTACTGCGTGAAAGTGGTTTGTTGCCTTTGGTCGTACCCAAAGAATACGGTGGAATTGGGGCAACTTGGGCACAAGCCCTGAAAATTGTCCAAGAACTGTCTAAAGCAGATGGTTCAATTGGACAATTGTATGGGAACCATCTGAATTTAACTGCTTTAGGTCATGGTTCCGGAACGCCTGAGCAAAAGGATAGATACTATCAGCAAACCGCTCAAAATAACTTATTTTGGGCTAATGCCATCAATACACGGGATACTCGCTTGAAAATTAGCCCAGACGGCGAAAATTTCCGGGTGAATGGCGTTAAAAGTTTTGGTACCGGTGTTGCTGTTGCTGATCTGCGGGTGTTTTCCGCCGTGCAAGATGGCGCAGAACTGCCAATATTTTTCGTGATTCCCAAAGACCGAGAAGGTGTAGTTTCTAATCAGGATTGGGACAATATTGGGCAACGGCGGACGGATAGTCCTAGCTTCACGTTTCACAATGTTTTGGTGAAAAAAGATGAAATTGTCGGACCTCCTGCTCCTCCTGATAGTGTTTTTGCTACATTTGGTGGAATCATCGCTCAATTAACTAAAACCTATGTGTATTTAGGTATAGCCGAAGGAGCATTTACAGCTGCAAAAGAGTATACTTCAACCCAGAGTAAACCCTGGATCACTTCAGGGGTAGAGAGTGCCACAGCTGATCCTTATATTCTGCATCACTATGGTGAATTGTGGACTGAACTTCAAGCTGCCATTGTTTTAGCAGATCGCACCGCTGAACAAGTCCAGCAAGCATGGGAGAAGGATATTAACCTGACTCTCGAAGAACGGGGAGAAGTGGCGATCGCTGTTTTTGCAGCCAAAGCCTTTGCCACAAAAGTGGGATTAAAGATTACCACCGATATCTTTAACGTGACGGGAACCAGATCTACGGCTAGCAAATATGGCTTTGACCGTTACTGGCGGGATTTACGTACCTTCACCCTTCATGATCCGGTAGATTACAAATTCCGAGATATAGGAAATTGGGTACTCAACCAAGAGTTACCAGTTATTACTCAATACAGTTAACAGTTATCAGTCAACAGTTATCAGTTATCAGTTGTTAACTGTTCACTGATAACTGATAACTGATAAAAGTTTGCCTCCCACCAATTGCTCTCCTTTCGTCAGGTGGGTACAGCCACGGCTCACCTGACTTTCTTAATAAATTTGAAAAGCAAAAAACTTTAAACCCTTAGCGCATTGCTCATAGCTGCAAACTAGGCTCTTTTCCTTACTCTCCTAACGATGGGGTGGCTCATACCCACCCTATTTCCTCCATTTAAGGAATATTCAAAATGTCAAAAAGACAAATGCACTTGGCTGGTTTCATGCACGCTTCCCAAGTTGTTCATAGCCATGCCATTTGGAGACATCCAAAAACACATTCAGGCTTTCTGACACCAGAGTATTATCAGAATGTTGCCCGCATTTTAGAACAGGGAAAATTTGACCTTGTTTTCTTTGCGGACATATTAGCAACTCCAGACCGTTATGGTAATAGTTTTGAAACCAGTATTAAATATGGTTCTCAAGGTGCAGTTACATTAGATCCTGTTCTTGTTGCCACAACAATGGCAGTTGCTACTGAAAAAATAGGAGTGGGAGTCACACGTTCTGCAACTTACTATCACCCTTATGATTTAGCGCGGACATTTGCTACTTTAGACCACCTTTCCAAAGGTCGTGCTGCTTGGAATGTGGTGACTTCCAGTGGTGATGCAACGGCTCAAAACTTCGGGATAGAAAAACATTTAGAACATGACACTCGTTATGACCGCGCGGATGAATTCTTGGAAGTGGCTTTCAAGCTTTGGGATAGTTGGAAAGAAGGGGCATTAATTGTAGATAAAGAGCAGGGAATTTTTGCAGATCCAACAAAAGTTGATTACCTTCATCACTCTGGAAAATGGCTGAAATCTAGAGGACCGTTGACTGTTCCCCGTACACCCCAAGGGCGTCCGGTGATTATTCAAGCGGGTTCGTCAGGACGTGGAAAAGAATTTGCAGCCCGTTGGGCAGAAACGATTTTTACATCCCCACTCACCCCTGCCGACATGAAGACTTTTTATCAGGATGTAAAATCTCGTATGGCAAAGTATGGACGTGAACCACAAGAGTGTAAAATACTCCCAGCAGTTGTTCCGTTTGTCGGTGAAACAGAAAGTATTGCTAAAGAAAAACAAGCTTTTCACCATGAATTAGTTCACCCACTTGTCGGTTTAGCTTCCTTATCTAACGTCCTCAACTATGATCTGTCTGAATTTCCTCTTGATAAGCCTTTGAGCGAATTAGAATTTCGCGAAGGGGGTAGGACGATGTTTGAGCAGGTTTTGAAATTAAGTCAGAACGAAGGATTGACTTTAGGAGAAATTGGTAAACGTTACGGTCAAAGCCGTCTCGTTCTCCAAATTGTTGGTAGTCCTACTCAAATTGCTGACCAATTGGAAGCCATTTTTCTTGATGAAGCCGCTGATGGGTTTGTGATTTCACCTGCTTATATTCCTGGTGCATTTGAAGATTTTGTGGATTTGGTTATTCCAGAATTGCAGCGGCGCGGGTTATTCCGTAAAGAATATACTGGCAGCACATTGAGAGAACACCTTGGATTAATTCGTAATTGATAACTTTTCATCCCGAAATGAATCACAAATAACTCATGATTTTGTTTGAATAAAAGATAAGTAATGCTGACAAGATTTAGGCGCTTAAGGCTTGATAACCAAATATTTCCGTATTTTTTGGTCGCTCTTATGGCTTGCTTATTAGTATGGATGCTTGCCTTAGCAGGCTGTAGCCCCCAAAGCACTAATAGCAGTCAGGCTCAACAACTGTCTGGTGGGTCGAAGCTAGAGGTCGTTAATGTCGGTCATCAGAGTGGAACTCCAGGTCTGAACCTTCTCAAAGCACGGAAAAATCTGGAAAAGCGCATAGCCTCTGATGGCATTACTGTCAAGTGGATAGAATTCCGTGGCGGTCCCCCCATGATGGAGGCTATGGCTGCAGGAAGCGTAGATATCGGGAATGTCGGGAATTTACCAGCAATTTTTGCCCAAGCTGGTAATAATCCCATCGTTTATGTTGCTGCAACTGGCTCTAACGCAGGTGCTCAAGCAATTATTGTGCGTAAGGATTCCCCGATTAAAAGTCTTGCTGACCTCAAGGGCAAGAAAGTTGCTGTACAAAAGGGAACTGCTCTGCATTACTTGGTTTTAAAAGCTTTAGAAAAAGCTGGATTAACACTCAATGATATTCAACCCACATACCTTTCCATCCCAGAAAGCCAGGTCGCTTTTGAAGGAGGTAGGATTGATGCTTTACCCATTGGCGACCCATTTTTAGCTCAGAAGGAGCTGGCAAACGAAATACGCGTCATAGCTAGAGGTAATGAAGTTGCCCCACAAAGAGCTTTCTACATTGCTACGCGCAATTTTGCAGAAAATCACCCCGACTTGGTGCAAGTGATTTTGGAAGAGCAACGCAAAGTAGAAGAATGGGCAAAAGCCAACCCTGGCGAAGTTGCTAACTTACTGGCAGAGCAAACCAAATACAAGCCTGCTGCGTGGGAATGGGCTTTGAAGAGGCGTCCTTACTTCGGCGTATTCGATATGAAAGACGAATATGTTGCTGAACAACAGCAAGTGGCTGACTTGTTCTACACTCAAAAGCTGATTCCAAAACCTATTCAAATCAAAGATGACGTGTGGCTAGCTAAACGCTAAACCATACGCTAGCACTTTGTTATTAACAGTCAATGCTTCGCGAGGAAATCAATCATGATTGCTATTTCTGGCTTTTTGGAGGAAAAACCGAAGGCATCTTCTGATAAGTTCCAACCAACTCATTCTGAGACGAATTTGCACTCAGTTGTGCAACTTGACGCGGCTTTGTTAGACACAAAGGCACACAGCCCTAGTGTCCCCATGTCCTCTAGTGCATCCCCCAACGCTGACAACAATAATGTTTATGGCATGCACCAATTAGAGTTACAAAATCAAGTGGTGTTTTTGTTTTCCCCCTCTCCTTGTCCTTCACTAAAATTTTATACACAAAAATTAAAAACATATTCTCATAAAGAAAGAGAGACAGAATCAAAAATTGATTTTATTAGCGGTTTCTCACTATTACTGCTTGCTGTTTCCTTGATACCTATTGCTTTAAAAGGTCCTTGTGGGCAAAGTAAAACTTCACAAGAACTAGATCAAGTTAATACTCCTCAAACAGTACAAGTACAGAATCAGTTATCAGTCAACAGTTATCCATTCATGCAAAAACTTGGATACAAATAAGCCGATTCATTCATTAAGTGATTACATACCGACTGAACATTGTTTGTGAGAAGTGAAGTAAGATGCAAGTTTTGAAAAAAAAGTTTCAATCATGGCAAGATTCGCGAGCCACTCGTCGTTCTCTAATATTTAGAGCCGGCTACTGCTTAGTGGTATCTACAACTCTGTTCAGTTGCAGTACACCATCTCAGACGACCCAACAAACAACGCAACAGACAGCTCAACAAACTGCGCAACAAACAACTCAGGAGCCAGCGTCTTCACCTACCAGCAGCGGTAGAAAAGTGGTGCGTATTGTTCGTTCAAAACAACTCACCCCTCTAGCAGTTTTACAAAAGCAAGGTAACTTAGAAAAGAGATTGGAACCCTTGGGTTTTAAAGTAGAGTGGCCCGAATTTGCTGCTGGACCGCAACAGCTAGAAGCCCTCAATGCGGGTTCACTCGATATTGCATCAACGGCAGAATCGCCTCCAGTATTTGCTCAAGCAGCAGGGACACCGCTTGTCTATCTAACCACTACCCCTTTCAATGGCAAAACTGTCTCGCTTTTGGTTTCACAGAACTCTCCTGTGAAAAGTGTTGCTGACTTGAAGGGCAAAAAGATTGCTTTTCAAAAAGCATCTATTGGTCACTATCTCTTAGTAAAAGCGCTGGAAAAAGAAGGGTTGAAACTCAATGATGTAACGTCAGTTTTTCTAGCGCCGCCTGATGCTAATGTGGCGTTTAGCCAGGGAAAAGTAGATGGCTGGTTCATTTGGGAACCATTCGTTACTAGAACTGAACAAAAGAAAATAGGACGTGAGTTAATAAATGGTGGTCAGTTGAGAGATACAGGGAACTTTTACTCAACTTCACGTAGTTTTTATCAGGCACACCCAGATATCATCAAAATATTTTTTGAGGAGTTGCAAAAAGCAGAAGTTTGGTCTAAGGGTAATCGTAAAGAAATGGCACAACTACTTGCTCCGGTAACTCAACTTGACGTACCCACCCTAGAGAAGATGCACAGCAAGTATGACTGGGGGCTGCGACCAATTACCGAGCAAGTCATTAAAAAACAACAAGAAGTTGCAGATATGTGGTATAGCCAAAAGTTGATACCTAAGAAAGTCAATGTCAAAGATGGATTTTTGACGCCTGAAGAGTATGCCAAAATCACTCCCCCAGAAGTACTGGCTAAACAGTAAACAGTAATCAGGATAGAAAATAACCACCTGATTACTGCTCACTCAAACAATAGGTTTTGTCGTTTTGAATTTTGAATTTTGAATTTTGAATTGCTTATTATGCCTACATTAACTTTGTCTGAATTTAAAATCACTGAGCTTGATGCGCCTTTAGGAGCTGAAGTCACTGGGCTGGATGCCAGCCAAAGCGTTGCACCTGATGTGATATTACAACTGAAGCAAGCTTTGCGCGATCGCCACATCTTAATTTTCAAAAACCAAAATCTCACAGATGAGCAACTGTTGAATTTTGCATTTTACTTTGGCTCACTCTATGTGCCACCAGATGATGTTCCGGTGTTAGCTTCCAAACCTGGAGTAACTCCAGTGGTGATTCCAATCTCTAATGTTGATAATGGCTACACTGGTAGCGGAGAAATTCCCTTCCACTCCGATCACCTTTGGACTCCCTACCCTTCGAGTGGGTCACTACTGTATGCTATTGAAGTGCCTCCTGAAGGGGGAGATACTTATTGGTTGAATCTCAATTTGGCATACGAGACATTAGATGAATCTACTAAGGAACGGATTGCTGACTTAGAGTTGATTACTTATAACCCGTTCTTGCAAGATCCTAACGGACCAAGACCCAAGTACCGTCTGGATAAGAGCATACCTCTAATCAGCCCTGTCTTCCCCCATCCATTGGTTCGGACTCATCCTGAGAGTGGCAAAAAGATTCTCTACTTGAGTTATTCCAATGAAGTCGAAGTTGTGGGCTTAGATCCGCAAGAAGGCGCAGAACTAATAGAACAATTAAGAGAGCATCTCAATCAACCTCGATTTTACTACCAACACAAATGGTCTGTGGGTGACATTGTTTATTGGGATAATCAAGCCACCTTGCACTACCGTCAAGCATTTGATCCGAACTATCGACGAGTGATGAAACGAGTCAGCCTTGCGGGTAGTCGTCCGTTTTGAGGTAGGTGGAAAATGATTGCAAGCCATGCATGGTTATTTGGGCGGTCTCTACCATCTTTTATAGCTTACTTACTTCTACTGGCAGCTACTCTCACAGGTTGCGCTCCCAAAACTGAAAGCGCTCAAAATACTCAAACTACCCAAAACACACAAAACACAAAAGTCGAACAAGCTTCTAGCAACGTTAAACAAACAGAAGTTCGCATTGGCTACCAAAAAGGAACAGCTTTTTTAAACATTGTTAAAGCCAGAGGTAGTTTAGAAAAAAGATTGCAGCCTTCAGGGGTTACAGTCAAATGGAGTGAATTTGCTCAAGGACCGCCCATGATGGAGGCGATGAATGCTGGAGCAGTTGATATAGGAGTTGTAGGCGCACCACCTCCTATATTTGCTCAAGCAGCAGGTACGCCTGTCGTCTATGTTGCTAGCAGTTTACCTAATGGGAAAGGTCAGGTTATTCTAGTCAAAAAAGATTCTCCATTTCGGACAGTAACTGACTTAAAAGGTAAAAAAGTAGCCGTAGGAAAAGGAACAGCAGGACATTATCTAATCGTAAAAGTTTTAGAATCAGCTGGTTTAACACTCAAAGATATTCAGCCAGTTTATCTTTTACCACCAGAAGCCCGTGCTGCTTTTGAAGGGGGAAATGTTGATGCTTGGGTAACTTCCGATCCGCGTTACGCTGAAGCGGAACGGACAGGAAAAGCACGTCTTCTTGCCAATGGGGAAAAAGTTGCAGAACAACGTTCCTACTTTATTGCCACTCGTCCTTTTGTTGACAAACATTCTGACATTGTCAAAGTCATTTTGGATGAACAGGCGAAAGATGAAGAATGGGCAAAAAGTAACCGTAAGGAAACTGCGAAAATTTTAGAAACAGCAACGGGTGTTAAAGCTGCAAACTGGGAATGGTCTTTTGAAAGGCGACCGAATTTTGGTGTGCTGT
The DNA here is from genome assembly GCF_002368235.1 of Scytonema sp. HK-05. GTDB lineage: Bacteria > Cyanobacteriota > Cyanobacteriia > Cyanobacteriales > Nostocaceae > Kalymmatonema. The sequence continues at coordinate 8,383,973 of NZ_AP018194.1, read as the reverse complement.
ATATGAATGACCAAATTGTGAACGAACAGCAGCAGATGGCAGATTTATTCTACAAACTGAAGCTGATTCCAAAACCTGTTCAAATCAAAGAAGCAACTTGGATACCGCAATCTTAAAAAGATGGGGAGATGGGATGTGGTTAGGGGTAATTTTTGACAACTAACAAATGTACAGACGCGCCATGGCGCGTCTCTACAACTAACAACTGACTAATAACTAATTCAAAGTTTTGGAGTGTTTTAAATGACTACGCTTCCTGCTTACGACTCGACATTATTTGAGGGCGCTGCTTGGTATTATGCTCGCTATAGACCAAAGTACCCACCAGCCTTATTTGATTTGCTTGCGGAAAAATTTCAACTTGATGGGACTGGACGACTTTTAGACTTGGGTTGTGGTGCTGGATTGATTGCTATTCCATTTCATGACAGATTTGAAGAAGTGATTGGGTTAGATCCCGATCCAGAAATGCTTGCAGAAGCCCAAAAACAAGCACAAGCTTTAGGAGCAACCAATATCAAATGGGTGCAAGAACGAGCAGAATTGGTTTCTCCTGGTTTGGGGTCATTCCGTTTAGTCACCATTGGAAGAGCCTTTCACTGGATGCAGCGGGAAATTGTGCTAGAACGCATCCATGAATTGCTAACTAGTGATGGTGGAGTCGCAATTATCAATGCACCTCAAGATATTTGGAACAGTGACGATCCTTGGAAAAAAACAGCGCTTACTGTTGTCAAACGGTGGTTGGGAGAAGAACGTCGCACTGGTCAAGGTGGACAAGGTGTATGGAAACCTCTAGAAGTTTCTCATGAAGAAATCTTGGCTAAATCACCCTTCACTCGCATTGAGAAATATGAATTGAAATTTGAACAATTTTGGACAATTGATACTTTTCTTGGCTATCTCTATACAACGGCTTTCTGCCTGCCTTCTTTTTTTGGAGACAACCGTGAAAAATTTGAGAAAGATTTAAGAGAATCTCTGCTGGCTGTTGAACCATCCGGGCAGTTTACAGAAGAACTACCTGTCATTGCTATTGCTGCTTGGAAGCAGTAAATTTTTAGCACTCGAATGAGCGCAATATACACCTCATCCGCCTGTGATTTAAATCGCAGCCTAATAGCAAAAGTCCTCTGAAGAGGACTGTCAAACAATATTTAGTCTTGTTAATAAACTGTCGCGCCTACAAGTTGCACTCGCGACAGGTAACAAAGTTCTTGTGGGATGTGCCGCAATACTTTTCGCATAATACTTGATCCCCCCTAACTCCCTTAAATCAGTGAACAGTGAACAGTGACCAGTGACCAGGCGTATGGTGTGGTGTTTCCCCCAACGATGAAACTGATAACTGATAACTGATAACTGGTAACTGTTAAAAAGGAGGGAACTATCTGCCCCTTTTTTAAGGGAATTGGGGGATTTCATAGAGCGGAAACATCACTAACCAAAATGTATTGGGATGTGCCGGACAGCCCGTCGTTGACAATGCAAGTTAAAAGCATAACAGCTTAGGACTCGTGCTATAAGACAGGACATTTATTTCCTAATGGTTGGGCAAGAGAATGAATTAGCTCTATTTGTAATACCCCTTGAAATTGCCCGGAGATAATATCAAATGTTTAGCAATTACATCAAAACCAACTTAACAGTAATTAGAAAAGTCGCATTGTTCGCAATGCCTGGTTTTATAGCCCTATCTGCTACCTTAATCAGCTGCACTTCCACAAGCCCCAAAGCGGAAAAAACAGAGACACAAGCCACTGGTATTAAAACAAAAGTAGTCCGCTTGGGGTATCAAAGCTCCGGTGATATTGTCAGGGTAACGGGAGTTTTAGAAAAACGTTTGCAACCTTTGGGTATTAAAGTTGAGTGGTCGCAATTTGCTCAAGGTCCGCAATTGATGGAAGCCATGAATGTCGGCAAAATTGATTTGGGTTCGGTGGGAGAAACTCCTCCGATTTTCGCCCAAGCTGCCGGTGGAAATATAGTTTATGTTGCTGGTAGGCGACTTACTAGTACTTCAGGACAAGGGAGTGCGATCGCTGTTCCTAAAGGTTCTCCCCTCAAAACTCTAGCTGACATAAAAGGTCAAAAAGTTGTCTTTCAAAAAGGTTCTGCTTCTCACTATTTCATCCTCAAAGCCTTAGAAGAAGCGGGGTTGAAATACAGTGATATTCAAGTTTTGAGTATGCCCAATGTAGAAGCCCGTGGTGCATTCATTCAGGGGACTATTCCAGTTTGGGTGACTGGCGATCCTCATTTAGCTCTGGTGCAAAAAATCCACGGTGCTCGTGTGCTGCGAGATGGCAAAAATATTGGGACTCCAGGTGGATACTATGTAGCAACACGCGATTTTGCTAAGGACAATTCTGAATTAGTTCGCATCATCTTAGAAGAGATTGATAAAAACGGTCAATGGGCAGAAGCAAACCGCAAGGAGGTTGCCAAGCTTGTAGCACCTGTACTCAAAATTGATTTGCCGATTATGGAAATTGTCACAAGCCGCGCAAATTATCGATTACAGGGAATTACGCCAGACAGAATGGTAGTTCAACAACAGATTGCAGATCTATTTTACAATGAGAAAATTTTGCCAAAAAAGATTGCTATCAAAGATGCCATGCTGACATCTGAGGAATACGCAGCTTTGACTCCTCCCACAATTTTAAGTCAAAAATAGCGCGGGGGAGCATAGAACTTTATAAGGGGACTTTACAGAATAACCTCCCAACACTGTACTGGCTGCTGAAAAGCAAGCATAAAAATTTTAATTTTTTTTAAATTTTCATCAATCATCAGGAGATTTCATAACAGTTATGGATGAAAAATTGTTCCAGCAACGCCGTCAATTATTAAAGAGCGTTTTCCAATATTCATTGCTAGGATTATCTGGTTTTTCAGTTCCCATTATTGGAGACTTTATCGAAAAAGCTCAAGCGCAAACAAAACCCTCTGGAATCAACACTAATGTCGTCCGACTAGGCTATCAAACTTCTGGGGATATTGTCAGGCTCAAAGGAGTTTTAGAACAACCTCTCAAAGCTTTGGGCGTTTCTGTAGAGTGGGCACCATTTCCAGCCGGTCCCCAACTGATGGAAGCCATGAATGCAGGCAGAGTTGATCTCGGTAGTGTGGGGGAAACACCGCCAATCTTTGCCCAAGCTGCTGGTGCACAACTTGTCTATATTGCCGGGCGTAAACCTAGCAAGGGTGAAGGCAGTGGTATCATAGTCAGGCAAGATTCACCTATTAAGCGAGTAGCGGATCTCAAAGGTCAGAGGGTTGTTTTTCAGAAAGGCTCAGCTTCACATTATTTACTACTGAGAGCTTTGCAAGAAGCAGGGTTAAAATATAGTGATATTCAACCCATTGGTTTGACTCCAGCAGAAGCGCGTGATGCATTTATTCAAAAGAAGATTGATGCTTGGGTCACTTGGGACCCTTTTTATGCTTTTGTGCAAAAAACTGCTAATGCTCGTACCCTAAGAAATGCAGCAGGAATTGCTACACAAGGGGGATTTTATCTCGCAAGACGTGAATTTGCCGTCCAAAATCCTGGAGTGGTGAAAGTTATTTTAGAAGAGATAGACAAGTTAGGGCAATGGGCGGAAGCTAACACAACTGATGTTGTAAAACTTCTTGCGCCTGAACTAAAACTTGATCCAGCAATATTAGAAGTGGCGGTGCGTCGGCGGACTTATAGTTTAAGGAAGCTCACGCCAAGTCTTGTTAGCGAGCAACAACGGATTGCTGATGTATTTTATCAGGAAAAAGTTATCCCCAAAAAAATTGATATCAAGCAAGCGCTACTGACGACTCAACAATATGCAGCGCTGACACCTCCAAGATTAGTTAGTCAAAGATAAACATATCTGGAGATAAGCTGTTGTGCATTTAGTTTGCACAATTTGGGCGGGCTTTCCGGCCCACCCCACAAGAATTTGATTAAAAGATGATGTGCAAATTGTAGGATTTTCAGCTTAGTATGGTAGAAGCTTTTTGGTACTTACCAACTCAAGGGGATGAGCGTTATTTAGGCACAAAAATTGGCAGGCGCGAAGCCAATTATCCCTATATGTGTCAAATTGCTCAAGCCGTTGACCAACTCGGTTACGGAGGGATGTTGATTGGCACTGGACAACGTAACCGCGTGTGTCCCCTCCTTCAACGAAGTAAGGAGGGGCGGTAAGCGGTAAATTTTGGGGTTCGATGCCCCAAAATTTACAATCCAGGCGTTGAGAGTTTAATATCATTTATATACGGTTTAGGTTAGGCAATGGTTGTTCGGCGTATTACTTTCAGGCTTTACCCCACGTCAGCGCAGGAGAAAAAACTTCGCACGTGTCGGGCAATGCACAAAGAATTATTCAACTCGGCACTGTCTAACCGCAAAACTCAGTATCAAAAATTCGGAAACAAAGTTGATTACTACCAGCAGCAAGGGAGTCTGCCAGCTTTCAAAGAAGTTTGGACAGAGTATAAATTGCTTAATGCTGGTAGTTTGCAAGCCACTTTGAAACGGGTGGATTTTGCGTATCAACGTTTCTTCCAAGGGTTAGGGAAATATCCTCGATTCAAATCAATCCGTCACTACTCTGGATGGACATATCCAGACGGTCGGCAAGGCTTCAAAGCGCACACAACAAGTGTGAATGGCTACTTAAAACTTGTCGATTTGGATATTGAAATTCAGATGCGAGGAAAAGCAAGAAGCTGGGGTAGACCAACAACTTGTACCATCGTGTACCGAAATGGAAAATGGTACGCTTCTATCACAGTAGATGTTCCCAATATTCAGCGTGAATTAGGCGCTTGTGCTGTTGGCATAGACATTGGGTGCAAGTCAGCACTAGCCGTAAGCGATGGCGAAAACCATCAGTTGGTTGAAGCTCCCAAATTTCTACGCTCATGCGAAGCTCAAATCAAACAGGCTTCTAAGTCTAAGCGTAGGAAGAAAGCCCCTAACAGGAAATCTAAAACTAAGGCTTCTAGAAGATGGAAAAAGGCATCTAACCGAGTGGGGAAACTTACTCGGAAGGTAGCCAACCAGCGTCAAAACTGGGTTCATCAAGTTGCAACAGAAATAACGCGCAGTAATAGCCTCGTTGCAACCGAAAAGCTAGAAGTCGCTAAAATGACCCGTAAAGCCAAGAAAGGCAAGCGCAAAAAACAGAAGGCAGGGCTGAATAAGTCCATCCTAGATGTTGGATTTGGGCGGCTGTTGTCCGCAATCAAGTACAAAGTTGAAGAAGGTGGCGGGCAATTTATAGAGGTACCTACCAAGAAAATTAAGCCATCTCAAACTTGTCCTAAATGCGGACATCAACATTCCAAAACACTGGATGAAAGGGTTCATCAATGTCAAGCTTGTGGCTATCAGCAAGATAGAGACATTGCCTCTGCCGAAGTCTGTCTTTACTGGGTAAAAGGAACGCTGCCGGGGTTTGGAACGAACCTCGTAGACGGTGATGGGTCTAGCTCTACTTCATTACCCAAGGGGCGCAAGTCCTGCGGAGGAATGAGGCAACTAGCCCAAAAGAAGCGTCTGAAATCTCAACCTGCTGTCGGGGATGCAGAAACCCCGAGCAAGAGTGCAGGTCGGGGTAGTTCATAAACAGGATACTTGGATTGTTGCAGCTTCATTAATTCCGGTGACGCAACGCTTACGGTTTCTTGTCGCCTTTCGTCCGTCGATTATGTCGCCTTCGCTTTCTGCACGAATGGCTGCGACTTTTGACCAAATTTCTAACGGGCGAATTGTTCTGAATGTGGTGACTGGTGGCGACTCAGAAGAACTTGCCAAAGATGGCGTGTTCTTAGACCATGATCAGCGTTATGAACTCACTGATGAGTTTTTGACAATCTGGCGATCGCTCATGTTAGGCGAACAAGTCAACTTCACCGGTCGTCACCTGAAAGTTCAAGGTGCTAAACTCCAATTTTCTCCTGTACAAAAGCCTCATCCGACTCTCTATTTTGGTGGTTCTTCGGATGCTGCGCTCAAAGTTGTAGCCAAACACATTGACGTCTATTTAACCTGGGGAGAACCACCGCAACAAGTTGCTGAAAAAATTGCCAAAGTCCGCCGCTTAGCTGCAGAACAAGGCAGAACTGTGAGATTTGGTATCCGGATGCACGTTATTGTTCGTGAAACCGCATCACAAGCTTGGGAAGCAGCCAATGATTTGATTAAATATGTAGACGACAAAACAATAGCCGCAGCTCAACAAAGGTTTGCTCGCTCTGAATCAGAAGGACAACGCCGCATGGTACAACTCAATCAAGGCAGTCGCGAACAATTAGAAATTAGCCCCAATTTATGGTCAGGTGTGGGATTGGTGCGTGGCGGTGCTGGGACTGCCTTAGTAGGAGATTCAGACACAGTTGCAGCGCGGATGCTGGAATATACCGATTTAGGAATTGATACTTTTGTGTTATCAGGGTATCCTCATTTAGAAGAAGCATATCGAGTTGCTGAATTAGTTTTTCCGCGCTTGCCTTTACAAAATCTTCCGACTTTCACACCGCACCAAGTTTTGAATAATTCATACAGCGAATTTGTCGCCAAATCCGATTTACTGCACTCGCAACCAACAGCTTCAAAAGAGGTGTCCGATGACAATAGCACTCAAATTAAAGTCAGATTTTTTTAAAAATCGCCAGATTCAATCGTTAATTCCTTGGGGCGTACCCATACTAATACTCGTCCTGTGGCAGTTGCTCTCCACCATAGGGGTGATTCCTACCAGAATTTTACCTGCTCCTTTGAGTGTGGTTGGTGCTGCAATCAAGTTAGCCGAGACTGGCGAACTGTTTAGGAATATCAGCATCAGTGCGGCGCGAGCAATATCCGGTTTCATCGTCGGCGGAAGTATTGGGTTTGCCTTGGGTTTGCTCAATGGCATTTCTCCTGTTGCTGAAAAGTTGTTGGATACTTCTCTGCAGATGCTCCGCAACATTCCTAACTTGGCATTGATTCCATTGGTGATTTTGTGGTTTGGAATTGGAGACGAAGCAAGGCTATTTCTTGTCTCCTTGGGTGTGATGTTTCCCCTCTATTTGAATACCTTTCACGGTATTCGCAGCGTCGATCCAGGATTGATTGAGATGGGCAAAGTTTATGGTTTGAGTGGTTGGGGTTTGTTCTGGCGGATTATTCTTCCTGGTGCAATGTCCTCAATTTTGGTTGGTGTGCGCTATTCTTTGGGGATCATGTGGTTGACGCTGATTGTCGCTGAGACTATTGCGGCTGACTCTGGAATTGGTTACATGGCGATGAATGCCAGAGAATTTATGCAAACTGATGTAGTGGTGCTGAGCATTTTGCTGTATGCGTTGTTTGGTAAATTGGCGGATGTTGTTGCTAGGTCTTTGGAAAGATACTGGTTGCAATGGCATCCTAATTATCAGAACGTTTAGATATAGGCATTGCACTACTTATTACATTTCATGCAAAGACGCAAAGGCGCTAAGAAAAACTTTGCGTCTTTTTTATGAACGAGGATAAATGGCCTCTAATATCAAGTCCGGCAAATTACCCCTAATAAAACTTATATGTAGTAAGGACTTCAGTCCTTGTTTTCGCCCAAGAGGACTTTAGTCCTCACTACAAACTTGAGTTTGGTTATTTAATCGGACATGATATAATTTGTTACTGAGAAATATTGAGCTTTAATGTGACTAAGTGCGATCGCGATGCTCCCAAAGGGAGCCGCGCAAGGCGCGATCGTGCCGTTCGTCAAAATCGATGATTGGCCCCTTCGGCACAATTCGATTTGGATTAATCTCGGTCATACTCATGTAATAGCCGCGCTTAGTATAGTCTAGATTGCACGTCGCTTTGAATTGAGGAACCTGATAGAGATCCTTTAGATAATTCCAGAGGTTCGGATAGTCGAGAATTCGCCGCAAATTGCACTTAAAGTGACCATGATACACTGAGTCGAAGCGATACAGCGTTACAAACATACAAACATCAGCTTCAGTGAGTTGATCCCCACATAAATAGCGCTGCTTGCTCAGAACGGTTTCCCATTGATCTAAACTCTCGAAAAGTTCAGTCACCGCATCTTCGTAGGCAGCTTGCGAAGTCGCAAAACCAGCGCGATAGACACCAGCATTGATTGGCATATAAATTGCATCGATTGTTTCATCAATCTTGTGTTGGAGGTTGCGTGGGTATAAGTCTATTTTCTGTGTTGCCAATGCAGCGAATTCTACATCAAACATCCGAATGAGTTCGCGAGATTCGTTGTTGACGATTGTTTGAGTTTGCTTATCCCACAATACCGGAACAGTGACTCGTCCTGTGTATTTGGGTTCGGCTTTCACATAGATCTCTTGTAAATATTGAGCGTGATTCACCGAGTCAGGAATGGCTCCCGGTGCTTCAGAAAACATCCATCCCTTGTCGCTCATAATCGGATCGACGATAGAGACTGAGATGGCATCATTCAACCCTTTGAGTTCTCGCATAATTAAGGTGCGATGCGCCCACGGACACGCCAAGGAAACGTAGAGGTGATAGCGTCCTGCTTCTGCCTTAAACCCACTAGAGCCATCGGCAGTCACGCGATGGCGAAACGTTGTCGGTATCTGTTTGAACTTACCGCTGGGATCTGGTTTATTTCCATCGGTTATCCATTTGCCTTCGACCATCATTCCTGACGCCATAATTCTCTCCTAACCCTAGGGCGTGTCTGCAAGCTACAAAATCGATGATTTTAAGCTTTTGAGATTAACTCAAGACTACGCATTTCCTTTCCAGCAGAATGTCAGTTTTCGTAAAAATTCTTCACGAAATTGACTTTGCAGACAGACCCTAATGGTAAGTAGTTGGGCAAAATTAAATTCATTTGTGGAGGTAGGGAACAGGGAACGCTTAACAGGGAACAGAATAGGGAATGTTTGACCTCTCCCCGGTCTAAAGACGCGGGGATTCTAAACTGTTGCTCCAGGAAGGGCTAAAGCCACTTCCTTCCGCTTTTTAGTTTTGGTTTCCCAGATACGAAATCTGGTAGCAAGGGTCAAAACTTGCCTACAGACCTTGACTAGGCACAAGCCTAATTGTGCCTCTACTTTCCGCAATATGTTTGCGGCTCCGTTCAAATCAGCGTTGATGAGTTTTCCTGTACCAGTGCGATACATCCCGCGTTTTACTCGTTTCCCTCTTGGCGTCCACCCTTCGGGTTTTTCACCGAATGTAGGCAGAAAGTCACCATCTAAAAAACTCGTCTTGCTGGTGTATGATTCTTCGGTTTCAACAAACTTGATACCGTGGTACTCGCACAGCTGTTTAACTCGTTCTTTCAATTTGGCAGTTGGTATTTGGACAAAAGATTGAGTTGTTCTGCCGAGTGTAGCTTCTTGCCTTTGTCCTTGGTTCCACCCAAAAACAACCGTACCGATGTGGTGCTTAATGCAGTGGTCAACAACCAACCTTGCAGCCTTGTTAACTGCATCTCTCATCTGTCGATTGCGTTTCTCTGTGATATGGGCTAGCTGGTCGTCCCAGTACCCTTGTGGTTTACCCTCTTTAAGAGTACTAACACGCTTGTTGTACCATTGGTTAAGCGATTTAACTTTACGTCCATCAACAATGAAACTAGTCCCAATGTTAGATACGCAACTTAACCAATTGTTGATACCAGGGTCTATTGCTAGCGCATATTGAGGATTTAGTTCTAGTTTTGGTGCTGACTCTTTTTGATAAACAAACTCAGCATAAAAGCATTGGTTGCGTGGAAGTATTCGCAATTCCTTAATATCTTCAAACTGCAAGTTAGACGGCATTGGTAGTAGGAAACTATCAAGCTTATACCATCTTTTTACTGTAGATCCAAGAGGAATTTTGATGGTATCACCAACTAGCCTTAAAGCTTGTTTGGGATAAGTCACTAATGCATAACCATTACCCTTGCGATATTTGGGTAGCTTGGGCTTAAAATGCAATTCGCCTTTACTGTATTTCTTGTCTAGTTCCTTGAATGATTTGAATGACTCAGAAACAGACCTTAATATCTGTTGTGCTGCTTGAGAATGCAAAACCTGATAGTGTTTGTTAGTCCTGTACTCCTTTTCTAAGTCATATTTACCAATCAACTTACCAGTTTTAAAATACAACTGTCGAGCATAGTAGATGCCACAGTTAGTCAGCTTGTGCGACTCACTGCAAATAAACTCAAGTACTGCTTTTAACTCTGTATTTGGATTGATTAAATTTTGTTGACATCCATACATTTGTTTTTGTCTCCTCTCGTATATGCTAACATGATTGCAAAGATTTTGTCACTGCAATATGAAAAATAACTCATTACAGATACGACTGTCAGACAAAAGAAAACACAAGTTGATGCTATACGCTGCTCAAAAAGATAGAACTATCACTGCTTTGATTGAAGAGTGGATTGACAGTTTAATCCTTGAAAAAGAAAGAGAGACGGCAGGTTAAAACCTGCGCCCGTCGCATTTCATCCCCTGGCTGAAGCACGGGATACGGCGCTGTGCGCCTGTCCCTCAGGGGCTTTCACGCTCCCGCTAAGTCTTGGTAATTAATTCTGCCTGAGTACATATATTCATGCATTTGCTGCTCTAGCAATCGCAAAGTGGCACCATTTCTAAGAAATCTTATTTGATTTTTGGAATGAGCAGCATTTAGTGCGATCGCCCAAAGCGCGATCGCACTTTTTATTACCGAACCCCTTTTACGGTGGGTGACGTGTACTAAGGTCGAAGTTTCGAGTTCTGAGGTTGAAGTTTCGAGTTCTGAGAGTGATTGCTCCAAAAAGGTACTGTGATAGTCTGCGAAAAACCACGTTGAATCTATACGCGATCGCCCAAGAGGCAGTGGCAAAGCCAATCGCAGAACAATAAGCTTCACTGTACTGCATTCAATTGCAAACTGCTATATTTGCGATCGCCAAGTGGGTACTTTGTGCGATCGCTCAGCGGGTACTCTGTGCGATCGCCCTTTGGGCGGCTCCTGTGGAGTATCGCTAAGCTAGTACTCTGTGCGATCGCTGACTTTAAAGCTGGCGGTTAGAAACCGCGCCTACACAAACGAAGTCTGCCTCCGCAGACTAAAGACTGCGGATCTTAACCCGCGCAGGCGGGTTTTGTTTGTGTAGCCGCGACTTCCAGTCGCTAGGGCTACCAAGTCCACTCACCGACGACTGCCAACATCATCACACAGCTTGCGATCGCCATCCTGAACATTGGGGTTATTCTTCAAATAATCATGCACCCAAGCGCAACCGCGTGCCAGTAAGTCATCCAAATCCAGATTCCACAACCGTACCGTCTTGTCATCACTGGCAGAGGCAATCGTCTTGCCATCTGGGCTGAATGCGACGCTCGTGACATAACTGCTATGCCCACTCAGGGTTTTGAGTTGCTCCCCCTTGAGATTCCACAACCGTACCGTGTTGTCAGCACTGCCTGTGGCAATCGTCTTGCCATCTGGGCTGAATGCCACGCTCCAGACAAGACTGCTATGCCCACTCAGGGTTTTGAGTTGCTGCCCGTTGAGATTCCACAACCGTACCGTCTTGTCATCACTGGCAGAGGCAATCGTCTTGCCATCTGGGCTGAATGCCACGCTCCTGACAGAATCGCTATGCCCACTCAGAGTTTTGAGTTGCTGCCCGTTGAGATTCCACAACCGTACCGTGTTGTCAGCACTGCCTGTGGCAATCGTCTTGCCATCTGGGCTGAATGCGACGCTCCAGACAACACTGCTATGCCCACTCAGGGTTTTGAGGTGCTCCCCCTTGAGATTCCACAACCGTACCGTCTTGTCAGTACTGCCAGTAGCGATCG
>NZ_AP018194.1:8299307-8371350 GCF_002368235.1 Scytonema sp. HK-05 | reverse complement strand
AAGCAATCGTTTTGCCATCCGGACTGAAAGCCACGCTCGTGACAGAACTGCTATGCTTACTCAGGGTTTTGAGTTGCTGCCCGTTGAGATTCCACAACCGTACCGTGTTGTCATCACTGCCAGAAGCAATCGTTTTGCCATCCGGACTGAAAGCCACGCTCGTGACATAACTGCTATCCCCTTCCAGTCGGTTGCGTTCCCTTATCCCATAAACAACGTGTTGGAAAGTAGCGACTGCTTTCATGCGGTTACCTGGTTCTATATCCTTGTCTGGAAGTTTGACTCGTTTGCCTAACTTCAAACTTTCTACTAAAGCCTCAAGATTTAAATGTGAGACAAACAGGTTTTCAGAATTGAGACTTTGCGTGAGAATTTCCGAGTTGAGGTTTTCAACACGCAGAAGTTGGTAGTTAGTGTACAATACTAGCCCCATTAGTAACACCACAACTCCTGTCAGCCCTCCAATCACAGGAAGCGCTGGCTTCAGCTGCTCCCAAGTATCCCGTAAATTCAACGGCAAATGTTTGTTCACCCACTTTAAATCAAACACTTGCTGATAAATTCGATTCCGCACTTTCAAAACAGCATTCTCACGCCGCACCACACCCGAAAGCTTGAGGTGCGATTTAACTATTGACTGTTCCTCATCCAGAATCGACTTACCCCGGCGAATTTCTCGATAAACACTCAAAACACCTTCTTTATCTGGTGCGCGTTTGGTGAGCATATCACGGACGAACTGCAAGTTATTATCTTGCTCGCTCATTGCACCCAAGAAAGTGCTGCTTACCACACGAGCAACATCAGCTTTTGACCAACTTTTCTTATTCTCTTGGCTAACAATGCAACAAAGCCGTTGTGATAAATATGGATGTCCGCCCGTCCACTCCAGCATCCACCTCAGCACCTGTTGCACTTCATTCGTTGCCAGTCCTAGTCCCTCACCGAGGGGTTTCGCTTCTTCAAAGGTGAAATCTGTCAAGTCAACGCGCTGACCAATATTAAACGGTGTACGCTTAGGGTCACGTATCAAATCCCCCGGAGTCGCCACACCAATCAGGACAAAGGAAAGACGCTGAAACTCTGCATCTAAAGCGCGAGCCACATAGAGGTAACGAATAGCAGCAAAAAAATCATCAGTAAAATCTAGGTTGAGAGTCGTATCAATTTCATCAACAAAAATCACGACAGGTGAGGTAACTTCTTTCAGTAATATATCCTGAAAAAATAAAGTTAATCGCTGAGTAAAGCCTAAATGTGAATTTTCCTGCCACCACTGCACCACATCTGTATCTAGCATCAAGGTTCCTTCAATAATTGTGAGTAACCCTAGATACCACTGTTCAGCAGTCACCTGCACGCCCACCTGCGTCAAATCAATCACAACTGACTGAATCCCTTCTTCTGCCAGTTGTTCAACAGTCCGCACCATTAAACTCGACTTGCCCATTTGGCGTGAGGTGAGGATATAAGCAAACTTGTGTTCCCGACACAGCGCCAGCAATTCCTCATCCGCTTTGCGGGGAATGTAAATGCCATTCTGGTTGGCTTGCACAGTCCCACCAACTGTGTAGATGCTTGGGTTACTCACGCAAGTTCTCCCGGAAATACTCGGCGTAAAGCTGACAGCGTGGCAAAACTGTCCGTCCTTCCTCGCGTACCAAACCCGCACCCCGCAGCCGCCAGAAGACGCGCTTATCTTCGCAGGTGTTCTGACGAATGATTTGCAGCAGACTTCGGATCAGTTCTGTTTTATCATGCAGCAGCGAGAGATGCCGACGCAGATGATCCCCAAAGGGACCATTGTCAGCAGTTGCATTGGCAAATAACTCAGCTGTAGAAAGTTGCTGACTGGCGACTAAGTAAAGCGCCCGACGTACTAAGTAAGGATGTTCACCCAACAAAACTATCAATTGCCGTTCCTGACTGGAGTTGAGGGGTGAACCGTGACGGTGATTAAGGTCAGCCACTTGTTCTGGTGTAAAATCTTGTAATTCAATCACCTGCCCAACATTAAAAGGTGATTGGTTAAGATCGTCAATCAGTTGATAAGGTTCGGTGGAAGTCACCAGCGTCAAATCCAGCTGCTTCCAAATGGGTGTCGTGGCGCGCTTATTGTGCCAACTCCGCAACATCCCAAAGAAATCATTGCGGAAGTCGGCGTCAAAAACCTTGTCTACCTCATCAATTGCCAAAACTAAGGGTTTGCCCAGCTCTTTTAAAATGTAGCGTTGAACGTAGCTGGTGGAACAGAGGTTGTTCCCCAGTGGCGTCTTCCAATATTCCTCAACTCGGTCTTCCATGTCCAACTCATAAGTCAGCCACCTGCAAAATCGCTTAAAGAAGAGTTCAGCATTTGTTAAGGCGGCTTTGTCAAAAAGTTGGAAATCCAAAAAAGCAACCCGCTTACCTGCATTCACCGCAGCTTCAATTGCACGAATCAACAGCGAACTCTTGCCAACTTGTCTCGGTCCTTTAATCGCAATGGTGACTCCCCGCTGTGCAATTGTCCTGATTGCAATGGCATCCGATGGACGTTCCACATAAAATGCAGATTGAGTGTCCATCGTTCCTTCTGGCATTTCCAACGCCACTGGCTGTGCTGAAGCAAAAGGTCGAGGTAACGGTGAAGGTTCACTCGTCTCAAGTAAAGCAGCTTTAGCTTGCGCCGCATCAAAAGGCAACTCACCACCTGAGATAGCTTGTGTCAACTCTGCTATCAGGCGCGGTGTATCCTCTTCACTTTGCCAGAAAGCCCAGTTAATATCGTTGAGGTAACGATTCAAAGGATACTGAAACGGTTCGCGATACCCCAAACGCACCGGGAGAATAACAGGATGTCCTCCCTGCACTTGCGCCATCTCGTGCGCCATCTTGATTTCTTGCTCTACCATCTCGCTGTAAACTGAGCGAGACGAAAGAAAAACGATGAGAAAATCAGCTTGGCGAATTTCCCCTTCAATGCGTTCAGCCCAGCGCGTACCAACCAACATCGTCTGGTCGATAAAAACTTTGTGCTGCTGCGACAGTGCTTGAAAAACTTCTAAAGCGACTGGTTGATCTGGCTCAACATCGCGCTTATAACTAATAAAGATGCGTTGGCGCGTTGTCTTTTCTGCAACGGGATGATTCAGCAATTTTCTTTTAAGTACAGGAGTTTCGTGTTCCTTCAAGCCAATAAGCTGAGAACAACCCAACTCATAAGCAAACTCCATCTCTTCGCCAGCGGCTAAAGCATCGTAAAACGCTACAGCAAAATTAATCGCCGCTTTATCTCCTATTTTCCGATTCATACCAATCACATACTCAATGTGTTGGCTAATCGCTTCTGCTTGCACTTCTGAGTAACTAGCGTTCAGCAGAACACATTCAACCCCTTTTTTGGCAAATAGCTTAAACATACTCGCTAGGGCATCTGCCCGCACAAACGCTATTTGCCCCGTGTCATCCTCCAGCACAATGCCATCTTCAAGAGCACCATGTCCGCAGAAGTGTACAATCTGGGGCTGAGTGTCCAAGATTGCTCGGTAAAAATCGCGCGATCGCACTGCCCATTTCTGCTCTAATTTAAACTGCTCCCGCTTGTTTGCGCGTCGCAATCCCTCATCAATTTCCCGTACCTCTTCATCCAGTCGCAACTGAGAAGTTTGTCTTGGATTCGCCGCCAAGAGCAAAATTGTTTTGACACGCGTGTTTTCACTCATTAGCGAGTAGGGATAAAGTGTTAGGGCTTAATATATTGACAAATTTAATAAAATATGTATTTTAAAAACAGTCAGGAGAATGAAATTTTTTACTGATACTTATACATGATCATATAGATGAAACCAAAGTTAACTTATGCAGGAATCATATAATGTCCAGCAAATTACAGAACCCCACCCCTAACCCCTCCCCGCTTGCGGGGAGGGGAACTTTGGCGTAGCCACTCATTGGGGTGGGGTTTTCCAGGATTTGTGGGTCATTGAGCGGACATGATATCAGATAAGTTCTCACAACAGCCAGGAACTTCAGCCAAGAGTTACAAACCCTTCGCTCATAACCATTGGAAAAAACTACTTTAAACTGATATAAGAACCGTATTTTTTTCTCAAAAAGTCTTGCCTTACTTAGGAGGCTGTGCAATACTCTTAAGTTAATGTGGCAATTAATTACGGTTAATCGGTCAATTTGCAGTAGTATAATAGGCATTTTGCAGCTACTTTAAATAGGCATCATGCATCTTCTTTGGTTTATCCCAACTCACGGTGATGGGCGCTATCTGGGCACTTCCGTAGGCGGACGGTCAGTTAGCTTTTCTTACCTGCGCCAAATTGCACAAGCAGTAGATCACTTGGGCTTCACGGGGGCATTGCTTCCTACGGGTCGTTCTTGTGAAGATGCTTGGGTTTTGGCGTCAACCCTAGTCACTCATACCAGTCAGATGCGGTTTCTGGTGGCGATCCGTCCGGGGTTGATGTCACCAGGGGTGGCAGCAAGAATGGCAGCAACGTTTGACCGCATATCCAATGGACGTTTGTTGATTAATGTAGTCACTGGTGGCGATCCGGTGGAATTGGCGGGAGATGGCTTGCACCTGAGTCATGACGATCGCTACAAATTGACGGATGAGTTTTTGACAGTATGGCGGCAGATAGCTGCTGGTGAAGTGGCTAACTTCAAGGGTGACTATCTGGACATCCAAGAAGGCAAAATACTCTTTCAGCCTATCCAGAAGCCTTATCCACCGTTGTGGTTTGGTGGTTCCTCTCCTATAGCCCAGCGCATTGCAGCCAAACACGTCGATGTCTACCTGACTTGGGGTGAACCACCAGCTCAAGTTGCCGAAAAGATTGCCTCTGTTCGCAGACTGGCAGAAGAAGAAGGAAGGAAATTGCGGTTTGGTATTCGCCTGCACGTGATTGTGCGTGAAACCGAGAGCCAAGCTTGGGAAGCAGCCAATCAACTCATACGGTATGTGGACGAGGAGGCGATCGCCAGAGCACAAAACGCCTATGCTCGTATGGACTCCGAAGGGCAACGCCGTATGGGGCAATTGCACAACGGTAGCCGGGAAGCATTAGAGATTAGCCCCAACCTGTGGGCGGGGATTGGTTTAGTGCGAGGTGGCGCGGGAACCGCCCTAGTAGGCGATGCCGATACCGTTGCTGCAAGGATGTTGGAGTATACCGAGATAGGTATCGATACCTTCATCCTCTCTGGTTATCCCCATTTAGAAGAAGCTTATCGAGTCGCGGAACTGCTATTCCCCCGTTTACCGTTAGAGAATCTGCCAGTTGTTGAACAGCAGCAGGTTTTGAGTCCTTTCGGAGAGATTGTTGCCAATCAGGATTTTCCCAAACAGCAGCAAAAACAAAAGACAGCCACCACTGTGGATTAGAAAATAGTGCTGAGTACTGAGTAACGAGTGCTGGGCGCAATTCTAGAAAGTAAACAAAAATGACTTAGTACTCAAAGAAAAAAAAGTTGCTCAATTTCTGGAATTTCCTTCGTAGTATATACTCAGCACTCAAGACTTTTGAACGCAAAAAGGCTTAAAAAAATATGGCTAATATCTTAGCAATTGCCGGTAGTCCATCCCATCCTTCCAGAACCTACGGTATTCTGGAACACTCCACCAAAATTTTGCAGCAAGAGGGCTTCCAAACAGATATTCTCTCCGTTCGCGATGTACCGGCTGAAGTTTTGGCGTATGGACAATACGATAGCCCAGCCCTAGAACAGCCGAAAGGACTTATAGAAAGAGCAGATGGTATTATCATTGCCACTCCGATTTACAAAGCAGCTTACACGGGAGTTCTCAAAGCGTTTTTAGACTTGCTACCTCAAAGAGCTTTGTCAGGAAAAGTTGTTCTACCCATTGCTACTGGTGGAACACTCGCTCATTTGTTGGCAATTGAATATGCCCTTAAACCCGTGTTGTCTGAGTTAAAAGCACGGTACATCTTGGGCGGTGTTTATGCAGTAGACAAACAACTGCAAATACAAGATGGCACTCTGCAACTTGATCAAGAAATTGACCAAAGATTGACAGAAGCTCTCAAAGAGTTTGCACAATCTGTGAAGAATGTGCAACCTGGTGTCAAAGAATTGGCTCACACAAATTAATCCATAACTGTTCTCCGACCACTTGCTAGTAGCAGGTGAAAGTTCATCTGCTACTTTTTTTCTTAAAATTTTGATAAACAATATAGACGTGAAGAACGCAAAGAGGATATAAGAAGTACATCTACTTAGATTCCTGATGTGCAGAGAGTTACAGCTTTGCTTTTGGTGATATTGTCAGGCTTTAATATTTGCATTCGTTTGCGGAAAAATAATCCTCACAAAGTACTTGGGTTGCGAGAGTGAGGCTCTTAGGTTGTGTAGCGCTTTCGGGCGCTCAATTTTCTGAATAGGAGAATCAAATGTGGTTTGAGCCCATAGAACGAGAAATCTCAGATGGTGAACCTTGGGCAGAATTTTCAATTAACCGGATGGAGTGGGGCGGCGAAAGGCGCGACTGCTGGGAACTCAACAGCAGTAGTGAAAAACAACCTTCTAAACGTTGGTTTAGAATACAAAATTTCAAATTTTTGCAGAATATTCCTTGGGTAAAAACTCAGAGTCGTCAGGAAGATTTGTTGTGAGTTAACACTCCCAAGGCTCGTCCAAATTTTACGGTGAGTGCCAGAGGTACAGGCTGGGCGATCGCTCATGTGGATAAAAAGCCAGGAGATTCTAGGCTCAACGTCGAGACTTGATTAAATTTAGTCGTCTTTTTGTCCTTCATCCGTCGGCAAAGGATTTTCGCCAATTCTGAGCTGCTTGTTTAAAAGTTCTAGCTGTTGCCAAAGTGCTTCAATTTGTTGATACGCTTCTTCTGAAGAGAGTTTCCCACCGGTGTGAAGGCTAACGATGTAACCAATTTGTTGGGCAAATTTCTGTAAATTTGCGTTAAATATCAGGTTTTCCGGCTTATTGTGACCGTAATAACGGCTACGAGGATAGAGAAATTCATCCTTGTCTGTCATTCTTCCCTAGCTAGAATCTGAGATGTTTGTCTTAACTTCTTATTAACCTCTAATTAAACAGCTCTTTACACAACCTTCTTCAGTCTGAGATTGGGAAGTCAGCCCCTTCGGGGAAGTCAAAAGTCACGCATTCAAAAGTCAAAAGTAAGAACCCCATAAATAAATTTAGGGGCTTGAGTCAGCGGACGCCGTATTTCTTGCGCCTACTCGATGAAATACGTTTTTTCTTTTTCCATAAATAAATTTAGGGGCTTGTACCTTTTTCTTCCTGGTCAAGATGAAACGAGCGACGATGCAATAACTCTACCGCTCTTTGCACAAGCGCCATCAACTTGCTTTAGGCTGTATTGAGTTAGAGTTGTATTGGGCTACAATGTCGTGAACCAAAATTGCCTAGAGCTAGCTCATACGCACGCTTGGTATGAGTTGTCATTGACACGGCAATTTAAATGTAAAGTTCTTTAAATAACTACGGTAATCCCTTCTATCTTCTGTAAGATTAAGATGAAGTTAAGTTAAATTGTCATTTAGCTTCAGTCAATAGTTCAGAATACAGTAGCGTATAGATCACTCAGATGGAACTCAACAGTCCTAATTGACACCTAAATAGCGCTGCTAGCCCCAGTTAGTAGTCGGGTAGTCTTGTATTGCTCTAAATTTCAACAAAAGCTTGACATCAAAGCGTTAATATGTATTGTCGAGGCAAAAATCTGCTTTTCTAAATATTTCTTATTATAGATAAATACAGATGTAATTCAAGAAATTATATGTATCTATTTATGATTAAAAATTTTAGTAAATTGAATGACTTAATATTTGAAACCACCAGTCACTCCCTTGCTATTGCAAGAAATCTTAAGAGAGAAATAGCTATGGATTTGTAACTATATCCAAAAGGGTAGAGGAGTCAATTTTATTTACTCTAACTCAATGTTACCAAAACATTACAAAAGTTAGATTTTTCACTACTTACCATATGATACTATTATAACTACTTAAATACGGTATATCTATAGAAATGTAGTATATTTTTTTGCAGGCAATGATGAAACTGCACTTCGTTATGTTGGAATTTGTGACTACATAGCGAATAAAAATAAGCTGCGCTGATTTGCCATACAAAATATAAAAGGAAATTCTGAAACACCACCGTCAAAAGTAACTCAAAAGTTTTAAACTGCTTTGTGTCGTCTTTTCTACTTATCTATGTCAGCAAGTCTACTTTAGATAACAAGCTAGCAGTGAGAGAATTTGTTGGTTTGTACTTAGCCAATTCTTTAGCCAATTCTAAAAGGTGTGTCAGGGGTACTGGTTATGTTGAACTAACAGATAAGGGTTATGTCAAGACAAAACATTGCTTCGTAAGAATTCGGGTGACAAGTTCAAAGATGCAAAACCTGGTCAGGCAATTACAAAATATCTTTAACAGTAATCAGCTATCAGTTATCATTTTTCTACTCTTTATTCCTGATGGCTGTTCACTGTTTACTCATGACTGTTCACTATTTATTGATGACTGATTATGCAGGGCGCAAATTATCGAGACGAGTCTCATCAAGGTTACGAACGTTCACTGGAAAAGAATCCATCTGAAGATATTCAGGAAAAAATTGTCGGAGCGATTTTATTTTGTTGCGCTTTGGTTTCCGTGCTTACAACCTTTGGGATTGTCGCAATTATCTTTCAAGTAGCGTTTGAGTTTTTCCAAGAGGTTTCGTTTGCGAAGTTCTTTCTGGATACCCAATGGACGCCTCTGTTTGCAGAGCGACATTTTGGAATTTGGCCCTTGATTAATGGCACTTTACTGACTACGGTTATTGCCATGGCTGTTGCCATTCCTCTAGGTTTATCCTCAGCTATCTATTTAAGTGAGTACGCCCAACCCAAAGTAGCAGCGATTTTACGCCCAGCCGTGGAACTGCTGGCGGGGGTACCTACGGTTGTTTACGGTTACTTCGCTCTTTTGTTTGTGACACCGTTTTTGCGGAGTTTTCTCCCATTGGAACTCTTCAACGCTTTGAGTGCTGGGTTGATGATGGGAGTTATGATTATGCCCACTGTTGGTTCTATCAGCTTAGATGCGATAAGAGCTGTTCCTCGCTCTTTGCGGGAAGGAGCTTACTCGTTGGGAATCACTAAACTCGAATCTATATTCAGAATTGTCCTTCCTGCGGCTCTTTCTGGAATTATTGCCTCGATTATTTTGGGAGTTTCTCGAGCTGTGGGTGAAACAATGACTGTTGTTATCGCCGCAGGACAGCAGCCCAAACTGACTGTGAATTTTATGGAGTCAGTAGAAACAATGACAGCTTACATGGCTCAGATTTCAGGCGGAGATAGTCCTCGTGGGAGTCTTAACTACAAGACTTTATACGCTGTAGGAGCTGTTCTGTTTTTGATTACTTTGGCTTTAAACATTTTCAGTAATTGGATTGCAAAACGTTACAAGGAAAAGTACGAGTAATACGCATGGCGACTTCGATTTCTCCAGATGATTTTCATCAAGAATCACAAGAGTTTACTCAAAATATAGAACGAAGAGAAACCATCGGCAAAGTATTTGAATATTTATTTTTGCTTGGTTTGCTCATTGGTTTATTTGTTCTTGCTCTCCTCATTTTTGATATTTGCAGAGATGGATTAGCCAGATTTTTGACCCCCGGTTTTTTGACTGAAAATCCTTCCCGTTTCGCTGATAGAGGTGGTATTCTTCCTGCTCTTATCAGCAGCGTTCTTTTGGGAGTCGTAGTCATTTTGGTTTCAGTCCCAATTGGCGTAGGAGCAGCTTTGTATCTCGAAGAATACGCACCGCAAACCTGGTGGAATAGTATTATCGAGATTAACATTAGCAATTTGGCTGGAGTCCCTTCAATTGTTTATGGATTGCTAGGTTTAGGCGTTTTCAATTATCTTTTGGGCTTTGGTCCTGCTTTGATTTCTGGGGCGCTCACTTTGTCCTTGCTGTCTTTACCAGTCATTATTGTCACATCTAGAGAGGCAATTCGAGCCGTTCCAGATTCTCTAAGAAATGCTTCCTACGGCTTAGGTATAACTAAGTGGCAAACTATTAGCAATCATGTCTTACCTTATGCCATTCCAGGTATTCTAACTGGAGTGATTATTTCAGTCTCTCGTGCAATTGGTGATGCCGCATCTTTGATTGTCGTGGGTGCTGTCAGTTTCCTCACGTTCAACCCTGGTTTGTTCCAACGATTTATGGCATTGCCCATCCAAATTTATTCCTACATCACTCGTCCTGAACCAGGCTTTTCCAACGCAGCAGCAGCGACAATCATTGTGTTGATGCTTGTCATTTTGGTGCTAAATGGAGCAGCCATTTATATCCGGCAACGTTTTTCAATAGATCGATGAACTTTGCCTATATTTTGTCAATTGTCCTTTTTCATTTGTAAATACAAATGACGAATGATAAAGGACGAGGGACTTCTTGCAAACTTGCTTAACACACATTGGGAAACACAAAATATGACCTACAACAACGCCAGAAGCAAACAAAGTAGCGCCACCCAAAGCAGAAGAGATGAAGCAGTTTTTCATGCTGAGGGTGTGAAGGTTTTCTACAGCGGATTTATGGCGCTTCAAGAAGTCCATATAGAAATCCCTGAAAGACAAATCGTCGCCTTTATTGGACCTTCAGGATGTGGAAAAAGTACCCTACTGCGTTGCTTCAACCGAATGAATGATTTGATCCCCGGAGCTCACGTTGAGGGTAGGCTGCATTACCGAAATAAAAATATTTACGATCCCAAGATTAATTCGGTAAAATTGCGTCGTCAAGTTGGAATGGTTTTCCAAAGACCAAACCCTTTTCCTAAGTCAATCTACGAAAACATCTCCTTTGCACCACGTACAAATGGTTATAAAGGTAACATTGATGAACTAGTAGAGCAATCATTACGCCAAGCTGCTCTTTGGGATGAGGTGAAAGACAAACTCAAAGACAAGGGTACAGCGTTATCTGGAGGACAACAGCAACGGCTTTGTATTGCACGGGCGATCGCCATGAAGCCAGATGTCCTATTGATGGATGAACCCTGTTCTGCTTTAGACCCAATTTCTACTCGTCAAGTTGAAGAACTTTGCCTTGAACTCAAGGAACAATACACCATCATCATGGTGACTCATAATATGCAGCAAGCTTCACGGGTAGCAGATTTGACTGCCTTCTTCAACACCGAAATAGACGAGCATGGCAAACGTACGGGAAGATTAGTTGAATTCAGTCCTACCGAGCAAATATTTAATTCTCCTGCGACAAAGGAAGCTGCGGAATATATCAGCGGACGTTTTGGTTAAGATCTAGAACGCACATGACCCCACCCCTAACCCCTCTCCGGATGCGGAGAGGGGTATTTTGGCGTCAACCACTAGACGTCTTGCAAAAATGCTTGAAATGTCATGTTGAGCGTTCGCGCAGCGTGCCGGAGGCATAGCGAAACATCTCTTGAGATTCCTCGCTACAGTGCGTTTCGCGACTAATGACATTCACAACTTTTTGACCTTTTTTGAATTCAAAGTTCGCTCGTTCAAAGTTCAAAAATTAAGAATCTTTTTTTGAATTGATTAATTATGGGTACAAGCCCCCACCATAATCAATGATATTGGTGGTCAACTTTCTGAGTGGCGCTTCCTTGCTCCCACTAATTAATTTTGAATGAGCGAATTTTGAATGAGCGAATTTGAGCGAAGCGAGTGACTTTTGCAAGAAGTTTACTGATCAAGGTTAGGCGATCGCAAGATAAGGAAAAATTGACAATACTATCAAAAGATTATTCATTGCAACCTGCTCTTGAGTGTTTGTAAGCTTCTGGTATTAGATGTTGCGTTATTGTAAAACTTGATACTTCTAATGCAAGTAATACTCCGCTCATACACTGCAAGGCTTGTTCCAGTCACTCTCATGTTACTTGGTTTCGGACTGGGTGGTGGGAGGGCGATCGCACAAACTTCCTATCCAATTAGCTCCTACTATGATACAACGGTCAAAGTTACGCCCATAACTTCGGACGTTTCACAAGTCGTTGAGTCAGGTATCAGTACTGACGCGCCCTATGGTCTAAACCAATACGACGGGCTGACCTACTCCAAAACCAACCCTACCACGGGCGAACTCACCTTTAACATAGATGCTACGGCATTTGGCTTACAAGACTTACCACTAGGCTATATCACGTTTGGAAGCGGCACTAACAAGGTGTTTGGAACGAGTGACGCCACCACTGCAATTGACTTGGTAAACCTGACAGCTTCGGGTTCTGGTACTGTGGATATCACTGGTGGTGAAGGCATATTCAAAAATGCTACGGGCACGCTCCTCTTTACAGAAGAGGACATAATTACTCTGGGGGAAAAAACGACCACCTTAAAAGGTCGAGCTTTAGTGTATGGCTCCATCAACACGTTAAAAACAGTTCCAGAACCAAAAACGACCACAACGCTCATTGGTATAGGCATGATTGGAGCAGGTTTCTTGCTACGCCGACATCGTCTAAAGTCCGCTTCCTGCTGACACAAGACTTCTTGCAACAGTATAATTTCAGGATAGACAGAACCACAAATGCACACAGATTAACACTAGTTAATTATCTGTGTGCATCTGTGTTAATCTGTGGTTTTATTTTTACAGCTATTTTCAGGTAAATAGACCACATTTGTCGTAGGGGCACGAAGCTTTGCTGTGCCCTTACAGTGTGGTTCAAATACGTGAAAACTGCTGTAAGCCAGGTTTAATCAAACAACCCAGCCCGCTTTGATAAAGATGGCTGGGTGATTTACACGCTGACTAATTTGGCAACATAGCATAGAGCTTGCTCAGGTTCTCTACATCGTGCTCAAACCAATTATTAATCCACTGACAATAATGCTGAGTCGCTTGTGCGGGGGTGAGATTCCCTAAGAGTTCCGCTGCAATCAAATGCCCAGCCATGATCCCAGACATAATCGCTTTCAGCACTCCATGACTTGATGCGGGATCAAGAACCATCGCCGCATCCCCAACCATGAAGTAACCAGAACCCGCCGGTTGCGATACGATGCGCCAAGTGACATCAGCCGCCTGCATTTTCCGGTAACTCTTGAGTCCGTGGAATTCATCGGGGAGCCAGTCTTTTAGGATTTTCTGCCCACTCAACGATAAGCGCGTCCACTGGTAAAGTTGGGGTTGCACTTTGGCAGTCCATGTCCAACCATCAGAGTCAGCAATAATCGCAGGAGCATCATCTCGCGCCGGACATTCCCCCGTGACGTAACCGTAGTATGCAATCAGACGCGGAGAGTGGTAGTTAATTTGCAATCCTAATTGTCGAGCCAACCAATGGTGACTTCCCGTAGCATCAATCACTTTAGATGCCCGAAAAGTTCCTTGGCTTGTCTCAACACCGACCACTTTGCACTCATCCACAACCAAGCGGGATGCTTGGCATGGCTGCAAAACCTCAACACCTAAATTTCTTGCGCGATTAAGCAATATGCTGTCAAAATCGGCTCTCCAGGCTTGAAATCCCAGCCATGCTCCCGAATCATCTTCTCCAAAGGGGACAAAATGGTTTTCAGCTTCCCACTGCACCCAGTTTCCAGCGTGGCGTAGGAAGCCAGCTGCTAACACTGGCTCAATGGCACCTAACTGCTTCAAAAGCGGCTCTACACCAGGGTGCAGAGTTTCACCGGGGTGAGAGCGTGGAAATAGCTCACGCTCAATGAGGATAACTCGTAAACCCTTTTGGGCACATGCAGCAGCAGCAGCAGACCCAGCAGGTCCGCTACCTATGACAAGCACATCGGTATTAAGCACGTCTCCAGGCATCATTGTTGCGTTTCAACAAAACGTTGAGAGGTGTGACAAACAACGTTACGGTTTCTTGAATTTCAACCCATTGTTTGCGAAAATCGTCTGGATTTGGGGAAGAATTGCCATAACGATAAATTTCAAACCGATAGATGCTACCAACAACTGTAGTTCCTGTTTGAGTTTGTGCCTGTTTCAATTCTGAATCAGTTGGCTGCACTTGACGGAATGAAAATACGCTCCATTGTCCTCTCTGGTCAGGAGTGATGTTTAAAACTTCATAAACCTTTGCCATCGCTAAAACTCTGGCTTCATATTCACGCACATCAACCCGACCCGTGAGCGATAGCGAGAATTTCTTCTGCAAAGAACTCTCTACATAATCTGCATGAGCCAAATCTGCATATTCTATCAAGTTTTTGCCATTCTGCGTAACGCGTCGAGGACCGGGAATACCATCCCAAGGTAAGTTACCAGTCTGACCAATTTCTTCATCTGTCAAAGGGCTGACAGTGGGCCATGCGGGATTTGGCTGAAATGTTCGTGCGGCATCGGGAGCGACTGCGGGCCAAAATGTACTCAGTGCAGCACACAGTTTGGAGTCTTCAGGAAAAGGACTGCCTAACCTGTAAGTTGCTAAATGTTCCTCTCCGCTTTCCGAAACAACTGTACCGATATCCCAACCAGGGGCAAATAAACCAGCCGCCGCATCTGGGAGATATGCATGCCGCATTGTTGGCGAGCCATTGAGCGGCATTTGTCGCACGGTACCTTTAAAAGGTAACGAGACAATTGCAGTGACGGTTTTATCTTCTGGACGGAAATTAGCACCTTTTAATTGAAGGTTAGGAGCAATGCGATCGTCAGATAGCGTCTCTGGTGGAATTCGCCAGAGATTTTCTCTGAGTCTCTGAGGTACTGACTGCTCTGTCCACTCCAGTAACTCTCGCTGGTCACAGTTGGGGAAGAAATCTGGTGCTGTCACGAGAGAATAAGCAGGTACACGCCGAGGAATTGCCACAGCCAACTCTGGACAGACTGCTTCAACCCAGCCATCGCCGGTGAAGTCAAGATAGTGTACGGCATCATAACCACCTTTTTGCACCGCACCCTCTACATCCTTTTGATTGTTGAGACTTTCTACTTCACCGTTCGCTAATACTTTGTGGCGAACATGAACATATTCCGGACCATTTAAAGGAATTCGCAGGCTGGAGGATAATCTCTCACCTTGCTCCTCCCTGTTATCCTGTGGCACCCTAAAGGTTAGCACTTTTCCTTTGTACGTTGCTGCTTCCACTAGATTAGAGTGAACGACTGGAACTAGAAGCCCACTGCCAAAATCAGGCTTGGTCGTGAATTCAGCAATACCTTGTGTAAAAATGAACGGCGGGTTGCTAAGATCCGGCTCACTCCATCCTGTGTTCCATCCCGTTTTTCTCAACTCCAAATGAATCCGCCGCAGTTTTTCATTGACATGACCCGTAGCCAGTGTTACTTGCAAATTTAAACCGCGAATACATTCTCTGCCGTTGAACAGCTTGTGCAGAGGAACCCAGAACTCGCGACTGTTATCTCCTGGCTGAGAACTATCTCCTGGCTGAAAACGCATAGGACCGAAAATACTTCGATTACCTTTGCGTTGAACTGCAACATAGGCAGAATAACGAGCAGGTAAGACTCGAAATGCATGGATATCTCCCTCAACAAAGGGTAAAAATCCGCGAAGTCGAGCGTCATACAGTGGTTCCGCCGTTCCGACTCGCGCCACACCAGTCCGCGAGAAACACATATCAGCATGCTTGCGCTGAACAGTTTCTGCACCAGGTCGATATTCTGAGGCAAACACAACGATCGCCAAAAGTTGCCCCTGTGCGCGGACTTGCAAATCTTCCCAAGAAGGAGGTTGCACACCGTAAACAAAGTTTTCAATGATTTCGAGTTCTGCTAGCGTCGGATATGCTTGCGAGTTTGTACTTTGAGCATTTAGGACAACATTTGGTGAAGCAAAAGCATGAAATAACAAGCTTCGCGCTGGATTTCCTGCTTCTATTCCTCTTTTGCCTTCACCTGCAAAATCTTCAAACCCTGAAATGTTACGATTGATGTTAGGCAGTTCCTTGGTTAATTCCTGCTTGAGGTTGGTTGCAGTGATATCAAGTCCATGTGCCAGCAGTAAGTCGCGCCATCCCAAAGGAGCAAGGCGATCGCAAACTCTTTTGACATCTTCTATTAACGGCATAACTTAAATAAACTCCTTATTTTTAGAGATTACGAGGACTTATAGGTTGACAAATTAAAAAAAATGTGCTTAAGTCCTACCTGATTTGCGGAACGGAAGTTAAGCTTGGAAAGCTTTGCTTGTACTTAGTAGGTATAAACAGAAGCAACTTATGCACTTTCGGATAGAAATGGGAAAAATCCCAGAAAACTGACAAGAATGTTAGCGCGAGAAGGTTTTTTATCGACACCAAAACGTCATTCTCACCCCATTTTCTCTAGATGTGGCTCATCCCATCAAAAATGGCTAAAGTCAATAAATACAAAATTCCTATCAATGTACCGTTAATTAAAATGAACAAAGCAGAGTATCCTAGTTCATAAGGCT
The DNA here is from genome assembly GCF_002368235.1 of Scytonema sp. HK-05. GTDB lineage: Bacteria > Cyanobacteriota > Cyanobacteriia > Cyanobacteriales > Nostocaceae > Kalymmatonema. The sequence goes on along the minus strand of NZ_AP018194.1, from coordinate 8,354,924 downwards.
GTACTAACTGGACACTCTTACGCGAGACTAGTCGCTAGGCTCCCTAAGTTTTTTCAACGAACAATAACAAGTTAGTAGACATACCGTAGAATAAATATCTTTGCAAGAGGTGAGATATGGCGATTCTACAATTGGAAGATGGAACACGACACACCGATTTGCAAGACATTTCCCGCGAATTGGCACCCCTAAACATCCAACTTAATCGCTGGGCTGTGGGAGATAGTCAACAATTGCGTCAACTTTTAGCACAAGATAGCCTCAACGAGGATGAGAAAGAACAAATCTTAAAATCTCTGGATGGCTATTTTGAGCAACTTCAACAAACAGCAGGCTATCAAACCCGCGATTTCATCGTCCTGCATCCAGGTATCCCTAACCTTGATGCACTGCTGACGAAGTTTGAGAAAATCCATACCCATTCAGAAGACGAAGTCCGCTACATCGTTGACGGAGAAGGTATTTTTGGTTTTGTACGACCTGATGGAACTCAAGTAGAACTGACAGTACAGCCAGAAGAGTACATCAACGTACCTGCGGGAACTGAACACTGGTTTTATCTCACTCCAGCACGGCGGATTAAAGCAGTGCGGTATTTCACTGGGACAGAAGGCTGGGCTCCCGAGTACACGGGTACAGAAATTCGCACTCGTCAGGCTGTAGCCTGAAATACATTCGGTGATGAAGTGAAGCGAATAGTTTTTTGCGACTTCGACTTTTTAGAAGTGCGCGACTACCTAGCAAGATTGTAGAACTAATTTAATCAAATGAAAAGCTCAACGCAAGACGATCGCCGTCTTGAACTTATCTGTGCTGCCCGTCACTTCTACCAACAAGGATGGATGGTAGGAACTGCGGGAAATCTCTCAGCTCGTTTACCCGATGGTAGCTTCTGGATTACAGCCAGTGGTCGGTCTAAAGGACAATTAGAACTTGGTGATTTTGTGCGTATCTATCCAGACGGCAAGGTGGAGCAATCTTCTCCTGATTTGAAGCCTTCAGCTGAAACAGCTATTCACCAAGTTGTATATGCCCTATTTCCTGAAGCTAACAGCTGCTACCACGTCCACTCAGTTGAAGCAAATTTGGTTTCTCGCTTTGTCAAAGGTGATACCTTGCCCCTACCACCGTTGGAGATGCTCAAAGGGCTGGGAGTGTGGGAAGAAAACCCCGATTGTGGTATGCCGATATTCGCCAACCATTTACAGGTTTCCCGTATTGCCGATGACATAAAAGAGCGCTTTACAACAGCTTGTGTGCAACTCCCGGCTTTACTCATCCGCGACCACGGTGTTACAGTTTGGGCACCTTCTCCCAAAACTGCTAGTCATTACATTGAGTTAGTAGAGTACATTTTCCGTTACATGGTAGCAGCAAAAGGAGTGGGTATTTGGGGATCTGAAAATGCTTAGTTGTAATTCTTGACAGCGGACAGACTCTAACCATCCCAACTGTGGCAGCTTGATTTGGTTGCCTCTTAAAAATTGAGACTTCCCTAGTTGGGGATAAACAAATGAGCGCATTCTGTATCGATGATACGAATGTCGATGCACCAATGGCATTTCCACTCTTCCGCGCCAATTGCGAATGCGATCGCCCTTTTTCGGCTTGATCCAACTTTTTCGCGTTGCTTCCGTTTGGTTATTATCTTTGCAATGCGTATGCGTTTTTCACTGTGGTCAAACGACCAAGGGTCTTGTTTTCCAAACGAGCCAAAATTGACAAGCGGTCTTCATTGATAATACGGCGTGTGGTTATTCGGTCTGGGTAAGACCTCATGAACATATTTGTAAAGTGCGTTCCGTAGTGGATATGCTCATCGCTTGACGGATCAAACAGCGGGCGGACACAAGCATCGAAATTGGGCTCATGGAAGTACGCTAACGCAAATCGCTCCCTCATGTTTAGCCTGACTTTATGGGGCGTTGAGAGCAAATAGCCATTAGTCAGGAACTGCAGAATATCGCCAGGGAACACGGTCAGTACACTTGGCACAGGCTTCACAAAGGTCCAAGGATCATCGTTTTCATACATACCTGCCATGCTTTCGGTCGATAACCAATTTCTGTTTCTCTTTTCCCCTTCGACCGGTGGACGTATATAGAGACCACCCACATCATCCTGGGCTGCAATGACCAATAGCCCGTAGTCGGTATGTGCGCCGATCCCCCTCGCCGATTTTTGAGATAGCGTCGGAAATCGCAATACGCGCATATGGTGCCAACCATCCCTGGTCAATTTCGTTAAAGCGTTAATATCATCCAGCCCCAACCCCAGAGCCGTCAATTTCAGCAATTTCTCGCCGATTAAGCCGAGCTCGTCCATGAATACTTTCATACTTTGGTGGTACTCCTGATCAGGCCAAGGCATTGGTCCATGACATGGCCATTGCGCTTGTACACGGGCATCATTCAGTGGAATATCTTTGCAAATAGTGTATATCTCGGAATAATCGGACTTTCCAGCGGTGACTTCCTCTCCAGAAGCGATATACCCACCGTAGTTAAGATCACTAATGCATTGGGATTTGAACTTCATAGGCATGCGAAAGAACCGCCGGCTCGCTTCAAATGCACTCTCGGTTTTTCGATCCTGTATTGTGTTTGTCGCAACCTGAAATATTCCGTCGGTTCTCCATGCTTGAATTATCTCGCGTGCTGTATCGATATCAGATTGTGTTCCTGTGATGGATTTGGGCAGGTGGAATGTTTGCAAATCAGTCATTTCAACTTCCTTTCACTGGTAGTGGTATAGCCCGGATTTCTGACAAGTCTCGCGCTTACAATCGCCAGAAGCGTAATTTAGCTTGGGTTTTAGCCTGAGCAAATAGGGTTTTGAAAAATGGCAGACTGTTTTCTGGGGGCGATCATCCGTATATGCCCAGAGGATTTTCCTCCAGAAAACCCTCTGTTCAAATCTTCGATTTGAGGCAACCAAACGGAGTTCGGTTGCGGCATAGGACGCGCTTTGCGATGGTATGTATTTTCGTCACTCAAAGGAAATCATTTTTACTTGCTGACAGACGAAGTATCCTCTGAGGACAGTGATAAAAAATGCTATCTAGCGACTACTTTGACTGCTTTAATTCTGCGTACTTGCATTTAGTGATGTCGTAACTAGCTAAGTACAACATTTCGCAAGTTCATGAGGAATTAACCAGCCGCAAGTCTCAAGTCCTGGGCAAAAGAAACGCTACGAATTTATGAAATTTTGCACTAAGCAAACAAAGAGTGTATCAAGGGCAGCAAAGATGAAGAAAATTCCGACTTAGTAACAAAGCCATCTGCACCTACAACCTTAGCTGCAGCACGCTCTTCGTTACTATCGTTCAACGTTAAAATGATGACGTATGGTGCATTTGGCTGCGCTTTTATAAGGCGTGTTGCTTCCAGACCATTCATTTCAGGCATCGCTAAATCGATGAGTACCAAATCAGGGCACAATAGAGGAACCAGCTCCAGCGCTTCTGCTGCGGACAGAACAGACCCGACAACCTCCAGCCGCTGATCCATTGCTAAAAAGCGGGTTGCGGATTTGAGAAAAGTAAGGCTGTCGTCTACTAGAAGAATGCGCAGAGGTGGCATCAGTTTATTAGTGTGTTTCCAAGGGGGAAACCACTGTCAGAGTGTAAATTGCTTGAATGCAAAACTTGCAACTAAAGGCAGTTATGCCTTCTGCTTGACTTTGAGGAAAGTCTGTACTTTCTGCACTCAATCTAATACCTAAATTACGCTAAATCAGTTGAGAACCCTATCAGGAAAACCCTGAGTTGTGAGGAGAAAAGTCCTGAGTCTCGCTCAAGGTCCGCACTGTTCAACTTAGGGCTAGTACCGCAAGGCGGAAGTCAAAAGTCAAAAGTCAAAAGTCAAAAGTATTATGGAATCAGGTTTTTAGCAATTTTAAATGGTTGCCCTATTTACGCCGCGTTGTACTAGTATTATTTAAGTATGCGGCAGCACCAATTTTATACGAACGGCGTAACTTACTAAACCTGCAACATCATGAATGCCCAGGCGTTTCATCAGTTGAATTTTCTCTATGAAGTTGAGCTTAATTCCACCCCCCTGTAGTCCCACGGCAGTTGCTACAACGGAGGGAACCTCCGCAACGCACTGCCTCCCCAAGGCATCGGAGGGACGCCAAAGGCGGGGGGTAATTATTAAGCCCATTGTTACAGAGAATTGGTATTAATCGCTCTGATAGTCAGAACCCTAAATCTATCTAATATCAAGTATTATCGTTACTTGATTGCACCTACCAAAGCGAAGGCATATTAAATTACGCTCATAAGTCTCCATTTACATCTTGCCATCTTTGTCAATGTGTAAGTTCTATTTTTTACCTATCTTTTAAACTCATATCAGCGATAATTTAATCAAGAAAATGCAATAGGTAATTTTTTTAAACCTCGCATTGCTAAATTAGGTATCCACTCAAGTTTGGAGGAATTTAGATGTATATTTGGGAAGTTTTGGACAAGAGAGTTAATGGCGACTTTGGTTTCCAAGCGAGTTAGAACTGCACCAAGACAAAAGTGGATACCTAATCCCAATCCTAAATGACGGTTGTCTTGCCGAGAAATGTCTAGTTTACTTGGCTGGTGAAAACGTTCTGGGTCGTGGTTACCTGCGTGTAACAGACAATAAATCTTTTGTCCGGCTTGAATATTTTGTCCATTGATTTGCGTATCTAATTTAGCTCGACGAACGACGCTAAAAGCAGGCCCACAATACCGAAATACTTCTTCAACTGCGCTGTCAATTAAGGCTGGATTGTCTTTGAGTTTGTTTAACTCGGCAGGGTTTTGTAATAGTGCAAGTATACCATTAGCAATTAAGTGTGTTGTAGTTTCGTAAGCACCAGCCATCATGACAATACACATGGTAGCAACTTCTTGAGTACTAAGTTGAGCCGAACAATAGGAAGCGTTGGCTAATTGATTGATTAAACTATCACTCTTAGAACTACGATGTTCTTCCACTAGCATGTGAAAGTATGTAATACATTTTACCAAGTTTTGGTAAGTTGCATTAATCGCCTCATCGCTAGCATTGTCAGCTCCAAGTAGAGTAAATATACTACTACTCCAATCTTTTAGTTCTGTAATATGCGTTCGCGATATGCCAAACATCTTTGCCGTCACCAGCGCAGGGAGGGGAACTGCAAAATCTTGAATTAGTTCCATTTCTCCCTTAGCACTAACGTTTTTAATCAGTTCCCAAGTCAAATCTTCAATGCAAAGCTTATAACTTTCCATCAGTGAGGGAGTGAACACTCCAGACACAATATTGCGTAGAAATGTGTGCCTGGGAGGGTCAGAAAAAACCATCCAACTGGCAAAAAAGTTATTGCAAAAATTTAGTTTATCCCGCAGTGCAGGCGACCCTCCCCTAGCAATTTGACCATTTCTATCCACCGAAAAATTCGCATCTCGAATCGTGGTTGAAATATCCTGATAACGTGTTAATACCCAAGACTCTAGACGAGTACACCAATAAACAGGATGATTTAAGCGCATCTCATCTAAAGTAGGTTCTGGTTGTGCGTAGAAATCAGGGCTAAATAAATCGTATATTTGCACAAGTGACATACGTAAGTTTAACCCATACTTGCTTCTTTACCTTCAGCACTTCCGTTCCCGCGACGCGCCCTTTTTAATGACTTTGTAGAACGCAATATTTCAATTCTCGGAGGAATAACTATATATCTAGAACCACAATACTTAGCTTTAAAATTCTTCATCCAACCGTGATGGCTAAGTACACCTTTTGCATCAAAGCCAACAACAGATACACCGCTACGGTCGTAGCTTCCTGATAAGAGAAAACACCAATAGGTTTGGTCGGGAAATTCATCAAAATAATATTTAAAAGTTGCTGCGAATGCAAGATATCTTCTCAAATCCATGCCATGAAGACCTTCATCTTCATAGACTCGCTTGCTGAAAAGCCCAGTTTCGTTAATTAATTCCGGTGTTTTACTATTAGAGGCGATAAACCATTGGTCTTCTGAAACCATCGTATTTCTAATCATGGTTTCATTCTCGAAATTTACATTAGCTTTAATGCCAAACCTATCACAAAGTTGCTGCATCGTCAGCTTTGCAGGTAAATAAATCAACAATTCATTCGTTTTTGATAATTCGCCTATCTCTTCTTCTGTAAAAGGACATTCAGAAATAGCAATATCTCCATAAAGACTTTTTACATAAGAGGCTAACTCTTGTTTTTGATTAGATGGCGATTGCTTGATTTGGGAATCTAATAATGCAGTTGATGATGTATGCAGCATTTTTTCTCACAAAAACTAATGTTTAATGGTTGTCAATTATTTCTAACAAAACCATTCAAATCGCAAGCCGAAATTCAACCAAACACACAAGGCTGAACGAGAGAAAACCAATCGAAAAGACATTGTACTTTTTGTGAAGTATCAAAGTCTTGAGATAAAAGTATTTGATTGGCTTTATTTCTATCTAGGTAACCCTCTTTTGTTGGTAGTAACAAAAGAGGGCTTCTGTTGCGGACAGAACAGACCCGACAACCTCCAGCCGCTTATCCATTGCTAAAAAGCGGGTTGCGGATTTGAGAAAAGCAAGGCTGTCGTCTACTAGAAGAATGCGCAGAGGTGGCATCAGTTTATTAGTATGTTTCCAAGGGGGAAACCACTGTCAGAGTCTAAATTGCTTGAATGCAAAACTTGCAACTAAAGGCAGTTATGCCTTCTGCTTGACTTTGAGGAAAGCTTGTACTTTCTGCACTCAATCTAATACCTAAATTACGCTAAATCAGTTGAGAACCCTATCAGGAAAACCCTGAGTTGTGAGGAGAAAAGCCCTGAGTCTCGCTCTTGTCCGCACTGTTCAACTCAGGGCTAGTATTATTTAAGTATGCGGCAGCACCAATCCTATACGAACGGCGTAACGTACTAGACCTGTCTAGCTTGAAAATGGGTGTAAGGGTATAAGGGTGTAAAGGGTGTAGGGGTATAGAATAGTAAGGATTCAGGTCATATCAAAATCTCTACAATCGTTTCTTAATAACGGTTTCGCGGGATTATCCACAATTTTCTATTCTCAACAAGCATTACACAACACCTAGATTTTCGTGCCTTATTGCGACTAAAGGTATGTTAATAAGCCAAAAGCAATTTTGAAACTGGCTCTCTAACTGGGTTTCAAGTACCTGAATCCTTAAATAGAATAAAAAACCTCTTTCATCTTTGGTGGGTGAAACTTGTTTCATAGGGACTGCCCTCTACTTCGTTAAAAGGGAGGGCTTGTATCCCATTATTTTTGGTCAACTCCTAGTTAAATTTAAACTAATAACTCCTGCAATAATTAATACCATTGAAATAATTTTAGTTAGAGAAATAGATTCTCTAAAGTATAAGATACCAACCATTGATATGATCATTGTTCCCACACCTGACCAAACAGCATAAGCTACACCAATATCTAATTTTTTTAATGCAATGGTTACAGAAATTAAACTCATAGCATAAAAGACAAATATTAAAATGCTGGGCAGAGGTTTCGTAAAGCCTGCTGAAATTTTCATGAATGTGGTTCCAGAAACCTCAAACATAATACCTAAAACAAGATATAACCAACTCAACAATGTTTTTCCCTTTTTACTTATACGTTTTAGCAACATTTTTTCTAATCGTATTAAATAAAGTCAAAGATATTTAATTAATAAACTAAGCATTGCAAATCAACTTCTACCAATTGCTATAACCTCTGTCACAAATGAATCCTTTGTAAGGGTGTAGAATTGTCGCCCTTACAAAGCTTTTCAATGAAAGTAAATCAGTGATACGATCTACTAACATTGAGTGCTTGTTATTAGAGATGCTTCGACTTAAATCCGGCTTGCACTAGTCAATCGATTACGTCCTGCGTAATCTATATGAATTTGAATATCTTGATAACCTCCTTGAGTTTGGAGGAGTTGAGTAACTACCTCAGCTTGACCTACCATCATTTCCAGTAACCATACTCCACCAGAAATAAGGTAATCAGGTGCAAACTTAATCAGATGACGAACATGTTCTAGACCGTCTACTCCGCCACCATATACCGCAAATTGGGGTTCGTAAGCCACTTCAGGTTGCATTTTTTGAGCAAAAGAAGTGGGAACATAAGGAGGATTGGCAATCATTCCACTAAACTTACCCTTAAGGTGTGCTAATGGTTCAAACCAAGAACCTTGATAAAAATTAATTCGATCTGCCACTCCGTAACGTTTTGCATTCGCTTTTGCTACATTCAAAGCAGCTGCATCGCAATCAACGGCATGAATTATAATATCAGGGAAAGCATCAGCAAGTGCTATGGCAATTGCCCCACTACCTGTACCCAAATCTGCCCAGTGTCCTTGAGTCAAATTTAGTGAGGAGTTTTTAACAGCTGCAATTGCCATATCAATTAACCCCTCGGTTTCAGGGCGTGGAATCAGCACATCTGGAGAAACTAATAGAGAAAATTTTCTCCACTTAGCTAGTCCAATTAAGTATTCTACAGGTACGCGATCGTTGAGCCTTTTGTTCCAAAGACTAGATACGTCTGACATGGAAGATGAAAGCAAAATTTCGTCTTGGGTTTTGAAAGTTTCTGATTGCAAAGCCAGATGTTCAAGACCTGTAATATTTTCTAGTAACCAATCAAGTTCACCAACAGGAACATCAGCCGCAAGTGCTTCTTGCTTTGCTTGGTTACGCCACTGCCACAGGTCTATTCCCGAAATTTTTTGGACTTTAACTTCAGACACCATAAGTCAACCTCAAAAGATAATCAAAGATAAAAATGTTTCTAATTCAGCAAACTGCTCAAGTTTTAGTTATTCTCTAATGAGATTTTTTTACCAAAAAGCTTTTCAAAGAACTTCTTATAAAATGACCAATAAGAAGATTCTAAATTCTCTATTTTGCCAACAATTGTACTATGGTAATTTCTTAATTCATTAATGGGTAGTGCTGGATTAAAGTGATGCTCAACGTGATAATTATTACCATTAACATACCATGTAAAAAATTTAGATGCCTGAATTGTACGAGTGTTGTGAAAAGGATTTGTTGTTTGATTATCGCAGCCAAAATGTTCTGGTAATTCAATCAACGCATGTATTGGCCCTGTAAATATAATTAAAGGTATTAGCCAAGTATCGAGTAAAATTGTTGTCTGCCATAAAATTGAGAGAACAAGCATGATAATTATCAAACATGCTATTAGACAATATTCATTACGAATACGGTGTGCAATTTTAGGCGATACATCCTCCCTTAATTTACCAACCAAAGCTACACAAATATTTTCAACAACTCCAGAGTAATGCCCCAGCATAGAAAGATGAAGGATAAATCCTGAAATTGATGTTAGTTTCTCATAATTATAATTGAAGGTTTCTTTGTCTTCAGGTGTTCCCAATGCCGAATGATGATGACCATGTAGGGCTTTATAAAGGGAAAAAGAAACTAACATGGGAAGACCTAAAAGTGTTCCTACCAAACGATTGAAACGCTCATTGAAAAAAATTACATGATGAGTGAGTTCATGTTCAAGTTCAATACTGTGTGCAAACATCATGCCTAACAACAATTGAGGCAATAATTTGACTGGATATGGAATTATCACAACTGCAATGATAAATCCAACACTTAAAACGATTAAAATTGACAGTTTCCGAAGAAAAAAATCCAAAATTTCGTATTTTTTGTTTGGCGTAGTTTTGACAATTAGCTCCTTGTCACCAAAAGCTAACTTAGTTTCTGGCATGATTATTTACCTCTAATATGGTCTAATTAGTTCACAAAATTTCTTACAATCTGTTTCAGAACAGAGTTTTAAACCAAGTATTACAAGTAGTTATATGTCAACTCTAATGACTTGAGCTATTTCGAGATTTTCAACTATTACAACTAAACTGCTAAAGCTGTTTCTAAAGTGCGTAGTTCTTGCTGAACTTGTTGAAAAAATTTGGTCTGGATATAAGCAAATTCCGCAAAACCTTGTCCTGCCCATTCTATGATTTGCTGTTCTGATACGTTGGAATAGCGCACAACATAATTAAGAGCAGCAAAAGCTTCGGCAGAGTGTTTTAGTTCAACTCCCTTACTATCAGAAGTTCCATGAATCACAATCCAATACCAAGGGCTAACTGTTCCTTGTTGAAAACTGACTTTACTATTTCGGATAAAACGACCAAAACTGTTATTCCGATGTTGAGAAAAAAGTACATCATTAATAATTCCAAACTCGTTATCTCCTACAGTTTCTGTAGCAACATGAAATCCAATGGCGCTGACAAGACTTTCAAGGCTATCAGATTCAGCTTTGTAAGCTGTTTTGACATAGGAGATGATGTCTGAAAGCCAAGTTCCTGACTGATAAATTGTATTGATTTCTGCTTGAGATAAATTTGCATATTCAGCTAGTTTGTCTAGCAAAGCATAAGATAGCGTGCCATGAGAAACGCCAGTTCTTGGATCTGTGAATTCTTCGATAGATGCTGCAAGTACTTTTGCCGCAACATCCATTGAACGTCCGGCGTGCATTGGAACTGAACAGGTTGGATCTTGCAAAAGATGACTGGAACTGATTGTTCCGGCTAGGGTTGGTACCGATGAACTGAAGGTTCTACCATAGCAGACATATCTTTGCATAAAAACATAAAGTGCTCTTGGTGTTTTCGCCGCCTCTACGCAAGCTGCTTTCATTACATCATTAATTGCGTCAATATCAAGCCAAGGTTGAAAATTTTCTAATGTAATCATTTTTTCATTAGTAAAGCTATGGTTATCCTAGAATGGAAAATTTCAACAGAAATTTTCAGGTAAAAACCCTATTCTGCATTTTTCAAAAGCTAGCTCTGATCATTTCAGGCATGGCTAAATCGATTAGTACCAAATCAGGGCACAATAGAGGAACCAGCTCCAGCGCTTCTGTTGCGGGCACAACAGACCCGACAACCTCCAGCCGCTTATCCATTGCTAAAAAACGGGTTGCGGATTTGAGAAAAGCAAGGCGCTGTCGTCTACTAGAAGAATGCGCACAGATGGCATCAGTTTATTAGTGTGTTTCCAAGGGGGAAACCACTGTCAGAGTGTAAATTGCTTGAATGCAAAACTTGCAACTCAAGGCAGTTATGCCTTCTGCTTGACTTTGAGGAAAGTCTGTACTTTCTGCACTCAATCTAATACCTAAATTACGCTAAATCAGTTGAGAACCCAATCAGGAAAACCCTGAGTTCTCAGGAGAAAAGTCCTGAGTCTCGCTCTTGCTTGGTCCGCACTGTTCAACTCAGGACTAGTACCGCTACCTTGGAATTCAAAATATGCCCTACGAGCACGCTACGCGGAGCGTGAAACTCCTCCGGAGCAGGCACAAAATTCAAAATATGCCCTACGGGCACGCTACGCGTTAGCGCAGCTCCTCCGCAGGAGGCACAAAATCCTTACACCATAAACTTTTCGGGAATTTTGTAGACGCGTAGCGGCTTCCCGTAGGGTATGGTAGCTTTATTTCCGCCGCCCTGTACTAGTATTATTTAAGTATCAGGCAGTACCAATCCTATACGAAGGGCGTAACGTACTAGACCTGCAACATCATGAATGCCCAGGCGTTTCATCAGTTGCATACGGTGGGTTTCGACTGTTTTGACACTGATATACAATACCTCAGCAATTTCTTTTGTTGTCCGCCCTTCCGCAATCAATTGCAAAATTTCTCGCTGGCGCGATGTTAATTGTTCAACACAACTAGACTCATCACCTACCCGCCGCAAGTAATCTCCAATCACATGCTTTGAAACCTCTGGGCTGAGATAGGTTTCACCTTGAGAGATCGCCCTGAGTGCCAGTTCTAGTTCACTAATAGCAGCGTCCTTAAGCACATAACCCATTGCCCCTCTACGCAATGACTGCAACACGTATTCTTCATTCGCGTGCATAGAGAGAATAATCACCCGCACCTTGGGACAGTCCTTGACCACACGGGAGGTTGCTTCTAAGCCATTCATCTTGGGCATCGCAATATCCATCAATACCACATCCGGCTGATGGACTTCTATCAAGTGCAATGCTTCATGACCATCTCCTGCTTCTGCAACCACTTCTATTCCCTCAATATTTTGCAGCAATGCACGTAATCCTGCGCGCACTAGGGTATGGTTGTCTGCCAGTAAAACACGAATCTGTTTCATGGTTGGGGCTGCACTCATCTAGCCTATTGTAACGGGAAACACACATGAATCTTAGTCCCACACCCATCCACGGATTCAATGTTGAATTGACTACCTACCAGCAGAGCACGCTCTTCCATTCCCAGCAAACCTAAACTCCCACCATGAGTAGCTCGTTCCCGCGCCGCCTCCACATTAAACCCAATACCATCATCATTAATGACTAGGTGCAGTTGGGCGTCCTGCTGTCGTAATTCAACGGTGACTCGTTGTGCTTGGGCGTGTCGCACCACGTTGGTCAATGCTTCTTGGACAATACGAAAGCATGTGGTTTCTAGGTTCGGCAAAAGTTTTCTCTCTAAAGGAGAAGCAAGAAATTCTCCGATAATTCCTCCACGTTGACTCTGACGATCTACATACCACCGTAGCGCTGCCATCAGTCCTAGATCATCAAGTAATGAGGGTCGCAAATCGAGCGAGAGGCTGCGTACCTGCTGCAGAGCAACTTCAACAATGCTTGTGCTCTCTTCTAGCAGTAATGCAATCTCACTTTTACTTGACAAATGCTGTACGCCTTGCAAATTGATTTTAACTGCCGTCAAAGCCTGACCAATTTCATCGTGTAATTCACGGGCAATATAACGCCGCTCAGCCTCCTGCGCCTCTATCAACTTTTGTGAAAGAATTTGCAATCGTTCCTGCGTCTTTTGCTGTATCTTCTCTGCTCGTTTGCGCTCGGTAATGTCGCGACCAATTGCCAAATGTAATAACTTTCCATCTTGCTGATTACGTAATGGGACAGAATGAGTTTCTATCCATCGGTGGTTGCCTCTGCATCCAATCATCTCGAACTCAAGAGTGCCCTTGTTCCCTTGGCAAACACTTTCATGGAAAGCCTGAAACGCCTTTATGTACTTACTCGCCATGAAGGAGTATATCGACTTGCCAATTATGGAATCAGCGCTTTCTACTTCAATCATGACCAGCCCAGCAGGATTGATCTCAAGTAATGAGTACATTAATAACTGCCATCCCCGCAGGTGTTGCCGCCTTTGTAGCTACCAACATTGATGATATTGTCATCCTAACCCTGCTATTTGCCCAAGTGAATACCTCGCTTCGTAGCCGCCACATTGTAGCAGGGCAGTATCTCGGCTTCACAGTGTTAGTTGCTATTAGTCTACTAGGATTTTTCGGGAACTTCATGCTGCCAAGTGTTTGGATGGATGTTTCTGGCTTCATACCCATTGCCATTGGTTTGAATCGTCTGGTAAATCTAGAAGAGGATAATTCAGATGAACAGCCAGCAATGCTGTCTTCTGTTTCCTTTCCTATCCGTAGTTTGTTGTCTCCTCAAACCTATAGCGTGGCAGCCATTACCATTGCTAACGGTGGTGACAATATTGGAATCTATATGCCGTTGTTTGCCAACACTCAATTAACAAGTCTGCTAGTGATTCTGAGTGTATTTTTTGTGCTAGTTGGAGTCTGGTGCTACGCAGCCTACCTATTAACTCACCAAAAGGCGATCGCCCTAATTATTGATCGCTACGGCAACTCGCTAGTCCCATTCCTTTTGATTGGTTTAGGTGTGTATATTGCCTTGGACAGCTTGGCGCTAGCAGTATTGTCAGTTGCAGTTGTGTTTCTTGGTTGGATGAGTTTTAGCTCTTTGCGCGAACACGCCCCCTCAGCTTAGTCAAAAGTTGAAAGATATAGATTGTCCACTGTAGAGCATGAAAAAAAATTCCAAAACTTACTTTTTCATCCTCTTTAAGGAAGAATTCCTAACTTGAAAATCAATAAAAATTATTAATTGGCGATCGCTTGACTTAGCTCAACAGCAATCCTAATTTATTTCAAACAAAATTTATCATACTGTTCCCCCTTTCTTTCTTCGCGCTGTTTGCATCTAGGCTGTAGAATCAGATTGAGCGTAAGTGGTTCATTTTAGATAGGATTCGTATATAGCAATCCTAAATGATAAGCCCTGCGGGCACGCTGCGCGTTCGCCCTTGGCGTGCGCTCTGCGCTTACGTGAAAAACAAGATACCCGACAACTCTTACGAAGTCGGGTATCTGAAGGGTAGCCAAATTTCATAAATGAAATAGGATTGCTAGATGCAGTTAGAGTTTTCAGATTCATACAGAAAAACTACTCTTATTATTTTGATAAATAAGAATATTTGATTTCATCGAAAGTAGTTGGATATAGTAAAGTATATCTCTTGGCTTATTAAAAAACTTTTCCACAGAACTAACATAATCCTGTAATGGAAAAGATTCAATCTCATAAAACAGAAAAGGAGAAAAATCGTGAGAATCTTTAAGGCAATTTTGGTGTTTCTTTTCCTACTAGTCAACCTAGTCATTGCTCAACCTTCCTTTGCAGACCCGATCGCGGAAAAGAGCCCTGAGTATGCTCAAATCACTCAACAACTCAGCCAACTCTCACAGTCAAGGAGTAACCCGTCAGCTGTTGGATACAACACCGCAGAGGAACTTCAGCAGAAAATCTCTGATTTGCAGTTCCAGAAATATGTCATGGAAACCACAGAAGACTGGGGCGTCTGTCGCAATGAAACTGGCAGAACACTAGCTGTTTACGCTCACAAACCCAGCAAATACAGTTCTGTCAACACCCTCTTTTACCTCGGAAATGGTAAAAAGACAGATGATGAATGGGACTGTGATGGTATTTACCTGCCAAGTGGTGTGAACGTAGCTGGTATCAGCGTTCCATCTGGAGAAAATCAAGACCAAGAAGGACAGCCTCTATTTGTCAAGATAGTAGATGGAACTCAGTTAGTGGCTAGAACCAATCCATTAACTGGCGAAATTGAATTGAATGCTCCTCCTGCTGGTGTTTTCCTCGCAGGTGAGTTGAACCCTGCACTGCCGAATTTGTCCCAAGCGCAAATTGACGCACAAGTTCCCAACGCACCGATTGATTAGTTCAGTCTCACGCAATGTAGGGGCGCAAGGCACTGCGCCCCAAAAAAAGTAGGGTGGAGATGAAAGAAGTCTCCCACCCTACACCCTTTTTTAACAGTGAACAGTGACCAGTGAACAGTGAACAGTGACCAGTGAACAGTGACCAGTGAGAAGATTGACTTGGGACATCTTGATAACTGATAACTGATAACTGATAACTGATTTAACGTCTTCCTCCCTGAATCTGGTCAAAAACAGTTCCATCTGCAAAGAACTTCTTCTGAACTGCGTCCCAGCCACCAAAGTTTGCAACTGTGTAGAGTTTGCCAATCTTGGGAAACTGCTTTTGTGTTTCGCTAGCTACTGTAGAGTTAACAGGGCGAAACCCGACTTTGGCGAATTCCCGCTGTGCCTCTGGTGTGTATAGGAACTTGACAAAAGCTTCCGCTACTTGCCGAGTACCGCGTTTATCCACCACTTTATCCACCACAGCAACCGGGGCGTCAATCGAAATGTTGACTTGAGGAATCACTGTAGGATTGTTAGATTCACCTTTCTGTTTAGCTAGGATCTCCTCATTTTCATAGTTCAACAACACGTCTCCCTGATTTCGCTTGTAGAAAGTATCACTGGCTTCCCGCGCATCCTTTGGCAGCACAGGCACATTTTTGTAAACCTTAGAGACATAATCGAGGGCTTTTGCCTCATTCCCTCCAGATTGACTCACTGCACCCCACAGTCCCAAGAAGTTCCAACGGGCACCTCCAGAAGTCTTGGGATTGGCAGTAATGACGGTGACTCCTGGTTTAACCAAGTCATCCCAGCTTTTAATTTGTTTAGGATTGCCTGGACGAGTCACCAACGCAACCACCGACTTAGTGACGATCGCATTGTTAGGAGCCTCCTTTTCCCAGCCTGGTGCGATTAACCCTGCCTTTTGGATTTGGTTTATATCCAGTCCTAGCGCTAGCGCTACCACATCTGCTTCTAAGCCATCAATGACTGCTCGTGCTTGGGAACCAGAACCCCCGTAACTTTCCCGAATACTGACGTCCTGCTTACGCTCTTGCTTCCACTTTTTTACAAATAGAGGAATGATTCTTGAGTACGCCTCTTTAGTCACAGCGTAGGAAACCAAAGTTAATTCAACTGGTTTTTGGTTCTGACTGATGAGTTCAGGTTTCCTGCTAGAAGCTGGGTTTTGCAAGGTAATTCCAGCATAGACCGGTACGGCGGCACTGACGCTTAAACCAGCAGCAATGAGCAGGGTGCGGGTTGAAGACTTTTGCGACGGTCTCAACAAAGATTTGAAAGCCTTAAATAGATGCATAATTGAGTGCTCCTCACCATCTAAAATACGGTATTTTGGTAGGAAAATTGCCTTTTCTTGATTTAATACAATTTCATAGACCGATTCAAAAATCAAGTCTCTGTGCTACTTAATACTTGCGAAATGAACTAATTTGTTAAGAATAGGTGTGGGGAAGCCAGCAGTGGGGGCGGGTTTCCCGACTTAAGACTAGGAGCGTTGTGGACTGTAGGGTGGGGAGTTAGGTGAAGAATGTTCCCTACACCCGATTGTTTTGCCCAAACTCCTACCTAGGAAACTGGAGAGTGAATTTTTGTAGAATGAAGCATTAGTGCCAGATCAATTGAGTGATTCTGGATTATCTTGATCCCACAGCCATTAGTCTAAAGTTCAGAGTTTCAACATCCATGTGCCAACTGTTGGGGATGAATTGTAACGTACCAACTGATATTTGCTTTTCTTTTGAGGGCTTTTCGGCGCGAGGAGGAAAAACTGACGACCATCGCGATGGTTGGGGTATTGCTTTCTTTGAAGGGAAAGGATGTCGAATTTTGTTAGATGATAAGCCCTCCATCTTTTCTCCCGTCGCTGAGTTGGTGCGACATTATCCCATCCACTCCACTCATGTGATTGCCCATATCCGCAAAGCAACTCAGGGTGAAGTGATTTTAGAAAACTGCCATCCCTTCCGTCGTGAGTTGTGGGGAAGGTACTGGGTGTTTGCCCACAACGGCGATTTGCCAGATTTTGAACCTCAGGATCTGAAGTTTTATCAACCTGTAGGTAAGACAGATAGTGAAAAAGCTTTTTGTCTTATACTGGATCGGCTCAGAAAATGCTTCCCTGACAGTAAGCCTCCTTTGAAGGAACTTTACCCAGTCCTCAAGGATATCACTCAAACTTTAGCCGAAAAGGGTATTTTTAACTACTTGCTTTCCAATGGGGAACATTTTTTTGCTCATTGCTCAACAAAACTCAGCTACATCGTACGTCAAGCGCCCTTTGCGGCTGCTCATTTGATTGACGAAGACGTGACTGTTGATTTTAGTGAGTTGACCACTCCGAGCGATCGCGTTGCTGTTATCGCCACCACTCCCCTAACTGACAACGAAGTCTGGACGCAAATTCTACCCGGAGAACTGCTAGTATTTCAAGATGGCTTGCCACATAAGCTGGCATAAAAAGCAAACTCTTTGTTTCCCGAATTCTGATTCTTTGTTCTGAGTTCTCCTCAATTGGTTCTAACTGCATTAGCATTCAATAATCTTCACTTTATCGATAGGAAAAGTGAGGATTTTCGCTTGCATTTTAAGCTACTACCATGTATTATCTCTCACAATGAACTATAAATACGGTTAGCGTACCGATGTGCCGTAAGGTCTCAGGGGGGAAATATTATGAGTTTTTGGCAGCATATTTTGAAACAGTCAGGGCAAATATTCTTAAAAATAGCTAATAAATTTAGGCTTAATTCTATAAAAGGCTTTCTATCACTCTTTTTGGTAGGAGTTAGCTTGAGTGTAGCGCTCGCAGCTTGCTCTAGCAACGGTACAGGTAATTCTTCTAGTAGCACTGATGCAGGTGGTTCCACCGCAAATCCTGTGTCTGCCAATAAGCAGGATGTTAAAGTAACTCTTGTTTCGTTTGCTGTCACTAAAGCAGCTCACGATGCTATTATTCCAAAATTTGTCGAACAGTGGAAGAAAGAACATAACCAGAATGTCTCGTTTGAGCAGAGCTACGGGGGGTCTGGTTCTCAAACTCGTGCTGTGATTGATGGTTTGGAAGCAGATATTGTCCACTTGGCACTTGCCTTAGATACCCAAAAAATTGAGAAGGCTGGATTGATTTCGTCGGGATGGGAAAAGGAATTTCCCAATAATGGCATTGTCTCTAAATCTGTTGCCGCATTAGTCACTCGCCCAGGCAATCCAAAAGGCATCAAAACCTGGGCGGATTTGGCAAAGGATAATGTAAAACTGATTACAGCTGACCCCAAAACTTCTGGTATCGCTCGCTGGAATTTCCTAGCGCTTTGGAATTCAGTGATCAAAACTGGTGGAACAGACGAAAAAGCACTGGAGTTTGTGACCAAAGTTTACAAAAATGTTCCGATTTTGACAAAAGATGCTCGTGAAGCAACTGATATCTTTGCCAAGCGGAGTCAAGGAGATGCACTGATCAACTATGAAAACGAAATTGTTTTGGCGCAACAAAAGGGCGAAAAAGTAGATTACGTGATTCCTGATGTAAACATCTCCATCGACAATCCAATCGCAATTGTAGACAAGAACGTCGATAAACACGGTACCCGAGAAGTTGCTGAAGCTTTTGTCAAATACCTGTATACACCGGAAGCACAACAGGAGTTTGCCAAAGTCGGATTTCGACCTGTAGAGGAAACAGCACAGACGAAACAACTCGCAGATAAATATCCCAAAGTTAAAAACCTGGGAACAGTGAGTGAGTACGGCGGATGGGATGCTGTCCAAAAGAAATTTTTTGCAGATGGTGCAGTTTTTGACCAAATTCAAGCAAAAAAATAAATCGTCATTAGTCATTAGTCATTAGCAACTTCTCCCCAATACTCGCGCTCGTCGCAAAGCGTCCCGTGAGGGATACGCTCTCTACCCCACCACCCCCACTTCCCCCACTTCCTCATACACTGCTTATGGCTATATCTTCACCTCCATCACCTTCTCAGGAAGAACTCATTCGTCGAAAACCTCCGGGTTGGAAGAGGTACCTGCTTCATTTGTCCAAGCTTCCTTGGACATGGCGAATTACGTTCGCATACCTGACGGTGATGTTGTTTATCCCAATACTTGCTATGTTGCTGAAGGCAAGTACTGAACCTCCGGCTCGGTTTTGGGAAATCGCGACTAATCCACTCGCATTAGCAACATACGAGGTGACTTTTGTTACGGCAATAGGAGCTGCCCTGATCAATGGTTTCTTTGGAACTCTGATTGCTTGGGTTCTGGTCCGCTATCAATTTCCCTTCAAACGAGTGCTTGATGCCACCGTGGATCTGCCATTTTCGTTACCAACTGCGGTGGCAGGGCTAACCTTAGCAACAGTCTACAGCGATAATGGTTGGATTGGCTCACTAGTGGCACCGTTTGGCATTAAGGTATCTTTCACCCGCTTGGGTGTAGGGGTGGCAATGATATTCATCTCGTTACCTTTTGTAGTGCGGACGGTGCAACCAGTGCTTATGGAAATGGAAAAGGAAATAGAAGAAGCAGCTTGGAGCTTAGGTGCGTCTCAATGGCAAACCTTCACCAAAGTTATTTTGCCACCCTTGTTACCCTCTATTTTGACTGGTGTTGCCTTAGGTTTTGCACGTGCAGTTGGGGAGTATGGCTCGACTGTAATTATCGCTTCCAATACTCCTTTCAAAGATTTGATCGCACCTGTGCTGATTTTCCAAAGATTGGAACAGTATGACTATTCCGGTGCCACTGTTATTGGCATAGTGCTACTGATAATTTCTCTGTTGATACTGCTGGGAATCAATATGTTACAAGCTTGGGGAAGAAGATATGACGTCAAGTAATGATGGTTTCCCACAACCACACTTTCATACAGCGACATCACAGCCAAGCAATCAAAAGCAAATTAAGCCTAAGAGTTTGGGTCCAGCCATTCTCATCGGAATAGCAGTGTTGTATCTAACTTTAGTGCTGTACCTTCCCGCGCTCAATGTCTTTGTCCAAGCTTTCAACAAAGGGATTGGTGTGTTTTTGTCCACTTTCACACGCCCAGAATTTACTCATGCTGCCTGGTTAACACTGATACTAGCTCTTATTACTGTACCAGTGAATACAGTGTTTGGTTTATGTGCAGCAATGGCGATCGCCCGCAATAGCTTCCCTGGTCGCGCTCTTCTTCTAAGTATTATTGACCTGCCGTTTTCCATCTCCCCTGTGGTTGCGGGGTTGATGATTGTGCTACTCTACGGGCGGAATGGGTGGTTTGGTCCTTGGTTACAAGCACTTGATATTAAGATCATCTTTGCTTTTCCAGGTATGGTGCTGGCTACAGCATTTGTGAGTTTGCCCTTTGTCGCCCGCGAAGTTATTCCCATTCTTGAGGAGTTAGGTAACGACCAAGAAGAAGCAGCCAGAACACTCGGTGCAAAAGATTGGCAGATATTTTGGCGCGTTACTCTACCCAATATCCGTTGGGGGCTACTCTACGGCGTCATTTTGACCAATGCCAGATCCATGGGTGAATTTGGTGCGATCGCCGTCGTCTCTGGAAACATTGCCCGGAAAACTCAAAGCTTACCATTATACGTGGAAGACGCTTACAAACAGTATGAAACTGAAGCCGCCTTCTCAGTTGCTGTTCTGTTAACGCTGCTAGCAGTTGTGACTTTGGTGGTGAAGGAGTTTTTGGAACGGAAAGCAGGCATCAAAGCGAAACATTAAAAGATGGCTAGTAAAGCAGTATCAGCTATGGTTTCAGACAATCAACTCACTCACAAACGAATTCGGCTGAGAATTCCAAAAGACTATCACCAGGAACCTGTCATTTCTCGCTTGGTGTCAAACTACGGTCTAACGGTGAATATCACCGCTGCTATATTAGGGTCCAATGGTATTGGAGATGGTTGGTTTGACCTGGATTTACAGGGAACCTCTGCACAAATTGAGAGTGCGCTAATTTATATCAATGACTTAAATCTAGAAATTTGGCATGACGTCGATACAGGGAGTTGGTGATGAATAATTCGTAATTCGTAATGACTAATTTAATTACGAATTAAGAGTTACCAATTACAAATTGTTAAAAATTATGAACGCATCGTCATCTAAAAGTACCAATACCACAAAGATGCGCCTACGCCTACATATCCCCCGGCGTTACCAGCAGGAACCTGTGATTTCTCGGCTCA
The DNA here is from genome assembly GCF_002368235.1 of Scytonema sp. HK-05. Lineage (GTDB taxonomy): Bacteria > Cyanobacteriota > Cyanobacteriia > Cyanobacteriales > Nostocaceae > Kalymmatonema. The sequence goes on along the minus strand of NZ_AP018194.1, from coordinate 8,333,599 downwards.
TTGCTATTCATGGCTTAGTGGTTAATATTACGGGGGCAATGCTGGGAAAACACACCAATGGAGAGGGACGCTTTGATTTGGAAATTCGTGGAACTGTGCCACAAATTAGGCATGGTTTGGCTTACCTGGAATCTTTAAATCTAAAAATTGTGGGTAAGCCAAACGCTGATGGAGATGGGTGGTCTTGCTGATGTATCTGAAGCTAAATTTCATAATGCCAAAGTTCTTCTTCTTTCAAGACAATCCGATGCAGAGGGAGACGATGAATCAACCCCTGTTCCTCTAACTGAGTGAGGATGCGAGTGATTGTCACGCGAGTTGAATTGAGCATATCAGCAATGTCTTGATGAGTTAGGCGTAAATCAATGAGTTGTCCAGTTTTTACTTCTCGACCAAATTTTTTGGCTAACCAACCCAAAAGTTTAATCAGCATGATTTCCACCGTTTTATAGCTACGAATAACCATCAGTTCTTCCGCCTGTTGAATGTGGGCAAGCATAACATCTGTTAATGGAAACCAGCCTTCCAAAGGCAAGATTGTCGCCTCTACTTTAGTGAGACACTCAATCTGATATGGTTCGACTTTAGAAAACGCTTTGCCAACAATATCTCCGGGTCCCCAAATTCCCAAAGTGACAAGTGTACCGTCTTCATGCCAAGTCATAACCCGCACGACTCCTGTTTCAATTTTCCACAGACTATTTTGCTTAAGCGGCAAGAATGAGCGCGCCTTAAAGCTTTGTTTGGTGCTTTGACCAGATGGATTAGGAAAACGAGATGAAATAGTCATTGTTGTCCAAAATACCATTTTTCCGACAGACTAACCGTAGTTTATTACTATATCAATTTCTGGGAGGATATGACTATGGGCATTGTAGTTGAGAATATAACTAAACAGTACGGTTCTTTCCGTGCTGTTGACAATGTAAGTTTAGAAGTGAAAACAGGGTCTCTTGTGGCGCTGTTAGGACCTTCTGGATCAGGAAAATCAACTTTGTTACGGATGATTGCGGGGTTAGAAACTCCTGATTCCGGTGAAATTTGGCTGATTGGTGAAAATGCGACTTACAAGTCTGTGCAAGACCGCCACATAGGCTTTGTGTTTCAGCATTACGCTTTGTTTAAGCACTTGACAGTGCGGCAGAACATTGCCTTTCCACTGGAAATCCGCAAAGTTCCCAAAGCTAAAATTCAGGGGCGAGTCGAGGAACTTTTGGAGTTGGTACAGTTGCGGGGGTTGGGCGATCGCTATCCTTCCCAACTCTCTGGAGGTCAACGCCAACGGGTGGCACTGGCAAGATCATTGGCGGTTCAGCCAAGCATATTGCTGTTGGATGAACCGTTTGGAGCGTTAGATGCTAAAGTCCGTAAAGAATTAAGGGCGGGGTTACGAAAATTGCATGAAGACGTTCATGTAACAACTGTACTTGTCACCCACGACCAAGAAGAAGCGATGGAAGTTGCAGACCAAATTGTGGTGATGAATCATGGTCGGGTGGAGCAAATTGGTAGCTCTGCTGAGATTTATGACCAGCCAGCATCACCTTTTGTGATGAGCTTTATTGGTCCTGTGAATGTTCTTCCTAGTAATACAGGTATTTTGCCAGACAGCGATTTAACCCTTCGCACCAACGAGCAGGTATTTTTGCGCCCTCATGACATTCTGATTCACACCAGTCCTGCTGAGGATACTGCGCCTGCCAAAGTGTATCGCATTATTAACTTAGGTTGGGAAATTCGGGTCGAGTTGGTTCTCAAGTCTGGTGAAACAGTAACTGCTTTCCTCAGCCGGGAGCAGTTTAGTAAGCTCAACATTAGAGAGGAGCAGCGTGTTTATATTAAATCCAAGCAGGCAAAGGTATTTCCTACTTATGCTATGAGTTGAGCCAAAGCACTGTCACCTACGCCACCTGAGTCCTAAGCAGTACAGGTGGAGACTTACCAAAGGTTATGTAAAAAAAATTGTGCAAAAACTTCAACGCCGAGCCAGATGGCTCGGCGTTGAAATTAATTATAGTAGTTTTCAATTGGGTGTAATATTTGACGTACTCACCGGGCTAAAGCCTCGGTGATTCTTAAAAGGATGTTACGAAGCTTAGCTATTGCCGTGCTTCTACACTTTTATTCCTGTTTCTTAGATTCTTGACTAGACCACTAAATTGTGTTACTAATCCCCGTTAGACCATCTCAACAGGCAATTTAATTTTACATCCACGACGCGTCCCACCGCAGATGATTAGGAACAGTCAAAAAGACAACGTTTCTACTCTAGGAGTCCAGTTATGGATATCGGGTATGGGTCGTTCACCATGTTCCTATGAGACTATTTTAGAACATTTTTCTTCTGTTTATCAATGCGGAAACAAAGGGCTAAAGCCCGAAGAAGTCGTGTTTCATCCCCTCGAAGACAGCGTAGGGGTTCTCACACTCCCACTAAGCTTTGATAGACATCACCTTTCGTTAGAGGCATTTTGGCAATGAGTCAGGTTCTCATTAATGACACGACACTGCGCGATGGTGAACAAGCAGCTGGTATTGCTTTTAACTTAGAGGAGAAAGTGGCGATCGCGGCTATTCTCGACACCATCGGCGTTCACGAGTTAGAAGTCGGTATTCCGGCGATGGGTGAGGAAGAACAACAAGCGATATCGCTCATTTCCGGCTTGGGTTTGCAAGCGCAACTCCTCGGGTGGAACCGCGCTGTCATATCAGATATTCAGGCTTCTATTGCTTGTGGTTTGAAGCGAGTGCATATTTCCATTCCGGTTTCCCAAATCCAAATTGCCGCGAAATTTCACGGTCAATCGCAGGTGGTTTTGCAAAAACTTAAAGATAGTATTAGCTTCGCTGTTGATCAAGGTCTGTTTGTATCCGTGGGGGGAGAAGATTCCACAAGAGCTGACGAAAACTTCCTCCAAGATGTAGCACATTCTGCTCAAGAATGGGGTGCATCGCGGTTTCGTTTTTGTGACACTGTAGGTATTCTCGACCCTTTCACGACTCACGCAAAAGTTCAGCAATTGGTAATGGCGTTGTCAATTCCTGTGGAAATGCACACCCACAATGATTTTGGTTTAGCAACTGCCAATGCTCTTGCTGGTATCAAAGCGGGAGCCTTATCAGTAAATACAACAGTAAACGGGTTAGGCGAACGAGCCGGAAATGCAGCATTAGAAGAAGTTGTTATGGCTCTCAAATGCATTCATGGCATTGATTTGGGTATTGACACTTCTGGTTTGTTGGAAGTCTCGCGACTTGTCGCAGCGGCATCAGGTGCCAATGTACCGCCTTGGAAGGCAATTGTTGGTGAAAATACCTTCGCTCATGAATCGGGAATTCATGCCCACGGTGTGCTGCAAAATCCCAGCACTTACGAGCCATTTGCTCCCGAAGAGGTAGGGTGGGAGCGGCGTTTGGTTGTCGGTAAACATTCTGGTCGGGCATTGCTATCGAGCGTACTACAGCAGTACGGTATCATTCTCAACAAAGAACAAACCCAGTCTGTGTTGGACGCGGTGCGGAAAGAGTCGGTAGAGAAAAAACGTAGCCTCACGACACAAGAACTTTTGCAGTTAGCACAAGCACAGGGGCATTTGTAAGCACATCTTTAAATGAGAATGCTTGGTCGGTTGACGGTAGTTGTCGCCTGCTGTAGCTAGAGAATCTCGGTTTTGGTAGGCTGAGACTGCTTTGAGAACTCCGAAGAGAAGTCTGCACTCCTGCTCTAAGGTTTGAAATCTGACCCATCGTTGTTCTTTTCTAGGCATCATACCAAATTGATTGGTAATGGAGGGGTTAGGTTGGTAAGATTGTACCAACCGTAATTTCATCAAAAGAGGATCTTTGTAAGTCCCACTATGAAAAGAAGACAACTTTTTGCCTTTATAAGCATAGCTGTTGCTAGTTTGCTGCTAGCAATTGGCTTGCGATTGTTTGAGCCATCTCCTGTCATAGCACAGTCAAACACCAACCTACTCGTATCTGCTGCTGCCAGCCTCAAAGATGCGCTCGGGGAAATTAATACTCTCTACCAACAAAGTAAACCGGGTGTCAACATAAGCTATAACTTCGGGGCTTCCGGTGCCTTACAGCAACAAATTGAGCAAGGCGCACCCGCAGATGTTTTTATCTCTGCTGCAAAAAAGCAAATGGATGCTTTGGAGCAAAAAGGCTTGCTGGTTCCGGGTACCCTTGCCAACCTGGCAAATAACCGTCTGGTTTTGGTTGTACCTAGTAACTCTACAGGTGTCACCAGCTTCAACACATTGGCAGATCCCAAGGTGAAGAAAATTGCGATCGGCGAACCCAGGAGTGTCCCAGCTGGGCAATATGCCGAGCAAGTTTTGCAGAAATTGAACCTTTATGACAAGATCAAGAGCAAATTGGTCTTGGCGAACAATGTACGTCAAGTCTTGGCATCTGTAGAAAGTGGTAACGCCGATGCAGGTCTGGTTTATGCCTCCGATGCCAAAATCTCTGATAAGGTGAAAGTCGCCGTCGTTGTTGACGATAAATACCATTCCCCGATTGTTTACCCTATGGCAGTGCTTAAAAGCAGTAAAAATGTTAACGCAGCCAAGGAGTTTGTCCAGTTTTTATCTAGTGATCCAGCTAAGACTGTACTAAACAAATATGGGTTTATTGTCCAAGCATCAAAAGTACCAGCAACAAGCCGTTAAACTGTTGCAGATTTAACTGGCGTATCAAGCGAGTAAGTGGTAAGTGAGGAGTGGAGATTGGGAATTTTTTAGAGTCCATTCCCTACTCCCCAAAACGATGAAAATTTTAGGCTATCTCATTGGGCTACCATCGGTAAAATAGACAAATCTGATAAAAATGTTTTTATTTATACTTTTTTATTTTTAAGTACGGTTACAGAATGAGTAGATAAAATGTCACTCGACCTCATTTACCTTTTGAATGTCGTTGAAAACTGTCTAACTGTATATATGAATTTATTACCAACTTATTTATTATTAAGTTGGTGCTTAGTCAATTTATCAGAAACTAAAATTCTGCCAAAAAGCAAGACACGAATTCTGAGTCTGTCTCAATGGGTGTTACTTTTTAAATTTTGAATGACTTATGCCTCTTGACCTTTCCCCTCTATGGATATCGCTAAAAACCTCCATACTTGCAACATTTATTACCTTTTTTATAGGTATTGCTGCTGCCTATTGGATGCTGGGATATCGAGGAAAAGGGAAATCTTTGATTGAGGGAATCTTCGTAGCTCCTCTGATTTTACCTCCCACGGTGGTTGGCTTTTTGTTGCTACTGCTGTTTGGCAAAAATGGTCCGGCGGGGAAACTGATGGAGCCTTTGGGCTTTAGTGTCGTTTTTACCTGGTATGGTGCCGCGATCGCTGCCACAGTGGTAGCCTTTCCATTGATGTATAAAACTGCTTTGGGAGCTTTTGAGCAAATAGATAGCAACCTTCTGCGAGTCGCGAGAACCCTTGGCGCAAAGGAATCAACAATATTTTGGCGAATAAGTTTACCCTTAGCAGGGAGCGGAATTTTAGCAGCAACGACTTTGGCTTTTGCCCGTGCTTTGGGTGAGTTCGGTGCCACGCTGATGTTAGCAGGGAATATCCCAGGGCAAACTCAGACGATCCCAATGGCAATTTATTTTGCTGTGGAAGGCGGAGCAATCGAAGAAGGTTGGTTTTGGGCTGTTGCCATCATGGGTATTTCCCTATCTGGAATTATTGCAGTCAACTATTGGCAGGAAACTCGGGGGAGGAAGAAGGAAGCAGGGGGAGCAGGGGAGCTGTTGAGCAGGGGAGAAAATTTTCCCCATGTCACCGCGTCCCCCTTACGGGTATCTCCTGAGCCTGCGGCACGGCTGCGCCGAACGGAGACGCTACGCGAACGCCAGTTGCCTAGGTCGGGAGACCCTCCTTCAGCACTGGACTCACCGCGTCATCGTGTCCCCGCGTCTTCTTCTGGGCTGTTTGTTGACATTGAAAAACAGCTCCCTGGCTTCAGCTTGCAAGTATGTTTTAGTGCCGACAAGCAACCTTTGGGATTGTTGGGAGGATCTGGGGCTGGTAAGAGCATCATTCTACGCTGCATTGCAGGGATAGAAACGCCAACAAGAGGTCGCATTGTTTTGAATGGGCGGGTGTTGTTTGACTCTCAACAGGGGATTAATTTGCCACCGCGCGATCGCCGCATTGGTTTTGTAGTGCAAAATTATGCTCTCTTCCCGCATATGACAGTAGGGCAAAACATCGCCTTTGGCTTATCCAAAGGACTTTCTACCACAGCTATTAAGCAACAAATAGAAGCCCAATTGATCACAGTACAATTGCAAGGATATTCTGAACGCTATCCGCATCAACTTTCCGGCGGTCAACAGCAACGAGTCGCACTGGCAAGAGCCTTAGCAAGTCAACCAGAAGCACTGTTACTAGATGAGCCGTTTTCTGCACTAGATACACACTTGCGAAGCCAGCTGGAACAGCAAATGATAGAAACACTAGCGAATTACGAAGGCGTGACTCTATTCGTCACCCACAATATGGAAGAGGCGTATCGGGTTTGTCCTAATTTGCTTGTTCTAGAGAAAGGAAAAGCAGCTCATTATGGCACCAAACACGAGATTTTTGAGCGTCCCGCTACTGTTGGTGTAGCTCAATTAACAGGATGTAAGAACTTCTCAAGTGCGGTTGCTGTCACATCAGGGCAGGTGGAAGCCATTGATTGGGGTTGTACCCTCCGTGTCATTGAACCTATCCCAGACGCTTTATCCAATGTGGGAATTCGTGCCCATCAGATCATTCTCACCAACGACTTATCCCATGAAAACGCCTTTGCCTGTTGGCTAGTGAGAACGAGCGAAACACCACACCGGATGACGCTATTTCTCAAACTCCATCATCCATCTACTAGTCATAATGATTACCACTTACAGGCGGAGGTGTTTAAGGAAAAATGGGCAACTCTCAAAGACCAACCGATGCCTTGGTATGTTCGTTTAGATCCTTTACGGCTGATTTTAATGGAGTAGATGCTTGGCGTTCAAGAGCAATGGTTTTTTATACGTTACAGCGCCCTTCAAATGATTAGACCACAAATCTTCGGGTGGAGAGAAGTCCTGCAGGCGGGTTTCCCGCCGTAGGGAACTTCGGGGCATTGCTCGTAAAAGTTCATGTGGTGGAATAATGTTCACTTGCATGAATAGAAGAGCCAAAAATTTCAACATCATAGGGGATGCCTGAACCAAGCAGTTATAATTTCAGGGGCGTTACGCCTCATTGACACGGAAATATAGCACTTCTCGTTTCGATGAAGTAATTATTTATCTGTGTCCATCTGTGTCCATCTGTGGTTCTCCTAACTTGATGTATTGCACTCAACACAAAGAAGCGCTATAAACTTATTTAAAACCAAAATAATGTCCTCACTACAAACCCAATCCTACAGTTCTGATAACCCCCTCAACCAGCCACCATCGTGGAAAATAAAACTGCTGTATGACGGTGAATGTCCTTTGTGCGTACGCGAAGTTAACTTTTTGATGAAACGTGATGCGAATCGGGGACTGGTAGCGTTTGTGGATATTGCAGCTGATGACTATAACCCCCAAGAAAATGGCGGAATTGACTACGAAACTGCAATGGGGCGCATCCATGCTGTGTTGCCAGAAGGAACGCTAGTTAAAAATGTTGAAGTTTTTCGCCGCGTTTACGAAACTTTAGGGATGGGCTGGGTTTATGCTGCGACCAAATTGCCAATTGTAGGCGCGATCGCTAATTTTCTATATGGCATTTGGGCAGACTTGCGACTTTCCCTCACAGGGCGACCTAGTTTAGCTACAATTGTGCAACAGCGATCGTCTCAAAAGGTTGAGTGCAATACCCACAATCGGTGCCGAACAGATGCAGACGACTCATTGAGTGCGTAAAATCTAGTTGCGCGTCTTTCAAGCACGGTAGCAGCGTTGGTACTAAGTACATGATTTTATAAGTTCATAGCGAAAACTTGAACGAAGACTCTGTGTACCTTTGCGTTTACCTCAGCGTTCCTCAGCGTTTAAAAACGTTACGAATTAATGAAATGCTGTACTAAGTACCAAGTTGCGTTCAAACATGTCATTCTGACCGAACGCGAGTGCGTGCCGCAGACATAGGGAAGAATCTCGCGAGATGCTTCCCTTCACGCTTCGTTACCCTCAGCATGACAACTAGTCTCTATGACTGCAACTTGGTATAATATAAGGCTCTGTTGGTTAGTTATCATTCCTGAAGAACCCCACCCCGCCAAAGCTACGCTTAGGCTCCCCTCCCCGCTTGCGGTGAGACCAGTGCTGCAGGAGGGTTTCCCGACCTAGGCAACTGGCGAACCCGGAGGGGGAGGGGATAAAGGGGTGGGGTGCAGCCAACGTGGGAATCATAACTAATTAGCCGAACATGATATAAACAGCTTTCATGATAACGCCCCGAATTTTCTCTATTTAAGTAATTGTCCGCTTAAGGAAAAGCTAATTCAACCGGATAAGTTGGTTATAATCAGGAATAATACGTAGAAACACGATTATCTTGAATAAATAAGATTACTTATGCGGTCTCAAGAAATTAGCCGTCAACGATTAACTTCTCTCGAAGATATTTTAGAAATTTTATACGAGAAGCTTGGGGAATTTCAAAAGGAACTGGTTGTGACAGCTAGTACCCCTGCTAAAACCGAATTGAAGATGCGAATTAAGCGAGAAATCTTACCGGATATTCGCAAGTATGAGGTTGAATATGGACAACTCCTTTATCAAGGGACTGATGCTTATTTTATTTCCGATTTGCAAGCCGAAAATGCTTTGATGCGGGTTATGGAAGCTGTTGAACGTTTGGAAATGCAACGTTCGATTAACTACCCCGATGAGTTGCTGCGTTTGTTAACAGAAATTCGTGCCAAGCTTGACGAACCAGGAAAAACGGCAAGTGCAAAGTTGAAAGTAGCTCTACCTATTGTCCCGGCTATTGCATCCTATGAGTTGGAAATGGATACCGAAGCTTTAATGGTTCGGTCATGGCAACAGGTAAAATCGCTCTTTAGAGGTAGAGGATGAAGCTAGAGGGGGTTGCTAGTTTAGAAGAAGCGCTTAATTCTTGGCGGGATAAGTGTGGCTTTTTTGAGGAAGAAAAAGTTAAAACGGCAGACCCCGAACAAAAATATTCTCTTCACTGCAAGATTAAAGAATGTAATGAAAATATTAGCAGATTAGAAGCAGAAATAAGCGAAAGGCACAAAAAAGCTAATAATTCAACGTCTCTGCCTTTTCAAATACCTTTTATATTGCCACAAAAAGATGTCTCTAGTTTTACTGGTAGAGACGAAGAATTGCAGCAACTTCAAGAACTGCTGATTCATCGTCAAGGAACCAAACTGTGTAGCATCGCTGGTTTGGCTGGTACTGGGGGTATCGGCAAATCAGCGCTTGCTTGTCACTTCGCTACGTTACACAAAGCAGATTTTCCTGATGGTGTCATTGGTTTGCGGGTTGATGGTAAAGATGCAGACACCATCGCTCGTGATTTTGCTCGACGTTGTGGACAAGAAGTAGATCCAGAAGATGAGCGAGACGCAAAAACCATCATGCAAGATGTGTTTGCTCATCGTCGGATACTGTTGATTTTCGATAATGCTGAAGATGCCAATATTATTAAGGAATTATATCCAGATGGCAACAGATGCGCGGTTATTATCACCACACGCGATCGCTTGTTGTCCATTTCGTTAGATATTCCCGATCAAGGTACGATTGAAGTTAAACCGCTCTCGAAACCAGAATCATTACTCCTGCTGCAAAAGCTATTAGGCGAAAAGCGCATCGCAGCCGAACCTCAAATATCTGAAGAAATTATCGAGTTAGCAGGCTATTTACCCCTAGCATTACAAATTATCGGCGCTGCGCTAAAGTTGAACCCAAATCGTCGTCTCGCAGACTATGCGGCTTCATTGCGAGAAGAAAGACGATTGGCAAGATTAAGAGTTGCAAAAGATGAACATTTGGATGTTCGTGCTTGCTTCTCACTTAGCTTAAAAGAACTTCAGCCAGAGCAAATTGATTTTTTTTCCTGCTTAAGTGTTTGTGCCGAGGATGGATTTTCTCGACGTTCTGCAACAGCAACAGGTAATTATAGTGATGAGTATACGGCACAAGATGACCTCGATTGCTTATGTCGGTTTTCGCTACTTAACTATGCTGAGGTGGGAGAGAATCGATTTGTTTTCCATCCGTTAATTCGTGCGTTTGCTCAAGAGTTGGCAGTTGAACGCGGATTGCGAGATGATGCAGCAACTCGACACGCTCAATTTTTTATCAATTTAGTTAAATCCAGCGATGTTGGTTTTGTTGCTAGTGCGATCGCAGAGGATATTAACGGTATTATTTTGGTTGCTGATTGGTTGCAACATCAAGAAAGTGCTGACTATGAATTTGCATCCCGGCTGCAAGAATTTTTTGAAAAATATGGCTACTGGAAGCAAGCAGTAGCATTCATGTCCAGGTTCCAACTTTTAGCGGAACGATTTGAGAATTGGGAATTGGTAGTTAAATTCCGCATTCAACAAGCAAAGTATCTTTCTCTGGAAAAGGAACATCTGAATGCTGAGGCAGTACTTGTTCCTATTTCAGATATATTGCAAAAAATCAAAATTGAGCAAACCCGCCATCAGTGTCATGCAAATTGGCTTACTACCCTTGGACGTGTACAACGGCGACAACAAAAAATTGACCAGGCTGTAGATACTTTCAAACAAGCTTTAGCTATCCAAGAAATATTAGATGAACCAGATGGTTTGTCAATTACGCTAAACAGCTTAGGAAGTGCTTTGCAAAAGCAAAATAAACTAGATGAAGCCGCCGATGCTTTTCGCCGTCAAATTGAAATCAACCAACAACTCGATGACAAACGCCAAGAAGCAATTGGTTTAAACTGCTTAGGTGGTGTTTTACAGCAGCAAAATAAACTAGATGAAGCCGCCGATGCTTTTCGCCGTCAAATTGAAATCAACCAACAACTCGATGACAAACGCCAAGAAGCAATTGGTTTAAACTGCTTAGGTGGTGTTTTACAGCAGCAAAATAAACTAGATGAAGCCGTTGATGCTTTTCGCCGCAGTATTGAAATCAACCAACAACTCGATAATAAACATTCTGAAGCAAAAGGTTTAAAATGCTTGGGTGGTGTTTTACGGCAGCAAAACAAACTCGATGAAGCCGTCGATGCTTTTCGCCGTCAAATTGAAATCAGCAAAGCACTTGGTAACAAACGCCAAGAAGAAATAGGTTTAAACTACTTGGCTGGTGTTTTACAGCACCAAAAAAAACTCGATGAAGCCGCTAATACTTTTAGCTACAGAATTGAAATCAGCCAACAACTTGATGATAAACGTTCAGAAGCAATCGGTTTAAACTACTTGGCTGGTGTTTTACAGCAGCAAAATAAACTAGATGAAGCTGTCGATGCTTTTTGCTGCAGTATTGAAATTAGCCAACAACGCGATGATAAACGCTTAGAAGCAATCGGTTTAAAGCGTTTGGGTGATGTTTTACAACAGCAGAACAAACTCGATGAAGCCGCCGATACTTTTCGCCGCAGCATTGAAATCAACCAACAACGCCATGCTAAAGGCTTAGAAGCAATCGGTTTAAAGCGTTTGGGTGGTGTTTTACAGCAGCAAAACAAACTCGATGAAGCCGCCGATACTTTTCGCCGCAGCATTGAAATTAGCCAACAAGGCGATGATAAACGCTTAGAAGCAATCGGTTTAAACTACTTGGGTGGTGTTTTACAGCAGCAAAACAAGCTCGATGAAGCCGCCGATACTTTTTGCCGCAGCATTGAAATCAGCCAACAACGCGATGCTAAAGGCTTTGAAGCAATCGGTTTAAAGCGTTTGGGTGATGTTTTACAACAGCAATACAAACTCGATGAAGCCGCCGATACTTTTTGCCGCAGTATTGAAATTAGCCAACAACGCGATGATAAACGCTCACAAGCAATCGGTTTAAACTGCTTAGGTAGTGTTTTACAGCATCAAAACAAACTCGATGAAGCTGTCAATACTTTTCGCCGTGAAATTGAAATCAATCAAGAATTGGATGACAAACGTTTCGAGGGAATTGCTTTCAATCGCCTGGGTGGTGTTTTACAGCAGCAAAATAAACTCGATGAAGCCGCCGAAGCTTTTCGCCGCAGCATTGAAATCAGCCAACAACTCGATGATAAACGCCAAGAAGCAATCGGTTTAAACTGCTTGGCTGGTGTTTTACAGCAGCAAAATAAACTCGATGAAGCCGTCGATGCTTTTCGCCGCAGAATTGAAATCAATCAAGAATTGGATGACAAACGCTCACAAGCAATCGGTTTAAACTGCTTGGCTGGTGTTTTACAGCAGCAAAAAAAATTCGATGAAGCCGTCAATGCTTTTCGCCGTCAAATTGAAATCAGCCAACAACTGGATGACAAACGCCAAGAAGTAATCGGTTTAAACTGCTTGGCTGGTGTTTTACAGCAGCAAAATAAACTCGATGAAGCCATCGATTCTTTTCATAGTAGTATTGCAATTCAACAACAGTTTGGCAACCAACGCGGCTTGACAATGACCCTAACAAGTCTAGCTGGTGTACTGCGTCAACAGGGCGATTTTGAAGAGGCAAGAAAAACCCTTGAGCGCATTATTGATATTCAAGAACAACTAAATAGCAAACGCTCTTTAGTAAAGACGCTAAAGACTCTAAGCGCGGTACTACGCAAGCAGGGTGAAATTGAAAAAGCTATTTCGACTCTTGAACGTATTATTGCTATCAAAGAAGAATTAAATAACCAGGAGCGAAAGCCAATAGGACTTACCTATTTAGCTGAGATATTGCATCAAAAGGGTTACTTATTGCTCGAACAAAAGCAATTAAATGAAGCAAAAGAAGCTTTCCAAAGCAGTTACGACATATCTGAAAAACTAGGAAACCAGAAAAGCTCGGCTATCTCATTGAATAATATAGGCAGGATTCTAGAATTACAATGTCAATGGGAAGAAGCTGAACAAATATTAAAACGTAGCCAAGACATTTGTGCCGACTTGGACGATGTTAAACCTTTAATATTTGCCCTTCATACTCTAAGCAGAATACTAAGAAAACAACAAAAATGGAATGAAGCAGAGAAAATTCTCCGACAATGTTACGACTTATCTACAAAAGAGGCAGACCAACGCGGACAAGCAATAATTCTTAACACTCTGGGTAGAGTATTACACAAACAGGGAGGAGAGGAAAAGCATAAATTAGCCCTGATGTATTTCCAAGCAAGTATCAAATTAGGCGAGGAACTAGGCGACCAAGGACATCTAGCAAAAGTTTATACTGCAATGGGTCAAGCTTTACTCGCACATGGAAACTTAGAAGAAGCTGTTATTCAACTTATAAAAGGTTTTGAAATCGACAAAATTTTAAAAAATGAAAGAGGTTTGACCATCGTCACATCAGATTTAAGTCGCGCACTGTTGAAACTTGGCAGAGTTGATGAAGCAAGAATGTACTATGAAAAAGCACTTGCGATCGCACCAAACCACCCAAAACTACTAAACTTGGCACAGGATCTTACCCCGTCACCAAGACAAAACACTAAACCTATCCTAAAACAAAGTATAGCCAAATCTGTCAAACCCTATAAAAAGGATTCATAAACATTATTTTTTATCTAGTATATAAAAAATTGCTACTACAAAAATAATCAGGACTTACGCATTTTAACGAAAAACTGTCATTCTGAGTGTAGCGCTAGCGAAACGTTCGCGTTCGCGAAGCGTGTCCCTTTGGGACTCAGCGTGTCTGAAAGACATAGAATCTCCCTTGATACTTCGCTACACTCCGTTTCGCTCAGTATGACATTCTCGACTTTGCGTAAGTCCTGATAATGATATTGTTTAGAAAATTTTTAGCTTGTTTGAAATTGCAATTAACCCCACACAATCTGTAAATCCAAAACAAAACCAGGTAATATCTCTTCTCCAGATAAGCTTGTGGGGAACTCCAATACTTCTTTTGTTTGCCCTTGTCTATAAATTTCGATACGCCCAGTTTTTCTGTCGATAAGCCAACCCAATTTTACGCCTGCATCCATATATTCTTGCATTTTGGTTTGAACAACGCTAAGACTATCGGATGGAGACATCAACTCCAATACAAAATCTGGGGCGATGGGTGGGAATTTCTCGCGCTGTTCGGGTGTCAGTGCGTTCCACCGCTCTAATTGTATCCAGGATACATCAGGGGAGCGATCAGAACCGTTGGGGAGTTTAAAGCAAGTGGAGGAGTCGAATACTTCACCGAGTTGTGTTTGTTCGTTCCACAAAACAAATCGTGCAGTAAGTTTCGCGTTACGTTTTCCTGTTTCTCCCCCCGTTGGTGGCATTACAATCAATTCTCCCTTGGCGTTGCGCTCAAATTTGACATCGGGATTATCCTGACACAGTTGGTAAAATTGATCGTCGGTTAGTTTAACAACATTATTAAAGTTGATGGTAATTGCAGTCATGGCAATATGACATTATAAATTTACTTTCTCTGAAAACCCTGATTTTACAGCGGTTTTCAGCTAAGGTGGGCATTGCTCACCAATATCTCAAATGGATACGACATAGGCTTTTACGGGCAAGGAACACCCGAAGATTTGTGATCTAATCATTTGAAGGATGCTGTAAGACTAAGCAATGGTTTTTTATACGTTAAGGAAAAGTTAAGAATAGTAATGTTGACGTCAAGATGTTAATTATAAGAGTCAATAGTTGCTAGTATTATTAAGTTCAAACACTACAGGGGACATCAAAAGATGCAAGTAAGTGCTCGTAATGCGCTTAAAGCTACTGTAAAAAAAGTTGTGGAAGGAGCCGTTAACACCGAGGTAATATTAGAAATTGCTTCTGGAGTAGAGGTCACTGCGATCATCACCAAGTCATCAGCAGAAAAGCTTCAACTGCAAGAAGGAAAGCAAGCATACGCTATTATAAAATCTTCGGATGTAATAGTTGCTGTTGATTAACAAAGTCTTTTTGAGATAGTTGTCAACTATCTGCAAGCTAGAGTATGAAACTTTCAAGCCCCCATATGGGGGCTTTATAACAAGGAAGGTGCTGTTTTCCTGAGAATAATTGCCTTTTCTTTATTCCTCGGTTCCAAATACAACACTTTCATACAGCAATTCAATAGGACATTCAAATTCAATACTTGAGAGAGTGATAATATCTCCACTCGTGTAGGGATAGTAAAGCCACATTCTACCCTCTCCGCGAGAGTAACGCTCAACGGAGATTTTTTCAGAGTCAATCAAGACATACTCTTGCAAAGTGGGGATTTTAAGATAATAAGTGAATTTCTCACCCCTGTCTTTGGCGCTTGTACCTGGGGAGAGGACTTCGACAATCAGCTTGGGAAATTGAATAAATTTGCGGGCGTTGAGGTCTATTGGGTCGCAACTGACGATAACATCAGGATAGTAGTAAGCGCTTTGGGAACTGACTTGCACTTTCACATCTGACACATTCACCCGACAACCTCTGGAACGCAGATGGGGGCGTAAAGCTGCGTAAAGGTTAAGTGCAACATCATTGTGCGGAATTGTACCACCTGTCATGGCAAAAACTTCGCCGTTGACATATTCGTAGCGAACGTCTTGCTGAGGTTCCCATTCGAGATATTCCTCGATGGTCATTTTTTGGGGTTGTTGGGTGATGGCTACCATAATCTTTGAACGCCAAGACTTTTTCGGGCTTGGTTTGATTGTAGCCAAAAGGTGACGGTGAAAGTGAGTCAGAACACCTGCTTCACTACCTGCTGCTACTGTAAATATTGAAGCGGTTCAAGGAAAAACTGTCTCCAACGGCAGATGCTTTCACTAATGAAAATGCCAGAGTCTTTCTATCAGGCACACTCCAAGCACTGCAAGACATAATTCCCTCCCACTTATTGAAAATGAGCGAACGTACAGAAATTAATCTTCATCATCCGGGATTTCATCATCTGACATTTCATTGACTTCGATTTCCCACGGTGTCCCCAACTCAGTTGGTGGACAGAGGCGAATTTTGGCACTGTTTGAAAACAGCTTCAATCTCTTGAGAATATGGGAAACAGCGTTAGTGATATGCCAATAACTTTCAATGTCATAGCAAACAATCACTAGCGTCAAAATGCCAGAACTCGTTTGGAAATACCAGTGACAATTCGACAGCAAAACCCGCATAATGGGACCGCAGGTTTGGTAAAAGCGTATGCCAGCAACTGTTTCTAGTTGTCTGTGCAGTATTTCATCAACTAGAGTTGTTCTAGCTGGAGGCAAATCATCTGGAGGAAGGAAAGGTTGATTCATGGTAACACCCCTTTCTAATCACTGCGTTGTTTACACATAAGTTCGTACCTCTTCGTTATAGCGCGTCAAACTCTCTAGGTTTTTTTGCAGATTCAACGAAGCGGGTTTCAGTGCTAAAGTGCCTAAATTGAGTTCGTCCTGAAATCGTTTGATTTTGTCTCGGCAAGTGGCTACATCACCAATTATCGAATTTTCTAACAATTGGTCTTCATCAAAAATACTTTTTTGACTACTAGAAGCTTGGAGGTGTTGGCTGCTATTGCCACACTTTTGTGCTTTAGCACTCAACATCTTCATTCTTTGACTAAAACTGCGAATCAAAGGTAAAGCCTCAGCGATCGCCTCATCTTTGGTACCCGCAACAAAAAAGAATCGTGCCAGCATGAACTTATCACAACCACTGGAATTGATAGCGCGGTATTTGGCAACATTGTTTTTGAGTGTATCCAGGGAAAACGGTGGTCCTCCCATCAAGCCGAAAGAATTAAGGGCAGCAAATCCAATCGCCTCATCATCACTGGTAGCAAGGTACACTGGTATTTTTTTCTGTAAGGGTTTCGGGTAAATCGTGACATCATTGCACTGATAGTATTGCCCTTGAAACGACACATCGTTGTGATACAACAGTTTATGAATCAACGTCATTGCCTCTAGTGTCTTGGCACGCGATTCACTCATCGGTGTGGCAAAGTGCTTGTTTTGTTCGGGAAATGGTCCACCCTTGGCAATTCCTACAGCAAGTCGCCCATCGCACAGGTTATCCAATGTGGCAATATCTTCTGCAACAGTAATTGGGTTATGAAACGCCAACAGCACTGCTGCCGAACCTAATGTGATTGTTGAAGTTACGCCCGCCAAATGTGCCATTAACATCAAAGTAGACGAGCTAACACTCAAATCATTGAAATGGTGCTCTGTTACCCAGGCTTCTTCAAAGCCTAAGCTTTCTCCGTGTTTTACGACCGCCACTTGCTCAGAGATGGCACGACGAGCATCATGGTCATGATTTTCGTAATTGCAGAAAAGCCCAGTTTTCATACGACCTGTCCTTTTTCCTGTGTGACAATCCAGTGCAGTTCTAACCACAAGCGAGGATTATCCTGCTTGATCTTGGACATGGGATCATGCAGCAGGGATGTGGCATTCAGACAGACAACCTCAACAACTCCTACATATTTTGCGACTTCTCTAAATACAGAGATTTGCGCTTTGACAGCAGCAATGATCTCATTAGGGCAATAAATCGCGATGTAGGGCAGGAAGTGAAGACTCTGTTGTCCCCAGAATGACTGGATGAGTTTGACATGACAGCGCTTTAGCAATTGCCCAACTTGTGGGAAAGAGTGATTGATGATGGTAGTGAACTCTTCGATGAGTTCTTTCTCATACCAATTGGAGTTCGTAGGCATAATTGTCATGTTGAATACTGGGAAATACTTGCTTGCTTAAGAATGACAGCTTGTTTTTGGGTATGGCGTTGTACAAAAAGGGCGACGAAGCAACTGTTTGCTGATACTGGCTCCGTTGTTCTCAAATACCATGAAGTGGTTTATCAACTCTAGAAAACGCCGCTTGTCAAAAATCCCTTGAATCAGCACTTCTAGTTCTGTTTCTCCTTGATGCGGAAAGTCTTCGTTATCAATCGTGCGCCAAGGCAGAAACTCTTCCCACTCAGAAGTTAAAGTGCCAACTCGTGCTTGATTTCGGTTGGCAATAATCAGGAATGCATTGTAGGAAAACAGGGTTGGAATTTGTTGTTTGTAGAACTGAAGTTGCTGATACGCTTTTTTGAGGGTAGCGTTTTTGTCCTGAGGATCGGTACAGATAATGACTGCTAATGGGAACCCGTTGATGAAGACAACCACATCCAGACAGTGAGTGGAACTTCCCTCAATCAGGGTTAAAGGATGAATAACTAACCAGTCATTGTTGAGCAAATTAGACGCATCAACCAGCCAAACTTTTTCATGAACTGTTTGGTGATTTTCTTGGTACGCAACATCAACTCCTTGTGTCAGGTGTTGGTGAAAAAGACGGTTATTTTCAAACAGGTTAGAACTTTGGGTGAAACTCACCCCAGAGATAGCTGTTTCAATCGCAACAGTTGACAGTTTGGGGTTAATCTGCTTCAAGGCATTGTATAGGCGATCGCGCGGAGCGCAGTGCCCTCGTGCCCAATCGCTCAAGAGAGTGCTGGCTTGCGCCCAATCGCCCAAAACCACCTTGGTATCAAGACAACCTTGTGCCTTGTGTCTACCTATGTTAATATCTGATTCCAAAAGGACAGTGTAACCGATGACTTCAAAGGCGGTGAGCAAATCTAACGCTACAGGTGAAGGTTTGATGTCAAAGTGCCGGCGAAGGCTTTTAGGAAGACGGCTCGCTTTGACAGTTGCTATTCTTGACAATCCTAAATTCATCAGAGCAAGAAACGTAGTTTTTAGTGACTGCAGAGCTTGCGCCTAACCTACCAAACCAATTCAAGATTTACAGGCATTGCTTGGCATACCCCAAACAGGACATACCATTCCCCCAAAACCATCAAAGCTTAAATCGGTTGCCAAAACTGTATCAATCGCTGCTTTATACCAATATTGTTGGTAACACAGCCTAACATATTGCAAATGAAGTGTTGTGAAATGATCTTAAAAATTGATTTTTTTAACTTTTGAATTTTTCCGAAATCCTTACAGGAACACATTTATACCAATTTAATTGGTAATATACAAGTAACTACAAAGACAGTGATGCTTCTTATGCTACACAGTAGTCTTTGAGCGCTTGCAATTCCAAAACGAAACACTGGCTGCATTCAGAGGATGGATGAAATTAGTATGCCACAAAAATGGACCACACAAGAACAAGCTGCTGTTTGGCAGTTGGTCAAGGCAATTCAAACTCATAACAAGGCTGTTTTATACCAATTAATGGCTGAATGGCTAGAGGTTTTACGCTCCAATGAGTCAGTTGGATATGTGGCATGTGAAACCTCACACCAGTTGTATAAAGAGTCTGTCTTGTGGTTCATTCGGACAAATACCCCTGATATTGATGCACAACAAGTTGTTAAGGAATTAGAACAGCAAAGCTTGATTTGGGCAGCACAAATCCTGATCCAAAATAATTGCAAACTCGGCGCTGATTTTAGCTGTGATGGCGACAAAATGTATCTTTCCCGGCTAGCACGGCAAGTCTTGGCAAAATATCAACTAGAAAATCCGCACTTGTACTGTAGAGCTCCACAGAGCTTGAAAAATCCCTATCGGTTATTAGACAAGCAGTTGCGAGTACCATTCTTCTCCAACCTGCTTGCAATTTCACGTCGCAGAGTTCAGTCTGGTGAGATGACAAATCATCAGATTGCAGCTTATTTTATTTACCTTCTTAAAGGTCTGATTAAACGCAACCCTTGGCTAGAAAGAAGTTTTCCTCTTCTACTGTTGCCTGCTGCAGTTGACGGTTTTTCTGCAGACAGAATTCAATTGATTGCTCATATCGCCAACTTTGATCAACCTGTATGTCGAATCGATGAGTGTATAGATGATATTACTCTCGCCCTAGAAGCCAGAATTGTAGATATCTGTGGAATCAGCTTCTATTACACAGAAGACTTGAAGAAACTTGGCTTAGTGTGGTTCCAACCAGACGAAATTGCAGATTTGCTGGATTCTATGGAGCAATAGCGAGGCGATGGGCGTTCTTTGAGGCGTGTCCGCTTTCCCAAGAGCCCCGCCGATGGGGGCGATGGCACAAGTGAAGTGCCCGCCCAAGGAGGTATGGGCGATGGGCAAAGCCCCGCCGATGGGGGCGATGGCACAAGTGCCCGCCCAAGGGGCGATCGCGGCGAGGAGTAAGCTTACAGGCTGGTAGCTATTCATCAATACCAAATAAACAATTCTACTGCTCTTATTCTCTGCAAAGCTTAAACATAGTTGACTTGATTTTTACCAACATAGCTGGTATGTTATGACAACATACAAAAACCTAGATGTACATCAGAGTTTTCCCGGAGAAATTGATGGAGACAACAAAAGCTTAAACAAGCGTAGAGAGGCACGGAAGTGATAGCAATTTTCCTACTGTATACCGATACTTAACGCTCAAAAAGGATGAGAAAATATTTGCTTGCCGTCTCGCTGATTACCTGTATTTCCGGTGTCACGCTGACATCTAGGGTTTTCGCTGTCGATCAGACTCAGTCTGAACCGCCAAAGGTAACCTTGTATGGTGCTGGCAGTTTGAGGGGTAGTTTGTCTGAAGTCGCTGACGCTTTCACCCAGGAATACGGCATTACCGTGAACAGGGAATTTGGCCCTTCTGGGTCATTGCGAGAACGCTTAGAAAATGGGGAGAAGACTGATGTCTTTGCGAGTGCAGATATAGGAAATCCTCTCAAATTGTATCAGCAAGGCTTGAGTGGATCTGTGGTGAACTTTACCAGTAATCGCATGACCGCCATTGTGAGACCGGGTTTGTCTGTCACGTCGGACAATCTTTTAGATGTGTTGCTAGATCCACAAATCAAATTGGGTACTTCAACACCTATCTCAGATCCTTCCGGGGACTACGCACAGGAGATATTTCGCAAAGCCAATGAGCTAAGACCAGGTAGCTTCCAAACATTGGATGCAAAAGCCTTGCGGTTGGTAGGTGGACCCTCTTCTCCACCAGTTCCAGGGGGAAAAAATAGCTTAGTGTACTTTATTCAAGAGACTCAGCAGGCAGATATTTTTTTGGCTTATTACACGAGTGGACTATCAGCTCTTCAAGAGTCACCCGACCTGCAATTAATAGAATTGCCTCAAAATCTAGCAGTCAAAGCTGATTATGGACTGACTGTACTCAAAGATGCCAGTCCCAACGGTACAAAACTTGCTGAGTATATCCTTTCACCAGCTGGACAAAAAATTCTGGCGAAGTATGGGTTTAGTTCCCCATCTGCCACTCCCTCGACTTCCGTTCCCGAATCACAGAATTTGGGCGGGATTTTGCTTGCTGTTGGTATTGGGTTAGCCCTTAAGAAAACATCGACAGCTTCCAAAAAGCGAAAACTCAGGAAGGTGATTACTTGCTGTTACTAGAAGCGAATTTTTAACAATTCATGTAAGTAGTTAAACAAAGGTATGTTTTATGCGTTTTACTCGTCGTATCGCAATTGTGTCCTTAACACTATCGATAGTGGGATTTTGGCAACCTACTTTAGCTGACCCAGCAAACCGCGCTTCCTGGGAAGAAAATGCGTGTCCGGGCGGTCTGTCTGAGACATTCCGCTTGGGTGGTGAGGTCAAAAACCCAATAACGTTTGACTTGCAAAAGCTCATAGATTTGCAGGAGGATTTAAAGAAACAAGACCCAGCAGTCGTTACTGAAATCACTGTAACTTTCCAAACAGGAGCAGGTCCGAGAACAGAAACATACTATGGAGTTCCCTTGTGGGAGTTAATTAATAATGAGATTTCTTCAGGGGGACTTGAAGCTGGTAATTCTGGTCAAAATCCTAAAAACGCTTTCCTCCGACAGTACGTTCTTGCGGAAGCCACTGACTGCTATGAGGCGGTTGTGGCTATTGGTGAAATTCACCCCAACTTTGAAGGGAAGCAAGTACTCATTGCATATGCAAAAAAAGCAAGCGATGGTACTATCCAGTATTTGACAGATACAGATGAGGGATTTGCTCGTCTAGTGGTGCCTGGTGATAAAGCAGGAGGACGTTACATCAGCAACGTTAGAAACATCCTAGTACTTTCTGCTCCTGCTTCCCCTTTAAAACCCAAACATTTCCAGCAACGTTAATTCACTTTAAATTTTCTTATTAAAAGCAGCAGGGCAAACGCATGTGATTTGCACAAATTGAATATGGTGTCAATTATCTTTTCTAATTCGACAATCATTCTTATGAAAGGCTACATGTGAACTACCCACACTTCTCTTCGAGTAAGTGTGGGTAGTTCACTTTTCCCTTTAGATGTCCGCATGAAATCTATCATACCTACAGAGTATAAATTGTGCCATTTATCCTCTGGGTCTATGAGTTCTTTAACATTGGTCAACACTACGCAATGCTTTGTGCCAGGAAGTTTTGCACGTGCAGCTAATCCGGTAGCTTCAAAGCAGATTACTTATTAGCTGACCCTGGCTCACTGAGCTGGCGGTGCAGTTCAGCATTGACGGTATCAGGCAAGATTTTGCTCACGCTACCCTGCAACTTCGTCTTGACTGAGCCAGCAATGACATCGTCCTTGCCTGCCATCAGTGCCTCAAAACCCTGCTTTGCGACATCAGCCGGGTCATCCTTCTTGCTCGCGCCCACGTTGGTGTCGTCCATACCTGCGCGGTGGAAGAAGTTGGTATCAGTCGGTCCAGGCATGAGTGCGGTGACGGTGACGCCTGTGTCCTTCAACTCGTTGCGTAGTCCTTCTGAGAAAGAATGCACAAATGCCTTGGAAGCCGCGTAGACTGCCTCGAACGGACCCGGCATCAGGGCGGCGATGGACGAGGTGAAGAGGATTCGACCCTTGCCGCGCTCAACCATGTCCTTCACCACCCGCTTGGCGAGATGGACAGTGGATACGACGTTCAAGTTAATGAGATTAAGTTCGTCCTTCAGGTCAGTTTCGCGTGCAAAGTCACCACCGACACCGACACCCGCGTTGATAGCGATCGCATCTACTGGTCGGTTAGTTGCCTTAATCTTGTTGTAAAGCGCCTCGACTCCTTCATAGGTGGCGAGATCCGACTGCACCGTTTCCACCTTGGCACCTAATTCAAGGAAGGCTTGAGCCGCTTCGTTGATGCTTGATCCAGTAGCTGTGACAACCAGATCAAAGCCATTTTGGGCGAACTGTTTGGCGAGTTCGTAGCCGATGCCATTAGAGGCACCCGTTACAACAGCCAGGGGTCGGGTCAACGAACTGTTCATAACCGTCTAAACTCCTAATATGATGATTCCACGCTTGGAATGCTATGGCTTGCAAGTCTTTCAATACCTGACGGTTTGCGTGGATTGCGGGCAATAAACGCTTACAATCCTAGAGAGGCAAAAGCGCGATTGCCTCTTCCCAATGAAGGATAGCTATTCTCAGATCTTGCACCTATCCGTACAAACTCAGAAAAAGTAAAAAGATACGCGATAAGGCTACCTTCTTTTTATTGGCTTTTCTCGCTCAATTTGGGGTTTAAGGCTTTATACTGAGTTATAAAATATACCAATTTTTGTCAAGCTTGACGGCACAAAAACAATCACCTAATCAACGGAAACGATCACATCTGAAGCTTTGATGATAGCGTAAGCTTGTTTTCCTTCTTGGAGTCCTAGCGTTTCTGCTGAAGTTTTTGTAATGACTGCAGTGACCTCTACTCCTGGCGCAATTTCTATGCTGACTTCGTCGTTAACAGCTCCTGTGATAATTTTTTTGACAGTGCCTTTGAAAGCATTACGAGCACTAATTTCCATATTCTGACACTCCCTGGTTCTTTTTTGATTTACTAATACTATCAACTACCTTTTGTGTCTTTATCACCTTTAGGTAGGATGCTTTTCCGATATTGAAGTGAAAAAATCTTGATTAACCCCCTCATTAGTGTATACCGAATCTTTTTTCGTGATATCTGCAATAAAATTCCTGTTGGTTTTATGTCAAAATTAATATTGTTGAGAATTTTACCAGGTAAATCAGCTATTTACCACTATTGTTGGTAAATAGGTAGAATAAAAACTATAAGGTCAGCAGCACGGTAATGGCTAAGTTGAGTCCTAAATGAGTCACTTCCCATATGAAAATACATATTTTCAGAAGACCTAGCAGCCTTTCTGAGCTAATTTGAAGGAGTTTATCAGGGTTACTTTAGGGACGTTGATTCTAGTAAATAGGATATGTCATCCTTTAATGACTTAATCACAAACTTCATCAGCAACTGACCAACAACACTCGAACATATTTATCACGCTATCTAACAGGAACTTCAAGAATTATGACAACTTCAAATAGAGAGTCTGAAATCAACAAAAAAGAAGAAGAGTGGCGCGAAGAGTTAACGCCGGAACAGTTTTGTGTGCTGCGTCAACATGCGACAGAACGTCCTCACACTAGCCCACTTAATAAGCAGTATGCTAAAGGCACTTATGTGTGTGCTGGGTGCGGACAGCCATTATTTACATCTGGAACAAAATTTGACAGTGGTACTGGCTGGCCTAGTTTCTTTCACCCAATTGAAGGTGCAATTGGCACAACCGTAGACAAGTCATTATTTATGACCAGAGTGGAAGTGCATTGCAGTCGCTGCAAAGGGCATCTAGGTCATGTGTTTGACGACGGTCCTGCACCCACTGGGAAACGCTACTGCATAAACGGTGTCTCTCTTAAGTTTATTCCAGATTGATATCGAAGCCGATCGCCGAACGCGAGTGCGTGGGCTTTGCACTTAGGTGGGCACTTCGTGCCATCGCACGGAATTTGAACAGTTGATCTTAACGGCAAAAGGCAACGGTTTTCTTTCGGTAAGGCTATGCTGCACAATATGTAGCGGTGAGACGTGGGGCAACTAAGCCCGATTAAGCTAAAGTCATAGATGCGGCAGTATCGGAACTTAATCCGTATTGCCGCATTAATTTTGTCATTTCAATCAAACGTCATCTATCTAAAAATAGATTTATATGTTAAGACTTTATGTAAAGATAAAAACATTTGAGTAAAAATACCCAATTTTTGTCCCTCTTACTTCATGCATAAGGATTTGCATCTATGCAGTCTTCTGAACGTCGTCGAATATTGGTTGTGGATGATTTTGCGCTTAATGTATCTTTGCTTCAAACTGCTCTAGAAGCAGAGGGCTTTGACGTTGATACCGCAACCAATGGCAATTTAGCTTTGGCTAAGATAGAGGCTTCACCACCTGATTTAGTGTTACTAGATGTCATGATGCCTGGGATGAACGGTTATGAGTTAACCCGGTGTATCCGCCAGAATGATAAGTTACCCTTTATTCCCATTTTGCTCGTTACTGGTTGTGAAGAGGCTAGTGTCAGCAAAGAACTAGATATAGGGTCTAATGATTTTATCCGCAAGCCGATCAATCTTGATAGATTACTGGCAAGAATTAACGCTTGTTGGAGCTAAAAAACAAGGAACCAGCGCAGTGTGTAGGCTGTGCTTTTTTTTTAGGATAATTTTTATAATAAAATTTTATCTATTCTTAAGAACTTTTCGGAAAGAATTGTTAAGAATATTTACAAGTGTGAGTTTAACCTACCTATGGCAGATGACAACAAAAGAACTATTTTGTTTTATGAAATAAGCGCAGAAGAAAATGTAGCAGCCTAACTGATATGTAGCATAGTTAGTCAGAAACGTTTACTTTAATTTACGTGAGCGACGATGCACCCATTTCAATCGGTAAATAGAGTGAACACCTTCAAAGTCGGTGATATCAAAAGGCAATTGAACAGTAAAAGTGCTACCTTTGCCTAATTCACTTTGCACATTTAAGCTACCGTAGTGTGCTTGAACAATTGCCAAAGAAATTGCCAACCCTAGTCCAGAACCGCCAGTGCTACGAGAGCGAGCCTCATTCGGGAGGAGCTGAGCGCCAAGGGCGCACGCTTCGCGAACGCTAACGCTATTCACTCTATAAAAACGGTCAAAAATCCGAGTCAGCTCGTTTTGTGGAATGCCAATGCCTGTATCTTGAACCTGAATCACAGCATAATTGTCAGTGAGGTCTAAGATAACTGTCACTTTCCCAAATTGTGGCGTGTATTGAATCGCATTGATAATTAAGTTAAAAACCAGACGATAAAGCTGCTCAGAATTACCGACAATATTCAGAGGTTGATGGACTCGTATTCAAGATGTCAGCTTCACATTAACGGCGATCGCCATTGCTGCAAATTCTTCTACTAAATCGTTAACAATATCATCCAAGCAACATTCGCCTCGCATTGGCACTCTTTGTCTGTCTAAGCGAGATAAAAACAACAAATCAGCAACCAAAGTCGTGAGTCGCTGATTTTGACGCTGTATAGTTTGCAGAATGTCCCGCGCTTCTGTTTCATCCAGTTGCGGTATCATCAGCGCTGATTCCACCGTTGCTTGTGATGCAGCGAAAGGTGTCCATAACTCGTGTGCCACATCCGCTGTAAATTGTTGAATTTGTCTGTAGGATTGGTAAATCGGTTGCATTGCTAATCCTGCTAACGGGACTTAAACATTTTTGAGGGATAAACAAGCCTCAAACCCATTCAGGGTAAGGGAAATACACCAAATGCTCAAAAATGGCCGAAACCTAGATATATCAACAAACTAAGCAAAACGATGTCAAAGTCTTTTTGTATATAGATTTGAGGCTTTTTTCTGGGTGTTTTTTGTCTAAGTCCCACTAGCCAACGGCGAGCGATCGCCCATTTAATGATGGCACTCAGCATTTTTATTTTTATCGATAGTCTTTATTTTTGATGAGTCACTTTTGATTCCTGATGGGTAACGCGCTAATAACAGCAGGCTTGCGAGTGTGCCAGAAACACAACGAATTGCTGTAAGTGGTTGAGAACGCACAGAGTTAGGCATCGCGCTTCAAAAGTCCTTGAGTACTGGGGGAAAGGAGTTGCAATTGCTATCTTGTGTTAGTCAATGTTGAAGATGTACACACTTCCTAGTTTTGCAATAAGAAATGAAATTACGATGAAATCGCGCTTCTTATTTTTTGTACCAAGCTTGTCGCCACTGCTTCATTTGGTTAATCTCTGTTTGCTGAGAACTGATAATATTTTGAGCCAGTTTCTTGATTTCAGGGCGCTTGGACTTACTCAATGCATCTTGCGCCATTGTTACCGCTCCTTCATGGTGGGGAATCATTGCATTAATGAAGCGCAAGTCAAACTCGGCATCACCCGCCCCCAAATCCATGTCCATTCGCATAGCTTTAGACAGCTGGGGAGACATTGCCATCGTATGATTCATCTGGGCGTCCCAAGCTGTTGGCGTGCTAGGTGCTTTGGGATACCATGCTGTGCGCCACTGTTTCAACTGGGCAATTTCTTTGTTTTGAGCTTTGATGATTTCGTCTGCCAGGTTTTTGATTTCAGGACGTTTTGATTTTTGCTGGGCTTCTTTTGCCATCTCCACAGCACCTTGATGGTGCGGAGTCATGGCATCAATAAACCGTAAATCATAGTCAGCGTCCTCCGGACCTAAATCCATTGCCATGTTGTGATTCATATCACTACCATGATGCATATCACCACCGTGGTTCATCTGCTGCTTGTCGCTTGCCTCAGTTGCAGTGGTATTTGGGGCTTGAGTTTGGTTTTGGGAACCAGTAGTAGAACAGGCTGTAAGGGATGCGATCGCTACAAAGGTAAACGCAAAAAATCCAGTTTTCCAAGAAATAGGTTGCATAGACTTGAGATCCATCTAAAGACTGACCAAAAAGTTTTCTTCTACTATTGTGAAATCTCCAGTCAACTGGAGTGTCAACTATCATTTTCTGTTAGAGGAGCTAACCATTAGGGCAAGAACTGTACTAAATATTTAATTTTCCAAACCCAGATGAAATGTGGATGAAGTTCCCCTATCAGGGATTGCCAACACTTTGAGTACAGATATCGTTGGAGTTAAGTAGATAGGTAAAAATAAACCGAACTATGTTAAGAAATGTAAAAGCCTCTAAAACCCTTACTAATGACGGTGTACAGACGCGCTGAATGAAAGCGTCTCTACAATGACTAAGGACTGCCCTTAACGAGTTAACTTTATTTGTACCGACCTACTTATGGAGTTGGTTTATAAGTACTTTTTCACCCTTACTGGGCGCTTCTTTAAAATATAAATATGAGTCATAAGTGTCAACGTAGATTACCTCATATATTTTCTGGTTTTGCTATAGTGCTACTCGCACTCCTAACAACAGGGTGCGAGCAAGCTATTGAATATTTGCCACCTTTGCCTCAACTGCCAACAGGCAAACCCCAAAAGCCACCAGTTCTCGCCCAAACTCCCGCAACTACCAAAATTGAGGCAGCAGTTAGGCAAGGTATTAACAAAGAGCGTGTTAAATATGGACTGAAACCCTTACAAAATAACGACAAGCTAGCACAGGTTGCCCGGAGATACAGTCGCCAGATGGCTGCACAAAACTTCTTTAGCCACACCGGGGCAGATGGGAGTACCCTTGACAAGCGAGTACAGGCTGGGGGCATTTCCTACTGGGTGGTGGGTGAGAACCTATTCACAAGTACGAATATTCCTCAACCTGTACCAGCAGCGGTGGAGGGCTGGATGAAAAGCCCAGGACATCGCGAGAATATTCTGCGTCCTGTTTTTCGGGAGACTGGTGTGGGAGTTTGGCGAACTGGTAATACTTATTACATTACCCAGTTGTTTCTGCGGCGTTAGCAGCTTTGTAGATAAATCACTCCTTCTTCCTTGGATACCGAGGAACACAAGGATTTCCCCAGCAAACTTGCCCAGAAGGTATGTCACTAAAAACACTGCTCCGAACGCC
The DNA here is from genome assembly GCF_002368235.1 of Scytonema sp. HK-05. Lineage (GTDB taxonomy): Bacteria > Cyanobacteriota > Cyanobacteriia > Cyanobacteriales > Nostocaceae > Kalymmatonema. The sequence goes on along the minus strand of NZ_AP018194.1, from coordinate 8,304,729 downwards.
AATCACGGCATTAGCCCCAATTTTCACTCCTGGTCCAATAAAGCAATCTGCGGCTATCCATACTCCATTGCCAACGGTGATACTCGCTGTTTTCAATCCAAAGGCTGGGTCTTGGATGTCATGGCTACCAGTACATAGGTAACTTTTTTGAGAAATGACGCAGTGTTCACCGATGTGGATCTGGTCTAGGCTGTATAAAACGACATCATCTCCAATCCAGCTATAGTCGCCAATTGTGACTTTCCAAGGATAGGTAAAGCGGGCAGTTGGTCGAATTAATACACCTTTGCCAATAGAAGCACCAAATAAACGCAGCAGGGCGCAGCGTAAATTATTGAATGGGTGAGGAGTCAGGGGAAAGGCGATCGCCTGTACAAACCACCATAACAAAATATACCAACCTGCTCTCCCCCGGTCAAACCAGGATTGGTCATATTTACGTAAATCTACAAAAGGTTCGTCATTAGTCATTAGTCATTAGTCATTAGTCATTAGTCATTAGTTGTACAGATGCGCCATGACGCGTCTGTACATCAGTTATTTGTAGAGACGCTTTCATTCAGCGCGTCTGTACATTTGTTGTCTGTTGATTAACCCCTTCTCCCCTAAAGCACTGTCTGCCCGACTTCTTGAGGGACGGATGGTTGTTCAGCAACAGGGGTGGAGGTGGTATTTAGCTGACCGCCATATTTGCGTAATTCGTAAAGTTTGACACCAATTTGATACTCATATTGACTGAGAAGCCGTGCATAAATATACCCAGCCCTGCCATCCAAAAAACCACGCCTAATAATGTAGAACAAAACAAACCGCAAAAATGGTTTAAATGGCAATCGCACCCAGAGTTTTTTCAAAAAGCGCTTGCGTTGTACTGCATTTCCAAAAAGATTTGCGCCAATGGTACCGGTGTCATCCTTACCTCTAAGCAAATTGAGATAAACACGAGCCTCCCAGTTGGAATAACGGTTATGTCGTTCTATCCAATGATAAAGGTCACGGAAATCCTCGTGTATCATATCATTTTTCAGATATCCAGCTTTCCCATCTAAGATAACGTGCTCGTGAACTTCGTTATCACCAGTGTTGGGAATATCTTCAGTGTTTAGGTTTTCGTAGCGACCTTTTTTGTGCTTGAATAAACGCAAATTCCAATCGGGATATTTACCACCGTGGCGAATCCATGTCCCTAAGAAAAAGACTTGCCGATTGAGGTAATAACCATTGTATTCTGGATTTTGAATTGCTTGGGCAATTTCATCCCACAGTTCAGGTGTGATGCGCTCATCACAATCAACAATTAAAACCCATTCATTGCGGAAAGGTAAGTTTTCTAAAGACCAATTTTTCTTTTTGGGCCAGCGTCCATTAAAGTAGAATTGTACGACATTTGCGCCGTAACTTTGAGCAATTTCGACGCTTTTGTCACTACTTTGAGAATCTACAATAAACACTTCATCAGCTCTTGTGACGCTTGCGAGACAGGCAGGCAAGTTTGCTTGTTCGTTTTTTGCCGGAATCAGTACGGAAACTGGTAGTGTGGAAGACATATAAGTTATTATTCGCTATTCTTTCTTCGATTTGAACACAAGACCCTGAATCGCAGCATTTAAGTAACCAATTTGACCATATGCATACACAATTTTATCAAAGCGTTCTGCTGGATCAGGAAAGTATTGTATAGTTTTATACAAACCCCGCACAAACCGCTCACTACCACGCTGCAATTGTCCTAAACCAGCTTTGCCAGCAAGTTGTTCCCGATAACACTCACTAATACCTTGCCACCAACCCCGGTTGAAAAACCAGGAGCGCTTGAGGCGTTCTGGGGCGACATTGTGAGCGACGAGGGCATTGGGAAGATAAGCAACTTGCATTCCCCGTTGAAGGGCAAGTTCGGTCATTTGCAGTTCTTCATTTGATAATAATTTTGTCCCAACTCGACCGAGATGAGTATCAAAACCCCCTATTTCTTCAAGAAAGCTGCGGCGTATGGAGTAATTCAAGCCTCTGGGGGTTTTTCCTGGGTTGTCAATGTAGACAATACTGTCGCCCAAGTCGTATGCCCCCAGATTGGCAGATAATCCAGTAGATAGCCAACGTGGGGGTTGGGTTCCTTCGGGCCATAATAGAGTCACTTTGCCACCGGCGATCGCCAGTTTAGGGTTATCTTGATAAGCTGAGTATAAAACCTCTAGCCAGTGGGAGTTTGCCTCTGCATCGTCATCAAGATACGCCAAAATTTCAGAACTCGCAACTCTTGCGCCAGTGTTACGGGCAACTGATAAACCAATGATAGGTTCAAAAACATACTTGAGGCGAGGATTGTGGCTTCTGTGTTCTACGACTTCGCGAGTGCGATCGCTCGATCCATTATCCACTACCACGACTTCAAACTCACCGACAAAATCCTGCGCCAAAAGGCTATCTATAGCAGCGCCTAGATAAGTATCTCGATTGTGAGTGCAGATTATGGCAGAGATTTGCGTATTTGGCATAAGCTTTAAGTTTGGTTTTTGGATGTTGGTTGCTAGTTGTTGGTTCTTTTAGTAACTATGAACCACAAACCCATGATAAAGTCCAACTTTAGCCTGCTGCCCTTGCTAATCTATCCCAAAAATTTCCGACTCACCAACCCAGTTTTTTCCTTTAAATTTCTCCTAAATGCGAATGCGTGACTTCTGGGGTTACAAGATCCCCGACAACTTTTACGAAGTCGGGGATCTGACCCCTACAACATATCAAAATTAATGAATAAACTACCAAGTGCAAAAGAAACCTTCTCGATTCTGACTCCTGAGTTCTGTGTTCTTTGTGAGTCAAATTTCACTGCGATTGAATATGACCGTGCAAAATCACAAGACTTTCTGCCAATTGAGTCAGACGGGTTTCTAGATGTTGCTTTCGCCCCAACAGTTGGCGCAACTTTTGGTAACGCGCAATTGCCATACTAACGCTTGCAACTTGTTCTGCTGGACACGGACGTGACCACACTTTACCAGAAGCATCCAAACCACACAGACGATACCCAGCACGGGGCGATTCGCAGGAGATGCTATCATCAGTCGCGCAAACTTCTTCTACATAGTCCATGAGGCGGTCAACTTCCGCATGGCGCAGTGTTGCGGTTCCTCCTGGTTCTCGTTGGTGTTCGTGGGACTCTAGCCAGCCATTGACAATCGGTCCTTCTAAATATATATCTTGAATCTGCCGGACGATTTTTTGCAGTTCTCTTTGCCAAGAGGCAACATTTTCCTGAATTTCTTGTAACAAATTCATTGCCAAGGCGGGATTTGCTCCGTTGCGATGGCTAGTAAAGCTAGGAGTTTTAAATTTAGGTAAGCTTGGTGCTTTGCAATCGCTATCTTGTGCTGGAAAAGTCTGTACAGAGGTATCGTGGGTAGGTGAATTTTGTTCCGATTGTGTAAGAGGCTCCTCTGCGGACGGTTCAGGATTGGGTGCACAGCGTTCCTCACCCCCAACGCTGATGCGAAACGATAGAGATGGCTTTGTCAAACCATCCGCTTCGTCAGATCCAGCAGTGTTGCGAGTTCCTAAATCGTGTAGAGTTGCCTCTATGCGTTTTATGCCTGCTTTCATACCGATATCAAAGAAAGTGTGCTGTACCTTGTAGTGTTTAAGGATGAAGGCAGCTATGTTGAAGGACAAAAGATGAAAAATTAATCACACTTAATAATTTCATACTTTATACTTCATACTTTATAGTTACTTCATACTTAACACTTCAGCCTTCAGATGATGCTGGTGCTAGTCTTACTATTAAAAGTTATTTTGGCGACAAGTTGCCAGCCTTATGGTAAAAAAATAAGAGTAAAAAACGTTCTGCACTCAGCGTTTAGCGGTCAGCTAACTGATAGCTAATAGTTGATAGCCTGGTAGAGTTACAACCCTTCTTAATTCAAGATACTAGGTAAACAGCTTTGAGTAAAGTCATATTAGTGACCGGACCAGCGCGCTCTGGCAAAAGCGAATGGGCAGAAATTCTGGCAATAAAGTCACAACTCGCGGTTATCTATGTGGCAACGGCAGTAGAAAACTCAGATGATCAAGAATGGCAGCAACGCATCCAACAACACAAAGAACGCCGTCCTCAAGATTGGATGACATTAGAAGTGCCATATGAATTGTCTGCTGTTCTTGCTGAGGCTAAACCAAACATCTGCCTTTTGGTAGATTCTTTAGGCACTTGGGTAGCAAATTTATTGGAACAAGACGAGTTGACTTGGCAAAACATTGTCCAAGAGTTTTTAGAAACAGTGCAGTTAGTTGCTGCCGACATGATTTTTGTAGCGGAGGAGACAGGTTGGGGTGTCGTGCCAGCTTATCCTACAGGTCGAACCTTCCGCGATCGCCTAGGTTCTTTAGTACGTCAGTTAGGAGGTCTTTGCCAAGAAGTTTACTTAGTTACTGGGGGTCATGTTCTGAATCTCAGTGTACTGGGTTCCCCATTGCCAAGTAAAAGAGAGTAGAGGGAGATGGAGAATATAACTAACATTTAACAACTGATAACTCTTCTTAATAATTTATTTACGATTCCTGATTTAAAAACGAGAATTCAGAATCTAGAATTTTAGTATGGCATCACAAAAAAACGTTAAAAGATACTTAGCTTATTGGTTCCAGCTAGGTAAAAAAGTTGTAATTAACAACGGTGCGGCAACCTTACAGCCGCGAGAGGTCATTAATGGTGACCGTTACAGTGACGAGTTTGAAGAGTGCTGGCAGAAAATTATTTCACCTGAGTCGGGCGACTGCTACCTGGAAGGAACACAGGAAACTATAGCAGAATTGCTGACACCTGCTTGGGAGGTGTCTCCATGCGCTCGTTGCAGTATGCCGGTACCAGTGAGAAACGTGGGTATGCCCCCGTTGCTATGTCCCTGCTTCGATTTAACCAACTGGCCCAATACAGAATTACCACCGCCGCGATCGCCAGTTAATAACCAAGAGCAACTGACGGCAATTCGCGCTCGGCTTTTGAATAATCTGTCATCGACAAATAGTTGAATACGTAATATATAATTTCACACCAAAACGCTACGAGCCATAGTTTTCTCGGCGTCTCGGCGTATCCCGTATACCAGAAACCCGGTTTATTTAATAAACCGGGTTTTTGCGTATTGCTTTTATGTATTTTTCGGAAATGATTCGCTTCGTAATTTGACAACTGTTTTTTCTCAACGTGGTAATCAAGTTGTCTGAAAACGCAAATGACTCTACTAGTGAGTTGCTCGTATCTTATAAAAGTAAGCAACGAGATGAGCGCCAAACACAAGAAAAGGCAATCAACAAGAAGCTCAAAACAAATTCAACTCAAATCAATTTTACGAGGTTTTCAATCATGTCTGACGCTTTATTTATCGAATTGTCTGTTGAACAACAAGAAGTTATCGCTGGTGGCTTA
>NZ_AP018194.1:8180814-8297878 GCF_002368235.1 Scytonema sp. HK-05 | reverse complement strand
CTGACTTGAGGCTATAACACTAGGAATTTGTTTATTTAGACTCATCAATTAATCAGCTAGATATGGGGTGTTATAGGAGATGAATTAATTACATTTTTACCCCATATCACTGATAGCTGACTACTTTTAGTGATAATTAATTTTTCTAATGCTCTTATTGTAAAAAACTATATATACTACCAAATACAAAGGTTGTACTTATGTCCAAACAGATTCAAATACAAAAAAACTCAGAATTATTCACTGATGTATCTGGAGAAGAACAAGAGGCTATGTGTGGTGGACGTTCATCTTCTTCACTAGACCTGTATGATTTGGTCATACAAATGACAAATATTAGAAGTTTTGCAAGTAGCGAAGCCACTTATTCAGACGGTACCAGTAGTGTTTCTTCTAGGCAACAAAGTGGATATATGCTCTCGCAACTTTCCTTTGGATTTAGTGGAGGTGGATTGAACGGAGGTGGTGGACGCCGCAAGCGTAAATCAAAGGGTTTGAGTAGCGCAAATTTCTTAAATATGTTATTTGGGCTTATGTCTCTACTGTAGTCGAACATTTGGTGCCTTAGTAGTGCGGACACACTCTTAACTGTTTGATCATCTAACGGTAATTACTAGGAGTAGCTTATTGATTTACTCCTAATGCGTGCAATTTCTACGGATTATTACCGACTCTAGATTGAAGCGCAATCTGATTGGTAAAGCCTAAATATTTCTGCCTGGATTGTCTGTGTGTATTTTTCGGAAAATACGGTGACATAATTGTGTAATTAGTATCTCAAAAATAGGCAATGAAACTGGCAGAAACACTCAATGCACTAGCTATTTACTTACTTTATAGTGTAACTAAAGCAACGATGACACGTTTGCTTTCTTGAAGCCAATATCACACGGATGATAGGTGCTTTTTTTTAATTAAGTGATAGGGAAATTAAGATAAGCTTTTTTGGCATATGAAATACGCTCATGTTTTACAACATAGTGAAGAAGATTGCGGCGCTGCTTGTCTCGCATCTATAGCCAGACATTACGGACGTACTTTTACTCTAAATCGTATCCGGGAAGCCGTAGGAACAGGACAATCTGGGACGACTCTGTTAGGGCTGAAGCGGGGTGCAGAAACACTGGGTTTTAATGCGCGCCCAGTGAAAACCTCACCGGAACTCCTCAACAAGATAAAAGAAGCGCCTCTACCAGCAATTATTCATTGGGGAGGAAATCACTGGGTTGTTTTATACGGGAAGAAGGGCAACAAATGTGTCGTTGCTGATCCAGCGGTGGGCGTCCGTTACCTTTCAAAACAAGATTTAGCAGAGGGTTGTGCAGATTGGTTGATGCTGTTACTGGAACCAGATCCAGTACGCTTTTTTGCCCAACAAGACGAGCAAGTTGGTGGGTTTCTGCGTTTCTTCAAGCGGGTGTGGCTTTTTCGCGGAATCTTAGCGCAAGCATTACCTTTAAACCTGATTTTGGGACTGCTGTCTTTGGCTTCGCCTTTTCTGTTGCAAATCCTGACTGATGATGTGCTGGTTCGCGGTGATACTAAGCTGCTCACAACTGTGGCGATCGCCGTGGTTGTGATGAATTTTATCTCCAGCAGCCTTTCGTTTGTGCAGTCTAATTTAATTGCTCACTTTGCACAACGCTTGCAATTAGGGCTAGTCCTAGAATTTGGACGACAAATTTTGCGCTTACCTCTTTCTTACTACGAAGCTCGTCGCAGTGGAGAAATCATTAGCCGCCTACGAGATATTGACCAAATTAATCAGTTAGTTGCCCAAGTTATTGTTGGCTTACCGAGCCAATTTTTTATTGCGCTGATTTCTTTTGGTTTCATGGTTTTTTATAGCTGGAAACTCACTGTAGTTGCTGTAGTCATCGCTGTGGTAATGACGCTATCTACTATAGTATTTCAACCAAGTCTCCAGCAAAAAACCCGTGAGCTTTTAGTAACAGAAGCAGAAACACAAGGTGTTTTAGTTGAAACCTTTAAAGGCGCACTCACCATTAAAACAACCACTGCTGCACCACAGTTTTGGGATGAATTACAAAGCCGATTTAGTAAACTTTCTAACCTAACATTACGCACCATTCAGATTAGCATTATCAATCATACTTTCTCTAGTTTTATTTCCGGTATTGGTGGTATTATTTTGCTTTGGTTTGGCGGTAATTTAGTCATTAACCCGTCGGAAAATCTCAGTATTGGGCAACTCCTTGCCTTTAGCTCGATGAATGGTAGTTTTCTCGGTTTAATTGGTAGTGTTATCAGTTTTGTAGATGAATTTACTCGTGCTAAAACGGCAACGCAACGCCTAACAGAAGTTATAGATGCGACTCCGGAAAATGAAGGTGATGGAAGAAAACCTTTTGCCAACATTCCTGGAGATACTGACATTATTTGTACAAATGTTAACTTTCATTATGCTGGTCGGATTGATTTATTAGAAGACTTTTCTTTAAGAATTCCTGGTGGTCAAGTTATTGCTCTCATCGGTAAATCTGGTTGTGGTAAAAGTACCTTAGCTAAACTTATTGCCGGCTTATATCCAATCCAATCAGGTAATATTCGCATAGGACTTTATAATTTACAAGACCTTTCGCTTGATTGTCTGCGTCAGCAAGTGGTTCTCGTTCCGCAAGATGCTCACTTTTGGAGTCGTTCGATTATGGAAAACTTTCGCTTAGGAACACCTTATGTTTCTTTCGAGCAGATTGTGAAAGCTTGCCAAATTGCTGAGGCAGATGATTTTATTAGTAAACTTCCGGATAAATATCAAACTGTTTTGGGTGAATTTGGTGCAAATCTATCGGGCGGACAACGTCAACGACTGGCAATTGCAAGAGCTATTGTTACAGATCCACCAGTCCTCATTTTAGATGAGTCTACCTCTGGACTAGATCCAGTGAGCGAAGCGCAAGTTTTAGATAAGTTGTTTCAACATCGTCGCGGTAAAACCACGATTCTAATTACTCACCGTCCTAAAGTCATTAATCGGGCTGATTGGATTGTGTTGATAGAACAAGGTAAGTTGAAACTTCAAGGTTCTTTGAAAGAGTTACGCTCTAAACCAGGCGACCATTTGGACTTTTTAATTCCTTAGCAAGTGGTTAATAGTTAATGGCTAGTAGTTAGTGGAACAATAACTAACTACTAACAATGACCAAACAACTCATCACTAATTACTAATTATTAATTATGCTTTATACTCATCATCAAAAACTGCTTCCCTCAGTTGGCACTGAAGATTTTCTTCCTCCTGTTAGCCGTTGGACATCTTTAGCTGGAATATTTCTCGTTGCCAATGTTGGTGCTGCGATCGCCCTCTCTTCATACATTAAATACAATGTCACTGTGAAAGCTCCGGCGACTGTGCGTCCTACAGGAGAAATCCGGCTCGTACAACCGTCCATGGAAGGAACTATTAAAAGTATCTTTGTTAAAACAAATCAGATTGTCAAAAAGGGCGATATCATCGCCCAATTGGATGATACGGAATTACACATCAAAAATAGCCAATTGCAAGGCAATATCCAGGAAGGAAATTTACAACTGGCTCAAATTGATGCTCAAATTACAGCTTTAGATACCCAAATTGAGGCTGAAAAGAGAGTTATAGAACGAACTGTCGCTTCTGCGAAAGCCGATTTGGCACGTAATCAACATGATTATCAAGAGCAACAAATTAAAGCTCAAAGCGAAGTGCTAGCAGCACAGGCAAATTTACAAAAGTCGGAGGTTGATTGGCAAAAAGCAAAGACTGATTTAGTCTTTGCTATTAAAGAACAAGACCGTTTTAAACAGCTAGTTAAAGAAGGCGCAATCGCTGAGCGTCAATTCGACGAGAAGCAACTTATTGTCTTGCAAACAAAAGCAGCCGTTGAAGCTGAACAAAAAGCTGTGGACATTGCCAAGGCAAATCTCCAAACGGCTAAAGCTGCACTCAACCCGAGTGGGGCAATAGTGGCGATCGCTCAAGAAAGAATTGCTCAAGAAACTGCTAAAGGAGAAGCTGGTGTCGCTGCTTTTATCAGAGAGAAAAAGGCTTTAATTCAGCGACAAATAGAAATGCGAAACCAAATCAGACAATCTCAAAAAGAAGTGGAGAAAAATAATCTTCAGAGGAAAAATAGCGTGATTCGTGCCACCAGTAATGGCGTTATTCTCAAGCTGAATTTGCGAAATCCCGGTCAGGTGGTAAACCCGTCAGAAGCCATTGCTGAAATTGTGCCGCAGAATGCTCCTTTAGTCATTAAAGCAATGGTTCCTGCTACTGAAATTAAAAAGGTCGCCGTTGGTCAAACCGTGCAATTACGAGTTGACGCTTGTCCCTATCCTGATTATGGAACGCTCAAAGGTGTTGTTAGTGCTCTCTCTCCAGACGCAATCACACCTCAAAGTAATAATACGGGTACAATTCCATCTGTTAGCTACTTTGAAGCAACAATTACACCAGAACGTCTTTCCTTCGGAAATCAGAATCGTAAATGCCTTATTCAACCCGGAATGGATGCCAAAGCTGACATTATTTCCAAAGAAGAAACAGCGCTTCAATTCATGCTTAGAAGGGCAAGATTAATATCAGATTTATAAGCACTCATTAAGATTTACCAATTCATAGTTGATAATTTCTATAGACAATATTGCACTTCTTTGATTCCATCTGTGTCCATCTGTGTCCATCTGTGGTTAATTATTCTTTTTTTTGGAATGAATGCAGAAGTCTTATCTTTTCAGCGAATTGGTTGATAAAAGATAACAATTGTAGATTGTATATTGAATATAATTCTTTGTCATGGGTGATTTATCATTTCTTGTTAAAAACGATAAATGACTTATCTGAGATTTTGCACCTGTTGCAACAGTGAGTCGGCGAAGCTTCCAAACCCTCGTTACCAGGTTCAACCTGGTAACGAGATATTAGAGCCTCTGGCTCTTGTTGGGTGCAAGATTTGACTTATGAAAAATCAAGATATCAATAAAATGTGCAATAGCTGAATAACGAATTCTTAATGATTCTGTTCTCTATGCAGTTTTGAGAAATAAAAGTGACGTATTATAACTATTATATTTTGCACAAAGATACAATGCCCTGCCTAGCCTTTCTTTATTATGCTAGGAAAATAAATAACATAACGATGTCTTGTGAGGCTAACATTGTGTACACCCATTATATTCTTAATTATCTACCTCCTCACCCTCATCCGGTTTCTAGCTTCTGAGCATACAACTCAAGAGGCATTACAGTGGTGGTCTTGTAGGCAATCTATAAAACTCTTTCAAGAAGCGGAGAAAATCCGAGACGGTTTGTTGCAAGAGTCTTTCGCAATTCGTCGTAGCCTAGAGATGTTAAGCGTAGATAACTTGGAGTTGTCGTTCAACAAAACTCAAGATTGCTTAAAACAAATTGATCAGTTCCATCAATCTTTAGTGCAATTAAGCGATCGCTTATTTCCAGCATACCTTCAAGATAGCTTGCCTTTAGCCATTCACTGCCTCTTAGAACCTTGGAGAACATCTCATCCACACCTATATTTTCATATTGATATGCCACCTTGTTGGCGACAGGAGTCAGTTGGATGCAGTTTGACAGTTGTCACAGCTTTAGAGGAGTTACTGAGAATAACTTTGCCAGAAGTTTTAACGCCAATATCAATTGATATCAGTTTAGAAGAACAGCAAAATATAGGTCAGTTGATTGTGCGAATAACTTATCCTGAACCATATACACTTATTTATTCTTCTAGTCTACCAGAATTAAAATATCTTTGCAAAAGTTTTCAAATCTTAACATTCGGGAAATGCTTTTACCGTATCAAAAATCTCAGCGTAGTCTGGTACTTTTGCTGGAAGTAAGTTATAACTTTTAGTCGTTACCAAAGTAAATATAATTGATGAATTAAACATCAGCCGATTTCTTCTATTTGTTTTATTAGTATATAATTATACATATGCTGTTTTGACGAGGGTATAAAAAATGAGACAAACTTTATCAGGGAAGGCATTGCTGAAAATTTTGGTTATTGATGACCACGAATCAGTTTTAGGTGGGACCATAGATGTCCTGCGAAAACAATACCCAGATGCTGAACTGATCACTGCTCTAACTGCAAAGAATGCTCTCAATCAAGTGATGAATTCGCAGCCTGACCTCGTGGTTATGGATCTTTCTATTCCTGAAAATACTGGGATGATGGCACGACCTGATACGGGCGTTCAACTTCTCAGGACTTTGATGAAGGACTACCCCAACTTGAATATTGTTGTCCAAAGCGCTCATGTCAGAACAATAGTACGCATTAGACCTGACATTGATGCTCATAAAGGAGGCTTCACTGTTGCGGATAAAAGTCTTTCTAGTCAAGAAATGTTAACGAGAGTTGATTGGGCATTGCAGGGATTAACTCATACCAAAGATATAAAAGGAATTCATTCTGGATTGGAGGTGAAACCAGAGTGGCTAAGGGTGCTAAGTCTAGCATTTGAGGAAGGATTACAAGATAAGGCTATAGCAGAGCGAATGTGTGTCTCTGAAAGGATGGTGCGCCATTACTGGAGTAAACTCCAAGACGCTTTAAACGTTTATCCTGACGATGGAAAAAATATCCGAATTCAAACAGAAATGATAGCCAGGGAAGAAGGGTTAATAGATTAGTTGTGAGTTCAGAGTTATGAATAAGGAGCAACTTATAATCTATGACGAATTTTATAGAGATTGAAATTGTAAAAAATATTAAACTTCTTGCAAAAGTCAAAAAAAGATAGGACTTACGCACACTCTACGAATTCTTGGCGTTCTTGGCGTCTTAGCGGTATGCCTCCGGCATGGTACGCGAACGATAAATTAAGCTTTTTGGCATTTTTGCGTAAGTCCTGAAAGAATAATTAACCACAGATGGACAACGGACACTTGCTTCAACGGGGGGAACCCCCGCAACGCAGTGTCCTCCAGATGGACACAGATGGAATCAAACAGATGCAAGAGGTTTATTGAATTAAAAATCAAAATAGATTTTTAGAATTTACCATAGAATTTTTACGAAAAAACTTGCTCAATTCACACTTCTAATGCACGCTGGAATTTGGAAAATAATCAAAGATGAAATTGCCATTTGGCGTGTGGGTGCATTACCAGGCATTGCAGTGATTGGACTAGTGATTGTTGTCCGTCTCACTGGTTCTATGCAATCTTTAGAGTGGCTAGCTTTTGATAGTTTTGTTCGTCTACGTTCAAGTGAACCTATCGATGAACGTATCTTGATTGTAGGAATTGATGAAAAGGATATCCGCAATGTCGGAAAGTATCCTATTCCAGATAAAGAAATTGCAGCGCTTGTCAGAAAATTAGAAACCTACAAGCCTCGGGTGATTGGTATTGATATTTTTAGAGATTTACCTGTTGAGCCTGGTCATCGCGAACTTGTAGCTGCATTTAAGGATATCAAAAATTTAATTGCTATTGAAAAAGTCTTACCCGAGCAAGTTGCGCCACCACCAGCATTACCACCCGAACAAGTTGGTTTTGCAGACCAAATTACGGATAATGATGGCAAATTGCGACGCAGCTTGCTAGCTACACCAACACCCAAAGAATACAAGCTCTCTTTATCGCTATCTCTAGCAAGTGCTTATCTGGCTCATAAAGGTATAACCTTAGAAAACGGTATTCGCGACTCGGCTGCTATGAGGTTTGGAAATACCGAACTACCTCAGTTTTTGGCGAACACTGGGGGTTACGTGCAAGCAAATGATGGTGGAGTTCAAGTACTACTCAATTTTCGCTCTGGTCGAGAACGATTTAGAACGATTACTCTTAATGATATTAAAACGGGAAATTTTCAACCTGAGTGGATACGCGATCGCATCGTAATTATCGGGATCATAGCCCCAAGCATCAAAGACTGGATAACGACTTCCGCAATTCCATCTACCAAAACTGCACCAGGGCGAGTTTATGGAGTGGAAATTCAAGCACATGCCATTTCTCAAATCATCACTGCTGTGCTTGACAAACGACCACTTTTACATTCTTGGTCAGAAGGGTGGGAATATGTATGGATTATAGGCTGGGGTCTCTTGGGAATTGGTTTTGCCAGACTCACGAAATTCCCGTGGATCAATCTTTTAGCTGTTTTCATTGCTAGCACTTATCTTGTCATCCTGAGTTATTTGTTCCTCCTGACTTGGGGTTTGTGGGTTCCAGTAACACCAGCAATGCTCGTTTTAGTTTTAAATGGTATAGGCATGACCGCCTTATATCAATACGACCAAGCTTGGCGTTCTAGAATTAACGCTCGCCAAACCGTCATTGAACGCACATTTGAAACGATTCACAACGGACCATTGCAAACCCTTGCTAAAACTTTAAAGCGTGTCCGAGACAGAGATTTACCAGCCAACGAATTACTTTGCGAAGTTGAAAAAGAACTGGAAAAATTGAATCATGAACTGCGGGGAATTTATGAATTTCTGCAACAAGAACCTCTGATGCAAGATAGTTGTCTTTATTTAGGAAAAGGTCTGATTCTAAATTTACAAGACCCCATTCATGAACTTCTCTATCAAGTTTATAGCCATACTTTAGAGCGGGATTTTCCCTGTTTTAAAACACTGCGAGTTAAAATCCGTACATTTGAGCCTATAGATAATCGACATTTAAATACAGAACAAAAGTTAGGACTGTGTCGATTTCTGGAAGAAGCTTTGTGCAACGTCGGTAAACACGCCACAGGAGTCACGAGGCTAGAAGTCACGTGTACGACTTATGAAGGCTGGTACACTTTGAGCGTTATAGATGATGGCTTAGGCATGAACTCATTTAAAGAAGGTCACGGAACGCACCAGTTTAGGTCATTGGCGCGACAACTTAAAGGGAAATTTAGGCGATCGCCTCTTTCTCCTAAAGGCACTCTTTGCGAGTTATCTTGGCCTGTAGCCAAATTGTACTTTTGGTAATTGTTACCCTGGCAAAATTAACCACAATATCTTTACAATTTCGCCTTTTTATCAAGATTCTATTTCCCCTCTGGAATTGACATAACTGCATGAGAAGATATTAATAGTAAAACGTTAGTGATTGAATAGTTAACCGTTCTAATTAAAGTTATGTAAATTCCACTCTATACAAATATTAAAGAATATTTTAATAGGAAATTTCTACGTAATTTCCTCTAGATTGAAAAGTAAGGGAATTCGTAGAAAACCCGCTTGGAATTTTTAAGATTTTACTGTTGTTTTTTTAGTGCAATGCCGGAGAGGATATGAAGATGACTCAGAGAGAGTGGCTCTTGCACAAACTTTTTAATGCCAAATTTTTAACAAGTTGTGTTTTGACCATTACACTTTTGTTTACTCAAGCGGCGCAAGCTGCATACAAACCACCCCGCACTCAAAAGCCGCCCAGTGGTTATACGGACTCCTCAGGTGTTAGAGGGGGGTGCCAAGCAAACGGTGTGCGCCCAGTCATTTTACTTGCCCCTGTGACACACGTCGGTCAAACGACTTCGCTTCACCCAACGTTTGCTTGGTTTGTACCCCACTCACAACAGATACCTATGGAATTCACACTCTACGAGTTTGATGCAAACGACCAACCAAGCAAGCTCGCTTACAAGCAACAGTTGCAAAGCTCACCAGGGATTATGACACTATCCTTACCACAGCAGGCACAAGATTTAACTGTGGGTAAAAAATATCTTTGGCAATTGGAAAGTTTGTGCAACCGTAACCGTCCCTCGCGCAATTTACTTGTTCGCGCAGAGATTGAGGTTGTACCAACGCCATCAAATTTGAAAATTGCGCTTTCTAATCAAGGCGAATCCTCCGAAAGAGTTAATTTATATGCTGAAGCAGGTATGTGGTACGACGCTTTAAGCGAAGCTCTAGCCTCGACTAATAATAGACAACAGGCAAAAGTTGCAGCAACTTTGTTGGAAGACCTCGCCAAA
Organism: Scytonema sp. HK-05; assembly: GCF_002368235.1. Lineage (GTDB taxonomy): Bacteria > Cyanobacteriota > Cyanobacteriia > Cyanobacteriales > Nostocaceae > Kalymmatonema. The sequence continues at coordinate 8,287,931 of NZ_AP018194.1, read as the reverse complement.
TCAGAACACCCACTACTAGATAAAGATTTGTCCAGCATTGCTCTGAGTGATTGATGATGGCGAGAAAGCCAAAACTTAAAACAGTAATGTTGAAGTTATTGTTTTAGTGAAATTAGCTAAACTCCAGTTAAAAGGGCTAGTACCGCAGGGCGGAAGTCAAAAGTGAAGCTAACAAGTCACGCATACTTATACCGTAACTCTTTTGCTGGTTTGTAATGGTGAAGCAGCGCTCTTGGTAGGGTTTCCCTCCGCAGGCGACTGCTGTGCCTCCTTCGGAGGAGCTTCGCTAACGCCGTCAGGCGTGCCGTGCCTCCTCCGGAGGAGCTGCGCTAACGGCGATAGCCGTGGCCGTACCCACTAGGCATACCCGAAGGGTAGCTTTATTTCCGCTGTCATGTACTATAGCAGTCCGTTGAGGATTCGTGAACAAACAAGATCCCCGACTTCTTTAAGAAGTCGGGGATCTGAAGCTGGTCAATTTTCACAAATGAAATAGGATTGCTATAGTATCAATTCTTGGAAAAACCGTAAATTTCAATTTCTTCCTGACTAAAAGTTTCCTTTAATATCTTGCGGAGAACACGCTGAATATGAAGGTGTTTTCCAGGCTTGACCTTCGTCAGCGTCAGAAGCAACAGGTTATCTTCCCCAAAGTTTTCTATTCCAGCTACTCGCGTGGGTTCCAGAACATCCTGCTCATCCGCCTTTAACTGCTGTCCTACCTTCTCAACCACTCTATACACATGATCTAAATTGGAGTCATAGGAAACGCTAATTTCTACCCTTGCATATATATACTGTTTAGAATAGTTGATAATTGATCCAATATCCCCATTCCGAATAATCTGCAATTGACCATCGGGATGTCGGACGTGAGTCGTTCTCAACTCAATCGCCTCCACAATCCCCTCGACACCTCTGTCTTGCATTTTCCCTGCTTCGATATAGTCACCCACCAAGTAATAGTTTTCAAACAGGATCAAAAATCCACAAACGACATCATTAATGAGGTTTTGTGCCCCAAGACCAACTGCTATACCTACAATTCCTGCACCTGCTAAGATAGGCGCAGGATCAATGCCAATGAGCTTGAGTATGGTAACTCCGGCAGTGAAATAAATGAAATATTTGGCGAAACTCCGCATTAACGGAATGAGCGTCAGCCGTTTCTGTCGCTGTGAATCATTTGAATCTGTAGTTTTTAGGTAGAACTCATCAAGGATGAAGTAGGCGACTTCTATCAAAACATTGCTGATAAAGAAAACCCCAATAATCTGAACAATTGTGGGCGTATAAGCACTTATCCAAGCGATAAACTCTATTTCTGGAACAACGAGATTTACTATGGCGACATAGAGGACGTATTCCAAACATTTTTTGAAAAGTGGAATCAGGTGGCGTAAACGCTCGTATAAACGCAGCAGATTGTTAGAACTGGAGTATTTAAGACTAAGGGCATCAAGGGTGTCAACGATAGTAGCAACAGCTTTGACAATGAGTAAACCAACTGTGACAATGATATAGATTTTTAAGGCAATGTAAAGATATCTGGAAACGATTTCTGGAAGGTAGAAAAATTTAGCGCATAAGATAGCAGATGATATCCAAAGAGTATGAGTGATAATTCTTTTTAAGACCCTAAAAAAAGCCTCGGTACTCTCATCGTTAGCCTTGATTTGATCAACCTTCTTGGCGTAATCGCAAACCCAGTCTATACCCCGGTGTAAGGGTGGTATGCTGAACTTAACCAGTATCAGTAGGCTAACAGTTTTTAAGCTCGCCGTAACAATATTGACCCAGAATTGAGTCGGAATACTGCGAATGAAGTTAAGTTGGAATTCCTTTACGTTTCCGCCTCGATAAATCACCATCCCATTCACAGCAATCAGCGCAAGACACAGCACCACACAAGTGAAAATCACAAGTCTGCTGATATTGCGGCGCAGGAAGGTAATATTTGCAGTTCTGCCTTGAAACCAAGAAACCTTAGCAAACTGCCTGAAGATTATTCCAATCAGCCAGTTAAACAGGGAGAAAATGAGTATTAAAAATACAACTTCTGCCAGGAGAATTAGTATATTCATATTCTCAGCATCAATGTCAAATAATTGAGATAACGTGATTGATATTATCAACTTAAGCTAGCCCTGGCAAGATTAAGCACTTACGCCAAATACTGCAAAACGATTTAAAAAAATATCTTCTTGTTCAAAATCCGATTTATTTCATGCGAATAGTATAGAACACCCTTCATTGTCAAATTCGCCTTAAGAATCGAGGCAATCAGGGTACCGCGTCCACCTGCAACCTCAACTAAGTTGCGAATTGATGAAAAGTTATAACCAGGGTAAGCGCATCTCAAACCCTATTGACAAGCGGATTGAGAAACATCATTATGTTGGAAGAAACAAGCAGCAAGAATAGTAAGCATATAATTATTATCCATTGCGGCTCGATTCGATTTTTGACGATTACTACGTTTTAAAGATTGTTCTCGGTTCAAAGCATTAAGAGCAATTCGTCGGAGTAAACCAAGGTTTTGTGGTGCATATCCGGTACGAATACGGCAAGCATCTTCATTAAAAGTGACATCCATTGTCCAATGTAGACCATTCTCGATGCCCCAATGGAGACGGATAGCCTTTCATCAAACCAAGCACATACGAATGTCTGGGCGTCTATACATGCCTAATTTGGCTTTATTATTAGCAACGAAAGTAACCAGCCGCCATGCAGAGTTTAAAACTCTTACGGAAGGAAACTAGAGGTTGCTTTAGATGTGTATCGTCAGCGCATCAGATGTATATTCTTAAACACACACAATATCTTATATATTTTCAGAGTTTTGATGGAAAAGCAAGGACAGTTAAGACAGTTAAGACAGTTAAGGAAAATGTCTTAACTGTCTTAACTGTCCTTGTATCTTAATCAAAATTCTGTAATACTACTAAATAATTCATCCACACGCAATGATAAAGATTACAGTGGATGTCAACGTATTAACGGAGATTTAATATGCCTGTCGTTGAAGCTAAAGATTTATTAGATCGCAAATTGGACGTTTGTTTTACTCATGGCGACGTAAACGGGAACGGCTTTTTAGAAGCGGCCGATTCGCTCGCTCTTGCAGCCCGTGTCGCCACTTATCTCGGTGAGCCTATGGGCAGCCACAAAACGCAAAAACTGTTCCAAGCGTTCGAGAACTTTTGGAAACATGTAACAATTAAGATGGATACCGACAACGACGGCAAAATCAGTCCGGAGGAGTGGCGCAAGGGCTTACGCAAGGCCTTCGCAGAGGATCCAGATGGCTATAAAAAAGGCTTCCATCCCGTTGCAGAAGCAATCTTCTCAATCTGCGATCGCGATGACGACGGTTCCCTAGGACAAAGTGAGTTTGCTAAATTCCACGCGGCCTTTGGCTGTACGTCGGCGAACAGCCAGCTAGCCTTTGAGCACCTCGACGCTGACGGCGACGGCACCCTTACGGTCGAAGAACTCCTGAATGCGTGGCATGAGTACTACACTAGCAACGACCCCAATGCGCGAGGCAACTGGTTGTACGGCGATCCCTCGGATAAAACAGTGGCTGTCGGCAAGCCAACAAGATAATTGAATTGGCGTGTGGGCTTTGCCAGACTGACGACGATATGGAAATTTACCTATCGCTAAATACTTTGGGATAAGCAATTATCCTGTTTACCACGACTAATGATTGGATTAAGAGAAGATTTCTCGCCAATATATAGTCGCAAAAGTTGGGATTCTTCTGGTTTGAGGAAGTGATGCCTATGCACACATACTCAAAAAAGCTGATTCCCAACCTTCTAGTAGTAGCGAATTCTATTCGCCCAATACTTTACAAGCAACCTCTGAGAGGAAACGCTATATCACACTCGAATTGGAGAACAGTTATGAATTAGTTCCCCATAATTTTCCGGGATAGTTGCTATCAGCAACTATTTCCAATCCTGATTTTTACGTTGGTTCTGGCTTAATGTCAACCCTATGGAAAGCCAGACGGAGACTGCTTTACAAATTTTCGGACTCCTTGCACAAGCGCTGTTCTCAATCTGTGATCGCGATAACGATGGCTCGCTGGAACAAAGTGAGTTTGCTAAATTCCACGAGGCCTTTGGCTGTACGCCGGCGAACAGCCAGCTAGCCTTTAAGCACCTCGACGCTGACGGCGACGGCACCCTTACGGTCGAAGAACTCCTGAATGCGTGGCATGAGTACTACACCAGCAACGACCCTCAGGCGCGAGGCAACTGGTTATACGGTGATCCCTCGGATAAAACAGTGGCTGTCGGCAAGTCAACCCCTTCGGGGAATTCAAAATTCAAAATTCAAAATTCAAAATTGAAGACCCCACGGATAAATCCGGGGGCTTGAATAATGTTGCTCGGCATTTTTTCTTCTCCATGAATAAATTCAGAGAGAAGTCCTGTAGGCGGGTTTCCCGCCGTAGGGAACAACGGAACGGGCTTGTATCCTTTCCTTTTTCGGTCAACTAGTAATACAGACATGATGATTAACAGTAGTAACTCGCAACACAAAAAAGTCAATGTGCTCAAGCATCAATCTTTGATATCAAGCGGTATAGTTCAACCGTTACAGTCGATACCTTTTCACGATGAAGCTCCTATTTTTCGCCGCTTAATGTCTGGGAAAAATCTGCATTCTGAAGCTGATAAACACATCGCAATACATGAAATTTCTCATCTTCAACCGCAAGATAGAAGTTATTGCCAACCTCATTATCACAACTGTAACGAATTCAATCTGATTCTCTCATTTGAAAAGCTGGTTTTTCGTATCACTTTGGGAGATGAGACTTATATTGTAAATGCCCCTGCAAGTATATTCATTCCTCGCGGCTTATCTCATAGTGCTAATGTTATTGAGGGGCAAGGTTTTTTCATTACCATTATTGACTGTAATACATATGAAGCTTTTTCTGATTAAATTTGACAATCAATTTGGATGGCTGCTAAAAGCCGCTCTTTTTCCTGTTCTGAAATTTCTAGTAAAGTTTCAATCAACTTTTCCTTCATTTTATTTACCGAGGGAAAGGCAGAGGGCAGAGGGCAGAGGGCATTTATGAGGGAGAAGTAAAAAAGGTAACAAGGGTTCGTCCTCTGTGCTCTGCCATATGGTAAGACAGCCCCTGAATTTATTTATGGAGAAAAATAAACGCGTAGCAACGTTATTCAATCCCCCGCATTTATGCGTGGGGTCCCCTTCTGCCTTCAGACGAACGTACTTCTGCCTTCTGAACTAAAAACTATAAGTTTTGTGCCAACAAATGATTTACCTAGCCTCTTAGTGGCAGGAACAGAGACTTAGTTTTCTGTTCCCCGTTAAGAGTTCCCTTTCATCGGCGAATAGCCTCAATCACACTGATTGGAGGTGCTACGGGATAAATTTTTGTCAATGAGAAACCTGCTGTTTCTAGTAGGATCTGATACTCGGCTTCAGTACGTTCACATCCGCCATAATTCACGAGCATCTGCAAGTCGAGGAGTTTGCCAAAGAGTGGTTCGTTTCCTGGAGGGATAACCATTTCAACTATCAGCAATTTGCTGTTAGGCTGCATCGCTTGATAGCAATTTTTGAGGATGGCGATCGCTCTTTCATCATCCCAATCGTGAATAATATGCCGCAGCAAGTAAGCATCTCCTCCTTTGGGTACTGACTCAAAGAAGTTACCGCCGACTAGTTGACAACGATCTTGTAGTCCCAAGTCTTCAATCGCAGGCTTGGCTTGTGCAACTACATGGGGTAAATCAAATAAAATCCCCTGCATTGTCAAATTCGCTTTGAGAATCGAGGTCATTAAAGTACCATTTCCACCTCCAACCTCAACTAAGTTGTGGATAGATGAGAAGTCATAACCAGATGCGATCGGCGCATCTTCGTCGCCAGATATACTACTTATGGCTTGAGTGTATATTTTAGAAGCAGAAAGGTTAGTACCTAGGTAATCAAATATCTCCATCCCGAAGATATTTTTGAATACAGGTTTTCCAGTTTTGATACTTTCAAGTAGATGTCCCCAAGGTTGCCATTCCCAAGGTTGACCAGATTTGATCGCATAACCACGTAGGGAATCGGTGCGATCACTTTGCAACCCTTCCGCAAGCGGAGTCAATTCAAAGTAACCTGAACTCCCTTCAGCAAATATACCAACACTGGCAAGGGCACGTAGTAGTCTGTAGAGCGAGCGTCCATCGACACCAGTTTTTGTTGCTAATTCATCGTAACTTTTAGAACCGTCCTTGAGTAAATCTGCAATACCCAGTTGAGCAACTACATATATACCTTGGGTAATCCAAGCACCAGCAATCATTTGCTTTAATGTTTGTGTAGTCTGCATCTTGTTTGTACTTGTAGGATGTTGTAATTGAGTTTGAAACATAAAAGCTTGTAGTTTTTCAGAAAGGTTATTGAGCTACTGAATAGCCATTAGAAAAGGTAAAATGCTAGGCTGTGAATTTTGAATTGCTTAATTACATCTATTTTGGAACTAAGTCTAGCCAACCACTACGAGCAAAATACGAGAAATAAGTATTGAGCAATTGATAATTTACAGGCGGACACACTATAGAACTACCATTTAGAGCATTTTGTGTTGCTAGACAGCTAATTTTAGGATCAGTTGAGTGCTGATATTGCTCCGTAACCCCTACTTTTTCTTGAGGCAACTGCTTTTGATAAAAAGGCAAGAGATGATATAAAGGATTTTCCCTAGTTCGGACAGAATTATTTAGTTGTATTTGCCAATCTTTATAAGCAATATGCTCAATCTCATAGCCAAGAGAGCAGATAAAATCAGTTAGTTCTCTCCAAGAAATAGGTTGAGGATTATTCAAGTGAAAAGCCTTACCAAGAGAATTTTTTTGCTTTGATAAATACACAATACTTTGGCTGAGGTAATCTACGGGAGCTAAATCCAATCTATCAGTGATGTCTGTCATACTCCCCATTTGAATACAGCCTTTGATGGTGCGGCAAATTACATCATCTTTATACCAAGCACCTGTTTGACTATGACCGGAAATAAATGGCGGTCTATAAATTGAAACTGGAATACCGCGATCGCGTGCTATCATCACTAACTTTTCTGCTACCCATTTACTCTGGGAGTAAGCAAGTTTCATTCCCTCACTATGAGTGAGTTGATCGGATTCAGTTACGACTTTTCCCCAATAAGCTGATGACTCAAAAACTGCAATTGTAGAAATGTAATGTACAGGCTTGATTTTTACACGACTCGCCAATCTCAAGATTTCCTGAGTTCCCAAAACATTGGTAGGCTTTAATGCTGAGTAAGGATAAACATAGTTAATCCAAGCAGCATTGTGATAAATCACATCAATGATGCTGCTCATTTTTTGAAAATCCTGTGATGATAAACCTAATAGTGGTTGAGATAAATCACCCAACACAGGAATAACTCTCTCAGCAAAATCATCATTCCAAATTCCATAGGATCCTAAGTTATTTTGAATCCTCTTTTTCCCTGATTCAGCATCAGTCGAACGTACCAAGCAATAAACATTGGCTTGGGTTTTTAACAGCAGTTCTTGAAGCAAGAAAGCCCCTAAAAAACCTGTAGTTCCAGTCAAAAAAATAGCAGTAGGTTCAGTTATAATTGACTCAAATGGATATTCAGGTAATATTGTAGAGTCCAAAACAATCTCTGAATTTAAATCCGTTGCTAACTGGGCAGATGATTTTTGTGAGGTAATTGTGTTTTTTGCTGCTAGTTGCTGAAGCAATAAATTTACCAATTGGTTGATGTTGGAGCTACCAAGAAACATTTCTATGGGTATATCCACCCCTAGTTCAGTATCAATACGATTCTTCAGATCGATATTCATGAGAGAATCAAGCCTCAATTCACTCAAAGGCTTCTCTGTATCTAAATTTTGAGATGAATCGATACCTAAAACTTTGACAAATTGCTCTCGAACATAAGCAATTAATAGCTCTTGACGTTGACCCAAAGAAGCATCATCTAATTTTTGTAAAAACTCCAACTGTAGCTGTAATGGCTGCTCATCAGAGGATGCTGCTTTGATATTTGTCAGTTCTTGTTGTGCCAATATGCGGCGCAAAATTTTGCCAGCAGGTGATTTGGGAATTTTGTCCACAAATTCAAGTCTGCGGATCGTTTTCTGCGGTGCAACTTTTCCAGCGACAAACTCCATAATTTGCTGTGGAGTCGCAGCAGCTTTCAGCACTACAAAAGCTTTAGGAACTTCGCCACTACTGGGATGAGGACTCTTGACTACACAAGCATCAGCAACAGCCGGATGACTCAACAATACTGCTTCTAGCTCTGCTGGTGCAATAGCATAGCCATTGCACTTAATCAACTCCTTAATGCGATCGACTATGTAAAAGTAACCGTCATCATCAACATAGACAATATCGCCGGTGTGATACCAACCATCTCGATCAATTGTGTTGGCAGTTGCGTCAGGATTATTCAAATAGCCTTTCATCATCTGCGGCCCGCGTACCCACAACTCTCCTGGTTGATTAAAACCTAATGGTTGTTGGGTATCGACGTCTACAATTTGACATTCCACATGAGAAAGACATTGACCGACTGAACCAGGCTTGATTTTGTCTCGTTCATCCGGCGTATAGGTGGTCACAAAGGTTTCTGACGTTCCATAGGCTTGCTTGACAACAAAATTAGGAAGACGCTGTTGGCACTCTTTGATTAATTGATCACTGAGTGGTGCTGCGCCAGAAGTCAGCACCCGCAAGCTTGAAAGATTGTATTTATCTACTATTGGTTGCTTTGCTAATGCCAGCAAAATAGGTGGAACAATGTGGATACGGGTGATTTTATGCTTTTCAATCAGACTCACAAAGGCTTCTAAATCGAAGCGCGGCATCGTCACAACAGTAGCACCACAGGCCAAGCTGTAATTCAGCATGACCATGCCGTAGGCATGAAAAAAAGGTAAAACTCCAATGATTGCATCAGCCTCGCTGACTGGTTCGCAGTTTTGGAATTGGTGAAAGTTGGCCACAAAAGAATAGTGGGTGTGCATTACACCTTTAGGCATACCAGTAGTGCCACTAGAGTAAGGTAAGGCTACTAAATCTTCTTGTGGATTGATATGTACTTTTGGTATTTCTCCTGAACCTTCTAAAAGCACAGAAAATGAGGTAGCCCCATCTGCCTCACCAAATACAAATACTTCCTTGACCTTTGACTGACCAACTGCTTTTAATGCTTGCGTTACAAGGTCTGGGATGGTAAGAAGATATTTTACACCAGCGTCATTGAGTTGATATGCCAGTTCTTCTACTGTGTAGGATGGGTTAACTGTAGTAACAATCCCGCCTAAAGTTGCTGCGGCATGAAAAGCGATCGCATATTCGGGAATATTCGGGCTGTAAATTGCGAAAACATCACCTTTGGAGAAGCCACGCGCCGCCAAGCTAGAAGCAACTCTACGAATAGAGTCTGCCAGTTCTCCATAAGTTACTATGCGTTCGGCTTTGCCGCTGCGCTCTGCGCAATCGCTGTGCCCTTCAATCAAGGCTGGTTTCTGCGCTAATTCTACTGCTCGTTGCAATACAAATTCTGTCAGTGGCTGCTCAGGTATAGAAATATCAGGATATGGACTGCGAAATATCATCGAATTTGATTGTTGAGTAAACATATACTACAAATTAATTAATAGTTGTTCTCAATTAGACTCAGGACACTCAAATTGAAAAAACCGTATATGTACGCACAGAAAATAGAATAAATTCTTGATTGAAGAAAGATTTTTTTTTGCTAATCACACTTTTCGTACAACTTTACTATTTCTAATTCTGGTGGTAGTGGAAAGCCAAAATTTTGATGATAATGAGGAAACTTAATTGAGAAAAGGCATAAAGGTTGATTTCGATAAAAAGCGGTTAAATAAAACACTCGAATAACAAAATCCTCTTTGTCACCTTCCTCTGATATAGAAAAATTGCCAGGAAAAATCTCATCGAAGTAAATTTCAAACTGTCTTGCTGTTGCCAAAAAATACTTTCCAATGATTTTCGCTGCATTATCATAAGCTGGGTTGGGAATAGATTTTCTGTATTGACTTTCGTCAAATCCCGCTTGTAAAAGAAATTCAAAAAAATCATGGAATAACTTGTATTCTTGGCTGCTATTAAAATCTTCCCAACCTTTTCTTAAACTCTCGTAGAGTTTTGGATATATCTTAAAAGCTAGCAAATTTCCTCCTAATTCAATCTACGCAATAAACTCTTGTCAATTCTCAATCAAGGGAAAATGTTACTAGGACTTACGCCAGGAAATACTAAATATGAGGTATGGGTTTGGGGCATGAAAACCTGATTCTTGGATCATATTAAGTGCGATCGCCTATGGCGGGCACTGAGTCGCAAAGCGACACGCTGTGCGCCGAGAGTGCCTGCGCTTTGCGCATACGTGCCATCGCGCTTCACGCACTGCCCCGAATCGCAATCGTCACCTATGTGGCGGTAATTGTCAAAACCCTGAAACAATCAAATTCTGTTCACACACATGATGTCCTATTTGTACAGTGCGTAAATCCTAGTTACATTGCTTAAACCCTAAGCTTATTTGATACTAGGGTTTTACGTGCTGGATATAGATTATTAATAGGGGCTTTTTTCCGGATATAAGAGGTTAATGCGCTTGTGCCGTAGTGCTGATTCTTCTTGTTGTAGCTGCTCTAGCTGCTCTACTATTTCTTCTTCTACCCCCAGAAGAGACGCCATTTGCCGAATTTTTATCTTCTCTTTTTCATGCAGTTCTCCATCAGCAGCACAAACCCAAATTGCAGTGAGAAGTATATCTCTCTGTGCTATGGATACTTGAGGAGAGCGAGCAATGACTTCTGCTAAATCTTCATCCGCCGAATATGTTTTTAGCTCTTCAATCACCCAGTCTGCTACTCCCCAAGATGCAGCGAATCCAATAGCCCAATCCCTTTCTTCGCTTGAGAGAACTCCATCTCCTTTAGCGCAACATAAAACTGATTTCATGTAAATGCAAGAATCCTCATTTGTAGGAATCTGGTTAAAACCAAAGAACCAATTAAGTATCCACGATGGACCAACTTTTTTGATGTCATACATAAGTTTTGATTTCTAGCTGCTAATTGACCGAATCAGTTACCAGTTATCAGTTATCAAGTACCATGCTGGTACTGGTGACGCTTCCTTGCCCCTCAATTTATTGATGGAGAAATAATGAAAGTGCATCCTTATTTCAAGCCCCTCAATTCATTGATGGGGATTGACTGGTAACTGGTCACTGTTCACTGTTCACTGTTTTGACTGTAGCTTTGTTTGAGTGTCAGTTTTGAATCATATTATAATCGCTCATAAAATGCAAGGACAGTTAAGACACTTAAGCAATTTACATGAATAAATATTTTTTAAACGAATAATTATAAGTTCAAGAATGAAAATGCAAGGTCAGATAAGACAGTTAAGACAGATAAGACAGTTAAGACAGTTAAGACAGATAAGACAGTTAAGACAGTTAAGACAGTTAAGACAGTTAAGACAGATAAGACAGTTAAGACAGTTAACTAGACAGATAAGACAGTTAAGACAGTTAACTAGACAGATAAGCTTAGGAATATAAAAATAATTAATCAATGATTAATTAAGAGCAATAAACATTAAAATAAAATCTGTAATTTCCAAAATGAATTGGACAATTCAAGGAAATAAAATGGCTACCAATATTTCAGAAAAAAAGAGTGATTTAGGCGCTTTGTGGTTTTTGAATGAGCAGTACAGTTTAACAAAGAGTCCATCAGACGCTTATGAAGTTTACTTCAAAGCACTTCTTGCTTGTGCTAACGGCGATGGGACACTAACAGATGAAGAAAGAGATTGGGTGCTTGGACTTGCCGATGCCAGCGGTTGCGGATCTGAAATTCTTGAAAAACTCAAAGTTTATGAAGCTGATGAAGATATAGAGGCACTAGTTAGTCGTTCTCATACATCCAATGAATCGCGACGTTGGGTAATTTATGATGCGATCAAAGCTTGTTCTGCTGATAAAGAATATGGTGAACAAGAACGGAATGTAGTACTCAAAGGAGCAAAGAAACTTGGAATCTCTGAAGACGTAGTTAAACAAATTGAAGAATTTTGTTTAGAGGAAGCCAAAATCCGTCAAAAACGGGTGGCACTGATGTATCCTAATGGTTCACCTTTATAAGTAAGTAAAATGCTGAGCGCGATAAATCTGATTTGAGCGTTCAATACATAAATCAGACTTTTCGTCAATCACCTATGAACCAAATTTAAATGCCTTTGCCCTGGTGGTGTATAACTTTTTGGTTCATAGGTATCGATAAACTGTCGCTGACAGACTTGGCACAAGTAGTTCTGTTTTCCTTTGCGCTGTCCATTTTTGCTAACTGTGGTTGAACCGCATTCAGGACATTGCATCATATTTCTATTGTGCAACGCCACAATTGTAGATAGTTGTTTTTTAAAGTAAGCGCGGTAAAGTTCGCAACGAGGAGAAATGCGCGAGCCTTCATAGCAGATCAATCCCAAGCAATCGAGCTTGTAAGCCTCAATCGGATTCAGATAAACACTTTCGGATGCTGTTACAACTTTAGCATATGCCTCTATCAAACAGGGGTTTTCTTGCAGCGTTGTCCACTGTCGCAATAAATGAGAGCGATAAATGCCGCCGTTGGCGATCGCGTCCTCTACCAGTTTTTCTAGGGTCATGCCTTGATAGGTCAGATAATATAAGCTAATCTGAATCAGTGCGGGATGTCCGCCCACTAGAGATATCAATTGGGCAGCCTCTTTACCAGAATTCCAGCTTAACCCGTGCCTCTGGGCTAATTCCTTTACTTGTTGCTCAGTAAAGTCCCTCAGGTACAACGGTAACCCAATGTTAAATGGAGAACAGTTGATATCTAGGGAAACATACACTTCTGTGGAGTAAACCACCACTAGTCTGAGTTTCTGCCAGTGAGTATTCACTCGTGCTTCGTCGTACCATGAGCGTAACAGAGGAAAAAACTCTTGAGCAATTTGAGGATATTCAAAAAAGCGGTCAAACTGCTCTAACACCAGAACTATTGGACGTTTGATTTGCTCCAATAAGTAGTTTTTCCAGTAGAAATTACAATTCAACTTACTGTCAATTTCACTATCCCAGTAGGCATCCAAATTGGGAGCAATGCCTAATTCTTTTGCCACTCGCCAGCAAAAATGACGCAAAAATAGGTTTAAGTCACTCAAGAATAGCGCATCGATTTGATTGCAATCTAGTTTTACTGTATAATACTCCTGCTGTTGAGCAAAAGCACAAAGCCGCAGCACTAGAGAACTTTTACCCATCTGGCTTGGAGCACAAATCCGAATCACACAGCCTGGTTGAGTGATTTCCTGATAGCCCAGTTTCTCAACGGGTGGTCGTTCAATATACAGCACAGAATCGAGGGGAATTAAGCCATCTGGGTACAAACAACAACCTCTAAACTTGTCATGCTGTTCATTAGCAAAGGTGTCTTTGGCTATTGATTGCAATGCATATATCTCTTTTGTGTCCGAATTATATGATAAGGCTTCAGTGGTTTCATTCTCATCCATCTCGTTGCTAATGGTGTAATCCTGTGTGCATATTTCTAGGTCAAAGGCACTAAAGCATCGTTTGAGCGTTCGCAGATCCACACTTGCATTCAAAGACCATAACCGACTCAGGGTTTTCGTTGATACGTTCATGCGTGCGCTTAATTCTTGCAAGGTGAAGCACTCGCCCTTGTTCTGGTTTATCTGCAGTCCTTCAATTGCCGTTTGTAACCGCTTTAGTCCAACAGAAGTCAAGAAAACTCCCCTTCTTCGTCTAGTTTGAAATTGTTTCATCTGGCTAACTCTACAATTTACTCTAAGGAAACTCTGTTTTTCTATCTGTGAAGCTATGCCTATTACTAAGGATGTCTAAAAGACGGAAATACTATTTTGTTATTTGATGTCAATTCACCCAGCCTCACTGAGTCTGCCGCGCCCCCACTGTATGCGGAGCATCAGTGGTGGGTTGTTGACTTTATTCCTCCAAATTCTTTTTCCAAAAACCTTAAGCTCAGGCTATCAATGAAAAATAAGGAACTGATAGGGACGCTAAAATTTTTTCGATTGGGCGGCGATCGCTCAAACAAAAAATTCATCCTCATCCTGCAAAGTCCATCCGAGGGCGCGAGCGATCGCTCCTGGTAAAGTCACTGGATTAAAGGGCTTAGCAATTGCCTTAACCACACCAAGTGAGTAAAGTTTTTGTGACGTAAACCAAGCAGATCTCACGCTCAAGAAGATAACGGGAATAGCTTTGGTTAAAGGGTTTTGCTGGAGTCTATGCAGAAAGGTGATGGCATCCATACCCGGCATTAAAACGTCAAGAATGATCGCATCAGGACGTTCTATCGCTAGCTGTTTCAGCCCGGCTTGAGCTGAGGCGACAGTTACAACATTCCACCCTGCTAGGTCGCTTAAACAGACTTGTACGAGTTCTCGAATAGTTGCTTCATCATCAATAAGCAATATCTTCTTGGTTCTCATTCTTACATTACTTAAAGCAGTGTAAAAGGGACTGAGCATTGGGGACCCTTGGATTGGGGTAATGGTAAGGGAGCCTCAAAATGTGTCCGGGGAAATATTGCCGCTCCCAAATTTTGAGATATTTTCCCAGTCCCCAGTCCGTAGAGACGCCCTAATTAGGGCGTCTGTACTCCCAGTACCCAATCGGTGGGAGCGGCAATTCCTCCCCACCCGTCATTAGGTTTAGGACTCCTTGCCGCGACCCGTTAAAGGGATTGACTAATTGAGATTAAACCAAGAAGATAAGAAACTGATAAGATTCACCTATTGCCGCAAGGAGGCTCCGACTGTACCTGTACTCAGGTCAGTGGTGAGAGGAATTGCGGGTTAAAAACGAAACGCCATTTGACCGATTTCTTGCACAGCAAGGACAGGGAGGATGGCAGTTGAGTTTTTAACAATCTCCCGGAACACAACACGAAGAATTATGGTCTACAATATTAGTCATATGTGAGTAGGTCGAACTCATGGAACAAGTACTGACACTAGTTTGCAAACTCAACCCCACACCATCACAGTCGGAAAAACTCGAAGTGGTTCTTCATGCTTTTGCTGCGGCTTGTAACTACACAAACGAAGTTATCAAGCCACAAATAACCAGTAAGACAACTATTCAAAACGTCGTTTATGAGGATTTGCGCTCAAAGTTTGGGTTAGCTGCAAACTTGGCTGTTAGAGCTTGTGCCAGAGTTGGCGCTAATCGATTAGTAGCTAAACGAGCAGGAAAACCTGTTAAGGCGTTTAAGCCCACATCTGCTGATTATGATGCCAGGATTTTTGCATTTAGAGAAAAAGACTGGACAATTAGCTTAACCACCTTGGAAGGTCGGGAACACATCAAGATAGATGCAGGAAACTATCAACGCGGGAAACTTAAAGGACGCAAACCAACAAGCGCCCAATTATGCAAACACCGCGATGGTAAGTACTACATCCACATCCAACTGAAAGACGAAATTCCAGACCCACAGCCCATTAAGAAAGTCATTGGTGTCGATTTTGGACGCCGTGATATAGCCCTAACCAGCAACGGTGATTCTTGGAGCGGGAAACAATTAACTGAAACCAGAGATAGATATAGCACAGCCAGAGCGTCTCTGCAAAAAAAAGCTTCCACACGCACAAGGTCTAGTCGGCGTAGATGTCGTCAAGTCTTGGCACGGCTATCGGGGCGTGAGAGACGATTTCAATCGTGGGTAAACCACAATATTTCCAAGACAATCATTCAACAAGCCAAAAGCGAAAAAGCACTTGTAGCCATTGAGGATTTGACAGGTATTCGTGAAAGAACAAACCAAAAGCCACGTAACAAGACAGAACGCCGTAGAAGTAACTCGTGGGCGTTTTATCAGTTGCGGATGTTTTTGGAGTACAAGGGATTGAAGGACGGCGTAGAAGTGGTTGCGGTTCCTCCTGCCTACACGAGTCAAACCTGCCATCAATGTCTACATATTGGCTTGCGCTCTGACAAGAAATTCAAGTGCGGCAATTGCGGGTTATCCTGTGATGCCGATTGGAATGGAGCAAAGATGATTGCAGCTTTGGGGACTTCTGTAAACAGTCCTAGAGGCTCGAACGGTTTGTATTGTAATCTCAGTACGGACTCTTCAGGGCTACTGAAAGCCCACACTGTATTCGGTACCCCGAATCAGTGCGGGTAGTTTACACTCCCCTGGCTATCAAAACTATGTCCTGAGCCCTGAGTCCTTACGGACACGCTGCGCGTAATTCCTTACGGACAGGCTGCGCCAACACTTCGGTGTGCGCTTGCGCTTACGGGCACGGCTTGAGGCCGTTAGCGCAAGCTCCTCCGGAGGAGGCACGGACACGCTACGCGAACGCTATCGCTCGTTTTGATTATTGCCAGGGGATTCTACATTCTTCCTAGTTACTTGCTAAGCGCAGGTTTTCACCCTTCGGGTTCGCCAGTTCCCTAGGTCGGGAGACCCTCCTTCAGGACTGGTCTCACCAACTAGAGTAGAGGTTGCTAGTCCTGTAGCGTTACTTCCCGGATGCCCTCCGGTAGCGATGCCGCGATTGAGAATATTGATTGCCGCATTAAGTAGATAGGTAGAAATAAACCGAACTATGTTAAGAAATGTAAAAGCCTCTAAAACCCGCGCCTTAGACCAATGACTAATGACTAAGGACTCCCGAAACTCGTTAACTTTATTTGTACCGACCTACTTAACATCCCTTTGCAAGTCGCATCCACAGTTACATTTATGGGTGCGAGTTGAAAGAGACTTTTTCACAATTGCACCACAATCTGAACATTTTTGAGATGTCATTCTTGGAAGGTCGTGCATCGTCATATTTAACCTACATTCCGCAGGTTATATCTACGCCAATGAACGAGTTGACCAACTCGTGAACGAGGGAATGGCGCAATCGCGATGACGCCTTTCAACAGTTGCTAGACACAATCGAACACAAGCGAAGGCGCTGAAGCTGGCTGGATGTCGCTTCAATGGTCAATTGCCCCTAATGCTTTCAGGGTAGCTCTTTGAGCCACGGTCAACCCGGTTGCGCCTTGAATATTCATGCCTTCATACAGGCGATTGACCATCAACGTTTCGATACAACGTCCTGCCTGCACGTCCCAAAGCTTGATTGTGCGATCGTCACTCCCACTGAATAAGATTTGACCATTAGAGCTAAAGATCAGTGACCGAACCCAACCGGTGTGTTCGCCCAGGATGTGAAGGCAATGCCCCGTTTGCAGATCCCACAGTCGAATCGTTTGGTCATCGCCGCCACTTGCTAGGAATCGACCGTTGGGACTGATGGCAACCGTCCAGACGGCTCCTGTATGCCCCTGCAAAACCTTCAGACATTCTCCAGTTTGCCCATCCCATAATCGAACCGTTTGGTCCTGACTGCCGCTTGCCAGTCGGTGACCACCCGAATCAAATGCCAGTGCGAAAATTGCACCGATGTGTCCCTGCGATACCCTCAAACATTCTCCAGTTTGCACATCCCAAAAGCGAATGGTCAGATCAAAACTGCCACTTGCCAACCATTGACCGCTCTTGTCAAACGCGATCGCAGCAATACCGTTCTGGTGTCCGCGTAACACATGCAAACAATGATGCGTTTGCACATCCCACAGTCGCACGGTGCAATCATAACTACTGCTTGCCAAAATTTGTCCCGTTGGGCTGAACAACACTGTCCACACGGCCGCGTTGTGCGCTGACCATCGATCGAGGTGCCCAGTTTGAATATTCCATAGAGCGATCGACTCATCGTGTCGATTGATCGCGAGAGTTTGATTATCGGGACTAAAGCTGACGTTGCTGAATGATGACATCCGACGGGTTGGGCTGGGAAACGTTTTGTAGGGGTGATACGATGACAGATTGCCATCTGGTTGCAAATGCCACAACTGAATCATTTCATTCTGACCACTGCTGGCAAGGATTTGGTCGTCCGAGCTGAGGCTCAGCGAGTGAATTCCACCCGTGTATCCACGCAACATTTTCAGGCTCTTTCCGCTCTGTAAATGCCACAGCCGCACCGTCTGGTCTTCTCCTGTGCTGACCAACAATTGACTATCGGCACTGATGGCAAGCCCAAAAACATCGTGGGTATGACCCTCAAGGACATAGATGGGTTGCCCATCTTGAATACTCCAAAGGCGTAGCGTACCGTCGAGGCTGGCACTGGCTAACCAATGACCATCCGCGCTAAAGGCAATGTTCCAAACCCAGTCGGTATGTCCCTGCAGTAGCTTGACACTGGAATTTATGATACTAGGCTTGGACGCTCGATTGTGGGAGCAATCACCGCTCCACAGTCGAATCGATCCATCCCGGCATCCGCTAGCGAGCAGTTGACCATCCGGGCTGTAGCGCACACACTGAGCCCCGGTGGTATGCCCCTGTAAGATACTCAGGCAGTTGCCATTGCTCACATCCCAGATCCGAACGGTTGTATCATTACTGCTACTGGCTAAGGTTTGCTGATTCGGAGCAAAGTGGACAGAATAAACACTCTGGGTGTGTCCTTTCAAAACCCGGAGACACTGCCCTTGCAAATTCCATAGGCGCACCGTTTTATCTTCACTGCCGCTCGCTAACTGCTGACCATCGACACTAAAACTCACTGATCGAACGCCACCGGTATGTTCTGTTAGCACCTGCAAGCATCGCCCACTTTGGACATCCCACAAGCGCACCGAACTATCCGTACTGCCGGTGGCTAACATGTTGCCATCCGGACTAAAGGCAACCGACCAAACCCAGCCGATATGACCTGAAAAGGTGGCTAAGAGTTGGGTTGTGCTGATGTTCCAGAGATAGATGTTGCCACTGGAATCGCCCACTGCCATCGTCTGACCGTCTGGACTCAGGTCGATCGACATGGCAATACTGAATGTTTCTGAAAAGATAGATTTCGTTAAGTCAGCATTCTGAAAATTGACTCCTGCTAAATCGACCTGCCGTAAGTCGGCTTGCTGCACCACAAGACCAGAAAAATCTGAGCCGCGCAAATCGACTTGAAGCTGCACCAGCAGGTTAATCAAGTTGCCTGCCACATACCCTGGTTTCTGCCCCTGTTGCCTTAATAAGTGCTTTGCTTGTGCCTCGATCGCCGTCACACTGCCAAAGCGAGACAGCAGCCGTTCCATCACAGGTTGCACAATTAAGCGCCTCTGAATCTCTCGAATGTAATCTTTTGCCTGTACTGGCAATAAGGGATGCGTTTGCCAAACGTTAAGCTGCTGCGTCTCAAATTCAATACAAAGAAGCTGCACGAATCGCTCTGTGACATATTCCATCACCACAGGTTGCAAGAAGAATAACCCATCGGTTTTTTCAATGAGCGATCGCCTCAGTAGTGAGTTGATCAAATTAGGTACACTTTGTTGAGCTGCAGGATCAACCACGTTCTCTCGAATATCTGAAATCGAGACTGGCTCCCGATGAATTGCAAACCAGGACAGTGTTTTCTGTTCCGCTTCACACAGGCGAGCGAACTGACGGGAGAGCAAATCGCGAATGTCTTCAAAAACAGCCAATCCCTGACTCAGATAGGGCAACACCTCTGTAATGCTGCCGTTAAACAAATCCTCAATTGCGGCTGCCACCAGTTTCAATGCCAGAGGATTGCCACCGTAGTGGTGGATTAAAGTCTCCCATTCGGCTTGTGAACCTGTAAACGCTCCTTTTTGCCGAAAGATGGCGCGTCCGTCATCAGGTGTCAGCCCGCTCAAGGTCAGCGAGCGCACCAGCACCTGTGCCCCTTCCATCAGTGCTATTTCGCGTGGCTTTTCTCGACTAGTGAGCAACAAACAACTTTGGTGGGACGTATCACCAATGGTTCTGAGCAATTGTCCGTAACCTTCGTAGCCCGAGAGCCATTGTCCCACTGCCTCACGCTGCAAAATGGTCTCAGCATTATCGAGCAGCAATAAACACCGACGCGACCGCAGATATTGCATCAGTTTGGAAATTTGCTGAGCGAGCGTGGTAGGAATGATGGGATCTTCCCCATAAAGCGGCATGAGAAACGTAAGCAGGCTTGACAGGAGTTCATCCAGCGGTGGTGCATTAGCCAGGGAGCGCCATACGACAATCTCAAATTCTGCTTGCATCCCAAGCGCAGCTTTGACGGCGATCGTACTTTTGCCAATGCCGCCAATGCCCAACAACCCGACTATGCGACAGCGCTCAGATACAATCCACTGCCACAGTTGTGTCAGTTCTACCTCACGCCCATAAAACGCTGAGGCATCGACTGCCGTATCCCAGTCCTGTTGGGAATTTGTCCACCGGCTCACAGTCTCTTGGGATGAGGCTGGCGATGTCAGGTCTGCCTGCGTCAATTCCAGCCCAAACGCCCGGAACAGATACTCTAATGACTGGCGATCGACCCCCAGTTCGCGCTTGAAGATGCGAGCGAGGGTATTTAGGGAGAGTCCGGTGCGAGCGCTGAGATCTTCCTGGCTGAAGCGCTTACCCCAGGTTTCGTCGGATTCCGCCTGCTGTTTTGCCGTCTGAAACTTTTGCCACCCTTGAGGCGATAGGATGGCTCCTCGCACTCGAAAAGAAGTGGAGCGACCTCGTCTAGTTTTTGATGGGTTGGAATCCATATATTAGCCGATGGTGCAAACGACAGAGCGCTTTTCTTAAATCAGTTATCAGTTATCAGTTATCAGTTATCAGTTATCACTTATCAGTTATCACTTATCACTTATCACTTATCAGTTATCAGTTATCACTTATCACTTATCAGTCCTGACGGCGGGCGCTTTGGGGGATGCGCTCACCGCCACCAACGCTCTCTGGTCTAATTGGTGGGGGACGCGCGACGACTCGTATTTAACTGATAACTGCGTAGGTAGCTGTTCACTGTTAAAATATCGGGCGTTTCTTTAATCAAGGACTCACGGGGAGTTTCAGCAACACAGATAAAAGGCAAATGATTCCATTTTGGTTAAAGTATACCAGGTTTAATTGCTTGTGGCTCACTTAGGGGAGATCCAAAAAATAAAATATCCAGCCGTGTCTAAGCGTTGTTTGGTTGCGGTAGTTCAATCTAGGTTATGCCGGGATGATATTTTATTACTTGTAAGTGCCTAGGGTGGCGTTCCTCAAGCACAGTACAATGAAATCACGTTTTAACTCAAAGAACTTGAGTGGTCTAAATTGAGCGATCGCAGAAGAATGAAGTTAACCGAGGTGGGCAGCAAGCTCATCAATCTAAATGTAGTACCGTACTAGCCAACAAGTTTTGGAGGATTTACAGATGAAGATTTTTGTTGCCGGGGGAACAGGAGCGATCGGTCGCCCAACGCTCGACCAATTACTTGCCAGAGGACACAATGTTGTCGCGCTGACCCGCACCCAAGAAAGAGCACAGTCCTTAGCGGCACAGGGAATCGAACCGGCGATCGCGGATGTATTCGACGCAGAGTCAGTTAAAGCGGCGGTCATTCGCGCTCAACCAGAGGTGGTGATTGAACAACTCACCGCTCTACCCAGAACTTACACTCGCGAATCCATGAATGCGACAGCGGCTCTGAATACGCGGATTCGGTCGGAAGGGGGAGGCAATGTGCTGGCGGCAGCAAAGGCAGCAGGGGTGCGCCGTTTCCTGAAACAGTCGATGGCCTTCTGGGGAATTCCCGGTGCTGGATTGGCAGATGAGGAAACACCGTTATCGCTTGATGCCTCCCCCGCTGTTGCCGCCGATGCTCGCCTCGTCACTGAGACTGAGCGTCGTTTGCTCCAAACACCTGATCTGGAGGGAATCGCTTTACGCTATGGCTTCTTCTACGGACCCGGCACCTGGTTCAACTCGGATGGTGATGTAGGGCAACAGGTGCGGCAGCAACAGTTTCCGATCGTCGGCAATGGGGATGGCGTCTGGTCGTGGATACACATTGAAGATGCCGCGATCGCCACCGTTGCCGCCGCAGAGCAGGGCAACAGGGGTGTTTATCTGATTGTCGATGATCAGCCTTTAGCGGTGCGCGACTGGCTGCCTGCGTTTGCTCGCTCGCTGAATGCTCCACCCCCGCCACGGGTATCGGTTGAGGATGCTCTCAAAATGGAGGGTGGTGCGGATATTGTTTACTACCAGACTCAGATGCGAGGCGCATCAAATGCCAAGGCAAAACGCGAACTGAATTTTCAGCCGCGACCGTTGGAATGGACGGTTAGCACCACTGCGGCTCATGCTAACTAACCAGTGAAGGGAGAAGAAGATGAAGATTGCTCATTATGGAACAGCGATCGTAGTCATGCACGTACTCCTTCATGGACTACATGGCTTAGCGCATAACGAAATCCCAATTCCCCTTTCTCTGCTTCAGGGTTTGTTTGTGGGGGGTGTGGTGATATTGGCTCCCATTATTGCAGCCGGTTTACTCTGGACGCCGTTCTACCGCATCGGTAGCTGGCTCTTGCTGGGTTCAATGACAGGCTCACTCCTTTCTGCAATTTACAATCATCACTTGGTCATTAGCCCCGATCATGTTTCTCAAGTTTCCTTTGAAGGATGGGGCTTGCTTTTCCAAGTCACCGCTTACCTGATGTTAATTGTCGATGGATTGGGATGTTGGATTAGTGTATTGGCGTTGAGAACGACTCAGCCACCAGAGAAGGCGATATGAGTTTCTCTCAATGGTTTTAACCACTATCGTGCCCTACTGTTCCGGTTTGCGTACCGCTGTGGGAATGCCATGAGTGAAAAACATTGCCGATCAAAGGTGAGTTCTCGTGTTTTCACAACTCACTGGGGATGGCTCAAAACTCAACAACCATAAACTCATCACGAGAAAACTAGAAAGAAAGGAGGAATTCATGATCACTGCCAAAATTCTCGCTTTTGCCGGGAGTGCTCGCCAAGATTCTGTCAACAAAAAACTGGTGAAAATTGCCGTTGAAGGAGCTAAAGCCGCAGGTGCAGAAGTGACCTACTTGGATTTCCGCGATCTGCCCTTACCGCTCTATGATGGGGATTTGGAGGAGGCTGAGGGACTGCCAGAGAATGCCCTCAAGCTCAAGGCCCTAATGAAAGCGCATCAGGGATTCCTCATTGCCTCCCCAGAATACAACAGTTCGATCACCCCACTGCTGAAAAATGCGAATCTCCTGACGGAGAGGCTACGCCAACGATTGGGCATCGCGTCCTGAACCGGACGAACCTTCATTGGTGTGTTTCAAAGAAAAGGTTGCGGTGTTAATGAGTGCTTCCCCTGGAAATTTGGGAGGCTTACGAGGATTAACTCATGTCCGTTCCATTCTTGGAAACATTGGGGTTCTGGTGTTGCCAGATCAGCAGGCAATTGGGAACGCTTATCAAGCGTTTGATGAGAATGGCAATTTGAAGGATGAAGCCCAACAGACAAGTATCTTGCAACTTGGCAGCAAACTCGCAACGGTGACTGCCAAACTCAATCTCCCTGTCTAAACAAAGTTGAGCATTTCAACTAGTGAAAAAGTTTGACCCGTAGATTTCAACAACATTGGAGAACAATTATGACTCAAGCAAAGCATCCTGCTGATCCAACCCCTCCAACCCTGGAAGGGAAACTGGCTCTGTTACGGAAATTAAGGGATGAATTGGGCAGCGGTGATACCATTCGTCGTCTCTTTTTTGGGGACCTGGAACCCATTGCCCTTCAACCCGGAGGAGCGAATACCGTGGTTCATCTTTACAACAAAGCCAATGATGTCACGATTGCCTATTGTACTTCCTACGATGTCTTTCTGGCTGCCCGTCCGGGACGAGTTACCGAGTTTGACCCGGCTGAGATCAAATAAGCGACTAAGCTGACCGGATGCAAAATTTTGGGTTCTGTCGCAAGAATCGCTGATACCAATTCGACCTGAAGATGCACTTAATATTTATTAAACGAACCGCCAAGACGAGCCAGCGCTGCAGGAGGAGCCAGCACTGCAGTGAGGCAGCGCCCTTTGGAGGGTTTCCCGACAGCAGGCGACTGCCGAAAGGGTCTCCCGCCGTAGGTGACTGGTGAGTCCAGTCCTGTTGGCGCAGCCTGCCCGCAGGGCTTAGGCGGGTTTCCCAACAAGCGGGAACTGGCGTTGGCGCAGCCTCTCCGGAGGAGATACCCGAAGGGCGTTGGTTTCCCGACCTAGGCGACTGGTGAGTCCAGTCCTGTTGGCGCAGCCTGCCCGCAGGGCTTAGGCGGGTTTCCCAACAAGCGGGAACTGGCGTTGGCGCAGCCTCTCCGGAGGAGATACCCGAAGGGCGTCGCCAAGTACGCGGCTGAGTGAAAGAGTAAGTATTAAGTGCTTTTTTTACAGAGAATTGGTATGAGCACGATGATCTCAGGCAGAAAGTGTCGCTACTTGAAGCGGGTAGAAACAGCCATCTCAGTTGAGAACAACTCACTGCGGATGGCTCAAAACTCAACAACCATGTTCTTTAAATTATCAGAGGTGTTGTCATGAAAATTGTTGTCATTGGTGGCAGTGGGCTGATTGGTAAAAAGCTTGTCAGCAAGCTACAGAAGCTCGGACATGAGGCGGTAGCAGCGTCCCCTTCTTCAGGTGTCAACGCTGTTACGGGTGAGGGACTGGCTGAGGCGTTAGTGGGTGCTCAAGTTGTTGTCGATGTGACGAATTCACCCTCCTTTGAGGATGCGGCGGTGTTAGAGTTCTTCCTTGAGTCATCCCGGAACCTACTTGCAGCGGAGGCAGACGCGGGTGTGGGTCATCACATTGCAGTATCAATCGTCGGTGCCGATCGCATCCCGGATAGCGGCTATATGCGTGCGAAAGTCGCTCAGGAAAAGTTGATCCAGTCCGCAGCAATACCCTATACAATTGTTCGCGCTACGCAGTTCTTTGAGTTCATCGAGACGATCATCGCTCAATTCCCCACCGATGGGCAAACAGTTCACTTGCCCCCTGCCTTTATCCAGCCGATCCTGTCGGAGGACGTTGCTGACGCGCTGGTCGATATCACACTGGGAGCGCCAGTAAACGGCATTATCGATTTAGCGGGTCCAGAGCGGTTCCGTTTCGAGGAAATCGTCCGCCAATTCCTGAGTGCAACTCACGACTCACGTCAGGTGGTTGTAGACACTCACGCCCGTTACTTTGGTGCAGCGTTGAACGATCAGCTGGTTCCGCAGGGCAACTCGCTCATTGGCTCGACCCGTTTCGAGGACTGGCTCAACCGCTCTATCGCTTAAAACAGTGAACACTACCAGCCGCAGTAACCAGTAAACAGTGACCAAAAAACTGGTAACTGGTAACTGGTAACTGATAACTGATAACTGATAACTGTTAAAGATCAGCAATGAAAATTCAATGCTGACATACGTTGGGTTGAGGACACAAAGCCCAACATTCCGCAACTGCTGAGTTTTGCAACGCTCAACTCAACCAACACCTGTCTAATCCGCGATCTGCTTGATTCAGCATGGGAGCACATCAGACGGATTTATATTCACCAGTTTGTATTTACGCAAGGAGAACGGAAATGTTTACTCTTATTTTCTCGCGAGTTGCATTCATGACTCTCTCCATATTCACAGCGCTCTCCATATTCGCAACTCTACCCGTATTCGCAGTTTCAGTCAATGATTTATCTGCTGATACGTCTAATGATACGTCTAAGGTAACGCTGGTCTTTGATCACGCCCTTCCCAATGTGCCAGGAAAGAGTATCAAAGGCTTGCTGGTCGAATATCCGCCAGGTGGCTCAACACCTGCACATACCCATGCAGCCTCGGCTTTTATCTATGCAACAGTGCTCGAAGGTGCAATTCGTAGCAAAATCAATGATAATCCGGAGCAGGTGTATCACGCTGGTGAGAACTTTTTTGAAGTACCTGGCGATCATCATCGTGTCAGCGCAAATGCCAGTGATACTCAACCCATGCGTATGCTAGCCGTCTTTGTCGTCGATACCAATGAAGAGAACCTAACCACACCGGACGACGAGTAAGACGCACGCATTGCACACAAGAATTTTTATCAAATCGCCGTAATACCCCATCCACCTATGCGGTGGGGATGTAAGGCGGTGAGTGACGAAAGCATCTCTTCTTCTGTAGACCTACGGTCAACGTGAAGAAGAGATGCTTGAGGAATGAACTATCTCCGGGTTGGGTAACGAGTCAATCCATTCTTCTACCAAACTAGACATAGTTCTGTCTAACTGAACAGACAATAAAAGCAGCTTATGATATCTGCGCTCTGTTAGTCGAAAACTTAATCGCTTATTTTTCATTATGTCGAACAAACGCTATACATTTATGTTAAAATAAACCAAGCAAAACAAAAAACAAGGAGGTGATAAGGCAGTGCTGGTATTAGAGTACAAAGCAAAAGGTAAACAACAGCAGTATCGAGCTATTAATGAAGCTATTAGAACTACTCAGTTCATTAGAAATAAAGCTATTCGTTACTGGATGGATGCATCAACAGAAACCAAAGTTGACAAAATAGCTCTAAACAATTACTCCACAGCACTGCGCAAAGAATTTGGATTTGTAAAAGACCTAAATTCAATGGCTTGTCAGGCTGCAACTGAAAGAGCTTGGAGTGCCATTGATAGATTTTACGGTAACTGCAAGTCTAAGAAACCAGGTAGAAAAGGCTTCCCAAAGTTCCAAAAAGATAACCGTTCTGTTGAATATAAGACTAGTGGTTGGTCACTTCATCCTACAAAACGACGCATCACTTTTACTGATAAAAAAGGTATTGGAGAAGTTAAGCTACTGGGGAAATGGGATATTCATACTTACCCTGTCAAGTCTATAAAACGTGTTCGGTTAGTTAGAAAAGCCGACGGTTACTACTGCCAGTTTGCAATTGATATTGAGGCGGCAGCTTTGCGGGGCAAGCTTCCCCCGCAAACGTGCCTTGTTAAAACAGAGCCAAGAGCAGGCAATGGTGAAATCGGCTTAGACGTTGGGCTAGAGTTTTTCTATTCTGATTCCAATGGGCATCATGAGGAAAACCCAAGGTTTTTAAGGAAAGCCGAGAAAGCAATTAAGCACGCTCAACGTCAGATTTACAAGAAACAAAAAGGAAAGAACCAACGACAAATAGCTCGACGGAGATATGCCAAGAAACATTTAAGAGTAAGTAGGCAGAGGACAGAGCATTCCAAGAGATTGGCGCGAACCTTGTGCAAGCTTAACAGCTTAGTCGCTTATGAAGACTTGAATGTGAAAGGTATGGTACGAAATCACTGTTTAGCCAAGTCCATAAATGATGTGGCTTGGACTCTATTTCGCCGTTGGGAGCGAATATTTTGCTCGTAAATTCAATACCACAGTTGTTGCGGTCAATCCTAGAATGACATCTCAAAAATGTTCAGATTGTGGAGCGATTGTGAAAAAATCTCTTTCAACTCGTACCCATAAGTGTAATTGTGGATGCGAATTGCAAAGAGATCTGAATGCAGCGATAAATATTCTGAATCTTGCAAAACAAGGTAGGGATGGGCAATCCCGAACAAACGCTCTCCGGAGTTGGAATCAATACGCTACTTGGTGAGAACCTGGTAGGGCAAATTCTGACGTAGAGTACAGAATCCCCACCTTCAGCCGAAGGCAAGGTGGGGAGTGTCAAGTATCGACATTACTGAAGTTGGAGCCGGAGACACTCTAGGGTTAGTGCAATACGGTTCAGTTAGAGCTAAAAACCTGATGCATGCGTAGATTGGGGAGCCAGCGTTGCAGGAGGTGAGACCAGCGCTGCAGGAGGGTCTCCCTCCGCAGGCGACTGGCGTTCGCGTAGCGTCTCCGAAGGAGATACCCGAAGGGGTTTTCCTCCGCAGGCGACTGGCGTTTGAGGAACGAAACCCAACATTATCATCCTCGTTGTGTGTTCCCGGATAATGTTAAAAACTCAACTGTCTCCACTCCCGTGTTAATCCACGATTAACATAGGTCGGGAGACGTTTCGTTTTTAACCGTTCGGCTGAACTCACGGCGAAGCCCGCAATTCCTCTCAACACCGAATCAAAGATTACGGTGTGAGCCTCCTTGCGGAAATAGGTGAGTCGAGATGATAACAACATCACCGTTACCGATATCACTCAACTTTATGTGCGTGAGCAGGACAATCCAGAATTACTTGATCACGCAGCTCACAGCCAAGCATATCAGGTCTAACGACTTTCGGCTCACTTCCTGTTGCTTTCCTCGAATCCGAACAATTAAGTCGCGTTTTAACTCAAATAACTTGAGTGGTCTAAATTGGGCGATCGCAGAAGAATGAAGTTAATCGAGGTGGGCAGCAAGCTCACGAACCTAAAGGAGAACAAGATGAGTAGCAATCACGTGAACAGTCAAAACATGAAACTCGAAGTTGTGGTATTGCCCGTTTCCGATGTCGATCAGTCCAAGGACTTCTATAAAACGTTGGGGTGGCGGCTGGATGCCGACTTCGTTACCAGTGAGGACTTCCGAGTGGTGCAGTTGACTCCTCCCGGATCGGAAGCCTCAATCATCTTCGGTAAAGGAATTACATCAGCCGCGCCGGGTTCAGTTCAAGGTCTGTACCTCATAGTTTACGACATCTCGGCAGCCCGCGCCGAACTCGCTGATCGCGGTGTCGAGGTGAGTGAGGTGTTCCACGACATCGGAGGGATCTTCCCCCACGCCGGAACCGAGGGACGCTTACCTGGTCCCGATCCGAAACGCCGAGATTATGCCTCATATGCCTCGTTCAGTGATCCAGACGGCAACGGTTGGGTGCTCCAAGAAGTGAAGACGCGGGCTCCCGGACGGTAACAGGACATCAATCGCTTAAGGATCAAAAGGAGCCAAAAGTATTAGGTTTTTCACTCCTTTTGATACTCACTATCTGTGCAGCAGTCATGCACTAACCGAAAGAGCTAAAGCCAACAAACTAGACAACATCTAAAACGAGGACACAAGATGAAAACGCAGAAAGTATGGTTCATTACCGGAGCCTCCAGGGGCTTTGGGTTAGAAATTACCAGAGCCGCCCTAAGAGCGGGCGACCAGGTAGTAGCGACGGTTCGCAGTCAGCCCGCACAGCTCGTCGCTACGCTGCACAACCACCCGGCTCTGTACGTTGTGCAGATGGATGTCACCCAGGAAGACCAGGTACAAGCGGCTGTCAAGCAAGGCATTGCCCGTTTCGGCCGGGTTGATGTCTTAGTCAATAATGCCGGGTTTGGCATGGTCAGTGCAATTGAAGAAGCCACGGATGCCGAAGTCCGCAAACAGTATGACACCAACGTGTTTGGGTTACTGAACGTGACTCGTGCCGTGTTGCCGTACCTGCGCCAGCAAAAGTCCGGGCGGATCATCAATATCTCGTCGCTGTTCGGCTACGATGCGATTCCGGGTTGGGGATTGTACGGGTCCACTAAGTTTGCGGTCGAAGGTCTCTCGAAAGGGTTAGCGGTCGAACTGGCACCGCTCGGCATCTATGTCACAGCGGTGGCTCCGGGTCTTTTTAGTACTGACTTCCTGAGCACTGAATCCTATGTTGCCGCTAAAACCATTATCGACGATTACCAGGAAACGGTAGGACCGATGCGTAGCGGAGCCTCGGCGCTACACGGGCACCAACCCGGTGATCCGAAAAAGTTTGCGGCTGTGATTATTCAACTCGCCAATACAGAACGTCCGCCGCTGCATTTGCCTGTCGGGAAGGACACGATCGACCTGTACCGGAGCAACGCCGCGAAAATGGCACAGGAAATCGAAGCATGGCTGCCAGTCGCTACCAGTACCAACCATGACCACCGTGTAATGGCTTCGACCATAACCTGACCCTAATTCTAACCCTCGAATGATTTGCATTGATTTGACACTTCAACAAATAAAAAGTCACTCGCTTCTCAAACATTCACGCATTCACGCATTCACGCATTCACGCATTCACGCATTCAAAATTTAATTAGTGGGAGCGGGTGTACCGCCACTGTCTTATTGACCACCAATATCATTGATTATGGTGGGGGCTTGTACCCAGAATTAATCAATTCAAAATTATTCTTCCGGATTGAACGCGTGAATGAGCGAACGCGTGAATTCAAAAAAGGTCACTGGACATCAACGTCAATCAATCTAGGGAATGCCCCCTATGTCCAAAGAAATTAAACAAAGCTGCCGACGCTTTCTGAGAACGGTTGGGGTAAGCATTGTTTTCTTCGCAACTATAAACCTTGCCCCTCTTCTCTTCCCCGCAGGAACCATCATACACACGGCTTCTAAGGACTTAACCACCATGACCGACTACACCCCGTTCGCTACCAGTGCCTCTGCCCAGAGCGCCAGGGATATTATCGGACCATCCCCGTTGATCGAGATCAAAAACGAAGCACCGCCCAAGCTAATTGTTGATCGGCCGCTTCCCAAACCACTGGCTCAGGGTCGCGTCTTCATCCAGTATCGGGCGGAGAACCTGCGCGTGTTGCCAGTGTTCGGCGAAGGTGCTCTCCAAGTATCGCCACGCATCGGTCATGTCCACATCACCGTTGACGACGCGCCGTGGCATTTTGCCGATACCAGTGGTCAAACGATCATCCTGGTTGGACTGGAACCTGGTTCACACAAGGTGTTGATCGAACTAGCCGATCCCACGCACAAAGTCATTACCAGCGAAAAGGTGACGTTCACGGTGCCCAATCTTGAGCGATGATAAGTTGAGGTGATTTATGTCTTACGCACTATGGTTAATACCATAAAATTAAAAATTTGTCAATTCGTAAGTTCTATGACTGAAAACAGACTGCAATTGCACTGTGCCGTTCAATATATTCGGCCCTCGTTCCACCAACCCCTCAAAAGCATAAAGGAGTTTTACTATGAGCACTGAACAGAAAGTTGCTGTTATTACCGGCGCGTCGCAGGGCATCGGCGCAGCCCTTGTCAAGGCGTACCGCGATCGCAACTATCGGGTAGTCGCAACCTCGCGCTCGATCGAGCCGTCGGACGATGATGCAATTCTCGCAGTGCCGGGCGACATCGCTGATCGAAAAACCGCCGAGCGTGCGATCGCTGAAGGCGTAGCTCGGTTCGGGCGCATCGACACGCTCATCAATAACGCTGGCATTTTCATCGCCAAGCCATTTACCCAATACACCGAGGATGACTACGCGGTGTACCTGGGCACCAACATCGCTGGCTTCTTTCACATGACGCAACTCGCCATCGCCGAGATGGAGAAGCAGGGCAGGGGTCATGTTGTGCAGATTTCGACGAGCCTGGTTGACAACCCGATCGCTGGCTTACCCTCCGTGCTCGCGTCGCTAACGAAGGGCGGACTGAATAGCGCGACCAGATCGCTGGCGATCGAGTATGCCAAGCGCGGTATCCGGGTGAACGCCGTTGCCCTGGGTACCATCAAGACGCCAATGCATCCTGTCGAAACCCATGCACAGCTCGATGCCCTGCACCCGATCGGTCACATGGGTGAGATCTCGGACGTCGTCGATGCGGTTCTCTACCTCGAATCAGCCAACTTTGTGACGGGCGAAATCCTTCATGTCGATGGTGGACAGAGCGCGGGGCACTGATACCGCCTTGCAATCAGAAAAATGGCTCTGACGCTCCCAAACAAGATTGCTTGATCGTCCAACCTGCTAACCGAGGAACGCACACCATGACCCCACTCGAAAAAGGCATGATCTACGAATTACGCATTTATGATGCCATGCCCGGACGACGAAGAGCCCTGCTCTCGCGCTTTCAAAACCACACGTTACAGATTTGGGAAAAGCATGGCATCTGCCAGGCAGGATTCTGGACAACGCTAATCGGCGAGAACCAGAGTAACCGGCTCACCTACCTGCTTGCCTGGGACAGCATGGCTGAGCGCCAGGAGCGCTCTTTGTGCATTCCTCGCCGACCCCGAATGGATCGCGATCAAGGCCGAAACCGAGAAGGACGGTCAACTTGTGCAGAACATCAGCAGTGAGTTGCTGGCACCGACCGCCTTTTCCGGGCGTGAAGTGAGCAGTGGGGGGAGTGACGGAACTCGAACCCGTAGCATCCGGCCTGTAGACTCCTCCCCACCATCACAACTGAGTAATGCGGAGAACATTTTAGAGATTGGCAAGGGAGATATCGGGCGGATACAGCGTATGAGCCTGCACCTTGATGATTTAATTAGCCGTTCTACCAAAGTTAAAGCTCGTCAACGTAGAAAAATGCGGATTGCTTGTGACCGGATGAGAGAAAAGATTCAGAATCTGGTAAAAGATTTGCACAACAAAGCTGTATCGCTACTTGTTAATTCTTACAAGTTGATTTACCTGCCAACTTTTGATAGTTCTCAAATGGTGGTCAAAATTAACGGCAAAGGTAAAAAACGCACTCTTAACAGCAAGTCTGCCCGAGTTATGCTAAGTCTCTCTCATTACCGATTTGAACAACACTTAAAACAAGCTGCTTTACGAAAAGGCGTCATTGTAGCGTTGGTCAACGAGTCTTATACTTCTAAAACCTGCCCAAGTTGTGGGCATATCCACGCCAAACTAGGTGGGAACAAAAAATTCCAATGTCCAAAGTGCAAATACACTGCACCTAGAGATTGGAACGGCGCTCTAAACATTATGGTTAGAGCTTTGCAGGCAACTGCCTTCTCCTTTGACGGGGATGCCATAGTTATCGATTCAGATAGAAATGTTTGATTTGTTTAGCTTAAATGTTGCACAGACAATCACTTAAAGACATATATCTTGCTTCTATTAGCAAGCGTGGGAGATACTTATGTGGCCTAAAACAGAACTGATAGATTTGCTCAAGATCGCGCATCCAATAATTCAGGCTCCGATGGTTGGCGCTTCCACACCTGAGTTGGTTGCGGCTGTTTCTAATGCAGGAGGTCTTGGCTCGTATGGCGGGGCAGCCACCCCACCAGCCAAACTTCGCCAGATTATTAGGCAAATTCGAGAGCTGACAGACCAACCCTTTGCAGTTAATTTGTTTGCCCCAGCAGTTGAAGGGTATCAACTTACGCCTGAGCAGCAAGCACCGATGTCTGAGCTATTAACAAAATGGCACAACGAACTTGACGCTGGACCTGTGCCCGAACCAATACCGATACTAGGACCATTTGTAGATCAACTTACTGTCCTGCTTGAGGAGAAAGTACCTGTCTTTAGTTTCCACTTTGGACCTGCGCCCATTGAGGCAATTCGTGAGATACACGCTATAGGCTCAATTGTATTAGCAACCGCGACAACCGTGCGTGAAGCAAAAGCTCTCGTCGAAGCAGGAGTCGATGTCATCATAGCCCAGGGCTTTGAAGCCGGAGGTCATCGCGGAACCTTTGCGGTACCTTATGAACACGGATTGATTGGAACAGCAGCGTTGGTGCCGCAAGTAGCTGATGCGGTATCGGTTCCCGTCGTTGCGGCGGGCGGAATCATGGATGGTCGTGGAATCGTTGCTGCATTTGCACTTGGGGCAAGCGGGGTACAGATGGGAACCGCCTTTCTCGCCTGCCCTGAGAACAATATCCCGTCCGTCTATAGGCAGGCGGTACTCAAGTGTAAAGACGAAGACACGGTTATTACTGAAGTATTTTCCGGCAAACCCGCCAGAGCAATACGAAATCGATTTATACGTGAAATGGAAAATAACAGGGACAAGGTGCTACCATTCCCGGCTCAGATGTCTATAGGGCGGGTTTTG
Source organism: Scytonema sp. HK-05 (assembly GCF_002368235.1). Lineage (GTDB taxonomy): Bacteria > Cyanobacteriota > Cyanobacteriia > Cyanobacteriales > Nostocaceae > Kalymmatonema. The sequence continues at coordinate 8,254,180 of NZ_AP018194.1, read as the reverse complement.
TATCAGACTTCTGCTCAACAATCAAGTCCAGATTTTGTCAGTATGTGGGCAGGACAGGGAGCAGCATTAGCCGAAGCTCTCCCGGCAGGTGAGCTTCTTGAAAAAATCATACAAGAATTTCTTGCCGTAACTGCTTCTTTACAACTCAAGTAATAAGTTAACAGTTCAGACCAAAGTTTATCTCCTCACAACCGCTTGCAGTGCACCGCCAATTACGTTGCTGCTGAGAGTGAAGGTTTTATCGTTATCACAGCAATTAGCCCTTACCGTACATTGCGAGTTCGACTGCTACTCACACCCTGGTAACACCCGTTGCTTTAGAAGCTGCACCTCTGAAAGGCTGGTTTTTTGTCAGGACGGCTCTCGATTGGTTCGCTGGGGAAAGAATACGTAACCACAGTTAATTCAGCATCAGTTTGTAAACGCAATCCAGGCAGAACCTCAAGATGCTGCAAACGATTTCTCAAATTAGCGAAGCGCGATCGTGCTCAGAAGGCGGTGATGGAAACGGACAAGCAGCAACCTGAGTTAATTCGATTTTGAAAACGAGGTAGGCGCGATGAAGACGAATTTTGAGAACAAGTCCTTTGAAGATCAACGTGAGAACTATCAACGTGAGACTGATAGCCGCGATATTTTCGCCGAGCGTGTCCGCAGCAACCAGCGCAAGCTAACCTCTGAGCTAAGGCACCAGTACGATTTTATTGTTTGCGGATCTGGATCTTCTGGCTCGGTGGTTGCCCGCAGACTGGCCGAGAATCCCGATGTCAGCGTTCTGCTGCTTGAAGCTGGAGGCAGCGATGATATACTAAGTGTCATGGAAGCGAATCAATGGCCGATGAACCTTGGAACTGATCGGGACTGGAGCTTCCAGGGCCAGCCGAATCTACATGTGAACGGTCGTTCGATTCCGTTCTCTATGGGCAAGGTACTCGGCGGTGGATCGAGCATCAACGTCATGGTTTGGGCACGCGGACACAAGCATGATTGGGATCTCTTCGCATCCGTTGCCAACGATCCTGCCTGGAGTTATGAATCCGTCTTGAAGATTTATCGCCGCCTGGAAGATTGGCATGGCGTACCAGACCCGATGTATCGCGGAACGGGAGGGCCGGTATTTGTCCAGCCCGCGCGGGTTCCAAACCCGATCGCACCCGCAACGGTCGAAGCAGCGCGGGTGGTGGGTATTCCTACTTTCGAAAATCCGAACGGACGCATGATGGAAGCGGCGAAGGGCGCTTCTATCAGCGATGTGCGAGTCCGCAATGGCAAGCGCGAATCGATATTCCGCTCCTACGTCTTCCCTTATATGGATCGGCCAAACCTGACGGTTCTTAGTCATGCACTGGTCACACGGCTGACGTTCCAGGGCAAGCGGGTCACTGGCGTGGAGATCTCTTATCGTGACGCGATCTATCGCATTGGTGCGGCAGTCGAAGTCGTGCTGTCGCTCGGTGCAATCCATACGCCAAAAGTGCTGATGCAATCCGGTATCGGCGATGAGGCCGAGTTGCGACGATTTGGAATTCCTGTCGTGCAGCACCTTCCCGGTGTGGGGCAAAATTTTCAAGACCACGTTGCATTTGATTGTGTCTGGGAATATGAAACCGCTCTCGAACCAAGAAACAACTTGTCCGAGGCAATCTTTTTCTCGACCAGCCAGTCCGGGCTTGACAGTCCAGACTTATTTGTCTGTCAGGCCGAGGTGCCAAAATCCAGTGCTGAGAATGCCGTCCGGTTTGGGCTGCCTGGTGCAGGCTGGACGTTATTTGGGGCGATCGCGCACCCCAAAAGCCGAGGCCGTCTGCGCCTGACGGGAGCCTCACCATCCGACCCGATTCTGATTGATGCAAACACTCTGTCTGACGCGGATGATCTCAAAACCGCGATCGCCTGCGTAGAACTCTGCCGCAAAGTAGGTAACTCCGCTCCGCTTCGTCCGTTTGTCAAGCGTGAAGTCATGCCAGGTAATTTGAAAGGGGCCGAACTCGAACGCTTTATTCGAGATGCTGCGACAAGTTTCTGGCACGAAACCTGCACCGCCAAGATGGGGCGAGATTCTATGTCGGTGGTGGATAGCAACCTGAGAGTGTATGGAATCGACAATCTCCGGATTGCTGATGGATCGATTCTGCCGCGAATAACGACTGGTAACACGATGGCTCCCTGCGTGGTTATTGGGGAGCGAGCAGCGGAAATTCTACATCTCGAACATCAGCTGCAAACCACCGTAAAAACAAACTCAGTCGCTCAATAAAATCACCACACTTTTCATTGGCAGACGCACATTTAAGTCGCGTTTTAACTGAGAGAACTTGAGTGGTGTGAATGGGGCGATCGCTGAAGAATGAAGTTAATCGAGGTGAGCAGCAAGCTCACAATTCAAAGGAGATCAAGATGAATAGCAATCACGTAAACAGTCCAAACATGAAGCTCGAAGTTGTGTTATTCAACGTTTCCGACGTCGATCGCGCCAAAGCATTCTACGAGAATCTCGGCTGGCGGTTCGACATCGACGTGGTGGAGGGCGACTTCCGCGGCGTGCATATGACACCGCCCAACTCGGACGCCTCGATCCTCTTCGGCAAGGGAGTCACTCCGAACAATCCTGGCTCGCTGCAAAACCTGGTCCTTGCCGTAGACGACCTCGATGCCGCCCGCGAAGACTTGCTCGCTCGCGGTGTCAATGTGAGCGAGATCTTCCACTACGCTGGCGGTCCCTTCAACAACGCCGTGGAAAACCCGCGCGTCAGCGGGCGTGACCCGCAAGATCGTTCCTACTTCTCATTTGCCTCGTTTGAAGATCCGGACGGGAACATCTGGCTGCTCCAAGAAATCACAACGCGGCTTCCTGGTCGTCTGTGGGACTCGACGCCAGCACAAAACCTAGACGTTGCAACGCTTGCAAACCTTCTCCGCGAGACGGCAGAGCACCACGACCACTACGAGAAGACTCATGCCGAGCATAACTGGTGGGACTGGTACGCGCCGTATCTGAGTGCGCGTCAGAATGGCAGCAATCCAGAAGAGGCAGCCGCCGCCGCTGACCGTTACATGGAGGAGGTTTTGCATATTCTTTCCAGATGACGCGGTCACAATGGCGTTCGCCCAGGGCGAACGCATCTTGTCATTAATAAGGCTCTCTTCTCAATAAACTCTCAATCAGTAGCATTAAGCAAGGCTTATTGATATCGTATTGAGTTAGGTTTTTGACTTAAGACTTATAAGTAAGCCAAATGCCTTTAACAATAAATCTAATTTTCTCCTTCTATACAGAAATGAGGCTTTTCGTCAATTACCTAGACACAAAATTTTAGATGCGTTTGCCCTGAGTTCATTACAGCAAGTTGAGTTAAATTCAATTGGAGAAAGATCAATGTCCGACAAAATCAACCATCAACGCCGCCGCTTTCTGGGCATTGCGGCCATGACGATTGCGACTACACAGCTAGGTCGATTCGGTTCTGCAAACGCCCAATCGAGCCAAACAAAACCAAAGGAGACCGCCACGACTCAACCTCGAACCGTGCAGTCCACCGACACAACCGCAATTCGCCCCTTCCGCATCAACATGCCGCAAGCGGCGATCGTCGATCTCCGCCGACGCATCACGGCGACCCAATGGCCCGAAAAGGAGACCGTCGCCGACCAGTCACAGGGCGTGCAGATCGCGACGATGCAGAAACTCGCGCGCTACTGGGCGACAGATTACGATTGGCGCAAAGTCGAGACGAAACTGAATGCCCTACCGCAATTTATCACCACGATCGACGGGCTAGACATTCATTTTATTCATGTTCGCTCGCAGCACGAAAACGCATTGCCGCTCATTGTCAACCACGGATGGCCCGGCTCAATCATCGAGCAGCTGAAGATTATCGATCCACTTACTAATCCCACGGCACATGGCGCGAACGCATCGGACGCTTTCCATATAGTGATTCCGTCGATGCCCGGCTACGGCTTCTCCGGCAAGCCAACGAGCACCGGCTGGGGACCTGAGCGCATGGGCAGAGCCTGGGACGTGTTGATGAAGCGTCTGGGCTACACCCGCTACGTCGCCCAAGGCGGCGACTGGGGTGCATTTGTCGTTGACCAGATGGGCTTGCAGGCACCGGCGGGATTGCTCGCCATCCACACCAACATGCCTGCCACTGTTCCGGCTGACATCGACAAGGCGCTCCAGCTCGGCAGCCCGGCACCATCGGGTCTCTCAGCTGACGAACAGCGCGCCTATCAGCAGTTGGAAAGAACTTTCAAGCAAGTAGCCTACGCCAGATTCATGGCGTCGCGCCCGCAAACCTTATACGGCATTGCGGATTCACCCGTCGGTCTGGCCGCTTGGCTCCTAGACCATAATGACGCTGGCGGTCAGCCAGCGGCGGCGGTCGCCTCAGCCCTGAACCGGACGACCAGCGCCACGGGCGAACTGACCCGGGACGAGATTCTCGACAACATCACGCTTTATTGGCTGACGAACACAGGGGTCTCTGCGTCCCGTCTCTATTGGGAATATAAGGGTGGCTTTTTCAATGCCAAGGGCGTCTCCATTCCGGTGGCGGTGAGCGTTTTTCCCGGCGAGCAATATGAGGCCCCACGGAGCTGGACCGAGCGGGCTTATTCCAAGCTCATTTACTACAACCAGCTCGACAAAGGCGGTCACTTCGCGGCGTGGGAGCAGCCAACGATTTTTTCTCAGGAACTCAGGGCGGCGTTTAAGTCGCTGCGCTGAACCCTGTTGCGTCTTTGGAAAGTAGCTCTTACCGGAACTCATTTTATCACCTGACATAAACAGTAAGTTATAAAGCAATGAAAGAGACTAAAACCAACCTTGCCGGCACGATCGTTAAAGCCGCCGCTGTGCAGATTAGCCCCGTGCTCTACAGCCGACAGGGTACCGTGGAAAAGGTCGTGAAGAAAATTCGTGAGCTGGGGCAACAAGGCGTCCAGTTCGCCACTTTCCCCGAGACCATCATTCCCTATTACCCCTACTTCTCCTATGTGCTAGCCCCATTCGCGTTGGCAAAGGAACATCTGCGATTGCTTGAAGAGTCGGTCACGGTGCCGTCTGCTCAAACCTGGGCGATCAGCGAAGCCGCGAAGGAAGCAAACATGGTCGTTTCGATCGGCGTCAATGAGCGCGACGGCGGCTCGATCTACAATACACAGCTTCTCTTCGACGCAGACGGTACGCTGATCCAGCGCCGCCGCAAGCTTACGCCGACTTATAACGAGCGGATACTCTGGGGCCAGGGTGACGGCTCGGGCCTGCGCGCCATCGATAGTGCCGTTGGGCGCATCGGACAACTTGCCTGCTGGGAGCATAACAATCCTTTGGCACGGTATGCGATGATTGCCGATGGTGAGCAAATCCACTCGGCGATGTATCCCGGATCGTTCGCCGGACCACTGTTCGCGGAGCAGGCGGAAATTAACGTCCGCCAGCACGCCCTTGAATCCGCGTGCTTTGTCGTCTGTGCGACTGCGTGGCTGGATGCCGATCAGCAGGCCCAGATCATGAAGGATACGGGTTGCGCTATCGAGCCGATTTCCGGTGGCTGCTTCACCGCCATCGTGAATCCGAACGGCCAGATCATCGGCGAGCCTCTCAAAGCGGGCGAAGGCGAAGTAATCGCTGATCTCGACTTTGCGCAGATCGACGCCCGTAAGCGGCTGATGGATGCGCGTGGTCACTACAGCCGCCCCGAACTGCTCAGCTTGCTGATCGATCGGACGCCCGCATCGCACGTCCATGAGCGCACCGCATACCCCAATGCTGATGGCTTGCGTATGGCTGTCGCGGAGGAGAGGAGCGTTGAGGTTCTCTAATTCCACCGTACCTATCTGAACCAACTACAGGGAGGTCAGCACATGTCCGAAGAAATCAATCATAATCGCCGCTCCTTTTTAACAACCACAGTTCAAACCATTGCTGCCACCCAGATCGGCAGGCTCGGTCGCACCAAACAGCACGCTACACCGGCAACGGCTGAGTTACCGATTGAAGGCGAACTGCCCTCTCTTGTCGGCGCGACCAGATGGCTCAATTCGCAGCCATTAACGGTTGACGGACTGGGCGGAAAAGTCGTGCTCATCAACTTCTGGACTTATACCTGCATCAATTGGCTGCGCCAACTCCCTTATGTTCGCGCGTGGGCCGAAAAGTATAAGGACCAGGGACTAACAGTGATTGGTGTGCACACGCCCGAGTTCGAATTCGAGAAGAATATCGATAACGTCCGCCGATCCTCAACGGAAATGAGAATTGACTATCCGATCGCTGTGGATAACGATTACGCGGTGTGGCGCGCTTTCGGGAACCATTATTGGCCGGCCCTTTATTTTATAGATATGCAAGGACGCATTCGTCATCACCAATTCGGCGAGGGCGGGTACGAGCAATCGGAACGGGCCATTCAACAGCTACTGTCTGAGTCCGGAACTGGCCGTGTCGGTCAGGAAATGGTCGAAGTCGACGCTCGCGGTTTTGAGGCTGCTGCAGATTGGAACAGCCTGAAATCGCCTGAAAACTACCTCGGCTACGAAAGAACGGAGAATTTTGCGTCTTCCGGCAGCGCGGTGTTAAACAAGCCTCGTTTATATACCGCCCCCGCGCAATTGCAACGTAATCAATGGGCACTTTCGGGCGATTGGACAATCGGAAGACAAGCCATTGTACTGAACAAGTCTGGCGGGCGGATCGCGTACCGCTTCCACGCCCGCGACCTTCATCTCGTCATGGGACCGGCCGAGCGAGGAACGTCCGTGCGGTTTCGCGTGCTCGTAGACGGGCAGCCAGCAGTCGCGGTTCGCGGACTTGACGTCGATGTGCGGGGCGAAGGCACGGCTACCGAACAGCGGTTGTACCAACTAGTCCGACAGCCGCAGCCCATCCGCGATCGACAGTTCGAGATCGAGTTTCTGGATTCTGGGGTGGAGGCTTTTGCGTTCACGTTCGGTTGATAACGCAAACAGATACGTCTTCGCAACGAGCGACAAGAAGGTGAAAGCAAGGTAAATGATATGACGATGAAATCCACACATGACAGCCCAATCCTCGTAACCGGAGCGGCCGGCGATATCGGTGCGATCGGCCGCAACCTCACCGCAATGCTGCTCACCAAAGGGCATAAGGTGCGCGCCTTGGTCCGGCGGGAGGATGAACGCGCTGAAGGTCTGCGGCAGCTTGGTGCCGAGGTCGTGCAGGGCGACCTGACCGATCTTGCCTCGATGCACCGTGCGATCGAAGGTGTTGCGCGCATCTATTTCGGAATGTCGGTCTCGGCAGCTTATCTCGAAGCCACGGTCAACGTCGCCGCAGTGGCGCGCCACCACGGCGTCGAGGCCTTCGTAAACATGTCGCAGATGACGGTGACGCAGATGAGCATCACCGAGACCACCCCGAGCCCACAGCACAAACTGCACTGGCTTGGGGAACAGGCATTGGCGTGGTCGGGGCTGCCGGTCGTCACGGTGCGGCCGACGGTCTTCCTCGAAGGCTTCTTCCTGCGTCTCGCCGCTGCTGGCGTCCGGGATAACGACGAACTGGCGCTGCCGCTGGGCAACAGCAAGACCTCGCCTATCTCGGCTGTTGATGTGGCGCGCGCCGTTTCCGTGATCCTCGACGACCCTGCCTCGCACATTGGTCATGTTTACAATCTGACCGGATTTGAGTCGGCCGATCTGGACCACTACGCGCGCGTCTTTTCTGAGGCACTCGGCCGAACGATCCGCTATCGTAATGTGCCGCTTTCCGAATGGACTGATAGGCTTCGTGAGTTTGGGGTGCCAACGCACCTCGTTAACCACCTCGCTGTGATGGCCGAACTTCACGCGCAGGGGCGGTATGACCGCATGACGGATGACCTGTTCAAGCTCACCGGCAAGATGCCAACGAGCATGTACGACTTCGTGAAATTGCACGCCGCTGAATTCACAAAGGAGTGAAGCCACGGCTTGAAGGGCAGGTCGCTCGTATATCACCGAGTGGACAAAGGCGGACACTTCGCGGCGTGGGAACAGCTGCAGTTCTTCTCTGAGGAGATCCGTGCCGCGTTTTGATCGCTACGCTAGTTGGCTCGGCCACGCACAAACCAAAAAAATCCAAAACTACTCAAAAGGAGGACACTATGACTCAATCAGAAATTACGCAACGAAACAGCGGGCAGGGATCTGATGGCGGTGTGCTCAGGAGCAACGAACCCATGACCGTCTCGTTGCACACGTCCATCCAGCCGCGATTCCGCACCGTCGACGGGCTGTTCATCCGCTACGCCGAGAGCGAGGACCCAGGGCGAGGTGCGCATGCCCTCCTCCTCAGCCCGTGGCCGGAGAGCCTGTATGCGTTTGAGCCGACGTGGTCGCGGCTTGCCGAGCACGCGCACCTCGTGGCGGTGGACCTACCGGGCTTCGGACACTCCGAGCGCCGCGACGCGCTCATGTCTCCGCGTGCGATGGGCGAGTTCGTTGTGCGCCTTGCCGACGCGTTCGGGCTGGAGCAGCCGCACGTCGTCGGCCACGACATCGCCACCAGTGCCGGGCTCTTCGCCGCGGCCCTCCGCTCAGGGCGGCTGCGTAGCCTCGTGGTCGGGAGCGGGGGCGCGGCAGTTCCGCTGCAGTTGGGCGGGGTGCTCAAGGAGTTGGTCGAGGCCCCTGACCTCGATCCGTACCGCCGGATCGACGGGCGACAGTTTGTCACCGCGGCGATCGGGAGGATCGAGCGATACACTCCTTCGGACACCGCGCGCGAGGACTACCTCTCGGCCTACGAGGGCGTGCGCTTCGCCGAGTCGATGCGCTACGTGCGCACCTTCCCAACGGATCTGCCGGTTCTGCACGAGCTGCTACCCGGTATCCGGACGCCGGTGCTGATCATCGCCGGTCACCGGGACCCGATCGTGCCCCTGGTCAACGCGGAGTTCCTCCACGAAAGGCTGCCCGCGAGCAAGCTCGCCGTCCTCGACGCTGGGCACTACACGTGGGAGGAGGCGGCCGACGAGTACGCAGCGCTTGTCACGGGCTGGTGGGACGGAGGCTACGCGGCCGCCGGTCACCGAGCTGCCGACTGATCTCGTCGGCGAAGGTCCAAGAATTTCATTTGCACGCGTCGGGCTCACGGTTTCCTGGAACTCCAGGTTCCAGAACCTGTTGGAACTCGCCGAAGCCTGTGATGTCCCGGTGCGCTGGTCCGGCAGGACCGGAGTTTGCCACACCTGCGAGTGTGGGCTTATTTCCGGATCGCTGAAGTATGATCCCGAGCCGCTGGATGCTCCGGCGGTCGGGAACCTATTGATTTGCTGCTCGCGCCCGCAGGAAGACACGGTAGAGGTTGTAAGCACTTGGCATCAAACTCCCGGCGACGGCTGAGTCGTTCGGCGACTATGTGGAAGCCATGCAGACCGGCAATCTGCTGTTTCTGTGGGCTGGACTCTCTCTGGAATATCCTGATAGAGTTTTGTCGTCGGCTAAAGCAAGTTGAGCTAATCCAATCGGAAAAAGATCAATGTCCGAAAAAATCAACCAACAACGCCGCCGCTTTTTGGGCACTGCGGCCATGACCATTGCGACTACACAGCTAGGCCGATTCGGTTCTGCCAACGCACAATCGAGCAAAACAAAACCAGCAGTTCTGGCCATGACTAAGCCGGGGACAAACACGTCGTTCGGCTCACTAAAGCAGATCGATGCCGGTGTCTTGAATGTCGGATACGCTGAAGCGGGTCCTGCAAATGGTCGTCCGGTAATCCTCCTGCATGGATGGCCCTACGACATTCATAGCTATGTCGATGTCGCTCCTTTGTTGGCGTCGGCGGGGTACCGGGTGATCATCCCGTATCTGCGCGGCTATGGCATGACGCGCTTTCTTTCGAGCGAGACGTTCCGGAATGGGCAGCAGTCGGCGATCGCTGTCGATATCATCGCTTTGATGGATGCGCTCAGGATCGAGAAGGCGATCCTCGCTGGTTATGATTGGGGGGCGCGAACAGCCAACATTATCGCGGCACTCTGGCCGGAGCGCTGCAAGGCGCTCGTCTCCGTGAGTGGTTATTTGATCGGCAGCCCTGAAGCCAATAAGACGCCGCTGCCGCCGCAGGCCGAACTCCAATGGTGGTATCAATTTTATTTCGCGACGGAGCGGGGCCGCGTCGGCTACGAAAAATATCGGCATGACTTTAACAAGCTCATCTGGCAGCTCGCCTCGCCGCAATGGCACTTCGATGACGCGACGTTTGAGCGCAGCGCCACGTCCTTCAACAATCCGGATCACGTCGGCATCGTCATCCACAACTACCGCTGGCGGCTCGGTCTGGCCGAAGGCGAGTCGAAGTATGACGAGATTGAGAAGCGACTCGCCGCAGCCCCCGCGATCGCCGTGCCCACCATCACTCTTGAAGGTGATGCCAACGGTGCGCCGCACCCGGACGCCAGTACCTACGCCAAGAAATTCTCGGGCAAATACGCACACCGGGTCATCAAGGGCGGTGTCGGGCACAACCTGCCTCAGGAAGCGCCGCAGGAGTTTGCCAAAGCAGTCGTCGAAGTTGACGGTTACTGATCGTGTTTAGCTTGAGTTGTGAAACGGACAATTTCCAGCAAGGAAAAAACACCATGACCAAACTGAAAAAAGTACATTACAAAACCAAAGCCCGCACCGCAGATGCCTTCGTCCTGCTCTGGCGACTCCTCGTCGCGCTCTTGGCAGCAACGGTGTTTCTGGTACTGCCCACTCACCTGCTTGCGCAGCAATCCCCCCAGACCGACGCACAAACCCAGGTCGCGGCCAAGGCGATCGCGACCGAAGACAGCGCCATCCGTCCCTTTCACGTCCATGTCCCGCAAGCGGCGCTCGTCGATCTCCGCAGGCGGATTGCAGCGACCCGGTGGTCTGACAAGGAGACGGTTGCTGACCAGTCGCAGGGCGTGCAACTGGCGACAATGAAGGAGCTCGTCCGTTACTGGGGAACGGAGTACGACTGGCGGAAAGCCGAGGCGAAGCTGAATGCCTTACCGCAGTTCGTAACGACCATCGACGGCCTGGACATTCACTTTATCCACGTCCGCTCCAAAAATCCTAACGCTTTGCCGTTGATCATCACGCACGGATGGCCCGGATCGGTATTTGAACAGCTAAAGATCATCGGCCCGGTGACCGACCCGACGGCGTACGGGGGGCGCCCGGAGGACGCCTTCGACCTGGTCATCCCGTCGATGCCCGGCTACGGCTTCTCCGGCAAGCCGACGGGCACCGGCTGGAATCCTGACCACATCGCCCGCGCCTGGGCCGAGCTGATGAAGCGCCTTGGGTACACCCGCTACGTCGCCCAGGGCGGCGACTGGGGATCCCCCATCTCCAGCGCGATGGCGCGCCAGGCACCGGCAGGATTACTCGCCATCCACATCAACTTGCCGGCGACGATTCCGCCCGACGTGGCCGCGGTGCTCGCCAGTGGCGGATCCGCGCCGGCGGGGCTCTCCAAGAAGGAACGTGCGGCGTTCGACTCACTCGACACGTTCAATAAGAAGGAACGGGCTTACGCCGTGGTGATGGGCACGCGGCCGCAGACGGTCGGATACGGACTGACGGATTCGCCGACCGGACTCGCGGCGTGGATGCTCGGGCATCCAGGTTTCGCGCAGTGGACAAGCAGCAGCAGCGATTCCGAAAAGTCCCCGACGAAAGACGAGGTGCTGGACGACATCACGCTGTACTGGCTGACGAACAGCGCGGTCTCGTCAGCTCGGCTGTACTGGGAGAACGGCAGCACCAGCATTTTGAACGCGACTGCGCAGAAGACCGCCCTTGTCTCGCTCCCGATCGCCATCACGGTATTTCCGGGGGAGATATATCGAGCTCCACAGACGTGGGCCCGGCGCGCCTATCGCAACCTGATCTACTTCCATGAGGCCGACAAGGGCGGCCACTTCGCGGCGTGGGAACAGCCCCAGCTCTTCTCTGAGGAGATCCGCGCGGCGTTCAGGTCACTGCGTTAGTTGGAGAGAGACAAATAAATAATCACTGCACGCTAACGACCAACGGCGGATTCAAAGCTTAAGTACTCTTTCTCATAGAGGTTTATTAAACATGTTCGATCTCGACCAAACTATCAAACATCGGCACTCAACCCGAAAATTCTTATCCAAACCCGTGCCGCGAATTTTACCTGAAACAGCAAGAAGGCTCACACTGTACCTGTACGGCTGTCAGTGCCCTTGATGAATTGCGAGTGAGTCGAGTTGCGTAGTTTGATTGTATTTGAGTGTAGCGAAAACAAAGAAAACTACAGCGACGAGACGAACAAAATATTCTGTGCGTGGATAGTACAAGCAATGAATGATCTGTTACTATGAATATGTAAACACGGTAAGGTCGATACCATGTACAGAGTAGTAAAAGTTAGAATCTATCCTACTGATGAGCAAGAATCCTACCTGGCTCAATGTTTTGGTAATACTCGTTGGTTGTGGAACTATATGCTTAATGCCACAACTATCGCTTATAAAGAAACAGGTAAAGGTCTTTCTAAAGCTGCAATGGACAAGTTGCTTCCCGGTTTGAAGAAAGGTAAGGATTCAGGTCAAAGACAAGGGAAGTAAAGAAGGCGCTAGTTGAGAATCACTAATTAGTGCTTTGATAGCTTGTTCAAAAAAGGCAATAACAGACCGTTCCTGACGACGACAAGTTTGCACCAGTGTTAATAAATTGGCAGTATGTTCAAACCGCTCCATTGAGCGAGAACCACCACTAATTTTACGTTTAGTTACAGCCAAACGCAGCGAACGTTCTGCGAAATTATTATCCGGAGGTACTTCAGGATGGTCAAGAAAATACCACCATTGGCAAGCTTTATCCGATAGAGAACGCAAAAGCTTACCAGCTTCTCCCCCAGTTTTGCCAACCCAGTGATTAACAACCGAGTGGATTTTGGATTTAAATTGATTTGCCCAATCGTTATAAGCAAGATTGTCAAACGATACCTGGAACAAACGATAATTTTTAAATGCTTCATCAATCAGACTAACAAATGCTTCGCCGATCTCCCGATTATTGAGACCAGGAAGTTTAATCAGCTTTTTAAAATGACGACGTAAATGTGCTAAACATTTCTGTTGAGCAACAACCTGGTAGCCGTTGTAAACGCTGTAGTGGTCAGAACTGAGTACACCCTTATACTCAGTTCCCAAGATGGCTTCTAATTCAGCCCTGGAACGAGTGTCCGCCGCTTGAAATACGCAGAAATTGGAATTTGCAATTACCCACAACCATTCTTTAATTCCTTTGACTGACCAAGGTGTTTCATCCACGTGAACGTTGGGTTGTGTCTGCTTTAACCAATTGCTTAACCAGCGTGATACTTGCTTTAATTGCTTGTTGTACTCGTTCATTCGTTGCAACTAAAGTACCAACACCGATTTCCACTCCTCCTAATTCCCACAGCATTTCTTGCTGTTTTTCATAGGGTAAATGTCCATAGTTATTTATCCATCCCAGAAATGCTTGCAGCCTTACTCCTATGTCTTGCCCTGGAACCATATCACCAGCCCAATCCGCTGTTTGTAAGTAAGGATTCAGGTCAGGGGGTATTGACAAGTGTGACATCTGCGGCGGAGTATCACAATTATGGAAAAAGACCTGCCTCTCTAGATAGAGCGTGAAACCCTTCTCCAGTTGGCTGCCGAACAACTGGTGGACATCATTTTCGAGCAGGCGATCGCTACTATTAAACTAAACTCCAGAATTTTAGAACTAGAACAAGAAGTAGAGAAACTCAAGGTCAGTAGAGATTTAGATAGTAAAACATCATCGAAACCACCATCGGGTGATATCCTCAAAAAATCAGAAAACAAGCAAGATGTAGTCGATGAGGAGAGCAAAACTGCAAAACGGAAACCAGGAGGACAATTAGGTCATCCCGGAAAAACTCGTAAAGGGTTTGGCAGAGTTGATCGCTTTGAAATTTTACGTCCAGAGGTTTGTTGTTGTTGTGGTATTACAATGGTTATGATGTCAAAGCTCAACAGAAATGCTTGGCACATTTACGTCGCCATTTTAAAAAACGCTCTTAAGCTGCCAGGATTAAATAACCAAGAAATAGGAGACAATTTTGTCAAGCTGATTGACGAAGCATTTAAAAATTACGCAAATTTCCAACAAACCCAAAATTCAAGAGAGTTCTTTAATTGGGCTTGGGGGTTTAAAGTAAAAGTTAAGTCCTCGATTGATGAGTGGATGAACAAAGCTGGGGGAGAAGCGGGTAAGCTTTTACGATCGCTACCTTGCAAAACAGATCAATGGTGGTATTTTTTAGACCATCCAGAGCTATCTCCAGACAATAACTTAGCGGAGCGAACGCTCAGGCTAGCAGTAACAAAGAGAAAGGTTAGTGGAGGTTCCCGTTCAATGGAGCGGTTTAAACATACTGCCAATTTATTGACCGTAGTACAAACTTGTCGTCGTCAAGGACGCTCCGTAATTGAATTTTTTGAGCAAGCTATTTTAGCGATGGTTAATCCGGATATCCAAGAACCGTCTTTAATTCCTCAAATTTAGACCTGAATCCTTACGTTTGTAAATTCCCACAATGTGAACATTTACATGTATGGCGATGATATTCAACGATTTCTATTGGGCGTTCCACCAATTGAGCCACTTGCTGGGTTTCGATTTTAACTGGTTCGCTGACAAATTCTGTGTGACCACAACAGGTGCAAAATTCTGGACGCAAAATTTCAAAATAGTCTACCCGACCAAACCCTTTACGGGTTTTTCCTTGATGTCCTGGTTGTCCTCCTGGTTTACGTTTGGTGCTGTTTTGTTCTGAAGATGCTTCTGATTCTTTTTTTTCCGGCTTTTTCAGAATGTCCCCAGATGGTGGCTTGGATGAAGTTTTACTATCGAGGTCTCGACTGACACGAAGCCGTTCTATCTGTTGTTTCAGTTCCTTTATCATCGTCTGTAACTGTTGGATAACGATCGCCTGCTGTTGGATAACGATCGCCTGCTCAATAATGATATCTACCAGCTGTTCCTTGGACAATTGGCACAGACTTGGACGGTCTAGTTTTTGAGGCAGGTCTTCGTTCATAATTGCGATACTCCACCTCAAGCATCCCCTTTGTCAATACCCCGCTACCTGAATCCTTACCTTATCAGTTATCAGTTATCAGTTATCAGTTATCAGTTATCAGTTATCACTTATCAGTTATCAGTTATCACTTATCAGTCCTGACGGCGGTCGCTTTGCGGGATGCGCTCACCGCCACCAACGCTCTCTGGTCCAATTGGTGGGGGACGCGCGACCACTCGTATTTAACTGATAACTGCGTAGGTAGCTGTTCACTGTTAATATATCGGGCGTTTCTTTAATCAAGGACTCACGGGGGACGCATTTATCTATACAAAACGAACAAACCTTTTATTTATTAGGTTTGAGAACGACGATTTTTCGTCGAGGTTCTCAGCATCGCGGGTTTTCGAGGGCATTATTGAGACTGTTCCCAAGAACCCCGCGCTTTTTGAGAAGGTTTGTTCGTTTTGTACAGGATTTTTCCACGGGAGTTTCAGCAACACAGATAAAAGGCAAATGATTCCATTTTGGTTAAAGTATACCAGGTTTAATTGCTTGTGGCTCACTAGTGTTGGGCGTTCCTCCAATCCGAACAATTAAGTCGCGTTTTAACTCAAATAACTTGAGTGGTCTAAATTGGGCGATCGCAGAAGAATGAAGTTAATCGAGGTGGGCATTGAGCTTCACCCATCTACAAGGAGAACAAGATGAATAGCAATCAAGTAACCAGTCAAACCATGAAACTCGAAGTTGTGGTACTGCCCGTTGCCGATGTCGATCGCTCCAAAGACTTCTATAAAACGTTGGGATGGCGACTCGATGCTGACTTCGTTACGGGTGAGGACTTCCGAGTGGTGCAGTTCACCCCTCCCGAATCAGCAGCCTCCATCATCTTCGGTAAAGGAATTTCGTCAGCCACACCGGGTTCAGTTCAGGGTCTATACCTGGTCGTTTATGACATTGAGGCAGCCCGTGCTGAGCTGGTCGATCGCGGGGTCGAGGTGAGTGAGGTGTTCCACGACATCGGCGGCATCTTCCCCCACGCCGGAACTGAAGGACGGGTAGCGGGTCCCGATCCGGAACGGCGCGACTATGCCTCTTACGCCTCGTTCAGCGATCCAGACGGCAACGGGTGGGTGCTTCAGGAGATCAGGGTGCGGAAGCCCGGACGGTAACAGGATATTCACACACCCGTCAACACCTAAAGTCAACACACCAGACGGCTTCGACCATAACTTGACCTGCAACATTCACACAGTATTTCTAGTATTTCTAAAGGAGATTGTCATGAAACTGGAAGGTAAAACAGCCCTGATCACTGGCGGTACCAGCGGCATTGGTCTGGCAACTGCTCAAGAGTTTATCCGCCAAGGAGCTAAGGTCGTGGTGACCGGCAGGACTCCCGACACGCTTTCTCAAGCGGCGAAGGTGTTAGGCTCAGATGCGATCGTGGTCTCAGCGGATGTGACCAAGTCTGCTGAACTGGACGAACTGTTCAAACAGGTGCGCGAGAAGCATGGACACATTGATATACTCTTCGCTAATGCTGGCATCGGCAAGCTGGGGTCGGTGGAGAGTACAACTGAAGAGGTGGTGGACGAACTGTTCAATACCAATTTTCGCGGCAATTACTTCACTGTGCAGAAAGCGCTGCCGCTATTGAAAGACGGTGGAGCCATTGTGTTCACCACATCCTGGTTTGTGGAGGTAGGCATTGCCGGAACATCAGCGGTGTCTGCGACCAAAGCGGCTCTGCGATCGCTCACACGCACACTGGCAACGGAGTTACTGCCGCGCAACATCCGGGTCAATGCGGTTAGTCCCGGCGTGATTGAGTCGCCGCTATTCGGAAAGCTGGGTTTGCCGGAAGAAACGGTTCAAGAACTCGGAAACAGTCTCCTACAACAGATGCCGATGAAGCGGTTTGGCACGGTAGAGGAAGTTGCCAAGGCTGTGGCTTTTCTGGCATCGGACGACGCCTCCTACATTACAGGAGTGGAACTGGCAGTTGATGGCGGACGGACTCAGCTTTGAGGAGCCAATGCTGGAGTGGAGCAAGATGGCACACCGTCACCAGAGCATGCGGATTGATCCATCAGAAGTGTCCCTTCCACATTCACAAGTGCACGGATAAACCATTCTTTTCGACATGCATCGAATCTTACATACGGGCAAACGCCTGTTTGCCCCTAACAAAACCTAAGGAGTTCTCAAATGCGTTCTGACATTGTTCCAGGAGCAGTCTTAAGCGACTACGAACTGCCTGACCACACCACCAAGCGCCGCAAGCTCTCTGAGCTGCAAGGACAACATCCGATGATTCTCGTCCTCAGTCGCGGCGGGTACTGCCCCAAGGATCGCCGGCAGGCTGAGGGACTAGTGCAACTCCACCGTGAGATCGAGGTCGGCTATTGCCGCCTGGTCACCATCAGCACCGACAACATCACCGAGACCAATGAATATCGCAGTGGTGTTGGGGCCCACTGGCCCTTCCTCTCCGACGCGGGACGCAAAATTCAAAAAGACCTCGACATTGCCGAATACACCGACCCGCTCCACAATCCCATGATCCCCTACACGATTGTCCTGGAACCGGGGCTGGTCATTTATAAAATCTACATGGGCTACTGGTTCTTCGGGCGGCCCACTCTGGAAGATCTCCGCCAGGACCTACGCGCCGTTCTCAGGAAATGCCGACCGGACTGGGACATTACAACGCCCGACCTGAAAGCGGCGTGGCAGGAAGGCCGCAAGGAACTCTTCTACCCGTATGGCAAAACCTACGCCCAAACGCTCGGTGAACAGGATTAGAAAAGGCAGGGCTAATCAACAGTGATTGATTTCCTTACAATTGCTAACAATTGGTCATCTTTAAGTACGAGAAGTAGCATTTTTATTGCTCCAGTCTTTGTTGCTCCTGTTTGCTTGCAATACTGTTCAAGAATTTCGTGGTACTCGTCAGGAAGTCGAATGTCTAATCGTTTACTCATAGTAATTGTACGTTAAATGCTGTACAATCTAACTATGCTACTAGGATTTAAGACAGAACTCAAAATTAACAAAGTGCAACGATTGATCCTGGCTAAACACGCTGGTGTAGCGCGTCATGCTTGGAATCAGGGTCTTGCCTTATGTCAGCAGGTGTTAGCACATAACCGTGCCAACCCTGATGACAAAATTAAGTTTCCTTCCTCGATTGACTTACACAAGTGGTTGGTGGCTTCAATTAAGCCGGAAAACCCTTGGTACTACGAAGTTAGTAAATGCTCCCCTCAATATGCATTACGGCATTTGAGCGATGCATTTAAATTTTTTTTTAAGAAAGTCAAAGGCTTTCCAAAGTTCAAAAAGAAAGGGAGAAACGACTCTTTTACTCTTGATGGTTCAATTCATGTTGACCACAAGCGGATTAAGGTTCCGGTGATCGGATGGTTGAAAACCTTTGAGAGATTACCCTTCGGGTATGCCTGCGGCACGCGGCTTGGGCGAACGCAGTCCCCTACCGAGGGAAACCAACGCCAGTCACCTACGGCGGGAAACCCGCCGTAGGTGCTGGCTCCTCCTGCAGGGCTGTCTCACCACAGGGTGTAAAGCCGGCGGCGGTGACAATTAGCCGCCAAGCAGACAGGTGGTTTATCTCGTTTAAAATTGATGTTCCTATTGAACAAACACCAAAAGTTTGCGATATTGTCGGTGTCGATCTAGGTATTAAAGCGCTAGCAACACTATCCACAGGTGTTGTGTTCGACGGTGCTAAATCGTATCGTCAAGCAGAACGTAGATTAAAACGGCTACAACGCAATCTCAGTCGTAAGGTCAAAGGTTCTGCTAATTGGAATAAAGCAGTGTTGCTGGTAGCTAAAGCACATAGACAGGTTGCCAACATTCGTAAAGACGTTCTTCATAAAGTCACCACTTATTTAAGCAAAAACCACGCGGTAATAGGGATTGAAGACTTGAACGTGTCTGGGATGATGGAAGGGTCGCTGTTTGGCTAAAGCAATAGGAGACATGGGATTTTACGAGTTTCGCCGTCAGTTGGAATACAAGTGTCAACTATACGGTAGCAAACTGGTTGTTATTGACCGATTTGCACCTAGCAGTAAAACCTGTTCTTGCTGTGGCAATGTAAAAGATTCGCTTAGTCTAAGGGAGCGAGTCTACCACTGTCATTCATGTGATTTTGAAATTGACCGCGATTTGAACGCGGCAATCAACATATCGAAATACGCGGCGAGTTCCGTCGTGTCTGCTTGTGGACGAGGTGCTGCCCTCCGGGTTCGCCAGTCGCCTGCTGTCGGGAAACCCTCCTGCAGCGCTGGCTCACCGACAGTCTCGGTTGAAACAGGAAGTTTTTGCTCTTCAAATGTTAGTAAAAATGGAACGGACGAACAAATCATTTGCTCCACTAAAGCAAATCGATGCCGGCCTGCTGAGTATCGGATACGCCGAGGCCGGTTCCGCGAATGGCCGTCCGGTAATCCTTCTGCATGGATGGCCCTACGACATTTACAGCTATGTCAATGTCGCCCCGCTGTTGGCATCCAAGGGTTACCGAGTAATTATCCCGTATCTGCGCAGCTATGGCACGACGAGGTTTCTTTCAAGTGAAACATTTCGGAATGCTCAGCCATCAGCGAGCGCGCTCGATATCATCGCTCTAATGGATGCGCTCAAGATCGAGAAGGCAATCCTCTACGCGCACCGCACTATCAAAGGCGGTATCGGGCACAACCTGCCTCAGGAAGCGCCGCAGGAGTTTGCCAAAGCAGTCGTCGAAGTTGACGGTTATTGATCGTGTTTAGCTTGAGTCGTGGAAGGGATGATTTGCAGCAAGGAAAAAACACCATGACCAAACTGAAAAAAGTACATTACAAAACTAAAGCCCGCACCGCAGATGCCTTCGTCCTGCTCTGGCGACTCCTCGTCGCGCTCTTGACGGCAACGGTGTTTCTGGCACCGCCCGCTCAGCTGCTTGCGCAGCAACCCGCCCAGATCCGCGTACCAACTCAGATCGCGGACAAGGCGATCGCGACTGAAGACAGCGCCATCCGTCCCTTTCACGTCCATGTCCCGCAAGCAGCGATCGTCGATCTCCGCAGGCGGATTGCAGCGACCCGGTGGTCTGACAAGGAGACTGTCGCCGACCAGTCGCAGGGCGTGCAACTGGCGACAATGAAGGAGCTCGTCCGTTACTGGGGAACGGAGTACGACTGGCGGAAAGCCGAGGCGAAGCTGAATGCCTTACCGCAGTTCGTAACGAACATCGACGGTCTGGACATTCACTTTATCCACGTCCGCTCCAAAAATCCTAACGCTTTGCCGTTGATCATCACGCACGGATGGCCCGGATCGATCATTGAACAGCTAAAGGTCATCGACCCGCTGACCAATCCGACGGCCTATGGGGGACGCCCGGAGGACGCCTTCGACCTGGTCATCCCGTCAATTCCCGGCTTCGGCTTCTCCGGCAAGCCGACGGGCACCGGCTGGAATCCTGACCACATCGCCCGCGCCTGGGCCGAGCTGATGAAGCGCCTTGGGTACACCCGCTACGTCGCCCAGGGCGGCGACTGGGGGTCCCCCATCTCCAGCGCAATGGCGCGCCAGGCACCGGCAGGATTACTCGGCATCCACATCAACTTGCCAGCGACGGTACCGCCCGACGTGGCCGCGGTGCTCGCCGGCGGCGGGCCCGCGCCAGCGGGACTCTCCGAGAAGGAACGCGCGGCGTTCGACTCACTCGACACGTTATATAAGAAGAAACGGGCCTACGCCGTGGTGATGGGCACGCGGCCGCAGACGGTCGGGTACGGCCTGACGGACTCGGCGACCGGACTCGCGGCGTGGATGCTCGGGCATCCAGGCTTCGCGCGGTGGACAAGCAGCAGCAGCGATTCCGAAAAGTCCCCGACGAAAGACGAGGTGCTGGACGACATCACGCTGTACTGGCTGACGAACAGCGCGGTCTCGTCAGCTCGGCTGTACTGGGAGAACGGCAGCACCAGCATTTTGAACGCGACTGCGCAGAAGACTGCCCTTGTCTCGCTCCCGGTGGCCATCACGGTATTTCCGGAGGAGGAATATCGAGTTCCACAGACGTGGGCCCGGCGCGCCTATCGCAACCTAATCTACTTCCACGAGGCCGATAAGGGCGGCCACTTCGCGGCGTGGGAACAGCCGCAACTTTTCTCTGAAGAGATTCGTGCCGCGTTTCGATCGCTGCGCTAGTTGGCTCAACCACGCACAAACCCAAAAAATCCAAAACTACTCAAATCCAAAACTACTCAAAGGGAGGACACCATGACTCAATCAGAAGTTACGCAACCAAACAGCGGGTAGGCATCTGATGGCAGTGTGCTCAGGAAGAACGAACCCATGACCGTCTCGTTGCACACGTCTATCCAACCGCAATTCCGCACCGTTGACGGGCTATCCATCCGCTACGCCGAGAGTGAGAACCCAGGGCGAGGTGTGCATGCCCTCCTCCTCAGTCCGTGGCCGGAGAGCCTGTATGCGTTCGAGCCAGCGTGGTCGCGGCTTGCCGAGTACGCGCACCTCGTGGCGATCGACCTCCCGGGCTTCCGACACTCCGAGCGCCGCGACGCGCTCATGTTTCCGCGCGCGATGGGCGAGTTCGTTGTGCGCCTTGCCGACGCGTTCGGGCTGGAGCAGCCGCACGTCGTCCGTCAAGAGGAGCGAGAGAGAGGGCTGTCCCATCCGGTGGGTACTTGCATTCCGGGGCACTGATCCAATGGCAGTGGTAAACTCTGAACTGCGAGTACATGGAATTGAGGTCTTGCGGGTCGTCGATGCCTCCATCATGCCAACGCTGACGACAGGCAATACGAACGCACCGACCATCATGATTGGCGAGAAGGCAGCCAATTTAATTAAAGCCAGTCGTACTCGACAAACTGTGATGACCAGCTATTAACAGAGGTAACAATGGAAACAGCAGATGTAATTGTGATTGGAAGCGGTCAGGGCGGAGTTCCACTCGCGGCTGACTTTGCCAAAGCAGGTCGAAACGTCGTTCTATTTGAGCGCGATGCGTTAGGCGGCAGTTGTATCAACTATGGTTGTACGCCTTCTAAAGCCTTTTTAGCCGCTGCTCATGCCGCAGGTCGCGCTCGACAAGCCGCAAAGCTAGGCATACACGCGCAGGTCGAAGTCGATTTTTCTGCAGTGATGGAGCGTGTGCGTAGTATTCGCAGCCAGTTTAACCAGGGTACCAAGCGGCGCTTAGAGAGTGCAGGGGTTAGAGTCGTCTGCGCTGAAGCTGCTTTCACCGGAGAGCGAACTGTAAGCGGAGGCGGTGTAACGGTGCAGGCTGCGATCATCGTCATCAATACAGGGACATCCTCCACCATTCCTGACTTTCCCGGTTTAGCTGGAACGCCTTATCTCACCAACCGAAATTTCTTTGATTTGCAGCAGATTCCGCCCCGGTTGCTCGTGGTCGGCGGTGGCTATATTGCCCTAGAGTTAGGGCAGGGAATGGCGCGTTTAGGGAGTCAGACCGAATTAATTGTGCGGGGCGATCGCCTGCTGGCTCAAGAAGAATCCGATGTCAGTGCTGTGCTTGCTGATGCCTTTGGGCAAGACGGAATTGGACTGCATTTCAATGTGACTGTTCAGCAGGTTGCTTATACCAACGGTGTGTTTACCCTAACGCTGAACAATGGCGAAGTACTTGATGGAGAAGCATTGCTGATTGCGACTGGGCGCAAACCGAATACTCAGGCATTAAATTCTGCGGTGACAGGCGTTGAATTGGATGCACAAGGGTTTATTAAAATTGATGATCAGTTTCAAACGACTTGCCCTGGGATTTATGCGATCGGAGACGCTGCCAAGCAGCCTGCTTTTACCCATGTTTCTTGGGAAGACTATCGTCGCTTGA
Source organism: Scytonema sp. HK-05 (assembly GCF_002368235.1). GTDB lineage: Bacteria > Cyanobacteriota > Cyanobacteriia > Cyanobacteriales > Nostocaceae > Kalymmatonema. The sequence continues at coordinate 8,231,209 of NZ_AP018194.1, read as the reverse complement.
AAGCCATTCTGTGTGGCGAACACCGAACACGCAATGATCGGGTGTTAGGCTATGCCGTCTACACAGAGCCGCAAGTGGGTCGGGTAGGGATGACGCTAGAGCAGGCTCAGAAACAGGGCATTACTGTCCGCGAAGTCACCCTGCCGATGGCTCACATCGCCCGTAGCATTGAGTGGGGGCACGATCTGGGTTTCTACCGCATGGTCATCGACACCCACACAAATTTGATTTTAGGAGCAACGCTGGTTGGGTACGAAACGGCTGAACTCGTGCATGTCTTTTTGTCACTTATGGAAGCTAAAGCAACGTGGCAGGTACTCGAACAATCGGTTCACATTCACCCAACTTACGGTGAGGCATTGCCCAGTCTCGCAAGGCTACTCGTTGGAGATGATATGCCAACCTGTCCCAATATGTAAGAAAGGAGCAACCAACAACTACTAACTCGAATATGGGCGATCGCGCAAAGCGCAGTGCCCCGAATCGCGATCGCTCCTTTGTACCCGCAAGGGGTCGCTTTTCACTAACATTACTCAGTCCAACCTAGCATTTGGGCTATTTGTTCGCAAATCAGCGTTGGATCGAAGGGTTTTGTAATAATTCCGGCTATATCTAATTGAGCAAAGCGGCTGCGCTCGTTTGGTAATACTTTGGCTGTTAGCAAAATCACCGGAATCATTTGAGTTGTTGGGTTGGCTCTGAGTTGCTCATAGAATTCCAAGCCATCCATGTCAGGCATCGATACGTCGAGGAGAATCACATCAAGAGCATACTCCTGGGCTTTGTGGAGTCCTTCATAACCGGATTGGGCGGCGATCGCCTCCCACCCTCCCAAATCCTCCAAGCAGGTGCAGGCAAGTTCTCGCAGCGATTCTTCATCATCAATCACAAGGATGCGTTTGGTCATGATTCTCTAATCATTCCTGCTGGTGGTATTGGCAAGGTGAAATAAAACGTGCTACCTTCACCGAACGTACTCTCTACCCAAATATTACCATCGTGCTGTTGGACAATACTTTGACAAATCGCCAAGCCTAAACCAGTTCCTCCCTTGGCGCGAGCATCAGAGACATCAACCTGCTGGAAGCGTTCAAAAATCTTTTCTAGTTTGTCGGCGGGAATGCCTCTGCCTTGGTCTTTGACTTGAAACAGAACTGAGTCGGTCTGTGATTGGGCAGACAAGATAATAACCGAGTTCGGGGGAGAAAACTTGATGGCGTTGCTCAACAAATTGGTCAGGGTTTGGATGATCGAGTCGGGGGAAGCCCACACGCGAGCTGTGGTGGGAGTGATCGATAGCGTAACGGTGGCTGCAATAGCGATTGACTGTACCCCTTCAACTGCTCGTTGCATTAAATCTTCTGCCTGACACACTTCCTTCACAAGCTGCACTCGCCCCGAAGACAAGCGCTCCAAGTCAAGGATATCATTTACCAAACGCACCAGGCGATCGCTGTTCGTTAAAGCTTGCTGAATCATCCGCTTGGCTTTTTCGGGTTTGTTGTCGTAGATACCAGTATTAAGCAGCCCTAAAAATCCTTGGATAGCTGTGAGCGGGGTGCGAAGTTCATGGCTCACGATGGAAATGAATTCATTTTTCATCTGCTCAATAGCGTGCTGTTCGGTGATATCTTGGATCTGGGCGACGTAGTACAAAGGTTCGTTCTGGGAATCTCGTACCAGCGAGATGCTCGTTAGTCCCCAAGCGATGCGTCCTCGATTGCACAAGTAGCGCAACTCGACTTGAGCATTGCGATTCTCGTTAGTCAGGACTTGCTCGATGCAGTCCTGAAGCTGATTAACATCTTCCGGGTGAATTAGCTTAGATGCGTTCAGCATTAGAGTCTCTGATTCGGAGTAGCCAAGCATTTCACCTAGCATCGGATTGATAGAGAGCCAGTGATCATCCAATCCCAGCAGCGCCATGCCAATGGGGGCATCATGAAACGCATGGCGAAACCGCTCTTCACTTTCACGCAGAGCTAACTCAGCTTGTTTGATATGGGTAATATTTGTTACCCGCACTAGATGGATGACTTGATTAGCAATCGAAACGCCCTTAGCAGCCAGGTTGCCCCAAAAGAAATTTCCTTTTCGGGTTACGTATTCCATTTCCCGACTCCAGAAGCCTTTTTGGTCAATTTCCGCAGTGATTTCGCCCAGTTCGTCCGAGGTAAATGGACGAACCTGAAGTATATGCCCTCTGATGCCAATCAGTTCGGCTTTACTATCCGCTTCAAACAGTTCTACTGCTCGATGATTGCAGTCACAGATCAGCAATGTTTCAGGATCGACCAGAAACAGAGCATCGGCAGATTCGTTGTAAATCGTCTCGCGCAGGTCTTTTTGCTGTTGCAGTTCTAATGCTGCCCGTTTGCGGTCCGTAATATCAAGTATCGTTCCGAAGAATTTAATCACCTGCCCTTGCTCGTTCACGACAGCCTCGCATCTTCGAGAAACGTGCCGAACTTCACCATTAGGGCGTACAATCCGAAAATCCAATTCCTCGCCTCTCCCAGTCCCCATCATTTGCGCGTAACTCTGTTGCACTAATGCTCGGTCATCCGGATGAATCTGCTGGATGTATTGTTCGTAGGTTAGTTCGCTTTGAGTTGGATCAAGACCAAAAATGCGAAATTGTTCTTCCGACCAGGTAATTTTCTGTGTCATGACATCAAATTCCCAGCTTCCGACATGGGCAACTCGTTGAGCCGCTTTTAAAGTCGCTTCACTCTCTTGTAAAGCGGCTGTCCTTTGAACAACTTGCTTTTCTAAAGTACGATTGTAGTCAGTTAAAATCTGCTGAGCTTGTTTGCGTTCTGTGATATCTTGAATTGTAGTAATCGCATAGGCAAGGTAACCCTTTTCATCAAAGACGGGTGTTCCTCGACTTTCGACGGGAATAATCCTATCCGGTTGGTGGATTTCTATATCATCCGCGATCGCCTGCTCGCCGCTCAAGGCTCGCAGGATTGGTAGTTGATCACTTGGGTATTGCCGAGATGTTCCCGCGACATAAAGTTGATAAACTTCTCCCAATTGTTCGCCTGTAGCTGACGGCGCGACTCCTTGACCTAGTAACTCCACAGCCATTCGATTGGCATAGCAGGATCTACCCTGAGCATCCAGCACTCCGATGCCTATGGGTATTGCCTCTAGAAATTGAGTCAGCCTCCTCTCATTTTCACGCACTTCGGCATAAAGCTTGGCATTTTCAATCGAAATTGCTGCCTGGGTCGATAACAGTTTCAAGACTTCCAATCTATCTGGCGTAAAAGCCCCAGTTGTCAGATTATTTTCCAGGTACAAAATACCTACCAGTTTGCCTTGATTTCGCAGGGGGGCACACAAAATTGATTTCGGTTGCTGTTTAACAATGTAAGGAGTATGAATGAAATTGCCTTCACCAGAAGCATCATTCAAAACAACGCTTTCTTGGGTACGGATAACGTAATTGACGATCGCATCACACACCATTGGGGTATCACTGCTGCCACCAACTGTTTCAACGGGGATGGATGGTAAAATCTTGAATTCATTATTATCAATTCCTGATGCCGAAATCACCCATTGCCCATTGTTATTCCCTGGCTCAAGCTGCGATCGCAAAATCAGATAACCTTTCTGTGCCCCTGCATTTTCCGGGACAATTTTCATCATCTTTTCTAACAGGGTACTGAGCACAATTTCACCCGACAGGGTTTGTGAGGCTTTGAGAACGCTGCTCAAATCGAGTTCAGTAGATGTTTTCGAGCCAGTGCTTAAAATTGCATTACTGTAAGGCTTGATGCCCTCGCTCGAAGCTGTTTTGGCAAAAAATTGGGGATACCGTTGTTCTAAATCCTTAACCTTTGCTGTTGCTCCCCAACAAGTGTAGGTGTAATGAGCCTCTTGCATATAAGTTTGGGCAAACTTCAACCTACCACGCGCTAAATAAAACTTGGCAGCTAACTCATAAGCTAAAGCTTCTTCCTGGATATATTCGTTTTCCCTTGCTCCTTGAATCGCTTGTTCGTAAAACTCCTCGGCTTCAAAAAATTGACCCAAGACTCGTGCTTTCTCTGCCTCGACTAGATAAAATTTATGCAGATAATTCATGGGTGCATGATATGCCCATTTCTGCATTTTCTCTTGATTTGCATGAACCCGATTGAGCCAAGTTTCTTTTTCGGAGTTTGAAGCCTCGACAAATGCGCTCAAATGTGCTAAGGAATCATAAAAATGCAGTAAACCAGTAACTAGCATTGTAGCTAATCCTTCTAGATACTGTTTAGCGAGTACTGCATTATGGACGGCTTGCCGAGTGTCACCAAATAGATAACACAATATGAGTTTATTTAAGTAAAAAAATAAAAGTTCTATTCTGTTATTGGCTTTAATAGCAAGTGGCAGGCTTTGCTCCTCGTTGTAGGCATCACCCAATAACTGGATGGGATTTTCAGTTTGAGCCAACAAGTTGAGGACTGTTTGTCGAAAGATTGCCGTCCAATTAAAAGATGCTTCCTGCTTGATTCGAGCGATCGCTTTACTATAAGTTGCTATCTGTTGTTCTAGCTGAGTAAGTTCGTGACCGAGAAAGTATAAATGTTCACATACATAACAGGCGCAATAGCCAGCATATTCAAAGTCGCCGATTTCAACTCCGCTTTGATAGCCCTCAATCAAAACTGATATTGTTTCCTTGAAATGCTCTTTCCAGTGCATTGAGTGGGCACCAAATCCCAAGCATATTTTAGCTTTTACTTTCTGAGCATTTAACCGTTCTCCCAACTTTAAAGAGAGTTTGCCAAATTTATAAGCTGACTCAATATCTTGGAGTATTCCACACAGAACTACTGTGTATTGACCATAAGCAAATGGTGACAATTCTGTATTGCCATATTTGATAGATAAATTAATTTTTGATAATGCAATCAGTAAGAAAAGATTAGGAACCGCTATAAACGAAGCCGATGCTATACTCGATAGGACAAGCATCGCTGCTAGCTTTTCGGGTTCGGTCATCTTTGGTAGGTTGATTAATTCTTCGATTTCCTGCCCAGCCAAAAGTGAAGCTGTTTCCTCCATTCCTCTTTGAATATCTAACTGGCTCGGTTCTTCTGGTAATATCACCCCTAACAGATTCAGCACTTGCAGTCCAATCTTAACTGCTTCTTTCAGGTTGCCCTGTGACACAGATGCTTGAATTTTGACATCATAAACTTTGACTTTGTGCAGCACTGTTTTGGCATTGTTAAACACAACTAAAGCCAATCGCTCCATCGTGATAAAATCCCCGTTGAGGTACGCCGCCTCTGCTGCTTCTTCGTACAAAGCTAAGGTAAGGTCATACTCGCTGTGCCAACTATCTGCACTCAAAAGTTTTAGCCCGACATTCAAATACTCAACTGCTGCGCCATAAGCCGTTGCTGCTTTGGCTTTCTGACCCGCCATCAAATTGAGTTTGGCTATTTCATTTCGCTCCTGTTGATCAGTTACTAATTCAACCCCAAGATTGAAATGATCGACAATTTCAAATAATTCATCTGACAAGGCATCGGCTGAGGTATTTTGTAACAGCAGGCGACCGATTTGTAAGTGAAGAATTGTTTTTTGTCCATCATCCATCAAGGCATAAGCCGCTTGTTGTACCCGGTCATGCAGAAATTTATAATTTTGAATGAATAGGTTTTCATCTAACTCAGATGTAGATAGGATTAACCCTGATTGAACTGCCGTCATTAAGTCAGAAAAAAGTTCACTTTTTGATTTTTCACAAATGATAGAAAGGGTTTTTAAGTCAAATTCTGCACCAACACAAGCCGCTAAACGCAAAACCTGCTGTGTCGATTCTGGCAATTTTTTTAACTGAGCAATCATCAACTCCACCACATTGTCAGTGATATTCGTTGCCTGAATTTGAGCTAAGTTCCATTGCCAAGCATTGCGTTCAAAATCAAAGGTAAGCAGATTGTCGGCGTGTAGTGTTTTCAAAAATTGATTAACAAAGAAAGGATTACCGTCAGTTTTACGCAGTATAAGGGATGCCAAGGGTCTGACGGATGCCGTATCACTATGCAGTGTATCAGCTATTAACTGGCTGATAGACTCACCTTGTAAAGGAGCTAAGGTAATAAAATTGACAGTTGCTCCGACATGACGCAACCTATCAACAGTCATCATCAATGGATGAGTGGAGTTGACTTCATTATCTCGATACGCTCCAATCAGAAACAGATATCGTGTATCCGCATCCGTCATCATCAGGTCTATCAACTTGAGACTGGCGGAGTCTGCCCACTGCAAATCATCCAAAAAGATGACTAAGGGATGCTCTTTTATACAAAATGTCCGGATGAAGTTTTGGAAAACGAGATTAAAGCGATTTTGCGACTCAGCAGCGCCTAACTCAGGCACAGACGGCTGTTTGCCGACAATCAGTTCCACTTCCGGAAGTACATCAATAATCACCTGACCATTAGAACCCAAAGCACATCGAAGTTTTTCTCGCCATTGCTCAAGCTGTGCTTCAGTTTCAGTTAACAGTTGCTGTACCAATCCGGCGAACGCGCTCACAATGGCTGAGTAAGGAATATTTCGCTTAAACTGGTCAAATTTACCAGTTAGGAAATAACCGCGTTTTTCAGTAATGGGTTTATAAATCTCCTGTACTAAGGCTGATTTTCCGACACCGGAATACCCTGCAACGAGCATCATTTCACTACTCAGGGCAACTCGCTCAAATGCTCTGAGTAAAGTTTCAACTTCCGCTTCACGTCCATAGAGTTTTTGGGGGATTTGAAACTTGTCGGAAATATCAGTAGAACCGAGGGGAAACGGTTCAATGTTGCCAGTCGTCTGTAACTGGTGAAGGCATTCTTCTAAATCAGCTTTTAGTCCCCAAGCACTTTGGTATCGTTCTTCTGCCGTTTTCCCCATCAATTTCATCACAATATCTGAAACTGCCTTGGGAATGGCTGTACCGCCCTTCCCCCCTAGCTGATGCGGTGGAATGGGGTGTTGGGCGATATGACAATGTACTAACTCCAGGGCATCATTCGTTTCAAACGGTAGTTTTCCCGTTAGCAGTTCGTAGAAGGTCACACCGAGAGAATAAAAGTCGGTGCGGTAATCAAGACTTCGGTTCATTCGTCCCGTCTGTTCCGGCGATATGTACGCTAAAGTGCCTTCTAAAACATTGGGATTTTTCAGAGTCGGATTAGAGCGGGTGATGAGAGTGGAAATGCCAAAGTCAATAATTTTGAGTTGTCCAGTTTCTGGGTTGAGGACGATATTGGAGGGGTTAATGTCTTTATGGATGACATGGTGACTGTGAATGCTGCCCAAAATCTCAGCCGTTTTGATGGCTAGCTTGAGAAATTCTGGTAGGGGAAAGGTATGTTTTGCTCCTACAGGGGCATTCATCAATAGATTTAAGGATGTTGCGCCAAAATCCTCAAGGATGATAACTAGAGTTCTCTCTACTGGTTCTAAGCCATAAGCCTTAATCGCACCATCTACATTCAAATTGCGAGTGATTTCATATTCCTGCTTATATCGAATCAGTTCAGAGGGTGTAGGATAGTCCTCTTTCAGAACTTTGAGAATAACGGGTTGATTACCTTCCTCTCGGATAGCTCGATACACCAAGGAATTAGCACTTTCGTAGATTTGGGCAAGCAGCTGGTAGCCTCGGATGGTAATCATTAACTTAAGTTAGGTGGATCTGATAGTTGAATGAATTAATGCGCAAATTACGAATTATTTGGTTAGTTCCCAATCCTCCGTTTTAGGGTTTTTAGTTCTTGCTGTAAGCGCGAGCGATCAATGCGACTGATGACACGGGTCACTAACTCCGGTCCCACCACGGGCTTGCCGATAAAATCATCAGCTCCCGCCGCAAATACCTGCTGGATCGATTCTAGGTCTGTATACGCAGTAACCACCAGTATCGGCAAATTTCCCCACTTAGGATCTTGTCGCACCACGCGGCACAAGTCAATTCCACTGTATGTTGGCATTTCCAAATCGATCAGGAGTAAGTCAGGCGTTGTCGTAGTTAGTACCTCCCAAAATTGTTGGGGGTCTTGCAAGGTCTTCACCCTGAACCCCCAAGGTTGCAGCAGATTGCTCAATAGCTCCAGCGCTACCGGATCGTCGTCTAAAATCATCACTTTGGCTTGGGGGGCTTGAAATTGAGGCAGGACTTGAGCGATCGCTTCAAAGACTTCGGCAGCGGCGACTGGCTTGTGCAGAAATCGGTGTGCTCCCAAACGAGAAACAGCAACTCGCTCTGTTAGATTGTCTTGCTCAGCCATCACCAAAATTGGCGTGGTGGGAAGCTGCTCCTTGAGTTTTTGCAGCTTCTTTAAACTGTTTTCAAGCGGATCTTGCTTATTAAGATTGAGCAAAACAGCGTTGGGAGATTGAGAAATCTGCTTTTGAGCGATCGCCCAACTGGCAACCATTTCAATCCGCACTCCCCAATTCGTCGCCTCGGTTTTCAGTTGATTGGTCAAGGATTCATCATCGATGACCAGCACCAGAGGAATATTCGTTGGCTCAAGCTCTTCAATAGTTAGTGGTGTGGGAGGTTTACTAAGCGCCTCTTTGAGTTCGGTGACAAGTTTTGAGAGTTGAGGGGCTTGCGTTGGCGCTAAAGGCTTGTCGTCCATTAGGAGATGTTCAATCGCCTGCGCTAACTTCGATCCCGTCTCGTAACCAAACGATCCCAGTGTCCCTGCCAGCTTGTGTGCTTCGTTGCTTGCACGCTGGCGGAGTTCGGGCTGCAATTTCCCGAAGCGCAAGGCAAGTTCTACTTGCTCTAGCAAAATCACTCGTTGGGCAAACGTATCTTTGTAACGTTCTATGACTTTGTTGACTGAAGCAAGACCCATTTGACGTTTTCCTTTCCCTGCTTCTCCAAGTCTGTGTGTCTGTTCGCCCTGTTCACCAGACAACACACCCTTTGCTCCCTCACTCTTGGGTGGAGTCTTAAGTCGATAGCCCAAGCCATAGACGGTTTCGAGTAGATCGGCAAACATTCCCTGAGCCTTTAGCTTTTGCCGCAAGTCTTTAATCAGATTGGTGACAGTTCCTTCGCTAGGTATGGCATCAATTGACCAGAGGCGATCAATGATGTCACTGCGGCTAAAGACACGTTGCGGATTACGCAAGAACAGCCCCAGCAGGCTATATTCCTTGGGGGTTAGAGATATAAGTTGCCCTTTGTAAGTGACTTCTGCCGAGACGGGATTGACGCAAAGATTCTCCCACGTCAGTACAGCAGGCACTAGCTCAGTCTGTCCTCTACGCAGCAACGCGCGCATCCGTGCTAGCAACTCACACAACTCGTAGGGTTTGGTGAGATAATCGTCTGCGCCCGCATCTAATCCCTTGACCACATCGGCACTCTGATCTTTAGCGGTGAGTAAGAGAATCGGTGTTTGAACTCCCTGAGCGCGAAGTTGACGGCAAAGGCTAATCCCATCGAGTTTGGGAATCAGCAGATCCAACAAGATCAAGTCAAAGTTGCATGATGTTGCTAATGCCAACCCATTTTCACCATCCGTTGCTAGTTCAACTGTGTAGTACTGAACCGTGAGAACCTCATAAAGTACTGCTGCCGTTGGGCGATCGTCCTCTACCAGCAGAATTTTCACAATCTTTACAAATGTACATATCAGTTTTATAGATTGATATTATCAGTTTCAGTAGATTTAGGATACTAGAACGCCGCTCAAGTCATAATGGTTGACAAAAAAGATGTAATATGAGTGGAGATTGCGCGGATCGCAGACGCGCCAGAGGCGTATCGCATTATAAAACAGAGGGCAGGATGATTCTATGGCAATTACCGTTGAATTAACTCCAGAAATTGAAGCGCGTTTGATAGCTCAAGCCGCAGCGCAAGGTATGACAGCAGAAGCTTTTTTGAAAGCCGCGATAGAAAATTTACTGAATGCTGAACCTCTGGTATACCGGGTTGGGACTACCTTAGTTGTTCAATCTACTCCAATTGGCAACCTGGAAACCTCTGTTGAGCAAATGCGGGAAGAACGAATCACTGGCTTAATCAGAGATTATGAAAGTCCTGTTTGACACATCTGTATTGGTGGCAGCTTTTGAAGTTAGCCATCCTCGGCATGGTGTTTGTCTACCGTGGTTGCAAAGGGTGCAAGAAAAGGAAATTGACGGCTATCTCTCAACCCATACCTTTGCTGAACTTTATTCCGTTCTGACTCGCTTACCTGTAAGACCACCAATTTCGCCAGCGATTGGGCTTTAGCCCACTGCCCTTCGGGCAATCGCCCAACGCTTAATCGACGAGAACCTCGATTTGTTTGCCGCAATTGTGCTCACTGCTGATGATTACCAACAAGCGATCGCCTGTATGGTTAGGCTAAATCTTCCGGGTGGCGGAATTTTTGATGCGCTAATTGCCCAAGCTGCTCTCAAAGCTGAGGTGGATATATTACTCACGCTCAATCCAAGCCACTTCACTCGACTGCGGCAAGATTTAGCTCAAAGGGTGCAAGTGCCGTCTTGAGTCTCAGAAATTAGAGTACAAGATATTGACCACTGTGGCATAGTTGCAGGCTTATAAAAAGCCTACCTACAGCCAATTACCCACGAGGATGAATGGTGCCCAGTAGTAGGGATGGGCATACTTACGACTAGAAATCAGTGTCTGTTGCGCCCTACGCAAAGCCTCGGCTTTACTTACTCTGTTTTGGTACCATTCTGTATAAAATTTTTTCACTAAAGTGACAGTAGCAGCATCATTAATCGACCAAAGGGAAGCGAGAACACTTTTCACACTAGCGTTTCCCACCACACCAGCCAAACCAAGACCAACACGGTTATCTCCAATAGCAGTTTCACATGCAGTCAGCACTAGTAAATCTACTAACTTAGAACTGCGAGCAACAGTACCAATCATATTATCTAGATCAGTCATAGTAAGCTTGGCATTATTGCCTGTGACGAGGAAGCTATCTTCGGGAACTGTGCCGAAGGTACCATGAGTGGCAATATGAATAATAGAGTAAGCAATTTGGCTCAGTTCAGCTTGGAGATGAGCGTATGTAAAATTCTCATCCAATAATTGCTTGCTATCCGGAATTTGTGCCACAACTTGATTAATTTCTTGTTTGACGTTTGTTAGCGCCTCATATGTTCGACCATCAACTACCGCATTTTTGGTTAACCCTACAGCTAGCACCTTGAGATTTTCATGGTTCACTTTTTTAGTATTTATTAAGGTTAGGCTGGGGGTTGTGGCGATCGCATATCTCTGAACCAAGAATTCCTCACCATCATGCAGCGCCGCCATTGGTACAGTGCGAAGAATTCCATCATTGATAAAAATCAGAGTTTTAACGTGCAATGAATCTAAATCTTTGGCGAAAGGACGAACTATCAAGTTGTACAGATTCTGTGCTTCTTGGGGGTTGTAAATTATGTTACTACGTCTCTCCAAACCTCTACGAAATTCGTTGATTTGTTGTCTCAGGCTTTTTCTATCAATATATATCCACTTCAAGTGCTTTTCACTGTTAGGAAGACTCACTATAATCGCAATACGGTCTTCCAAGATAATCGAGTAGAAGACAGCAGTTGTTTTATCTTTATCTGCTTCAACTCTTTTTTTATGAACTGGTGTTAAGAAAGATTTTCCTAAGTAATTTTGCAGTTCTACCAGTTTTAAAGCTTCAAGGTTGGTTAGTATATCACTCAGTTTAGAATTATTATTCTTTTTAGACGCAGCTTCTACTAAATTTAATTTTAGTTCAATCAACTCGCGGTAAATTTTTTCAAAATAGTCCTGAGGCTCTTGTACATTTGAATCAAAAATGACATGACGACTGCGGAGCGACTTTAAAATAGTAATAGCTGCTTTATAAGCTGTGATTGCCTTGAGAGGTTTATTTTGTGCTTTTAAAATGCGAGCAACTTGCCACTTCCACAAATACAAGCTATCTTTAGCATTCACCTTTTCAGCAACAGACTCTGCTTCACGAGTTAACTTGAGTGCTTGCTCGTAATTATGCCCACACTCAGAAAGATGAGCAAGATGACCCAATGCAAAAGATAAAGCGCGATTATCTCGCAAACGTTGAGCAATTGAAACGGCTTGCTGAAGTAGCTGTCGAGATGTGATGTATTCTGTCTCTACAATCGGTTCTGGGCATTTAAGTAAGGATAAAGTGACATCATCCAAAGCTTGTACAAATTTAGCTAATTCAATAACTGCATAAACTTTATCTTGTGAATCTGCTAGTTGTTCTAGCAATACTAAAGCTTCTTGCAAGTTTGCTTTAACTAAGTTTGATTTTTTGGTGCGCTTCGCAGGCAAAATCGAATTTATCAGTAAGTGGATTTCCTCTAGCTTATTATTGTGCTGACGGGTAAGAATAAGGCTTTTTTGGAAGTATTTTAAACCTTGGTAATCATAATTAAAACCTTGTTCTCTTAATATATCCGCATCGTCATCATCACCCAATTCTACAGCGGAGTTTGCACGAAGATAATTGACTTGAGCAAGGCTGATGTATGTATTTCCTAAATTTTTCAAAGCAGAAGCGCGATAGACAGAGTTTTTAATTGTATTAGCAATTTTTAAGCTATCCTGTAAATCTGTAATTGCTTGCTTGTAATCACCTTTTTGTTGATAAGCTTCCCCTCGGCTGCTTAAAGCCAATGCTTCTAAGACACTATTGTTATGTGTACGAGCAATTTGCAATACACTGTTTAAAAGAGCGATCGCCTCTATTGGTTGCCCTAAGTTCTTATAAGCTTGAGCTTGCTGGGTAAGCATTTGCCCTACCTGTAGCCAATTTTTGGTTTGGCGATAGTAAACAATAGCCTGTTTGCTTTGTTGTATTTGCTGCACCAGTTGACTAGCATCGCGAGTTTCTGCCGTTACTGCGTCCCCAACTTCCCATCGCCAAGCTGATAACGCAGTGTGATTCAGCCATAAGATAGATGAAAGGCTGCACAATAATATCAGTTTTAATGAGCGACGGACACTAGATATCTGGTGTTTGCTTGGCATAAAAGTGCTTTGATCATATATTAAGTTTTGGACAAATTTGGCAAGCACTCCAATGCAGGACTTATATCAGCAATTCGCAAAGGGAACTGTTTGCTGCAGCACCCGAAATCTGTCTGTTTATGGCTTTTCCATTGATTTTTATTTTGAAAGTTATGATTGTCATTGTGACTTAATTATTGTAAATGTTGGGTTAAAATAAACATTTTAAATGCAAAAAATCTATGTTTTAAAGTGGTGATAACTTTTCATAAATACTGAAAAATTACTGATATAAGCCAATACGGTTCAGTTAGTGGTGTTTAGTTTTGTTAAGATCCCCCAACCCCCTTAAAAAGGGGGCTTAGTTCCCTCCTTTTTAAGGAGGGCTAGGGAGGATCAATCCTTAACTGAACTGTATTGTGATATAAGCATAAAAAAAGATTTCATTTCGTAGAAATACTGAGATGAACAAAAGTTAGAACTGATTTATAAAGTAAACCTTAAGTTGTAGGGTGCGTTAAAGCCAGAGTACGACACCAACTTTTGCGATGCCCTGCGGCAAGTTCTTACTATCTCAAACTTTCAAATCATTACATAGCCGTAACACATCCTACTTAATATTTACTTTATAAATGACCTCTTAAGTCAGTAGAAGGCTGAAAGGCAAACAAGTATATTGTTATACAAAAAAGAAGAATACTGTTATTTTCCTGAGATCCGCAGAGAATGTTATTTCTACTGAGGGAGACTTTCTGGCAAAAGAAATTTGCTTTTTTCCGTGCCACTATAGAGAATAGAAAGCCAAATTCAGCAAGAGGAAGGCAAAATAAGGCTGTGCAGATAACATTTCTAGGGACGAGTTCCGGTGTACCTACGCGATCGCGCAACGTTTCCAGTGTCGCCCTGAGGTTACCACAACGAGCTCAGCTGTGGTTATTCGACTGTGGCGAAGGGACTCAGCATCAACTTTTGCGGAGTGACCTAAAAAGTAGCCAACTCTCCCGAATTTTTATCACCCATATGCACGGCGACCATATTTTTGGCTTAATGGGTCTTTTGGCTAGTTGCGGCTTAGCTGGAAATGTACAACGTGTTGATATCTATGGTCCATCTGGATTAAATGACTACTTGCAAGCCGCCTCACGTTACTCTCATACTCACTTTTCCTATCCTGTCAAAGTTCACGCTGTACGTCCAGGGGTGATTTACGAAGATGATGAATTCACTGTAACGTGTGGTCTTTTGCATCATCGCGTCACCTCCTTTGGCTACCGCGTCTGTGAGAAAGACCGAGCAGGACGTTTTGATGTAGAAAAAGCCAAAGCGTTGCAAATTCCTCCCGGTCGCATTTACGGTCAACTCAAACGCGGTGAAGTAGTGACCCTTGCTGATGGGCGAGTGATTAACGGTCAGGAACTGTGTGGACCGACAGAAATTGGACGCAAAATTGCTTATTGTACAGACACAGTTTATTGTGATGGCGCTGTGGAATTGGCACAGGATGCAGATGTATTAATTCATGAAGCAACCTTCGCCCATCAAGATGCAGAGATGGCTTTTCAAAGGTTGCATTCCACAACCACAATGGCGGCGCAAACCGCTTTAGCCGCAAGAGCGCGCCGACTGATTATGACACATTTTAGTCCCCGCTATGCTCCTGGAAATGCAATAGAGTTGAAAGATTTACTTGAGGAAGCTCGTGCTATTTTTCCTAACACAGAGATGGCATATGATTTTATGACTTATGAAGTACCAAGGCGGAGGGACAAGGAGTTATATAAGACTGAGGCGATCGCTTAAATGCAGCCTTTGTAATGCATTCTACATCTAGAGGTGGATTGTTAACAATAGTTTCATTCGTAGGCTTCAAGCTTAGCTCATGTGAAAATTATGTGAATTAAGCTGCGTCCCTGTTATAGGTGACTTTGATGCAACTGCAAAAGACTAGGCGCTACCGAGGGGTCATCCTAACTACACAGGGGTGGGGCAAGTTTCAAGCAGCCAAAACCCAAGCTGAGTTCAACGAGAATGCCGGGGATCGCTTCACCCTGGAAGAACTCAGCGAGCGCATGGGGTTATCCTTAAATACGATCGCCAAAGTGTTGGGACGTACAGAACCCGTAGACAAGCAATCGTTGCAGTGGGCATTCCGAGCCTTTGGCTTGGAGTTAAGCAAGAATGACTAGACTCGACCCAGTGCTGCCATTGAGGAAGCAGAAGTGATCCTCCAAGCGGAGCAGCCTCAGTCAGATTGGGGTAGTGCCATTGATACCTCTACCTTGTGCGGACGTAGTGAAGAACTGATGCGCCTCAAGCAGTCGGTGTTGGAGGAACAGTGCCGCCTCGTCCTGCTGCTGGGGATTGGTGGGATTGGCAAAAGCAGCTTGGCAGCCAAGCTGGTACAGCTAATTCAAAGCGAGTTTGAGGTGGTGGTGTGGCGATCGCTGCAAAATGCCCCGCCGTTGGAAGAGTGGTTAGAAGGTGTGCTGCCTGTTTTGCTACAGGTACAGGGAGAGGATATGGTCAACAGTTTTCTGACCCCCACCACTGTGGGTATATGCATATTAGTCCATCACTTTGAAACATTGCCCAAATGGGATATTACCATTATCCCACCTTGAACTGTATTTTATTTTGTTGCAACTCCCTCACCTTAACCTGTCACGGATGGTTCGAGACTGTAAATGCGTAAAACTTATTATTAGACTTAAACTCGCCTGGGACGTGGGTGTAGCCAGAACCCCAGTACACTGTACCATCAACCACTGCTGCACCTGCAACTACTGATCCCCCACTGTTAAAATTCCATAGAATCTTACCAGTCTTTGCATCTAATGCATACATGTTATTCTTATCGGCTCCAGATGCCATCGAGCCAGCATACACCACTCCATTCGCTACTGTGATTGGAGCCATATCCCTTTCACCTGTTGGATCTGCTGTTTGCCAGATAATTTTGCCAGTCGCTGCATCGAGCGCACTCCATGACCCACCTTTAATAGTCTCACCCGAGGGCTCTAATGTGTACTGCTCAAATCCGTAGTTTGAAATCGCAACATAAATTTGTTGACCATCCGTAGCCGAACCCCACATTATTCCACCAATAGGACCACCAGGACCAACAATTCGGCTCCAAACGACTTTTCCAGTATCCGGGTCAAGCGCCCAAAAGACACCACTCTTCTGACCAGCACCAAGTAGATCGCGCGATTTTCCAGCATCTTTAACAGTAAAAAGCATGGGTGCCTGAGCGAAATCATAATCTGCTCCTTTGGGGTCAGGGCAATTAGAGATAACGCCATAGTAGCAGGCAAGAGTCCAGGTATCGTATCCCTGTAGTTTATTTGCCCACTTAATCGTGCCAGTATCGAGATCAAGTGCCATGATCGCGTCAATATAATTATTGGGATCGAGGCATTGCGACTGATCAGGAGCTGTCTGTGAAGAGAGTTTTGCAATACAATCTCTTACCGTTTGAGGCACATTGTAGTTATTGCCTGTTGCAATATATACCGAATTTCGCTTTGGATCGATTGCTGGTGTGCTACCCCATACTGCTCCACCTGAGTAGCCATCCGATTGACCATAATTTTCCGGTACAGTGTAAGTTTTCCACAGTAGCTTTCCAGTATTCAAATCTACCGCCGTCATGCTTCCACGGAATGTGCAGCATGGGTAGTTTGCATCGTTAGCCGCTGTTTCCTCAGAAGAGGCAACTCCAACATACACACGATTGCCATAAATGGTCGGTGATTGAGTAATAATAGCATACGGGTGCTCGTCAAGTTTTGTTTTCCAGATTAGCTTGCCAGTATCTTTGTTAACTGCTATCAGGAAAGCACCTTCCTGGCTACCAATAATCACTTTATTCCCCTGGAGTGCTGGACTTGTGCGCGATACAGCTTTTGGGATACTTGGATCATTAATTAAGCTTGCAATGCTATTTGCCCAAATCTGTGTACCCGTCTGTGCATCAATCTTAAAAAAATTACCGCCCCAGTCTGGCATATATACAGTTTTATCTACAACTGCTGGTGTTGCAGAGAGTTCACCACCTGCACTGAAAACCCATTTAGGAGACAAGTGTGTTACGTTCTCTGGACTGAGGTATCTCTCACCTGCTGTAGAGCGAGTATTGTTTAGGTTCTGACCACCCAACCTCCACTGATTATCCGATCCCCACTGACTTTCTTCAGCACTACTACGAACTGTTGGCATGATAAAGACTAATGCCACTGTAACAATTCCAAGTGTTCGTTTACAGGATGAATAAGTTTTAATCAAACTCACTATCACTGATCTCCTTTGTTACTACTAAGTACATGATTGCATAAGTTCATAGCGAAAACTTAAACGAAAACTCTGCGTCACGAATGCGTTTACCTCAATGCTCAACGCGTTTAAAAACATTACGAATTAATCAAATGCTGTACTAAGGTTCTTGTCTGCTGTCATCATTCTTCAACTTTCATTCTATTCAGTCCACTTAAGTTTTTAAGTTAAGATGCAACTTAAGCGTTCTATTCCTATAGGTAAATTTTTAGTCTCGTAGTGACGAGACCTTTGTCAGAATTCAGCTTAACCTGATATTTTTCAATCAGGATGAAAGTGGTTTGCTGATTGTTCTGCGCGTATCGAAGCTCTCCAAAGGCGAGCGCGCTTCAAAACACTTAAGTTGAAATTAACTTAGTTGAGCGAGGCAATCCTGGCATTTACCTGATTACGGACGATCGCCCCTTAGAGGTGCGCGAGTGGCTCTGTGCTTATGCCCAATGGCTCAATGCTCCACCACCTCCGCAGGTATCGGTTGAGGATGCTCTGCGAATGAGTGGTGCGGATGCTGTCTATTACGGTACTCAGATGCGAGGGGCATCGAATGCTAAGGCAAAACGCGAACTGAATTTTCAGCCTCGACCTTTGGAATGGATGGTTGACACCGCCGTGGCTCATGCCAGTTAACAATTTATAGGGAGAAGCAAGATGAAGATTGCTCAATATGGAACAGCGATCGTGGTCATGCACGCGCTCACAAACGGACTGCATGGTTTAGCGCATGTGGAAATCCCAGTTCGCCTCTCTCTGGTTCAGAGTTTGTTTGTGGGTATTGTGATTTTTCCGACTCCCATCATTGCAGCTGTTTTACTTTGGACCCAGTTCTACCGCATTGGTAGCTGGCTGTTGCTTAGTTCAATAGCAGGATCACTCCTTTTTGGAATCTACAATCATTTCATCGTGATTAGTCCTGATCATGTGTCTCAAGTTTCCTTTGAAGGTTGGGGTCTGCTTTTCGCTCGTCACAGCTTACCTTATATTAATTGTGGATGGATTGGGATGTTGGATGAGCGTATTGGCATTGAAAACGATTGGTCAACCACAGCAGGTCTTATGAATTCTCTTGATTTATCCGATTTCTCATCATACGGTATCAAACATGAACCACACACTCAAGAATAAACGCGCACTCATTACCGGAGGTAGTCGTGGTATCGGGGCTGCTATCGTCAAGCGTTTGGCAAGTGAAGGCGCTGATGTCGCCTTTACCTATAGCAGCTCGCCCGATCAAGCCAACGAGATCACGCAAGCTGCGCAGGGGCTAGGTGTCCGAGCTCTTGCCATCCAAGCCGACAGCGCCGATGCCAGTGCAGTGGTCGCCGCTGTTGAGCAAACAGTGGACAAATTGGGCGGCATTGATATCCTCGTCAACAATGCGGGTGTTCTAGCGATCGCTCCTATCGACGATTTCACGCTCGCGGACTTTGATCGAACCCTCGCCGTTAACGTGCGTGCTGTGTTTGTGGCGACGCAAGCCGCAGTCAAGCATATGAAAGAGGGCGGACGCATCATCAACATCGGCAGCACCAACGCCGAACGTATGCCATTTGCCGGTGGCGGCGTTTATGCCATGAGCAAATCTGCTTTGCAAGGGCTTGTGCAAGGGCTATCGCGTGACCTCGGACCGCGTGGGATTACGATCAACAACGTGCAGCCCGGACCAGTCGCTACGGATATGAATCCCCCAGAGGGCGAGTTTGCTGAGATGCTCAAAAAGCAGTTCATGGCACTGCCCCGCTACGGCACCGTCGAGGAGATTGCGGGGATGGTCGCTTATCTAGCTGGTCCTGAGTCCGGTTACATCACGGGTGCAAGCCTGACGATCGACGGAGGGTTCAGCGCATAACTGCCGTAGGTGAATGCCTAAGTCAGGGGGATGACTTCCTGGCATAGGCATCCAAGTAAGGATTAGAAGAGCCTATTTATTAGGCAGCTCCCTGGAATCCTGGTTGAGCGTTCACATTTATTTCTCATAGAGGTTGATAAAACATGTTTGATCTCGACCAAACTATCAAAGAGCGGCACTCAACACGCAAATTCTTATCTCAACCAGTGCCACGGGCTTTGCTTGATGAAGCCCTCGCTCTAGCGCAGCTCGCGCCGTCAAATTCAAACACCCAGCCGTGGCCGGTGGTGTTTGCCCAAGGCACCCGTCGAGATCGTCTGCAAGAGGCTTTGCTAAACCAAGCCAAGCAGCAGCCGCCCACCAGCTTTGGGCTGCCAGAGTCCTTCCAGCATTACCGCCAGGAACTGGGCGCACAAGTCTACGGGGCGATGGGGATTGCTCGTGACGATAAAGTGAGTAGACAGCTAGCTGTTCTGCACAATTACGAATTTTTTGGCGCACCAATGGTCGGCATTATCTGTATGCACCAAGATATGGGCTTTGCGGATGCCTTGGGTGTGGGGATGTATCTACAAACGCTGGTGCTGAGCCTAACTGCTCGTGGCATTGGCACTTGCGTAGAGGTTTCGCGCTTCGGCTTATCCCGAAATCATCCGCAGCGAGTTGAACATCCCACCGGAATTACTGATCATTTGTGGCTTAGCCGTTGGCTATTCCGATCCTGATTTTCCCGCTAATCATTTGCACATAAGCCGTGAAGCTGTTGAGAAAAACGTTTCGTTTCTCGACAAATAAAAAAGGCTGTCTTTCCTTCATAGAATCCTTGGAGATAGATTCATTGCGCCTATAACAAATCGGTTCACCTCTGCAAAACAAATCAATCTGTGAACCACTTCAAGGTTGAGCTAGCTCATAATATCGTGCTACAACAACTTTGAGGAAATCAAAGAATGGTTCGTGCAAGGAAATCCAGCAATTCTTTTACGGAGACAACCAACTTTGGGTTCACTTCATTTCTCGTGCTTAAGTTGAGTGTTAACTGGCTAATCGTGACTGGTTTCAACTCGAATGAAATTGAATAATATAGTTCAGCTGAGGGTGAAGCATGACTTACCGTCGGCAGCAAACCATCTCAAACGAAGACCGTTCTTGATTCCTTTGTTGCTCAGACTGTTAAAAAGCGAGGTTTGATCGCTCAATGGTTTCTAGTCGATGGCAAATTACGTTTGCAAGTGGTTTCCGGCTGACAACTAATAAGGCTCAGTTTCACAAATGAGGTCAGTATGAGTATTAAACCTTCTAAAGTTGGTATTGTCGGTGCAGGAAATGTCGGCGCAGCCGTTGCTAACGCTTTGGTACTTCTCAGTAAATCCGTGACGGTGGTGCTGTTCGATCGCAACTTATCCAAAGCCGAAGGACAAGCCTGGGATATTAATGATGCCATTCCGTTGTTAGAGGAAATGGATGTTATTCCCTCTAATCGCTACGAAGATTTAGCCGATTCCGATATCATTGTTGTGACTGTTGGCGCAACCCCAACACCTGGACAGTCACGCTTGAATGTACTTGGCGCAAACGCAGCAATTCTGCGTCCGATTGTGCGGGAATTAGATCGAGTTGCCCCTGATGCGATCGTCATTCTCGTCAGCAACCCTGTGGATGTTCTCACCCGAATTGCGATCAAAACGTCCACGCGATCAGAGCATTTAATTTTTGGCTCAGGAACGGTTTTAGATACTGCCCGACTACAATATCAGCTTGGTAAGCGACTCAATGTTGATAAGTACGATGTGCATGTGCAAGTGATTGGGGAACATGGCGATAGTGAGTTTCCAGTTTGGTCAAATGCTGCGATCGGGATGATTCCGTTAACTGAGTTTCCGCTACCCAAAGGTACGTCATTAGAACAGATTCAGATAGAACTCGCCGACGTAACTCGCGATCGTGGTAAGGCAATCATGCAGCGAAAAGGACATACCAGCTATGGCATTGCCACAAGCGTTGCTCAATTGGTCGATGCCATTCTGCGAGATGAAAAGCGAATGTTTACGGTTTCTGTTAAGGCTTCACCTACCTACGGGGTGGGAGATGAGGTCGTTCTGGGGCTCCCTTGTATCATTGGCAAACATGGCATTGAAAGCCGCCTTGTATTCCCTAGAAATGCAGTTGAGCAACATTTACTGGAAGTCTCCGCCGCAAAACTGAATCATGCTTACCAACTGTTGTCTGAGCCACAACGACAAGAACAAACTTTCAACACCCAACTGATTGCAGGCTAAAAGACGGCAAAGTAGTACAACTGCTTGAATTCGGCAACTTTAACCTTGAGCTAACTTATACAAGTGATTGAAATGTCATTGCATGATTAAAGCAGATGAGTACTAGACGATTTAACGGGCGGTTTCCTCAACACAAGGAAATCTCTTTATTTTCCGCCCATTTTCTCTCATTTTTACGAAATCTTTAATTGTTAAAGTCAATCAAATTAAAAATATCTCGGTATTTTATCTCTTATTCAGTAAAGTAATACACAAATATATAAATGTAAATAGACAAATATCAAGCTTTGAAGCTGCTTGATAGCAAACATTCTGTATACGATTGTCATCTTTATCAAACTGTGACTCACACAAAAATATCACACATACTTGCCTGTTACCATTGAATCACTCATTCTATTATTGTTCAACGCCACATATTCAAATATTCGCTTTACTTATCTTGTTATAATAAGCATTTAGAGTTAATAGCAAAATTTCAAAAAGTAGATATATTTAAGTGTATTTACAAGTATAGTAAAATACGAAATCAGCTTAAGCAAAGTACAACATTAACTATGTTCTACTTTTGTAACCGTCGCAAGATTTATCACCAAAGGAAAACTAACCCAAAAATTGTATAAAAAGCTTACAAAATAACTATAAAGCTAAAAAAGCTCGACTAGTAACGATATGGTAAAGATAGGCAAAATGGGTTGACTATCTCTATATTGTCACTTAGG
Source organism: Scytonema sp. HK-05 (assembly GCF_002368235.1). Classification (GTDB taxonomy): domain Bacteria; phylum Cyanobacteriota; class Cyanobacteriia; order Cyanobacteriales; family Nostocaceae; genus Kalymmatonema. Next base: position 8,209,015 of record NZ_AP018194.1, on the reverse strand, counting down.
TTGAAATGAAACTAAAAAAAATCAGCAGAGGTGACATCTTCCAAGTGTTGTAGTCTAAAAAAAGATTTGCTATTTTTGGTGGATGTTGTTCCAAGTCAGAGAGAGTCATTAGCAATCTATGTTTTACTTTTGAACTTATGAGTGAAAATTAAGAGGATGTCTTAAAAGCTTATTTTTATGTATCCTGGCGATTAGAAATCGCACGCCAGTTGCTACAACGGGGGGAACCCCCGCAACGCACTGGCTTGGCTATACAGACAAAACTCCGAAGTTCCCTACGGCGGGAAACCCGCCTGCAGGACTTCTCTCTGCCTCCGCAGGTTCTGAAACTCTTAATTTTTCATTAGTCCACGGAGGTGGACTTTGCTTGTGTAGTAGCGAATTATATTCGCCTAATACTTTTCAAACATCCTCTAAGGGCAATGTTATCCCCAAGTTAAAATAGTGTATGGTGTAGGAATAAAAGAAGGAGTTTATGAAGTCACAACAGTTGAAAATAAATGTCTTGTGAGCGACTCCCTCCTGCACTTGTTTGAACTCCTAAAAAAATTTTCTCACCATCTTGTAGAAAAAGTAATTCGATATAATTAAGAGGACTTTGATTGTGGCTGACATTAGTCTGAAGCGTGGGCAAATAGTTATTGCTTCCCCACAAAGCAAGGTTAAGGGCAGAAAACTCTCTACAATTCTGCTTCGCCGACGCTTACAAATCTTGGGTGTTTCTGGCGTAGTCATGTCGGTTGCTAGCCTTCTGGCTTTAACTGCAAAACCGACGTATCAAAGTACTATACAGATACTGGTGAGTTCTCAGCTTAATCAAGGGGTAGGATCAAGTCATATCCAAGAAGGTGTAGAAAGCAATTTTACTAACCCTAATGTTGACATGATTGACTACACTCTTCAGCATAAACTGATGCTGAGTTCCACGTTGATTCAGAAGGCAGTTAATTTGCTACGTTCTGATTATCCATATTTGACAGTAGAAGATATCAAGGGCAAGAAGGGTCAACAAAGTCCTTTGGCTATCAATTTATTAGAGCGGCAAATAGCTGAGAATAAAGTCATTCATCAAGTCTTTGAAATGTCTTTCAAGGACAACGAACCAACGAGATCACAAAAAGTTCTTCAGGCTCTACAAAATGTGTATCAAGAACATAACATAGAGCTACGAAAACAGAGCCTTTCTAAAAGGCTTTCTTTGATCAACGAAAGGCTGCCTAAGGTCAAAGAGAAAATGGTTCAAGCTGAGAAAACTTTAGAACAGTTTCGTAAAAAACATCATTTACTCAACCCAGAGGTGCAAAGCAAAATTCTTCTGGAATCTCTTGCTGATATTAAGAAACAGCTGAGAATCACTCGCGCACAGCTTAAAGACTTACAAGCTCGTTACGACAACTTAAAACAAGAATTGTCGTTCTTACCCGAGAATGCACTTATCTCCTTTCGTCTGAGTCAGTCAACTCGCTACCAAACACTACTTAATGAGGTTCAAAAGACTGACTTGGCTTTAACTCAGGAGCGGTTGCGCTATACAGATGACTATCCAGAAGTTCAAAAACTGGTACAGCAGCGGCGTAGTCAAGTGGCGTTACTACAAGAGGAGATTAAGCGATCGCTAGGAAACAAAGCTGTGCAAGCGACCCCAGCTACTTTCTTCAAACAGAAGCAATTGGGTACAGAGGAATCGTCTGGTACAGAAGCACTGCTGACAGGAGGGCAAGTACCAGAAGTTGACTTGAAGCTTGTGGAAGAGCTAATTCAGGTACAGACAAATGTCTTAGGGCTGCGTGCCAATGAAAAGAGCCTCGCTAACTCAGAAGCGCAAATTCGCGCGGAGCTTAGCAAATACCCAAGTTTGATAGCAGAGTACAACCGCCTGCTGCCAGAAGTGGAAACAAATCGTAAAACACTTGAGCAACTGATGGCAATGCAACAATCTTTAGGGTTGATGATTGCTCAGGGAGGGTTTGATTTGCAAGTATTGGAAGAACCCCAACGGGGAACATATTTGGGTAGCAATAAGCTATTGATATTACTTGGGGGAGTTTTATTAGCACCAATTTTCGGGGTGACAACCGCCTTGATGTCAGAAATCTCTAACAATGCCGTCTCTTCTCCAGAAGAGTTACAGAGGCTGACAAACCTCCGTTTACTAGGGACAGTTCCAGAAATTTCACTGCTGAGTACCAAAAAGAGGTTGTTCCGCCTGCCTTTGCAACACCTACTCGCTGCCTTCTCAAAAGAAGCCATATCTGACGAAAAGCAACTTAACGTCTACGCCTTATTGCCCTCCCATGAAACACTCGATATGGCGTACCAAAATATTCAAATATCAAAGCCTTCTGTTCCCTACAAGTCTGTGATGTTGACTTCAGCACGATCTGGAGAAGGGAAGTCAACCTTGGCGCTGGGACTTGCAGTGAGCGCTGCCCGTATGCATCAACGGGTTCTATTGATTGATGCCAACCTGCGACAGCCCAACCTGCACAAAATTTTGGGATTAACCAATGATTGGGGACTATCCCTGTTGTTAGTTGAGGAAACAAATTCCTCAGTTAAGGAATACATCCAGCCCATTCATCCCTCTATTGATGTTTTGACTGCTGGACCTACACCAGAAGATACACTTAAGCTATTAAGCTCTGCACGAATGAAAGAACTGCTTGAGTTTTTCGAGCAAAATTATGACGTTGTGCTCATAGATACTTCTTCCATTCTCAGCACAGTTGATGCCAGGATTATGGCATCTCTGTGTCATGGGATTGTGATGGTCGGGCGCATGGATCAAGTGACCCGTAATGAACTGATACAAGCAACAGAAATCTTGAGTAAGTTGAATCTGATTGGGATTATTGCTAATGGAACGAAGCGTTCCCTGTAAGAAAAAAGATTGTTGTAGTGCATTCAATTAAGAACCGCTATAAATAACCTTCTTTCTCAGCAAATTTACGTAAACGAGGAAGACACTGGCGTTGATAAAAACTACTCAAAGTAGAAACTGGCAGCCCAAATTCTGCTGACAGTTCCTTCCAACCTGCTTCCGGCGGCAAACGTTTCAAAATTAACATTTGACAATTCACTTGCGGACGCCCTTGAATGTGAGTCTGGCACAGTTGTCCATCCTCATCTTTTTCTGCCCACAACCTAACGTTTTCTAAAATAGGAGGAACATCAGGTTCCGCGGGAAGGTTATCTACAGGGTCAATGATTTCATTTGCTTCACCTGAGCGAGCAGTATTGATATTAGCAGAGACTGTTCTGGCTTGTTGTCGCTGCTGCTGGCGGTAAAAGTCTTGCAGTCTGCGTTTCAAGTAAACATTCAGCCAAGTTATAACACTACCTAAAGACGGATCATACGTTTGCCCTGTTGTACCTTCACAAATGTTGCGACAAAAATACAACCAGGTTTGTTGCAGTGCATCCTGATAGTGCGGAGTACTTTCCCTCCAAAGTTTGCTGGCGGTTAAGCGAATGATTCGCGTGAGCAGTTTTTGACGTTCTGGGCTTCCGGGTGGGTGTCCACAGGCTTCGTCAACTAAGCGGCGTAATAGTTCCTCCAGTCGGTCCATAGCAGTGGTGGCAAACAGAGCAAGCATTTTCAGTATTGCTCACAAAGGGACTCTGGAGCATTACCCTTTGTCGTGATATTGTCTGCTTTACTGCTTTTGTTGCTAACTTATAATTCCTGCTTTACCTCACCCCAACCCTCTGCGGAGAATTCAAAGTATGCCTACGGCACGCGAAGCGAACAAAATTCAAAGTATGCCTACGGCACGCGAAGCGAACAAAAAAAAGAATTCTTAATGCGTGAATTTTGAATTTATAATTTTGAATTTGAGCCCTCCCCATCCTCCTCTTCAACGGATGAATTTCAAGCTTTCGGCTTTTTGCACAAAGAAATCAGTGAAGATACTCATAACAGTGCGCTGGCGCAATTTGATATTCGCATTGATTGACATACCCGATTGCAGTGGGAGTTGACGATTATGAATCAGCACTGTTTGCCTATCCAAGCGTACTTTTGCAGGAAAACGGTAGAAATTATAAACTTGGTCTGGAGGTAGGGCATCTGAACCAATCGAAATGAGCTCGCCCTTGATATCACCATACTGTTGGAAAGGAAAGGAATCAATTCTCACATCGACATTCTGTCCTTCTTTGACAAAGCCGATATCACGGTTCGTGATGTAGACTTTGGCAATCAAGTTATCTTTAGGAACAATTTTCAGAATTGGTTCGCTGGAGTTAACCACAAATCCTGGAGTTTTGGCTTTCAGTTCAAAAACAGTTCCGTCCACCGGAGAGGTCATTTTCTGATATTTCAAGGTAGATTGCGTCTGACTTATCTGACTGTCAATCTCGTTGATTTTCTTCTGGTTTTCCAGAATGATCTTAGTCAGCTGACTGTCGATTTCGGCTATGCTCTTGTCATTTGTCGTAATTCGTGATAGTAAGTCTTCTTTAGATAAAGCCTCAGTATTGCGGAGTTTTTCTTGTGCCTGGGTAATTCCTAACTTTAATTGCTGCTGTTCTTTCGTGAGTCGGGCAACTTCTGCCTGGGATTTGAGAACTTCCTGCTGCTGTGTCAAGAACCTCATCCGGGGAAACGCGCCCTCCTTCATCACCGGTTCCATATCCTTGAGAATTTTTTGATTAATTGCCAGCATATCTTTAGCACTGGCTAACTCCAATTGGTTTTGGCTCAATTTCTCTTGCGTCTTTTGTTTTTCTAACTGAGTGTCCGCCAAGCGTGAACTAAAATCCAACTGGCGACTTCGCAAGCGCAATTGTTGATCTGGAGTCAGAATAACTCCCGCAGTAGAACCGTTTAACTGCGATCGATAAACCTGATTTTCCGCAGCTATTGCGGCGCGACTCTGGGTTAAGGAGGCGATTTCTGGTCTAATATTCAGTGTCACTACATTCTTGAGGTTTGGTGACACATGCCCCATGAGATGGCGGCGGTAAAACTCGTTTTCTTGCAGTAAGGCGGCGCGATTTTTTTGGAATGATATGAGCTGCGCCTGTGCCGTGGTTTGTTCTAGGCTAATCAGAAGTTGACCTTTTTTGACTTGCTGACCGTCTTTAACGTGAATTAGCTTGACAACACCACCGACGGGAGCCTGAATATCAGTGACTGCACCTTGTGGTTCTAGCTTACCACTAGCGGGAATTGCCTCATCAATTTTAAACACCGATGCCCAAATGACTGTAAAAACAGTAACACCAACAATTCCCCAGGCAATCGTTCGTGACCAAATAGGAGATTGTTGTAGAATAACGGGTTGGTCAAAGTTATATTCAGTATTCATAAATATTCTGCTAACAAGTTATTGGTTGTTGTAGAGGCGTGCCATGACACGTCTCTACATTTGTTAATTGTTTTCTCACTAACTACTCTCTACATCTGCGCTTCTTGTTGCTGATACAAACAGTAGTAATAACCCTTCAGCGCCATTAATTCTTTGTGGGTTCCCTGTTCCACCACTGCGCCTTGATCCATCATGAGAATTACGTCGGCATTACGGATACTACTTAACCTATGAGTTATAAAAAATACTGTTTTGTCTTTGAATGCTGACGCCAAGTTGCGGCAGACTTGTCCTTCTGCGTTGTAATCTAAGGCGCTTGTGGCTTCATCGAGGATCAGCAATTGGGGATTTTGCAGGACGGTGCGGGCGATCGCAATCCTTTGCCTTTGTCCCCCAGAAAGCCCTGAACCCCGCTCACCTACAGATGTGTTGTAGCCGTTGGGCAACGACATAATAAAATCATGGGCATAGGCAATTTTGGCAGCAGCAATAATCTCCTCATCACTAGCATCAGGATACGCCAAGGCAATGTTTTCTCGCACTGTCCCGTCAAATAGCAAGGTATCTTGTAGTACCATGCCAATCTGACGCCGCAGGGAATAAAGTTCCACTTTGCTGATGTCGTAGCCGTCTATCAAGATTTTCCCTGACTTCGGTTCGTAAAGCCTTTGTAGCAATTTTAGCAGTGTACTTTTCCCAGAACCGCTTTGACCGACAACGCCTATAAAGGAACCAGCAGGAAAATCTAGGTTGATGTTGCACAGTTGCAAAGGTCCATTCGCACGGAAGCCGAAAGAGAGATTTTCGTAGCGGACGTGACCTTCAATTGCCGGCATAAGGATATTTTGACGTTCGCCTTCTGTTTCTTGGGGTGAGTCGAGAATGTCGCTGAGACGTTGTAGGGACAGGGCAGTTTCTTGGAAATTCTGCCACAGTTGCACTAACCGTAGCAGAGGGCTGGTGACATAGCCGGAAATGATGCGGAAGGCAATGAGTTGTCCTAGGGTAAGTTGCCCGTTGAGGACAAGATACGCCCCCACCCACAGCACCAACAGACTGGAGAGTTTATTGAGGAAATTGCTTAAAGAACCAGCAGTTGTTTGGGTAGAAATAGTCTTAAACCCAGCACTGATATAGCGGGCGTAGCGTTCTTGCCATTGCCAACGCGATCGCATCTCCAAATTTTGCGCCTTGACTGTCTGCATTCCCGCCATTACTTCCACCAAGTAGGAGTGTGTCTCGGCGTTGCGTTCGGCTTTTTCATGTAACTGTCGCCGCATGACTGGAGAAACCAACAAATTCAACAAGGCAAACAGCGGTACTGTTGCTAGTGCTACTAAAGACAGCACCCAGCTATAAATCCCCATCACGAAGATGTAGATGACTGAAAAGACCGCATCCATCACCACCGTTAAAGCCGTACCTGTAAGGAAGGAACGAATGTGTTCGAGTTCATTAACTCGGGTTGCCAATTCCCCCACTGGACGCCGATCAAAATAAGATAAGGGCAGACGCAACAAGTGATTAATAACTTCAGAACCTAGCGATAGGTCAATACGGTTAGTGGTATCCACAAACAAATGGGTGCGGACATTAGTGAGTACCGCTTCCACCACCGACACTACAATCAAAAAGATACCGAAAACTGTCAGGGTGTCAGGGCTGTTGCCAACCAGGACTTTGTCGATAATCACCTGTGTGACTAGGGGATTCACCAACCCAAAAATTTGCACCACGATAGAAGCAATCAGCACTTCAATCAGGACCTTACGGTGGCGACGTAATGCAGGCACAAACCACGAAAGACCAAACCGCGACTTGGGGGTTTCTTTTGTCGGTTGCAGCAGCAGCACTTCGCCCTCTTGTCCCCAGGTTTCGGCAAAGTCTCGGGATTTGCGGCGCACTAGTCCCATTTCTGGAACGGCGATGAGTAATTCTTGGTTGCTGGTTTTGTAGATGATGGCAAAACTGTCTTGCCAGGAAATCATCACCGGAGGTTGCAAGCGGCTAACTGTAGACGCGGGAATCTTGACTATCTGCGTTGTCAACCCCATCAACTCTGCTACTGCAGCGCAAAATTGCAGAGATATACTGCTGGTGCGTTCATACTGTTTCGTCACAACCCGCCGCAGCATATCTCGGCGGAACGGCATATTAAAATACTGGCTCAACATCTGGAAGCAAGCCAAGGATGCATCCACCGGACCTCGTGCCCGGATGTAGGGGTACTTTGCTCGTTTAGACTGCTTGGCTGATTCTGGTTTTGTGGCAATCTCTGGGGCGTAAGGAATTTCTGCTAGCCAAGAATCTGCTGTTGTTGGCGTTGGTGGCCTTTCTGGTAGTGCTGGGAGCAAAGATTTGGGTAAACCTACCAGACGCATATTTGCGTTGAGGTACAGTTTGGGGTTAGTACCGTTCAACTCTAGAGGGCTACCTACCGGAAACTCAGCTTGAGAACTGCTGCTCACTAGCCACAGATAATCCCCCTTATAAAGGGGGGATCTCATATCTTTTGCTGCAGGAAGTGTGAGTACAATAGCAGCTTCCCAAGCAGTTCGCGATAGTCTAACTAAATCAGTCTTGCCATCAGCCCGCCGACTGAGTTCTTCGCCCAACAACTCATACACTTCTACTAATGCTGCATTTTGGTGCAGCGCCTTTGCAAAAGCCGACTCGTGCTTGATCACACTAAGAAAATCGGCGATCGCTAAACTGAAGCAAATCACTTCTGTAGAGGCTATTACTGTTTCACAAGCCACGCCCCGCACATGACTCACCCAACCCACAACTTCTCCTGGTTGCAGCAACTTCAGCGTGTCAGGTTTCTCTGTGCGTTTGTCGAAGCCTAACAGGCGGGCTTGCCCAGAGTAGATAATGCTAATCTGTTGGGGCATCACTTCCCGCGTCACTATCACTTGCCCCATGCGGTAGCGCAAAAATTGTACTTTTGTTAATAAATTTTCTAGTACATTCTCAGGCAGATGTTTGAAAGGAAATACATCTGTAAAAAATTCTTTAATATCAATAGTGGTATTGGTCATATGCTGCACCAAATTTTTATAATTTCTCGCCATCCCCTTCTGTTCTAGGCGACGTTCGCCTCTTGAATCTGCGCTGATTTGGGGTTGACTCCCATCCAAATTTTTTCTTCAGGCGAGAGTTGAGTGAGTTGCTGTTTAAACCAAACTTCAAAATTCTCCTGTAGCAATCTTTGGCGCATGAAATTGTCTAACTGTGCTGGAACTAGCTTTTCAGTGCGCACAATCATCCATGATTCTCCAAAAGGCACGGGTGGCTGAATCACACCCACTTGACTTGTGTAAAGTAGCTGGGCAAAATTGGGAGCGACACTACCAAATTCCACTGGACCGATGATTCCGCCCGTTTGGGCTTCTGGACCCGTGGAATATTCAGCTGCAAGTTCAGCAAAGGATTGTTCTCCTTCTTTAATCCGAAAGTAGAGTTCGTTGGCGGTTCCTCTTTGTTCGGTTCTAATTAAGGAGTAAATAACTTTATCTAGCTGTCTTTTGCGTTTGAGAAAGTAAGATTCTAGTTGATGTCCCCAAGAGGCTTGTTTGAATTTTTCAATTCTGAGCTTTCGCGTTGCCATGAGTTCTAACTGTTCTTGGGTCAGACCATAACGTTCCCGCCAAGCTTGTCTTTTATCTTCGCTTGTCAAATCCCAATGCTGATAAAATTGCTCTAGAGCATCAGCCGTTTCTTCTTTTGTGCAAGTGATTGGGGCGATCGCCTGATCAATAATGCTCTCGCATATTAATTGCGGGATGATGTTATTACTAGCTAGTAAAGGAATAATTTCAGAAGCTGCGATCGCGCGATTACCAATTTGTAAAACTGTAGTCATATTTATTGGAATAACTCTTCCAAGCGCGTGCAAATATTCAAAAAATGCAGTAATCTTGAACATGAGCGGCAAAGTCCAAGTATGGATCTCTGCCGCCGTAATCTAATTTTAACTTATTGGAAGCATTGTCATGCAATGCTTTCAATTACTTGTAGCTCACACAACTTTCTACCATGACACCTCTCAAGCGATGCTTAAACTAAAGGATAAGAGGTAGTAAAGTGGTCAAAGCCCAGAGTGTAATTGGTGCTGGCACTACCGTACTGATAAACTTGGACGAAGTAGTTCCCAGATTCGTTAATATTCATAAGAGCTTCGGAATTACTACCAGCTCTTGCAGACCGCACGATTTCATCGCTTGAGTCAACGTTGCGATCTCCGTTACGGTCACGAATCAGTCGGATATCAGCATCGGCGCTCAGTCCGCTCAGTCTAATGTTGACACCCTCAAATAATCCGAGAGAGAAACCGTAGACATCAGAAGTATTGTTGTTATTAATGCTACCATGTTCTGTGACATCATGTGACAGGTTGCCAAGATTAACTTCTCTGGGGAGAAGGTTGCTAGGATTGGCAGTAGACAAGGCTAAATCGTAAGTAACATTGCCACTGCTGGTTGAAAAGCGATTAACTTGGGCAAAATAGGTACCAGCAGATCGATCAGCAAGATTAATCGAGTCATCGTTGTTACCTCCTCGAGTGGAACTTGCGACGAACTGATCGCTATTCGCGTCGAAGCGACCGTTACCGTTGCTGTCTCGATACAATTTTAAATCGGCATCATCGCCATTGGTAATACCTGTAAGTGCCAGGTTGATATCACTGGTGCTACCGATTCTAAACTCAAACACATCAGTAGTTTGCGTTGGAGTTAAAGAGTAGTTATTGCGGATAACAGGGGTACCGTTAGAGGGTAGAGTACCGACATTGTAGTTAGACATTTTTTAGTCCTTTTAGATTTTGATAGTGATTTGGTCGAAGTAAGGTAAGTTTTGTTTCAGTTAGATGTAATTTCTTTTGTCTTTTACGTAACTTTCCTTGAACTTTCATTTACTTATTCAGTGGTTTTTCGGAGTTTTACGCAAATCTTCAAAAGATTTTTTTTCTAAGCTGTAACTTTCCTTGAACCTTGATTTACTTATCGGGGATTGTTCGGAGTTTTACGCAAATATTAAGATTTTTTTTGTCTTTTACGTAATTTTCCTTGAACCCTCATTTACTTATTCAGGGGTTCTTTGGAGTTTTACGCAAATCTTCAGAAGAAATTTCTTTTGTCCTTTACGCGATTTTCCTTGAACCCTCATTTACTTATTCAGTGGTTATTCGGACAATTACGCAAGCATTGAACAACATTTACATTTCTTGACAAATTTTGCCTATGGAGTGCGATGGCGCTTTTCTCCCGCTTCGCGATCGCGCATGATAGAAAACTGTGGCAAACTGTCTATAACAATAGGGCTATGATGTACTTGGGATAAGGGTGCACATACAATGGCGAACCCAAGTATATGCCCGTGTAAATCAATCAAGACTGATAGTTAGAACTATTTTCATTTGAGGCAAAATATCTCGTTTCCTTGAATTTGGTATTCTGTTTCTGGTAGCAGAGGCTGATTTATATGAATCCTTATGAGGGATTGAAATAAAGTTGAAACGGATTACAAAGTGTTAATTCATTCTTCATAATCATTTACAAATAGCTTCTAAGTCAAAAAACCCGGTTTTTCAAACAAACCGGGTTTTTTAGACTATTGAATTTAACAGTTTAGACTCACAATGCAGCTTGATCCCCTACTGCCGATTTTTTACCAAAGTCCAAAAAAGACAAAATGCTGGCAAACTTAAAATTAAATTGCCTTTTTTTCCACAAATGCAAGCCGCCCTTCCTTGTAAGCTTGCCGCAGAGCGACAGCTTCTGCCACAATATTCTGTGCGCTCAAACCCTCTTCATCCATCATCTTTTGCAGGGTAGTCCCAGTCCGTTCCTCTGTTTCGTGTATCGGCGGAATTTGACAGTACCTCCCTCCATTCTTTGTGCGCCGCCAAATACTTGGTTTTTCAGGTTTTAGTTCTCTGGGGGTGCGGTTTTCTCTAATTAAGGAACGCACAGCCTCTTGAGTGATTGCAGTTAAGTCTAGTAGCCTGTCTATGACTTGCTTATACTTCTTGCTGTTTTCTGCTAGATGATATACGGTGCTTGGTTCAATTTGTGCTAACTCTTGGGGCGAAAACTTTTGAAATGCTGCCGCAATCTTAAGATATCTTTTTTCCTCGCCTTTCCAACCTTGGTCACCAAGTAGCTTTCTATACTCCCTCAATGAGCGCTTCTGTTTTTGCTTAGCTAACCAAAAAGCATGACGCAGAATTGTTTCGGTGGCATCAGCTAGCATTTCAAAGGAAATACTGTCGTCAATAAGCCTTTTGACAGCATTAGCTTGTTCTTCAGCTTGTTCTTCTAAATATTGTTGCTCAAAGTCTGATTGTGCAATTGCTTGTTCGCTACCTTGGGCTGCAATTGCGCTCTTCACTTGTGTTGTCATGGTATTAAATAATACTGTTTTTTTAGAAGTTCACTATGGGTGTACAAGAGTAGGAGGAATCTGTAAATTCAAGAGATTAAATAAAGAATTTGGTTGATTCCCTGTATTATGCTCATGAAGTAGGATTTCTAAGTCATTCTGCCCCTTGAGATCGAGTGTCACCGAGCGATTGGCAATGCCTGTGCCCCGAATAGCGATTGGGCACGAGGGCACTGCGCTCCGCGCGAACGCGCGGAGCGTGCCCAAAGGGCATTGGCACGGAGTGCCCGCCTGCGGCGATCGCCTACTTTGTGTTCACCATCATCTGTCATTCAAATCCAAGCTTCACAGGTAGACCAGTGAAGCGCTGGATTATAATGCTTCACAAGCACACTAACGAATGTCAAACGGCTGAGCATTTGTAACTCCTACCCCAATCAAGGGCGATTGCTGGTTGTAGCGCAGTGCTTTCTTGCGTTCGCGTAGCGTGCCCAAAGGGCATTGGCACAAACTGCCTGCATGATTGCGATGCTCCCCAAGACCAAAAGTCTGTCTACTAGAACAATTGTACTACAATAACAGAAAGAGTAATCCCCAAATCTACTTTATTTTTTCGAGAATTTTAGGCAAATTTTATACACCAATAGATTTGTTGAGTTACCGGGTGTCATACATATTTAACAATATTGCGCGATCAATTAGGATACGAACGAAGAAATACGTAATTTTGCACTCCTGATGGGAGTAGGAGTTAATCCACATAACTGAACTCAGTGGATTTGAGCAGATAAATAATTGACTAGACTACTGGTATCCAAAAAAAGAATTCTTCCTTTTGACATAATGATTTTAGGGAACTTTAATGTTTCTTTTATAAGTCTTTAAGATCTCCTTACATCTTACAAATGAGATCATGATTCTGTCTGTTGCAACTCGATTCCCTACAAAGAAACCAACCTTACAATATGGTGCGTGCGGTCAAATTGTTAAAGAAATGCAGAAAGCCCTAAACCAAAGGCTCGTTCAACTAGATACCGTATCAGTCTCTCCTTTATCAGTTTCTACCACAGGTTACTTTGACCGACAAACCCGAGATGCGGTGAAATACTTGCAGTGTCTTGCTTTCTTAACTATAGATGGGGTTGTGGGAGAAAAGACTTGGGCATATTTGTGCCAGGGATCTGGGAGCTTGCCAAAACTTTGTATTGGCAGTACGGGAACTATAGTCAAAGCTGTTCAAGAAGCCCTCAAAGCTGGTGGCTACTACTATGGTGCCATTGATGGTATTTTTGGAGCAAAAACTGAGCAAGCAGTCCAGGCTTTTCAAGCAGAACACTTTCTGGTAAGCGACGGCATCATTGAACTATTCACTTGGTATGCGTTGAGCAAGTTAGAGACCCATGCCTCTCGTTGCAGCCTGAATGCATTTCGTGGGTATTAAATGTTTATATTGACTGAAATTTAGTTAGGTACATGAACAATTAATCGCCCTTATACAGTGTTTTAGCGCGTGACGAACGTGCTTGATGCAGTGTCAACCACTACTTTAACTGTTAATGAATCTTTTTTAAGCAGAATTCAGAACGCAGGACTGAGAAAAATTTTCTTTCTCCTGAGTCCTGAATTCTTAATTTTGAATTGTTGAGTTCTGAGTCCTGCGTTCCTTACCCTAAGTGCTATAAGCAAAACTTAACATTAATCCATCAGAAATGTCAGCAGTTTATCTGAAAAAAGGAGATTCATTCATATATGAATTAAAAAGCACTTTTTAACAAAAAACTGATGCTAATGAAAAAATTAGCTTACGGCACAGTGCTAGCTTCTTGCTGGCTAACATCATGGGTTGTATCTTCTTTAGCTGTGAATGACATCGTATCTTCCCAATCAGTCAATACTAAAACGATAACTGTGAAGAAAGCTGAGTTTGGGGTTTTAAGAGATGATAGTAACAGCATGAGCTTTATCCCCACAAGTAAAGTGCCACTCAAAGAGGGAAAACGCTATGGATGGCGCATTCAGCTTCAAGACAACCAAAATGAAGTCACATGGCGAGAAATCCTTCAATTACCAAAACTGCCTAATACTTGGAGTACAGCAAGTGGTGAAAATTTTTCAATATCACCCAATGGTAGGGAAGCAGTAACGAAGCGCACACAGTTAGCAAACAAAGGAGTCATTGAAAACTTTTGGACTATTGCTTCTGGCGATCCTACTGGGAAACATACGATCTCCGTCTACGTTGATGACCGTCGCATTGGTTTTTTCGAGTTTGAGGTTGTTTCCCCTAAGAAAAAGTGACAGTCAATTGATTACCATTAGACATCTATATTTTGTGCAGAAGTTCATAAATTTTGACTGTTGACCTAGGACAAACCAAGACGTAAAGTAATAGCGGGTTACGACCTTCGACTAGGTCGCATCTGTACTAAAGTATCTTGTATGTCACCACATCTTACTCCTCCAACAACAAAACCACGGATTCCTCATTTTTCCTCCGGTCCTTGCGCGAAACGCCCAGGCTGGTCTGTTTCCAAGCTGGAAAACGCCTGTGTAGGTCGCTCTCACCGTTCTGCAGATGGCAAGGCTCGTATAGAGGAAGTCATTGAGCGCTCCAAAGCGATTCTCGGTGTTCCTGCTGATTATCGCTTAGGAATCGTTCCCGCTTCCGATACAGGCGCAGTGGAAATGGCATTGTGGTCACTGTTGGGAAAGCTCCCCCTTGATATCTTGGCATGGGAAAGCTTTGGTTTGGAATGGGTTAAAGATGTCGTAGATGAATTGAAGTTGCCTGATCTCAACGTTATTAAAGCAACTTATGGCAGTTTGCCAGACCTCAATCAAGTTGATTTGAGTCATGATGTCGTATTTTTATGGAATGGCACAACATCAGGTGTTAGGGTACCCAATGGCGATTGGATAAAAGGCGATCGTCAAGGTTTGACCATTTGCGATGCCACTTCTGCTGTTTTCGCGATGGAAATACCTTGGGAAAAATTGGATGTTGTCACCTACTCTTGGCAAAAGGTACTAGGAGGAGAAGCGCAGCATGGAGTCATCGTGCTTTCACCCCGTGCTGTCGAACGCCTGGAAAGCTATGTACCTGCTTGGCCGATACCGAAGCTCTTTCGCTTGACACAAAAAGGTAAGCTGATTGAAGGAATTTTCAAAGGCGACACCATCAACACGCCATCAATGCTGTGTGTAGAAGATGCGCTTGATGGATTACTTTGGGCAGAAAGTATTGGCGGGCTTCCAGGGCTGATTCGTCGTAGCGAAGCAAATCTAGCAACAATTGCCCGCTGGGTTGAGCAAAGCAGTTGGGCAGCATTCCTGGCAGAGAAGCCAGAAACCCGTTCTTGTACCTCGATTTGCCTCAAGATTGTTGATGATTGGTTTACAGGCTTAAGTCCAGAAAAGCAGGCAGAATCTGCTAAGAAATTGGCGAAACTTCTCGAAAAGCAAGAAGTCGCTTTTGATATCGCATCCTACCGTGCCGCACCGCCTGGAATCAGGATTTGGGGTGGAGCTACAGTAGAAACAGCAGATATTGAAGCGTTGCTACCCTGGTTGGATTGGGCATACGCTACTGTGAAACAAGAGTAAGAATAGCTCTTTTCAAAGTTTCATGAATGCTGTTCTGCCCATTTCTCCCACAAAAGACGCACATCCTTTGGCTGTCCTTCATAATTGAGCATCTCGTCTGAAATCGTCACCCACGGCTGAGCGCTACGTGTCCAAAGGTTACCCACAGGGCGTAACCAACTTGTGTCATCTAGCGTTCCGGCTTTGACGTTGATGGTTTCTTGACTGTAAGTCCGCTCATGAAACAGTCGCGTTCCACAGTCACCGCAGAACAGACAAGTCACCTCACGTCCACTATCAGCTTTACGTGTCCAAGCTTTCGGTTGTCCTTGGATAATGACAACAGCATCTCGTGGCACAGTGAGGGACATTCCAAAAGCACTGGAAGATTGTTTCTGACACTCCTGACAGTGGCAGAGATACAGAGTTAACGGTTCAGCACGGATTTCATAACGAATTTGTCCACATTGACAGCCTCCGGTATACGTCGCGCTCACAGCTTTTCTCCCTTTTGCAATTCAGTGCTGCCTGATTCTACCGAAAGCTGCTCCAATCTTGAAGTTAAATTTCTTGTTGATTTTTTCCGGAATTGGTATGTCTTTTGTGGTAGATATTATTAGCGTAATCACTTATATCTAATCTCTTATAATTAGCCGAACGGGACATAACCCACTGTCTCTTATTAAAGCCCAGTCACAACGACTGGGCTTTTGGCTATAGACACCAATGTGGGAGTTGATTCCTTGCTCTTAGTACTGGCGTAAGCACATACCGACAGTGCGAGTGAACCCCAGGGATTCATAGAACGGCTGCAAATCAGGAGCACAGGTTAAATCAATCGCACCGAAGATGCTCTATCTGGGCAAGAAGACGACGAACAAGCTCTGAACCAATGCTCTGCCGGTGATAAGATGGCAGAACTTCTAAAAGAGGAATAAATGCAGACTGGATTCCGTCTGAGATGCAGGTGATAAACCCAACCACATGATTCGTGGTAGTATCAATGGCAAGCACAATGAAGTCGCTATTATGCAGAATTTGGTAGTGCGTTTGGCTAGTATGTGGACTGCGCCAACCAACGAAGAAGCCAGTTAACATCGACGTGGTGATTCCATTAAGTGTCGTTTGGTAGTAAATCATTTTTAAGTGTGGCATGATATCAGGTTCGGTTGATTACTTATCATTCCTGAAGAACCCCACCCCGGTTTTGTCTTGCGCCAAAACCTCCCCTCCCCGCATGCGGGGAGGGGATAAAGGGGAGCCAGCGCTGCAGGAGGGTTTCCCTCCGCAGGCGACTGGCGTGTGGGGTGCAGTCAACGTGGTAATCATAACTAATTAACCGAACATGATATGAGTTCTAGAACGGACAAAATCCAACACTCCTATTAAGGAGTGCTATTTTAGAGGCTTTGTGATTTACTCCGGGTTTTTGAGTGTTCATCCGAAAAAAATCTGAGCGTGAAGAATATTTATACTCCGGCGTTGTTTGACATACTGTATGATGAGAATAATTTTTCACAGTGGACGCAGAGGGCACACTCTGCGAAACCAAGCTTACTGATAAACTTGAAGCTTTTTTGGAGAAGCTGGTAACAGCAGACATATTTTCTGTGGAGTAGTCTGCTATACTGACATAGAGTGAATCTGCCGTCTTCGATACCGTAAACCGTTAATTAGCTTAATATAAGATGTTACAAATAACAGATAGCAGAAGTATTAAGATTGAGACAATAATATAGAGAATTATTACATATAGCATTTTTGCTACCAAACAAGGCAATCTAAATTTATTGAGAAATTGCTCCGTAAAAACAAGCCATGCAAAACCCAGGCAGATCACAGACAACCGGGCTGATTTTAGAGCTGTTTCATGTTCAAACCGACACTTCTTTTGAGTTGCCGCAGAATTTTTCTGTTATTCGCCTAGGCAAGCCGAAAGACAAAATCATGCCAGATATCAATGTTTCAACCTTGCCAAATGCCGATTTTGTTTCTCGACTTCATGCAGAAATTCAAGTAGAGAAAAATACTTATTATCTTGTTGATATGAGCAGCGCCAATGGCACATATCTCAACAATATCAAGCTAGAGCCTACAAAGCGCTATCCGCTTAAGTTGGGAGATAAAATAGACCTAGGTCATGGCGGTAAAGTAACATTTATATTTCTACACAAACAAGAAATAGTTAATCCATCTGATAATACTATACTGAATAATCCACCCACAGTACTTCAGATTGAATTGGTTCCGAACACGAAGCCATCTGCAAAGGAGCGTTTGGGTAAGGTTGTAGGCTTGGTGATGATGGTTGCAGGAATTTTGATTTTAACAGTGAATACTCAGATTGGTATTTCTGTACGCATTCCAGGTGTCCTTCTATGTCTTGCAGGGGTTGTAGTCTTCACCTGCCTTCGTAAATACCAGAATTTAGCATGGTTTTTGATAGCCTTAGGAATTACAGTCATGCTTTTTACGAGTAATGCCTTTACGCTAGTATCTCTTGTTGCCATGCTTGCATCCAGTGCTTTATTAATATCTGGCTCTCAACTGTTTACGACTGGGAAAATCTTTAACTATAGTTTGTTGCGCTCAAAAAATTACTAGAGAAATCTTAAGAAGAACACAGAACGCAGAACGCACCTTCGTCCCCACGGACTCTATCCGGGGGATTTAATAAAGAAAAAATTTTTCTTGTTGACCTAATTAAAATTAGGGGCTTGTAACCTCTACTTCAATTAAGCATTGTACACAATTGTAAGGTTATCACCTGTGTTTATAATTACAGCGCTTTTCAAGTAAATAAACCACTGTGTAGGGGCACGGCTAGCCTCATTGGTATCAACTTACAGCAGTTTTCACGTATTTGAACCACACTGTAAGGGCACAGCAATGCTGTGCCCCTACGGCAAATGTGGTCTATTTACCTAAAAATAGCTGTAATTCTGAATTCTGACAACTGTGTTCTGAGTTCTTTTTTGGTCACAACATGAGGATCATCCTGCTTATGTTGTAGCTATCGTTTTGACACCACTCCATAGTGATGATAAGCTAATCATGACACCACTTATGTGTGGTGACAGAAAAACTGGCGATCGCGGCGAGGTATTTAGCAGTGGTGGAAAAGCAAATTGCACTACTTAGTGAACTGGGTTTGACTGGATATGAAGCTACGGCGTACCTAGCATTGCTAGGGCGAAACAGCTTCACTCCTACAGAACTGGCGGCGCGTGCGAAGATTCCACGACAACGCATTTACGATGTCCTGGAATCTCTTGAAGAAAAGGGGTTATGTATCTCTAAAGACACCTCGCCACGCTCGTATTTCGCCATTGCTCCCGATTTAGCCCTAGAAGCGCTCAGTATACAGCGTGCAGAGGCTTTGGAGCGCGATCGCCTACAGATGGTTGCTCGCACAAAAGAGCTGATTTCGGATTTGTCTCCCGTTTATCAAGTTGGGCGTGGGCAAAATGACCCCTTGGAGTATATCGACGTACTTGGTAATCCATCGAGAATTGCTAGCAAAGCACTGGCGTTGGCGCAAACAGTTCGTACCCGCGTTAATTCCTGCATCAAGCGTCCACTTATCCTTACCAAAGAGCAGAATTGGCGTTTTATTCGTGAGCCGCTTTTGCGTGGAGTGACGTACCGCGCCATCTACGAAAATTCTGCCCTTGAAGACGAAGAACTTCGCGTCTGGCTTACCACCTTTGCTGAATGGGGTCAACAAATCCGTTTCATTCCAGAATTGCCCATCAAAATGCAGGCATTCGACGACGATATTGTACTCCTTTCCATGCAAGATCCAGTCGGTAGTCCGCCTAGCTTCACCGCTCTTGCTATTAGACATACTGGCATGGTGGCGATGATCAACTTGGCATTTGAGCAACTTTGGGAGCGTAGCGAACCGTATCGTAGCTGACATTATTACTAAGGAAACTAAGTATGTTAACTGACAGCAATACAATTTACGCTGAAGGATATCAACCTGGCTGTATTGGACGCATCACCGAGCTACATGGACTGTACTACAGTCAGTGTTGGGGTGTAGGTGCAGATTGGGAAATCATCGTCGCTCGTGAATTTTGTGATTTTTGTGAGCAGTACAATACGGAGCATGACCTCCTAGTTACGGCGATCGCAGATAATCGTCTCATTGGGTCTGTCGCTATAGTAGGAGATGCTGGCAGCAGTGACCATACTGATGGAGCCAGGCTGCGTTGGTTCATTGTTGACCCTGCTTACCAAGGTCGAGGGATTGGTAAAACTCTTCTTAAACAGGCGATAGACTTCTCTCGTCGAAAGGCATTCCCAAAAGTATATCTGTGGACAGTTGATAAACTTCCTCAGTCACGACACCTTTACGAAAGTATAGGATTTCACGTTGTTGCACAGGAGGTGGACGCACGGTATAGCACTCCCCTGCTGAGCTTAAAGATGGAGAAGAAGCTTTCTTGATTGGATAAGACCTGGTTAAGCCAGTTTGGAAGCACAGTTACGAAACATTTTATTGATTAATCTGGAACCAAGCGATCGCCAGCTGTTGCAATTGAGTAAAAGCACTTAAAATTAAAGAAAGGCGAGACAAAGTTTGGCACATGCTTAAGCGGCTTTGGCAGTGGCTCAAAAGGTTGTTACAGCGGTGGTTTGCAACCCCTGCACGGAAGTCAGCAGGGGAAAACTCTGTAGTAGTACCACGGAAACTTTTGACAGATACAGAGTATGAAACCTTGTTCCTTGAACTGTTGGCAGGGGTGAATCAAGCCTGGAGTCGCGGAAGGGTAAAGGGCTTTTTAGCAGCAAAATGCATTACTGAAGCTGAGTTGTTGGTGTGGTTGCGGCGCTTTGGTGAAAGATTGTTAGCATCGAACGCACCGAATGCTGAGTTAGCAGCGCGGATGGTGCAGCTGGGTGAGTTGGATATTGGGGAAGTGGGGAATGTGGCGCGTGAGATTGGGATGCAGTTGTTGAGAAGGGGAGAGGAAACGAACCGCCAAGGCGCAGAGGGCGCAGAGGAAGAGGAGGGAGAAGCTAGTCAGTTAACTTTAGCAGAAGCTTGGTTAAACCTAGGTAATCAGCAATACGAGGCAGGGGATTTTTTAGGTGCTATTGCAGCATACGACAACGCCATCGCCATCAAACCTGATTTCTACCTAGCTTGGTATAACCGGGGCAATGCGCTGGTTAACTTGGGACTATATGAACAAGCGATCGCATGGTACGACAAAGCTCTTGCCATCAATCCTGACTTCTACCAAGCTTGGGATAACCGGGGCACTGCGCTGGATAACTTGGGACAATATGAACAAGCGATCGCATCCTCCGATAAAGCTCTTGCTATCAACCCTGACTTCTACCAAGCTTGGTTTAACCGGGGCATTGCGCTGCATCACTTGGGACGACATGAAGAAGCAATTGCATCCTTCGACAAAGCGATTGCCATCAAAGCTGACGACTACCAAAGTTGGGCTATGCGGGGCATCGTGCTGCGTAATTTGGGACAATATGAAGAAGCGATTGCATCCTGCGATAAAGCTCTTGCCATCAAACCTGATGACTACAGAGCTTGGAGTAACCGGGGCGTTGCGCTGAATCACTTGGGACGATATGAAGAAGCGATCGCATCCTCTGATAAAGCTCTTGCCATCAACCCTGACCACTACCAAGCTTGGAGTAACCGGGGCAGTGCGGCAGGAAATTCAGCGAGTTGTGATCCATTGTTAGCTTTCTTGAGTACCATAGCCAGACAAAATCCCGCCCTTAACCAACGTGGCTATGAGGGTGAATTAGCAAGTTATGAGGAAGGGTTGAAACATTGTCCCCAAGACACTCACCCCAAAGGCTGGGGCTGTTTACATTGGAACATAGGCAATGCTCACTATTTCCAACGGCGCAGTGCTTCCCACCCTCGCCCCTATTGGCACAAAGCTGTCAACAGCTACAACCAAGCACTGAAAACTCTCACAGAAGCAGATTTTCCTGAATTGTATCTGGAGGTTTTGCAAGACTTAATTCGCGCTTTTTTAGATTTGGGGTATACAGGAGAGGCACAAGAATTAGGGCGACGCGGCACAGATTTATTGCGACGCTTGCACAGAGAGTGCAAAAGTCCAGGTAAGAAAAAACAACTGGCTTTGAAATTTGCGGGTTTTCAGCAGTTAACTGTTGACTTAGCTGTGCAGTCAGGAAACTGGTGCGCTGCACTGGAACTCGCAGAACTGGATAAAAATGCTTGCATATCTTGGCTGTTGGATGGGTGGAGTGATGAAATTTCCTCACCCAGCTATGGCGAAATTCAGCAATTGCTTCATCCTGCAACTGCTATAGTTTACTGGCATCTCAGTCCTTACGCTCTACACACCTTCATCCTCAAACATAACGCTTCATCACCTATTGTCCTTTCTTCTCCCCTACCAGTAGACGCGCAAGACTTTACGCCGTTACTTGCTGCTGTACAGCGCTTGCGTGAATTTGAAGACTGGGTGAAAGATTGGAATCAACAATACAACGATTATCGCAAGGGGAAAAGTCCTGAGAACCCCACCCCTTATCCCTTCCTGCAAGCGGAGAGGGGAGACAAAGAAGAAAAAGATTGGCGGGATAATTTGCCGACAATGCTGGAAAATCTAAGTAATATTCTCGATATCCCGGCTATCGTTCAGGCAATAAACCTAACCCCCCAGCCCCCTTCCCTACAAGGGAAGGGGGAGATAAGTTCCCCTCCCCTTGCACCGGAGGGGTTAGGGGAGAGGTCAAATTTCCTTGCAAACGAGAGGTTACGGGAGAGGTCAAATTTCCTTGCAAACCAGGGGTTACGGGAGACAGATTCCCCTCCCCTTGCACCGGAGGGGTTAGGGGAGAGGTCAAATTTCCTTGCAAACGAGGGGTTAGAATCAAAATCCAAAATCCAAAATATAATCCTGGTTCCTCACCGCGACTTGCACCGCTTCCCCCTCCATGCGCTGTTTCCCGATGAGTTCACCATCACCTATCTACCCAGCGCCCAAATGGGCTTGCTGAATTCATCTACGAATCGTGATTGTGTCATGCTGAGTGAAGCAAAGCGGAACGAAGCATCTCATCCCCGCATCACCTCACCTTCCTTACTCAGCGTGGAACATCCCACAAGCGATGGACTTCCCTTATTGGAATTTGCCCAAGTTGAGTCTGAAGCGATTTGCCAAATATTCCCCAATCACAAGCGCATTCGCTCAGAACAAGTGACACTAGAAGCGCTACAATCCGCTTTACCCCAAAAATACAGTATTTTTCACTTCTCAGGGCATGGCACTTACAATTTCCACAATCCTGCTTTATCCTACTTGGCTTTAGCGGGTGAGGACAAACTAACTCTCGCGGATATTTACAAACAATTTAACCTCACAAACCAAGTTAACCTGAAAAGGTACCGACTTGTCAGCCTTGCAGCTTGTGAAACCGCTATCACGGGTAATCACACCATTACCACAGAATATGTGGGGCTTGCCAGTGGTTTTATGGCTTGCGGTGTCGCTCATGTCCTCAGTACTCTGTGGAAAGTAGAATCAGCCCCCAGTGCTTTGGTGATGATACAGTTCTATCAACGGCTGCAACAAGGTAAACCAGAGGCGGTGGCTTTGGCTGAAGCTACCCAATGGTTGCGAAACGTCACAAATGCCGAACTTGCTGAATGGTATGCGGCGGAAATTGCTAAACTTCCGGCAGATGAACTTATTCTGCGCCGTTTTTTGTCACGCCATTTAGACAAACTAAAGAAGACAGCCGAACCAATTCAGCCCTATAATGACTCCTACTTCTGGGCAGCGTTTACAATTACTGGTATGCCATCATGAACCCAATAGAAGCCTCTGACCTCAAAGCTTTTGTTTTAGCACTATACCAACTTAATGCACCCCTTCCAGATGAGGTGCAAACGCAGGTTAATCAAATTAACATTCCTGCTGACATTGGCAAACTGTATGAGATTGCCATGAGTTATCCCCCACTCGCAAAATCCTACAATCAGGTTCAGAAATTATTAGACGGGATGGCTGAGTACCGTAGCAAAGGCGTTGATGTTTTACCTCAACCTGAACCGGAACAACGTAATACTGAAATTGATAACTCTACTGTGGAAATTATACCAGAGTTAGTGGAATTTGAGAACAAAGTTGATAAGGCTAAGCTCGTTGAATTTGAGAACAAAGTTGATAGTAATAAGCTTACCGAAATAGCTCGTCAAATTACTCAAGCTTTGAACTCTGTCTCTTCAGCAAAAGATGTCATACAGACTATTCTTTCTTAGTATATGGGTAGCCTAAAATATGAATGATGAAATTTGCTTAATCTACCCTACAATTGATTTATTTCTCTATGACCTCAAAGCTGGTTTAGGGCAAAATGAGCAAATAATTGAGAGCAACCGTCAACAATTTTGGCAAAAAATCTATAGTAGTCCCTTAGACAGTCAGCGCCTCAACCAATTGAAGCAAGCTGAAAATGAAAGTTTTGATTACGTTGAACTACTAGGTTCCAAGAAAGTCGAGATATTTGAGCCGCCCCTTGATGGCTATTATTATCCTGTACAATTAGGCGATACTTACGGGTTGCAGGTAGACTGCACTGCCAACTATATTCCTGATTATAAATCTTCGCCTCAACCTATCACTTGCTTACCAAAAATAAAAAAACAAATTATTGAAAAAATAGATAATGAAAACCGAAAACCTAAACTTGGTCAAAGCTGGTTAGTTTGGGGACAACTGGCTACAGAAAATCAAGAGCCTGAAGAAACTGCTAAACAATGTTATGCTCAGTTACAATTTCCTGATAAAGATTGGAAAGCAGATTTAAAAGGTAAATTTTTAGGAGGAACTGTATTTGAACTGTGGCGGCTTCCTTCAGACTTGCAACTTATGAATGATGGGTATCATATATTAATTTGTCTATTTCCCTACAATCTCAAAATCGATGCGATTCGCCAAGATGTTGCCAAGTTTTATCCGCAACTCATGCGGCTGTTTGCCTATCGCCACAAAATACTTTGGGCTTACTCTCAAAGTCGTAGCCTCAAGAAAAATTTAAAGCAGGCTGCCGAGTTAGTGCAAGATACAGTAAGGAAATTGAACGATTCAACAAATAGTCCTGGTAATAATATTAATCAATTACAAGAAATTCTCGCAAAAACTCCCGAGATATTATTAAAATATACAAATAATCTTAGCTACCTAGATGACCAACGCCGTACGCTCAAAATCAACATTGGTAACTATAATAAACGTTGGCAAAAGCTCAAAGAAATAGATAGCAATAGTGATTGGCAATTTTTTCAGGAATTCAGCGACTACGCCCAAGAAAAGTTTTTAGAACAAATTGAGGCAGACCAAGGTAATCTTAGCCCAGGTTTGACGTTAATGGAAAATACCATTAAGACAATCCAAGGGATTATCGATATTGAACAAACCAAAAGCGATCGCACCCTCAACAGTACGATCGCAGTTGCAGGTGTCGGACTCGCCACTAGCCAAATAGCCTGTGCTGTCATCCTCACCCAAGATACCCCTAATCCTCAAATATCTCTCGCTTACCGAACCGAAGTCTTTTTGTGGAGTTTGGGCTTTGGTGCGATCGCCGGTGTACTCACCTTAATCTTCTTTCGCATGTTGCGTCACTGGAAACTTCGCTAAATAAACCGCTTTTCCAGATTAAAACAAAAAGCGCTTGGGAGTGTTACCGTGTTTCCACCCCAGCGCTCTTTGCTTTACACTTGCTCCTCACACACAACTAGAGAATAACACCGTCCCGCTGAAAACACAAGTATGCCAAGTGACACTTTTAAAACTGAACCTTTCCAATTCGCATAAAATAGCAAAAAGCGCCTGGACGTCTTGCCGTGTTTCGACTCCAGGCGCTTTTTGTTTTCAACTTACTCCTCACACCATATAAACAATATCACGGGTCAAATCAGATGAGAGATATAGTAAGTGACACTTTGGCAACTGCACTCCCTCTTGAGGCATAAGGCACAAGTAATTTTCGATGTTTTATGGTTTATACCTATGTCCACATCCTCCTTTGGGCAGGGATTTTTAATGTAGAAAGTGACGAATACCGGTCAATACCATGACTAAGCCCAGTTCATTAGCAGCTTGAATGGAATCTTGATCGCGCAAACTTCCCCCTGGTTGCACAATCGCCTTAATACCTGCAGCGGCTGCTGTTCTGACTGAATCGTCGAAGGGAAAGAATCCATCACTGGCAAGAATTGCACCTTGGGTTTTTTCCCCAGCTTGTTCTAAGGCAATTTTAACTGAGCCAACGCGGTTCATTTGACCTGCGCCTACACCTAAGGTGGTGCGATCGCCACTCACAACAATGGCATTAGACTTAACGTGCTTGCAAACTTTCCAAGCAAACAACAATTCTGCCAACTCATCATCAGTGGGTTTCTTTTCAGTGACGAATTGCCATTTACTAATATCAGCTACTATGTCATCTGAAGCTTGCACAAGCAAACCGCCAGCGATGACTTTTACAGTTTCTTTCGAACCACTGCTTAATTCTGGTAAAATCAATACCCTAACTTTTGATTTAGCAGCTAGAATATCCTGTGCTTTGGCATCACAACCTGGTGCAACCACGCATTCTAAAAATGTCTTTGTTAAGTCAGTAGCCGTTTCCGCGTCAATCGGACGGTTCAGTGCGACAATTCCACCAAAAGCAGAAACAGAGTCAGCGTTGAATGCTTTTTGGTAAGCTTCTTGCAGAGTATTTCCCAAAGCGACACCACAAGGATTTGTGTGTTTGATAATTGTTGCTGCTGGGGAATCGGTAAATTCAGAAATAATGCGCCGTGCTGCTTCTAAATCAACCAAGTTATTGTAACTGAGTTCTTTGCCTTGAAGTTTCGTAGCAGCTGCCCATCCAGTTGGACTCGTACCAGTTTGATACCAAGCAGCAGGTTGATGGGGATTTTCGCCGTAACGGAGGGATTGTAGTTGTTTTCCAGAAAGATTGTATTCTTGGGATACCTCCCCCTCTGGGCTAGCCCAGAGGGGGACTGAGAGGGTGAGGTTCTGGCTGAGGTATGCTGCTATTGCCTGGTCATAGCTCGAAGTATGCAAAAATCCTTTTAAGGCACACTTTTGGCGAAACTCTAGGGATGGTTCGCCACTAGAGCGGCGCATTTCCTGTAAATATTCTTCATACTGCGCCGGCTCGCATAAAATCGTCAGATGAGCAAAGTTTTTTGAGGCAGCCCTAAGCATAGCAGGACCACCGATATCAATTTGCTCGATCGCCTCAGGTAAAGTCACTCCTTGTTTGGCAATCGTTTCTTCAAAAGGATACAGATTCACCACGACCAAATCAATCGGGCGAATTTGGTTATTTTCCAAATCTGCGATATCTTCAGGGACATCGCGCCGTGCTAAAATGCCGCCATGAATTCGAGGATGTAGGGTTTTGACCCGACCACCTAGTATTTCTGGAGAGCCTGTGTAATCAGCTACTTTCGTAACTGCTAGTCCTGCATCTTTGAGAGCTTTGGCTGTTCCTCCACTGCTGATGAATTCAAAATCAAATTCTTCTACTAAGCTACGGGCAAGGTCGATTAATCCTGTTTTATTAGATACACTTAGCAGTGCTAGACGCGCCATAATTCCCAAGTTTCCTTTGGTGTATTTACAGTTAGTGCAGATGTCTATTGTATAAACCGCCAAGGCACGTGGACGCAAAGCGCCATCCCGTACCTCCTAAAGGAGAACCTCTGAATTGCGCGTAAAGCTAAGATGCGAAGAAGAATTTATTGTTGCATTTAGCGGGCGCACGAGCGATCACTAACGAGATTAACAAGATGCTTATACGGAAATTTTTCGTATAATCAATACTTAGCCTGCTAAGTCATCAGTGAAGGCGCAGCTAAGAGTTTACCTATTGTTGTTCAGCATCAAGCTAGAACGCTAGCGTTGGTGTATTTAATTTCTCTATTGTGGAAAATCGCCCTCAAGGGTACTACAAGTATCTCTAGTGCATTGTTTAGGATAAAAACGCGAACACCAGTGTGTTTATCACAATACTTAAAGAATCTTAAGGAGATAAACAATCATGCCTAATGAAAGGTCATTCACTTCACCATCTGCGATTGGTCTTCAGATGGGAGCTAGCGGGCAAGATGTAACTGTCTTACAGGTTTTTCTACGAAGATTCGGTTATCTTCAGGAAACGAGAAATAGCAGCTTTTCAGCAGTACGTGATTTAACAGTTCCTGATGCAGCTACGGGAACTTTTGACAATGCTACAGAAGAGGCTTTGCGTAGCTATCAACAGTTTCATGGACTGCCCGTTACGGGTGAACTTGATCAAGCAACAGTTGCTGAAATGCGAAAACCGCGATGCGGCTTTCCTGATCGACCCTCTGCTATAGGTTCAGGTAGATTTGTTGCTCAAGGTAATCGGTGGGATCACACTAACATTACCTACAGAATTGTCAACTTCACTGCTGACCTTACTCAAGCAGAAATTCGCACTGCCGTCCGCCAAGCGTTTGATCTCTGGATCGCAGTAGTTCCATTGACATTTACAGAAGTTACTGGCAGTGCAGATATTTTAATTAGCTTCGTAACTGGCGATCACGGGGATGGCGATCCATTTGACGGAATGGGAAATGTGTTAGCTCATGCATATTATCCACCACCAAATGGAGGGGATATTGCTGGTGACGCACACTTTGACGATGCTGAAACTTGGACAGTAAATGTTCCTGTACCAGCAGGTGGTTGGGATCTCATCACAATTGCAGCCCATGAATTCGGTCATTCTCTTGGCTTAGATCATACCAACATTGCAAATGCTCTCATGTTCCCAACTTTTCCACCTGGTAGCCTTCATCGTTTTCTAGCCCAAGACGATATTGATGGTATTCAGTCCATCTATGGGAGAAGACCTCA
>NZ_AP018194.1:7887088-8179831 GCF_002368235.1 Scytonema sp. HK-05 | reverse complement strand
GCAAGATGCGTTTTGGTATGAAGGTGGAGAATGGCGGCGATTTACTCTTGCCAGTGCGGATAATGCTCCAGCTAACGGTGAAATCACCGCTGTATCACGTATCTCGAATAGTATGGAAGTGTGGTGGATTGGGGCAAATGGTTCAGTACGAGATGCCTACTGGTATGACAGTTGAACAAGACACGGAAACGAATAGTGAACTCATTGTCCTGCTCGACATCGGAACCCATGATGAGGTTTATTAACTGCGTCGGTACTTGCGGTGCCATAACAAGTCGCTACATGAAAACTGCTGATGCAAAATTTTTTATCTTGTCATTCCATAGTTTTTATGCTTGACTGTCCTTGATCCCTAGTCATCTGTCCTGTCATAAATGACTAAGGACAAATGACAAATGACAAATGACAAATGACTAATACTCTAGATTTTATTAGCGTACCTCCAAAAACAAACCAACCACCAAAGGGTTTAATTGTGATTTTGCACGGTTGGGGTGCAAATGCTAAAGATGTGGCATATTTGTTGCCGTATTTTAATTTGCCAGATTATCAGTTCCTGTTTCCTAATGCACCTTTTCCTTATCCCTATTCTGCTATTGGTAGAGCATGGTATGACCTCACCATGGAAAATATGTATCAAGGGTTAACACAAAG
Source organism: Scytonema sp. HK-05 (assembly GCF_002368235.1). GTDB lineage: Bacteria > Cyanobacteriota > Cyanobacteriia > Cyanobacteriales > Nostocaceae > Kalymmatonema. The sequence goes on along the minus strand of NZ_AP018194.1, from coordinate 8,179,177 downwards.
TCGGCAACTGCTAACAGATTGGTTGCAATCTTTAGAGAGTAGCACTGGTGTGCCTTTATCGCGGACAATTTTGAGCGGATTTTCTCAAGGTGGGGCTATGACTTTGGATATAGGATTAAAGTTACCCTTCGCTGGTTTAGTTTCTTTGAGTGGATATTTACATCCTGGTGCAGGAAATGTAGAAACCCAAAATTTGGCGTCTCTACCACCCGTTTTAATCATGCACGGTAGACAAGATACAGTTGTGCCATTGGAAGCTGCTGTGTTAGCACGGGAAACTCTTGAATCTTTGGGGGCTGCGGTACAATACTATGAGTTTGATATGGGTCATGAAATTCGACCCGAAATGCTAGAGTTGCTACGAAATTTTGTTGTTGCCAATGCATAAAGACTGGAAATTTGTCTTCTCCTTAAACATCGCTTAGTCTGGATTGCAAAAATTTTACACAGTTGGATAGAAATCCGGAAAAATTTCACGAAATTATTGCTCTTAAGTGAGTAATATATATTGGGTGGGTGCGCTCGACGCAACTCAACCCATGCTGGATGCGACTGCAAAAGGGAGGGGCGAGGATAATGAAAACTCTAAGCATTTCTAAGACAGAAATTGCTGTCATGACTCCACAAGAGGTGGAAATGTTAGCTGTACGTCTGGAGCAAGATAATTACAGTAATGCTTTTGAGGGTTTGAATGATTGGCATTTACTGCGCGCGATCGCGTTTCAGCGTCCAGAGTTAGTTGAACCATACATCCACCTTTTAGATTTGGAACCCTACGATGAGGCGTAGATGTTTCCTAGTAGACGAGTTCTAATTGCAGTAGGCGGCGGTATCGCCGCCTATAAAATCTGTGAGGTTGTTTCCACTTTGTTTAAAATGGGAGTGGAAGTAAGAGTCATCCTCACTCGTTCGGCACAACAATTTATTACGCCTTTAACTCTGGCGACGCTTTCCCGCCATCCAGCTTATACAGATGAAGATTTTTGGCAACCAACTCACTCGCGTCCATTGCATATTGACTTAGGTGAGTGGGCAGATTTAATTGTTATTGCACCTCTAACAGCAAATACATTAGCAAAGTTAGCCTACGGTATGGCTGACAATTTGCTCACAAATACTGTTTTGGCTTCGACTTGTCCCGTGCTGCTAGCGCCAGCAATGAACACCGATATGTGGGAACAGCAGGCGGTGCAGCGCAATTGGCAACAGATATTGACAGATAGGCGTTTTCATGGCATGTGTACTGCGTCGGGTTTGTTGGCGTGCGATCGCGTCGGTGCTGGTAGGATGGCAGAACCCCTGGAAATTATTGCTTATGTTCAATCGTTGTTACACACCACCGGTCAGCGAGACTTGCTAGGTAAGCGAGTGTTGATTAGTGCTGGAGGAACGCGAGAGCATCTTGATCCAGTCAGGTTTATCGGCAATCCTTCCACAGGGAAAATGGGGTTAGCTTTAGCACAAGCAGCACTGCACCGAGGAGCAAGCGTGACATTGGTACACACTCCGGCGAGTTGGGATGTACCTTTGGGAGTGCAAGCAATTCCTGTTGTGAGTGCCGAAGAAATGCGAGCCAGCATGGTGCAGAATCTACCGAGTGCAGATGTGATTGTTATGTCGGCAGCAGTAGCGGATGTGAAGCCACGGGAGTATAGTCACGAGAAGTTGGCAAAAAAATCGCTGCCGCAAGCCTTACCCCTAGAACCTGTACCAGATATCGTTGCCGAATTGGCACAACTCAAACAACCGCATCAGCGTTTAATTGGGTTTGCTGCACAGACAGGAGATATTGTCACACCAGCATTAGAGAAATTACACAGAAAAAATTTGGATGCGATTGTTGCTAATCCTATAGATCAACTTAATAGCGGTTTTGGGAGTGATAATAATCAAGCCATATTTTTGGATAAGCAAGGACAAAAGATAGAAATTCCCCCTTGTTCCAAATTACAAATGGCTCATCATATTTTTGATTTGTTGGGAAATAAATAAAACGGCAATCGCACTCAGGGTTGAAGAGAGTTTAATCAAGTCTTGGGTGTTTGGAGATAGGTGCTACAGCCAGATCTACTGTGTCTCTAGGAAGATTCTGTGAACTTTTCCTTGTGTTTGAATTGGCTCACAGCTATATGTACTAAAGCAATAGCTGGCATACAAGGAGAAAAGATGTCAGAAAGTACGTCAAATTCAGAAATGCTATACCGAGTTCTCGGTAGTACAGGAGAGAGGGTTTCCGCGATCGGACTGGGTGGTTGGCACATCGCCTTGAAGTACGTTGATGAGGAACTCGGCATACGTATTGTTCGTACAGCGATTGATCGTGGCATCACCTTTATGGATAACAGTTGGGATTACAACGATGGAGTCAGCGAGATTCGCATGGGAAAAGCGCTCCGCGATGGCTACCGAGATAAAGTATTCCTGATGACGAAAATCGACGGTCGATCCAAGAAAGAAGCAGCAAGACAGATAGACGAATCACTTCAACGCTTGCAAGTAGATTACATCGATCTTGTTCAGCACCACGAAATCCTCCGGCACGAAGATCCGTATCGAGTTTTCGACGAAGAAGGGGCGAATGCCGCTTTCATTGAGGCGCGGGAAGCTGGTAAGCTGCGATACATTGGCTTCACAGGTCACAAAGACCCCTATGTTCATCTGCATATGCTTGAAGTTGCAGGCGATCGCGGGTTTAAGTTTGATACGGTTCAAATGCCGCTGAATGTGATGGATGCGCACTACCGGAGCTTCGCAAAGCTGGTTCTGCCAGAACTGGTCAAACAAAACATCGGCGTTCTTGGGATGAAGAGCTTGGCAAACGGTATTCTTTTACGGTCAAATACTGTAACGCCAATTGAGTGTCTACACTATGCGCTGAATCTGCCCACATCGGTTGTGATTACGGGAATTGACAGTATGGAGATTCTCGATCAAGCGTTTGAAGCAGTGCGTACATTCCAACCAATGGATGATCAGCAGGTGCAAGCATTGTTAGCAAAAACGGCAGAAGCTGCATCACGCGGCGAGTTTGAGCCATTCAAAACCTCATCAATTTTTGACAGCACAGCCCAAAATCCGGATTGGCTTGGAGAGGAACCACAGCGTATCCAGCAATTGATGCCAACATGAGCAACAGAGCAGATCGCATTGATTGATGCTGTACTCTGGGTTAACGCATCCTACAAGATTGGCGATCGTATTGACTAATTTATACCTGTGACCTGTTTTTTTCGAGCTTTTCAATCACTCCATTCAAATAATGTTTAGTCAGTGATTCTAGAACGAATCCACTGACCTTCCCTTTCCTGCTACTCGCTTCCTCTAGTAATAAACTTTGAACAGATTTAAGCCAGTCCAGTTCCTCAATCAGTTTTCCGTTAATACTATCGAACTCATATCGTTTTTTTAGTGCCCCAAAAACAAATCGTTGGTCTTTAGACTTCATAAGTAAAAGTTTTTCTATGAAGGCAGGCGATTCTATGTATTTAAGTATAGGAACTTCATGATATTTCTGAACTGACACATCCCCATCCGGAGAACTAGTTAGGCAAATCATCCTGTAAAACTTCCAAGCATCGCTCTGCATAGTGACAAGCAACTCTTGACCAGCACTAGGCATACTCTCATTTCTTGCCAACTCTCGAACTTCATCAATATAGGTAAAAAACTCTTTGAATTCTTCAAATTCTTTTCCTTGAAATCCGAGGCTACCATAACTACCATACACGTCTTCAATTGTTGAAGGGGATATTAGAACAAGTGGGTTATTATCTTTCAGATAATCAATATAAAGTTTTGATTCCTTTAGAATTTCTTCTTTGCTTTTCCAATATAGTCCAGCATGAGAAAACATTAAGAAAAGTCCAAAAATATGCTTAATCTCCCCAATCTCAACGAATTGTCTACTACGGTATTCTGATTCAACCTTCTTGAGTAAATTTTCAAAATCATCGTCAGAAAGGTCAGAAAAGTGCCACATTCTAACCCAATTCGGTGTATTTTCATCCTGAAAATATTTACTATTTAATATTGATTGTTCTAGTTCCTGCGTATCTACGATGCCTTTATCAAAAAATATTTGCCACCATACTGTACTTGGAAATGGATCATGTAAATTGAGTACGGTATACCTACTAAGGATTTTCTGAACCGAAGTTTGCTTTTCACTATTGTCCTTTGCAACTGAATTGGATAGTTGATGCGAACTGACCCGATTACTAATCCCAGATACGTATTCTTCTTGCAATCTGCTAATATCTTTTGGAAGCATTGTTCCGCGTTTAATCTCAATGGAAAAAGCCATAAGTAGTGTCAAGAGGTCTTCCAGAATTTCTGACTTATTTTTTGCTTTTTTTGGTAACGTCTCAAAAATCCTCTCAAAATCTAAAACAATTTGTTTTAGAGTCCTTAAATTCTCATATTCAGTTTTAGTATATAAATCTTGTATCAAATGAGTATTGTCAGATAAAAAAACTCTAACCTCTGAATCATTTGCACTAAGAATAAAGTTTTCTAAGGCACCCTCAAAATCAGGAAATACATCAAAAGTTTTGCCTATTATTTTTTCTTTAATATCTTTGTAACTACAATTTTCGAGTAATTTATCCTCATTAGCGACGATAACTACTTTTAATTCTTGATGTTCTACAAAGTAGTTTATATACCCTAATATGTTGCCGATATCTATCTTGCAACGTTCTAAATCATCAAATACTAAAATGCTTTTTTCGGTATTTCTAAGATACTCAGGAAGGTTGATTTCTGGAATCTGAACGCTCCATGTTCCATCATCTCTACTGTCATCATTCAAATCAATTTTTAGTGTACCTTTTAATAATCCTTTAAAAATCTTGCCTGTTATTGCCATTCCTTTTGACGATAGTACAGGGTGTAATTGCTGAAAGAATACGTCTTCTATCTCAGAAAAGGTAGTCATCCCGTAAAGACTGACATACAAGCATTTCTGATTATTTGTTTTTAGTTTTTCACAGTACTTGTTGATAAACCATGTCTTTCCAGCTCCCCATTGACCTTTTAGTAAAACAGCAAATCCAGGTGCATGGGATAACCCACAGTAATAATCTAAGTATGTTTCTATATGGCTGTTGATCGATTTGTTGCCTTGAGTCATCTTTTTCTCTCACTTTATTCCCTATTATTACCAAAACATACTGACAACCCAAGCAACTTTGATCACTGTCCACCAATAACACGAAGCAACCCAACTCTTAAATGCAACCTCCTGAATTGTTAATGCATTAGTAGATCCAGCAGATCATCACGTAGGATGCGTTAGCGCAGAGTACAGCATCAATCGATTGCCAGGGAATACTAAATTGATCACGGTTCTATCCCTATCCATGACTAACTACCGTAGAATCACCATCGCAGGTGGCACCTACTTCTTCACTCAAGTCACCCATCAGCGTTATCCTTGGCTATGCGGCAACACTGCTCGCACACTACTTCGAGATCAATTTTCACTGCTCTACCGTAGAGCCTATTTGTTTATTTTCAAAAGCTTTTTGCACCATAAATCACCTTTGTGCTGCGTTTCGGTGATATGCCGCTGGCTTCTGCCGTTATGCCGCAGTATTACAGTCCCAATACAAATGCAAAATTCTTTTCTACACAGGGATAGAGGAACAATGAAATTTGTCTAATACTGTTTATAGTGACGATCCCGAAAACAGGCAGTAAAAGCGATGCAGAAGTTGGCAGTATTTGGTGGAACAGGGATTATTGGACGCAGCATCATTGAATATTTGGATACTCAGGATGATTGGCAGGGCATCGGTGTTGCGCGTCACAAGCAGCAAATTTCTGAATTCACGCCCTTTGTGGAATTAGATTTATTGCAGCCTAAACTGTCTGATGCTGCCAAAAATCAATTTGCTGACATAACCCACGCCGTTTATGCGGCTTATGTGAGTCATAACGATAAATTTAAAGAGAACGATCTAAACGTACAGATGTTTCAAGGAGCGATAACGGCATTGAAGACTGCTGCTCCTAACCTTAAACGGGTGGTTCTCATGCAAGGTGTTAAAGCTTATGGTGTCCATCTAGGTCCCTTCAAAACTCCAGCAAAAGAAAGCGATCCACGTCATCTTCCTCCAAATTTCTATTACGACCAAGAAGATATACTCAAGGAAACAGCCGCTCAACAAGGTTGGGAGGTTACCGTACTCCGCCCAGATGTTCTGTGTGGCTTCTCGATTGGTACACCGATGAGTATTGTTCTTGTCATCGCGGCTTATGCTGAGATCTGTCGGTTTTACGGTCTACCGATGCGCTTTCCCGGTAAAGTTGGAGCTTATAATGCGCTTGCTCAGGTGACAGATGCTGAACTGTTGGCAAAAGCAGTGCTTTGGGCTGCAACTGAGCCTCGTGCAGCGGGAGAAACATACAACATTACGAACGGTGATCTCTTTCGCTGGAAGTACTTGTGGGCGCGATTGGCAGACTACTTTGAAATGGAAGTTGCCGAGCCGCAAACCATTTCTTTATCAACCATGATGGCGGATAAAGCATCGATTTGGAAAGAAATTCAGCAACGACATAACCTCAAGCCAGTTGCGTTTGAAGATTTAGCAGCTTGGTGGTTTGGCGACTTCATCTTTGGGTGTGACTATGATGTGATTTCGGATACGACTAAAATTAAACTTCACGGCTTTAAGGAGATTGTAGATAGTACCGAAATGTTTGTTCGGTTACTTGATCGCTATCGGGCGGAGAAAGTCCTTCCAAAAAGCAAATAGAAAATAGCAGCTAGTACCGCTCCCTTAGAGGATGTCTGAAAACTTTAAGCAAGGTATATTTTGTCATTCTGAGCGTAACGAAGTGGAGCGAAGAATCCCAGTTTGTCGTTAATTTTTGAGATGCTTCACTGCGCTGGCGCTCCGTTCAGCATGACATTTTTGACTTCTCAGACATCCTCTTAGAATTCACGCATTCAAAATCACGCATTCAAAGTTCAAAAAGGTTACAGCAAAAACTTTTCACGCCTCGTTGAATGGTAGCTTTATTTTTGGGGTGACGTACTATAGTTAATAATGCTCGAAATTATGCATCCTAAGCAAGTTAAGCAACCAATGACATCTGCTTAAAATTCTGAAAGAGGCGAGCGCGGGGAGCGCAGTGCCCTTGGGGCGATCGCTTCACGCTTTTTCATTCCCAATCCCTTGCCTAATGATGTCCTCTAAATTTCAACGACCGCTGAACTGGCTGTTACAGCAGTTTCAACTCAAACCGGGTAAACCCGCCATTGCTTCTAGTTTGCAGACCCTTATATCGGTGTTGGGTCCAATTGGAGTTGGAGTGCTAATGGGTCATCCGGCTGCCAGTGCGATCGCAGTTATGGGAGCCTGGTTGGTTGGGCTGGTAAACGTGGATGGAGCATATCACCAGAAGGCAACGGCTAAGATAGCGGCAGCGATTAGCATTACAGCCATGTTGTTCCTCGCTAATCTGGTTCACGACACCCTTTGGCTATCAGCTCTGACAACGTTTCTGGTGATGTTTCTTGCGGGTTTTGTCGGTTTATTTGGTCAAGTGGCGTCATCGATCAGCTTGATCACGTCGATCATGTTTATCGTCGCACTGGCAAGATTTGCTACATTTCCCGATTTGTCTACGGTGCTTCACCAATGTGCCCTTTGTTTAGCTGGTGGGATATGGTCAACCGTAGTTTCCCTGGGACTATGGGTCGTGCGCCCTTACTCCCCTGTCATCCAAGCTGTTGCCAATTGTTATGGCACATTGAGTCAATTGGTTGAATCGGCAGGTGAAAGAGCAGCCAATCCAGGCGATCGCCCTGAATGGACAACCCGCTTTTTGCAAGCCCAGGATAATTTCACTCAGGCTTTGACTTCTGCCCGTAGCGTTTGGTCCGCGGTGTGGACTGCCCAAAGAGCCGCCAATCTACCGGGGAACCAGTTGCTCATCTTAATTGAGGATGCACCCCAAATTGCAAATTCAGTTGTGGCACTGGTCGAACACTTGTCGATTTCATCAAATCATCGGCTATTTCAGCAGTTGCGGCGAGAAATCCAGCAAGCGATGAAACAGTTGGCTGCTGCTTTGCAAAGAATGTCAGACGCGGTACGCGAAGCTGATGGCAAAGGCTTTATCGCCAACGGCAAATCCTCTGTTCATCTAGAGGATTTTGATCGGGCGATCGCAGCCCTAGAACACCAGCGGCAAGCCCTACGCACGCAATTGAATAGCCAGACCCTTGCGGTTCAGGCAGAGGACTATGCAGAATTAATCAGCTTTGGCAAAATTGTTGCGACCTTGAAACTGCTGGCAGAACAGGTCCATTCAGATGCGGAGGTGATCATAGCTTTGCAACGAGGAGATGTGGGCACAATCGCCAAGGCAGGGGTTACCCGTCCAAGGCTACCCGCGCTTTCTTCAATCCTTGGACCCCTGCGAGATAATCTTACGTTTCATTCCGTCCTTTTTCGTCATGCGCTGCGGCTGGCGTTGGTTGCGACGATCGCAGAAGTGCTTGCCTCGATATTGCACATTCCCAGAGGCTACTGGATCACCGTAACTGCCGTTGTTGCATTGAAGCCCAACTATGGCGGCACCTCTGAGACCACCCTACAGCGGGTGCTGGGCACAGTTTTAGGAGGCATAATTGGCATTGCGATCGTTACGCTTATTCACAATCCTTGGGTGATTGGGGCGTGTCTCCTCCTGCTCATGGTCACTGCGGTAGCAGTGCGACCCCTGAGCTTCAGCTTGTTCATTACGCTACTCACTCCCGCTATTATCTTACTCCTCAATGTCACGAGTAAAGGCGGGTGGCAAATTGGAGTTATGCGGATTGCTGATAGCCTGGCTGGAGGTTTATTAGCGCTGATCGGCAGCTATCTGTTGTTCCCCCGCTGGGAACGGCAGCAACTTCCTGCCCAATTGGAAAGGACAATTCGAGCCAATCTTGGTTACTTTCAGCAGGTGATCGCTTACTATCTCAACCCAAACCAAGATTCGTCTGCTGGCTCTATCGCCAACCTGCGCCGCCAAGCTGCACTGGAGAATGCAAACGCAGCAGCGGCAGCTCAACGCTTGTTTAGCGAACCTCGCCATGTCCGAGGAGAGGTTGAGCCAATAACAACGCTGATACTCTATATTCGCCGCTTTTTCAATTCGGTCATCACTCTGGCAGAACACCGCCGGGAATTGAGTGGAGAGTACCAATGTCCTGATTTCAAGCAATTCGCCGACGCTATTGTCCAGGTTCTGGAGAACTTAGCCGATGCGTTGCAACAGGGACAGCCACCCCGGTCCTTGCCAGCCCTCGATCCCTATCTCGAAGCCATTCACGACCATATTGAACAGCTTCATGCCAATAGGGTATCAGAGTTGGCGGCTGATCTAGGCACAGCAACACCCACACTACAAGCGATTCGAGAACGCACTCCCATTTCCACAGAATTGGATCGAATTGCTCAGGAGATTACGAGTATTCACAGTGCGATCGTCCGCCTGCAAGAATGAATCTAAGACTGCTACTTGGAGAAATCACTCTTTTTTGACATCCTCCCACCGCTAACCCTTGCGGGTGTAGCGGGGGATTCCAAGAATCACTTCTTGGGCTTCCTCTTTCCACGAGTCGGCTTATCTTGAGGAATTGCTTCACCAAGACAGAGGTCGGTCTCTCCAGAGGCGTGACTCCCCGTGTGCCCCACGGTACGTAATGCCTTTTCTAGTATGTTTCGTGCTGCATTGTGGTCGCGGTCTTGAATGTGTCCGCAATGAGAACAATTATGCGTCCTAGTACTGAGACTTTTCTTGACTTCGGAGCCACAATTGGAGCAATTTTGACTTGTGTATTGAGGTGGGACGGCAACTGTCGCCACACCGAACACTTTTCCAAAATACTCAACCCATTCTCGAAACTGAGTCCATGCAGCATCTGATATTGACTTGGCAAGGCGTCGATTCCTCACCATGTTACGCACCTTCAAATCCTCATACGCCACGAGGTCGTTAGACATCACTACGCACCTTGCTGTCTTTACGGCAAAGTCTTTACGCTGGCGACTTACTTTGAGGTGTTTCCTTGCTAGCACCTGTCTAAACTTCGCTCTATTTTTAGAGCCTTTCTCGGTCTTAGAAAGACGACGTTGCAATCGTTTTAACGACTTTTCACTTTTACGCAGATGCCTTGGATTGGGAGCGGTGTTCCCATCTGAATCCGTGTAAAAGTGGTTTAGTCCAACGTCAATCCCTACTGTCGTATAAGTTGGTTCACGTTTCTCAATTCGTTCTTGGTCAATACAAAACTGAACATAATAGCCATCTGCTCGGCGCACGACGCGCACACGCTTGATTTGCTTGATTTGATAAAAATGCAAATCGCGGGTTCCCCACATTTTAAAGGTTCCCGCACTAAAACCGTCACGGAAGGTTATATTCCTCCTGTCTTCTGAAAGCTTCCACCCATCGACTTTGTACTCTACGCTTCCGTGGGTTTGCTCTCTCTTGAATTTGGGATAACCTTTCTTCCCTGGTTTAGCCTTTTTGCAATTATCAAGGAAACGAGAGATTGCTGACCAGGCACGCTCAGCAGAAGCTTGACACGCTTGTGCAGACAGCTTTTTGCACCAATCAAACTGTTCTCGCAATACTTTGCAGTATGCGCTCAGGTCATATCGACCTATGTTCTTCCCATCCATCCAGTGTCGAAGGCAAGCGTTGCGAACAAAACGAGCAGTCCTGATTGCCTCGTCTAGCAATCTGTACTGCTCCTCTGTTCCTTGCAACTTTGCCTCAAAAACTAGCATGGCGTTCCTGAATCCTACGTTTAAAATTATAACGTAGGATTGTTCTTTCTGTGGGCATTGAACCCACACAAAGAACCTGGAGGGTCCATGTACCCCACCACTAAACGGAGTACCGTTGTAGTGGGGGCACTATCGCCCTCCAGACCTCCCATTAAGGTAGCGCCTAGGGCAGTGCCACCGCAGAGTCCCGAAAGCCAGGCGCAAATTCAGGAGCTTTGGACAAGGGACGTAGTAAACAGCCAGATTACCACGCCGAGACCAGCTACAGTCATGGTTGCGAGAACCGGATACTCGCTTAGCTTCACGTAGAGGCTGCCCGAGCGAACCCATCCCTGGTGGGTTCCCCTTTCGTGCATACCATAGCCAGCCCGATAGAGCGCGTTGTCCTCCCGATCTCGAGACGGGCGATCCGACTCTCTTGGCTGACGGTGGGGACTTTGATCAGATTGCCACATTAGAGTCAATTAACTTGAAGCCCCAAGGTTTTAGAGCGGCGATCGCTATTTCTCTATCTACACCTTCATAAACCTCCCATTCGGACTGCGGATCTTTAGGATGTCCCTCGCTCACATGACCTGCAACTTTGATCACCGGAACGCCCACCAAGCGATCGCGCTCTATGCCTTTTGGGAGTGCTAGTTGAAGTTTGTGACCTACGAACTTCGATGCACTTGAATTAGCTACTGATTCACGGACTAAACAGATATCACCAGCAGTCCCCCAAGTTGTTGGGTAAATGTGGAGGAACGATATATACGTTTCTGGTTTGATGGCTCTTTTTAGAATTTGCATTATCTGTAATCCTTAGACGTTTGCTAAAAAATCATATGAGTATTTTCTCTCACTGGCTGCAACTGTTTTAATTTTGCAACCCCGATTAAAATACCGTTTATCTAAGTGACTGCTGCTATGTACACCTGTTCTTACAATTTTATTATGCGATCGCTCTTACGGTTATGTGTAGGGGTCACGGTTACCATTTAACCGAGAAGTATTAAAACCCTTCTTTGGTAATCGTCGTAATTATAAATTATTAATTAGCTATAGGATTCCTCCAAAGATTTTTGAAATACACGTAGGGTGTGCCTTGCTCACCAAAACCCAGATCTAACCTAGATATAGTGGGCAAGGCACACCCGAAAGATACTTAAATTTTTTCAAAAATCAAACCGGATTGCTATAGTAATGCAGCATTTCAAATAAGTCTGTGCAGAAATGCGATCGCTCACAACCTTCGAGGGGCTTAGGAGCAAGGCGATTAGTACAATTGTATGGGGGAAAGCCCAGGTTAAACTCAATCAGACACAAAACCTGGAAGGAACCGTAACGGTATTCCTCCCAGGACAGCAAATGTTCTCTCGGGGTGTTAATTCAGGAACAATAAAATTAGAATTGTTTCTGAAATGCTTAATGCACAGGGCTTTGGAATAAATGCTTTCCCTGTCCTTCGACTTCGTGTTGTTGGATACGAAGTTTGGCAATATGTTGGACTTGAGAGAATCTCCTTAACTATTGCCTCTCGCCAATGGTTTTTGACCTTTTCTAAGAAAGCAAACAGCAGTGCCAAACGCTAACATCCCCAGTATAGAGGTAGATTCTGGAATAGTTTTTGGAGTTTGGTCTGTACCTTGCCGCAGTTTCAGAGTTTGCAATTTCGCACTTGGCGAGTTTGTCGTTGATCGTGATTGAATAGGTATAGCAGAGGCGACCTTACCAGCAATTGCATCATCAATAAATGAGGCATAATTAGACACCCGTGTTGTTGCTGTAAACTCACCAAAACTGCTGTTGGTTTTCTGATCCGGATCTGTGTGAACTCCGTTTGGGAAAAGAAATGAATCGCTAAAGCTGTAGGAAGCAATACCAGCAACCAAATCATTAATAAATGCAGGTCCACCTGAATCACCGCCAGCTATATTGCTTTCATTGGTTCCCAAGCCTAAATCGTTGATACCAAAGTGAGTGCCAAAAGCATCATTCGCAGGTAAGCCACTATCGAAATCAAACAACAATTGACTTCCAGGGATGATGCCTGTAAATCCAGGAACTTGCTGCTGAAACAGTGAACTAGTAATATCACCCAAGGCATCAAACTTATTCTTTCCCGAGTAAGCTAGATGGGAAAGATTACTCTGAGTATCTTCTCCTAAATTTGGGTTCCCAATGTAGCCGTATCCTACTTCCGTGAAAATTTTGCCGACTTCATCTTGAGCACGATAAATGTCATATTGTTGAGCTTGGCTAGGTGCTGGCGTACCTAGTCGCAAAACAGCAATGTCGTTACCTTTGTAAAAAGTGCTATCGTACCCAGGATGGACATAAAAGTCAACAACGGGCATTGAGACTGAACCTGTAGGCAATTTGAAAGTTACGTTTGTTTTATTCAAAATCTTGGTATTAAATTTACCATTTTTGTCTGTGATGCAGTGGGCTGCTGTGAGAATATGTAAACCTCCTTTTAACAAGGAACCAGTGCAGAGATCAAGTGAAGTATTTATTGGTACAACACCACTGAACTCTCCAGAGGCAAGCTGGTGATTTTGTGAATTATTAGCAGTAACTATTGCCCCTGCTAATTCTGCTGTTCCCAAGGTAGAAAGCACCGCCCCAACTACGGCTATTGATTGATGTTTCAAACTTGCCATGCACATCTACCTCATCGTTATGGTTTGGTTGTTTTGGGTTTGTAGTGTCGCAAATCGCGAAACTACAAACCTATAAGGGTAACTTGCACCCAAAACCGGAAAATTCTCCAAAATTTACCATGATTTTTTTTAACCCACATATTACTATTATGTTGAGCGCAACCAGTCATCATACCTAAGTAGTGTATTTTTAATCACCGTTATTTATGGTAACAACAAAAAACAATATTTGTTTTTATCGTAATTTTGGCATACAAAGAAAGAAGAGGAACTTTATAGACAAGAGGTGGATTATGCAACAGCAGATAGACAAACATAGCTTTCTCTATCAGAAGCGAAGTTACCACGGTCAGTTCACGCCAGAGGCTCTGCTATTCAACGCTAACTTACAAGAATTTGCAACACGAGTTGGCTACATTTGCAACTTACAGACTCTGGGAAAGCTCTCCCAAGAAGACGCTTACCAGCAAATAAACGCGCTCTGGGAACAGTTAACGCACAGCTATGCTGCACTGGGGATTGATTCCAACACAGAAAATTAGGGTTCTCTGCGGATTCAAATTGGTCCCGAACAGAAAACCCTAGAATATCACTGGAAAATCGTCTATACGTAGGTCGAAGTGTTTATGCTGGCATATCGCTTGCATAAGATATGAATTAATGCACCCTAATTAAATAATGTAGTTCTGATCACAGTCCCAGCGTACGACCTGGAAACCCAGCAACATCAAAGTAGCGAGTTTTTCCGACTGTTTGATATTTGAGGATTGTCTGCAAACCATTAGCGGCAGATGGAGATTTCAGGGTAAAAGACTTATGCTGAACGTTGTCAGGTCCACTAAGGAGCGCTTCACTTAACACTCGACCAACTAGCTTACCCTGAGGAGACAACTTTAGATTCAGTACCTTCGCCAAGGTTGGTGCTACATCTGCGTTACTCACGGGAGCCACATCTTCATAATCCTGTTTAAAGTCAGGTCCAATTGCTGCCATTGTGTTGTAAGTATCAGCACGACTAAAGCTTCCATGCATTCCTTGTCCCTGCTGCAAGTTTGTATCTGCTATTTCCACACCACAGGCTGTGGGATTGCCGCAACCTGTGTCAAAGGAGCGAAAATTTACTAAGATAGATGGTTTAGGAGTCCGTGCGGCTCCTCGAAGAGCGATCGCCTCTAAAGGTAAAGTCCCAGGAATTTTTCCCAAAGAATCATCCACAAACAAGCCGCTGATATAGTCTTGCTTTAGCAGCATATCTACAATCTTTTTCGCAGTGGCTTTTTTGTTTGCAGCATTAGGCAGATAGAGCAAATCAGAACCACCATTACCAGCAACTATGACATCTGGTTTTCTCGGGTCTTTACCAATGATACTGTTTCTAGAAGTCTGCCCTTTACTAGGATTGAGTGGAGCATTGTTCTGATCTGGGTCAAACATAGAGAGCTTTAACTCATGCGCTATGTCTATTCCCAAAAAACCAGTTGGTAAAAAACCTTTTGGCACATCCGGGTAAGAAAGTGTTGCTGCATAACTGGTTTTGCTTTCCTTACTAATAGTCGAAAATCCGTGGTCGGCAGTCAAGAATATATTTGTCGTCTCTTCCAAACCCAAATCCCTTAATGCAGTGCGAATTTGAGCTAGGTTCTTGTCAACATTCTGGCGGGCTGCTTGCACGGTGGGACCATTGATACCAGGAACGAGTTGGTTGAGGCTGTCGCCGTGGTTATGCTGTGTACCATCTGGATCACGAGACCAGAAAACCAGCACAAAGGGTTTTTGCCGCTGCTTGAAAAGTGGCAGGATTGCCTTAGTCGTGACATCAGCAAAATATTGCTGCTGAACTGTATTTGCAACTTTGGTACCTGGAGTCTTGCTGTCCCCATGATTACCGTTTTCTCCCCGCGATGGCGTTGCTGTTGGCAATGAGTTTTTGGCAAGCAGTTGTGTAACTTCAGAACTTAGAGAAATTTCCGTCGGCGTGCCGGTGGCGTCATCAAAAATGATCGTTGGTTCGCCCTTTTGCAACGTCACATCTTGAATCAAAACTGGTCCGATTTTTCCGACAGCAGCAGTACTGAAACCTGCTTTTCTTGCGGCTTCTAACAGAGTTTGTTCGTTGAGGTAGTTGGCACCAAACTGTTTGTTAACTTCTTGAAGAACGGCATTGTTTTCTAGGAACGGAACTACGCTGTTTTTGGCACTTTTGACCGGGGCGCTGACTTGGATAGTATTGCTAAAGTCACCCGTATCTCCCAAATAGTGACCGGTGGCGATCGCCGAAGCGTTAGCGGTGGTGAAGGTCGGAAATAAAGAGTGACTGTTAGTAAACTTGACTCCCCGTTCCCGTATCTCGTTCATGGTTGGGGTATCGGTAGCATTTATCGAAGTCGGACGCAGCCCATCGGCAACGAAAATGACCATACTGTGTTGTATCGCTTGCTGAGCGCGTTTTCCAGGCATTGCCGTACACGCTGCAATAACTGCAATGACAAAAAGCGTCAGGAATAACCAGCGGCGACCATGTGTAAAAAACCGCATAACCTTCCGGATGTGAGGACACCAAGATTGTATTACTAGTCAGTCAAATTTCATCCTATAGGTATACACCAAATGGCTGTTTTTTAAAGCTCATAAATTGACTGATTTACCGTATTTTAAGTCATGGTGAAAGTGAATGTATGAAGAGTCCCCGGCACTGCTAAAGGTGAAAAGTGAGTGAGCTTTCCTTATCACGCCTGTTAGGAAGCAGAGTGTAGATGTGTAGCGATAAGCAGGCGGAGAAAACGCTTCCATCTCTAATTTGCTTATTTTTTATAGGAAAAGCTAAATTTTCTTCCTTAAAAATCCAATAGCTTTTTGGGAGATATTGCCGTCGAAAAGCGAAATTAATCATCTTAATATTTATCAAAATACCGTATTTTAGCTACTGCAAAAACGCTGATAATTTCCCAACAAGATTGTGTATTTAGAGAAAATTAAATAACTTTATGCAAGTTGTTTATTACCTAAAATTCTATCGGGTTAGGAGGAATCAATTGACTTGGCAAAAGCTAATTCTATCAGCAGTAAAAATTTTCAATATGTGTTACATTTAAAAAAAATTAGAGAAGCACCCAGTTTCCCAATTTAATATTGGGTGGTGAGTAAATGATTAACCTCAAACGCTATTACGTTTAATTGGTTTAATCACTAGCCTTCATATGCCAATCGAAGATAGAACGGTGCTATTTCACATAAAAAATACCTAGCGAGCAAAAATCGCGGCTATATAAACTTACATATAGCCTTGGTAGAATAGTGGATTTTTTTGTAGACTCAGTAATTTCAAATTTGAGCAGCTATTGTTAAAAAAATGCTCTTTTAGAGAATTTTGCTGTCTTAAATAAAGCAACGAATGAAGATTTTATTTCTCATAATCCAGCTACTGAAAATCCCCAGAAAACCTGTATGTCACCAAACAACATGAAAAGCATTTCTAGGTTTTATAAAACTCTTTTTGTTGTCGGTACTGGGCTATGCTTATTGCCTTTGTCCGCAATATCTGCATTTGCTCAAGCCGATAGCGCTATTACCATCTTCCAACCACCGCGTTTGGTTGCTGCTACATCGACTTACATAAACACAGATGTTCGGGAAGCAACATATTATTTCACCATAGAAGTACCAGCCAATGCTGGAAAACCACTCCAGCAAGTTAACATCACTCAAAGACAAGGTCTTGAACGTATTCGTTACGATGCACAAGAGAGTCGTGCCTTTGAGGGAACTCCTGATCGTAAAGGACAAAAGTTACCAATCCAACTAGCCAGCAATGATAGCCAAAAAAATACTGTTACAGTGACCTTTGACCAACCAATTCCACCAGGTAAAACGGTCACTATTGGTCTGAAACCTTTCCGCAATCCTAGCTACGATGGCGTCTATATATTTCAACTCACAGCATTTGCCCCTGCACAGCAGACCGATGGTCAATATATTGGCACAGGTCGCTTGCAATTCTATAGAGGGCTATAACCTTTGAGCTCTCCACGCTTTGAAAAACGTGGATTCTAGACTGTTGTTGCGACCTGGGATAGGCGCCACACTCCCTTCGGGTTCGCAGAGCCGGCACGAGGGAAACCCTACCAAGAGCCCTGTCTCACCGCAACGTTGTCTCATGTTTTTTGTAAAACACGCTGACGAGGGTAAGACAGCCCTACCCGCCTCGACCCTTCGACAAGCTCAGGGCTGTACGGCACTTTCCTTCCTTCCAACCCTGTTCGCGCAGCGTCTCCGCTACTGAGAAGATTTTACGCACCGCAGGCTCCTAAAAAGGACTTCTCAGTACAACCCCATATCTTCATTTGTGAGGGTAGGCATGGCATCACGTTTGTTTTTTGGAGTTTTTCATTCTTGTGTTACCATGACATCAATATAACATAGATTTTATATCATGAGTAGATTTAGCGCAAGGTTCTCCAAAGAAGAGTATGAAGAGTTGGTAAAGCTAAGCAAACAAAAAGAGAGGTCTATAAACGAGTTGATTAGAGAAGCAGTTAGACAATACATTGAAAAAGAAACAAAGGACTAAAGTCCGAAGAAGTCGGATTTCATCCGCCCCTTAAAAACACAGATGTAGTTTTCCTCCGTGCGTCAAACTACATCCCCTACTTTGCACTTCGAGACGTTCCAGGTGAGCGATCGCTCGTGGCGGGTGGGGAACAAAATTCAGTTTTCCGTGCCTTAGCAAAACTGTCTGGTGATGGTTCTTACTGGTTTGGTGAATCTATCAGTCTCGTTGACCTTTTTTGAATTCACGCGTTCACGCGTTCACGCGTTCAATCCGGAAGAATAATTTTGAATTGATTAATTCTGGGTACAAGCCCCCACCATGCGGATGCAGATTTGGTGGTCAATAAGACAGTGGCGGTACACCCGCTCCCACTAATTAAATTTTGAATTTTGAATGAGCGAATGCGTGAATGTTTGAGAAGCGAGTGACCTCACATATTACCCTTGGTTTGAGCGTTTGGCTGTTATTAAAGAATATCGTGGTTTTCAGTTACCATCTGAATTAACCCGGTTACGGCAATGGAAGCATGCACTGAAAGAACGCGAATCTGTGAAGGCGATCGCCAATTCTAAGGAATTCTACTTACAGCGATACGCTAGATTTGCATCTGTACCTGCTGGCGCTGTCAAGTAAGTACGTCAACAACGCACAGCGAGGAAATTTGAATATGAAACCACAGATGTACACAGATAAATTACCTGCATATATATGGGTGCATCTGCGGTTCCTAATAGCCCTAGACCGATTTTTGCAAGAAATCTAACGCCAAACATCTAAATTCTAAAATCAATCATTGTCTGCCGATAGGTATCTGGCAATCCTGTGTCAAAACACTTTCCTTTCACAAGATATCCTGTCATTCCGTCTTCTTCACGCAATCTATCCAAACAAGATGTTAACTGAAATTCTCCTCGTTCTCGAAAGTTTTGATGAATGTGTTCTGCCAAAAAATCAAATATTTTCGGTGTCAGTACATACAACCCAAACATACAGAGAAACTCATCATCTTTCATTCCCTCTGTATGCAAATATTGACGAGCATACTCAATGGAGGGTTTTTCGTAAACTTGTGTAAGTGAAAGAAGCGAATTGAATGATTGCCAAATTCCTGTAACACAGCCAGCTTGATGGAGAATTTCTGCTGGCATAACTGTCAACCCAAGAACGCTTTGATTGACTTGTTCGTAAACGTCTATAACTTGACTAGCACAGGATTTTTCAATGTCTGATGAGTAAACGTGGTCACCTAGCATGAGCAAAAATGGCTCATTTTTCACCCATTCCTTGGCACAGAAAACAGCATGACCGTAGCCTTCTTGTTCTTCCTGCGTCAAAATTGTGATTCTGCTGCCTAGTTCTTGAAGATATTTGCTGTATTCTTGATTTTGGGGGGAAAGTTTGTTGAAAAGTTCTTTTTTAGGTGGACTTTTAAAAAAATCTGCAAAAATTTCTTTATCTCCTGGTTGCACCACAATCCCAACTTCTTCGATTCCGGCACTCATCGCTTCTTCAACAATTGCCAGAATCACAGGTTTTGCCCTGCCATCTTTATCAATAATCGGGAAAAGTTCTTTTTTAACAACTTTGGTGGCTGGAAATAATCGAGTCCCGAAGCCAGCCGCTGGAATCACAGCTTTCCTTACCTTATTTTGTTGCATAAATTGTCAGTTTTAAACATTGCATTTGTGGAAAATTCTGCTCAATGATTTCGATGACTTTTTGTTGGCTTTCTGCGTCTTTGACAATAAACTGTGCAGTGCCATCTCCTTGTGAACCCACGCCCTTGCCACCTAAAATATAAGGTTGGATGAGTTCATACTCAAGAAGTTGGTGCAGTACGGGAGCAGTTAACTCTTCTGGACAAGCGGGTATCAAATGTTTGTCAAATTCTGCCTGTGCTTGTTTCATAAGAATACCAAGTTGTTCAGCGTCGCCTTTTTGTAAAGCATCAACCGCTGCTTGCGTTATTTGATAGCTGATGGAACTGAGATATTTCTGTACATTCGCTTGGACTTCGTTGGTAGCGAAGGGATAACACTCATTGAGTTGAGTGAGAATTTTTTGAGTATTTTTGCTAGCACCGAGATCCACAATTACAAAGAATAAATCCTTCGGTACCTTTAACTCTATGATATGAGTGCGATTGGCAATGCCTGTGCCCCTTGGGCAATCGCCATCAAATATCATAGCAATAGGACGATTACCGTAGGCACACGCCTGATCCATCCGCCCACATCGGGAAGGCGTAGTAATCTCGCCGAGATATGCAAACTCCATTTCCTCCTGGAGAGTCATCTTTAAGTCATACACCTGATTGAATGACCGGGCTACCAGTACACAAATCGCAGCACTGGACGATAGCCCTTTCTGAATTGGTAAATCTGTCAGGTAATTGTCAATCTCCAGCCCAGCGACAGGAAAGCTAGCGAGAAATTGGTAAGCAACGCCAGCCGCATAACTGCAAAAACCACCCTTTTTGGCTTCGGATAGTAAAACCTCCTTTTCGATTGGCAAAGTCAGGGTTTCACGGCTTCCATCACTGAGAGAGGCGTGAAGAACAAGCTGAGTTGGATGAGGCTTCACCCTAGCATAAAGCCCCTGATTGGTACCCACAAGCAGCGTGTAGCCTACCTTAACCTCAGGATTGTGACGACGATATTCTCCCGCCCAATCGCTGTGTTCACCAAACAGACAAAGACGCCCAGGAACGAAAATTTGCATTTAGTCTACCCTGAAATCCTCCCGCTCTCCAGTCATAAATTACTATGACGAATGTCAAGTTGAAATTAATAGGTTAACACAGACACATAAATACGGAAAAAAAAGTTATAAATTAAAAATTGAAAATTGAAAATAATTTGAATTTTGCAGATAAAATTCTTTCAGTAGGGTTTCATAATTTTCTTGACTTTCATGTCAAAAAAAGTATCAGAAGTCAATTCCGTAATGATTGCTAAATTAGCAACTCATCTACTAGGGTCAGTTGGCAAACTGTCACTCACCAGATTCCGCGTTTCATTCTAGAAGAGATATTCTTTATTAGTGCAAGGAGTGATACCATTTCACGATATGTTTGCCACAGCTTATATTCGCAATTCGTCTCACCGACAGAATGTTGCGGGTTTCAAATGTTGCATCAAAGCGGTGATTTGGTATAGCTTTATACAGAAGAAGCGCTGGGGTGAAGAAAGTCTCAAGCGCTTTTTTATGTACAAATAAAACAGGCTCGCTCTCTGGGGAAGAATAAATTGAAACCATACAGAGCAAGTGGAGACATTGTATAATTGCTTATACTTTAGTCAGAAATACTTCGCAAGCATATTCTCCAACTGCTGTACCGTTGCTCTAGGAGAGGGACGGGGCAAGGGTAGCTCCTTTGCTTCGTCCTGTGTACCCTCTGTACCTCTGCGGTGTACTAGAAAAAGCACTGGTACCTCGTATTGATAAGCTTGAAACCAATCTTCACGAGTCGTAATATCCCGGTTCTCTAGCTCAAACTTGAGATTTTGTATCTGTTCGAGCTTTTCCTGCAAGCCCTCACACAAATGGCAACCCGGCTTGCTATATAAGATGATTCGCATTTGTTTTAACCCTCTAGTACAGTACTCAACCCAATGTAAAAACCCCTCTCAGTATTGAGAGGGGTTTTGTAAAGTTATTTTGCTAAAAATTGCAGTTGTTGCCCTAGAACAAATTCATGATAGTGATAACACCAGCACTGGTTAGCATGACCAAAGCGCCCATAACTATAGACTGGCTCAATGAATTTGGAGTTTTGGAATCGTTCATTTGTCGAATTCTTTAATTTTAAGGATTCTACTAACAATATCAGTATCGCCATATATATAAATAGAAACATAGTAAAAATTAAACAACGGTAAATAATCTTATTAAATACAATAGTATTTACTTACCTGAAGATAGATACCTTGGTAAAGTTGCCTCAAGTATAAACTTTTGTAAATAGCTTGTTGTACATTTAAGTTGCCGACTTCTCCATTCCTCCTCATTGCTGATTGCCCTTTGGGCACTGCGCTCCGCGCAATCGGCAGTCGCACGCCACTTGCACGCCCCTCAAAAAGAACCTGGAGTTTTCCCCGAATCCCGCCCTCTTGGCAATGGTTCCCGAATATGCGAATTACAGAATTCCGACCGATCTATGTGCCTTTGTAGTGTAAAATTAACTTTAATCAAGCAAGGAATTTATTGGACTGGAGAATAATTAATGACTGCTTCGACAGCAATTACACCGGAAAACGCCAGTTTTGACTTAGAGCAACTCAATCAGAAATTTGAGACTGCCCAACCAAGAGAGATACTGGCATGGTCTGTCGAGAATATTCCTACTGGACTGGTGCAAACTAGCGCCTTTAACGTAGATGACTTAATAATCACTGATATTTTCTACCGTGACCTTAAGCACCCAGTCCCTGTGGTATTTCTCGAAACACTGCACCACTTTCCCCAAACTCTAGAACTGGTTGCTAAGGCTAAAGAAGTTTACAATCTGGATTTGAAAGTTTACAAAACTCCAGATGTAGACACTCGCGAAGCCTTTGCCGCAAAATACGGTGAAGCACTTTGGGACAAAGATATTGCCAAATTCCACGAACTCACCAAAATTGAACCGTTGCAACGGGGTTTAGCTGAACTCGAAACTATCGCTTGGATCACTGGACGTCGCCGCGATCAAGCCGTCACCCGTGCCAATATGCCGGTATTTGAACTAGATAGCAACAACCGCCTAAAAATCAATCCCCTAGCTAACTGGACACGCGAAAAAAGCTGGGAGTATGTAGCTGAACACGGCGTGATTTACAACCCATTGCATGACCAAGGTTATCCCAGCATTGGCGATGAACCCATCACGACGACCGTAGGCGAAGGTGAAGATGAACGCGCTGGACGTTGGCGGGGAACTGGTAAGACTGAGTGTGGAATTCATATTTAAGAGGGAGTAGGGAGTGGGGAGTGGAGGAAAAGAAGAATTTCCCTTAACTCTCCCCCTCGCCCTCTCTCCTCGTCAGCTTACTCTGCGCCTGTGCGGTTAGATAAAACAATTTCTAAGCAAGTTTAACGAGTATCTTTGTGAAAAAGCTGTTCCAAATCTGCTAATTCACCCTCTGTTGCTGCATCAATTGGTGGCAAGGGTCGTTGCATCATTGAAGTATGAATTAGAGCGATCGCTTCTGGACTTTTGTCGCTTGCAACCCTAACTTACGTAAATATTCTTTAATCTTTAATACAATATTGCGTCGATCGTTATTGAGGTCACAAGGGTAATGCTTCTCTGACTAACCGTCCGGGGGGTCTGTTTCAAACACAGGCTCCTTTTCTTTTTATACTTGTACAAATACATAGCTTTTCTCACGCTTGCACTTTTTAGTGTAAAATCCAGTACTTTAGGAAGATCTTGTATGAAGAGATCAGATAAGGCAAAACAAATCGTATCTCCCTGGTGGCGCTGGCCTCTTGAAGCTCTATTCCCTGATAAAAAATTTGATGGACAATTTCAAAACCCAGGCAGCGAAGAGGTTTTTGATTTTGACTCGGTGATGGGATCACCTGACCCAATCACCACGATTGCATCTGACATCGTCTATTATCCAGAAAACGATAAGCGCGAACTTTTTGCAATATTTATCTCTGGGCTGGGACAACGTGAGTCAGAATCTTCAAAAAGGAGCCGTAGGTATGCTACTACTCTCTTAACTGGCATCGCCAATATGAACAACTCCACTTTTCTTAAAAAACGTCCAATTATCGCTTTCATTAACCGATACCTTGACTGGATTAATGCAGTTCTTGACTATCTAGGTTTATCTGGTAGTCCAGTCATTGAAAATGCGGCAACTTTGATTACTTATGCCGTAAACAACAGGGTAGCTCTCAATATATCAGGCGATAGTCTCGGAACAATTTTCTTGGCTAGAGCTATTAAGGTTGCTAAAAGAAACTTTATCAGTGGACGCGCTAGGGTGTTTGACTTTACAGAACGACGAATTCAAGAACAGAAGTGGCAGCAGCGCACTAGTCAACTTATCAATGTCTTCACCTTCGGAAACGGCTATCGAAAATGGGTACGAGGTCCAAATTACATTATGGTTTTCATTCAAGGCGATCTATTACCAGAGAAATTTGGAATGACACCCCAAAGAGCTATTAAGCAAAAACGAGACGATATAAAGTTTCTGATATTTCCGCGTTTGTTTCCTCAAGGCAGCTTTGAAGCCCATAACATGATGTTTACAATCGAACTTCTTCGGCAAACCTTTGAAAAAAATCAGATTCAAGTTGGTGATTTTGTCGGCTTATATAACAAACTCAATTCCAGCACCCTAGAAATTGCTACACCAGATGAAGTATCATGGCCAAGCGACATGAAAAACTATGCATGGTATCCAGACAGCCTTAATTCAATTCCATCTTTATCGTCACAGATATAAACAGATATAAAATAATGGGGAGACAAACTAGTTTCCTCCACGACTCCCCGATTCCCTTATGATTAAAATCCTCCACCTCTCCGACATCCACATGGGAAGCGGTTTCTCCCACGGACGCATCAATCCCGAAACTGGATTAAATACACGATTGGAGGATTTTGTCAATAGCCTGTCCAAATGTATTGACCGAGCGCTAGCAGAACCAGTAGATTTGGTTCTATTTGGCGGTGATGCTTTTCCAGATGCGACACCGCCGCCCTACGTACAAGAAGCCTTTGCTGGTCAGTTTCGCCGCCTTGTAGATGCAAATATCCCCACAGTGCTGTTGGTGGGGAACCACGACCAACATTCCCAAGGACAAGGTGGAGCCAGTCTATGTATTTACCGCGCCTTGGGAGTTCCGGGAGTTGTTGTAGGTGATACTTTAACCACTCACAGCATCCATACCCGTAATGGAAGCGTGCAGGTGATCACGCTCCCTTGGCTAACCCGTTCCACTTTGATGACTCGCCAGGAAACCGAAAGTTTATCTATGGTTGAAGTCAACCAACTGCTTACTGAACGTCTGCGGATTGTCCTAGAAGGAGAAATTCGCCGCCTTGACCCCAACGTGCCCACTGTTCTTTTGGGTCACTTGATGACGGACAATGCTAGCTTGGGAGCCGAACGCTTTTTAGCAGTTGGTAAAGGTTTTACGCTTCCCCTATCTTTGCTGACGCGACAGAGCTTTGACTATGTAGGGCTGGGACACGTTCATCGCCATCAAAACCTGAATAAATCTAATGATCCGCCAGTGATTTATCCAGGGAGTATTGAACGGGTGGATTTTAGCGAAGAAAAGGAAGACAAAGGCTATGTGATGGTAGAACTGGAGAAAGGTCGCGTCCAATGGGAATTTTGTCCTTTGCCAGTGCGGGCTTTTCATACAATTGAGGTGGATGTCTCTAAGGTTGAAGACCCACAGGCGGCAATCATGAAAGCCTTAGCCAAACGCGATATCCAAGATGCGGTCGTGCGGCTGATTTACAAACTTCGCTCAGAGCAGTTGGATTTAATTGATAGCTCCGAGGTGCATAGTGCTTTAAGTCCAGCGCATACCTACACCATTCAACCAGAATTGGTCAGCCAGTTGGCTCGACCCCGCATTCCGGAATTGAGCGCCAGTAACAGCATCGACCCAATGGAAGCGTTGAAAACATATTTGAACAACCGCGAAGACCTCAAGGACATCGCAGCATCAATGCTGGAAGCAGCGCACAATCTCTTAGCGAATGATGTGGAAGTATGCCTAGAAGCAGCAGCTCATGAGCAGGAGTTTCAAAATCATCTGTCGGTAGGCGGTAGAGATACTCAGCTCCCTCTACTGTAAAATTTAAAATTAAATGGTGATTAATCTGGCAAAATTGCAATATTCCATGCTCAGTAGTTAATGTTTATATCTACAGAGCAATGACAAAAATCGTTGCCAGGTGGACCCTGTATGTCCCTCTACCCACAAATTAAGCAATTTTTACTCGGTAAAACTTTACCCACAAGCGCTCACGCTGAAGAAAGATTGAGTAACGCCACTGCCTTGGCGGTTCTTTCATCCGATGCTCTCTCCTCGGTTGCTTACGCTACAGAAGAGATTCTGCTGATTTTAGTGGCAGCGGGAAGTAGTGCCCTAGGTTTGTCTCTGCCTATTGCTGTAGCAATTATGGTCCTCCTAGCAATAGTCGTGCTTTCTTATCGACAAACCATTCGAGCTTATCCCAAAGGCGGTGGCTCGTATATTGTTGCCAGAGAAAACCTTGGTCTATATCCTGGACTGGTGGCAGGGGGTTCGCTGATGATTGACTATATTTTGACAGTCACCGTCAGTATATCTGCGGGTACAGCCGCCCTCACTTCAGCATTCCCAGCGCTGCAACCCTTCACAGTCAGCCTTTGCTTGATTTTTATTTTCTTGTTGACGCTGGCAAATCTTCGAGGTGTAAAGGAATCAGGCAGAATATTCATGATTCCTACTTATGCCTTTATTGCCAGTATTTTTGTGCTGATTGCCCTTGGTTTGTTTAAATACGCTACGGGACAAGTTGCCACAGAATATCCCAGCATCCCTGTTAAAGAAGGACTCAGTTTGTTTTTCATTTTGAGAGCTTTTTCTGCCGGATGTACGGCGCTTACAGGAGTGGAAGCCATATCCGATGGGGTGTTGGCTTTTAAGGAACCAGAGTGGAAAAATGCTCGCCTGACATTGCTCTACTTAGGCGGTATTCTGGGACTCATGTTTGTGGGAATCACCTACGTATCCAACATTTATCACGTTGTTCCGGAACACGGGCAAACAGTCGTTTCTCAGTTGGGTAGATTAATTTTGGGGAATGGACCATTTTACTTTTTTGTCCAAGTTGTCACGCTGCTCATCTTACTTTTAGCTGCCAATACCAGCTATGCAGACTTTCCCAGACTTTGTTACTTCTTGGCGCGAGATGGATTTTTGCCGCGACAATTATCACTATTGGGCGATCGCCTAGTTTATTCCAACGGCATCATTCTCCTCAGCCTCTGTGCGGCTATCTTGGTGATTATCTTCAAAGGAGACGTAAACGCCGTTATTCCCCTGTACGCGGTGGGTGTGTTTACTTCCTTTACCCTATCCCAAGCTGGAATGGTACGCCGGTGGTTCCATGAACGTACACCCGGTTGGCAAGCCAGTGCTTTGATGAATGGTTTGGGAGCTCTTGCGACAGCTGTGGTTCTAGGTGTCATCATATCAACCAAGTTCATGGGCGGAGCTTGGTTAGTGGTGGTGGCAATTCCTGTGGTTGTCGCCATATTTTTAGCCATTCACCGCCACTATCAATACGTAACCCAACGTCTTAGTATTGAGGGATTACCGCCTCGCAGTTATACTCCCAGACCTAAACCCGAAGTTGTCACTCACCCGGCGGTGGTTGTGGTAGGACAACTGAATCTGGGAACTGTAGAGGCTTTGGACTACGCACGCACGATTGCTGATGAAATTGTTGCAGTTCACGTAGATGTTGGTTCTACAGGGGGAGAAAAACTCAAAGAACAATGGAAACAATTGGAGGCAGATATTCCCTTAGTCATTATCGAATCACCCTATCGCTCTGTGATATCTCCAATTGTCGAATTTGTTAGTCAGTTTGAAGAGCGTCATCCTGGTACTTACACAACAGTTATTATTCCTGCTTTTGTGACTCGCAATTGGTGGGAAGGACTTTTGCACAACCAAACAACTTTGTTCTTGAAGACAGCTTTAAGAGCTAAGAAAAGTCGAGTTGTCAGCACTGTCAGGTATTACCTGTAACAGCGTGAAGGAAAAATTTCATTTATGAGTAAAATATGACTAAAAAGCCAGGTTTCTTTGCTTGTGACCAAAAGAAGCCTGCTTTTTTTGTTTGTAAAATCTTAAATATTTAAGCTGAAGTTCCCCAGTGCGAATGTACTAAAAAAGCTCGCGTGCCTTACTGCACAATAAAATCAGGAATTGATACTTCATATACTGTACCCATGTACACGCTGGAACTAAAGGCACATCAATGGTAAGCTAAAAAATCGGGTTCAACGCCTCATTCTCGCGACGCCACGCCCCTTTGACAATTTGTAAGGGCGTAAAGCGGTTGAAGAAAATTTTGAAAGCCGCTCTAGCTAAGCATCAGCGCGCTTTTTACTTGGGGGGAACTTCAGTTTCAGAGTCAATTCCCTCAAAACCGCATGACTCCCGGAATCTCCAGCACCAAATCCGCCCCATAAACGGAGGCGGGAGTTTGGAATCCTGCCTGAGCTTCGCCTTGGACTATGCGTTTCATAATTGCCACAGCAGCTAACGCAGTAAAATCGTAGGCTTCGGGACCTTCCAGCTTTGCCGTCACTTTTTGACCGCTTTCGTCTTCGACAACGCCAATGACTCTTGTCGTACCCCTTGCTCGTTCTGCCGCACTTGGTCCGGGGGGTAAAGTTTGAATCAGTCGTGCTAAAGCGCTTTGGAACAACGATGAGCTAAATAACCATCCCAAATACTGACTCATTTGCATGAGTAGACGCACAGGAGTTGGAAACACTGTGTATACCTCAATATTGGGAATGCCGGTACTGTGGAACGCGGTCAAAATATCGGCTCGCCAAGGGTTGCTGACTGCAACGATCACACCAGAACCAAAATCAATTTTGCGACTTTTCCACGCTGGTCGAGCGGGGATGAGTTGACCTTCTTTTCTCACCACACCCATCACATGTAAGTTGGGCAGAACTGTATTTGCTGTTCCCTGAGATACACCGCCCTGTGTTTCATAAGCTAATATCAGTCGATTGGCTGTCGGTAACTGATGTTTGAGGTAAACAGCTAAACAGTCGGTTGGGACAACTCCAAACCCCACGCCAGGCATAAGCATGACTCCTGCATTTTTAGCCTCAGTGTCTCGTGCAGCTAAAGCCTCAAATTCCGGCACTTCTCCAGCTATGTCTAAATAATGGGTTTTGGTTTGCACACAGGCGTCTACAAGCGGCTTTGCGGTTTTTGAAAAGGGTCCGGCGCAATTCAGCACAGCTTTGACATCCGCGATAGAGCGAGCGATCGCATTTGGATCGTCTAAGCCAACAACTCGAAAGTCCAGACTTAGTTTATCGGCTGCTGCTGCCAGTGAACTCTGATTTCGTCCTGCCAAAATTAATTCTAGACCGTTACTTTTAGCTGATGCAGCAATGAGTTTTCCAGCGTAGCCAGTTGCACCGTATAGTAAGACCCTTGATGTCATCATTTTTATACTATCTTTCCTTAAGAATGCTATATATTCGATGGCATTGCACATTTGTGGAATGGGCGTCAAGTGTGAGACAGGCTTTGCAGCCTGTCTGCTTGAATTTTTAGAGCTGCCAAGCCCTCAAGAGTGAGTGAGCTAGCCGTTATGAACAACCTGCTGCCATAAGAGGACTTCAGGAGGTTCAACCAAAAATTCTGCTGCTTTTTCTGACAAGGCTTTGATGTACGGCATTTCTAGGTGCTGCTCCAAAATGTCCTTGCTGATCCAGTTTTCGTGCAGCATAAATAGCGATGGATTATCAACAGATTGATGCAAATCATAATTAATACATCCATTCTCAGAACGAGTAGTCGCGATTACGGTTTGAAGTTCCTGCTTGAATCTGTCCTCCAGACCCTGCTTAACCTTCATGCGAGCGGTAACAGTCACTTGGTGATTTGACATTTTTTCATCCTTGTTTTTGGTAGTTGCTAACTCAAAACCAACTCAAGTATTGATGCTATTAATAATTTCAGAAGGCTTGAGGTAGTTATATGGTATTGGACGAGATTGATTTTTGATTTCTATTTGTCGTTCCACTTCATGCAAATTTTGTTGGAACTGCAAAAGAATTGCCTGAGCCATTGGGTTGGCAAATTCTTCATCATAGTGACCCAATTTGTCGTAATGGAAGGATGTCAAAATATCCGACCACATCACCTGATCAGCAGCTTGCTTAAAAGGTGGAAGCATCTTCATGATAGTCTGCATATCCACACCCTTTGTTTCTGGAACGGGGTAATAGGCTGCATAAGGCATATTGGGTACGAAAGCCATGTATTCGTACTGGGAAAAATTCAAAGCCGAGTGGAGAGGAGCGCAGGTGAAGACGACTACAGTCACAACATGAATGAGTTGCTCTATGGTCTCAATTTTCTCTGGCATCCCCTTGACACAACCACCATCTTGGGCAGCCAATTCTCTCGCCCAATTTTGCAATTCATAATCCTCGCTCAAGTCTTGGGGAGTTTTGTAATAGAGTTGCAAGTATTCAGTCACAAACTTTTTGACCGCATCCCAGAGTAACATCCCGTCGTCCCGGAAAGGATAGTGCGGCAAAATGTCTGGATCATCCATTTTGCGATTCTTCACTTCCGTCGGGAAGACAGCATTGTCTAAACTCCATTCTTCGTAGGCTTTGGCAACGAAACCAAGAGACTCCTGCAACGTACCTGCCATAAACTCATCAACCGGACCTCCTGCTTGTAAAAAGTGAGTACGTCCCAAATCGTTATCATAGAGCATGAATCGGAAGTGGGGTTTCAGAAGTAAGGCGAGGGGATGGTTTTCTCCCAACTGTCGAGCAGTGACAATTGCAAATGGAGCCATGACTGCATGAGTACGTGCAAAATGGCTACCCAATTCCTGATGGTTGGCATCAGCAATTTGTACGCAGGTTTTTGCCAAAAACCAATCTAAATGGGGGTCATCTGGTGTGTAAATCAGGCTATCTCCACCAGTATCATTATGGATCTGAATGGCGATAGGCACCAGAGAACCACTATTTTTATTGCCATTGCTTTGCCAGTAAAATAGAGCCTGCGGCTTGGGAAGGTACTTTTTAATGTTCTGGTAGGTACCGCCTTTAATGTCAAATAGCAAAGGATAATCTAATAAATAGAGTTTGCCTTCTTTGAGTGCCGCCTCCAAATTGTGTTCTGCACCTACAGCTTTTTGAAAGTGGTCGTTTGTCACAGGGAATTTTTCTGGTAGCTCGTCAATCCTGTGCATTGCCATCGGGTTTGCCCCAGAGAGTCTTTGCTCGGCGAAACACGAATCTGTTTTGTAATTTTTTATGACAGAGGGCTTTGGTAATATCGACAACAGGGCTTCATATTCTTCCAATTCATCCAGTGGATCGAAGAAATTTCTGGCTTTGGCAGCAAGCATATTGGGTACGAGATCCGCCATACTTGCTAAGCGCTTAGCGGTATATTGCGGCGAGAAGAGTTCTTTATGAGGCACCTTATCAAGTATTGGTATGGGAGCCAAATAATTGTGGTCAAATTTGTAGTCTTCTCGGTTTTGTTCCAGCCAATTTCTCCGAGCTTCAGGATTTGGGTCATGTTGGGGTAAGTAGGGTTTCATGGTAATCTCTATGTTAAGATAGTAAACTTTTTGACTGAAAAAGTCGTTTCGGTACACAACTCCCTATGTCTGTACCGAAGTAGCTACTGGACTTTTTAGTAAAAACCGTGCCTGATGCTAGGGTTGATGAAATGCAGGCGTTTCTATGTTCACAACATTGGAGATTTCTTGAACCACTTTGTCACTAGAGAAGTAGCTGCCATGGGCCTCACCGCCATGCAGCAGGGCGAAAACTGATTGTGCAGTCACAGATTCAAGCAATCCTGATTCATGCGTCATCAGATCTTGAATATCTAAGTATTTTGTCTGACCGTCCACTAGGTTGGTTATCACTTCTTTAAGTGGGTATGCGATCGGATCGCCAGCATGAATGTAATTCCTCCAAGGTAGCTTCTTTCCATTTCGCCTCGCGTGCAGGGACTCCAGTAGCTTCTGTAGTTGGGGTGTAATGTCGTGAGTGCTGGGTGAATCGGGACCATCTCTACCTGGTATTACATTAGTCAGGGTGAAGATTGCAACAGGTGAACCCATAGTGTGAATACTGCTAATTTGAACGCCCTGATGCGGATTAGGATCTTTCCCAGACAAGCCATAGATACAATCGCGAATTGCCATAACAGCATCATGACCAGGTACTTCCGGATTGTCCCAGCGACCAGCAAACAATATGTCAAATAGGATCACAGTTCCCCAACTGTGTGTCACTAAGTGCAGGCGGTCATCTGACTGAGAATTGTTTAACCCATCTGTCTGTTTCTTGAGCTCTTTAACAACCTTGGAGCCTACCTGACGGCTAATGTAGAGTGCAGCATCTCCAGCAAACTGGAGAAGTTGCTGTTCGCGAAATGCTTTAAACCAGATATGTTCCCAAAAGGGTGATGCTTGGAGTTGTTTGAGGAGATTTTCCTCTGCTTCTTTATTAACATCACCCCAGTAGAGAGCTATCTTTTTGAGTTCTCGTTCGTTATTAGAGGCACTTTCTTGGAGGCGTTGGAAAAGTTGATCGGCATATTGAGGTTGTTCACGCCTATCGCGGGTATTCACGCCGTGTATGAACAGAATATAATCAGTAGCCATTGCAGCACCCTTTTATAATGTTTTCAAGTATTCGATTAATGCTTTTTTGTCGTCACCAGACAATTCAGTTCCATAAATATGTCCCTGATTTGAATTGGCAGTAACGGTCGTATCGTATTTAAAACCAACACGTTCAGCTTCGGAACCCTCAGAAACGAAGCCCACTTTTTCTGGATTGTAGACATCGTATCCCCGGTAGAAAACTTTGGGACGATTTTCTGGTTTTTCTAACAAGTCTTGTACCGATGGCACTGAACCGTTATGTAGATATGGGGCTCTTAACCAAAGTCCATCGAGAGACACAGATAGATAGCCATTTGTCTTACGCAGGTTGTCAAAGTCCCAGGAGTAGCCTTCAGCAAAGTTGTTGTAAGTCTCTGCAGCTTGTTGCGTCCACATATCTAAGCGGTGACGGTCAGTTCCCACCTCTTCCACAGGAATTACTGTTCCTGTCCTTTCGCCACCAAAAGCGTGACAAGATGCACAGGTGTTGGCAAAAACTTGACTTCCTTTTTCTGTCAATTTCTCATCGACAGCAAAGGGATATTTGGGAGGCGCAAGTTGTGTAATAAAACCTTCTACCCGTTGCAAATCAGCTACAGGAAGTGACTTTTTAGTCGCACCGTCACCAATTGCGCCAGTGTTAACAGTTTCCGTCAATGAAGTTTCTAAACCATCCCAATGCAGCGCAAAGTTTTTGTGCATTTTTTGATTCCATATTGGCATCATATCGGAGTTGCCAATTGTGTCATCTTTGGGTAATTTTAAGGTGTTGAATTTGACGGGGTTAAATGGATCGATGCGACCAGGACCCCAGTTGGGACGAGAATCCATCCAATCAAAGTCTTCTTTTTGTTGCACCAGTGCTTTTCTAGTTTGAGGAATAATGAGATAGCGATAAAGCAGTTTCTCCAACCAGGAAAACTCATGGTTATATTTGATTTCGTCAAGGATATAATCTGCTGTAAATCTGGAGTCACTAGCAGCATCACCTAAAAAGCGAATATAGCCTTGAAGGTTAAATTTACTCGAAGGACCAGCGGCAACTATTGTTGGTTTATCTTTTTGTGTTTTTCGATATGTAGCAGAGTGGCAAACAGCACAAGTTATACCGACACGCGGAAAGCCAATTGTTTTTTTGGTAAAGCCAACTGGCGTTTCTTTACCTTCCTCCCATGTTATTCCCAGGGAAGTATAGCCACCCGCTCCTGGCAGTTTGTCGGGAAAGATTCGCGGCAACACTAGCCAAATCCAATAAGGTACACCTTGCGGCTGTTCTGTACCGATAGAACCGTATTTAAAGTGTTCTTCGGCTGACTCGTAATATGTGGGAACTTCTCGGAAAAGGTTGTACCATCCAACATAGACAACCCCTCCAACTAAAAGCAGAACAATGAGAACAACACTTGTGATAATTCTGCTTAATTTATCTTTGAATATGTTCATAGCATTCTCTTACTTCTTAGCAATGGTATGACTTAGATCAATTGCTTTACGGGTTCCTCAGCAATTGAGTTTTGATTTCGCATGGCAAGAGTCAGAAGAATTGCCTCAATGAATCCGAAGAACAAGTCTACAAAGGCAATAGAAAGGAATCCCTTATCTTGACCAAACAAAAATACCGCAGCCATGAAAAATGTTGCGCCAAAAGTTCGCGAGGGAAATATTGAAATCCAGGCGCTTGCTTGGTATCGATACGGATCAATTGCACCAGGGATGTAAAAAACACTGATGATAAACAATAGCATCCCAGCAGCCCGAACCCAAATGATGGGGAAAGGTATGTGCATCCCAAGCAACGAGAGGAATTGCTCTGGAAAGAAGCAAGATGGAATGACAAAAAACATATTAGCGATAATGCCGAGCCAAGTCACTCGACTAAACCATTGAGCGTAAGTATTCATGCCTTTTACCTTCGTGACAAATTTCAAAGCTTTTTCATGTACTCGACCAGAGCATCTTTGTCTTCTGGGGAAAGTTCAGTTCCGTACAAGTGACCGCTGTTACTATTCCCAGGTACTGTAGTGTCGAACTTAAAGTATTTCTTGTCGTTTTCCTCAGAAACATTGGAGACGAAGCCCACTTTTTCCTTGTCGAAAACGTCGTAACCTCGATAAAATTCCTTTGGTCTTTTCTCTGGAACTTCAAGTAAATCTCGTAGAGTTGGCACTGAGCCATTGTGCAGATAAGGTGCGCGTAACCAGATGCCATCTAGTGGCACGTTGGCATAGCCATTCGTCTTGCGGAAATGTGAGAAACGCCACGGATAACTTGCATAAAGGGTATTTTGGTTAGACAGCATTTCATAGGTATATGAGTCGAGGCGATGCGGATCTGTACCAATTTCTTGTATTGGTACGACTTTTCCTGTTTGTGAGCCACCAAAAACGTGGCAGCTAGCACAATTATTTTGAAAAAGCTGCTCTCCCTTCACAGCTTTAGTTTCGTTAACCTCGTAGGGATAGACTGGTGGTGGTAGTTCCCAAAGCCAATCTGCAACTCGCTGAATTCTCGGCAAATCGATGCTTGTTTGTGTGACGCCAGCACCTAATGCCGCACTCTTATTACGTTCATCAACTGACGTGTTATCGCCATCCCAGTGCAACTGCAATCCCTCGCGGGCTTTTTGATTCCAGACTGAGGGCAAATCAGTAGTGCCAATCAGTTCATCCTCCCGCAATTTATCCATCGGGAAATGGAATTGAAGCGCTTTATAAGGATTAAAAGTATCCACTCTTCCTGGACCCCATTCAGGATTATTTTTGAGGAACGAAAGTCGGCTCCCTTGAATAATCAGCGCGTCTCTGGTTTGGGGTATCGCCAAGAAGCGATAAATTAATTTTTGGATCGGGTTAAGACCGCCACTTATCTTTTCAATTTCTGGTAGCATCCGGTTAGCAGTAAATCGCTCATCCGTAGCTACTGCTGATATGAAATTGATGTATCCCTCTAGGTTAAGCACGTTAGCAGGCATTGTTGTGATCACTTCACGTTTGCTGTTTGGTGTCTCACGCAGTGTGCCTGTATGACAAACAGCACAATTCAAACCAACGCGGTCAATAAATACTCGGCGCTTGGAAAAACCAATTGGCAAATCTTTCCCCTGCTCTTCAATAAATCCCAGTGAGGTATAACCTTTACCAGGTAATTTATCCGGAAAGACTTCTGGCAGAACTTTCCAGATCCAGTAGGGAACGCCATTTACCGGTTCGCTACCAATTGAACCATACTTAAAGTGGTCTTCAATGTTGGCATAATCAACTGGGGAGTTGGATAAAATAGGCCAAAGGAACAAGATAGCTACTGCGACAACTCCCACAATGACAACCCAAATACGCTTGAAAATTGCTTTGGGCGGCGTCGGGAGTAGGGTTTGGCTTGTTTGTTCGGTCATGCGAATGTGACTTGTTATATTGTCGAGATTATTTGCAAGTGATGTCTGACAAATTTATGTAGAGATGTAACATGGTACGTCTCTACTATGCATCTACGCTATCCAAGTGGTACGGAAGTCTTAGAGGATTCTTGCTGCTCAAGGTGAGTTGGGTGAAACACTGACATGACTTCTCTCATCATCTCTTCGTAGTCGCCATCGAACCTTGACAGTTCATAGCAACCAAAAGGATTTTCCATGACATTGAGCAGGCATTTGTTGCAATAAGTGCAGGGTTTGTCTGGAAGGTCTTTTCCTGCAGCAAAATCGTGAACCAAGTTGTTGTTAGCAACCAAAGGACGAGCAATTGTCACTCCATCGCAATACGCTTCATTAATTGCCTTACGAATGTAAGAAGCTTGCTGAAAACCACCAGTGCATAAAACGGGGATATTGACGTGCTTTTTGATTTCACGAGATACAACCAGATTTATTCCTTGATTAGCCTCTAATAGCTTCCTCATTTCTTCATCTTTTACCTCGTTACCGCTAAACGGCTGCGGAGGTAAATCCTTTTTCACCCGGTTCCATAAAAAGGCGAAAATTGGTCTTAACAGCCAGTATCGAAACAAGAGATAGTTACGGAATGTGTAGATGCCACTAGACAGCATCGTGTCATAGGTTTTCCTGATAATTTCAAAGCGAAAATCGCCGATTGGATTGAGTGGATGAGGAAACAAACTCCCGGTTGACACATGCACGGCATCGACTCCAGCCTCTTGTGCCCACTGACAAATCTGGATAGAGTCTGCGAGCGTATTCCCTGGTTTCTCCCAAAAAGTTACGGCGTTGTTATAGTCGATCGCACTAATTTTGAATTGTAAGTGAAAATCGTTTCCCACTTCCTTGCGGATTGCCCTGATCACATCTAGCAAAAATCGCGCTCGATTCTCTAAAGAGCCGCCATATTCGTCTTGGCGATCATTAATACCTGAGCTAAGAAATTGTGTAAATAAATACCCGTTTGCGCTGTGCAATTCAATACCATCCAACCCTGCTTCACGGACACGTCTAGCACCATCAGCAAAAAGTTGAATCGTGTCTTTAATTTCCTCAAGCGTCATTGCTTGACATCGAAATCCGTGCAATGGCTCAGTCTTGTTTGTGGAACTTAAAGCTTTCAGGTTCTGGTTTTCCACTCCAGCAATATCTTGTTGACGCCCAGAATGGCTCAGTTGCAAAATTAATTTACAGTCATACTCATGGACTTTTTCGCCAACTTTCTGCCAAAAAGGAATACGCTCATCGCAGTCAATCGTGGCGTAATTAGGCATAATTCGCCCCCGAATCGCAACTGGTACAAAAGAAGTAATAATTGCTCCTACACCACCACGAGCAAATTTTTCTTCCCAGTTGATTCGTGCCTGAGTACCTGAACCATCATAGTTATCCCAACGTCCGGAGATACTAGACCGAAAAATACGGTTTTTGACGGTGAGATTACGAAATTTCAGTGGCTCAAAGATAATGTCTGTTTCCATGTTCTATTCTCTTTTATTTTCTGGCTTCTGTAATAGAATCAGGCATCATAATGTCGGCTGCTTTCTGCATGAAACTATTGCTCACCTCTGTAAAAAAAATTCCTATCTATAACATCAAGGTGCAATACTTTTCAAATACGCTCTTTGGATTTCAGCTATTGTGAATTAACTTGGCATGCAGGAAGAAACCAAGATGCTTTACATCATTAGTTTTGACTCTTTTGAATTGAAAATGGGAGAATTGGCAGAATTTTAAATTATTTATCTGCGTTCAGTCAGTAGTCAGGGTACTTGCCTCCAAGAAGTGTTCACTAAATAAGTAGGTGCCAGGGTTTTGAACTTATGCAGTTCCCCTGTAGCTACCGCAGGGCAAACGCATCTTATTTTTGAAATGCCCACTCAAAAGGGGTTTCAGCCATTTGATATTGATGGTTATGAATTTATGTAATCCTTACTGTGTAAGGCATCCAGATTTTAGATGCGTTTGCCCTGGTAGCCACCGTTTGCTTTAAGGCTGTAACCAGCAACTGCATAAGTTAATTGAGAGTACACCTATTACCTGTTAAAGCCAAACGCAATCTGCCTTTTGGCAATTTTGTCTGTTAATCAGGTGAGCCTTCTATGTTAAACGAGTGACCTCGACAGAGGAATTCTTAAAAAAAGTGAATTTTTTTTGGCGTTTCATTCAAAGCGCCTGTGAAAATTCTATCTTCATTAGATTGCCAATCTTTTGTTAAATTTAGGCAGAGTAACTCTGTTTATGCTTCAATTAAATTCGTCAATTATACTTAGCCGGATTTTTTTTCAGTCCGACTTAATCAATAAATATCGCACACCAAGAAAGATAGCAATTTCTCTCTACTATCGACACTTAATATTTACAATATTTTACAAAAAAAACTTGACAAATCTAAAAAAAATAATTTCCTTGCATCGATTTGTGCAGTAAATTCGTATATGATGAGTGTACATTTTGAATTAACAAAAATATCCGAAGACAATTCCGGAAAGTCGTGAATTGATGTTGAAGAATTGGTGGCTCACTGCAAAAGTGAGACACACATAGCAAGGTTTCCGTGTTGCAAAAATAGAATTTTATGAACAAGACACGTCTAATTTGTACGGGCTGTCTGATGCTCCTGACCGTGATTCTGTGCATAGTCTGCGGCTTTTATGGAACACCTACAGCTCTAGCAAGCGAGTATAGTGAAACATCTGTACCTGTGGAGAGCGAATACAATGAAACACCAGGCTCCGAGTACACAAATAACTGTGACGGTATTGGATATCTGCCACCTGACCCAAACCTGACAGAGGCGGAGAATCGCGGTCGTTGCACCTGGTACTTATGGACCGGCGGTAACGATAAGTACTACCGTGATGTAGCGAAAAGAACGCAAGGTGAAGTGGATTTACTGGGGTTGCTTGACAACAATATTGTAGATCGTGACAAGCGGTTCGAGGAGTTTGGCACAGTCAACGATCCTGGATGTGAAAAGGCAACAGAGCCCGATGAGTATGGTTTGTTGTTGGATAAGTGCAAGGACCCGGAGTCAACTGGCATCATCGGGTTGCGTAAGTTCAAGAACCCGAACTTCGACCCTGTAAAATGGGATGTGGAACAGTATAAACAAGACTCACAAATCGAGCCTCCTTACCGAATTGGGCAGTCCTGTGCTATCTGTCACGTAGCCTTTAACCCTCTCAAGCCACCCAAAGACCCAGCACACCCGAAATGGGAAAACTTGGTGCCAGCGCTGGGTAACCAGTACATCAAGGAAAACGCATTATTTGATGCCAAACTCAAGCCAGATGATTTTAGATGGCAAGTGCTTAACACACAAAAACCGGGTACCTCGGACACTTCTCGCATTGCCACGGATCACATCAACAACCCAAATGTGGTTAACGCCATTTTTAATTTGGGCGATCGCCCCAAACACCCAGAGGTGATGAACGATGGTTCAACCCAAGAGGTAAATCACATCCTCAAGGATGGCGCGGACTCTATAGGCGTGGCAAAAGCGTCACTGCGCGTCTACGTCAACATCGGTATGTGCGGCGATTACTGGCTGAGTCTCCATGATGCTGTGTTGGGCAGAAAACCGCAACGACCCTTTGACATCGAAAAGGCGAGAAAGGAGTGCGAAGACTGGAACAACACAGAAGCGCGTATGCCAGATATGGAAGCATTCCTAAAAACTATCGAGCCGATGCATCTAGCCCAAGCGCCTGGAGGTGAAGCATTCCTGACCAAGGACGAGGAGGTTCTCAAACGCGGTAAGATTGTTTTTGCCCAGAGTTGTGCAACCTGTCATTCGAGCAAACAGCCTCCTGCGGAAATCGCTGTTGACCCAGAAAAGGCGAAGCAGTGGTACTTGGAGTCTGTCCTCAGTAGTGATTTCCTCGATCACAACTTCTTGTCTGATGATAAGCGCTACCCAGTCACACTCATTGGCACCAATGCGGGTCGTGCGTTGGCGACAAATGCAACCAAAGGACATATCTGGGAGCAGTTCTCGTCTAAGACGTACAAGGAACTGCCGTCACCAGGCACACTAACCCTGGATAATCCCTTGGACAAAAGCAAACCCATCGAATTTGAGGTGGCTTCTGGCGGTGTGGGATACTACCGCACACCTTCGCTTGTAAGCGTGTGGGCAACAGCACCATTTCTTCACAACAACGCTTTAGGAAAATACAACGAAGATCCATCAGTTGAAGGACGTGTAGATGCCTACAACGATGCGATGGAAAAACTGCTGTGGCCTGACAAACGTGAGGGAATCATCAGCAGAACAACTCAGAAAAGCACGTTCGCGCTTTCTCAGCGGGGAATTATTAAAATTCCCGTTCCTAAAGGGATGCCTGTTAACTTGCTGGCAAACATCAATCCCAGAGAGGCGGTCACAGATCTCAATCTTGTAAACCTGTTCAAGGACTTGAAACCTGAAGGTGGACTTAAGGGTAAGCTTGGACGGGTGCTTTTAAGGGCAAACAAGTCTCCCGACTTTATTGAAGATAAGGGTCATACTTTTGGCTCAGAACTCTCCGATGAAGATAAGAGAGCGCTGATTGAGTTTGTGAAGACTTTCTAAGACAAGTAGTCTGGATGCAGAGCATCCAAAAATTTGTTCCCAGGCTTGGCTTGTGAACCAGAACAAGCCTGGGTTCATCCATCCACCAAGCTAGCGTATGAACAGATGGCACAAAGTCTCTAGGTCGGGTTCACAGCATTTACCAATCATCTTCATTTGTGGATATCAGGACACATAGAAGGGCTTGAGCAAAGGGTTAACGATCCGTTTTATGGATTTATGGGAATGAACTTGTAAATAACGGTAAAAAAGGTTTTTTGTTAAGTCTGTAAACCACCGAGGAAAAGATGAAATGGATCTGGTAGTACTACAAAACTGGTTGGATAATGGGACTTTTTCCGTCCTATTTATCACTATGCTGCTTTATTGGGTAGGGGCAGTATTTAAAGGCATACCTTATTTATCAACGTTATCGACAGCAGGGATGGCGATCGCTAACCTGTGTATTGCAACTTTACTAGGGGCGCGATGGCTAGAAGCAGGTTACTTCCCTTTAAGTAATCTTTATGAATCATTATTTTTCTTGGCTTGGGGCATCACAACTATCCATCTGATTGCCGAAAACAGGAGTGGTAGCCATCTTGTGGGGGTAGTGACGGCACCTGTGGCAATGGGCATTACTGCATTTGCGGCATTAACTTTGCCCGAATCAATGCAGATAGCAGAACCCTTAGTGCCAGCCCTCAAATCCAATTGGCTGATGATGCACGTCAGCGTGATGATGCTCAGTTATGCGGCTTTGATGGTGGGTTCGCTGCTGGCGATCGCCTTTTTAATCGTTACTGGCGGTCAAAATATACAACTACAAGGCAGTTCTGTTGGCACTGGTGGTTACCGCTTGCACAAAACCGGTCAGCTAGTTTCTCAACCACAAGTCGCTGCTGTGGAAAATACCACCGACACTGAAGGTGTTGGTCAAGCATTCCCTCGTTTTGCAAGCGATCATAACGGTAATACCGCAGCTGCGATCGCGGTACTCACTACCCCAATCCAAAAACTTGATTCTGTGGTAGAAGCCAGCAAACCAGCCAAAAGCGCAAATTCTCAACCCCTGTCGCCACAGCGCCTAACCCTTGCCGAAACTCTCGACAATATCAGCTACCGCGTGATTGGGCTGGGTTTTCCCCTGCTGACAATTGGAATTATTGCTGGTGCAGTATGGGCGAACGAAGCTTGGGGTTCTTACTGGAGTTGGGACCCCAAAGAAACTTGGGCTTTCATCACCTGGCTAGTCTTCGCCGCCTATCTCCACGCCCGCATTACTCGTGGTTGGCAAGGACGTCGTCCGGCAATTTTAGCTGCTACAGGCTTTGTTGTGGTGTGGATTTGTTATCTAGGAGTGAATATCTTGGGTAAAGGGCTACATTCTTATGGTTGGTTTTTCTGATCTGGTAGCGATCATATGATCTAGACATCTAGGCAGTTTCTTGAGTTTTTTTGCGAAAATCTCGGCTTTTTTATGTAGTTAGCAATTAGTCATGAGTTACAAATAACTCACGACTTATCTTAGGAGGAAATTTATGAACGGAACATACCAGGGTAATCGACAACAAACCGCTCTTATTACTGGCGCATCTGGTGGAATTGGCTACGAATTGGCTAAATTATTTGCCCATGATGGTTACAATCTGGTGTTAGTCGCCAGAAGCGGACAAAAGCTCGCTGAAATTGCAGATGATTTCAAACAAAAATTTGGTATTGGAGTCAAGGTAATAGCCAAGGATTTATCCATACCAACAGCTCCAGACGAAATTTTCCAACAGCTACAACAAGAAGCCATCAAGGTTGATGTACTGGTGAACAATGCTGGCTTTGCTAGCTATGGATTTTTTCACGAAATTGACCTAGCACCTGAGGTGC
The DNA here is from genome assembly GCF_002368235.1 of Scytonema sp. HK-05. Classification (GTDB taxonomy): domain Bacteria; phylum Cyanobacteriota; class Cyanobacteriia; order Cyanobacteriales; family Nostocaceae; genus Kalymmatonema. The sequence goes on along the minus strand of NZ_AP018194.1, from coordinate 8,136,896 downwards.
AAATGATGCAGGTCAATATGGTGTGTCTCACCCATTTAACAAAGCTCTTCCTCAAAGACATGGTCAAGCAAGGCTTTGGCAGAATATTAAACCTTGCCTCGACTGCTGCCTTTCAACCAGGACCTCTGATGGCAGTTTATTATGCTACTAAAGCCTATGTCTTATCATTTTCGGAAGCGATCGCCAATGAATTAGAGGGTACAGGTGTCACCGTGACTGCTCTTTGTCCAGGACCAACAGAATCTGGTTTTCAACAAAGAGCCGCGATGGAAGACTCAAAGCTGGTCAGCGGTCAAAAGATTATGGATGCCCAAACCGTAGCCCAGATTGGCTATCGCGCCTTATTAGAGGGCAAAACTGTTGTCATTCCTGGTGTGAAAAATAAGATACTAGCTGAAACCGTAAGATTTACACCAAGAAAGCTGGTGACAAAGTTAGTCAGAAGTATGCAGGAAAGCAAAAATTAGGTAGGCGATGTCTCTAAACCAAACTTTGCTACACTAGGGTATCAGTAACGTTTTATTATGGCGTCTTTGTCAATAAGTCATAAGACTTAAAAAGACTCCTAACACGGTGGTGGAAAGCATAATTTTTGGGGGAGCGATTGCGTAATATTTGCACTCATCACTTATTTTTACCGAAGAAGAACGAAGGTGTCACCCCTTCGGGGAAGTCAAAAGTCAAAAGTCACGCATTCAAAAGTGAAGATCCCACGGATGAATCCAGGGGCTTGAATAAAGTTGCTCCGCATTTTTTTATTATCCAGAAATAAATTTCGGGGCTTGTATCCTTTTCTTTTTCGGTCAGTCGTCAGGAGCTCCGTTTGACTTCTGTACGACTGGCGATGGGAGTGAGGGTTTAAAGCCCCTACTTTCAAGTATGGAGGAATAAAATCAGCACTTTACTTGAAACCCCGGAACTAGGGCATGGGGTATTCTGACTTCTGAATTCTGACTTCTGACTCCTTTTCATCTTGTCTTTCCATCTCCATTAACAAAAGCCCAACGACTGATAACTCGTCCTCCGTTTTTCAAGCCTCCTGATAACCATTGTGGTACAAAGCCATAGCCCCCTTCTTCCAATTGTCCTGACTCAATAGTCCAGAATTTTTTACCTTTATTTCCTCCATTGACACGCCATGCAAGGTTAGGAAAATAATAATCTCCTGCTTTCAAGGAGGCTAATTCTGACTTTAATTCAGGGATTGCACTCAAAGAAATTGCTCCCTCATAAATCGTCTGATTACCAGCACGACTAAATTGTATCTTTCCTTCTGCTCCACCTGATGGAGTAGCATTCATTTTCATCAGAGGCGGACTCAGAGTTGCATTGGTTGGATAATATCCCTGATGATTTGTACCAGGAGCACGATATCTCCACAACTCACTGTTATTTCCCGTACTATATGTAGCAAAAAATTCATAATCTACATCTGCAGCCAAAGCCTTTTCATAAAGCAAGTGACCTTTTAGCAAGTCATCAGGATTATTTTTCGTGCAATCGATATTAAGAAATAATCCATCTTTATTATCATCACCTTTAGCGCCATCAACTCTATTTTTTCTGAACCATTCAAAACTGGGATTAAATGGAGGAAATGGAGCATGATTATCGTCTGCAACTTCCCCAGCAAAATACAAGTTATTTGCATCCCATGCTACTTTGAACTTATATGCTCCATCACCCATAGTTGTGGCAATGACATCAGACCAGTCATTCAAATTCCCATCTACATTTATCGTCTTCTTTGGAGCATACGCTGATTGTATTTTCCAGGAACCAGTTTGAGGTGATGATTTTTCATTTATTGATAAAGAGTAGCTAATGTTGTAATTGTTATTGCTATTTGTAGAGAAAGAATTGATTGGAAAGTTGATAATTCTTTGTTCCCCTGGTTGTAAATTTTTAAATTCTATACTATTTGCAGATAACTTCCATCCATTGGGAGGTGTTATTGTTAACTTTCCGCTACGAGGTTGATTGACGACATTTTCAAGTTTTATGTCAATTGTTCTACCTTTTGTAACAGGTCCTGATAAAGATAATGCTGTGACTTTTACTTCCGTTTTTAATTTAAAATTCGCATTTTCCAATATCTGCTTTAACTTGGAAGCTGGCATATCAGCGACTATATATACAACTTCTACTGGATTCAAAGGAATGTTATTCAAATTGTTGATTCTATTTCCTCTGTAATCGTAGGCTTGTATACCTGGTTCATTGATAGACATAGTCCCAGAATACTCATCAGAAGGAAGATTTCCTTTCGCCTGACTACCTCCATTAGGATTCCAGGGATTACCTATATCACCATAAAATGGAGCATTGACAAATACCGCTGCTCTAGCACGCTTATCTGCTGAATAATCGTTTTCAAAAACGATTCCCCACATTGATTTTGAATGAGGAAAGACATCATTTACTATCTTGGTTCCTTCCAAAACCCGAGTCATGGTTTTATATGCATCCTTCGCAGCATTATTGTCTTTGATATCGTGCATTCCATGTCCACTCCAGTTAAACCAAAAAGCTCTTACGGGTCTTTGAGCATAATAACCAGCTAACATATGTAGGAGGTAACTAGAGGGTATTGTACGAGCTACCCATATATCTTTATCTGAGGAGAACATCTCAGTATATGTTCCAAACTCTGTTTGCCACGCTCCTGCCTTACCTTGTGTCTTAGAAAATTTTTGATCTAATTTTAATTGCATCAATGTACCATGGAAGGCACTTGGACTAGGAAAAGCATATGCATGGTTTATAGAGCCATCCACATATCCTATATCATTCCCCTTACCATACATAATATCCCTGCTATAGGCTACAGAACCTCCGCCAATTAAATTAACATTTGGAAAATCAGCTTTTACCTTTTTCCAAATTCGTTTAATCATGTCTCTATATTCTTCAGCAGTACCACCGTTCCATGCCCACTCATCAACCCAAGGTTCATTCCAGTGCTCATAATTAGGCATCAAATCATGAGTAGCCGCTACCCAATCATAAAATTTTTGTATATAAGCATCCATATTTTTTGGAGGTCCTAATTTGTCCTCTTTCCAAGGAGATGGATAAAAAGGAGTTTGTAATGTAGATACCCCATAACCTTTTAAGGTATTTATTCTGTTTCTCAGGATTTTAGGATCGCCATTCCAACGGTCAAATTCCACTTGTATACCACGAACCCATTTGACTCCAAGTTCTTGAGATACTGGTCCGACAATCTTTGGATCACTATAACCAAATTCTAAACCGAAGGGAGAATTGGGAGCTAAACCAGTGTACCTTGGAGGTAATTGTGCATAGCTATAACTTTTTAGACTTAATAATAAGCACAAAAATCCTACAAGTAAACTTTGCCCCAAGTACCTCCACCATAATTTTAAGACGAGTGTTTTTTGTTTTTTCATAGAGATTAAATCTTCACTAAAAGAATAAGTTTTGGCTTACTGATATTTTGTACCAAGAAAAAATTATGTAATTTTATCACTCAATATAAAGCCTAAATCCCTCAATTTAGCGGGAACATTCCAAAAAAGTAATGTAACTTTATCGCGCTGCTTTTTACATAGCCTCGGTTCCTACGGTGAGGTGCAAAATATGAGCTTACGTTATGTGGAAAAACGAACGCGAAACCTAACTCCCCAGCCCTCTTCCCTATAAGGCAATACGGTTCAGTTAAGGATTTTTATGGAATTCGCGTTCTCTGTAAAGACGCGCCATGGCGCGTCTCTACATTGTGGTCGTCATAAGGGTTTTGGTCTTATCTGAACCGTATTGCCCTATAAGGCTATGCGTTACCCGGATCTTTCTTAACAATCTTAAAACCCTTGTCTTATAAGCGTCATAAGGCTTGCATTCTTGCAACCAACTGCGTCAAATAAGTAGCTCGACATGAATAAATGTAGGATGGGAAGCGCGAAGCGTAACCCATGCTGCCCTTTGCGATTGATGCGTTAGCCAAGGAAGACCGCATCCTACAAAAAATTCTATCCACCTACTTACCATGTACACCAGCCTTTCGCCTCAGTCAAGAGATGATGGCGGTTGTCAACAAGATAGAGGCGAAATGTACCGGGGGCGATCGCCCAAGGGGCAGTGGCAAAGCCAATCGCAAAGGTGCCAGTACCGTGCCGCACCGCGAGGGCTCTAGCCTACCTCAAAGAAGCATTGCGTACGTGGAAGCGAGTTCAATCCCCAGAAGCAGTCTTTGTCGCCCCGTGCAAGAACGGCAGAAAAGCTTTTCATTTCAAGCTTTTCATTTCAAGAATAATCTTCATTCACCCCACTCGTAAGAGTAATCTACCGCTTGCCAAAAACCGCAGAAAGCGAATAGAGCAATATATTCTCAATATATTGCATCTTCTGTTTCTCAAATTCTCTACTTCTATTGATAGTGGTAATGGTTTTGCATCAGCGTTTATCTTAGATAATTCTAGTTTCGTTACAGCAACAAAGATTTTTCAATGTGGCTAAAATTTGGCGTAGATGAAGATGGAACACTGGTAAGTATCTCAGATGTTACCAAGGGAAAAACCTCGCTTAAGTGTCCCTATTGCGATTGCAAGCTGACTGCCAAAAAAGGCAAGATAAAAGAACATCATTTTGCCCATGCGGTCGAAACCTGCCGTCCGATATCAACTGGTAATTTTCCAGTTCTACCACTCTATGACAACTTCAACATTCATTTATCAGGTAAAGATTTAAAGCAATTGAAACTACTCTGGCAAGAGTATGGTTCCAAAAATTACTTTATAAGTCCTGACCTAGTTTCTTCTGGTCTAATTCGAGCAGGATTATTACAAAAAAATGTTTTGACTTTTCCACCTGCGTATGAATTCACCAATCTGGGTAAAATTCCTGTTGGAGCACTCTCGTTAATGCTATTTAACGAAGTACAAGAGCCGTTATTACTTAAAAATTTACTCAAGTTAGAGTTAGCCGTAGAACACGCCAAACATAAAAACGCTCCTGATTTGGGCTACAGATTGACAGATTTAAAACTGTATTGCGCTCAACTCAAACGAGTCCTATCCTGCACCCTATATTTTTTAGAAATTCAAACAAACAAAGGGATTTTGTACAAAATTGGAGTCACCCAGCGACCTATTAGAAAACGAGTAGCAGAAGTAGAAATGGATTTAGGAGCGCATTACCAAAGTGTTGATATCAAAGTGCTAGGAACTTGGGAACATCGAGGAAATGTAGAACTGTATTTCAAGCACCGCTATCAAGATTTCAATCACAAGATTGGGAGTTTGACAGAATACTACAAATTTAATACTGAAAATGCCAAAAATGTGCTGAATGACCTACACCAAATGAAGCCCAAAGTACTCGACCAAAATGAAATGGATATTCTTGAGGAGCCTACTACAGCACGGCAGAAATAAAGCTATTCTTCAAAAGAACTCTTGCACTCGTTCAATGTTTTTGAGATTAAACTAAGTAAGTCGGCGCAAATAATCATCACTGGTTTGTAGTAGCGCTTTAGCGCTGTTCGCGCAGCGTGGCGTCAGCCATAGCGCTACTACCAGCCAAATACAGAGATTTTACTTTTCTTTACATAGTTTGGTTTTTTCTTGCCGACTTACTTACAGATGGACTTTGGATAATTGGTAATTCGTCCATTTGTTCAAAAAAATTTTTCAGATCGCTCCGCTCGCAAGAATAAAGAAAAAAGGGTAAAGAGCAAAAGGCTAAAAGTATAAAGGGCTACTGAGTCCACGCAGCAGCACACACAACACGAAAACCGTCGAGGTTGAGCCAGCTGCCCGCAACGAAGTTGCCGCGAGACGCCGAACGGCAGTAATCAGGACTGACGTCCCAACAACCACCACGCAGCAGGCGTAATCGATTATTATCATTTAGCCATGCACTTCCATCTGTGGGTGCTCCTTCATAATTACTATGCCAATGGTCAGCACACCATTCCCAAACATTCCCATGCATATCGTATAGCCCAAAGGCATTCGCTACACCAAAGCTACCTACAGGTGTTGTCTCCTCGCGGTAAATCCCTTTGGGACCTTGACCATAGGAACCTGACCATTTATACTCTTCGTTATCTGTACCTCGATAATTTGCTAAATCAGTTGTGATTGTCTCGCCAAAGTGAAATGGAGTCGTAGTTCCAGCACGACAAGCGTATTCCCATTCAGCTTCACTCGGTAGACGGTAAGGTCTTTTGGTATGTGAGGATAGGCGAGCGCAAAATTCGACAGCATCATGCCAAGAAACTTGCTCAACGGGGCGATTTTCTCCTTTAAATTCAGATGGCTCAGCATCGAGTTCGCTGTTCACTTGTGGAAGAGAGGCTACTGCTTTCCATTGCGCTTGGGTGACAGGATACTTACCCATACAAAAGGGTTTAATGGTTACTAGGTGTTGAGGGCTTTCCGATTCATGGTGCTCAAGTTCATCTTCTGGCGAACCCATGAGAAAAGTGCCCCCAGGAATCAGCACCATCTCTAGTTCAACTCCATCGCCCAAATCTTCTATAAAATATTGCGCTGTCCGCCCTGAACGGTTAATGACTATTTTTGCCATTGATTCTTACCTGCTTGATTGTCCCTCTGTGAATACTTTGTTTGTGATGATTGAGCTATTCCCAAAATATGATATTATTATTGAGGCATCGCACTCATTCACTAAAAAGAACTTTCCCTCTTGCCACCGCTCCGAAAAACCTATGCAGAACTAGGTAAGACTAGGTAAATCTGTACAAAGTCGGAGCGTGCAGTCTAAGCCATTTATGGCTACGTTCGATTGGTCATGACACCTACAAATGAACGCCAGTTTGTAGCACTGTCGAAGGCAGTTAAGGAATTAGCAAACAGGTTTATAGCTATAGTGCTGTCTTCCTAACAAGCCATTTGAACATTGACGAGGCAAACATTACCCGCAAGGGTTGGCAGAATATGCCGCGTCTATCTATGCAGAGCCATAATTCTGCATAGATCTACACAGAAATTAAGTTACAGTTCCTAGCCCTAGCAGTTTAGTGAGCCAGTATGACTTGATATAAAAAAAATCCGGCTCGCTCCGCTCGCAAGAATAAAGAAAAAAGGGTAAAGGGCAAAAGAGTAAAAGTATAAAGGGCTACTCAGTCCTCCCAACCCCACAGGCGACACGAAAACCAACATTGCTGTTGATGAAGTCGCGCTCCGCCCTAACGTTGAGGTTGCGGGACGCGGAACGGCAGTACCTAGGATAGTTGAGCCAGGAACCGCCCCGCAGAACGGAAAACTTATAATCATTATCATTATTTATCCACGCGCTTCCGTCTGTGGGCGCTCCTTCGTAATTACTATGCCAATGGTCGGCACACCATTCGAAGACGTTCCCGTGCATATCATATAGCCCAAAGGCATTCGCTACACCAAAGCTGCCTATAGCCGTTGTTTCTGCACGATAAACCCCTTTGACACCAGCACCGTATGTGTGGTCAGCATTATAGTTTGCCAACTCAGATGTAATTGTCTCACCAAAGTGAAATGGAGTCGTCGTACCCGCACGACAAGCATACTCCCATTCGGCTTCACTCGGTAAACGGTAGGGTTTACCAGTGTATTGAGACAGGCGATCGCAAAACTCAACAGCATCATACCACGAAACTTCCTCAACAGGGCGATTTTCTCCTTTAAAATGAGATGGATTAGCGTCAAGTTCGCGATTCACTTGTGGGAGAGAGGCTACTGCTTGCCATTGTGCTTGAGTTACAGGATTCTTGCCTAGAAAGAAAGATTTAATCGTGACTGTATGCTGAGGGCTTTCCGCTTCACGGCGCTCAGGTTCATCTTCTGGTGATCCCATCACAAAGCTTCCAGAAGGAATGGCTACCATCTTTAGCTGCACTCCATTCCCTAAGTCTTCGATAAACTCCTGAGCTTGCTGACGATGACGATGAATGGTTAAATGAGGACGAGCAGCCCATTGCTGGAGGACATTTTGCAGATTTCTTTTGGTAACTTTTTCACCAATTACTTCTGATAAAACTTCCCAGAGCTTGAGAGCAACATTGCTTAGATGACGTGCAGAATTTTTTGTTGATGCTGCTGCAATTTGCTCGTAGGTTTGATTGGCGAATGTTCCCTGTAGTATCAACCGTTCAGTATCGTCCAGATGTTTTCCTGTTTTCGTAAAAACCATCTCATCCACAATTTCGGGAAAACTATCTGTACTGATTTGAGCAGATTGATTAACTTCTATAAGTGCGACTTCAAATTCAAAAGGTTGCAGGTTGAAATCCGGTTCGATAGTGATAGTTGCGACTTCAAATTCAAAGGTTTGCGGGGGTGGAAGTTGAGGAAATATGGATTTTCCTGGAGTCTGAGGTGGCAGTAAGCGCTGTTCTAAATCAGCTGCATGACGGGCATACTTACCTCCCTGACGCTTGAGAACTTCTATGGCAACCCCAGCAAACGGTCGAGTGCGCTCTGCCAAGGCTAAATTAGATTGGGGTTCTTGCAAGATAGCAATGAAGTCATCAAGTGATTTTTTCAAGCGCTGCTCGATCCACTTGGACAGAACACTGAACGTATCGGGTGCTGGTGTAGAGTCTAATAAAATCCCACGAATTCCTTCATCGTAAAACTTATACTCGATTTCATCAGGATTCGTATCTGCTCCAATGGGAGTTGCCAACCGGAACAGCCCACTGAGTAATACCTCTGCTACGTGTAATTGCTGCGATTGGCGTAGCATAGCATCCTGAATTATTCGGATGATCGGCAAACTGATAACTGGGCACGCAGCTAACAGTCCAGCCAAGCGGCGAGCCATTGGGGAAGAGAAAACGCGAAAGCGTTGCACTCGTTCCTCCGAAGACAGAGCCACGTTCTGCTCCACAATCTCTGCAAAAGACGTTTGCTCTCGAGGTGAGAAGAGTAAGCCGGGTGCTCCCGTATTCCCTTTTCCTGCAACCATTTGGCTCCAGAGACTTGTAACAGGAGGTTCTAGGGTTAGCACGGGAACTTTAATGTCCGTAGAGGTGGTTTTACGCCAGCGATCGCGTCGGACAACTGACAACTTTTGGTTTGCCATTCCGGGAGCCAGACTGTGGAACCGGACTTTGGGAACCTGAGATAGGGCTGTTCTCTCCCATAACCACTCTGGCAACATTTGCACCAAAGCCATTGGACCATGTTCTGCCCAAACTTTCAATGCAGTCGTTACAGTACCGGATTGCCATAAGCTGGAAATGCAATCACTGACAACTAATATCAGTCGCCGTCGTGTTGGATCGATCAGTTCTTGGGGACTGCGAGGCGCTTGATGATTAACTCTTGCTCCCAGTTTAGGATGTAAATATAGTTGCCCGTCAGAATTCACATCCAAACTCCAGGTTCGGACATCTCGAAAAGCTCCCGTCTGCGCTAACAACCGCCGCAGTTCAATGACATGGCGTTGCCAGATCAGCATTGAAGGACTGCCATCGACAACGAGAGCTAACTCAAACCAGGGTTCCTGCTTTGGTTTGCGTTGAGGCAACCAAAGCTTTGTTTCTGCAATGCATTGAACTGTCGCCTGTTCATCCAATATCCATGAAGTTTGAGAAGGAACTCGCTGCATCAGAGGACGGAGCGATCGCAGTAGTGCTCGTGAGTTGCGTAGGGCTGTTGCATTCGGAACTGGAAAAGGAAGTGACTCTTGAGCCGGAGAAGATTGAGAAGGAGACTGGGAGGGACGTGAATACAGGGGAGCAGTGGTATTGGGTTGAGAAGGAGTCGGTGAAACTAAAGGCTGAGAACTGTCAGATTGATCGCTGTGCAAATCTTTGACATAACTTGAATCTAAAACAGATGCAGAAATAGAAGTCAGCTGCTCTTTGTCTGATACAGTTGTTGTTGATTGCCACTGCAAGAGTGCCAGCCAAAGAATGTCTGTAATTTCCTCTGCTGTCAGATCTAGCTTTTGTGCCAGCACAGCAATTATGTCTTCCATTAGCGGTTTGGCTCCGCATTACTGAGTGAAGTGAACAGTAAAGCTTTGAGTTCTTGAGTCTCTGCATTATGAGTTCGCAGAAAAACGGCATTGAGGAGTTGATCGGTTGCTAGATTCACGGCTTCGCGATCGCGCTTGTTCGCAAATTCAGCAATTAAATCGGTAACCTGCTGTGCGATTTCTTCACCCAAATGAGCTTTGACAATGGTTTTAAGCTCTTCCTCGGTAGCTTTGGGCATTTTCACTTGCAAACAGCGTCGTAAGAATGCAGGCGGAAAATCCCGTTCATCATTGCTCGTCATTACAATAAGTGGGAATGATTGGCACAGAACCTTACCACCGTCCAGGGGAAAATTCAGGTCATCATCGGCAGTGCCAACTTCTACAGAGCGCTGGCCCCGTTTGGCAAGGCGTTTGAGTATTGGAATTTCAAACTCTCCCTCTTCCAGTAAGTTTAGCAGGTCATTGGGTAAATTGATATCGCTTTTATCAATCTCATCAATCAGCAAAACTCGTGGGTAGGGCGTAGGCAGGAAAGCAGTTCCCAATGGTCCCAATCGAATGAATTCACCAATATCGCTAGATGCATCTTGGTTTTGTTGGGAAGATTTGCTTGTTTGCTGCTCCTGCTGAGTTGCAGCTTCTTGTTGAATCGCCTGTAGCCGTCCCAAAGCATCATACTGGTACAAACCCTCTTCCAAAGTAGAGCGTGTAGTGATGGGCCACTTTAGCACAGGTCCTAATTGTAATTCGTAGGCGATCGCATATGCCAGCGAAGTTTTTCCAGTCCCCGGTCTTCCAGTGACTAGGAGGGGACGGCGCAGATAAAGAGCAGCATTAACTGCATCAATAATCTGTTCCTGTTGCGAGTGCAAGCGGAAGGTTTGCCCTCGCCTTTTATCGCGGGAGGAATCAGAAGAGGAATTAGAAGAGGAATCAGAAGCGGATTTAGAGGAGGAATCAGAAGCGGATTTAGAGAAGGGAATAGCGTCTTGGAGTTGTTTCCAGTAATTAAGGGCGCTTGGATCTGGCTTCTTGGGGTCAATTGCGTGTCGAAACTGTCGCCAAGGTGGGGGTGATGGCAGTTTCTTGATTCTATCACTCTGCTCACCATTTCCTAGAAAAATTCGCCAGTCCCGCTTTTTACTACTCATGCACTCATTCCCCAAAGTTGATTTTCGTGTAAAAACCGCCACATCTGTCTCAACCGTTGTGGTTCATCATATAGAATTGCCAAATGATGTCCACAATGCTGTTTATTAGTCGTTGTAGCTTTTTTTCGTATTTCCTTAACCTCTTCCAATAGCTGACTTTCGTTGAGGAGCGTTTCTGAGACTAACAGCAGATCCATTTTTGAGCTTACATCAGGTAAGTTGCATTGTCGCGACCACAAGACAATTGGTGTTCCTGCTTTCAGAATAGACTGAAATAAATTAGTTAGAGTAGTTGAGTTATCCGATGTTTTGCAGGTTGGCATAACGCAGGTCAGTTTTAGAGCAAGTTGTTTCTCATATTCCAGGCGTTGAGCTAATACCTCCCAATCACATTCAATCAAACAATTTAAATGTTCAATTTTTTCTTGAATTTCTGCCTTAGTTGGGTTACTATTCATAAACTTTTCTGTCTTCTTCCATTGGTTGTCCAATTGGCTAAAGGAATAATAGTCATCTAGTCGATCAAGCGATCGCAACACAACTTGATGCTTTTTCCCAATTGGAACGCGGTTGTTTGATCGTGGCATAAGAGAAACTTGCCATTCATCGACAGCTTCCGCCAAATGCTCCCAGGGCAAGAAGAATTCGATAGTTAAATTAGACGAACAGTCTATTTTTCTTACCTCATTACCTAACTTAGTCTCTGCCTGATGTACCCACTCGTTCAAGTTCTCTTCCACTGATTTCAAGTCATAGTACTGTCCAGGTTCTAAACCATGCAGGGGAATCATCTGACACTGAGTAGAATCGTCTAGCTGAACAGTTTCAATGCTGATGAACCTATCAACCTGGAGAGGAGAACTTTGATTTTCCGTCTGAAGTGCATTATTTGCTATACGTACGACAATCACCAAGTAACCTCGAAGCGCCACGATTTGTTTCTGTATAGTATGAGGATGACTTGGTGTCTGATAGTTATGATATTGCTTAACTTCCTGCAACCAATTAGAGAGATCATTATTTTTATAATTTATTGACTGTTGTTTTAAAGTATATTGGAGACAGTCCATAAACTTAATAATGTAGGGGATACCATCTGGCTTTTGAGGATAATCTTTGAGTAACAGACCTAGTACAATTAGCCATTTCACCGCATGCGCTAGTTCTTGGTTCTCCATATCCTTTAATTCTTGAGAGCGATGATCTGATATGTCGGGGATGATTTGATCACAACAGTCCTTAATAATTTCAAAGTCTTGAAAATCTTTAATAATATTAATTAGCGATGTTAAACTTTTAGGTTCTAATAAATCATTATCGACATCATCAAATAAGACAGAAAGCAATTCTGTAACACATTCTCTTAATTTTGGATTGCGTGGATTCCTTTTAGAAGCTCCAATAACAAATTTTCTGATATCTCCTTTTTGTTCAGCAATTTTAATAATATTAGAAACTGTTAGCTCATACGTTTTTCCTTCAGGAATAGCACTGGGTTGCCAATCTAACTCATCTTCAAGCATTAGTTGAAGATCTTCCTTATTTGGGTAAGCAAGTATAAGAGCTTCACGTAGAGTTTTACGTTGAAAGTTTGTTAATCCCATAAGTTGACATAGCAGCCGATAGTTCTTCTTTGTATATAATTTTGAAATTTAACTAGATGTCAATTAAACCTATTTCTCTGGTAAATTCTTTCAATTTTGGATTACCTCGATTGGCTCTATATCCAGCATGAATAAGCTCTTTTGCTCGTCCTTGGCTATCGAACCATTTTATAAGATTGAATACAATATCTGTATAATTTATACCACTTGAAACAGTGTTCAACACAATTTCCAACTCATCTGCCAGCATCATCTCTAAATCAACTTCAGATGGAAAAGCGCTGATTAAAGCCTCTCGGAGTTTTTTCCGCTGCTCATTGTTCAACGTCAAAACCTCAGAAGATTGATTTTTAGAAGATTTCTCCAGAAAGGTAGGTGAAGTTTGGGTTATAGTATTAGATTGAATTGAAGAATCCTTAAATAACTGTCCTCCCTCATTATCCTCCCAACGCAGATACAGCACAGGACGATACCACTGATTTCCTTCAATTCCCATTGCACTTTGTCCTCGCCGTAGTGCGATCGCCAGTGACTCTTTTTGCCCAAGCGATCGGTAAAAATCTTCTGCAAAAGCACTGGCAGCAGCTACAATGATAGAATACGGCATTGCGACCACAGCCGGAATACCTTGACCAATTAGGTTTTGTGCTACGCCATTAAAGACAGTCTCACTCAAGCGAGACATTCCAGATCTGCAAGCGCTTAAAACCACCAATGCAATTCCATGTTCTAAATTGGCTTGTTCTCGACGCTCTAAATTACCCAACAATTCTCCAAGTTCCCTAGCACTCACATAGTCGGCGGCACCATCTGATTGCTCAAATACTAAATAACCTTGGGCTTCTCCTAAGGTTGCACCGCATTCGCACTTGGTTGCACCCTGTTTATAAGCTTTCCTGCATCCTGCTTCATTACAGCGCTTACCAAAAAACCCATGACCATCAAAATGCAGAACGTGAGGAACCACCCCGTTTTGGCGTTCTAGCAACCGCCTGCGAAGCGCGTTTAATGTTGGAGTAGTTAAAATTTCTAATTGAATTGCCCCTTGCTCTTGGGCATGTTGCAGTCCTTGAGCGATCGCTTCTCGTTCATCAGAAGGTAATGGTTTCAGTCCGATTCTATCATCACCTGCCCCGGAAGAAATCAACAAGACATTAAGCCGCTCAACACTTGGCAAATTGGGACGAGGACTCTTATAGGCAATATAGCGGGAGAAAGTGACTCCTTGATGCGCTAGAAACCCGTAATCGTTATGGAGCAACTCCCAAGGATAATCGGTTAAGCGGACATATTTGGGATCGTCTGCTGGAAACCTTAGGCGAATATGCAACCAAGTGCGATCGCTCTTAGCATCTGCTACCGCCGCCTCAATCACCTGCTGAATGTTTTGACCTAATACTTGGTAAAGTTTACGCCCAATAGTAGCCAACCATTGAGGCTGAAAAGCATTCTGCTCCGACAACAGAAGTTGCTCGCGCACCATCCAAGCTTGTTCTTCTTCCGAAAAGTCCTTCTGATTAAACTTTGTTGACTCTAATATCTTGACTACTGTGAAACGCCTGTCCTGCACATCGGGAGTCTCACTATCTAAAAAAGGTAGAGCTGGTTCATGATGGACTTCTCCTGATGAACCCTCCACACTCACTTTGAAGCAATCCTGCTTCCGTTCAATTGGATAGAACCTCAGCTCCAGCAGTTTCACTTTACCCCTTTACCTATTAGTCTGAGTACTAGTCACCGAGGTCTTCATTCAGGTTGCTTTCCTCATCACCTTTGAAGAGTCCCGTTATACTGTTCTTCACCGTCGCTGGCATATTTTCCGAATACACCTGCTCATAAAACTTCACTAAACGCTCCTTATCAAAAAGTGGAGATAGTTTTACTTTAACTTTATGAGTTCTATCTTGAGCGCGATCGCCACCAATTTCACCACCAACCTCGCCTCCACTCCCTAGCACATTAATTTTGATATTTCCCTTGACACCTGCTTTACCAGTTCGCTTGACAGTGACTTGTAGTTCCAGTTCCACAGATTCAACAAACAGGAAAGGCGCATCCTTATCTTTTCCAGGTGTCACCGAGAGAAGGTCTTCTTTAACCTGTTGGATCAGCTCAGCCAACTCAATCGGGCTTTTATCGTTTTCAGACATTAGTTTTTGTACAGTTGAAAGATAAAAATTATATTATCCAGCTAATCGTCTGCTTGTGCGGCTCTATTCCTTTTTTATTCGATACATGATTCCTCCTTACTTCTTAGGTAGCGGAACATGGTAATCTTCTGCATAACTACATCCCTGTAAAGTAGTTATCGTGTCCTCAAGAGGTTTTTGCAACACAATCATTGATTCATACTGTGTCAAACCAATCCACGCCTGAATTTTCCCGTCTTCGTCAACGACTACCTGATCAAAGGTGGCAAATTTCCCCTCAAAAAACAGAATCGGCACAAAAGCTGGCGGAAGTTACAAATTTACCGCCCTTAATCAACCAATTGTTGATAAACCGGGGTATTGAAACAAAAGAACAAGCGCAAGCTTTTTTAAATTCAGGAGACTTGGTATTACCTTCGCCCTTGGACGACTTTCCTGATTTGGCAATGAGTCTGGAGTTGTTGGAGTGGGCGATCGCCTCTGGTGAAAAAATCGCCATCTGCGGTGACTACGACGCTGATGGGATGACAAGCACTGCTTTACTTTTACGTAGTCTGCGTTGGTTGGGCGCTCAAGTCGATTATGCTATTCCTAGCCGGATGCATGAAGGCTACGGTATCAATAAACGCATTATTGAAGAATTCCATAGCGAAGGCGTAGGATTGATTCTTACGGTAGATAATGGCATCTCTGCTTTTGAACCAATTGCCAGAGCTAGAGAACTTGGTCTAAAAGTCATTATCACTGACCACCACGACATTCCTCAACAATTACCCCCAGCTAACGCCATTCTCAACCCGAAACTCATACGAGAATCTTCACCTTATCGCGGTATTGCTGGTGTTGGTGTCGCCTACATTTTGGCTGTATCCCTCGCCGAAAAATTAGGACAGGCTAATGATGAGATATTAGCTTCGATGCTGGAACTGTTTACATTGGGAACCATCGCAGATTTAGCGCCCTTGACTGGCGTAAACCGCCACTGGGTAAAAAGTGGTTTGCAGCAGTTACCCAAATCCAAGCTTGCTGGAGTACAGGCGCTGATTCAAATGTCTGGGGTGCAGGCGAGTGGGGCAAAAGGAGGACACGGGGACGAATCAATTCAAAATACCCTACGGGAAGCCGCCCAGGGGGCGTCTACAAAATTCAAAATTCAAAATTCAAAATCTCTCAAGCCGGAGGATATTGGCTTTCGGCTGGGTCCGCGAATTAATGCAATTGGTCGGATTGCTGATCCACAAATTGTTATAGAATTGCTAACGACTGACGATATGGGAATAGCGCTGGAAAGGGCTATGCAGTGCGAAGCCATTAACCGCCAGCGTCGGGAAATGTGCGAGCAAATTGAGCAAGAGGCAATAGAAATCGTAGAAACAGAATACTTTGCTTCTCTACCACAAGACCGTGTACTAGTCATTGTGCAACATAACTGGCACCACGGTGTGATTGGTATTGTTGCTTCTCGCTTGGTGGAACGTTACGGTGTGCCGGTGTTTATTGGTACTTATGAGAATGAGACGCACATTCGCGGTTCAGCGCGTGGAATTCCTGAGTTCCACATATTTGATGCTTTGGAATATTGTCAGGACTTGCTTGGCAAATTCGGCGGACACAAGGCTGCTGGGGGATTTTCTTTGTTATCAGAAAATTTAGAGGGATTGCGATCGCGTCTGAGTGAGTTCGCTAACAAATGTCTTGAACTTCAGCACCTCAAACCACTTTTGAAAATTGACACTCAAGCCAACCTCAGTCAAATTCATTTCCAGCTTTATCAACAGCTTAATGTTTTAGAGCCTTGTGGTATCGAAAACCCAGATCCAGTCTTTTGGACACCTGATGTTCGAGTTATTGAGCAACAAACTGTGGGCAAGGGTCATATCAAGCTGACTGTATCACAAACTATTGATGATTTGCCGTCCAAAATTAAGGCGATCGCCTGGCGCTGGCGTGACTATTTTCCTCTACCACCACGACTTGATATTGCGTACAAATTACGAGAAAATCACTTTAATGGAAACACTACAATTGAGTTGGAGTTAGTTGGTGTTAGGCTCCCAACCCAGTCTCACATTTTTTTGGCTGCACAATCGGCACCGTTAAGAACTACGATTCAGTACAATCAACGCCACTACAGCTGTGGTATCTATAAAAATGGCTCTGTACCAGAATTAAGAATCGGATATCCCGAAGGCAAAATCTTAGCTGTTGAGCTAGGACATACCATCGGCTTAGTAGGAACCAATCGTCAAGACGCTATGGAGGTTGATGTTTCTCAAGGCGAATACAACATGATTATTCAAACTGCCCTTCAAGCTTTATCAGTTCTGAGCAACGGGTACTGAGATCCAAATCTTTTCTACTCAATACGCACGGGCGCAAGGCACTGCGCCCCTACGTACTTCAGCCCTCTTAGAGGTCGCCGTTGCGAAATGCCAGCACAAAAATGACCGCAGGACCGGCTAACATGATCAGTGCGACAGAAACGAGCTGGAAAATAACTTCCCAATGAATGTTGCCTAAAGTATTGGCTATAGCGTCCATTTGTCCTCCCAAAGGTAATGATACAACTGCAAATCCCGCAATTGATCATATCCGGCGATCGCCCGCTCTCTTTAATTTACTTAACAAAATTATAAAAAAAACTATAAAAATTAAAAAAATAGTACCGTTTAGAAGAGGTTTTAGTCATGGCAACTTGGCAATGTGTTAAGCAATGTGGAGCCTGCTGTCATCTTGACCCAGCAGATCGTCCAGACATATATGAGTATTTATCACCTGAGGAACTGGAATTGTATCTGAGTATGGTAGGCGAAGGGGGATGGTGTGTGAATTTCGACAAAGATTCGCGAGAATGCCGGATTTACCCAAACCGTCCGCGATTTTGCCGTGTGGAACCAGAGGTGTTTGAGGAGATGTACGGTATTGAGTCGGAGGAGTTGAACGATTTTGCCATAGACTGCTGTTATCAGCAAATAGAGGGGGTGTATGGCGACAGAAGTTTAGAAATGTTACGCTTCGACCGAGCAGTAGGTATTTGACCAGGTGTAGCGGAATAGACACAAAGCTAGGTAAGCAGTGGAGTACAAGCGCCCTTGTGTTAACAGTTGACAGTTAACAGTTAACAGTTAACTGTTGCCGCGAAATCCCATCGGCTAAAAGCGGTTAAGCAGAAAAACTAAAGTCTAGATAAAACCTAGCAACTCTATGCAATTTCTCCTCTAGCCCACTTTTCAACTAAATCGCTAATACTTCTGCAACCGCACTCCATCGCTCTTTGTTGCAGAATTTTTTTTGCTGTCGGAGTTAGAGCAATGTGTATGTGAGTCTTCACCTCACTGTAATCCTGCCCTACTCCTCTGAGTTTTTTCTTTCCCATTTTTATTTAGATATGGTAGCAAGTCTAAAACTATGCTAGCTTGTATTTACAAGGGAGGTAAGCAATCATGGCAAGCAAAAAACAACATAAAACTGAAGAAACTTACACTCAGGTAATTCCTGTTGTTTTTTGTTCTGATGAAACACAGGTAGATCAAATAATGCACCTGTGCGGCATCCCCAGAACGCTCACCTATAACAAACTTGGTTCCCTGCAAGGTTGGGGCTTAGATTGGAAGAAAGCTGACGCCATTGTTCGGACAATGATGAAGAGGAATGAAATTGGACTTCCAGGTAAGATATGGGAGTGGTCTGTCAATGACACCATGAAGGCTATTAGCGCCCAACAAGAAGCGGCGAAAGTTTTCCTGTTGCGAGAAATATGGCGCAAATACCCCATGCAATCTGCCCAACAGCAACGCTTAAAGTGGATAGAGGAAAACAAGGAAAAGAAAAAGGGCGAAGAGCTTAAAGCTCTCAAACAAAAGGCTCTAGAACTATTCCCACTAAGTCCTGTTGAACTTGCCCGGAATAGATTAGTTGATTTATTGTACACAGATTCAACTGCTGATAATTGGTTGCATCGTAAGTTTCGCGCTCAGTATTTGCGTGGGCATACATTTGTACGGAACCAAATCGTTTATCAAAGTCAAGGTTACATTTGTAAACGGCTTAATCGTCATTCTGTTGAACTACAAATTCAAGGGTTAGAGCGTGGTAAAAAGATTACCCTAAAGCTTAGATGTCGTCATATTATCAAAGGTCAGATTCGAGTAATTCGTAATGAACTTGGTCAACTCGAAATACATTGCACTCATAAGCGCACTTTGATTGTGCCAGAAGGTAAACCTACTCACAAGTTAGGAATTGATAAAGGGTATACGGAAGGGTTTTACACCTCGGATGGACAAGCAATCGCTGCTGGACTTGGTAAGTTGATGACCGAAAAGACCGAGCGAATTGCTAAAACTAACCGTAACCAATATCGCATGAGAGCGCTTGGGCAGAATTTAAAGCCCCACGATCCACAAAAAGCAGCACGAATTCTAGAAAACAATCTTGGTCACAAGGTAAAATCTCGCAAGCTTCAACGCGAAAAGGAAACTATTAGGAATTTTATTCGCAATGATTTACGACGGAATATCACTTCACCCGTTGATATCATCTGCGAAGATCTTACCCAACCCATTAAAAGTAAAGCAGCAGCGAAACGAATTAATCGCAAGCTTAACCAATGGATGAAAGGGGAATTACAAGCTTCAACCCTTGAAAATCTCTTTGGAGACTGGATCGACAATATCAGTGGTCAATCCAGCTTATACGTCGCAAGTTGATAGCCAGACCGGGACGCTTTTGGGTCGCCGTGAAGGAGATCGCTTTATTCGTTACGCGAAGGACGTAATTCAGGCTGATTTGAATGCGGCGATAAATGTCCGCATTCGAGGACAGGACAACCAAATTACTCGGTACATGCGATCAAGTCAAGTGGAAGCGATCCTAGTTGGTCGCACTGTTCAATACTTACATTCAATTGGGTATTCAGTGTCAGATGCTTTAAGCTTTGGATGGTTACTTCCTAAGTTTAAAACAAAAGCTCTGAAATATGAAAGTGAGTATTACCCGCAGGGGTAGCGGGTGCGCTTAAGCTCTGGTTTGGGAGATGAAACCAATCATCGTCAAGCGTGCAAAAGCCACTACCAAATCAGATGACAGCAGCAATTAAGGACACTTTTGAGTTACTTGCATAGGTTTTCTCAGATTTAGTTTACCCCGTGGGAGTAGCTCAATGCTTTTTAAGTGAACTGCGTTCCAAAAATCTCTCCAAGTATAAATGCAAATGCTCGACTCAACCATCCACAATGGAATCTGAAGTGATCGCTGCGGAAGATACGACGTCAGGGTTCTCTCGTTAAATGCCAACCCCATGCCTAAAGGCAAGGGGCTTGTCGGTTGACTCACCTGACCAGACTACTCGTTTAGGGCAAGAGTTAAAGACCTACTTCAGGATGCTTGCTAGTCCTGAACCCTAGAACCGAACGATTAAACAGGCTTACAGAGAATAAACCAGTGTCGCGCGTGATAGTACCGACCCTAAACATTGTCGAAGCAAACTTTACCCGCAAGGAGTATGCAGTAATGCAAAATTATGTTTTCGTTATTGACCAAAACAAACAACCACTCAATCCAGTTTCTCCAGCACGAGCAAGAGAGTTACTCACAAAACAAAAAGCTGCTGTATATCGGGTTTACCCGTTTGTAATCATTCTGAAACACGTGGTTGATAACCCCCAGAGCAAGCCATTAACTATCAAGCTCGACCCCGGTAGTCGATTCACGGGTATTGCAATTTTGGATCAAGACAAGGTTGTTTGGGCGGCAGAACTGGAACATAGAGGCTGGCAAATTAAGAATGCTTTAGAATCAAGACGCTCTTTACGTCGCAGCCGTCGTAATCGCAAAACTCGGTATCGCCAACCACGTTTCAATAACCGCAAGCGCAAAGAGGGATGGCTTGCTCCATCGTTGATGCATCGTGTCCTGACGATTGAGACATGGGTAAAACGGCTTTGCTTGTATTCTCCTATCACTCAAATAGCGATGGAGTTGATTAAGTTCGATACTCAAAAAATGCAAAACCCAGAAATTGATGGTGTTGAGTATCAACAAGGGGAACTCGCTGGTTATGAGGTGCGAGAATACTTGCTTGAAAAGTGGGGCAGGAAGTGCGCTTACTGTGATCATGCTGGTGTACCCCTCCAAGTTGAGCATATTCACCCTAGAGCAAAAGGAGGTAGCAACAGAGTCAGTAATCTAACTTTGTCATGCGAACGATGTAACACCAAAAAAGGAACTAAGTCTATAGGCGAGTTTCTCAAAAAGAATGGTTCTAGGTTAGAAAAAATTCAACGACAAGCCAAGCAACCATTAAAAGATGCAGCCGCAGTCAATGCAACTCGTTGGGAATTATTTCGCACCTTAAAAAACATCCTACCCACCACAACGGGAACGGGTGGACAAACGAAATATAACCGAACAAGGCTTGAACTACCCAAGCAACATTGGATTGATGCAGCTTGTGTTGGAGAAGTTAATAATTTAAATCTGTTAACCCAACAGCCACTGAAGATTAAATGTACTGGTTGGGGAACTCGTCAAATGTGCGGCACTGATAAGTATGGGTTTCCGACCCGTCACAGAGAACGCAAACAAATTCACTTTGGTTTCAAAACTGGCGACATTGCAAAAGCTGTTGTCACTTTTGGGAAGAAGGTTGGTACATATATTGGTCGCGTGTTATGCCGCAAGACTGGCAGCTTTGACATTGCAACCATTAGTGGTCGTGTTGCAGGTATTAGCCACAGATTTTGTATATCAATTCACAAAAAGGACGGCTATTCGTATGGATTTTAGGATATTTGAACGGGGAATAAATTCCCCCGCCCCTTCCTCCCCATGTTTAGAAAACAGGGGCTTCCGGTGCGAGGAGGCTCGGTGAACGGAGACGAGTTTGTTAAGCAGATTCAAGACTTGCAGAAACGCATGGCTGAACTGCAACAGAATGCCAGCCAATTACCTTTAAAGCAACAAAGTCAATTGACTCAAGATCTTGAGAGATTGAGTCATGCTTTGAGGGAATTGCAGGTAACTGAGGAAACTATCCGGCCTTTGCTGTCTGCGGTACAGCAATCCAAAGATTCAATTATCATTACTACAGCAAAACTCGATCCACCGCACCCTAAGATTGTCTTTGTCAATCCAGCCTTTAGCCAGATGACTGGTTACACGAGTGATGAAGTGCTAGGCAAAACTCCACGTATACTGCAAGGTCCCAAAACTGATCGTGGACTGCTAGATGACTTACGTCAACATCTATCTGAGGGAATACCTTTCCACGGCGAAGCAATCAATTACCACAAGGATGGCACGGAATTTTATATTGAATGGCATATTACGCCAATTCGTAATGTCAACCAGATGATCACGCATTTTGTTGCCATTCAACGAGACATTACCGCTCGCAAACTCATGGAGCAAGAACGCGATCGCCTGCTTGAACGGGAGCAAGCGACTCGTGCTGAAGCAGAAGCGGCAAACCGAATCAAAGATGAGTTCTTGGCAATGCTCTCGCATGAATTGAGAATCCCGCTCACCCCAATTTTAGGCTGGTCAAAGCTGCTGCAAACAAACAAGCTCTCGGAAGCGAAGCTTCAAGAAGCACTGGTCAAGATTGAGCAGCATGCCAAACGTCAGGCGCAACTGGTCGATGACTTGCTTGACCTCTCGCGGATCATACAAGGCAAATTAGCACTCAGTTTAACTTCAGTCACACTAGTCGCGCCGATTGCTGCTGCCTTGGAAACGGTTCGTCTAGCGGCTGAAGCGAAGTCAATTCATATTAAGACGATGCTTGACGTGACTGTGGGACAAGTCATCGGCGATGCAAGCAGACTGCAACAAGTCTTCTGGAACTTGCTTTCAAATGCGATAAAATTCACACCAGAGGGCGGTTATATTAAGGTGGAATTAGAACGAGTGGAACGCTATGCCCAGATTGTAGTTAGCGACACAGGACAAGGTATTCACCCTGACTTCCTACCGTTTGTGTTTGACCGTTTCCGGCAGGAAGATGGTTCCATCACGCGCGAATTTGGGGGCTTGGGCTTGGGACTGGCTATCTCCCGGCAACTTGTGGAAGCTCATGGCGGAACGCTCGTGGCAGAAAGTCCTGGCGTTGGAGGTGGCGCAACCTTTACTATCAGACTACCTTTAATGACGAGTTCCCAACAAACAAACTTAAACAGCGAACCGCCCAAGCCATGCTTGGATTTAACTGACATAAAAGTCCTGGTGGTAGAGGATGACGCTGGTACGCGGGAATTTGTCGCCTTTGCACTCGAACAGTATAAGGCTGATGTCACCGCAGTGGCATCGGCAACTGAGGCGCTAGAAGCACTGGCAAATCAGAAGCCAGATATACTTGTGATCGATATTGGAATGCCAAAAGTGGATGGCTACACGCTGCTGCGTCAGATTCGATCAATGACGCCAGAACAAGGAGGACAGATTGCGGCGCTCGCCCTCACGGCTTATGTAAAGGAGCATGATCAGCAACAAGCGCTTGCGGCTGGTTTTCAAATGCATGTCCCTAAACCTGTTGAGCCAGCTCAATTAGTTGCAGTTGTTGCCCGACTTACTGGCAAAGAGCAATGAGTTTGCGGTGGCTTTAGTCCTAATCGAAATCCGCGATCAGGGCTGACAACAGGCGGTGAGAGTTGTCACTCATATGCTGGTGATGGTCTGCGGCGTCCAAGTAGGACCATTGCAACACGGTCCATCTGGCGTCCAGATGAGCTTATCTAAGCACATTTGCCGCGCAGCCATCTTTATTCCCCAGGCATGGTAGACGATGTATTCAGTTTGACCGTCCGGACCAAGAACGATGGAGTTATGTCCAGGTCCTAAAACACGACCAGGAACGGATCTCAGCACCCGTGGTCCCGTTTCGTTGCCCGCATCAGAGTAAGGTCCCATCACATTATTAGCAACTCCATAATCCACACCGTAGTTTTCTGTCTCCCAGCGCCCACCGCTATAAAAGCAGTAGTATTGACCTCCATGTTTGCGGACACAAGGACCTTCCAAAGTATGCCAATCAAAAATTTCACCATACATCAAACGATTGGCTAAAAACCGCTGCCAATCGGAACGCGCACGCAAGACGACTTTCCCAACGCCCTTGAGCTTCGTCATGCTTTGGAGTTGGTCTACAAAGAGCGCAGTACCAGCACGCACACCGTCCTCAGTGTCTAGAAAATCACGGGCGTAGAACAGATACCACTGTCCATCGTCATCGCGGAATGGGTGCGGGTCAATGGCAAAGGAACAAGACTTAGGATCTACTAGCGGCTCTCCAACATCCTCATAGGGACCATTAGGAGTATCGCTCTTTGCAACGCGCAGCTGATGATTCTTGTCCTCGTGCCCCACTGAGTAGTAAAGGTAGAACTTGCCATCGCAGTAAGCAACTTCGGGTGCCCAAAAGTTATCGCCGAGGGCAGGATCTGGTCGCATCAGCGCGTTACCAACAAAATGCCAGTTTAGAAAGTCGAGGGAGCGTAACAGAGGAAAGACACGCAGTTTGTTAGTAGAGTCAACGCCTGACGCCTCAGCGATTTCATCTACCTGTCCTTGGGCTTCCGCCGCACCAGTTCCAATCGCATAGTATACGCCCTGGTACTCCCAGACAAAGGGATCGGCGAAATAACCTTCGTAGACTGGATTGGTGTAGGTGCGTGTCTGGGTAACGGCTTCGGGTGTTGGCTCAATCTGAGACATCGTAGTTCTCTAAGAAGTGCAACTGCAACAAAATGGTGCTATGGAATAATTCGGATGACGATCACAAATCTTCCTCGGTTTTTCTTCTTCAAACCTCTATCTTTGTGCTTGTTCCGGGCTTTATTTTTTTAAGAGAAGGTAGGAAAATTTGTAAGCTGCAAGTGCATTGTAAGTTACACGTTTCTTCATCAAAGTCGTCATTTGTCATTAATCATTTCTACTTAATTTGAACAAATAACTAATGACAAATGGCGATGTGACGATGCAAGATTTCCAAAGCACTTAGCTTTTTTAGCAGTGCTTTTTTAGCACACTGTCTTTTTAGTACTTGAAATTTACGTAAGTTTCGACTTTTTCCTTTGGCAACTGCTCCACCACCTGACACCGCAGCAACTGCTTTATCTTCTCTGGCAGGCTCTCATAATAGTCTCGCTGGAGAGTCAAATCCACTTTCGCTGTGTGCAACCAATGCATAACGTAGCCCATGACTACCATTGGTCTCGGCTGGCTAGTCCTATTTGGTGAACCTCGGTGCAGCGCCAGGGGTGTTCGGATAATCACGTCACCTGGTTGCATATAAAAAGATTCCATGGGAATTTCGCCCGTTGCAATCTTAAAGAGGGCTTCATCACGCGGTAAGACGTGCGTGCCACGCGCCATCTGGAATGGTCCATTCTCTGGCGTTACTTCAACCAGTGGAAAGTTGACAGCTAGGGCATAGAGTGGCGTGACTATTTGATCCGAGAACAGAGGGCGAAAATCCCGGTGAATTTCTTGATAATCTGAGCCTTGCACCGGGATATCAGCCCCTAACTGAACCATCAGGTATTCTTGAGCGAACACGCGATCTAGGACACCCAGGATTGTCGGATTGGCGAAAACTTCCACATTGGCAAATGGGGGAACCCAAGGCAACGTCAAATAGTAGCGGGCAAGTTCACGAGGAGCCAGCCCACCTGGTTGATTTTGACGCTCTCGAAATAACTTTTCAAAAGCTTGTGCCCACTCTGAAATCAGTTTTCTGTCAAAAAGAGCGCGAATTACACAAATTCCGTCTCGATTAAGCTCTTGTGCGAATCGGTCTAAGTCAGTAGCCGTATACTTACTTGAACCTATACTTTGAACCATTTTTCTATCCTCTCTAATTCATGATATAAGAGTCGAATTTGAACCGGACTCTCAACAGCAGAACTTTGCAAATTGCTTGTTGATAATAATATTCTGCAGAATCTCCTCTAAATGCTGCGATCGCTGAATCGATTGAACTTGGAACAAAGAAATTGTTCCGTGGAATCGTTCGACTTGCTTTGTAAGAGGAAGCAAATCAATCTTTGACACCATCCCGCGCGCCTTTTAATAGTTGAATTGTCTCTAGTTATCTTCCAGCTGCAGTTTCAATACTTAAAGGCGGCTTTGCTCTACAGTTTTTCGCTCGTCCAATACCCGCTACTAAAAGTAATTCTTGATTGTTAGAGCAAAAAGTGGTTGGCTATACAATTGTAACTATTCCCTTTAGTAGATGCATTCCTAACAGCAGCTACCTTCAAAGCCCAATTAGCAGGTATTGAATTAAGAAGAACGCAGAACAGAGAACGCAGTAATCAGAATATCCCCACAAGGAGAATCCGGGGGATTGAAGTGCGGAAAACTTTCTTTTTCTCCAAAGGATTTATCCGGGGGCTTCTGACCAATACTTGCTCGCCAGAACTCTTAATTTATCGCTCCTTGTAGCGCGTTTAATATTAGTAGCGAATGATTAGTAGCGGATGATTCTTTCTCGGTGACTCTGACTGAAGAAAGTTACACAAGCATTGCAAGTGCTTTAGACGGTGATAAATTACCAACTTTCAACAGCAAATCTGATATTAAACCTGTCTTCAGTGGCAAACGTGTTAAGCGAGGTCTATACAAAACTTAGCGAATCGCTCTAAGTTCCCAAAAGTACTTAGGACTTAGGTACCAAAATTAACTAGGACTTTACTACCAATTTTTCTTGGCTCTCACAAAAAACTATCTATAGGGGTATTGACTCAACAAAAATGGAGTGAGTGTAGCGGTTCGGGGGTTGAGTGCAATACATCAGGAGATAAGAACCACAGATGGACACAGATGGACACAGATAAATTTGTACTTAATTCAAACGAGAAGCGCTATAGTAACAAGCTTTCGTGAACCTTAGCTTGCAATATGTCAAAAAAATTGAGAAAATGATAAAAATATGAAAACAACTTAGCGAAAAAAATACTACCTGTGAAACTTGACTCTAAGCCTTTGACCTTTTCCACATCTGAGACACAAAGCCAGCCAAAGCTAAAAGATGAAGTAGATTGCAATTCTACAACCGCCTTAGTTGAAGTGTCGTCACCTTTGGTTTCTGACAAACCTCAGAAGCCACAAACCCCACTAGTCATTTTCGCTACTACCTTTTTGACCATCTTTCTGGCAGAAATTGGTGACAAGACACAGCTATCCACCTTGTTAATGAGTGCGGAATCACAATCTCCGTGGGTGGTGTTTTTTGGATCTGCAGCAGCGCTCGTCACGACTAGTTTACTAGGTGTGGTGTTAGGGAGTTGGATGGCTAGCAGGTTCTCTCCCAAAATCGTAGAAAAAGCAGCAGGGGTAATGTTGTTGCTGATTTCCCTGATGCTTTTTTGGGATGTAGCCCAATTTTGAATTTTGAATGTGTGAATTTTAAATTTTGAATTTGTTACTTATGGACTGGCATCTTTTAGGATTGAGCTTTATTACAGTTTTTTTGTCGGAATTGGGCGATAAAAGTCAGTTAGCGGCGATCGCCCTTTCAGGTCGTTGTCAATCTCCGCGTGCGGTGTTTTTTGGGGCAGCTGGCGCACTGCTGTTGACGAGCTTGTTGGGAGCATTAGCTGGGGGAGCAGTGGCAGAGTTATTACCTACAAGGTTGTTGAAAGCGATCGCCGCCGTAGGATTTGCCATACTCGCGGTACGCCTACTATTTTTTAACAATGAGGAAGCTTCGCCGGAAGCTGATGAATGATGAATCATGCATTCTGAAGCTTTGTATCATTCATCATTCCTCATGTAGTGATTTAACGTCGCCAGCACCAGCCCAAAAGTGTGCCGCCTGCCAATAGTTTTACTACTTCCAAAACCCAGTAACCACCATGTAGTACATTCATAGCTGCTGGAGTTTCAATTGTCTGAAAGAGGTTCAGTTCAAGCCCGATTGCAGACATTTGCGGAGTTAACAGGTAAGTATCAACCAAAGCTATAGCGAGCAATAGCATAGATAAAATAATTGCACTGCGACGCCACTTAGATTGGCTGTTGCACAGAGCTAACACGCTAGTTAATACCAAGCCAGCAGACAATAATTCGAGCCGATTAAAATTCCAAAAAATGACATAACCGGCTGAGGCAAAACTGGCTTGAGTCATCATGCCAGAAACATACAAGCTAGGCATAATTACCCAGTCTAACAAGAGGCTGGCACTGAGCCAAAAGCCCAAAGTTAACATGGCAATACTTTGCCAAATGGGTCGCTTGAGTTCAACGCTAGAAACAGCATTCATAATTTTGAATAATTGCGTATCTTTATACTTCTCACTTCTAACTTAACTAAAGCACTCTGACAACAAATATCAATTATCTTTTACAAATATGTTGCTATTTCGTAAAGCTATTTCAGTATTTGTTGCCTGATTACGCTCAAATAATTAATGTTATTTAAATATTGTTAAGAATAATCAAACGTTAGTTGAGTAAAAATGCAGAACATTGAAAGGGAAATTGTAAAATTGAATCATAGGGTAAGTTTGTCACCTGCGATAGCTGCAGGTATACACAGCAATGCGTGTAGGATTTTTGTTAAGTACAGCGATTGCTTGCACAGCAGTGATAGGCGGATACACTGTGGACTTGAGTCAAGCAGTTCAGTTACGAGATGGTAAAGTCTATTTTGTCCAACCACCGAGCCTTGGTGATGTAGTGACGACCTACAAGGAGACTTATGTATGGGGTGCAACGTATTACTTTACCATTGGTCTGCCAGAAAACGCTGGAGAACCACTGCAACGGATAACGATTAACCAGCGTGAGGGAGTAGACCGTGTACGCTTTGACTTGAAAGACACTTCCGCCTTTGAAGGGACGCGTTCCAAGAAAGGTCAAAAACTTGCTTTGAAAGATGCGGCAAGCGACCGCAAGACGAAAACAATATCGCTCACATTTGACCCGCCAGTCCCTCCAGGTAGAACCATCACAATAGCTCTCAAGCCCGTGCAAAACCCTCAGGTTGCTGGCGTGTATCTATTTGGAGTCACGGCGTTTCCACCAGGAGAGCAAGCTCATGGTCAATTTCTTGGTTATGGAAGGCTGCAATTTTACAACTTCGGTCCTAGGTTTTTTTGACATCCTCCTACAGGTGCGTATATAGCTGTAGTGCACAGCAAATATCTGCACTCTTAAACTACAGCATTTTTTCTAAGAACTGCTTTGCGCGATCGCACCCAGGAGTATTGAAAAATTCACTTGGTGTGGTGTCTTCTGCCAAACGTCCTTGATCGAGGAACATAATTCGACTAGCAGCAACTCTGGCAAATCCCATTTCATGAGTCACAATCGCCATTGTTATGCCAGTTTGTGCCAAAGCTTTGATCACCTCTAGCACATCTTTAACCATTTCTGGGTCTAAGGCAGAAGTTGGTTCATCAAACAAAATCATGTCCGGTTCCATTGCTAGTGCGCGGGCGATCGCAACTCGCTGTTTTTGTCCGCCGGATAGTTTTGCGGGGTACACATCTGCTTTTTCCACCAAACCTACCTTACCAAGCAACTCTAACCCCTTTTGCGTTGCCTGTTCCTGATTCATTCCCCTCACCTTAATGGGGGCATACGTGACATTTTGCAACGTCGTCATGTGGGGAAACAGATTGAAGTGTTGAAACACCATCACCAAGCGCTGCCGAAATTTGGCGATGTTTGCCTTGGGAGCGGTAATTTCATATTCTTTAAAGTAAACTCGTCCTTTGGTGGGGCGTTCTAGCAAGTTCATGCATCGCAGGAAAGTTGACTTCCCCGACCCACTTGGACCTAAAATAGCTACGACTTGACCCTGGTAAATCTCAGTCGAAATATCTTTCAAAACCTCAAGCTTGCCAAAAGATTTACACAAGAACTCCGTACGAATGATAGCTTCACTCACTTCGCCTCAACCTCCTTTCGAGTGTGGATGCGCCCCTAGTTAAACCCATGACCAAAACGTAGTAGATTAACCCAGCAAACAGCAGGGGTTCAAAGTAGATATACTTATTAGCTCCGACAATTTGGGCACTGCGTAAAATTTCCACCACACCAAGAGTTGAAACCAAAGCGGAATCTTTCAAAAGTCCAATCGTTTCATTTACCAAAGCGGGGAGAATGTTCTTCAATGCTTGGGGCAAAATGATGTCCCACATCATCAACGCGTAGGGAACACCCATAGACATTGCCGCCTCACTCTGTCCTTTATCTACTGCTTGAATCCCACCCCGGATAGTTTCTGACATATAAGCCCCAGAGTTCAGAGTAAATGTGAGGACTCCTGCCTGCAATGCAGGGATATCATAACCAGTTAGCTGGGGTGTTGCGTAGTAAACCAACGCCAACTGCAACAGCAATGGTGTGCCTCTAAATACAGAGGTGTAAGCGTTGGCTAACCAACCTAGTGGCTTTATACCTGAAATTTTTAATAAAGATAGGAATGTTCCCCAGATTAAACCCAGGAATACCGATAACACAGTGAACAACAAAGTTAAGGGAATTCCCCGAAGAATAAAAGGAAGATCTGGAAGGATTCTCTTAAAGTCTAAATTCAGCCCACCTTGAGGAGCAGGTGCTGTTGAGGATGCGGCGTTTGCTGCGGTGTTGAGGGAAAACCACTTCGTCGCTAGTTTTTCCAGTTCGCCCGTGTCCTTCATTTGCTGAAGGACTTTGTTAAAAGGTTCGACTTGATTTGAACCTTTGGGAAAGGCGATCGCCGAACCTGTACCCTCTTGTGATGAAGGAATAACGTTAAATTCTAAATCCGAGTTAGCTTGAGCAAATCCTTTAGCAACGGTATCTTCGACGATAGCAGCATCAATTCGCCCAGATTTAATTTCCTGAATGACTTCAGGGACTTTGTTAAGTTGCTTTAGCTGAATTCCGGGAATTTTTTCGGCTAATTTCTTAGCATTTTGCTCCTGGATTGTACCCAGTTGAACGCCAACTTTTTTCCCAGATAAATCTTCTGGTTTTTTTAGGTTACTACTCTTGGGAGCAACAATTGTATCTTTCGCTTGATAATAGATGATGGAAAAATCAACGTTTTTTCGCCGTTCTGCTGTTGGAGTCATCCCAGCCATCACAAAGTCAGCACGATTTGCCTGGAGTGCGGGAATCAAGCCGTTAAAATCCGACTCCATCACCTTGAGTTTGAACCCCAGTTCCTTGGCAATGGTATTGGCGATATCAACATCAAAGCCAACGATTTTCCTTTCACCGCCCTGAGTGTCGTAATACTCGTAAGGCGGATAGTCCGGCGAGGTGATCATCGTCAGCGTGTCTTTACCAACTGATGAAGCTGCATATAGGGGATTGGTATGCCCCGCGATAGTACTGATTGCTACCATTGCTGTGAATAGCAGCAGAAATAGCAATACTTTGCGTTTGTTCATTAGACTTCTTGCAAAAGTATGATTCATGGATATTTAGAACCGCAGATGGGCACAGATAAACGCAGATAAATTATCTGTGTCCATCTGTGTCCATCTGTGGTTTTTTTTTCATAAAATTGGCTTTTGCAAGAGGTTTATTAATTTGCACCAGATGCACATTTAGCTAGGAAATCTCAAGTAACTCAAATTTTAGCTTGAAAACACATAGCCAGGTTTCTGTGAATGGGTAAGTTCTAACATCCTGTTTGATGCTTCAGGCTTCTGTTGTAAATGTCTACCTAACGAGTTATATTTTTGTCGTAGTTCCAACCTCTCAATACAAGCCATCAACCACACTAAACCTGCGGCATAGCCAGCGACCACATCAGTAGGCCAGTGTACGCCCAGATAAAGCCGACTAAAACCTATCGCCAGAATTAAGACAAAGGTCAAAGCAAAAATCCGTCCCCGCCATTGAGGAAATTGCTTTGCCAGAATATAGCCGATAAAGCCGTAAATCACGATTGACACCATTGCGTGACCACTAGGAAAACTGTGTAAACCCACATGAATAAGTCGGTCCCACAGTGCTGGACGTGCTCTACCAAACAGCAGTTTCAGCAAACAATTTAAGGCGATCGCACCACCTGCGGCTATACCCAAGGTAGTTGCTTGAAAGCGACGGTTATGATATCTAAGTCCAAATCCCAATCCCAAAGAAACCAACACCAAAACCGCTGGATCGCCAAGAGAAGTGATACCAAGCATGATGCGATCAAGAAGTGGCGTGTGCAGTTTCTGAATTGCTAGTAAAATGCTTGTGTCAAGATTATATTTGTGTAGCAGTGCGGTAGATAGGACAAGGCTGGAAACAGCCCCTGATACTAGAACAAGTTGATGAACAAGTTGATTGCTCGCTTGGTCTAATTGTTTGTTTGTGTGGGCTTGGGGCAGTAGAGCTTTGCCATTTTGTTTGTGAGCATCGGCTTTAGGCTGATTTAACTCTCCTTTATTTATAGGTAAATTTTCTTTTGCTGTGCTGATATAAGCTGTTCTTAGAGGTAGTTTTCTGACCTGTTTTGTGTAATCTAAGACAATATCTTGGAGGAGTAAGGCGATCGCATTTGGGCTTTTTTCTGGATGGAAAATCACAAGAACATTTCCTGTGATATGGTTAGCATGAACTTGCGCGATGATTTCTTCCTGTGACAATCGCGATTCAAGGTATCTTTTGAGATCTTCCGAATAATGAAGTCCACTGACTTTATATCTAGCTCTTCCTTTGACAGCGGTATGTATTGCCCGAACCAAAGGATTCTCATTGCGGAGTTGATTGAAGTTAGGAGTGCCCATTTTTCTACTTAGCTGCCTAAAACCTTCCAGGCTGTGAATATCTTAGCGGAAACGGTGGGTAATGTCGGCACACGCTACACAGCGTCAGCTTCTAATACAGTAGCCGACGCCAGTCGCACGAGAGGGGGTTTCCCCAGCAGCCGAAAAGCTTTTCAAGTCGCCACAGCCTCGCCCATGTCGCTACCTCCGCTATGCGCGTCTACGCCCACAGATTGCAGCCTTTCGAGCTGCAAGCCCACTTGTTTGGACGCACTCCGCGCTTGCAATCGCTTGTTGGGCAAGATGAACATCATGCCAGATTTTAGCCTCTTGATCATGCTTTCCGTGGTCGAGAGCAATCGTTCCCAAAAATCTGTCTTGGGCTGTCCATACACAATGGCGGTACGCGCTTTGTTGATGTTACGTGTACTGTCAAGTAGGTTGATCACAGCATCAAAAATGGCTCCCAGAATTGATTTGGCGGTTGCTCGCTTTGGCAAAACTATATTTGGGGCGGTTTGAATAAGATTGACCAGATGCTTGCGCATTTGCTGATCTGAAATGACGCCTGGTTGATAAGTGACGACAATCGATCCAGCTGTCGGGTTAACACGGACATCCGTAGTCCTAGAGTCGGATTCTATCACCAGCTTGAGTTTATTGGCATACTCAGAATCTTTGACTAGCCGAGGAATACGAAAACGAATACGTCCAGGAATTGCATGGGCAACGCTATAAGATATCTTTTCGGGTGGTGCTGTTTTATGAGCTATGCTGGAAGTTGTCTTTTTAGGTTGTTGATGCGAATTGAGAAGAGTACCTTTGTCAGAATTAGATCGTTTTGTAGAAGTCATATTAAATATCTCAGTTTCCAAAAAGTAAAAAAAGCAGCCGAGCTTTATAATTTTTTTTATTTTGGAAGAAAGAGCCAAAAAATTTTCTCTCTGATTAAGTACGGTAACTGCTAATGTTTTCCTCCATCTTCTATCTAAAGAATGTCTTTAATCAGTAAGTGGACATATTAAAGAAAAACGCAGAACACAGAATACAATTTTGGAATCCCTGACTATAGCCCCAGCGATTACTCAGGAAGGATGTCACTTTTCCTTAAATGTCCACACCCCATCATCCCAATTACTATCTAATGAAGATTGTTGTAACCAATACTGACAACGCTGCAAATGTAGTATTGTGGCTAAGTCTTTACTGTCAATTTCTAAAACTTTGGCAAATTCAGCTTGGGCACGGCTAAACTGGCGACTCAAGTAATATTCGCGCCCTCTGTGATAATACTCAATTAATTGCAGCTTGTTGCTACAAATCGCGTCGGAACGCAACCCGACTAATTCATATATGGCGACCGACTCATTTCTCCCTTTGACACGAATGTAATCGAGTTCTCTCGCCCATATGTACTCTTTGCAAGGCTGATATGTGTTTTCACTAATAATAATGTCGCAGCCATACTGCTTGGTCACGCTTTCCAGTCGGGAGCCTAGATTAACGCCATCGCCAATGGCAGTAAATTCCATTCGCTTGCTTGAGCCAATATTACCACTAATAACTATGTCAGAATTTATACCTATACCTATATCAATTTTTGGCTTGTTAACGGCTTGACGACGGGCATTAAGTTCTTGCAAGCGATGGCGCATTTCTATAGACGTTTGCACCGCCATCCAAGCGTGTTGTTGTAAAGGCAAGGGGGAACCATAAACAGCCATTATGGCATCGCCGATATATTTATCTAGGGTACCTTTGTATTGAAAAACTGCCTCTACCATCGATTCAAAATATTCGTTGAGCATACTTACCACTTCTTCTGCTTGCAGTTTTTCGGTCAAAGTGGTGTAGCCACGAATATCAGAGAACAAAATCGAAACTTCTTTGCGATCGCCTCCCAGTTTCGCGTCATCCAATTTCAGCAACTCTTCTGCTAATTCTTGAGTCATGTAGCGATACATCGTACTCTTGAGCCGCTTTTTATCGCTGATGTCATCCATAACAACCAACGTCCCACGCACTTGCTGAGAGTCGCTGGCGTCTGCGATCGCACTGATCGATAAATTCACACTGTGCTGTGTTTTGCTAGTCGTCAGCAGGGTGCGATCCGGATAGTACTGCTCGCGGTATCTTAAGTCTGCTGGATTTAAGGCTGCTTGACACCAATTGCTAAAGTCGCCTTCTTTGATGCAGACAACATCACTGATTAATTTACCTTCCAAGCGTTCTTCTGGTTCTACACCCAGCAAGCGTTTGGCGGTTTCATTTGCGGCGATAATTAACCCTGCTTTATCAGTAGAAATCACCCCATTGGAAAGACTGCGAAGAATGTCTCGCTGTAAAAGTTCCTGTTGTTTAACTGTGGCAAATAACTGGGCATTGTGCAACGCCACCCCCGCCTGAATATTAAAAGCTTCCATGAACTCTTCGTCGTTGCGGTCAAAACTCGCTTGGAAGCATTCAGGAGGCTTGGGCCACAATCTGGGATGATAAGGGGGAAAATGCCCTGGTTTCTTTTTATTCACTAGCTGAGTCACGCCAATCAATTCTCCATCGGCGTTAAACACTGGCATACAAAGTAAGCTACAGGTGCGATAACCATTTTGCTGGTCTATTTGTTTAGCAGTATCCGAGTCTGGATGATTATACAGGTCAAAGGGAATGTTCAGCGTCTTGCCGGTAAGGGCAACTATACCAGCAAAGCCTTTACCCTTCGGTACTCGCAACTCCTTGGTTGTTCCGTCGTCTTGGGTTATTTTCGTCCAAAGTTCGCCAGTGTCGCGGTCTAACAACCATAAGGTACTGCGATCTGCGTTCATCAGTTCCTTCGCTTCAGCCATCACTCGCTTCAGGGTGTCCTCTAAGTCAAGACTACTTTGACTGAGTGATTTGATTGCTTTCATCAGGGCTGCGGCGGCTCTCTGTTTTTGAGTTGCTATGTAAAACGAGCGCGAGGACTCTAAAATGAGCCGAATCGATGGAGCAAATTCCAAAAATAATTCTTCGTCCGTATCAGTAAAACCCCTAGTATCAATCCGCTCTGAAAGAGGAGCATTTGGATGGCTAGGCAATTTTAACTTATTCAGTAATTGTACGACTGCGACTAATTGCCCTTGTTCGTTTAAAAGTGGCAAAGCCAACATAGAGTAGGTGCGGTAGCCAGTTCTTTTTTCTTGCTCTTGGGCAAATACTGAGCGGGGATCGTTGTAAAAATCAAAGGGAATATTGATAATTTTCTTATGTGTGGCAACTTCGCCAGCAATGCCTTTATCTGCTGGTATACGGATTTCTAGCGAGCGATCGCCCTCTGCCTCAGCTAATATTGACCAAAGTTCTTTTTTTTCTTCATCCAATAAAAATATAGTAGTGCGGTCAGCACATAGTAATTCCCCTGTTTTCAAAGTAATTGACTGTAGCATTTCGTGTAGAATTGCTTCAAAACCTTGAGAATCCAACATGGACAAGGTTTGGTTGACAATTCTTAATTTTTGTTCAACTTCCGTAACGACCTGTTTAAAAGTATCCTGGGTCAGAGGAGCCAGAAAACTAGATATCGTTCCTTGTCGTTTGACAAAAGAACCCACACGAGTGGTATCTTGGGGCAATTCGCGGGTTTTTTGACTGGCAACACTAATAATTAAATCGGCGGTATGACCGTAACTACGTTGATGAACTGACATAACTGATGTTGATATAGAATTACACATTAGGAATGTTTAACTATGTCATTTAATTTATGTAAGTGTTGCTACAGGCAACCAGTGATTAACATCATCCTCAGTGTAATCTGTGATCACGCAAGCGTCACCTTCTGAAAGTTAGGAGTTAAAAATGTGACAGACTCCTAGTACCGCTGCGCGGAAGTCAAAAGTCAAAAGTCAAAAGTCAAAAGGCTGATTCTGTGGGCTTTTCGCTGCTTTTGAATGGTAGCTTTATTTCCGCCGTCGTGTACTAGCGTGATTGCTATGCCTTCTTAGTAGCCCGCACGCCACGCTATGCATATGCCTGCGGCACATTTTACGCTTACGCAAGACAGCGTAGGCTTTTCAGTTCATCGGCAACCTTCTGGCAAAGTGAGACTATTATTTTTTGATTGCAGTTTTTTCCTAGTGAGTGGCATAGCCTTTTTGGGAAGTGATTCTTGAATCGGAAAAGGTTTGAAATGCAGATGACTCCTGCGATTATTGTCCTAAAGGGGTGCTTTGCACTCCAAGCAACAAGTCTCAATATAAAATTCTGATTTTTGCTTATTTAATATCTATAGTATTTTTGTAAAGTAGTTCTACCTTAAGAAAGTCATAAATCTACCTAAAGATGGATTTTATTAGGAAGTACAAGATTTTTTTTATAATTAAAAATAACTATTTATTTTGAAAGATGTTTTCCCACCTGATCCAATTGAATGTTTTATTTTTAATAATCATAATCTAACAGAACTTACGCACAAGATATGAAAAAATGAAAGTTTTAAAACTGCCAAGACAAAATAGGCAGAGTTCCAGCTGCCGACGTTCTGAACTGGTGTTTCCAAAAATGAGAGAGACTGCCTAACTGCTATCTAAAGTTTTCAAAATATTACAGAAATAGTGAATATTTCAAACAAAGACATGATAGGGAATAGTAAAGTGTTTTAATAAAAAATATTAAAAATCAATTGTTGTCGGGTAAGATTTGTTAGGTAAAAATGTTTGAATTAAAAAAACTAAAACAACAGCCAAAAATATTACAAAAAATAAAATATCCTACAGGAATATTTTTGGCTGTATTACTGGGCATCATCTTATTTTCCATCGCGCAAGCTTTATCACAGCAACCAGTAGTCCTGAATATGTTGATGACTGCTCCTGATGCCCAACCTTGGAGACAAGGTATAATCAAAGACTTTGAAGCAAAAAATCCGGGCATTCGGATCAATATTATTGAAGGTCCAAATGCGACAAATTTGCTGGAAGACCTGTATACTTCGGCATTTATCTTGGGTGATTCTCCTTATGACTTGATCAATATGGATGTGATTTGGACACCCAAGTTTGCTGCTGCTGGATGGTTGTTAGATTTGAGCGATCGCATATCCAAACAAGAGTTAGCAGCATTTTCACCCAAAGACGTAGAAGGGGGACGTTACGAAGGTAAACTCTACAGAATTCCCATGCGCAGTGATGTTGGAGTTCTCTACTACCGGGAAGACTTACTCAAGCAAGCAGGTTTTCAACCGCCAGCAACCTTTGCAGATTTGCTGAAAATTTCTGAGTCCTTAAAAAAGCAAGGAAAGATTAATTGGGGTTACCTTTGGCAAGGTCGCCAGTACGAGGGACTCGCTGCTATGTTTGTGGAAGTGTTGGAAGGCTTTGGTGGATATTGGGTGAATCCCAATACCTTGGAAGTTGGGTTAGATAAACCAGAAACATTAAAGGCGATCGCAACTTTGAAAGACACGATTCAACAAGGAATTTCTCCACCTGGTGTCACAACATATATTGAAGAAGATACAAGACGTATATTTCAAAGCGGTCAAACAGCATTTTTACGGAGTTGGCCTTATGTTTGGCCCTTAGCTAATGCTCAAGATTCTCCCATCAAAGGTAAAATCGCCATTCAAGCAATGGTTGGTACTCCTGGTAACAGTGGAGGAGCGTGTTTGGGAGGCTGGGGTTTGGGAATTTCCAAATCTTCCAAACATATTAAAGAAGCTTGGACAGCAATTCAATATTTTACCAGTGAAGAAGCACAGCGCCAATTTATTTTAAATGCAGGTTTTGTACCAAGCCGACGCTCATTATTTACAGATCCACAAATTGTCAGCAAATATCCTTACTACCCCCAGTTACTCAAGATAGTTGATCAGGCAGTTTTACGTCCGCCTATCGCCCAATATCCTCAAGCATCAGATATTTTGCAACGTTACCTCAGTGCTGCACTCACAAATCGCATAACTCCTGAAAGGGCGATGCAAGCTGCTGCTAATGAAACCAGGCGACTGTTAGGTAGTGGATAGTGGGTAGTAGGTACTGGTATACAACTAACAACCAACAAATGTACAGACGCGCCATGGCGCGTCTCTAACAACTAACAATTAGCAACTCACATGCAAACAATACGAAGTCGAGAACAACGAACAGCGTGGTTTTTCTTACTACCCGCCTTGCTGTTGCTGTTGTTTGTCTTCGGCTATCCAATAGCCCGTGCTTTTTGGTTGAGTTTCTTTACCCAAAATTTGGGAACGAAGCTGCTACCTGTGTTTTCTGGTTTGGAAAATTACGCACGAATGGCGGGAGATGGTCGTTTTTGGCAAAGTTTTTGGACAACATCAGTATTTACAGCAACAACGGTGATTCTAGAGTTAGTGCTAGGACTCGGTATCGCTCTGATTTTGAATCAGCGTTTTTTTGGACGGGGTGCAGTGCGTACAATCGCCATTTTACCTTGGGCTTTGCCTACTGCGCTCATCGGTCTTGCCTGGGCATGGATTTTTAACGACCAGTTTGGGGTTGTCAATGACATTCTGCTGCGGCTGGGTTTGATTCAAACTGGAATTAACTGGTTGGGACAACCAACACTGGCAATGATAGCCGTGATAGTTGCAGATGTATGGAAAACGACTCCATTTATTAGCATCTTGTTACTCGCTGGGTTGCAGTCGATTTCATCAGATTTGTACGAAGCCCACGCGATTGATGGCGCGACACCTTGGCAAAGCTTCTACCAAATCACTCTACCCCTTTTGATGCCACAAATTCTTATTGCCATGCTGTTTCGGTTTGCACAGGCTTTTGGGGTTTTTGATTTGATGGCTGTCATGACCGGAGGTGGTCCTGGTGGTGCAACAGAAGTGGTATCGCTGTATATCTATTCTACTGTCATGCGCTACTTAGATTTTGGGTATGGAGCTGCATTAGTAGTGGTAACTTTTCTTTTATTGATTGCAGCGGTTGCTATTGCCAGTTTTTTACTCAACAAATCTCGAATCAATACTTCTTACTAACTGCAAATTTTCAAATATAAACCAAATCTAAAATTGCTATGGCTGTCACTCAGGAAAGATTAACCACACATCCTAAACCAGCAACAAAAGGAAAGAATCCTGGGAAAAAGATTTTGCTTTGGATAGCGATCGCCTTAGTCGTCGTTTTCTGTCTTGCACCGGTAATGTGGCAATTACTGACCTCATTTAAGTTGAATCAGGATATTGCCAAAATTCCCACTGTTTATTTTCCCACTCGGATTACCCTCAATCACTACATTGAATTATTTACTCGCCGTCCGTTTTGGCGCTACATTTTAAATAGTGCTTTCGTCTCGATTGTTTCCACAGCTTTATCTTTACTCTTGGGTGCGCCTGCTGCTTATGCTTTAGCACGGTTACGTCCTTGGGGTGGAAGAGCCATCCTTGCAGCTATCCTCATTGTGACTTTGTTTCCTGGAATTTTACTGTTCGTGGGACTATTAGAAATTATCCAAAAGTTGCATTTGGGCAATAACTATTTAGCGCTGATTATTCCCTACACTGCTATCAATTTACCTTTGACAATTTTAGTGTTACGCAGCTTTTTCCAGCAATTACCAAAAGATTTGGAAGATTCAGCAAGGGTAGATGGGTACAACACTTTGCAAATGCTATTGCAAATATTAATACCCATGACAATTCCTGCTTTGGTGACGACTGGAATTCTCACATTTATTTTTGCCTGGAATGAGTTTATCTTTGCTCTGACATTTATCACTCGTGAAGACATGAAAACTATTCCCGTTGCTGCGGCACAATTAAGCGGTGCAACAACCTTTGAAATTCCCTATGGTCCCATTGCTGCAGCAACCGTAGTTGGAACTTTGCCTTTAGTTTTACTCGTTTTGTTCTTCCAGCGCAAGATTATTCAAGGTCTTACTGCTGGTGCTGTTAAGGGATAATCAACAGATATAGCGCAACTCAATTGAATGAAGTAATTATTTATCTGTGTCCATCTGTGTCCATCTGTGGTTCATTATTTCTTTGGTCTACCTTATAAGGGTTGCAAACCGCAATAAAAATTATGGCTACACTTGAACTGCAAAGCTTAAATAAAACCTATACTCCCAAAGTCATTCCGGTTAAAGACGTTAGTTTAACTGTAGATGAAGATGAATTTCTGACTTTACTTGGTCCAAGTGGCTGTGGTAAATCTACGACACTGCGAATGATTGCAGGATTGGAGGAACCGACTCGTGGTCGAATATTTCTTGGAAGCGAGGATATCACGTTTAAGCGACCAGGCGATCGCAATATGGCAATGGTGTTTCAAAGCTATGCACTTTATCCTCACATGAGTGTGTACGAAAACCTAGCCTCTGGACTCAAGCTGAAAAAAACTCCTCGCGCCGAAATTGAACAACGAGTCACAGAAGTTTCAAAACTTCTAGGATTAGAAGAATTATTGCAACGCAAACCCGGTCAATTATCGGGGGGACAAAGACAAAGGGTAGCCGTCGGTCGGGCGTTGGTGCGTCGCGCGCAAGTGTATTTGTTGGATGAACCACTCAGTAACCTAGATGCACTCTTACGCGAACGAGTCCGTGCAGATATCAAGCAAATATTCGCCGCCCAAAAAGCCCCTGTGGTTTACGTAACTCACGACCAAACAGAAGCGATGACACTTTCCACAAAAGTGGCTGTACTCAACGACGGTTTGGTCCAGCAACTCGACCCGCCAGAACGCATTTACAACCAACCAGCTAATTTGTTTGTCGCTGGATTTGTTGGGAGTCCGCAAATGAATTTGCTGACGCTACCTTGCAAGGGACGTTATGCGATGCTTGGTGATGCAAAAATACTTTTGCCAGATTTACCCACAGTACCACCGGAAATTATATTAGGTATCCGTCCAGAACACGTCCGCATTCCACAACCAGATGATACACAGACGATTCAAGGTCAAGTGTATCTGGTGGAAAACTTGGGTATGCACAATTTAGTAAGTGTGCGTGTTGCAAGTTCTGAAACAGAACCGTTGACTGTGCGTGCTTTGTTACCTCCAGACCAAAAATGGAATAATGAGGAAATTACATTAGCTTTGCCACCCCAAAATATTCACTGGTTTGATATTCAATCAGGTGATGCGCTGCGGTTTCATTAAATAAGAGTGCTAAAGTCAATTTTGTGAAAAAAAACCACAGATGGACAACGGACACTTCCCACAACGGGGGGAACCCCCCTCTTCTCTGCGATCAGATGATCAACGAGTGTGAGGGGTATCATTGTAGTGATACAGCTTATCCGTAGTGGAAGAGTCAAAACATGGGCAATAAAAACAGAAGAAAGGTGTTAAATAGGCTAAAAAGCTTACCTAATACGCCTGTTAAAAAACACGAGCCATATTTTGTAGAGTTGGAAGCAAGAATTAACTATCTGAAAAACTTAAGTGAAACAGAACTCTCTAAAAACTTTGGGGATGCAGATTTAATACCAGAAGACATAAGCAGCGAATTGAAAAACTACCAAAAAGAAGCTATTAAGGATGAATTAATTGATACCTATACATTTATAAAAACTTTAGAAAGGAGCGATAGTAAGGAAATTGAGCTTTACAAAAAGTACTTAGCCAGAGCTTACGCCGTCTTTTCTGAAACTTTTGCCTACCTGGAATTAGACCTCAATATAACGCCTGAGTATGTCACCGCAAATTTAGCTATCTCATATGAGTTCCATGAAGCATTTAGGAAAAATTTATTTTTTGAGTTGGGTGCTTTATCTTTGCGCCTAGAGACACAGGACAAGCTATACGAGCCTTCTGACTTAGACATTTCTGATAGTTTGTTTTTTAGCAAGGCAAGATTATTAATTTT
Organism: Scytonema sp. HK-05; assembly: GCF_002368235.1. Taxonomy (GTDB): domain Bacteria; phylum Cyanobacteriota; class Cyanobacteriia; order Cyanobacteriales; family Nostocaceae; genus Kalymmatonema. Next base: position 8,094,525 of record NZ_AP018194.1, on the reverse strand, counting down.
TAAATTTATCGGTATCCTGCTTTTGTCACCAGAAAATGAAAGACAATTTTCTGAAGAAATTTTTAACAAGCTAAGAACCGTAGGGGAAAAACTTTATGCTTCGGAGAAAAGAAAAGGAATGGAAGATCCATTAATTTGGTTATTCTTACCGAGCTACGGAAAAAGTATGTTAGATAAGGCTTTTAATGGAGTAGGTAATTGGAAAGCTTAGTTATCATGATACCCCTCGCTGTCGTGTTCGGCTGGTTGCAGAGCGCGAGGGGGTATTATTTTAAGTGCAATCTCTTAGGTAACTGTCGCGTAGTCCAAGCGACTACGCGATCAACCCAGCCACATGACAGTCACATAACGTCTACAGAGGTATACAAGCGTATACAGCCCCTAGAAGGGACGAGAGCCTAGCAAGACCAAACACACAGCCCAAACAAAACAAGCCCCTCTACATTGACCGTGGAGGGGCTTTTTTAATTACAAAATTCTCTGGTAATTGGCTCTGGTAGTACGCAAGGTCGGATTTCTGATGGAGAGAGACAAAAAGTAAAATATAATTTTGTATTTTTTATCAAGTTTGAATTTCGTATTGTTTGTATATTTTTTAAGTTGTAGTTAATATAAATACCATTTTTTGAAGCTTGAAAGCCTTTCAATTACTGCTTATATAGCTAAAATATAATTTTGTATTTTTATAGAGTTTGAATTTTGTATTTTTTACGTATTTTTTAAATTTTAGCCCTTAAAAATAACACTTTTTGTCTTTGCTAGGCTTACATTGAACGTCTTTCAACTATTTTTTGATATAGCTAAAATATATTTTTGTACATTTTTAAATATGTCTAATTTTGTATTTGTTATCAACTCAATTCCTATTAGTTAATACAATCTGGTAATAATAAATTCATCCATAATATTAAAGCTTAACGGCTTGACAACTGAATTTTCGTTCGAGTATTTTAGTTGTTAGATAGCTGAAGACTCAGCATGACAAATCATACTGAGTCTTGTGATTATTTACCCTGCGTTTGGCGACGGTCAAGGTTGAAATTGTTTTATAAAATTTACCAGGCAGCTTAGGTAACTAAGGATGCCCGCTTAATTATGCCAAACTTTCATTCTAATAGCAACTTCCAGGCAAAATCTCCTTCTGAACATGAATCATCAGAGGTTTCGCTGAATCTCCGTTTGCCAATACCACCAACGCTTATTGCTGCGCTCGTGGGTGCTGCAATTTCATTTGGATCTAGCTGGGCATACGTCAATACCCAGAATGTGAATCAGAACCAGAACGTAAACAACTGCGTTCAGAACTCACCTGTAGCTAAGCCAAGGTAGGATAAGCGGTCAAGCGTAAACAAAGCCCCTCTAGACAATTCTGGAGGGGCTTTTACAGAGAATTGGTAGCATTGCTTTTTGCTCAATAAAAAAGCCCAGTCTCATAAAAGAGACTGAGCGTTACCTTTAGGCTAACCAACTGTGCATTTAAGTTAAATCGCCTTAAAGGTAAAGGCAGTTAATAACTGTTGAAAATCAATTAGGCTGCAGCTTGATCCAAGTTAACTTTGACGACTTTGTTCTTCTCTTCTTCAGCCTTAGGCAGTATCAAATTCAAAATACCATCCTTATATTCTGCGGTGACATTGGTATTTTGAATACGAGCCGGTAAAGGAATCACGCGCTGGAATTTACCGTAGTGGAATTCACTGCGGGTAACACCCTTTTCTTCAGTCTTGGTTTCTGACTTACGCTCACCTTTAATAGAAATAGCGTTTTGTGTGACTTGCACATCCAAGTCTTTAGCTTCTATTCCTGGAAGTTCTAGCTTGAGATGGATAGCTTCTGCTGTTTCTTGCAATTCAGCAGCAGGAATTCTAGGGAAATTTCTTTCAACAGATGCTGATGGTACGAGCATCTCATCAAATAAGCTGTTCATTTGACGTTGTAAGGAGTTCATTTCTTGCCAAGGATTCCAACGAACTAATGCCATTGTTTTGTCTCCAACCAATAGGATTTTGTTTAGTTAATTCAGCATTTAGCTTGCTTTGATTCTTATGTTATTGAACAATAAAGTGATTGATAATCCGGTTTTTATCACCTCATAAATAATGATTACCGAACTTTGATGAAAGGAGCTTCACGGGGATTGGGGACTAGGGATTAGCCCCTCGACTTCGCTCGGGGCTAACGTTGAGCGAAGCGTTCGACTGAGCGCTCACGCCGAAGTCCGAAACGTTAGGGATTGGGGACTCGGAGGAATCCCTCGTTCCCAGGTTTTGCCTGGGAATGCTTTTTTTGGAGGCTCCTGCCTCCTCCAAACACGAGAGGCAAGAGCCTAGGAATGACAGCGTTACCAGGAGGCTCGAGCCTGGTAACGAGGGCTTGGGGTAGAGGCTGTTCTTGCCGTGCCCCTACAATCCTGCTATATTGCAATACCGTTCAGATAAGACCAAAACCCTTATCAGTAACATAATGTAGAGACGTGCCATGGCACGTCTCTACACTACGTATTTTTTTACACATCAACCTTAACTGAACCGTATTGTGCTATATTGCACTCAATTGAATACTGGTTTTGCGGTCCTTTTTTAGGACTGCTTAAGAACGCCGCGCATTAATACAACACCATTCTTTGCGCTGCAACACGGTTGCAACTACCCACCCATGCTTTTCTAGGCTGTCGCAGACGGCTTTGGATTGCTCAACTAAAATGCCACTAAAAATACCCCAACTGCTGGGTTTGGCGATTGGGCTTTGCCCACTGCTGAAAGCGATCGCACTCATTTGTGGAACCAACTTTATAATCACATCTGCCAAAATATTGCAGACGATACCATCGACTGGTTGCTCAATCAGTTTCGTCAAAACCTCTACACTCCCCTCAGCCACCACTAACCTTTCTGGACTTATACTGTTGAGTGCGAGGTTTTCTGCGGTTGATTTTACCGCCAAAGGGTCAGTATCTACTGCATAGACTTTCTTTGCTCCTAACAGCAGCGCCCCTATCGAAAGGATACCAGAACCACAACCAATATCCGCAATGATCACATTCCCTTCCGAGTTAGGGGCGTCAGTCAACTGCATTTCCAATGATTCCAAGCACAGCTGTGTTGTGGCATGGTCGCCAGTGCCAAATGCTACACCAGGGTCCATACGAAGAACTAGACGGTCAGAATTTTCTGGTACTGGTAGCCATGCGGGGTTAATCAGGAAGCGATCGCCTATCTCCTGGGGTTGCCAATATTGTTTCCAGCTCGTTGCCCAATCTTGCTCATCAATCAACTCCCGCTGCACAGTCGGTATAGAAAATCCCATAGAAAGAGCATCTTGACGCAGCCACTGTGAGAGTTCATCTAAAGAAGAAAGCTGCATTTGGAATTCGGGCAAATAACTCCGTATCAACAAGTTATTTCCTTTTCTTTCACTAGCGATTCCGCGACAACCAAGATTTCCCAGCCGCCAAAAGATGGAATCTTCTAGCTCTGGTTCACATAAAATTTGTAATTCCCACCAAGTGTTTGCCATAAATCATAATTCACAATTCAGAATTCAGGAGCCAGAAGACACGGGAGTTATTTATTTCTTCTGACTTCTGAACGCCAGTCACCTCTGTCGGGAAACCCTCCTACAGTGCTGGCTCCTCCTGAGTGCTGACTCCTATAGTGTTACCGTATATGCATCACGAATTCCAGGCACTTTGGTAATCTCAGACAAAATCCCATCAGGTAAGGGATCATCAAGGCTGAGAACCATCACCGCATCACCACGAACGATTTTGCGACCGACCTGCATACTGGCAATATTGACATTAAAACTACCAAGTAGGGAACCGAGTTTGCCAATAATCCCTGGCATATCACGGTGCAGGGTAAATAGCATATGTGGGCTAGGGGGAACGTTAATCGGGAAATCGTCTAAGTTGGTGAGGCGGATTTCCCCCCCGCCTAACAAAGCGCCCGTAACAGCATGAGTTCCCAAAGAACCTGTAGCTTCTAAATGCAGGGAACCTGCGTAGTCTTTAACCGCAGCATCCCGCGTTTCAATAACGCGAATTCCGCGCTCTTTTGCTTCAATGCTGGCGTTAACGTAATTCACCCGTTCCCGCAGGGCTTGGTAAAGTAGACCTTTGAGAGATGCTACTACCAAAGGCTGGCTCCTGTTTGTAGCCAGTTCGCCTTGCAGCCGGATATTGAGCAATTCCACTCGTCCACCAGCCAACTGTCCCACCAAGTTACCCAAGGTTTCCGCTAGCTGCATATAGGGTTTGAGTTCTTCTATGACATCAGGACTCAGTCCCGGAATATTCACCGCTGAACGCGCAGGAAGTCCCAGCAACACATCGCGAATTTGTTCAGCAACATCAATTGCCACATTGACTTGTGCTTCTGTTGTCGAAGCGCCCAAATGTGGGGTGAGGATAGCTTCTTTCCCCACTGATCTTAATGAGGACTCGCCCAAGGGTTCTGTCTCATACACATCCAATGCGGCACCGCCAATTTTCCCTTCTTTAAGAGCGACTGCTAAAGCTTCTTCGTCAATGATCCCACCGCGAGCGCAGTTAATAATGCGGGCGGTAGGTTTCATTTTTGCCAATCTCTCGGTGTTAATTAAGTGGGTGGTTTCTGGAGTTTTGGGAATATGCAGCGTGATGTAGTCTGCTTGCTGTATCAATAAATCCAAATCTACTAATTGACAACCAATTTGTTCTGCTCTTTCCGTGGAGATGAAGGGGTCGAAAGCTAACAATTTCATCCCCATTGCTTTGGCAACAGCGGCAACATGGGAGCCAATTTTACCTAAGCCTACAATACCCAGGGTTTTTTTGTATACTTCGGCTCCGACAAAACTTTTGCGATCCCACTCACCGCGTTTCACTGAAGCGTTGGCATCAGGGATGTAGCGAGACATAGACAGCATCATAGCTAGCGCGTGTTCGGCGGCGGCGATGGTGTTACCCTCAGGAGAGTTGACGACCACAATTCCTTTGCGCGTGGCGGCGGGGACATCCACATTATCCACACCGACACCAGCACGACCGATGATTTTTAACTGCGTCCCAGCTTCAATAATTTCTTTGGTAACACGGGTACCAGAACGAATCATCAGCGCGTCATACTCACCAATGATTTCTATGAGTTCGGCTGGTTTTAGATTTGTTTTGACATCTACAGTGGCGACTTGGGAGAGAATATCAATCCCAGCCTGGTCAATTGGATCGGAGACAAGAACCTTAGACATGATTGCTGATGTTAAAGCTAGAGGTATTCCGGAAGACGGACTTTTCAGTTTAGACTCAAACGCTTGCAATTTAGCAGAAATGATGACTTTTTATATGCAGTAAGTGACGCCCACGTCTGTTGATTATGATACTAGAGGGTCAATTGTTAGAACTGTGCAGCGATTCCTCCCATATCTAACGCCACTTACTCGGTAAATATAAACTATTCACAGTGCCAAAACCCATATCCAAAACCTATATATTTGTGAAATTTTCTTAGGTTTAGCTTAATCGGGCAGAAGCCTCACGTCTCACCCGAAGGGGAGCGTGAGATGAATGCCCGGACAAAAAGGAGGTACACCCTCGACCTATGCTGACTGTCAGTCAGCGCGGGAGAGGGTGTCCGAGTTTTTGTCTATCTCTGGAATTGGTAACGAGTCAATGAAGTCTTCAAGTATTTGAGTCATAGTCTTATCTTTCCAAGCTGAGTATAGCCGCAACTTATTTAACCTGCGTTCTGATATCCTCAAATTTAATGCTTTATTCTTCATGGATGCCTACACAACGCCTTTGCATTTATGTTATCATAGTTGCAACAAGGAGGTGATAAATAAATGAGGACTGCATATCAATACAAACTACGACCAACAAAGCAACAAGCTGTTGAAATAGACAGATGGTTGTCTATGCTTTGCGCTCAATATAATTATTTGTTGGCGGATAGATTTAATTGGTATGAGCAGAATCGTTGTCCAATCAACGTCTGTCCTCTCGTTTGTCATCTTCCAGAATTGAGGGATAACCCAGATTACTATTCACAAAAGAAAACGTTACCATTACTTAAAAAAAGTCATCCTCACTACAGTGATATCCATTCACAGGTTTTGCAGGATGTGGTTAAGCGAGTTAAGGTAACATTTGACCGTTTTTTAAGTGGTGACAGTAATGGAAAACGGAGTGGGAGACCAAGGTTTAAACCTCGCGACCGCTACCGGACTTTTACCTATCCACAGATGAAGGATGATTGCATTCAAGGTAATTTGATTAACTTACCAAAGCTTGGTTCAATCAAGCTTGTATTGCATCGTCCTATACCAACTGGATTTAAGGTAAAGACTGCTTCTGTCACCAAAAAGGCTGATGGATACTATGTAACTCTAAGCCTAGAAGATTCAACAGTTCCAACTGTTAAACCTGATATTAATCCTAATTCGATAACAGGAATTGATATGGGTTTAAAGGAGTTCTTGACAACTTCTGAAGGTGAACCTATTGCTATTCCTCAACATTACCGCAAGTCTCAAAAACGGTTACGTGTCATTCAAAAACGGGTATCACGTCGTAAAAAAGGTAGTAATCGTAGACGTAAAGCAGTAAAACAGTTGGGTAAGCAACACAAGAAAGTTGCTGATAAGCGTAAGGATTTTCACTTCAAAACGGCAAAACAATTGTTGTCAAAATATGATGTTGTTGTTCATGAAGACCTAAACGTTAAAGGACTTTCAAGAACGCGGCTAGCTAAGTCTGTACATGACGCGGGATGGTCAAGTTTTTTGTCAATACTTGCAAACAAAGCCGAGAACGCTGGTTTGCTTGTGATAGCTGTGAATCCCAGGAACACGTCACAAGACTGCTCTAGTTGCGGCATGAAAGTTCCCAAGAAACTACATGAACGTTGGCATTCTTGCCAGTGTGGTTGTTCGCTAGATCGTGACCACAATGCAGCGATAAATATAAAAAATAGAGCGGTAGGGCATTCCGTTCTTAAAGCCAAGAGCCTCCGCGCGCAATAGCCGGATTGTCTTGGAAGCCTACACGAGCGTCCGAAGGACGAGTGTAGGAGTATGTCACCTGCTTTGTTTCTTGCACTCGTTGCTTGCTAGACTACTGGTCAATAAACTGTTGCACCAAATACAGGCGATTATCTTGCTTAAAATATGCTAATAGCGTGGGAATTTCTGGATGATCCCCTAATTGTTGCAGTCGCCTTGCTTCTTGCTCAAATAGTTCCTTTGCCTTATAACGTGCGCCAGTTCCTTGTACTTGTGGTGCAAATTGCTTGATAACGCATTTTTCCTTAGTGGTTAACAACGCTCCAAATGTACAGACGCTTTCATGAGAGCGCGTCTCTACAACTAACAACCAACAACTACCTACTACCCAGTTCTGGAAATTTTCGCTCCCTCACCTCAGTACTGTAATCCTGCACAGCTTTGGTAATTGTCTCCCGCAAATTAGTATAAATTTTTGCAAATGGTGGTTGCTTTTCTGAAAGTGCGAGTATATCTGATGTCACTAGTACTTGACCGTCACAGTGGGGTCCTGCACCTATGCCAATCGTGGGAATACTGACTTTTTGCGTAATATGTAATGCTAACTCAGCGGGGATATGCTCTAGCACTATACAAAATGCACCTGCTTGTTCTAGGGCGATCGCCTCTTGTAATATCCTTTCCCCTGCTTCTTCTGTCTTCCCCTGTTGACGCAAACCAAGGTGATGTATGGATTGCGGTGTCAAACCCACATGACCCATCACCGGAATTCCTGCTTGCACCAAACGGGCAACAGTTTCTGCCATTGCTCTTGAGCCACCCTCTAACTTTACTGCTTGAGCGCCCGTTTCTTTAAGTACACGCCCAGCAGAGTGGATCGCTTGCTGAGGACTTTCTTGATACGTCAAAAATGGTAAATCTACGACCATTAATGCTCGCTTCACGCCGCGACGCACAGCTTTGGCATGATGAAGCATTTCTTCTAAAGTAATTGGCAGTGTTGTTTCATACCCCAACACCACTGCCATTGTATCTCCCACAAGGATTAAATCTACTCCAGCTGTATCTAATATCTGAGCGATCGCATAATCCCAGGCAGTCAACGCCACAATTGGACGTCCCTTTTGTTTCCATTCGATTAATTGTCGGGTTGTGACAGCCATTGTTTAAGTCAAGAGTTACGAGGGAATGGGGAAAGTGGGGGCGGTGGGGGGAGATACAGGAAAAAAAACTTCCTCATCTTCCCAATTTGTTTATTTGACGGTGCCAGTCAAAGCTAGATCAGGTTTTGTGCCTTAAATTTTGGGCGTGAACCAAGCTAGACCTTCACTGGTACCAATCCATAACTTATTACCGAGCCTCAGAAGTAATGCTGAAAACACGGCTACAAGGAAGACTGGGAACTTGCTCTGAGCATTGCTTGAGTATATGGATTTAATCGTAGCAAACCCAGTGCAGACCCAGAGAGTACCATCTTTAGCAATTCGTTATCGTTAGCCAATCTTCCCGACTCATTCCGTAAATGACCACCTCATCTCCAAACATTTCCGTTGTCCCTTCCAGTTTTTCCCCTAACTTCTCGGCAACTCGCCTTGAAGCATAATTCTCCGGACGAATCAAACTGATCACATGGGATCGCTGTAACTTGCCAAAAGCATAGTTCATTGCTGCCCTTGCTGCCTCCGTTGCAAAGCCACGTCCCCAATAAGTTCGCCGCAACGTCCAACCAATTTCAAAACCGATCCAGCCCTCAGGTTTCCAGCAGCCAATCCGACCAATCATTTCACCGCTAGAACGTTCTTCAACCGCCCACATACCATATCCTCGTAGTTGCCAATGACCAAGCATCATTGCCATATTTCGCCAAGACTCAGGGCGGGATAGAGGTTTGCCTTCGCCGATGTAGCGCATGACATCAGGATCGCCGCACATCTCGGCGTAAGCATCAAGGTCTTCTTCACGGAATCCGCGTAGCAGCAGGCGTTGGGTTTCAAGTTCAGGAATAAGCATTTTAGGAATGTTTCTCAAGGTGTAGGGGTGTAGACGAGTCAGGGAATTATTTTCCCGTACACCTACAGGAGAATGAGTCTGCCGCACCGTAACATCCTTACACCCGTAATTGAAAGCGACTTACTATTATGACATCCTTTTTGTAAAGCTTTCTTAATATAATGTTAAGATAATTCATTAATAACAAATTTAAATACAAAAGTTAAAAATATTCAAAGAATAACTTATGAGATTCTTGATATATTGTGAAACAGGCTACAAACTAACGTGATGTGCGACTTGTGTCTTTCAGTGATCAATCTGTGAATTTCCGTCAGTAGTTGCAGAAAAACAGCAAGTTTTTGCAATAAGCAACCCCTAACAAGCGATTTTTCCTTATCTGTCCCCCACTCACAGGGGAGGAGTTTGACGTGAGGGAAAGTTGCACAACACGTGATTTGTTAAATAAAAAGAGAAACTTCTTGGAAGGGAACTATGTCTTACGCTCAAACGAAGACTCAGACAAAAACAGGGTATCAAGCAGGGGTAAAAGATTATAGATTAACTTATTACACCCCAGATTACACACCGAAAGATACAGACATTTTAGCGGCATTCCGCGTTACACCCCAGCCAGGAGTTCCACCAGAAGAAGCAGGTGCTGCTGTAGCTGCTGAGTCTTCCACCGGTACTTGGACAACCGTATGGACGGACTTGCTCACCGACCTTGATCGCTACAAAGGTCGTTGCTATGACATCGAGCCAGTTCCCGGCGACGACAACCAATTCATTGCTTACGTTGCCTATCCTCTGGATCTGTTTGAAGAAGGCTCTGTCACCAATATGTTTACCTCAATTGTAGGTAACGTATTTGGTTTCAAGGCTCTCAAAGCACTGCGTTTGGAAGACTTGCGGATTCCTGTTGCTTACCTGAAGACATTCCAAGGACCTCCACACGGTATCCAAGTAGAGCGTGACAAACTGAACAAGTACGGTCGTCCTCTGTTGGGTTGTACGATTAAGCCCAAGTTGGGTCTGTCTGCTAAGAACTACGGACGCGCTGTATACGAGTGCTTGCGCGGTGGTCTAGACTTCACAAAAGACGACGAAAACATCAACTCTGCACCATTCCAACGCTGGCGCGATCGCTTCTTGTTTGTTGCAGACGCTATCCACAAATCACAAGCGGAAACTGGTGAAATCAAAGGTCACTACTTGAACGTGACCGCTCCTACGTGCGAAGAAATGCTGAAGCGGGCAGAGTACGCTAAAGAACTCAAAATGCCCATCATCATGCACGACTACCTAACAGCAGGCTTCACCGCCAACACAACATTGGCTCGCTGGTGTCGTGACAACGGCATTCTGCTGCACATTCACCGCGCGATGCACGCCGTTATCGACCGTCAGAAGAACCACGGTATCCACTTCCGCGTTTTGGCTAAAGCACTGCGGATGTCTGGTGGTGACCACATCCACACCGGAACCGTTGTTGGTAAGCTCGAAGGTGAGCGCGGTATCACAATGGGCTTCGTTGACCTGCTGCGCGAAAACTATGTTGAGCAAGACAGATCTCGCGGTATCTACTTCACCCAAGACTGGGCTTCTATGCCTGGTGTGATGGCTGTAGCTTCCGGTGGTATCCACATTTGGCACATGCCAGCGCTGGTAGAAATCTTCGGTGACGACTCCGTGCTGCAATTCGGTGGTGGTACCCTCGGTCACCCTTGGGGTAACGCTCCTGGCGCGACCGCTAACCGCGTCGCCCTGGAAGCTTGTATCCAAGCTCGTAACGAAGGTCGCAACCTGGCTCGCGAAGGTAACGATGTTATCCGCGAAGCTGCTAAGTGGTCTCCTGAACTGGCTGCTGCTTGCGAACTGTGGAAGGAAATTAAGTTCGAGTTTGAAGCAGTTGATACCGTCTGAGCAAGATAGAAGATAGAAGAATGAAGATAGAAGCTATTCTTCATTCTTCGTTCTTCACTCTTCATTCTTCAAGGGGCTGGGGTCAAGCATGGATATCAAGCAAATTGCGAAGGACACAGCCAAGACGCTGCAAAGTTACCTGACTTATCAGGCACTGAGAACGGTGTTGGCTCAAATCAACGAAACAAATCCTCCCTTGGCACTTTGGCTACAACGCTTTTCCGCCGACAAAGTTCAGGACGGAGAAGCATACATTAGGCAACTGTTCCAAGAGAAACCCGAATTGGCTTTGCGGATCATGATTGTTAGAGAACACATCGCGGAACAAGTCATTGAATACTTACCCGAAATGGTTCGCACTGGCATTCAGCAAGGCAATATGGAACACCGTCGCCAGCATCTTGAGCGAATCACGCAAATAGATACATTAACTCCCAGTCCTAAACCAGAACAGCAAGCAACTTCAGATCCAAACAATGAACAGTGAACAGTTAAGAGTTAACAGTTAACAAACGAGAACTGATAACTGATAACTGATAACTAATAACTGATATCAACCACAACCCATTATCATCACTTATGCAAACCCTACCAAAAGAGCGTCGCTACGAAACCCTCTCCTACCTGCCTCCCCTCTCTGATGCTCAGATTGCCAAGCAAATCCAGTACATTCTGAACCAAGGTTACATTCCGGCAATTGAGTTCAACGAGAATTCGGAGCCGACAGTATATTACTGGACTCTTTGGAAACTGCCTTTGTTTAATGCAAGATCTACTCAAGAAGTAGTAAACGAAGTTCAAGCTTGCCGTTCTCAGTACGGCAACAACTTTATCCGCGTGGTGGGTTTTGACAACATCAAGCAGTGCCAAGTTCTCAGCTTTATCGTTCACAAGCCTAATAGCAGCAGATACTAAAGCTGATCAGTTGAAATTGATTGTGAGAAAGGTGTAAGCCATTTTTCTATCACCCATTAGGAGAGGTAAATTTATCTACCTCTCTTTTTTATTAAGGAATTTCCAACAAAGAAATTATCCAACTTGTGGGGGAGCCAGCGCCCTTTGGAGGGTTTCCCGACAGAGGTGACTGGCGTTGGGCATCCTTGCCCGCCCAGTTTATAGGACGCTCCCCAATCGCATCCCACAAGAAAAGTTAAATATTTTTTAATTTGGAAGTGCCTAAGAAAATAATCATAAAATGTAAGGTGCGTTAACGCACTATATTTTAAATAATTTGTTGTGAAATTTCAACATCTACCAGAAGTAAGAATTTGTTTTGTTGGCGACTCCTTTGTCAACGGTACTGGCGATCCTGAATGCCTTGGGTGGACAGGAAGAATATGTGTTCATGCGAATAAAAAAGGCTATGACATTACCTACTATAATTTAGGAATTAGGCGGAATACGAGTACTGATATAGCAAATCGTTGGTTACAAGAAGTATCACTTCGGCTACCTAAAGAATACGACGGCAGAATTGTGTTTTCTTTTGGACTGAATGACACAACGCTGGAAAACAGTAAAACTCGTGTTGAATTTACAAAATCAATCGAAAATACCTACACAATTTTAAGTGAAGCTAAACAGTTATATCCTGTTTTGATGGTTGGTCCAGCGCCGTATGCGGATACGGAAGATAATCAAAGAAAGCAAAGAACGACCGATTTATCTAAACAGTTGGCTCATGTGTGTTATGAATTGAATGTGCCTTATTTAGATGTTTTTCCGATATTGTCCAAGTCAAAGATTTGGATAGATGAGGCAAAAGCTAATGATGGTGCTCATCCCAGAGCAGGAGGCTATGCAGAATTTGCCCAAATCGTGGAAAATTGGGAAGCTTGGTTAAATTGGTTTAAATAATAAACGCCCCAGAAAAAAGTGCATAGACAAAGTAGCGGCTTCTCCTGCTAATGAATGATGGAAAAACTTATCAAGAAATCAACGATTTTCTCGGCTGTTCTTATCGAAGTGTTGCCTATTGTGTCTTTACAGTAAGCAAACTATGCAGGAGTGCAGGGGTGCAAGAGGAGCAGGGGAGAAAAGGAAAAATTACGTTCCAGACATTCTGCGTGTGTTCCTGTAATAAGATGCACCCGTTTTCATGTCCTCAATAAGTTTTTGCAACACAAGCCACAATATCCAGGCGGATAGCTTAGTGGATAATTGTATCTCGCCCATAGGACACTATCTGCCTCAGGTGCATCGTAGCCATCAGATAGTGTTTGCCATCGCTGTTTCAGGGGGAAACTGTACTAAGAATTACAAATAAAGTCTTAGGTCACTAAGGCATAAGTCTGGAAGTAGATTCAGGCGATGCCCAGCCGTAGCAGTGCGCTGTCTTCGCGATGGTGCGTAGCACCCGCCTATGGCGCGATCGCACAACACCCTGTAGGCTCTGTAATTCCGCCAGGTTCCGATTGAGAGGATTGTTAATGACCAATTATATAGAAATCTCTGCGGGTTACCCTAGCAGATCGGGCAAATCAGTAGCGAAACAAGGACGTTGGCAGCGTTACTTACTTCTAGGTCTAGCTACCAATCTAACCTTTTGGGTTTCAGCTTTATTTTATTTAAAGATTACACCACCAACCTATACCAGTTCTTCAGCTATTAATCTGCCAGGAGCAAGTTCAAACGCCAATGTTAATTTACCAGGCATTGGTCAAGCTTCCTATGAAAATCCGTCTCCGTACGCTATGAGTTCTTCTCAAGACCCAAGAGAAAATTATAAATTTATTGCTGAAAGCGAACCTGTACTCAAGGCAGCAGCAGATCAGCTCAATATGCCCTTAGAAGAGTTTGGTAGACCGAAAATAAAGGTATTAGTTAATACAAGCGTCATCAAGGTTGAGTTTAAAGGTGCGAGCCCCGACGAAGCTCGGAATAAATCCTTAGCTTTTTACAAAGCCCTTGAAGCAAGACTTAATGAGCTGAGAAATCAAGAAGCTACTAAAAGAGACGTAGGTTTCCAAACAGGCCTCAATTCCTCGCAGAAAAAATTGCAAAGCGCTCAGAAGCGACTTTCCGATTACAAAGCGCGTTCGGGTTTGAACTCTGACGAGCAAATCAAGGATCTTACAACCAACATTGAACAGTTACGTAGACAACGAGCGGAAATACTAGCTCAACAGCAACAGGCTAGTACTCGTCTGGCACAATTATCGGCTAATTTAAAACTATCTGCTGGGCAAGCTACAGATGCTTTTATCCTTCAAACAGACCAGATATTTCAGCAGAACTTAAAAAACTATAGTGAAGCTAGCGCTGCTTTGGTTGTTCTAGAATCCAAATTTCTGCCTATCCATCCTACAGTGGTTGCAGAGAAAGCCAAACGAGATGCTGCTCAAGAAGCGTTGCAAGCCCGGAGTCAGTCTCTACTAGGGCGACCAGTCAGTCTGGCAACTCTAAAGCAATTAAACCTTAGTAATAGCACTAACTCTAGCGCTGCTAGGGAAACTCTTTTCCAACAACTGGTTACAGTTCAGGCAGACCAAAAGGGACTCACCGCTCAAGCTCAAGCAATAGAACAACAGATTGCCCAGCTTGAAACTAGACTTAAAAAGCTGGCACAGCAAGAGTCTAACTTAGATGCCCTGAAACGGGATATGCAACTTGCTGAAGCAGTCTTTTCCTCTACTTTGACTAGATTGGATATTGGCAAATCTAATGCCTTTGGTTCTTATCCACTCATTCAAATTCTCGCAGAACCCAGCTTACCCGATAGTCCTACTGAGCCAAAAAAATCATATGTTTATCTAGGTGCGGCCCTAGGCTCGGTTTTTTCCACCACTGGAGTGGTGTTACTCTGGCTGCGCGATTGCGCAAAGCGCAGCGCCCTAACGGGCGATGCTCTCAAGGAGCCGCTTCGCGATCGCAAACGTCAAACTTCGATACGTGAATGAGTTGAATGTAAATATTCAGAGCAAGCCAGTTCTAACTAAGTGCAAGGTTATTAGTCAGTTGTTGACTCATTTTCTTCTATAAGAATTGCAATGAAGCCCATTAACTTTCCTGAACGCATAATTTGGTATTCGATAATTGGTACTTATGTTTTTTATCTAATTGGTGGTCTCTATATTGTCGGGTCAGTTATAGGCTGGATACTATTAATTTATTTATGTAAAAAGCTCTGGAACCAAACAGAAGCAACACCTCCAGACGAAAGGATTACGATTCCTTTAACAACTTGGATATGGATTGGGGGAATGCTAGTTATGGAATTAGCTTTGATTGCAGGGCATTTTAACTTTGATTTAGGTACAAGCTTATTGATTAAATCTTCTATTGGCTGGGCTAAAGGCTGGGCTTTATTAGCTGTATTTCCTTTAGTTGGCGTGTTAAAAATTCGACCTCAGTTACTCTGGCGATCTGCTTGTATAGTTTGTTTTCAAACATTGCTCTTTGCACCTGTGTTTTTTTTGGCATACCTACTCCACTTACCTGAAACTGCTTATGTTTCTCCTTTAAAAATTGTCGGTGGACCAGGCGACGAGTTTTTTGCCTTAAGGCTTTACGAAATCGATCCCAGCAATGGGTTACCCCGGTGGCGACTTTTTACTCCCTGGGCACCAGCTTTAGGCTTTATGGCTAATATTTA
Source organism: Scytonema sp. HK-05 (assembly GCF_002368235.1). Lineage (GTDB taxonomy): Bacteria > Cyanobacteriota > Cyanobacteriia > Cyanobacteriales > Nostocaceae > Kalymmatonema. Next base: position 8,079,035 of record NZ_AP018194.1, on the reverse strand, counting down.
CTTTTTTATGGCATTGCAAGAAACTAATAAAAAATGGCGATGGATAGCTATAGTCGGCAGCCTCTTCATGTGTATTATTTCCGCATCCCGCTTGGCTTTGTTATCAATAATAGTAGTTTTTTTGCTGACCTCATTGTTAACTAATTTAGCTCGTCCAATCGTTTTAATTGCTTTAGGCTTCGTCAGTTTCATCGGTAGTCTAATCACAACAACTCTATTGAGAAGTTATGAAGATTTTCAGCAGAAATTCACAGACGCTAGACCAGACTCTTCTCGAGTTCGTAAAACTTTAGCCAAAATTGCCCTCGACCGTTCCTCGAATGAAGCACCTATATGGGGACATGGCGTTGTAGAACAAGGACCGCATTTAGTGGAATATATGCCGATTGGCTCTCACCATACTTGGTATGGTCTTTTATTTGTCAAGGGTTTTGTAGGACTTTTTGCCTTAGCTCTTCCTATGTTATGTACTTTTTTAGATTTACTGGTTAAAGCTCAACAAAGTGAAACGGCAAAAGTTGGTTTGAGCATGATATTAATACTATTTCTCTATACATTTGGTGAAAATTTAGAAATTTTATCGTATCTCTTTTGGCCTGCTTTAGTCATAATCGGCATTGCACTTAAAGGAGAAGTGCAGGGTCCTATTTCTCTTGGAAAGCACTCAGAAGCAACGCCTCATTAGAAGTAAAAGCCACAGGAAAAGATATGGTTCACTTTAATACCAAAACTATGATAATTACTAATAAACTGAAGCAGGTATTATCAGGTCAATTTATTCGCAATCTTGGTTGGCTAGGGGGAGCAGAGTTAGCGAATCGTATCTTCCGCTTGGGGACAACGTTTACTTTAGCTCGCATATTCAACCCCTACGATTACGGACTGGTAGCAGTCGTTTTGACCACCAATGAATTTGCAACTGTTTTTACCCTCAGGTCTGGAATCGGGTCTAAGATTATTCAGGCAGAGGAACAGGATCTAAAAGTTATATGTGATACATCGTACTGGCTTAATTGGATTCTGTGCGGCTCACTTTTTATTATTCAGTGTATTGCTGCCTTTCCGATTGCTTGGTTTTATGGAAATAACCAAGTTATTTTGCCAATATGCATTTGCGCCCTAGTCTACTTAATGCTACCGATTTTCATGGTTCAGTCGGCATTGATTCAACGAGAGAACCGACTAAACATTATGGCGTTATGTAATGTCACCCAGTCATTACTCGCCAATATTTTAACAATAGGTCTAGCCATAAAGGGACTGGGGATGTGGGCTGTAGTCTTACCCATTGTCCTAACCACTCCAGCTTGGATCGTAATCAATTATATGAATCATTCCTGGCGACCTCCCAAGTCCTTTAGGCTGGAGCGGTGGCAGGAAATTACTAATTTTGGCAAAGATATACTTGGCGTTGAGTTACTAAATAAGCTTAGAGGTAATATAGATTACTTACTAGTGGGACGTTTTCTGGGAATTGATGCCCTAGGAATATACTATTTTGCCTTCAATGCTGGATTAGGGATTAGTCTGAATGTGATAAATGCATTTACTTCGGCTTTGTTCCCTCATCTTTGTGCAGCCCGTGGAAATTTCAAGCAGCTTAAAGAGCGATTTTTTAGTAGTCTCAAAACGGTTGGCATATTTGTAGTTCCACTCGTTCTTCTACAGTCGAGCTTAGCTCCGTTCTATGTGCCGATTGTTTTCGGGCAAAAGTGGGTGACGGCAATTCCAATCTTGGTACTTATCTGCCTCTCAGCTCTGCCGCTCCCCTTTTCCAACGCCACATACCTGCTACTCAACGCTGTGGGTAAAACCCATATCAATCTCTACTGGAATCTAATTTATACTGTGTTGTTCGCGATTTCCTTGCTAGTAGCTGTGAAATGGGGAATCTTTTGGGTAGCCGCAACAGTACTCATTTGTCAGGGATTGTGCCAGCCTATCTTCAGTCTTTGGGGCATTAGATATGTATTCGGCAAAAAGTAGCCTTGACTCAATTCAGTAGAAATTCGTTGATAACTTTAACACATTAGGAGGAAGAAATGAAAACAACTTGTTTAGTGAATAATTTTAACTACAGTAATTTTGTTGTAGAGGCTGTTAATAGTGCTCTAAACCAAACCGTTAGTTTTGATGAGATAATTATTGTTGATGATGGTTCTACAGACCAGTCAGTCCAAATCCTTAAAGAAAAGTTTTTGGGTCACGATAAAATAAAGCTTATTTTGAAGGAAAAAAATGAGGGTCAGCTTTCATGTTTTAATGAGGGTTATCTTGCTTCAACTGGCGACATCATTTTTTTTCTTGATGCGGATGATATTTACAAAGATACGTATCTTGAAGAAGCTTTAGATTTCTACGAGAAAAATAAAGAGTGTGATTTTCTATTTTGTCCACCAGAAATATTTGGGAATTCAAAAGGGATCTTTTTGCCATCGCAAAGCAGGCTTGTAAAGAAAATAAAGAGCAAAATTGTAGAGAACGTGTCAGAATTTTACGACGATGATCGCGATCTGGGCTATTCAGTAATTCTAACTCTGTATCATCGAGAATGGATAGGTTCTGCCACTTCAACACTCTCAATGCGTAGGAGTATTCTGGAAAAAATATTACCCATTCCGTATTTAAAAGACTGGTGGATGGATGCTGATAACTGTTTGATTTATGGTTCTTCATTAGTAGAAGCTAGAAAGTTTTATATGGCTAAGCCACTTGTTAAGTATAGGTTTCATGGGAATAACTACTATATGGGAAATAGTAAATTTAATGAATCCTATATATACAAAAAAAATCTTAAAATCAATCGATTATTCGATTTGATATCTAAAAAGATGGATTATCACCAGGATTTGTCTGACTTAGCTCATATCGAATTTAGAACAATACCTAATCCTTGTTCTAAAGAGTTATTTTCATATATAAACATAATTGCATTATCTAGTATGCTTTTACCTAAGAAACTAGTGAGAATTTTATTTGTTATCAAGTATTTCTTCTCATCAATAAAATCAACAGAAAATTTCACTTAAGCGTTGGATTTTTATTTTCAGCATTTGAACCACATGGCATAAGTCTCTTCAGCACCACCAGTAATTTTAGAAAAATTAACATTTCATTTTTAGTAATGAAACCTAAAGTATTAATGTTGGTCAGTGACAATAAAATGGGTGGAATCAAATCCACGGTCGATGCTATCTGCACTTCTCAATTGACAGAAAAGTTTGAATTCATAGTTTCACCAACTGATACAGTTAAGCAAATACTTAGTAGTTTACAACCAAGCGTAATCATTTTTAAAACTGCTTGTAATTGGAAAAATTTACCAAAATTGCTGTCTCTGAAGCTACTAAATCGGCAGACAAAGCTCATCATCCAAGATCATCACTATTCTGGGGGATTTGAACAGTACAATGTCTCTTCGTTGTCTCGGTTTCACCTCATGCTCAAACTATCCTATGGTCTTGCTGATCGTGTAGTGGCAGTTTCGCAGGGTCAGAGCGAATGGATGCAGCAAAATCGTCTGATTTCTCCAGAGAAACTAACTGTAATTGAATCTTCTAACGTTCTAGAAAAGTTTTTTGCTGTTGATCCAAAACCTGCTAAACGCCCCTTAATTTTAGGAGCCTATGGACGCTTCGGTGTCCAGAAAGGATTTGATGTTTTGCTAAAAGCTATGAAATTAGTTTCACCTGCGGAGGTGGAACTGCACCTTGGAGGAGAAGGACCATTAGAAGCGGAACTGAAGCAATTGGCTCAAGGGCTGGATAATGTCAAATTTTTGGGGCGCATTGATGATGTCCCGAGTTTCTTGCAACAGTGTGACGCCGTGGTGATTCCCTCTCGTTGGGAACCCTGGGGTATTGTTTGTTTAGAAGCTAAAGCAGCAGGTAAACCCGTTATTGTTTCTGACGTAGATGGTTTAAGCGAACAAGTACATAATTGCGGTATTTTAGTGCCGCCAGGAGATCCGGTCAAACTAGCTGTGGCGATCGCATCCCTATCAACTCAAGATTTAGAAACCTGGGGGAAGGCTGGTCGGGAATCAGTAAAAAATGCTTGGCAAAAGTACTTAGTTAAGTTGGAAGCCTTAATTGGGGAAATAGTTGAATCATAGGTATTTAATACAGGAAAACATGATGTTGAAACCAGAAGAAAATTCTCACAATCTTAATATTTTTGATTCCTCGCCCCTAGTGTCTGTGATTATTCCTGCTTACAATGCGGAAAAATTTATTGGGGCAACACTAGAGTCTGTTTTATCGCAAACATACAAAAATATTGAAGTCATTGTAGTAGATGATGGTTCTAGAGACCAAACTGTTGAAATTGTTGAATGCTTTGCAGCAAGAGATAATCGAGTTATTCTAATTCAGCAGGCTAATTCTGGTGTTGCTGCCGCACGGAATTGTGCAATTGAAAAGTCTAAGGGGGAATATATCGCGCCCATTGATGCCGACGATATTTGGTTTCCCAAAAAATTGGAGAGGCAGGTGGAATGCATCCTCCAAGCCAACCCATCTGTAGGTTTAATCTATACATGGTCAGCCTTTATTGATGAAGAAGGTTTATTGGCGGGGGGATACCATGCAAGTAATCGGCAGGGTAAGGTTCTTGCAGCCTTGGTATACACATACTTCGTTAGCAATGCCAGCGTACCTCTAATAAGACGTTCCTGTTTAGAGAAGGTAGGTCTCTACAATACAAAGTTGAAAGAACAGGGTGCTCAGGGCTGTGAAGATTGGGACATAGCCTTGCGAATTGCTGAACATTACGAGTTTTGTATTGTACCGGAGCTTCTGGTCGGTTATCGTCAAGTCTTCGGAAGTATGTCCCGCAACACCTTAACTATGGCAAAGTCCTATAACTTGCTAATGGAAAATATTCAGCTTCAACACCCAGAAATTCCAAAAACCATATACAACTTGTCTAGAAGTGAGTTTTACTTTTATCTTGCTTGGGCGGGCAAACAATCAGGAGATCATTGGCTAACTTTATCTTGGCTCATTAAGGCTTTGCTACTAGATCCTGAAAACATTCTAAAACGTCCTATGCTATATAAATACTTCATTTTGGCTATACTATACCTTTTGGCGCAGCCCATTACATCTTTTATATGGACTCCTCGCTCTTGGTATTTCTTCAGAAAGAAGCGTCTTCCTAGTAAAAATATTTATTCATTAGATGACCTAAATCCTAGGGCATGTGAGGAAGAGCAAATAGGATGGGTTCTTTTTGAAAAACGTTTAAGACATGGGAATATAACAACTTAAAACATTCATAATGGCAGTCATTAAAGCATTATTTTTTCCTTTGATGTACATGAATATAACCTTAAAATTTAAGCATAAGGAGGTTATTTCTGATGTCTGAGACCTACAATGTTTATCCCAATCTTGATAGCTATGATACCTTGCCCTTGGTGTCTGTGATTATTCCTGCATATAACGCAGAAAAATTTATTGCTGCCACCTTAGAATCTGTCTTATCACAAAGTTATAAGAAGATTGAAGTTGTCATAGTAGACGATGGTTCCGGAGATCGAACAGTTGAAATTGTCCAAGAATTTGCGGCAAAAGATAATCGAGTGATTCTGTTTCAACAGTCTAATTCTGGTGTTGCTGCGGCGCGAAATTTAGCGATTCAAAAGTCTAAAGGGGAATATATCGCACCGATTGATGCCGATGATATTTGGTATCCAGAAAAAATAGAAAAGCAAGTGCAATGCATGTTCCAAGCGAGTCCATCCGTGGGTTTGGTCTATACATGGACAGCTCATATTAATGAAGAGGGTCTACCCACGGGAACATACCATAGGTGCAACCTCGAGGGTAACGTCTTGACAGCTATATTCTGTGAAGAACCAATTGGCAATGCCAGTGTACCTCTAATACGCCGTTCCTACTTAGAGAAAGTAGGTCTTTACGATACAAATTTGAAAGAACAAGATGCTCAAGGATTAGAAGATTTTGATATATACCTTCGCATTGCTGAACATTATGAGTTCCGAGTTATACCAGAGGTTTTAGTTGGTTATCGTCAGGTATTTGGGAGTATGTCCCGTAACACCTTAACTATGGCAAAGTCTTATAACTTAGTGGTTGAAAATATTCGGCTTCGACACCCAGAAATTTCAACAGATATATACAACCGACATAGAAGTGAGATGTACTACTGGTTTGCCTTTATGAGCAAACAATCTGGAGACCACTGGCGAACTCTCTCATGGCTCATTAAGGCTTTGCTTTTAGCTCCTAAAAATCTTCTACGACGCCCGATGCTGTATAAAACTTTTTTATTAGCTATATTATACATCCTGGCACAACCCATTACATCATTGTTCTGGACTCCTCAATCCTGGTATCAGTTCAGAAAAAAGCTTATTCGTAATCGAAATTCTTCTTCAAGCTCTGACAACAAATCATGTATTCCATTAGAGATGAAATTCTGATTCTGGCACAGTAATTTTCAGTGACACACGTAATGTTTTTCATCGTGCCAAGCCACCTGTAGGAGCAGACGGATTTTCAATCACTTTTTCCTACACTTCTAGACGACCCATAAAAATCTTTAACAAAGTTATATTGTCTAGAGATGAGTTGCTAGAAATTTCAAGTAAACTATCCAAACGTCAGAAGCAATGTATTTTAGGATACGGGAACTTGTTCTAAGTAACGAGAACCAGACGAAAATATTTTAGATTTGTAAGCGATCGCACCTTGGCGCGCACTCCGTGCCATGACGCTCTTGCGCACTGCCCTGCATGGCAATCGCCTCATTATTGCGGCTAGGTCTATTGTGTCGCTGTACGTGATCGAGATTAGTCGATTGTAAATTTGTCCTATCCGGACAGTATTGGGAGTTGAGGTCGAGTCTACGACTAGGCGGATAGCCAGATGGATAATTTTGGTTCTGGATCGGATACTATCAACAAAAGTGCGATCGTAGCCAGCAGGTAGTATTTCTCTTGCAATATTAGAGATTACAGTATTAACATTACAAACTAAGAGCGGAGCGTGACTGAAACAAAGTCAGTCTTAAAGATGAAAAAAGTTTCTGTAATTATTCCGGTTTATGGAGTCGAGAAGTACATAGCTGCTACTTTGCAATCCGTTCTCGATCAAACCTATAAAAATTTTGAGGTTCTCATTATCGATGATGCTTCTGAGGATAGGAGTATAGATATTTGTCAGCAATTCACTGACCCCAGAATTAAAATCATTCACCAGGCAAATCGAGGGCTAGCTGGAGCTAGGAATACTGGTATTCGCCATGCTCAAGGAGAATATTTAGCTTTTTTAGATGGAGATGACCTGTGGTTACCAGAAAAGCTAGAAAAACAGGTTGCTCACTTGGAAAATTCACCAGCCGTCGGCGTTAGCTTTAGTCGCTCTGCTTTTATCAATGAAGCTGGAAAAGCCTTAGGTACGTATCAGATGCCTAAGCTGAAAGGAATTACCACACCCTATTTACTTTGCCGCAATCCGGTTGGCAATGGCTCGGCTCCCGTGATTCGCAGAGAAGTTTTTGAAGCTATTAAATTCCAAGATAATCTTCACGGTACTATAGAGGATTTTTATTTTGACGAACACTTCCGCCAATCTGAGGACATAGAATGTTGGATTCGCATTTCCATTAAGACTGATTGGGAAATAGAGGGCATTTCTGAAGCCCTGACTTTGTATCGGGTGAATTCAGGCGGGCTTTCAGCAAATATGCTCAAGCAGTTAGATTCTTGGGAAAAGGTGATTGAAAAAACACGTTCCTACGCTCCAGAAATAGTGACTCGATGGGAAACACTAGCCAGAGCCTATCAACTGCGGTATTTAGCTCGCAGGGCAGTACGTCTGCAAGATGGTTCAATGGCTGTACAACTGCTCAATCGAGCTTTGGCGACCAACTGGCGTATTCTCCTGCAAGAGCCGCGCCGTACACTTATAAGCTTGGCTGCTGCCTATTTTTTGTGGCTTTTGCCCCAGTCTCTTTACAGTTCAATTGAGGCTGTTGCTTTAAAAAGCACGGGGGCTACCCAAAAGCGCCGCATTTTACAGGAGCAGTCTTAGGAGTGAAAAGTGAGAGGATTCAAAGAATATGCGTGTTTGTGTCATTGGTACTGGTTACATAGTGAGCAGCAGTCTTGGTCTTAAACGAGTGATGCATTACTTTGGGGAGTGTCTGAAAATTGGGCTTTGCAAATATAACTAATCAATCAAGTCAGCAGCGGGATAGTGTTATATTTCAGGTAACATTGATGTCCAGTCTATGAGGTTTGGCTAAAGTAGGAACCAATTAATAAAACCCATGCTGCCTCAAAATGAAACGGCGAGGCTTACAGTCCTTCGCCAATATCAAATTCTGGACACTATCTGTGAAGCTGCTTTCGATGACCTGACCCTTTTAGCGGCAGAAATTTGTGGCACTCCTATAGCTTTAATCAGCCTGATTGATGAATCCCGTCAGTGGTTCAAATCGAAAGTCGGATTAGAAGCTGAGTCAACGTCACGTGATGTGGCGTTCTGTGCCCACGCCATTTTGCAGCCCAATGACATTTTGATTGTTCCTGATACACTACTCGACCATCGGTTCGCCACGAACCCACTGGTAACTTCTGACCCTCATATTCGGTTTTATGCTGGTGCCCCGCTGATCACACCCGAGGGATATGCACTGGGAACACTTTGTGTCATTGACCGTGTTCCACGACAGTTTGGTCCAAAACAAGTGCAGGCATTGCGTATCTTAAGTCGTCAAGTGATTGCCCAACTGGAGTTAAGGCGTAATTTAGACAACCTGGAACGTATAACCACTGCTGAACGGCAACACATTGAAGATCTCATCTCTGCCCTTTCCCACGATATGCGTACTCCCTTGCTAGCAACTCGCGCTACTCTGCGTGCTATACTCGGTGGTGCTTTTGGTTCCATAACCGACATTTGGAAACACGTGCTTGAAGATTGCCGCCAGGCTAACGAGGACCTCCTTAAGCTTGTCGAAGCTCTCTTAGATATTTCTCGCCATAAAACAGAAGTTGGTAAGAATCTCAACTGCGAGATCCTTGATTGGAACAATATCTTTGTCCAAGCTATTATCCGCAGCGATACCAGGAGTAAGCGAAAGTGCGCTATTAGCTATAAAATTTTTCCGTCACTGCCGACTGTCTACGGTGATGAGCTTGAGATTCAACGGGTTGTGCAAAACCTGCTTGATAATGCTGTACGAGTGAGTGAGCTGGATCAGCAAGCTATCGTTGAGGTGGCACCACTTGGAGTTGACAAAGTGAAGGTATCAGTGCGCGACTATGGACCAGGGATTGCTCCCCAACAGAAGGAAAGGCTTTTCCATCGCTTTAGTCAGGAACGAGGACGAGGTGGCGGAGCTGGGCTGGGTCTCTACTTATGCCGCCAAATTATAGAGGCTCACGGAGGAACCATCAACGTCGAAAGTACTCTCGGTCAGGGTAGCACCTTCTGGTTTACTTTACCTGTTGCGCCAGATAAGGCTAAATTCCACTCTTGATCAACAAGAAGTATAGAAAGTCATGGGTGACAAGTTTAGCTCGCATCGCATTTATTCATGTTGCAGAATCTAGTTAATTGGTATGAGCGATCGCCGTTTCTGGACTGTGTTAAGAAAAACAACGTGCATTGTGATGATTGCGCTGGCTACTGCTATAGCAATTGAACCCCTTAAGCCTACTTGCAGCACGACCTCGGGATATCAATGGACTAATGTATCCATCGGGGGAGGGGGCTATGTCACGGGTGTTTATCTGCATCCGCTACACCAGGATCTCGTCTACATAAGAACCGACATAGGTGGCTTTTATCGTTGGAATTCAATAGATAAGAGATGGATTTCACTAACTGACCACTTTGGGCTTGCCAAGAGCAACTACTATGGGGGAGAAGCACTAGCACTTGACCCGAACAACCCAAATATCGTCTACATCGCGACTGGCAAATACACCGCTAGTTCAGCTGGCTTGGGGACAATTTTTAAGTCTACAGATCAAGGGAAAACTTGGACCAAGCTGAACATAGACTTGCCGATGGGCGGCAACGAGACTCATCGGTGGGTAGGAGAAAGACTTGCCGTCAATCCATTTAATTCCAATGTTATCTTCTTTGGCTCCCGCTTGAATGGGTTATGGAAGTCGTCAGATGCTGGTGCGACATGGGTGAAAGTTACCTCATTCCCTGCAAAGCCGAAAGCAGATATTGGCATCGCAGGCATCTTATTTAACAAAAAGGCGTCTGGTCTAGTCTACGCCAATGCCCATGGAGACGGAATCTATAAATCCACCGACACGGGTGTGACGTGGAGCAAAATAGCAGGAAGTCCATCAGAAGCGAATCGGATGGCTCTGGCTAGCAACGGAGTGTTGTATGTGACGCACGCATCAGGTGTGAGCAAATATGCGAACGAGGTTTGGAGCAATATCACGCCAAGTAACGCGAAAACTGCATTCAATCCCCTTTCTGTAGATCCAAATAACCCTAATCACGTTTTAATCGTTTCTGAGCAGTATGCTCAAAATAAAGATTATTGTATCTTTCAATCTACTAATGGTGGAGCTACATGGCAAAAGAAAACGCGTACCTTGAACCCTCAAGTCCCTTGGTGGTCCGACTGGTATTTTGCCTCAGGTACCTCAGCCATTGAATTTGACCCGAAGGTTCCTGGTAAAGTCTGGTTAACAGACTGGTTCGGAACATGGCAGACAAACAACATCAACGCGCAGTCGTCTGTCTGGTCGAACTATGAAAAAGGACACGAGGAGCTAGTTAGCTTCGCCCTAGTCTCACCTCCACGGGGGTCTCTATTATTGAGCGGCGTCGCTGATCTAGACGGGTTTAACCACAGCAGCGGACTAGATGTCTATCCGTCTGAACCGTTGGGCAACAAGAGCGGTCCCCGGTTTCAAGACACCTATAGCCTTGCCTACAGTGAAAGCAATCCCTCACAAATGGTGCGTGTCGGAGGTAACCGATGGAATAATACTTATACGGGAGCCACTTCGACAGACGGCGGACTAACGTGGACAAAGTTTTCATCATTTCCGCAGAAAATAATACCACTGCGCGTAGCTATGTCGTCAACCAACTCAAATCTATTCGTTGTGATCCTGAGTGACGGACAACCGATACGCACAACCGACGGCGGAGCTTCGTGGACCACAGTATCAGGATTGCCCAACGGACCGAAGGGACCGTGGTACTGGGGTCAACCCCTGGAAGCAGACAAAGTCAATGGCAACACGTTTTACTACTACAGTGGCGGCAAAGTCTACCGTAGTGGCAACGGGGGCGCTTCCTTCAGCATTGTGAACTCATCGCTGCCGAGTGAAGGTTGGTCGATGCTCAAAACAGTTCCGAGAAACAGCGGCGAAGTCTGGGTGAGTCTCAACTGGAATGGGCTTTACCGCTCAACAGATGGCGGTGTGAAGTTTGATCCTATTGCTGGCGTGGAGAGAGCTTATTTATTTGCGTTTGGGAAGCCGCAGACGGGAAGCACAATTCCAGCGCTGTATCTGTATGGCAAAATCACTGGTCTGGGTGAGGGAATCTTCCGTTCTCTAGATAATGGAAAAACATGGACAAGCATTGGTGATCCGCATAAGCCTATTGGTAATGACCCTAATGTTATGGAGGCTAGCTCTCAGCAGTTCGGACTCGTTTTTATTGGCACCAATGGCAGGGGAATCTACTACGGAACTCCGTAAAATAATAGGCAGTTTGTAGCTTAATCCCTTATTTGTCACTTTGGCAGCAATACTTCTTATTTAGGGATTAGGCAGTACTAATAATACAAAACCTCACTGGTTCAAATTTGAATTTTGCACCCCGATAAAATGCCTTTTTAGATAAGAATTTAGACCTTTATTTTTTGATAACTTTGGGGTGACTTCTTCGCTGGCAAGGCGCATTTTATTCACCAAGATTTCACTGATTATCTAGGTGTTAAAAAGAGAGTAGGTCTGCCAACTTTCTAATTTTCTCCCTTTCTAGGTGATCATGGCTGCGCTATTGCTATGCGATCACGAAGCGTACGTACCCCTTCATTAAACCTGTAAAAATCTCGGCTACCGTCGCAATTTCGGCGCTTTGGGCAGTCGGTTTTTTGCTGTATATTTGCAATAAAGCGCCGAAATTGCACTCATAGTGGACACTAAATGGTACGTTTTCTCATACGGTTGCCCAGATTTTTCTAGATTTGCCCCAACCCCACGCTCCAACTCTCCTTAGGAGGATTGCCCCTTAAATATATACCAATCAATTTTTTTTGGTATAATATTTGAACATATAAAGGACAAAACTTGTCTTTCACAACTTTAGTTTTGTGAAGGAAATAAAAATGGTTTATTCTGCTAAACAATCATCTGACAAAAAACTTTGCAAATCTATTGAGGTTGATTCTAAGAAGAAACCTTTAGTTGTACTCTAGATTACTGCCGTACAGATATTAACATTTTTTATGTTATATTTTATACTAGTAATATTTCCATTGGTTAAGAATTAAGTGCAACTTGAAACCGTAGTATCAACCGATAGATTTTCACACTAAACACTAACTAATAAGTCCGAGCAGCAATGTGTATAAATTCATACATTAATTTTGACACACCGTAATTTGGTAGAGTAAATTGTTCTAATTAAAATACTTTGTAAGAATCTTTGCTTTTGGTTACATGACTGATACAGTAATTTTTCTCAACGCTTGTTTTACTTATATGTCCTTGCCCGAGGTAGGCAATTTCTTACTGGCACGGTTACTAAGGCGGAAGGGCAATACCCCTTCGGGGTGGCGCTTTGCGCGATGGCATATACTTTATACCAACCTGTACACCATGATCACCACTGCCAAAAACTTAGTGCTGGCAAAGGCGTGAAAGCAAAGCAAATTTGGCTCAACCAATACGTCAGCTAATTGTCTGATATTACCTGTATAAGCATAAAGATTTATTAGATAGTGTGAGCTATTAATTTAGTGCGTTTATTTGCTCCATCGACTCTGAAAACTCATTTATTTGCGCCCCTGTACATTAGCTTTGCGGTGCTAGTGTTATTGATACTGGGGCAACAAGGCTTAAACCTCTTGATAGCCTTCCATACTCAGCAAGCAGCCGATTTAGTAACCCATACTTTAGTCGTAGAGCGTGAAGGAGAACGTCTACTCAACGCTGTGATAGATGAGGAAAGAAACTTCCTAGAAACTCGCAGTAATGCACAGTTCGCTTTCTACAGCAGCCTCAGCCGCCTATATACTCTTGTACAAGACAACCCTACTCAACTCCAGCAACTCGATAAGATCAAAAATGTCCATGCTCGGTGGCAAAGCCAGTTGGGTGAAAGGGATCTCTTTCGCTTGAGCAGTAGGTTTACTCTGCAGGAAAAGATTTTATTTGATTCCCTGCGCACTCAGATTCGAGTCTTGCTTGAGCGCGAGGAGATACTTTTGGAGGAACGCAAGCATAATTTACAGCAACTCTATCATGTAAACACTGCTGTAAACATCTTTAGCACAATCGTGATCTTGGTAGGAGTGTGCCTGAATCTCCGGCTTTTGTTTCGACGAGTCGAGGTTCGCTTGCACAAGTTGATGGAGGTAGGTGAAGCTTGGCGGACGGGTCAAATGGAAGTCCGGCTTGGCTATTCGTCTGCCGATGAAATCGGTCGGTTGGCTAGAGTTCTCGACGCAATGGCAGGCGAGGCTCGCTATCGTCAGGAATCCATTGAGGTGCACAACCAACAGCTTGAGAACCTGATTTCTGCCCTCTCCCACGACCTGTGCACTCCCCTGCTTGCTACCCGCAATACTTTAGAAGGTATGCTCAAAGGAGCTTTTGGTCCTGTCAGTGGTACCTTGAGGGAAGTGTTCCAAGAGTACCGCGAAGCTAACGAAGATCTCCTCAAGCTTGTGGAAGCCCTCTTGAACGTCTCCCGTTATGAAGCTGGTTATCGGACTCACTTGAACTACGAACCCCTTAACTGGGAAAAAATTTTTGTCAAAACGATTGCCAAGATAAAAGCTACTTCAAAGCGTGAGTTCACCGTCAGCTATAAAATTTCTCAATTACTGCCGACCGTCTACGGTGATGAGATAGAGATTCAACGGGTTTTGCAAAACCTGCTTGATAACGCTGTGCGCGTGAGTGAGCCAAACAAAGAAATCTTCCTGAAGGTAACGCCCGTTGGGGAAGCTCAAGTGCAGCTTTCCGTGCGCGATCGCGGTTCCGGAATTGCGCCACAGGAGAAGGAACAACTGTTCCATCGCTTTGTTCAGGGACGAGGTCGGCGTGGGAAATGCGGTCTGGGTCTATACTTGTGTCGTCAAATTATTGAGGCTCACGGAGGCAGCATTGGCGTCGAAAGTTCTCTCGGAGAGGGTAGCATCTTCTGGTTTATCCTCCCAGTTACCACAGATAAGGCTAGGTCTGAGCATGAAAAGATGTAGGAGAAAGAATGATGCCAATGATGCCTGACAATGGTGAACAGAAAACCGTGCGTATTCTACTGGTCGATGACCACGCTTTGATACGCCGAGGCATGAAAGGTCAATTTGCCCTTGAACCTGCCTTTAGTGTAGTTGGAGAGGCAGGTGACGGTGCACAAGCTATTGAATTAGCTGCGCAACTCCAGCCAGATGTCGTTTTGATGGACATTGATCTGCCAGTGATGGATGGGATTACAGCCACGCAGCGAATAAAAAGCGATCGCCCTACCACTCGTATCCTTGCGTTGAGTGCGTTTGACCAGGATACCCAGGTCATGGGGATGCTTGCAGCAGGTGCGGATGGTTACTGCCTTAAGAGCATCGAATGGGAGCAACTCATCGCTGTTATTCAATTGGTTCTCCAAGGTGGTGCTTATCTGGACCCGCAAATAGCTCAAAAGGTTGCCCGGTTGCTCAAGCCTACCGTTGTCACCCCCGAGGTTCCTACATCTGAGGGACTCCAACAACCGGCTCTCAGTAATCGTGAGCGCGAGATTCTTAAATTTATTGCCAAGGGACACTCAAACCAAGAGATTGCCGACCAGCTCTACCTCTCACTAGGAACCGTCAAGTCTTATGTGCGTATGCTCCTCAACAAACTCAGCGTTGATGATCGCGTCCAAGCAGCAGCTCTGGCTGTGCGCCAAGGGTTGATTTAAGTTTGCAGGACTTCCTGCAGACGGGCATACAGTTCTGTAGGGGTGGTAGCCGATGGGAACCCCTTATCCATAAACTGTTCTGACCATAAAATGTATGGATATATCTGATAGCAGAAGTCATTAGCGATTGGTAAACATAGCACCAAGACTTCGGGGGCGAACAAAGTTATCTCTTCATTTGAGGGGATACCGTAGTAGGGTAAAACTTCTGAACTCTGTTTGAGGCAGTAACTACTGACGCGCTGTACTGTAGTAACGTTGCTACCAATGACCATAATTCGATGCTTTTTCATATTAATTACAGGTTAATGAGAGGATATTGTATATACAGCCTACATTCTGCACCTTCAAACGTCATCTAGTATAGTTAGTGGGAAATTGCTAATAATTTAGTATTAAATTATGTTTTTGCCGAAGTATTAAGGCAGTTGCGAAGGCTTTAATTTAAGTAGGTAAAATATTTGAGATAGCCTTGTTACCTTCTCATACCAATTTCAAAAATTTTTGCTATACATAAATGACCTGTAAAGGCTCAGGATCTTGTGGTTCTACCTAGTTATTTGTCGAATTCTATGTCGAAATTAGTATGACATACAAATAATCATATAGCCTGAGCAACTTTCATCCAATTGGCTAAATTACAGCATTTCCGTTGAAAAGGATACACCAGGATAAGTGCCCAGATGCTGTTTATCCAGCAGAATCATCAGATACTTGTGCAACACCAACTATAATCGGTAATGCGTGAACCTATCTAGTAGATAAATCCATTATGACGCTTAGACTGTCTGCACACTACAGCCTAGCGGATAACTAAGTGGACAATTTTCTCCCCTTAAAGGATGCTGTATCCAAAAGGCTTTAAGTAACCATCAGATAGTATTTCTCTTCGGTATTTACAGACGATACTGATACTAAGACTTGTAGATAAAGTCTCAGGTCATATCAAGTCTTTTGTTGTGGTTACGCATAAGCATGTAATGCAAGTATGCTAAAAGCCCCGATAGATAAAGATTTTAGTCCGGTTGCAGCCATTGTTTGATTGCAAGCAATTGAACAGGCTTGATATTACCCAGCCATAAAGCTCTAAGTATATTCCGGTGATAGCACAACGTCACCTATCCTCTGAATTCCGCATTTCTCAACTTTAAATTATAAGGTTCAAATTATATGGCAGACCGAGTTAGTTTTCTCAACACCCATTTTGATCGTATGTCCTCGTCCGAGGCAATCGAGCTTTTACTGGCGCGGTTACTGAGGCAGCAGGGCGGTCGCGTGTATTATGCCAACGCGCACACGATGGTAACTGCTGCCCAAAACCCAGTACTGGCGGAGGCGTTAGATCACAGTGATTTGTTGTTAGCGGACGGGAGTGGAGTTCGCTGGGGTAGTGCCTTACTGGGTACACCGTTGGTGCATAACCTCAATGGCACCGACCTAGTTCCGGCTTTGTGCAAGGATGGGGCGGCAAAAAGTTTATCAGTTTATCTTCTTGGTGCTAAGCCAGGTGTAGCTGAAGAAGCGGCAGCTAACCTAAAGAAAGCCTATCCTGGTTTGGTTATTGCAGGAACTCAGCACGGCTATTTCCCTCAAGCAAAAACCGAGCAGGTATTAGAGGCTATCCGGGCAGCCCGCCCGCACCTGCTGTTAGTGGCGATGGGAGTACCGTTACAGGAAATTTGGATCAATCAATACGCAAGCCTTCTCCCCGGTATCACTTGTATGGGCGTGGGTGCTCTGTTGGATTTTGTCGCTGAACGTGTACCCCGTGCCCCATATGCAATTCGTGCTGTTGGTATGGAGTGGCTGTGGCGACTAGCAATGGAACCGGGTCGGCTATGGCAGCGCTATCTCATAGGCAACCTTGTCTTCTTAAGTTTGGTGCTATCCTACGCCTTTGCCCCACGTCGTGGGGGCGAACAAACAACATAAGAACACAAAACGAAAAGCCGAATCACATTAGGCGACTTTAGCTCTACCAAACTGCTCTGACTTTAACAACAATTTCAATAGAAGATACTCTCAAACTGTTTAGGTAGATCCTGATAATCTCGAGATAACCGTCTAGCATTTTTCTAGCCACACAAAGCTGTGTTCAACGAGCGATCGCCAAGCTTCAATGACAAAGCTCTCTGCCAGTCGCAGCGTCAATTTAAATAAACAAGCATAAGCATTTGCAGTGGAGCTTTGCTAATACTCCTCAATAGCTTTTGCCTGCCAAGATTTTCTCAATCGTGCAATAGACACCTACCGGAATCAATAGTAAAATTTATGGCTCTCACACAAGAATATAAACTGATTGTATTTCAGCCTCAACGACGCTTAGATTTGCAGCATGGTAAGGTCTTGAGGGAACAGTTAACTAGTTTAGTGCCTCAGTCTCAACATCTCTGGGTGATTGATTTAGCCCAAGTGGATTTTATGGATAGTTCAGGGTTAAGTGCCTTAGTAACGGGGCTTTCCGCTGCACGTTCCAGTGGTTGTCGCCTTGTCATTTGCAACTTGCAAGCACCTATCCGGATAATCTTTGAACTGACTCAACTAGATTCAGTGTTTGAAATTTTTGATAGTTACGACGCTGTGCTGACCAAGGTTAACACTCAGCTGTGAAGTATTGACCAAGGGTTTAAGACCCTTGTTGTCTAGCCAAGTTTTGGTCAATTGGTATTACCCATCCGCTTGCTTAATTGACCAGCCAATCCCATCAAAACCAAGCAACTTAAGTTGCTAAAAAGCCAGTCTTTTCAACTAATTCGCTTCTTAAACCGACCCGCTGAAACTGTGATTACCATGTCTAACTCCTCTACTTCCCACCCTATTTACCCCATTCATATACCAGTTCTGGATGGTGCTTACATTGTTCATTTCGCCAGGCTTCCAGTTCATCCTTCTGTAACAAGCAAAGCCAAGCGTATAATTGACATCCTGGGTGCGCTTGTAGGGCTGGCTATTACAGCAGTCGTAGTGATTCCTCTTGCTATAACCATTTACCTGGATAACCCGGGTCCGATCTTCTACAGTCAAATTCGCTGTGGTCTAAACGGACGTTCCTTTCAGATTTGGAAATTCCGTTCGATGGTGGTCGGGGCTGATCGACTCAAGCATCTGGTCAATAATGAAGCCAAAGGTCATCATATCTTCAAAAATAAGAATGACTCTCGTATTACCCGTGTAGGAAAGTTTCTCCGCCGCATCAGCCTAGACGAACTCCCTCAGTTCTGGAACGTGCTGCTGGGGGAAATGAGCCTAGTCGGTACCCGTCCTCCCACTCCCGATGAAGTGATGCACTACTCAAATCACCACTGGGAGAGGTTGAATGTCAAACCGGGTATGACAGGCGAATGGCAAGCTAATGGTCGCTCCACCGTTAAGGACTTTGAAGATATTGTTCGCATGGATCTAAAGTATCAACGCAATTGGTCTATTGGCTACGATATTAATTTGCTGCTGAAAACCCTAAAGGTTGTGTTAAATAAGAACGGCGCTTGCTAGTAAAGTAATTGTCAGATTTATTATCTCGTAGGTATTGTGAAGTTAACGGAGGGTGACAAGGAGTAGCAGGCTTTGGAATAATTCTTCGATGAGTAAAAAGTCCAACTTGTACTGCTGCCACCGTTTTCTAGTTAAAGCTTAGTAGAGCTCTCAAGTATTTTTACTAAGAGGACGCGGAGACTGGAATAGGACTTACGCATTGACAATGTAGACAAGATATGTAGTAACTATCGTAAGAAAAGCAAGACGCCATCGTGACTCTCCAATTAGGCGATTGCAAAGGTGCCAGTGCCGGAGGCGATCGCCAATCATAGGGGTTATGAAAGACGGATAATACAAGCGTTGTCTTGATGTAAGGTTGAGACCTCGCCCAAGGTGGACGACCTCTTTTCCCCGCATCCCCATGTTTTCGTGTCAAGTTCATTCATTTATTTTTAGAGCGAGGGGTGTCTAACGCTTCGCTTCGCCTTCTGACTCTCGCAAGCTACGGCAGTGCTAGGATAGATATTCTTCTGACGGGAAGCCAGTCATCAAGTTGGGAGTACGATAAAATCTGTTTTTTGCCTTTCTAGTCTTGCCTCTAGTTATGAAACATGATGATAAAATATGTAATTTAAATAACATAAGTCAGCCCAATTATCTAGATAAAAAGAAAAAATTGCTTTTAAAGCAAAATCAATGAAAAATAGTAGCTATAAAAAATTAATATTATTTTAAGCAAATTAACTTATCCTTAAATTGGTGTCAATTTTCTGTTGGCAACAGTCACTAATCCCTATCAGGGCTTGAAATTATCTGTAAAGATTCATGAGTTACTATATTTCCCCTCGCTTTTTGGATAAACTTGCAGTTCACATCACTAAAAACTACCTTGACCTTCCTGGTGTCCGAGTCCCCTTAATTTTGGGTATTCACGGACGCAAAGGCGAGGGCAAGTCTTTTCAATGTGAGTTAGTCTTCGAGAGAATGGGTGTCGAAGTGACTCACATCTCTGGCGGCGAACTGGAAAGTCCAGATGCAGGAGATCCAGCACGTCTGATTCGTCTGCGCTATCGAGAAACAGCGGAACTCATCCGCGTGCGCGGCAGAATGTGCGTGATTATGATTAACGATTTGGATGCAGGTGCTGGACGCTTTGATGAAGGCACTCAGTATACGGTCAATACTCAGTTGGTGAATGCCACACTGATGAATATTGCTGATAACCCCACCGATGTGCAACTCCCCGGTAGTTACGACTCAACGCCTTTACATCGCGTGCCGATTCTTGTGACAGGCAATGATTTTTCCACCCTTTATGCGCCGCTCATTCGCGATGGTCGGATGGAGAAATTTTACTGGGAACCAGACCGCGATGACAAGATTGGCATTGTTGGCGGGATTTTTGAACCGGATGGACTGTCACGCCGGGAAATTGAACAGTTAGTTGATACTTTCTCCCATCAATCAATAGACTTTTTCAGCGCTTTGCGTTCCCAAATTTACGACGAACAAATTCGTCACTTTATACATGAAATAGGAATTGAGCGCATATCCCAGCGTGTGGTGAACAGCACCGAAGGACCGCCGCAATTTAGAAAGCCTAATTTCAGCTTGTCTCACTTAATTGAAATGGGCAACTTGATCGTTGGTGAACAAAAACGGGTAGAAAATTCCCAATTGGTTGATGAGTACAATCGGTTGAATAGAGGCGGAAATTATCAACCTGCGCCTCCAGCACCTGCTCCTGCAGCAGTACCCAATCAATCAACCAATAGCTCAAAGCCATTGGAAAGAAGCAATGGACACCAGAAACAGCAGCTATCAGATACCCATTTAACTCTGGAGACACAAGAACAGATACGTGAAATTTTGTCACAGGGTTACAAAATAGCCATTGAACATGTAGACGAACGGCGGTTCCGCACAGGTTCTTGGCAAAGTTGCCCGATTGGTACAATTGATGGCAAATCAGATGCAATATCGGCTTTGGAATCTTGTTTAACAGAATACACCAACGAGTATGTGCGCTTGGTAGGAATAGATCCAAAGGCGAAGCGGCGGGTGGTAGAAAAGATTATTCAACGCCCGAATGGGAAAGTTGCTAGTCACTAAAGTCCTGAGTTTAGAGCAATACGGTTCAGATAAGATCAGAACCCTTATCAGGAAGACAATGTAGAGACGCGCCACCTCTCGTCTCTACACACATGATTTTTTACACATCAACCTTAACTGAACCGTATTGGAGTTTAGAGTGCTGAGTGCTGAGTAATTTTTACTCAGCACTGTTTTGGTGAAAACTAATCTGGTAGCACAATCTTTGCAGCAGTTTCTTCTGAGACTCGCTCGATGTCAAAATTCTCAATATTGCCTTCAAAGCGATTAAAGATAATTCGGATTTCGTCGTAGCCGATCGCGGTAGATGCTCCTCTTGGTGTACTACACTTAACCCGCATCAGGGTTTGGAAACCACCAAATTCTTCGTTGATATAAAAACGTCTAGTGCAATCAAAACCAATAAAGTTTTCTAATGCTACTTGATTCAGCGCAGCCACACCCAGCCGACTGTTAATCAGTGATTTAATTTCTTTTATCTCCTCGACTTCTGTCATCAGCCGCCATCTAGTTACTGGCTGTTTGTTCAGTAGTTCATTCAATTTAGACCATGTTGTAGGACCAACAATTCCATCAGCAACAAGCCCTTGCGCCTGCTGAAATTTAATCACAGCTGCTTTGGTTTGTGATCCAAAAATACCATCAGCAGCACTAGAGTAAAAATTGAGTTTTTTCAATGCTTCTTGTAGCTTGGTGACTTCTGCTCCTCCTGAGCCTTCTTTGAGAATCACGGAAGTTGTAGTCATGATAGTTTCCTTTGTTAAAATTGTTTCTAGTGAGGACTTTACTCCTGACGAAAAATGAGGACTAAAGTTCTCACTACGAACTTATGAAAACAAATTGATAAAGAAAATCTTAAAGAATACCATTTCTCTATAAAGTTAAGCTTAATTCCACCCCCCTGTAGTCCCCCCAAGGCATCGGGGGGACGCCGTAGGCGGGGGGTAATTATTAAGCGCATTGTTACAGAGAGTTGGTATAAGTAGGTGCGTAACACTTAGCTAACGCACCATAATAAAAGTGAAGTTTAGTCTTCACGCATCAAATGTACAACCTCTTTTTAAAAGACTATCCAAACTTCTTAGCAGGCTTCTTCAGAAAAAATTTGTGCAATTCGCTGATCTTCTGGAATATCATGGGTAATCAGAGTGTATAAAGACGCCCAAGTTAGTGGTCCCATCACTCCATCAGCCTTAAGACCCCTAGCTTTTTGAAAATCTGCAACCACTGCTTTAGTCTTCGGTCCAAAATTGCCATCAATATTAACTTGCTTGTAGTAGTTGGTCAAAAGTCCCTGCAAGTCTCGGACTTCATCTCCTTTTGAGCCTTCTTGTAAAGTCTTTCTCTGTGATACCCACACTGCATTGTCTAATGCGATCGCCGTTCTTGGTCCGACAACGCCATCAGCAGTCAGCTTGTTATTCTGCTGAAACTTGATCGCAGCAGCTTTAGTTTGCGAACCAAAAACTCCATCAGTTGCACCTGAATATAGCTTGAGTGTCTTTAAGAATCCTTGGATGACGGTAACTGGATGTCCGCTTGAGCCTTCTTTAAGAGGCAGGATAGAAGTCGTGGTAGCCATGATATTCTCCTTTTAAAACTTTTTACAGAATTTTGCAATTCAATCAACACTAACGGTCAACTAGCCGCCTATACCCTCTAAATTACCTAAAGCCTTCAAAGTAGCTGTTCCCACAATCCCATCAGCCTCAAGACGATGATTTCGTTGAAACTGAACCACAGCTGCTTTGGTTTTTGGTCCGAAAATACCGTCCAATGAACCTGAATAAAACCCCTGTCTGTTTAAGACGTATTGCAGGTTTACAACTTGTTGTCCCGTTGAGCCTTCCTTGAGAATTAGGGCGCTACTCATCGAAATTCCTGGGTCTGAAACCCCGTCCTTGTAGGACGGCTTTACAAGTTAATTTGCTATTCGCCACGAGTTGTAAGACAAAAACTTACAATCTGTGGGTAACGCATTTTGGGACAATCGCTTGCCAGTTTGTAAACTATGCAGGCTAATCGTTTTTCTATTAGGGTCTTTTTTTGTTGGGGATTCTTGCCAACCACCGACATAGCAAAACCCATATTTAAGGTGTTTAACAACTGAGCCACGCTTGAATCCTGCACTAATTGTTCCGCCATATCGAGGTCTAATATGTCCTGCTTGATATTGCAGTCGGTGAAGTTGACGACGATGAAATTCTAAAGGAACAATTTCAATTAAGGCTGTATTGTCTGGGCTAACGTGACCACCAACATACCAATTTGCTAATACCCATGAATCAACGCAGTGAGCATCGAACTTAGTAGTTGTCTTGTTCTTGGACTTTTTCAGCCCTAGAGCTTGCCTTGCTTCGTAAGTATCAAACCCCGTGCGAGTTTCCACGTTAGCAATGGAACTAAGTTGGTGGTAAAACCATTTTTTACCAACTTCTATTAGGGAAAACATGACATTATACTTTCGAGCATTCTTCCAGGTTTTCGCCTTAACATCTTCAACAATAAAGACCGAAACAGGAAACATCAGCGTTAACCACTTGCAAATACGTAATTTCCACTGCCAACGGGCTTTTGTTGATGGTGGCAGTTTTTCTTTATTAACAAGTCGGTTGCGCCGATTTTGACGACACGGGGTGTTACGAAACCGTCTTGCGCGTCGCATATTTCGCCGAACTTCTACATGGTCTTTTACCCAGTCCACGCTATGAGTTTGGATGTTTAGGTAAGTATGAGCCTTGGATTTAACTGTGAAGCCCTCGCGCTTGCTACCTGGGTCAATGCCAACTGCAATAGGTTGGTAGTTTGCGGTAGTTGCGGTTACGTTGAGTCGAACACAAAACACTCCTTTTTTAAAGAACGGTGTAGCCTTGCCTGACTTTATCCAACGTCTTGCCCTACTGGGCGTTGTTGGCATCAGGGGTCGATTGTTTGAATCTACGACTGGTACAAACATTTACGATAAGTCCTATTGCTAGGTATATATATCCCTTCGCCACTGACTATCAGAGAGGTTAGAAACTAGGGAGGCATTCTTAACGTCTTGTGGGTTACTACACCCAGATAGTTCAGTATTAATGGCTAGACACTGTTTTAGTCTTGTATTAAGAAATTAGTGAGTTTTCCTCTTACAAGCCCCATGCCGCGATAGCTGGGGTCAGTGACGATATTGTCCTGTGTAACTCGTGTTTGGTCTAATTGAAAATGAACTGATGAGACAATGCACCTACAATAACAAGAGCATGGGAAACGCAGCCGCTTGGTCGCTACACATCCGGATATACGCGTTGTTTGTGAGTTGCCAAGCTATCAATGCGCTGTTGCACAGATAATGTGCATAGGCAGCAATGAACTCAACAACGCTTGCCCAATGTATAAATTTATTTTGTATTAAAAGTTCAATTGTGACTACCGTAGTTTAGAAAATTACAATAAAATTTAACGTTGTTTTGCCATCAATTTCTCAAAACCCTATATTATATGTAAATATTTAAGGATTTCTGCTGTTGAAAAAATCAGCTACAAAGAGTAGTGATTTTCCATAAAATTGGTAAAATTGTTATCTTCGGAATTCCAAAAACATTCTTAAGCTTATAGTAACTATGTATTTTTTTTATTAAAAAATAGTAAAAATACTGAGGATGGTATTGATATATGTGTGTGATGGTTGGTGTACAGTGACTAATTATTTGTTATTGGTGACAGATTAGTGCCGTCGTAAAAAATGGTTGTCATCAAAAAGCAGAGTGTGGTTGAAAGCTAGGGGAGATGCTCCTAACTCCTGTTTCTCATGTGTCTCAAGGGCATTGAGCCGAGAACTCTGCATACAACGGAAATAGAGGCTCTTAAAGCTTATCTTATATAGATTTCAGCTTTTTACTTCTCTGTTTTAACCAAACAGGAGAAGAGATATTGCCGCGATTGCCTCCCGGATGGCACCTGTGCGATCGCCGGAGGCGGGCACTCCGTGCCATCGCATATTCTCATAGCTGCGTTGATTTGGAGACTTGCATCTGGAGACAGCAGGCTCAGTTTTTTCTGTTTTACCAACTTTCGATAATTGGGTATCACGTAAGGTATGAGCGTGCAGACATACACCGAAACTCGATGGAACAAGGGGTAGCGTTACCGTCAGTATGTCAGATTTTTCTCGTTTTACCAGCTTTCGGTTATTTGTTGGGATTTACAAGTCGATGGGTGGTACTATCCACCGCATCTCTCATTTCAATCCGGATATGCCCGTTCTGACTCCTGTGATGCTTTAGTGTCAGCCGTTTGCTCTTCCCAGGGTCTGCCGCGCTGGGTATCCCCTTATTTCCTGGAAGCCTCTGATTTTAACCAAACATTAACAAAAATTTATCAAGAATATGTCTCTTTTCTCTATATGTTTCTAAGTAGAGTTCAATAAATTCTTTACTATTGTTCATCATGAAAATTCGTAAGACATTAGTCGGATTGACAATTGGTATACTTTCTACAGTCGGCATTTTAAATATCTGGAACATTCACTCGGTAAAGGCTGAATCTGAAATTAATACCAATTCAGAACAAGCAGGTTGCAGCAACTTTGTCACTGGTACATATCTTGCAACAATTAAAGATGCCAATGGAAACTTTGCTTCACGTGCGCTGATTACTCTTACCAAAGAAGGTAACTTGATTGTTGACGACTCAAACCAAGGTGGTATTTCGGGTCAGTTTGATGCTTTTACCACTTCTCAGGGCACTTGGGTATGTAATGGAAAGAAGGCGATTACAGCGAGGGCACTCAACTTTAGTATCTCAAGTTCTGGTGGTAGCGGTATTGCAAGAAATGATTATAGCGCTACCTTTAATCCGAAAACTCAAACGGTAGAAGGGACAATTGAGCTTAGTTTTTTTGGGCTACAAGATAATCCACTACAGGGAAATGGACCATCTGGAGGGTCATTCTCCTTTACAGGTCAATTTGTCACCGCGAGATAGGATGAGAGTTAACTCGCAGCTTTTTTATTACTGTTAATTTGTACGAGCACACCTTTTTGATAGCGGCGCTCGCTGGGTAGGTCGGAGGGGCGAAATGCCCCTAAAACAAAACTCAGGTCATTGACAAAGCGGTAGGGATATATATTAGGTAAGGAGCATAGTGAGCGCTCGTTCGTTGTGATGAAGGAGCAACCAGCAGGAGAAGACGCGAATGGCAACAGTCTGTGTGTTTCCGGTTAGGTGTGATCGCCTAGGGGGCAGAGTCCATTGCATGACAGGGCATTCTCACGTCAGTACAAATTATGTATAGATATCTTTGGTGTTAAACTGCCATTGGTTTTGGGTTGGGCTGTAGCTTAACTCCACTAACAACTTCCGTGATAACACACTCGGATTTTTATGAAAAATCTAGCTCTATTATCTGTCACAGTCCTTGCTGCCACATCTGGATTAATGTTCCAGACAATGCAAGCAGCTTCTGCTTTAAATTGGAACTGGAATTATTCTGGTACTGGCATAACGGCGAGTGGCACTTTCACCACTAATGACACCGCTAATGATTTAGGTTTTTACCAGATAACTGGAATTACTGGTACAAGAAATGGTGAAACAATTACTGGTCTGCAACCTACAGGGACTTCAATACCGGGAAACGAACCTTTTATTGTTGACAATTTAATTAGTCTTAATACTCAGCAGTTAACGGGTGATGGTTTTGGGTATTCCACCGAGCGGGGAAACTATTCTAATCCGTTTTTCGCTAGTTTTTTGCCGACACCGGGTTATTTAGAGGTTTTTTCTGCCCCGCCGATTGTACCTGGTTTTGAAAATTTGGGACTGGAAGATAGTGAGTTACCTATTAGTTTTTCTGCAACCATAATCACTGTCCCTGAATCTACCTCCATCCTTAGCTTACTCATCCTTGGCACTATCGGCGCACCTTTGGCACTCAAGCGTAAGAAGCGGTCGCCGGATTATTTTTAGTCAAAAGTAGTTTCGGTCTACTGACTTTCGGGGGTGTAGGGTGGCTCACGTCGTGAGCCACCCTACACCCCTCAAAATGATTGTCATTTTGATTAATTGTATTTGAAAGTCCCTTACCAACGAATCGCACAATTTCTCGTGGTTGTGACCGGCGTTACCACATAAGTGTGTTTTACCAACTTAGGGTCAAAAGTTGGCATTTGAGTTCTAACTGTTTGAATTAGTAACTGTGTACTAAAAAGTTTATTTAGCAAAGCTAGATTTTTTTGCTTGTCCAACCAATGCACACGTTTAACAGGTAGACTATCGATAAAACGGCTGAAAGTTTAGCTAATTCCAAAAGAAGCCAGCAAGTAGGGTGGGTACTGCCCACCCTAAAATCATTTAAGAAATTCGCACAACCAATGCATATGATTGTGGATTTATGATTCGATAAGCACGCACCACGATTTCAACTTTGCCTGCAGGTACATCGGTCAAGACAACCTGCTCAACATTATTCCGGCGGTCGAAGTCAGTCGAGGATGGCGGCAGATTTCCGTGTCTCTCCTGTCCGTCTGCAGTTCGCACAATCAAATCCAAATCATTCTGAAGTGCTTCTCCAGGGAAATCGGTCCACACCAATGTTACCTTCACAAGGGAGTCTGATTCGCTGACTTCTACTTCAGTTTTTTCCTCTTCCCCAGTATCGAGTGCTGTGGCTTCATCCTTGAAAATAACCCGCTCATGATCACCTCTTGGTCCTACCGTTGCGGCTAAATCGACCCGACCAAATCCTTCTGAGAAGTTGGGAATTTCTCCCGTTTCCGAGGGAACGTATTGACCGACAATATCCTTGGCTCCGTTAATCAGCATTGCCTTAACCAAAGCCCCACTTGGTTGGTGCTTCTGTTGGGTTTGGAAATACTCTCTCACCACCGCAGCGCAACCAGCTACCAGTGGTGTAGCCATGCTAGTACCAGCCAGAAACATATAAAGAGGGTCTGTGGATGTGCCAAACAATGAATCGGGCTGCGCATCTCTTGAGCGAGTCGAGAGTATAGCAGTTCCAGGAGCAACAACATCTGGCTTAATGCGCTCATTTTGAGTTGGTCCTCGGCTGCTGAAAGCCGCCATGCCTTCTGCGTTGTTGGACCACCCATCAGAGGCTATCGGCTCGACTCTATAGCGACCCAAAACACTGTAGGGTTTGGATTGGTCTGGTCTGTTATTCTCCGTGGCTCCAACAGTGATACAGTTCTTTGCGGTTCCGGGTGCGCCGATAGATCCATTATCGATCACGCCGTTGCTATTGTTGTCAACGCCATCGTTGCCTGCAGCAAAGCAGATGACCATGTCTCGATGCTCCCAGACAAATTGGTCTACTTGTTGAGAATCTACAGTATATCGCCCAAATGCCGGAGCTCCCCAGGAATTCGTATGAACGCGAGCGCCATCATTTTCATACGGGACTTTGAATAAGTTGTTCAAGTCGTCTGGAAGCCCTCCCAAGTTTCCTTGGCGATCGAGAACGGACTGAAGCACGAGCTTAGCTTTAGGAGCTGTTCCCCGGATGGGACCTCCCATTGTCTCAGATTTGCCATCGCCAAGAACGGAACCTGCAACGTGGGTACCGTGTCCATTAGGGTCATTTGCGGTTGATCTTCCTAATGGGTAAAGCTTGACGACTCTGTCTGTGAAGGCAGGATGAACGTCTGTGGTTGAACCTTTGTCGAAGCCAGTGTCGGCTACTGCTACAACTTGATTTTCTCCTTGGAGATTGATTGTGGTGTGTGTCTTATCGGCATTGAGAATTCCGAGAGCCACATTGTTGAAAAGCTGCCGTGGAACAAACTCTTCAATGTGTCGCACCTCATCTATTTTTGCCAAGTCCTCAAGATACCGAGGTTGAACCGTGAGTTTTACGGCGTTATTACTGAATTGCAAATCTTCAGGGTTCAGTCTAGCAGCAGCAGCAACGCGATCGCGAAGATTGTCGTCAATTGAGACATTATTATGAAACACGACTTCCACCCGTTTTGGCTGCTGCAATATTGGTGGTTCTACATCGCCCAGAGCAAGTAGATTATTCGTGTTTTTATTGACTTGTCCACTACGCAGCTGAGGTGCAATTTTGAAGCCCTCTAAATAGACGTTCGCCCACTCGACAAACGGCAGGTTGCGGATAGCATCGAGATTTGCAGGTTCGTAACGACCGATGAAGGTATTTTCTGGTACGAACTCTAGGATTTCGACACCTAACGTTGCGAGCTGATTTTTCTGGTCTCGGTTCAGCGGTTGAGTTGTTTGGATGAGAATATAGTTTGAGTTGGAACTGTTAGGACTAATAAGACCAGCAACGCCCATCGCGTTCTTCTGGGCATCTGGGTCGATTGATACACCGTTGATGGTAATCTTAGCCATTGTTTTTCTCCTTAGTTTTATCTACTATCATCAATTTCAGCATTTCGGACTTACGCATTTATTGCCAGTATAATTAAGGACTAATAACCTACTTGATTTGCTGAAGCTCAGCTAAGCCTTTTGATCTGAGCTTTCTGTATTATTAATTGGTGTCAGCAAAATCAACTTATGCACTCAGGGGAGAGAAACGGAAAAGAATGCCAGCAAACCCGTCACAGGCTGAACACCTTTGAATACATATAAGCTTTTATTTGTCAATCTTCTAAGTCCTAAATATAACAACTCAAATCAAGTTTCTGAATCGCTTTGATGACAAGCAATTTTAGGAAATTGTGATTACCGAGAAGACAAATAATTCTGTAAATCTTTTGTACGTTGAGTCGTTAGGCGCTCTAGGCATCCATTACGAAAGATTTCATAACCTGTGCCACCACGGTTGCCATAAACTTCAAAATCACAGTTGCGATCGCGAAACTTAATCCATGTTTCCTGTGCCGCTGTCAGTATTTGCTTCTGTTCACCATTTAAGGTAGATATAACTTTTTTATACACCTGATTGAGTTGTCTATCTGCTGCTTGATACGACTGCTGAGAACAGTACTTCATTTCTGGTGTGGTGAGTGCTTTCTTGCAATCAATTTTTTGAGCAACAATCTCTTGTGCTGTCGCTAGTGCGGGAATACCTGATATTGATAAGGGTGCAAGAGTTGTCAGGATGAAGGTACTTATCAATCTTTTATGCATGAATTTGATTGACATAAATAGAAGTTATTTTTGCAAGTTTAAACTCACGATATTTCTGAAATTACGGGAATAAAAACTAAATATAAATTAATACTTTTTTCTGAGACGTGCCTTGAAAGTGTACTTTCATCGTATGCCTCAGAGGCTCACGCAGCTCATAAAGTAAGGTTGCAAAAGTCCCCATCTTACCCTAACAGGGGCTTTTGCAATCTTGTCTATGACTTGCTCAAGGGCGTTTGCCATTTGAAGTAGAAACATGAGGCATATATTGTGGGTGCTGCATAGTACCACAACAGCAACGGCGATCGGCATATAGACCAAACTGGGATAGATCCACAGGACCAGCTATGGCGTTTGCTCCCAATACTTGCCGAAATTCAAAGTGTTTCCGTATAAACTGAACACAGTCTTTCTCTCCGTCCGCCTCAGCTATTTCGATCATCGCGTTGGCAACATCTGCAAAAGTGGCATTAGTATCCGGTGCCTGAGTTAAAGCACGCAGTGTCAGTCCAGCGATGTATTTGCCAACTTCATATAAAACTTCAGCAGAATCTCGGACATAAGGGTCCCGGCGTGAAGTAAACAAATCTGCCAGAATATCGAATACTCCTCCAGTAAATACTTGGGAAAGTTCATGCACCTCACTAGAAACTTCGCTCAGTTTCAGGTTATTGTCTGCATTGCGCAACCCATCGGGAAGCTGAAAAGCCTCTCCAAATTCCTCGGCAACCTCAGCGAGTATGCTCTTTTGATGTAAATCTGCCTTCGTCTGCGCCACAATATACTCCACCATATCCAGCTGGGACAGCAGCAGGAAAATTGAGGTCAAATCGCCGAATGACTCATGCAGGGCTCCTGTTTGTGCTGGTGAATCAAATGACAGCCAGTTTGGCTTCAATGAGTCCAGCACCGCGTGTCCGGTTTCATGGGCGACAACATCCAATGAGCGGCAAGTATAAACTTTCGAGTTTGCCTGTGAGTTTCCAGGAGTGAAATAGAAGAATTTTATAGCTTTTTCCTCACGGCTGTAGTAAGCATTCGCCGTCTCTCCAGCATGGGGATAAACCTGAATCACTTCCTCATTGCCGTTTGTATTCCACTGCCAAGCAAGCTTTTTCTTCAAAACTCGCTGGTACATTGTCAGCACTTGGCGAACAATGGTATAAGTATGAACCGCGTCGAACGCTTCCTCGTTGGTGGGTTCAATCAGGAAATTCCGATTGGCATCTGGAGTCACAGGATGGACACCCTGGATCGTAATTTGCGAATCGCTGGGACCTTCATTTACTTGAGTGTGAACGTAAACAGTTCTCGGCAGATTAAGTTCCTTCACAGAAGGGTCTTGCTTCCAGATCCGCATCTGTGAGCCAAATACAGGCGGGTTCACATTTGCAGGCAATTCCACCATTTTTTCTGCTACGGCTTTCACCCGTCCCTTTTGGGCGACTGCCTTGTGGAATTCTTCCACAGAGTTCAATCGACTTGATTTAGCTGATTTATTTGCCATAATTATTTCCCTTTATATGGTTTTTTGGTTGCAAATTACCACACCTGCTGGTTTAGGATCTGATAATTTGACTGATCTGCGTCTTCGCTAAGTAACTACTTGTTCAAGGATCTCGATTCCAAAAACAGAGCCATCTAAATTTCCATGCTTTGAAGTCCATACCCGCGCTCCGGGGCGAACGCGTGTCCGCTTTCGCTCAGCCCCGCATAAAGCAATACAGTTCAGATAAGACTAAAATTATTATCAGAATGGCAATGTAGAACTCAAAGGATGCAACGTCTCTACATGTGTGGAATCTTGATCAACAATCCTTAACAGCAACCGTATTGCCGCATAAAGGCGATCGCCACAACCAGTGTATTTGTCCTGCATATCTTTGGGCTGTGGAGCTAGATATCCAAACCTTTTAGGTGATAGGACAAAGGTGAGTTCGTATACATTCTGCGTCTACGTCATGCCTCAGCAAAACAAAGTCAACACAATTGCGACTACTTTGACTTGGCATGCGTAGCCACTTAAACCATCTCAGACAAAAAGGGAAACTCCGATTTAACATTCCACCGCCTGCCATCATGCAGCAACAGCGTTAAGTTAGAAGCAGTAAACTCAAAATACAGCTGACGCTTTTCAAATTCCGACCAAGCAGCTTTAAAGTTTTGCTTTGTTAAATCTTTAAACGCAACCGTCATGTGGGGAGCAAAGGGACGGGTTTTGCCAACCTTGTCAATAATTCCCAAGTTACTCTCTAGATGCGTCATCAAATCAGCGTGTAAAGCTAGCAATTGTGGACTTCTCACCACATTAATATAGATGACGCGAGGGGCAAAGGCAGCAAACCCACTCAGTGCGATCGGCACCGACTCTCGACAAGCGGCAAAATCTTTAAGGCATTCTTCTAATGCAGGCACATCAGCATCTGCCCATTCAAAAGGCGGTTGCAGGGTGATGTGCGGTGGAGATTTTTGTGCGTGACGGCTGGCATACTTATCAGCAAAGTATTGCTTAATTTGGTTAGCGTAGTCTTGGATTTCCTGCGGTGGCAGGAGGGCGATAAAAAAAAGTTTCTGTGATGGCAACATTTATCAAGAGTAGGGACAGACGATGAGTCAATTCATTTCATGCAAGTAGCTTAAAAAACAGATAGTAGCCCTGAAAATATTACAGCATATGGTTTTAAGAGGTTGCAAGCAATGCCCTGGTTTGTAAAGATAGAAGAAGGCACAGTTGATAAGCCTACCTTTGACCAATACGTACCGGCTCATAAAGCTTACGTACAGGAGTTGATTGCCAAAGGACACAAAGCCAAAACAGGCTACTGGGGGCAAAGAGGCGGTGGCATGATGCTGTTTGAAGCAAGCTCAATGAATGAGGCAGAAGCGATTGTCGCTGTTGATCCATTGGTACAAAACGGCTGCGTCAACTATAAGCTTTACGAGTGGAAAATTGTTGTCGAATAATACACAGTCAGAAAATTTAATGCTATTGTGTTTATAGACCTGGATCTACGCGGCTGCAACGCCCAAACTTTGTCAGGACCGGAAGGTAGCAGCAATACGGGATGCTTGTAGCAGGCGTAGTCTCCGGGTCGCCCCATTTTAGGAGCGCAAGAGCGACAATGCCCGGTTTTGGAGATGTTGTAAAAAAAGCTTTTTACCTTGGTGTTGGGTTGGCTTCTTACGCCGGAGAAAAAGCAGGTGGGACAATAACCGAACTGCGATCGCAAGTCCAAAAGCTGGCAGATGAAATGGTTGCACGGGGGGAAATGACAACAGACGAAGCCCGCCGCTTAGTCGAAGAAATGATGAAGCAAGCCCAAAGCGCACCAACATCTGATGTCACAGCTAATAAAACACCTCCCTCTGAACCGCGCCGCATCGAAATCATAGAGGAAGATGAAGAGCCAACTACCGTAAAAGTTACCCCACCCACTGAGGATGCGGAGAAATTACGCGATCAAGTCAGACAGATGCAGGAAGAACTGCGTAGGTTGCAACGCGATAAGTAGTTGGAAATGATCTGGTACTAGCACTTGAGTGCAGTACCAAAATGTTTGCTGATAATGTTAAATTTTTATTTAAAAATAAAGCTTAGGGTGTACAAAAGTGCTTCAAGCCATGTAGCATTAAGCGTCCAGTAAATAGCTTGTAAGGACGTCAGGTTTATGGAAAAGTGGCAAAAAGAGTTTTGGGACATGATAGAAACAGTGGCTGATGAAGTAGAAAGCTTCTTCCTGGAGATGACGGAAATGGTAGACTCATTTTTTGAGTTAACGGAAGAAATTACTGAGCAAGTACAAAATACCATCACCACTGAGTTGGAGCAGTATTTGCAGGAATTAGCTGATCCAATTATGGGAGTTTACTGGGAACTGGAAGACGTTATTATAGATGATGTCGATCTGGGTTTTCCTTATTCAGTGGAACCCTGTTCAGAAAAAAATCCCGCCTGTATCGGTTGTCGTCATTACCACGGTCAAGTGTATAGTGGGAATTTGTTAGTTTGCGGTATGCATCCCTATGGTTGGGAAGATGAAAATTGCCCAGACTGGGAACAGGAAGAGTTATGAGTTTGATGTTAGTAGTTGTGGTACTTGTTGACAAGTAACTACTACAGCAATCCCAGTTAGATGATGAACGCTGATTTTTTTAACGGATTCCGCGAAATTCCCCACCCCTGTGCAGGGTGGGGATGGTGCTTAGGGACGGTGACGAAAACACCTCTGATTAGGATTGCTGTAACAACTAACAACTAAAATAATATGTAATCAATAAAAACTAAAGATTAAAGACTATGGAAATGAAATATGGAGAACGCAACATTGCGGAAGGACAACTGATCACATTTCCCAATCCGCGTGTAGGAAGACGATACGACATTAACATCACCTTGCCAGAATTTACCTGTAAATGTCCGTTTTCTGGCTATCCTGACTTTGCCACGATTCACGTTAGCTACATCCCTGATGAGCGGGTAGTGGAATTGAAGGCGCTAAAACTATATATTAATAGCTATCGCGATCGCTATATTTCCCACGAAGAAACTGCTAATCAAATCCTAGACGATTTTGTTGCTGCCTGTGACCCCTTAGATGTCACCGTTAAGGCAGATTTCACACCTCGCGGTAATGTGCATACAGTGATTACAGCGCGGCATCAGAAGAACGCGTAGGTTTGCTGTTTCACCGTTTTGGGCAGCTAGGAGGAGGAGTCCCTATACCATTAGGATTAGATGCATGGGAGATCAGGGTAACTTGCCCCTTGCCATTGAACACCCAACCCGTAGCAGGGACAATTTTTATAGCTTCAGGTTTAGACTGTGGTAAGTCGGCAGGTTCCTTTTTCCCTTGCTGGTGTGTTGTGATACCTCTTGTGCGAGTATCTGTCCATAGGACATCAGTGCTGAGGGGTTCGTTAGGACTGGGGGGTAACCCGCCACGTCCGGTGACAGTAAACTTACTACCTTCTGGTGAAGCAAAGGCAGCACAGCTTGTGTCTATGACCTCTGATATATCTGCTAGCAGCGTGGGTAGTTCCACAAATCCTTTGCTGGGGTCAACATCTGGTGTGTTGATAATCACCTGACCTTCTAAAGCCAGATCGCTTTGGGAAAATGCTGTAATATCGTTCGTTGCTGAATTTTCAGGGTTCAATAACAGGCTGATAAAGTCTTCTCGACTACGCTGTTTGATGTTAAAGTTACTTAAAGATGTAATTGTGATTGTGCCGGCACGGCCAGTAGATGCATTAGCGGTAATGTCGCTGTTTTCATTCGGGACAGTCACAATAAAGCCATTGGGAATATTGATGCTTATGTTGCCACCATTGCCACTACCAGTTGCATTGGTGGAGATAGAACTCTGACGACGCAACAAAAGTAAGCTTCCTATCTGTAGGTCAATATCTCCACCCCTACCTGTGCCTCCGTCTTTTGCATCGCTACGAATACTTGAATTATCTTGCATCTGCAATTTCTTTGCGCTAATGTAGATTTTTCCACCGTCAGCCACGCCACTAGTGTTTGTATTTATACCTACAGACTTGAGATCAAAAGAGTCTGTGACTTTAAAGCTGATTTCTCCGCCTTTACCTGTGTTCTGTGTATTACTATTAACCTCCGCACTTGAAATCTGCCCATTCTTAGCATCAATCGTGATAGTTCCAGCATCTCCCGTTCCATAACTGTTAGCAGTTATAACTCCTCCATTACTCAGCCCAAAAGAGTCTGTGGCATTAATAAATATATTTCCTGATCGACCTGAATTAGAGGCAATGCTATTGATACCTCCAGGTGAAATCTGCACATTCTTGGCAGTTATCCTGATAGTTCCAGCATCACGTGTGCCGGAACTGTTAGCCTTTATAACTCCATTGCTCAGCCCAAAAGAGCCTGTGGCATTAATAGAGATGTCGCCTGATTTAGCTGAATCAGACGCACTGCTATCGATACCTCCACCTTCAATCTGCACATTCTTGGCATCAATCCTGATATTTCCAGCCTCACCCGTACCAGAAATATTATTTGTTATACCTCCACTTGTCACCCTAAAAGAGTCTGTGGCATTAATAAAGATATTTCCTGCTTTACCAACCGTATCCGTATTACTCTGGATAATTCCCTTTTCCATCTCCACATTCTTGGCAGTTATCCTGATAGTTCCAGCATTACCTGTGCCAGAACTATTAGTATTTATATTTGAAGTGTTGAGAGCAAAAGAGCCTGCGACATTAATGTTAATTTCTCCGCCATTACCTGTGCTATCTTTCCCCGTAGTGCTAATGATACCCGCAGATTCGAGTCGAAAAGAATTTGCGTCGATGGTGATTTTTCCACCATTACTTCCCGATGAGGATTCATTTCCAATACCAGAATTGCGGATTACCAAATCGCCAACTTTAATTTTCATTTCGCCGACGCTGCCTTGATTAAAAGAAGTCGTATTAAAACCAGATCCCTCAAGCAGCACCGAATTAGCTTCAACGTTTATCACTCCGCCATTACCTGCACCAAAGGTTTTGCTGCCTAGCCCACTTTGATTGCTTGCAACAAAAGAATTCTTAGCTATCAGGGTAATGTCTCCCGCGTTTCCCGATGCTGTTGCCTGAGTTCCTGCGCCACCGTTATTGTTAAACGTAATGTTGTTGGCTTCCAGCTTTACTTGTCCGCCATTGCCTGAATTGGAGCTGTAAGCGCCGATGTTGGATCTATCGACAACGATCGCATCGCCAAGGATACTAATTTGTTGCCCATTTCTGTTGCCCTGGGTATCAGATCGTACTATTGATTCAGAGCTTATATTGATATTTCTACCAGCGATCGCGATCGCACCACCGCCATCTCCTGTTGCACCAATAAACGATTTCTTTGAAAACCCGATGTCTGCAAAACTGGTTGTGCCAGAATAACCCAGCTTCCAACCTTGTTCTATCGGCATGAGACTTACAGCCTGATTGCTACCAACACTGCCGATTTCAATACGTCCTGCTGGTGACTTGAGAACGCCACCCGAAATTGACACATTACCTCCCACCAGTGCTAAGGTTTTCCCCTCACTCACTTCCAATCCTGGTCGGCTACTATTAAGAACGCGAATGGGTTGATTGGTTTTATCGCCGTTATTATACTCGATGATATCATCTTGATATGAAAATTCGTGTCCTGGTCCGTTCACCTGAATTTTTTCTGGATTTGAACCAAATTGCAACCCCAGTGGTACGCTGATCGTTAACAGAGGAGTGGCACCAGGATTGGTTGCGCTAAATTCAGTACCATCGGCAAACTTCAGACTGCTGGCAGTACTACCAATAAACGAGCCTCCAATATTTAACCGTGCATTCGGTCCAAAAACAATGCCATTGGGATTTATCAGGAATAGGTTAGCAGTGCCGTTCGCTCGGATTAAACCATCAATATTAGAGATTGACCCACCTGTGACACGGCTAATAATGTTCCCAATGTCAACCGTATTGTTAAAGAAAGCTGTGTTATCAGTGGTCACAGAAAAGTCTTTGAAGCTATGGAATAAGTTGCTACCCGCTTGAGTTCCGCCAGTGATATTTATGATATTACCAGAGGGTGTGACGATAGAATTATTGGGTAGAGTGGCATCTGGTGTAATTTGAGCATAAGCGCAATGTGCACTCCAAATATACACACCACCCATCGCAATTCCTAAGAGCCAACCCCAACGAGTACCCAACTTGGACATTGCACCCTCCAGTTTTTATGGTATTTGCACCAATACTTAGTAAATCATAATTGCACTTGCATGATTCTTAATGTATACTGTTGTAAGTAATAACTTTTATGTACACTAGCACTAAACCATTTAAAAAGTTTAATTTTCCGGAATTGGCAAGCCGCCAGTGGTAGACATTATTAGAGCATTTTATTTATAACGAAACTCTATAACTAACCGAAGGGGATAACCCCACTGTTTGTGATCAAAAGCCCGGTCGTCGTGACCAGGCTTTTGACATGAGGTGATATCAAGTCCGGTTAAATACTTATCATTACCTAAGAACCCCACCCCCGTAAAGCTGCGTTTCACGTCCCCTCCCCGCTCGCGGGGAGGGGATTAAGGGGTGGGGTGCAGTCAACGTGGAAATCATAACTAATTAGCCGAACATGATATCACCGTTTTGGGCAGCTAGCAGGAGGAGTCCCTATACCATTAGGATTAGATGCATGGGAGATGAGGGTAACTTGCCCTTTGCCGTTGAACACCCAACCCGTAGCAGGGACGATTTTTATAGCTTCAGGTTTAGACTGTGGTAAGTTCGCAGGTTCCTTTTTCCCTTGCTGGTGTGTTGTGATTGCTCTTGTGCGAGTATCTGTCCATACAACATCAGTACTGAGGGGTTCGTAGGGACTCGGGGGTAACCCGCCACGTCCGGTAACAGTAAACTTATTACCTTCTCTTGAAGCAAAGGCAGCACAGCTTGTGTCTATGACCTCTGATATATCTGCTAGCAGCGTGGGTAGTTCCACAAATCCTTTGCTGGGGTCAAAATCTGGTGTGTTGATAGTCACCTGACCTTCTAAAGTCGGGCTGGTTAGAGAAAATGCTGTAATATCGTTGGTTGGTGAATTTTCAGGCTTTAATTGGTTTGGCTCGGTGGTTCCCAACAGGCGCTTCAAGTCTTCTCGACTACGCTGTTGGATACCAAAATTACTTAAAGATTTGATTGTGATTTTGCCACCACCACCACTAAATGCATTAGCGGTAATGTCGCTGTTTTCATTCGGGACAGTCACAATAAAGCCATTGGGAGCATTGATGCTTATGTTGCCACCATTACCACTACCACTGACTGCAGTGGTGGAGATAAAACTCCTAAAATTCTGACCACGTAACAAAAGTAAGTTTCCTATCTGTAGCTCAATATCTCCACCCCTACCTATATTGCTTGCATCGCTAGTAATACTGGCATCTTCCATTTGCAATTTTTTTGCACTAATGTAGATTTTTCCACCGTCAACCACGCCTGAAGTGTTTGTATTTATACTTGTAGACTTGAGGTCAAAAGAGTCTGCGACATTAAAGTTGATTTCTCCGGCTTTGCCTGTGCTCTGTATCACGCTATCAACCACCGCATGTTCAATCTGCACATTCTTGGCAGTGATGCTGATAGTTCCGGCATTACCTATACTAGAACTGTTAGCAGTTATACGTGCATTGGGTGCATTGGGTAGATTGATCAGCACAAAAGAGTCTGTGGCATTAATAGAGATGTTGCCTGATTTACCTGAATTAGACGCACTGCTCTCGATACCTCCACCTTCCATCTGCACATTCTTGGCAATAATGCTGATTGTTCCAGCATCGCCCGTACCTGAACTGTTAGCAGTTATACCTGCCTTAGTCACCTTAAAAGAGTCTGTGGCACGAATATAAATGTTTCCTGGTTTACTTAAATTATCAGTATTACTCTGGAGAATTCCACCTTCAATCTGCATATTTTTGGCAGTAATGCTGATAGTTCCAGCATTACCTGTGCCAAAACTTCTAAGATCGATATTTGAATTGTTGACAGCAAAAGAGCCTGCGACATTAATGTTGATTTCTCCGCCATTACCCGTGCTGTCTTTGCCCGTAGTGCTAATGATACCCGCAGATTCGAGTCGAAAAGAATTTGCATCGATGTTGATTTTTCCACCATTACTTCCCGATGAAGATTCATTTCCAATACCAGAATTGCGGATTACCAAATCGCCAACTTTAATATTGATTTCACCGACGCCGCCTTTACTAAAAGAAGTCGCACCAAAACCAGATCCCTCTTCAAGCCGCACCGAATTAGCTTCAACGTTTATCACTCCGCCATTACCTGCACCAGAGGTAGTGCTGGTTAGCCCACTGTTATTGCTAACAACAAAAGAATTAGCTTTAACGTTTATCACTCCGCTATTACCTACACCAAAGGTACTGCTGCCTAGCCCACTTTGATTGCTGACAACAAAAGAATTAGCTTCAACGTTTATCACTCCGCCATTACCTGTACCAAAGGTTTTGCTGCCTAGCCCACTTTGATTACTGGTCTCAAAAGAATTCTTAGCTATGACGGTAATGTCTCCCGCGCTTCCCGATGCTGTTGCCTGAGTTCCTGCGCCACCGTTATTGTTAAACGTAATGTTGTTGGCTTCCAGCTTTACTTGTCCGCCATTGCCTGAATTGGAGCTGTAAGCGCCGATGTTGGATCTATCGACAACGATCACATCGCCAACAATACTGATTTGTTGCCCATTTCTGTTGCCCTGGGTATCAGATCGTACTATTGATTCAGAGCTTATATTGATATTTCTACCAGCAACTGCGATCGCACCACCACCGCCATCTCCTGTTGCACCAATAAACGATTTCTTTGAAAACCCGATGTCTGCAAAACTGGTTGTCCCTTCATAACCCAGCTTCCAACCTTGTTCTATCGGCACGAGACTCACGGTCCCATTGCTGCCAACACTACCGATTTCAATACGTCCTGCTGGTGAGTTGAGAACGCCACCATCAATAGACACATTCCCCCCCACCAGTGCTAGGGTTTTCCCCTCACTCACTTGCAATCCTGGTCGGCTACTGTTAAGAACGCGAATGGATTGATCTCTTTTAGAGCCGTTATTATACTCGATGATATCATCTTGATATGAAAATTCGTGTCCTGGTCCGTTCACCTGAATTTTTTCTGGATTTGAACCAAATTGCAACCCCAGTGGAACGCTGATCGTTAATAGAGGAGTGGCTCCAGGATTGGTTGCGCTAAATTCCGTACCATCGGCAAACTTTAGACTGCTGGCAGTACTACCAATAAACGAGCCTCCAATATTTAACCGTGCATTCGGTCCAAAAACAATGCCATTAGGATTTATCAGGAATAGGTTAGCAGTGCCCTTTGCACGGATTAAACCATCAATATCAGAGCGTGACCCACCGGTAACACGGCTAATAATGTTCGCAATGTCAAGCGTATTGTTAAAGAATACTTCGCTACCTGTGGTCAGGGAAAAGTCTTTGAAGCTATGGAATAAGTTGCTACCCGCTTGAGTTCCGCCAGTGATATTTATGATATTACCAGAGGGTGTGACGATAGAATTATTGGGTAGAGTGGCATCTGGTGTAATTTGAGCAGAAGCGCAATGTGCACTCCAAATATACACACCACTTATGACAATTCCTGAGAGCCAACCGCAACGAGCACCCAACTTGGACATTGCACCCTCCAGTATTTACTGGTATTTGCACTAATACTGAGTAAATAACAATTATTATTGGTTTAATTTTATCTCAATTGTGCAAACAATAACTTGGCTTCGGTACTTTTTGGTTGGTTGCTACTGGCACCGTATGTATAGCAGTCCTATCCTAAATGATCAAAAAACAAG
This sequence comes from Scytonema sp. HK-05, assembly GCF_002368235.1. GTDB lineage: Bacteria > Cyanobacteriota > Cyanobacteriia > Cyanobacteriales > Nostocaceae > Kalymmatonema. The sequence continues at coordinate 8,037,821 of NZ_AP018194.1, read as the reverse complement.
ATCCCCGACAACTTTTACGAAGTCGGGGATCTGAATAGGACAAAGGTTAAGATTGTGCTCCATTTACCTAAAAAACGTTGTAATTAGGTGGAACGAGATTCTATCGCCACCGCTTTCTCCTCAGCTTGTGTAGGTAAACTTAACTTATCCAAAATCTCTAACATTTCTCGCTCAAAAGCAACCTGTGCGCGATTGGTTTTACCACCTACATACAGGCGACCATCTTTTTGCAATGCCCAAATTTGCGAGTGAGAGAAGTAACTCATCGTAACACCTAGCATGAGCAAGGCAAACCCTGTATAAACAATTGGTATTCCTGGATCAGCTTTAATCTGTAAGCCAGTACTGCCAATAATATCGAGAATTTTCAACGTTACACCATTGACTTGGGTAGACATTCCAGCGCGAACAGTGTCAACCAGCTTGCCGGTAGCATCGTAAATTAACATCATTCCTTGCAAGTCTTTCGCCAGTAAAGAGACACCTTCACTCATATCTGGTTTAGTAGGAATCCAAGTTCCCCAAATGCGTCCATTACCGTTGGTGTTCAGTTGCGCCATTGGTAGTTGAAAAATGGGGCTGTTGTTCACTCGCACTTTAACAGCAGAGATTCCCCAATCGGTTTGGTAGAAAGTTACGCCATGATAACGCAGAGGACTGTTGACGTAAATGGTCTTGCGATCAACTTCCTGTGCCTGATTATTTAAGACAGACATATCTGAGTAGAACTGGTCAATTCCACCAGAAGGGGTGTAGTCAATCCAAAAGCGATTGACTCGCACAGACCAATCTTTAGAAACTCGCGCTGCCCAAGGTCCCGCATCTATGATATTTTTTACTTGGAAGGTGTTACCACTGGCAACCATTTCCTGAGCCATAAAACCAGTCATTGCTCCCCAAATCGACCCTAGGAGAATAGTCACGATACCCACATGAACGATAATTGGTCCAATGCGTCCGATAATCCCTTTGCGGGCATAGAGAGTATCCTCTTTCTCTTGAAAAATTTTGTAGCGGCGATTTGGCAATAGTTGACTGAGGGTTTGTAGAGACGTTGTCGGGGTTTGTAGAGACGCGCCATGGCGCGTCTCTACATCGAATTCCGCACTCAAAGCTAACTTTTGAAATTGGCGGGGTTCCTCGTAAAATTTCCACCGACGGGCAGCTTTTAAAGCTGGGAACTGACGAGTAAAGGTACAAGCAGTTAAGCTTGTGCCAAAAAAGATGAGTAATGCTAAAAACCACCAAGTTCGATAAACATGGTCTAAGCCCACTGTTAAGACGACTTTCCAGGTGAGAAAACCAAATAAAGCCGGGTGTTCTGGATAGTTAGCTTGGTAAAACGCTAGCGATTGACCTTGCTCTATAACGGTACCAGTGACGCTAAAGAGTGCAATGACTAACAGCATCACAATTGCTAAGCGTAAATCGGTTAGCACGGGCAATAACTCTTTGCGCAATAACTGCCCAAATGCTGACCAGATAGATTGTTTGGAAACAGAATTTTCTATAGTCATTTAGCTAAAAAGTTCCCATAGGAATCCGAGAAATTAAAGAAAGCACACCAAATCCTACCAACAAAGCGCCGCTGACTGGGTTAATCCAACCAGACCAACGGCGCAATTCTAGCAATTTCTTGATTGAAGCTGTAAATGTACCCGCTAAAATTAATGGTGCAACATAACCTGCTGTGTAGGAAATCAGCAAAACAGCGCCTAAAATTAAGTCTTGTGTATTGGCAACCCAACCAAGCAAACTCGCTAAAACTGGGGTACTGCAAGGTGAGGCGACGACACCGAAACTCAAACCAATCAAATATGCTCGCACTCCTTGGGGTAATTCTTGCGAAATCCACTCTGTTCCGCCAAAAGAGGGCAATTGCAACGGTAAGGCTTCGAGTAAATTCAGCCCCATGAGAATGGCAATAATACTGACAATAATTGGTAAACCAATTCCCACCTGACCGTAGACTTTTCCCACAAAAGCTGCTATAATGCCAAGACCTGCCAATGTAGTTGCCAATCCTAAAGCAAACCACGTTGACTGGGTAGCTGCTTGCAGACGGTTTTTTGCTTCATATCCACCGATGTAGCCAATGGTAATCGGCAGCATGGAAAGCATACAGGGTGTGAGGCTAGTGAGCAACCCTGCTAAAAAAATGACGCCAATACTCAGCAAACTCAGGTGCGTGAGTTGGTTGGCGACGAGGGCGTTAGCAAATTGTTCTAGTTCGTAAAGTCGGGTTTGCAAAGTTTCAAGCATGGGGTATCTAAAAGCAGGAAATGCTTACTATGCTTGAATTTTAGCTTAATTTTAGATTGACCCTCCACGCGTTATGACACCTTTTGGCAACCCAAGCTGTTCTGGTGTCACAGGTTGACCATCCTGTACAAAATCAAAACTCTTTTTCACCATTGGTCCGTGAAAGAACAATGTCCATGCTTCTTGACCATCTTTGATCCAGATGCAATGGTGTTTCTGTGCAGACCGGAAGATAATTGAGCCAGGTCCATACCACTTGACTCCATCCTCAGTTTTCTCCCAGTAGCCACCTTTCAAAATAAGGCTGATGTTGAACCAGGGATGATTGTGGAGTACGCCTTTATACCATTCAGGGCGATCCAAAATATGGTTAAGTGTGATGTTAAACCAACGATTTGCCGGAAACAAGATAAAGTGAGTATGCTGTCGAGCTTGTGTTTTTTCTAAATTGTTATAGGCTGTTAGGCAGGGTCGAGACTCAAGATACTTTGTAAACCATTTTTGAAGCATAGTAGATATCTCCTGTCAAGGTTTTATGCCTTATTTGTAGCACAATAGGCAAATTTCACAACTGCTACAAGTTTGCTGACAACTTTTCGTTGGATTTTTTCACTTTAGATATCCAGCCTTTGTATGAATTCAAAATTTCTGAGTAGGGAACTGTAGTTTCAAATACTAACTCTGAGATAGAAGGTGGAAAGCGCTTGGGAAATATTTGGTGCAAAATGTTAGCAAGACTTTCCCTCAAGACAAACTCAATAAATAATCCCGTAGTAGAAGGAAAAGCATTGTCGCCAAGTTCTACTAACGCGTGGGCATCGTGCTTGCGGCGAACAGTAAATTGTTCTAGCGCTAGTGCTAAATCGTCAGAATATTCGTTCAAAAGGTTGTCCAACAAGACAACATCTTCAAGTGCGGCATTACAACCTTGACCAATAGAGGAAGATACAGCATGTGCCGCGTCTCCAATAACTAGTACACTGTCATCTTGATGATAGCGACTACAGCGAACTGTTAAAATTCTTGAGACTGGTCTATTGAGAAAAGCTTCAGCTTCCTCTTTTGGCATGAGTTGAGCAACTTCTGGGAAATTCTTTTGAAAGAATTGGAGAACTTCTTCTGGGCTGGAAAGGCTAGCTATCTGATTTTTGTTGTGAAGAAACAGAATGACACCACCCATACTCTCATCACGTTGATGTAGCAGAACTACGAATGTGCCATCTTTGAGCATCCACGAGTGGATTTTGCCTTTTTCTAGATAAATGCCAGAATTTTCATCAGGGCGAGGCAGGAAAATCGATTTGTAGTCATTGGGGACGTACTTTTGTTCACATTCAAAATCTTCTGTAGCAAGAAAATGCTCCCTAATGACAGAACGTCCCCCATCTGCACCGATTAAAAGGTCATAATCAATGGTGAAATCCTCTTGTGTTTCCAGTTGCAACTTCACCTTCTTGGCTGCAAAATCTACAGACGTGCATTGACAGTTGAAGTGAATGTTGAGCCGACTTTGGTCGTAGTTTTCAGTTAATTTTAAAAGGGCGATCGCCAATTTTGTCCGGTCAAGTGTAGTCAGAGGTTTCTTTCTTGGCGTAAACCGCGTCTTGCCATTTTTTTGATGAAAAATCGTTCCCCTCATGGACACACTAATCGCTTTGACGGCTTCCTCCAAACCCTCAATTTTTCTCAAAGCAGTCATTCCCCTTTCGTTTAGGGAGATGGGGTAAGTTCTGGATTTTGAGAATGAGATAATTCTCGGATCGCTGCGGCGTTCATAAATGTCAATTTGGTATTTATCGCCACGACGTAACAAGTAGTGAGCAAGTAGGAGTCCGCTTGGTCCAGCACCGATGATTGCAACTTTCTTAACCATGATTTTTCCCAAACTCATTCGTGCATTTGCTGTGTAGAGTCACAATTCAGCAAAGGTGCCAAAATCAACCGCATCTTTTAGGATACTTGCGGCGTTCCTCATCTCTATGGTAAAGATACTCGCGTGATGTTTCAAGCTTTTGGTTGGACGCAGGCGTCGTTACGTCAACCAGCTTTTTGATATGAATTTACTGATATGAATTTACATATATGTATGTAGCAACAAAAACCTCAATATTTTCTACCCATTGCTCTTGACTAGCAAAACCTTAAAAGCTTAATTGGCGTAGCATTAGGTGCGGCTGAAGTTTGTAGTCCGCGTCTACGCAAAGCCTGGATAGGATAATTTTTTATACACCTTTATTCGTTATTTTCACCACTACCGGAAGGTGCTGCTTCAGATGGCTGAGATTGATTTTGACGCAGACGTAATTGCTCGCGCAAATCATTCTGATTGGTGGATGCGTCTGGAGAGGGTTGCTGCCCATTCTGCTCTGAAGAAGAACTTTGTGGTAGCTGAGGTACTGGCTGTGGAGTTGTTTGTTCTGTAGTTGACTGTGTAGCTGCACTTGGCACATCTCGCCTGCGCCTGGTTCCGGTTTCTGTCGTGGTTTGGGGGGCGGCTTCCGGAGTTGTTAATATGGCTCGTCTTCTACGCCCAGAAGTTTCTTCCTCATTAGCTGCGGCTTCGCGGTTTCTCTGTTCTGCTTGTCTCTGAGCCTCTAGTCTTTGTTGTCTTTCTCTTTGACGCTGCAGAGCTTCTTGGTTATTCCGTGACCCCGCTATAGCGAAATTTGCAAACAATTGTACATTTTGTCTGCCAGCAGCTGCGGAATTTAATTTAAAGTCTCTTGCTTGTTCTAAGAGTGCTTCATCCAATTCTTTGTGACCACTAGAGCGGACAAGCCGGACATTGTTAACATTACCATTTTTGTCAACATCAAAAGCAACACCTGGTCTGCCTTCGATACCTCGCCGTTTAGCCCTTTCTGGATACTTGACGTCACACTTGACGCAATCTGCAGGATCTAACTGTGAAGGGGCTGGGGTTCTTGGTTTTGGGCGTGTAGCGACTCCAGTACCACTTCCTTGTCCACTGCCAGTACCAGAACCAATACCAGAACCGATACCAGAACCGATACCAGAACCGATACCAGAACCGATACCTGAGCCGATACCAGAACCTGAACCAGAACCAATACCAGAACCAGTACCTGAGCCTATACCTGAGCCAGAACCAGTACCAATGCCAGTACCAGTACCTGTGCCACTACGTACAGTGCCATCTCCTGAACCGGTGGCAATACGGGGACTATTACCCCCGCCACCGCCACCTCCACCGCCAGCTTCCTGGCTTGCTTTGGAGTTTTGCAAATCCCTCAACGTCTGTTTCAAATTTTGATCAGCCTGTGGTTTTGGAGCAGGTTCAGGTTTGCTTTGTGTATTTGTTGGCTGGGGAATTTCCGGTTGAGGCTTTGGAATTGGCTTTTGTACTGGTGCGGTGACAATTTTTTGCGGCTGCACTGGTGGCTTTCGCGGCACTATGACTGTTTGCTTGGGTTGCACTGGTGGCTTTGGCGGCACGACTACTGTTTGCTTAGGCAACACTGGTGGAAGCGGCTCTAGTGGCTTTGGCGGCACGACCACTGCTTTCTGGGGTAGCACTGGTTTGGGTGGTTCAACTGGTTGGGGTTTGATTGGCTCGACAATCTTTGGTTTCGGAGCCTCTTGAAGAGGTTTTACTGACTCTATAGGCTTTGCGACTGGTTTTGGCGCAGGCGGATCGACAACCACAAATTCTATGGGTTCTTCGTCAGTTTCCTGCGCTCTCTTGAAAAAATTATCTACTATGCCAGAAGCCAGTACACTGAGGTGCAGCCCTAACGAGCCTATCAGACTCAAAGCGAGAAACGTCCTGAGCGCCCTTGCTTCTCTACCTCGCTGCTCTAAAGCCGTGCCAGTAAAGCCCATAGTTTAATGCCACCCATTATCAGCAACTTAGGCAGATTAAAACATTTACGAGCAAATGTCAATTAGGCTATCAAGATAATCATTAACCTTGTGTAGACTGAAATGTAGCTCATGTCTAGTATTTATAGTCCCTAAAAAAAATTAGAAAATTGTCATCAATGGATGATGTTTGACATCTATTTTCATTTCCTTTAATTTGTATTGAGAACTTATATCAGTTGTGCCCAGTAATCTGGTAATCTGACAAAATTAGTTAGTGGCTTGAGAGAATAGTACATGGGAATCACAAATCTGTTTGCGGCAGGCGGTGTGGTAATGTGGCCGCTGCTAGCCTTTTCAGTTCTAGCAGTTGCTTTGATTATTGAACGTGTTAGATTTTGGGTAAAAATTAATACCCGTCAAAGCCGCGTGGTGCGAGAGGTGCTGAACCTTTACCGTCTCAATAATGTCGTTGGTGCACTGGATAAACTACAGAAAAATGCAGATTTACCCATCGCACGGATTTTTCTGACTGCTTTAGAACTAGAGGAACCAACTCCAGAAGAATTTCGCTTAGCATTAGAAAGTGAAGCGCAAGCCGAAATACCTTTGCTCAAGCGCTTTCAAAACATGTTCGATACAATTATCTCTCTTGCACCACTATTGGGGCTTCTGGGAACTGTTTTAGGATTAATTGTTTCTTTTGCCTCACTCAACATTGGTGATGTGGGAGGTAGCAGAACAGCAAATGTGACGGCGGGTATTAGTGAAGCGTTGGTTTCTACCGCATCAGGATTGGTTGTTGCTATTTTTGTACTCCTATTTGCCAATACATTCCGGGGACTTTACCTGCGCCAAATTGCGCTCATTCAGGAGTACGGCGGACAGCTAGAATTACTTTATCGCCGTCGCTATGAAAGAGGAGACAAAGCTTATGCGTCTGCAAGATGAACCAGACTTACCACCACAGATTAATATCGTGCCGATGATTGACGTGATATTTGCGATTTTGACGTTTTTTATCATGTCAACACTATTTTTAACACGGTCAGAGGGTTTACCAGTCAACTTGCCTAAAGCGGCGACAGCACAAACACAAGAACGCCCAGCGCAAGCCACCGTCACAATCGATAAGAGTGGGAAAATATTCTTAGATAAGCAAGCAATTAGTCTAGAACAGTTGGAAAACGGTGTGCGACAAAAGGTACAGCCACAGCAGCAAATGGTGATTGTGATAAATGCAGATGAAGGGGTGCATCACGGTCAAGTGGTGGCGGTGATGGATCTAGTACGGCGAGTGGAGGGAGCAAAATTAGCGATCGCCACCCAAAAACCATAGTCATTCGTAATTTGTAATTTATTCACACGCTTGGTGCGTTAGGCGCAGATGACCTGTAATTCTTTACACACTTTTGTGCGCTGTAACGCATCGTTCTAAAATGAGTGCGTTAAGATTCCAGCTATTTTTCTGACTGAAATTGCGATAATAACCAAGCAATAACTTGACTTTGGTCTGTTTGACGAGTACGCCGAAAAGCTTCGTTTAATAAAGAAATTGCTAATCCTGGTAAGACTTGAGATTGAGTTATCCGCCTACTACCACCATTTTCTATCGCAAAAGGTATAACTTGGACATTTTGGACATCGACAATCCAATATTCAGCGACTGCTAAATCTTCATAAAGGAGCCGTTTCTCACCTTTATCATCAGCAAGTGAGGAGTTCGCAACCTCTATGACTAAATTTGGGGATGGATAGATATCTAATTGAATGATAGAAGTTCCCCAAGGAATCGCATTTGCATTTTCACCAATGTAATAAGATACATCTGGTTGAGCATCATTAAAGCCTGTTTTCCTGTAAGTACAGTTATCCTTTCCATTCATAGGAATACCTTTGATCGCTGCAAACAGGCTGGCAGCCGTGATAATGATTGTGTGGTCACTAGCATGGTCATTTCCTACGGGTGGCATTTCAATCCTCATTTGTCCATTGTGGTAGTAGCCCTTAGCTTTTTCATACGCCGGGTTTTCAATGATGTGGATATACTCATCCCAAGGAGCTGCTAGCCAAGTATCTGTTGGTATTTTTGTTTGCAATTTACTCATCTGCTAACTGCCTCAAAATTTCTATGTCTTTTACCATATTCTATTAATAATGTCAAATCTATGCAGAACACAGAATCGACGTTACAACTTCGCCTGTGGACAGTTGAGGAGTACCACCGGATGGCTGAGGCTGGGATTTTGCATGAAGACCCAAAAAAAGCTCAAGTTGCTGACTCCACAGCCAACCTTGAGGCTTAAGCTTTCAACAATCACTAAATCGAAGAATAAAGCGGGAAAGACTTCGCATCCTTGGGCTTGACATACACCTTTTGTTGCGGTTCCAACTTCAACTCGTCAAAGCGATCGCGCGTCAAATGTGCTGTGACCACTTGTCCGTCGTTGAAGGTCAACTCCACTTGGACTTCCCAACCTAGATGTATCAACCGACTGACCCTAGCTGGTACCGTAGCTCCGTTAGCGGTCGTTTCGACAATTATGTCAGAGGGACGCAAAAATGTCTCTGGATGTGCAGAATCAAACCCATTACTCCGGAAAATCTGCGCTGTAGTGGGCAGCACGTTGACAGGTCCAATAAAACTCATGACAAATGCTGTCGCTGGATAATCGTAAATTTCCGCAGGCGTACCTATCTGTTCCACGCGCCCTTTATTCATCACCACGACTTGATCCGAGACTTCCATCGCTTCTTCTTGGTCGTGGGTGACGAAAACTGTGGTAACATGAACTTCATCATGGAGGCGGCGTAACCATGCCCGTAAGTCTTTACGCACTTTGGCATCCAGTGCGCCAAAAGGTTCATCTAAAAGTAATACCTCGGGTTCTACTGCCAGTGCCCGTGCTAATGCTACCCGTTGCCGTTGACCGCCGGAAAGTTGCGATGGGTAGCGATTACCTAGTCCACTTAGTTGCACTAAATCGAGCAACTCTTCTACTCGCTCTTTGATTCTTGTTTTTGTTGCTTTGCGAATTTCTAAGCCAAAGGCTATGTTTTGCCTCACTGTTAGATGCTTGAATAGGGCATAGTGCTGGAACAAAAACCCAATGTTCCGCTCTTGCACACTTTGATATGTAGCATCTTTGCCAGTCAGCAAAATTCTGCCACTATCTGGCAACTCCAAACCTGCAATCAGCCGTAGTAGGGTAGATTTTCCGGAACCTGACGGTCCGAGCAACGCTACCAGTGAGCCACTTTCAACTTCTAGACTGACTTGATCGACTGCTTTAAAACTGCCAAACTGTTTGGATACGTTCTCAACGACTATGCCCACCGCTACACTACCTCTGCAACTAATCTACGGATATTTGATAAGAATAAAGTGTATTACGTATACTATACATGATGCTACCTTTGATGGAAAAAAATTAGTTTCAGGCTCAACCGCTTCATTCTTAACTTGACACAGTTCTACACTCTTGCGAAATATTAAGGAATATTGCGTTTCTATCAAATCTGGAAACTAGAACGCGGCATTACCCAAAACTCCGTGATACGATGCTTTCGGTAAATGTCAAGATTGGGAGAAGACCTTTGACACTACGGGTTGCTGTTGTTGGGTCCGGTCCAGCTGGTTCATCTGCCGCAGAAACGCTCTGCAAAGCTGGAATTGAAACCTACCTGTTTGAGCGCAAGCTAGACAATGCTAAGCCTTGTGGCGGTGCAATTCCCCTGTGCATGGTGAGTGAATTTGACCTGCCGCAGAATATTATCGATCGCCAAGTGCGGAAGATGAAAATGATTTCGCCCTCCAATCGTGAGGTTGACATCAATTTAGAAAAAGAAGACGAATATATAGGAATGTGCCGCCGTGAGGTGCTGGATGGTTTCCTGCGGGATCGTGCGGCAAAACTGGGCGCAAATTTAATTAATGCCACCGTTCATAAACTCGATATTCCCAGCAACAATACAGATCCCTATACCATTCATTATGTAGACCACACAGAAGGCGGTGCCCAAGGTATTGCCAAAACCCTGAAAGTCGATGTGATCATCGGGGCTGATGGGGCGAATTCCCGTATTGCTAAGGAAATGGATGCAGGGGATTACAACTATGCGATCGCCTTCCAAGAGCGGATTCGGCTGCCTAAAGATAAAATGGCTTACTACGAAGACCTCGCCGAAATGTACGTCGGCGACGATGTGTCTCCAGATTTCTACGCTTGGGTTTTCCCTAAATACGACCACGTCGCAGTGGGAACTGGTACGATGCACGTTAACAAAGCGAGCATCAAACAATTGCAAGCTGGTATCCGCGCCCGTGCAGCCCGCAAACTGATTGGCGGTCAAATTATCAAAGTAGAAGCACACCCAATTCCCGAACATCCCCGTCCCCGTCGCGTTGTTGGGAGAATAGCTTTGGTGGGTGATGCTGCTGGCTATGTCACCAAGTCCTCTGGCGAAGGCATTTACTTTGCTGCCAAATCAGGACGGATGTGTGCCGAAACGATTGTAGAAATGTCGAATGGCGGTAGCCGCATTCCAAAAGAAGCTGACCTCAAGGTGTATATTAAGCGCTGGGATCGCAAATACGGGCTGACCTACAAAGTACTGGATATCCTGCAATCCGTATTTTATCGTTCCGACGCCACCCGCGAAGCTTTTGTGGAAATGTGCGCTGACCTGGATGTCCAACGGCTGACTTTTGATAGCTATCTCTATAAAACAGTTGTGCCGGCTAATCCCATCACTCAGCTGAAAATTACTGCCAAGACTATTGGTAGCTTACTTCGCGGTAACGCCCTTGCTCCCTAAAAGGGACACGAAGAGGTGGGGAAGTTTAAAAAAACTCCGTACCTCGTCACTTTAACAGTGAACAGTTATCAGTTATCAGTAAACAGTGAAAAATGTCATCCCAAAAATGGATACAGCAACAAACCAGTTGCACCGATGGAGGACAAAACAGTAGGTGAAACGCTCCCGAATTGATACGTGGAGAAATCAAAAAAATCTTTGTTGAACTGATAGCTGATAACTGTTCACTGTTATATGTGTATAAGTATTTATTCTTTCTTACAAAAAAGTAATAGATTAAGTTTAGGTTATCCTTTCAATAACACTAAATATTCTGTGAAACCCTTATAATAATAGCGTTATCAACAATCTAAAAAGAGAGTTGCTTTGATAAGAATTTACAAAGTCTATATAAAGATTTCATGAAAATTCAATGAATTTCTTGGCAACTTTTCCGTGGATTTACTAAGGTGGACGGGATACCAACTTGAGACAAGCTCCTGAATAGGAGTAAAAGCCTAGCTATGAAACTAAGTCCAGTTTTTGCAACTGCTTTGTCTACTTTTGCTGTGAGTGTGATCACAGCACTTGGTTTCTCCAGTCAAGCTCAGGGTCTAACTTTTTTAGGCAACTCGAGTGGTATCTGGGGAACACCTAATTCAGGGAGCAATACCGACCCCATTTTTTCTGGTGTGGGAACTAACACATTTATTTGGGGACGTTCTCGTCCAGATGATCTTGAAAACAACTATGGAACACCTGCAAATCAACTGACGTTTACTGGAAATTCTATTTCCACAGACGACGTTGGCTCACTGTTTAAGATAGGGGCTTTAGAATACTACAACGGCAAGGTTGAGGAAAATACGAACGTTAATTCCGTACCTTTAAATCTGACGTTATCATTTACCAATCCCAGTAATCTCAGCGAAGTTTTCAACTCTGAGTTTCTGCTTGATAATACAACGAACTCAGGAGAAGATCCTGACGACGATGCGGATACTGTGTATGTCAAGAAAAACTTTGGCACTCGCAGTTTCAAGTTTGATGGGAATGAGTACTTAGTGAATGTCATTGGCTTTAGCCAAGATGGCGGTAATACAAGTGTTAGCGAATTTCGCGTTCTTGAAGATAACAAAACGACAGCAGGTCTTTATGCCAGAATCACTCGGGTGACACCATCGGAAAAAATTCCTGAACCAGCAAGCACAGTTGGGTTATCACTGCTAGGCATCTACCTTATGACCCGCAAGAAATCCTTGAGGGCAAAAAACTGATAAATTGCTAATCGCTCATACCGAAAATAATACGGGAGCATGATAGCCCCGAAGCACCTCTGTCAAGGAATTAAACGAATTGACAGAGGTGCGTCATTTATGTCGGGGTGGAAAGGCGACACGGGCAGAATTAAGCTGCCTTGTGCCAATGCCCGGCGGTCTTGAAATCAAACAACTTGGGTACACGATGCACTATTGGCACTCTCTAAATTTTCCGTAGCGTAGAGTGTCAATTTTTTGAATTAACTCAAAGAAATGATCGTCGAATTGAGGCGCAATCATTTATCACGGGGGGCGCGAGAGTAAGTTTATCCTCCATCAAATCAAACCGCGCCCCCATTTGACATACTTGGAAACCAATATGTGAGACACTTTGCAGCAGGTCGAGCCATCAGCAGCCTACAAGACGGCACTTGACACATAGCGACTTTCCGCACGGTCATCACCTCCCCTTGTTTAACTCTCGTTACTCAACTCCTGATGTCGTCGAAGCACCTTCAGTTGATTGAGGTATACTGGGCAACTCCAAGCAGTAACCCGCGCCATATACCGTTTTAATGTAGCGGGGATGGCGCGGGTCAGGTTCTAGTTTGGTTCTCAAATGGCGAATGTGTACGCGAATGGTTTCGATATCATCATCTGGATCGTAACCCCAGACTTCCCTAAGGATTTCACTGGGGGAAACTGTCTGACCGTGGCGTTGTAGCAAGCAGTGCAGAAGCTCAAACTCCAAGTGAGTCAGTTTCACTGTCTGACCGAACCATATTGCTTCAAACCGTTCTGGAACCAGGGTAAGCGGTCCGTAGTTGAGAATTTCACTGTGCTTGGCAGCTTGAGGAATTCGGTCAGTACGTCGCAAGAGCGCCCGCACCCGTGCTAGCATTTCTTCAACTTCAAAGGGCTTAGTGAGGTAATCATCTGCGCCAGCATTAAAGCCTTCGACTTTGTCTTGAGTTTGACTTAAAGCCGTTAACATCAACACGGGAATCTCGGCTGTACGCTCATCCCGCCGCAGGCGTTGGCAAACGGTAAATCCATCTACCCTGGGCAGCATCAAGTCGAGCATAATCAAATCTGGCTGTAGCTGGAGAGCTAGCGCCTGACCTTTGATGCCGTCTTCAGCTTGGCTGACATCATATCCAGCCATTTCTAAGTTGACGGCAACGAGTTCTGAAATTGCAGGGTCATCGTCTATGACAAGAATCCTCGGCATTAGTAAAAATTTATTACTACTTATTAAGGATAAATAAGAACCTTTGGTAGATACAAAGATTGCTTTATTGATTATAAAAAATATTTTAAATCTAACATAAAGATTAAGATTAAAGGATTAGGGAACCAAACCTAAACTATACTAAATTTCGGTCTGAATGTGTGACTCCTCTTACAGTCCAGCGTGGTTTTTGCAAAACGGTGTGGTTTTGACTGTCTACACCGCTCTTCGGGCTAGTCGTGATTGGGAACGTACAACCCAAAACCCAGAGCCGCCCTACGAGGAAAAAATCTTTATAGGTGCCCAAGGGGTACCGATTTTTGGCTGGGTAGCTATCCCTGAAAATGCTCATACCACTATCGTCGGCACTTATGGCATTACAGGCGATTTGGATGACCAATGGTATCTGAGGCTGCTGGGGCGCAAAGCATATGCTCAAGGGTATGCCGTCGTACTCTTTGATTGGCGTGCCCACGGTAAGACAGCTCAGTTGTCGCCAACGTTGACAAGTGATGGGTTGTACGAGGGAGAAGATTTTGTTCGCATTAGCGCCGCTGCCAAAGCAATGGGATGCCCAGGAAAATTTTGGTTTACGGGGTACTCTTTGGGGGGGCAATTGGCGCTATGGGCAGTGAAAGCTGCTGTGGAATTAACTAGAGAGGATGAAAATTTAGGGCTAGAAGACAGCGACATTGGCGGTGCTGCAGTCATTTGTCCAAGTTTGGATTCAGCGCGATCGCTCTCTTTTCTCGTCAAACACCCTGTGGGAAAATATTTTGAAAGGGCGATCGCGCGGCAGTTGAAAAAACTCGCGTGGCGAATTCATGATGCTCATCCTGGAACTATTGACCCGCAAGCGATTGAAAGAGCAAACAGTATCTGGGGTTTTGACGAGGAACTGGTAATACAGCGATTGGGTTTCCCCACAGTGGAAGCTTACTATGACGCAAGTAGCGCTTTACCACTGCTGCCAAACCTCACAAAACCGACTTTAATTATATACGCTGAAGATGACCCATTCTTTGAACCAGCAATCATACCTGAATTGCAAGCCGCCTGTGCTAACAACCCAAAGATAGATTTAGTACTAACTCGTTACGGTGGTCATGTTGGCTATATAAGTAGTAAAGAGTGTCAGCGCCAAGCAAAAGACCCTGATAAATGGTGGGCATGGAATCGGATTTTAGAGTGGATTGGTAAGCAGGAAAAGACGAAATCTATTCATCTGACTTCACAATCAGATGTATCAAAGCATCAATTAGGCGATCGGTACGCCTCTAATTAACAATTAACTGGACATTAGTGGAAAAAGCATACATATATCCATCGTTGCGATGAATTGACTTACAGTACTTATGCCTTACAGGGCTAACTTTACCTTTTGGAGTTCTCCCGCGCAAAAACACCACTTTCTCGTACGGTTAATCGACCAACATGAGTTCCGGCAAACTTTCCGGTAGGAAGAATAGCCCGAACCATATCACCCGTTTGAAACCCAAAGAAGGTTTTGCAGCGGGTTCTATGCTTAACAGGGAAGCCATATTTGTTGGTTGTACACATTTGACGGTTTCCCCATCCTTTTGCGGCAATCAACAGAGGCTGCGTTGTCAGTACTTGTAACGTTTCAACAACCCCAACACAAGCAGCATCTAGCCAATGAGTTTTGGGTAGCCCAAGGCGAACAAACGAGTCTTGCTTGTGGCATGGCGACGCTGATTGGAATGCTGCTAATGTCCTTTCTCTTATTGGAGCGGTCTTTGTAAACCCGCTTCGAGGTTCAATCCTTTCTTGTGAGAGGATTAGGGCTACTGAAAGCCCCGCCCTTCTAAGGCTGGGGTAGTTTACGTATCATTTTTCAAATATACTGTCGTATAAACAATCTTATCGATAAGTTCCTTGATTTTTTTGGGTTTTTTTAACATTAAATGCACCTTTTTTAAATATATATTTAGATAGATAAATAAAAGTATAAAGTATAACTTAAGGGAAATTCAAAATATGCCCTACGGGTACTCCACGCTTTGCGTGCAACTCTTTTGCAGCAAGGCACAAATTTATAAATTCAAACAGGATAATCTCACCATAACTTGGAAACTTGCATAATTTTTTTGATTTTCATTCATTTTTTTATTTTTAACACTATTAAGCTGAAACATTTGCCAAAATGCTACTAAAGGTGTATGGTTTCACTACCCTGCTGTACTTTAAGGTATGTGGCAAGGGTGTACCCAAGACAAGCAGTTTCCAAGTGATGATAACCTCCACCAAAGCACGAGCAAGATAATTCTTGTGCCCTGATATGTGCAAATGAAAACTGCTAGGAATATAACTAAACTATTAAGTTTAGTTTAGATATATTATTAAGACTAAATAAGACTAAATAAGACTAAACGGTTTAGTTTTACACCCAATGGTAGCAAACTATGCTTGAAAACTCCAATTTCGAGGGTCCATCTCCTCTCAAACCGATTTTCCGTCCACCTGTTCTGATGGCTGTACTGGCAACTATAACAGCAGGAGGGGTCGGTGCTTACACGGTACAAAGAACCCGAAATTCCAACGCTGAAGCAGTAAAGAAGCAGCCAATTCCAGTAGTACAAGTAAAAACGGTGACAGCACTGGGACGCTTGGAACCAAAGGGAGAAATCATTAAACTTTCTGCGCCTGCATCGGCAGAAGGGAGTCGAGTTGAAAAATTGCTGGTCAGGGAAGGAACTAAGATTAACGAAGGACAGATAGTTGCGATTTTGGACAGTCGCGATCGCCTGGCTGCAGCACTAGCAGAAGCACAAGAGCAGGTACGAGTCGCCCAGGCAAATCTGGCGCAGGTAAAAGCGGGTGCCAAACAGGGAGAAATAGAAGCGCAAAAAGCAGCTATTGCCCGCATCCAAGCAGAACAAGACACGGAAATTCCAGCACAACAAGCAACCATTGCTCGCTTAGAGGCAGAAAGAGATACGGAAATCGAGGCACAACAAGCAACGATTGGTCAACTGGAGGCACAGCTAAACAATGCCCTAGCGGAATACCGACGCTATCAAACACTTTATCAACAAGGGGCGATTTCTGCTTCGTTCCAGGATACCAAGCGCTTGACTCTCACGACAGCCCAGAAACAAATAGCACAAGCACGAGCCAACCTTAAACGCATCCAAACATCCCGAGAACAACAAATAGCAGAAGCACGAGCCAACCTCAAACGCATCCAAACATCCCGAGAACAAGAAATAGCAGAAGGCAGGGCGACCTTAAATAAAATTGCGGAAGTCCGTTCTGTGGATGTAGAAGCAGCCCAAGCAGAAGTCAATCGTGCTAAAGCCGCCGTAAAAAGAGCAGAGGCAAATCTCAGACAAGCTTTTGTGCGATCGCCCGAAGAAGGTCAAGTCCTCAAAATTAATACCCGTCCTGGAGAATTGGTGTCTACAACTGACGGTATTGCAGAGATTGGGCAAACGAGTCAGATGTATGCAGTCGCAGAAGTATACCAAAGTGATATTAACAAAGTGCGTTTAGGGCAACGAGTGCGGCTACAGAATGAGTCCCTACCTGATCAATTGGTGGGAACTGTGGATCGTTTGGGGATGCAAGTACAACGGCAGAATGTTATTAACAGCGACCCCACAAGCAATATTGATTCCAGAGTCGTGGAAGTCCATGTACGACTCGATGAGCCATCCAGCCAGAATGCTGCTAGATTCTCCAATTTGCAAGTAAGGGCGGTAATTGAACTGTGATTGGACTTATCTTCCAGCAAATTCAGCAACTACGGCGGCGAACGCCATTAGGATGGCTGCAACTGAGTCACCAGAAAAGCCGTTTTTTGGTAGCATTATCAGGCATTGCCTTTGCCGATGTTCTCATGTTCATGCAGCTGGGATTTCAGACTGCCTTGTTTGACAGCAACACCAGACTCCATCACAGCATGGAGGCAGACATTTTTCTCATCAGTCCCCAAGCACGTAACCTGGCATATTTGTCTACATTTTCTCGGCGACGACTATTGCAGGCAATGGATATACCGGGGGTGAAGTCAGCAGAGGGAATGTATCTTGGCTTTATCGATTGGAAGAATCCTCAAACGCGCAAACAGACTGGCATACTCGTTATAGGGATCAATCCCGATAAACCAGCGTTTAATTTACCAGAGGTGAACAGCCAATTAAACGCCATCAAGCTGCCAGATACCATGCTGTTTGACAGTGGTTCTAGAGGAGAGTATAACAAGGTATTTGCCCAAATTGAGCAGGGGAAACCTGCCACCACCGAAATAGGACGGCGGACGATTACCATTAATGGCTTATTTAAAGTGGGAGCTTCCTTTATAGCTGATGGTACCTTAATAACCAGCGACCAGAACTTTTTGCGAGTATTTCCCAGACAACAGCCTGGGGCTGTGAATCTGGCTTTGATTCAACTGCAACCAGGGTATGACCCAAAGCAAGTCGCAACTGCCTTAAAATCCCAGCTAGCAGATAAGAATGATGTCAAAGTCTTGACAAAAGAGGAATTTATTGAATTTGAGAAGAACTATTGGCAAACAAACACTGCGATCGGCTTTATCTTTAGCCTAGGTGTAACGATGGGCTTTCTGGTGGGGGTGATTATCGTATATCAAGTCCTTTCCACCGATGTCAATGCCCATATGAAAGAATACGCCACCTTCAAAGCAATGGGGTATCGCAATGCCTACTTGCTAGGAGTGGTGTTTGAAGAAGCAATCATTCTGGCGGTGTTAGGGTTTTTACCAGGTGTCACCGTATCCTTTGGGCTGTACGCCATGACACGGAACGCCACCAACTTACCAGTGATCATGACCTTGGCAAGAGCAATTCAGGTACAAGTACTGACCATAATTATGTGTATGATTTCTGGCGCAATTGCTACGCGCAAAGTCCAATCTGCTGACCCCGCTGATATGTTCTAAACTCATGTTGTACAGAGGACACGGGGAGGCACAGAGTAACTAATGACTAATGAAGATGTAGAGACGCTTCAAACAGCGCGTCTCTACAAATGACTAATGACTAATAACTAATGACTATGAAATCTGTCATATCTGTTCAAAATCTCAACCACTACTTTGGTAAAGGTCAACTCCGCAAACAAGTGCTATTTGACATCAGTTTGGAGATAAACGCCGGTGAAATTATTATTATGACAGGTCCGTCTGGTTCTGGTAAAACCACACTTCTAACCTTGGTAGGTGGGTTACGTTCAGCCCAGGAAGGGAGTTTGCGGGTGTTAGGACAAGAACTCTGTGGTGCAAATGCAGGAAAACTCACACTAGCACGACGCAGTCACGGCTATATTTTCCAAGCACACAACCTGCACGGTAGCTTAACAGCAGTGCAAAACGTCAGGATGGGTTTGGAACTGCACAAGGGTATTTCCCCACAAGAAATGCACAGACGCTCCGCCGAGATGCTAGAGGTGGTAGGATTAGGGCATCGTCTCAATTACTACCCAGATGACCTGTCGGGGGGACAAAAACAACGGGTGGCTATAGCCCGTGCGCTGGTGAGTCAACCCAAAATTGTTCTCGCAGACGAACCTACCGCCGCCCTTGATAGTAAGTCGGGTCGAGATGTAGTGAACCTGATGCATAAACTAGCAAAAGAGCAAGATTGTACCATTTTGTTGGTGACTCATGACAATCGCATCTTGGATATAGCCGATCGCATTGTTTATATGGAAGACGGTAAGTTAGCAAAAGCCCCTGCTACCGTTGGTTGACGTACTCCCCGCGCCTCAATGCACGGGGATTCTCAATCATATGTTTCAATGTAGGCTAAAGCCATACATTTCCACCTTTGTTCCTGTTTCTTAGACTCTTAACTAGATTGTTACCAATCCCCGCTCCTACCGTCTCCGCAGGCAATTTTATTTAAAGTCTACGACGCGTCCCGCCGCCGACTACGGTACAGTCATTCAGACTACGTTTCTACTCTCGGAGTCCACTCAAGGATATCCTGTATGGGTCGTCACCCAGTACCTTGTGCAATTCTACCAAAGAAACAACGAGTTAAAACTCGTTATCGTCGGGTTTCATCCCCCCCTTAAAAACACAGATGTAGTTTTCCTCCGTGCGTCAAACTACATCTTCCCTTCGGGACGCTACGCGAACAGGGGTTCTCACCCTGCCAATATGTTTTGATAGCAATAGACATTATTGTTCTTTTATTTTGCCCATTGCCCAAAAGACAGATATCTGCTGTTTAGCTTGGGCAAAGGCGCTGCTGATCAGCTACTGATTGCGTTGTTGACGACGAGTACGCATTTCCTCCCGATATTTTTGCAGTTGCTGTTTTTGCTCTGGAGTCAGGACTGCATCAATCTGGGTTTTCTGTGACTGCATGACTTGACGCATTTGGTTTTTCTGCTCATCAGTCAGATTCAAAGCAGCAAACCCACCCCGCTTTCCCTGGCGGTTTTGCATAGCGGTTTTTAACTGTTCTCGTTGCTGTTCAGTGAGAATTTTCTCCATTTCGGCGCGGGTACTGCTGCGGATTTCTTTGATTTTGGCTTTTTGTTCATCCGTCAGTCCCAAACGTTGCAGTGCTCCCCCTTTTTCCTGAGATTGTGCAACAACTAAGGGTGAAGAGGAGTTCGCCTCTGCTTTGACTGCGAGGGAGGTTGCACTTAAACTAAGAGCGATCGCCGCACCAATGAGTGATAAGTTTTTGAGTTTCATAAACTACCGCTGGGTTTCTCCTGCTTGATACTACTATCATAAAAATTTAAGTTTAAGGGTTACATGAGGAGAAAGTCACGAATACACCCATGACTTTAGTCATGGTCTATACAAGGAAATTCATCAGGCAACCTTGAAGTGCTTCGTTATCGGATGAATAATGGTGAAATTGTTTCTAATGATTGGAAATTTATATTTTTTTGTCAATCCGTAAATTCTCTGATTTTTACCCAAAAAGAGAGAAATGAAAAAATATACAAATTATACGCGCATTAGCTGAGCAATCTCTATAGCGGTTCGGGAGTTGAGTGCAATACATCAAGAAGTAAGAACCACAGATGGACACAGATGGACACAGATAAATAATTACTTCATCCAAACGAGAAGCGCTATAAAGCCAACCCTGTTTCTCAGAAAAATCAGATTTTTAGGATTATTATAATAACTAGTTGAACTTGGGTATTTTTTTGTGACCCGTCCAATTCAATTCAACAATCATCCTTTTCGATTTCTCCTTTATTTGGAGTGGATATTGCTAGCGTTTGCTGCTTTGACAGCAGCGCTACCATCTCACTCATACCGACTTCAGGCTAGGTTTCCCGAACTGACAATTTGTAGTCTGATGCTTTTTGGTTTGATGGGCTTAAGATTGCCCACTCGTAACCATATAACTAAAATAGTTTACACCGCAGCAGAAATATTTTTAATTTTAATAATTGATTTTTTCGGAGGAAGAACTGCTCGAATTTTTCCTTTTTTTTACGTAATATTAGTGACTCGTAGTTGCTTAATTTTCCAGTTACCAGGTCGCTTGGTAGTGACAGCTTTATCATTTGTTTTATTTTTGATAACATTTAGAAGGCGATTTGCACGCATAGCATTATCACCTGCATCACAAGAGCGTTTTTTGTTTTTTACTTTAAGTTTTGTGCTGGTATTCGGATTAGCTTTATTGTTTGTTTTACTGTTGATGAATGCAGTTATATCTGAGCGAGAAAGTCGAGAGAAACTAGCAATTGCTAATGAAAAACTCCGTCAATATGCTCTGCAAATTGAAAATCAAGCCACTCTTGAAGAACGCAACCGTATTGCTCGTGAAATACACGATTCATTAGGACACTCTCTGACAGCTTTAAATTTGCAATTAGAAACTGGTTTGAAGCTTTGGCAATCTAATCCAACAAAAGCGCAAGCTTTCTTAGCAAAGGCAAAAGAGTTAGGTTCTAAGGCGCTACAAGATGTGCGTCAATCAGTTTCTACTATGCGTTCTCATCCTTTGCAAGAGCAATCTTTAGAACAGGCGATCGCCTCACTTGCAGAAAATGTTCAGCGTTCAACTGGTGTCGCACCAATTTGTCAAATTCAGTTATCTCAACCTCTCCCAGTTGAAATGAGCACTGCTATCTACCGCATCGTCCAAGAATCATTTACAAATATCTGTAAATATGCCCAAGCCACAGAAGTTAAACTAGAAATAACCACAACTAAAAACAGTTTGCAGTTGACGATTTCGGACAATGGTATCGGGTTTGATTTTACGCAAAATACTACAGGTTTTGGACTTCAAAGTATGCGCGATCGCACTTTGGCACTAGGAGGCTATTTTAATATTAACAGCGCTCCTGGTTCAGGTTGCCAAATTACAGCTACTATTCCTCTTTCTAGGTCTTTACTAACTCCTCTGGGAAACTCATGACTAACATGATTCAAGTCTTAGTTGTAGATGATCAGAGTTTAATTCGTCAAGGATTAAAAGCTTTATTGGAATTAGAACCGGATTTAGAAGTAGTAGGAGAAGCAGAAAATGGGGAAATGGCACTTCATTTCATGGAAGAATTGTCCCCAGATGTGGTACTAATGGATATAAGAATGCCTGTTATGGATGGTGTTGCAGCCACTCGGGAAATTCAAAAGGGTTTTCCCGAAATTAAAGTCTTAGTGCTGACAACTTTTGATGATGATGAATATGTGAAGGCGGCGTTACAAAATGGAGCAATGGGTTATTTGCTCAAAGATACACCCTCAGAAGAGTTAGCTGTTGCTATTCGTGCCGTCTACAAAGGATACACTCAATTAGGACCAGGAATAGTTAAAAAACTTTTAACTCAATTTTCCAGCGTAACGCCGACTCAGTCATCGCCTCCGCCACCTAGCTTAGCTGAACTTACTCCGAGAGAAAAAGAAGTTTTGCAATTAATTGCTACGGGTGCTAATAACCGAGAAATTGCACAGCAACTTCATATTTCTGAGGGAACAGTGAAGAACCATGTCACGAATATTTTGAATCGTTTAAATTTGCGCGATCGCACCCAAGCTGCAATTTTTGCTAATTCTTTTTTGCCCTATTTAAATGACGATAGTTAAAATTTGAAAGCTACTTAAATAATTTTAGACACTCTTCTCTTAAAACCCCTCTTTGCACCTTGATTTTTCTAAAGCTTTTAGCAATAACCTCTTCACAGGATATGTTGATTTGAGATTGATGAACCGAAACTAAATCTTCAATAGAAGCACCATAGACAATTTCTGATATACCCGTCCAAACGCAAGCAGTTGCACACATCGGACAAGGTTCACCAGTGGTATATATGGTATAACCTTCTAAAGAAGGGTTTTGAAGTTGAGCGGTTAAATTGCGAATGACATTAATCTCTGCATGGGCAGAAGGGTCGCTGTCTCGCTTCACAGTATTATAAGCTAGAGCAACTACTTGGTTATCTTTGACAATCACAGCACCGTAAGGCGCATCTCCTTTCTTTGCTTCTTCCAGCGCCAAACGCATAAATTCTTCTGAGTTCATATAAGCTTAAGAGCCGAAAATTATTATTATCAAAAATATAACACATTCAATTTTATTGCATTAAGCAGTGCTAAATTATCAGCCTTGAGGTAAAAATAAGAAATGACAGGCTCAGCATTTGGTACTCAGGACTATTGTGCTGCATTTGTTAGACGTGGCTTTTGTGAATTATGTTACTTACCAGAGAAAAAACAGCATTTTACTTGCAAGACTTGGAGACACCAGTAGGTAAATCTGTGAATTTAACCATTGCTGGTCTGGTTTTTCTATCTTCAGTAAGTTTTGTAGCACAAACTTATAATATTCCTGACAATTTACGGCTACTTTTAGATGGTATAGACCAGGCAATTTTGTTAATTTTTGCAGCAGAGTATTTACTGCGGCTGTGGAGTGAAGAAAATAAAATTAAGTATTTCTTTAGTTTCTATTCAATCATTGACTTAATGGCAATTTTGCCATTTTTTCTAGGCGCAGATGCTATCAGCTTTATCCGACTGCTGCGATGGTTCCGAATTTTACGGTTAATCAGGTTTATAGATAATAAATTTTTATTTGGTATTAGTACAGAAGATACTTTGATTTCTGTACGGATATTATTTACTTTATTTGCAATTATTTTTGTATACTCTGGTTTAATTTATCAAGTAGAGCATCCTGTTAACCCAAAAAATTTTGCAACTTTTTTGGATGCTTTTTATTTTTCCATTGTGACAATGACAACTGTGGGTTTTGGCGATGTCACTCCAATTTCTGAACTAGGTCGCCTGCTAACAGTGTTGATGATTTTAACAGGTATTGCCCTCATTCCTTGGCAAGTAGGTGATTTGATCAAGCGATTAGTCAAAACCGCTAATCAGGTGGAAACCGTTTGTTCTGGATGTGGTTTGTCTTTCCACGATGCAGATGCTATATTCTGCAAGAATTGTGGAACGAACTTGAGAAAAGATTGACTAAAAAAGAACTGAGAAATCAGAATTTAGAAGGTTTTTTGCTTGCATATTGAGATTGTGCTCCACAAACTGGCAAATAATTGCGTCTAATAAAAATAAGTGGCTATTTGCTAGTTAAGAGTGCGACTGGAGAACTTTACTTAAGTAATATATTATACTATATAGTCGGATGCATCAAAAATTTTTACATTTGGAGTGCCAAAAAAAATAATTTTTTATAACTTAAGGTAGATGTTAAAAAGATTATTATATTAAATATAGCGTTTTGCTCTCTTACAAGTGTGATTTTGGCACTTTGCATCTGCCATTTTTATCAGCACCGTCAGGTGACTTGTCAAGATTTTTCGCTCTCCATGAGTGCGCCCCACTTGATGGGTGTCTTAGGGGTACTCATAGTTTACTTCTGATTTCACAAGTATCCAGTTTGAGATGAGGTTAATATAGATGCTCCTGGCAGATGTGGCGATGAGTAGCACTTACGATCCACGGCTTGTGGCGCTTTCGATAGTGATAGCTGTCCTTGCTTCGTACACCGCTGTTGATTTGGCTGGGCGGGTAACAGCAGCTCAGGGACGGGCCAGACTTGCATGGTTAATTGGCGGCGCGATCGCCATGGGAATGGGCATCTGGTCAATGCACTTTGTTGCTATGCTCGCCTACAGTTTCCCGATACCGATGAGCTATGACGTGTGGATTGTGCTGCTGTCAATATTGCCTGCGATTATTGCCTCGCTTGGCGCACTTTTCCTCGCCAGTCGCCAGTTCTTGAGTCAGCGACGATTGCTCATTGGTGGAGTGTTAATGGGCATTGGGATTGCGTCGATGCACTACATTGGTATGTTAGCAATGCGAATGCAAGCAGCGACTCAGTATCAGCCTGTGCTGTTTATACTTTCTATAGTCATCGCTATAAGTGCGTCGATACTAGCGCTGTGGATTGCCTTTCACCTGCGTTTGCAGATTGGTAAAGGCAGTATACGACGCAAGATTTTGAGTGCATTGGTTATGGGGGCTGGAATTTCCGGGATGCACTATACAGGGATGGCTGCTGCGTCTTTCACACCAACTCAGGTGAGGGGTGCAGGCACAGCAGCCCAGGAAATGCAAGCTTCTTTTACTTGGCTGGCTGTGGGCATCGGCATTGCTACGCTGATTATCTTGAGTTGCACGCTGCTGACTGCCTTCGTAGATCGGCGAATAGTGACTCAAGCAATGCTCCTCAAACAGCAACAAGCAGAAGCTGAGCGATCGCAGCTATTTACCGAAGTTACTCTCCGCATTCGGCGTTCTCTCAAGTTGGAAGATGTCCTCAACACAGCCGTCACTGAAGTCAGGAAAGCACTCAATCTAGACCGCGTTATCGTCTACTACTTCAATCGTGATTGGAGTGGCACGATCATCGCCGAGTCGGTAGCACAGGGTTGGATGAAAACGTTAGGAAAAACAGTCGATGATCCGTTTCGCGAAGATTACATCGAAATGTACAAAAATGGTCGAGTCCGAGCTACAAATAACATTTACGAAGCGGGTTTTACAGATTGTCACCAGAAAATTCTAGAAGGCTTTCAAATTAAAGCCAATATCGTTGCACCTCTTTTACAAGATAATGAGCTTTTGGGTTTATTGTGCGGTCACCAATGTTGTGGACCTCGCATCTGGCAGAAGTCAGAAATAGATTTGTTCGGGCAATTAGCTATTCAGGTAAGCATTGCTCTAGAACAAGCAAATCTTTTGCATCAATTGCAACAGGCACAAAAAGTGCTGCGGGTACGTGACCTGGCGATCGCCGCCGCTAGTAACTCTATCATCATTACAGACCCGCATCAGCCAGATAATCCGATCGTCTTTTGCAATGCCGCATTTGAAACCGTCACTGGTTATTCACCAAAAGAAGTGCAGGGACGTAACTGCCGATTTTTGCAAGGACCTGACACCGATCCAGATACTATTGAGGAAATACGCACAGCAGTACAACAGGAGCGTGAATGTCATGTCATTATCAAGAATTACCGCAAGGACGGTACCGCGTTTTGGTGTGAATTAAGCATTTCGACCGTGCGAGACGTAACTGGGAATGTGATAAATTTTGTCGGCGTGCAATCAGACATTACCTCACGCAAGCAGGCGGAAGAGGAATTGAAGCGTAGTAAAGAAACTCTCCAACGTCAACTTGTAGAACTTATTAGCGAGGTTCAAGAGGTCGCCAAAGGTGATCTGACAGCTCGGGCTGAAATTACAACCGGTCAAATCGGGATAGTCGCTGACTTTTTCAATGTGATCATCGAAAGCTTGCGGCAAATAGTTATTCAAGTGAAACAAGCTGCCCAACAGGTCAATGTTTCTGTGGGGGAAAACTCTCATGCTATCAGTCAATTAGCAGATGAAGCACTCAATCAGGCTGAAGAAATTACCCGCACCATTGATTCAGTCGATCAAATGAGCCTCTCTATTCAAGAAGTCGCCAATAGTGCCCATCAAACAGCAGAAGTTGCTCGCGCATCTGCGAGTACTGCCTTAGTTGCAGGTGAAGTCATGGAGCTTACTGTTTCTAGCATCTTAAATTTACAAAAGACAATTACTGAAACAGCCGAAAAGATAAAACGTTTCGGTGAATCATCCCAAGAGATTTCTAAAGTTGTGACATTGATTAATCAAATCGCATTGCAAACCAATTTATTATCTATCAATGCCAGTATTGAAGCCTCCCGCGCTGGTGAAGAAAATCAAGGCTTTATTGTCGTCGCTCAAGAAGTCGGTCGCTTAGCAGCCGAGTCAGCCGAAGCGACCAAAGAAATTGAATACATAGTACAAAATATCCAATCAGAAACCAACGCAGTCGTCGAAGTGATAGAACAGGGAACGACTCAGGTCGTGGAAAGCGCTTACCTAGTTAAAGACGTTAAGCAAAGCATGGAGCGAATTGTAGAAGTGTCTCGTCAAATCGACGAGTTGGTGGAGTCGATTTCTCTGACAACAGTGTCTCATGCTCAAACTTCTCAAGCTGTCTCTCTTTTAATGAAGGAAATTACCAAAGCATCAGTTCGCACTGCTGATTCGTCTCGCGTTGTGTCTACGTCTTTACAACAAACTGTAGAAGTCGCGCAGCAATTACAAGCATCGGTGAGTGTATTTAAAACTGAAGTGTAATTCATCAAAGTTAAAACCGAACTTTCCTTATAAGGTTATGATTCTGTTTGCATCCAATTTTCCAAAATAATTCCCGGAACTTTCAACATATCAGAATCATTAGAAACCAGAATTAAGCCGCGTGTTATTGCCGTTGCTGCTAGGCTCACAACCAAGATAAATTAATACTTTTCGCCGACTAATTCCACGAAATGGCTCTTTTCGTGGAATGCTCTATGTTTTGTCTATAAACCCCAAAATTTTTCGTTCTCCATTATGCAATCACAAGCGAAGATTACACGTCTGCTAGCAGTCTTGCCTTCCTAAGAAAGAATTGTAGTACAGTCTCTTCTTTGGAAATAATATCCGCTTTGCTGTCCATACCTAATTGAATGGAACACTGTTGTTTGCCCTTACCTAATAAAACGCTTTCTGGCTCAATTGTGACTTCATAAAAAGCACTTGGTGCACCCAACTTCTGGCTGGCAACTGTTGTAGTGCTGCTAGGAGCATGACCATTAGCGTTGGGTGAAATCGCATCTGGGGAAATCGTCTTCACCTGGCCCTTGAGGGTGCCGTAGTCTGGATAGGGACAAGCAGAAACCCGCAAATGTACCTTTTGACCTATCTTAACTTTGCTTATTTCTTGAGAGTCAACTACAGCCTTTACCACTAAGCCAGTGTTACTGGGAGCGATTTGGGCAATTTCATCTCCAGAACGGACAGTCTGGCTAGAATTTCGCAAGTTTAACTTAAACAAAGTACCATCGGCGGGGGCAGAAATTATGGTTTGACTGAGGTCGATTTCCACTTGTTGAAGTTCGCTGCTGTCCCTTTCTAGCTGTTTTTCAAGTTCAATCTGTTTCTGGATAATGGTTTGATGTTCTTTAGCTAAGGTGGCGAGAGTGGCTTTTCCCATGGCTTTTTCTTGGCCAAGACGCTCTGTTGCTATTGCTAGTTCTGCATTACTGGGATTCAGGGCAGTTTGAGCGCGTAACCGTCTAGCAACAGCCGCTGAGACCGCTTGTTGTAAACGTTTTATTGTTTGTTTTTGTGCTCCAACTGCTGCTATTTGTGCTGACACTGCTTGTTCCTGTTGTTTGACAGCTAGTTTTACCTCCTCCAATTGATCCAAAGTAAGGGCTCCTTCTTTAGCTGCACTTTTATATCGGTCTTGCTTTGATTGAGCTGCCTTCAAAGAAGCCTCGGCTGCCCTTAAAGTTGCTTGTGTTGATTTTAACTGCTCCTGGGCTGTATGCAATTCTTCCTGAGCTATCCCGATATTGGCTTCGGCTTCTTGGACTTCGGTTACCGTAGTAATTTGTTTATCTCGATATTCGCGGTGGCGACCGCTCAATTCTGCATTTGCAGAGGCAATAGCACGGTTAATCCTGTCAGTTTCAGCTCCTATTTGGCTATTAAGGGCGTTGATTTGGGCTTTGACTTGCATCAGTTGTAATTTAGCTTGTTCGATGTTGCTTTGCAGTTGGTTCTTTTTGGTTTGTAGTTTGGAATCATCAATAGTGGCAATCACATCTCCTTTTTTGACAGTTTGATTTTCTTTGACGGCGATGTGTATAACTGTGCCTTCTGTCGCTGCTTGCACAATTCTTAATTCACCAGCAGGACGAACAATGGCCTGTCCTTTCACAGTTACTTTATATTTGGCAACAGCAGCAACTGGGATAGCTAAACTCAATACACAGAGGATAAACAATCCACCAAAGTTTGTCCAACGACTGATAGGAGGTAAAAATTCCTTTTCAGCAGTGAATGAAGAGTCAGAATAAAATTGGTTAAACATAGCAAAATGAGAGAAAAAAAAGAAAATAAAGGTTAGGAGTGTAATAGAATCAAGGCTAAATTTTGAAAGTTATGGCGTTCACAAATGGAATGAACCACAGATGCACACAGATAAGTTTGTATTTCATGGCACTGCATCTTGAACTTGACTAATGACCAGTCACAAGCGATCGCACAAAACCATTTTTAGATGGGAGAAAATCGTCTAGAAAATCTAAGTGGCTGCCGGGAATGTGACGTAATTCTTCTGGAGTTCCTTGGATTGTTACACGTCCTTGTTCTAAGAGGACAATCCAATCAGCCCGCTGGATAACTTTGGGACGGTGGCTAATCATAATTGTAGTTTTCCCTTGGCGGTAATAGAAAAGTTTATCTAACACCTCAGCTTCACTTACTGGGTCAAGAGCCCCAGTGGATTCATCTAAAATAAGTATTGGCGGGTCAGTCACTATAGCTCTAGCTATGGCTAATCTTTGCCGTTGTCCACCAGAGAGATTAGCACCAAATTCTCCTAAAACTGTTTGATATTTGTCGGGAAGTTTTCTAATAAATTCATCTGCACCTGCTATTTGGCAAGCTTTCACAATTTGTTCAAAAGTAATATTAGGGTAACTAAAGCGGAAGTTGTCGATTATTGAGCGACTCCAAAAGTGAGGTTCTTGAGGTACTAATACCACCTGCTGACGCAGACATTCCAATGAGAGGTCTTGCTGATTATAAATGTCATAGCAAATATTCCCTGACTGGGAGGAATATAAACCGGCAATCAATTTAGCTAAGGTACTTTTACCACAGCCAGATTTCCCAATTAAGGCAATAACTTGACCACCTTTGATATTCAAGGAAAAATCTTGCAGAAGGTCAACTCTACCCGCATGATGAAAATTGAGGTCAGTGCAGGTAATATCAGCATCGCCAGGAATTTCTGCCCAAGGTTTTTTAAAGTCGTTTTCATCTTCTGGAGTCGCATCAATCACCTCTGTCAGACGTTGAATCACAATTTGAGCAGTGATAAACTCATCAGCTAACCCAATGACAGAACTTAAAAAACCTAGAAAGTTGCCACTCATACCGTTAAACATCAACAATTGCCCAATGCTTAAAGTATGATTAATTACCAAATGGCTGCCCAACCACATCACGCCAATATTAATCAAAGTCGAAAAAATACCTGTAATAGTACCGCTGTAAAGTCCCAGTTGCATACGACTCCAGCTTAGGTTAGCAAGGCGACCATAATTGGTTTGATACTCTTCCCAAGCTTGGGGTGTAGCTTGAGTCGTTTTTAACACCTGAACACCGCGAAATGTTTCAACAAGAAAGCCTTGATTTTCTGTACCTAGTACCAGCAGATTGCGGCTTTTCTGACGTAATGCAGGCAGAAACAGTAGGTTAATCGCTGTGACGAGAATAAATGCAATGATAGAAGCAACAGTCAATTCCCAACTGTAGAACAGCATCAAACCCAAAGAAACCAGAGCAATAAAAAATTGGCTAGGTAAACCAAGAACAATTTGGGAAACTAGGGCATTTATTGCATTCACATCTGCAATACGGCTAACGACTTCCCCACTACGACGCCCTTCAAAGTAGGATAGGGGCAAGTGCAAAAGTTTTCGCCCATATTCTAAAATTAAGCCTAATTGCAGACGTTGAGCAAAGTGACCAATGAGGTTAGATTGTACCAAAGCGATCGCACTCCTGATCAGGTTCATGGCGATAACCCCAATTGCTACAGTGCCTAAAAGTTGGGTATCTCCCCGTACCAGTACATCATCGGTAAGCAATTGCATCATAAAAGGTGAGGCGAGGGAAAGTAGTCCAATCACGATGTTGATGGCAATTGCTTGAGCTAGTATGAATCGATAGGGCCAAACTCGTTGGAGGTAACGAGCAAAACCACCGATTTTATCTGACTCTTGTTGATAAAAGCGGCTGTCGTCTGGTTGGAGTAGCAACATTACGCCATTAGCCCAACCGATCATTAACTCTTTGCGAGTCAGGTAACGAATACCAACGGCAGGATCGACAATTACGTATTTCTTGCGTTTCATACCGTATAAAACTACCCAATGATAGCCTTTCCAGTGAATCACAGCTGGTAGAGGAACTTCGTGCAATCGGTCGAGTAACTCTGCGTTAGCTTTCACTTGACGGGCATTAAATCCCAGGACTTCTGCACCCCGCTTCAAACCTAGCAAGGAAGTTCCCCGCGCACCAGTACCTACCGCTTCTCGTACTCGGTTGAGAGTAAAGGTACGTCCGTAGTGTTTAGCAATTGTAGCAAGGCAAGCAGCGCCGCAGTCTTCTTCTGAGTGTTGTAAAACAGTTTGGTATTTCATAATTAGGATTCAAGAAATAGGAATACAAAATTCAAACTTCAAAAAACTAAGGCAGACTTTTGAATGAGAGCAGTTGTCAGCAAATGAATGATATGCTTTATATTCAAATTATCTAGGAGATAAAAATTTTATAGTTGAGGTAAAATCAGGACTAGATGATTCTGTTTTTTTTCGACATCTCACAAAAATTCAGGTAAATTCAGGGGGTCAATTAGGTGACATTTTTATGTACTTCTGCACAAACTAAAAAAGTCGAGATTTTCATCTCGACTTAGAGAAATATTCAAAGTATGTTGATGGATAAGTTTCTTGACTTCACCTAGCAGCAAACATAAAGCCGACTAGAGCAATTATGAATTAGAAATTATGCAGTCATTGAGTTGGCTTGACAAGTGAGTTTATGCTAGAACACTGTACTTCACTTCATAAGTAGACCCATTTCCAGAGACTCTAATGGGTGGGATATCTCCAGTTGGGTTCTCAC
The DNA here is from genome assembly GCF_002368235.1 of Scytonema sp. HK-05. Taxonomy (GTDB): domain Bacteria; phylum Cyanobacteriota; class Cyanobacteriia; order Cyanobacteriales; family Nostocaceae; genus Kalymmatonema. The sequence goes on along the minus strand of NZ_AP018194.1, from coordinate 8,006,254 downwards.
TAACAGTGAAACTACCTACAGATTCGTCACCAGAAAATCTGTCGTAATCGATAAGACTGACTTTTGCAGAACCGAAGAATCCGCGACCTTGGTCTACGTAGGCAGTATCTCCTGAAAACATCTGATGCTCTCCCCATACCTTTGTATCATTGATTTTGATATAGAGTTCGTCATCTTTCCCCTTTCCATCAGCACCAGCGACAATAGCTTTAACGCTATGAATCCGTAAGAAGGCACCGCCTTCAATAACAGCAGCTTCTTCAGCAGTTAATTCAGTAAACAATTGAGAATTTTGGTTGTTGGCGTTTGCTTGTTGTTGTGACATGATTTGTTTTTCCTTTCTTTTGTGTCTTGTTTGTTTTTGGATTTCAGCAACCTTTCGTTGCTTCATGTTCAAATTATGTTTGATATTTGAATGGAATTGTTGAGGTAAAATCAGGACTAGATGATTCTGTTTTTTTTTCGACATCTCACAAAAATTCAGGTAAATTCAGGTAAATTCAGGTGCCTTATCTTTGCAAGACCTCCACTAAAAAGATTTATGCAAAAAGTCTATTGAGTTTCTCTGGTTCTTGAAGACCATTAACCGAACTGCATACAATACGACTCTCATAAGCTGATTTACGAACCGACAAACTCTGTAGAGAGGCTTGCCATGGCGCGTCTCTACACACCGAAATTTCCACTGATAACCCTTAACCAAGTACTATTGGAACCGTATTCAGGTATTGTTTATCTATAGCAAAATATGGAATAGTGTGATTTAAGTATGTATTTGAGTTTATTCACCCATTCCAGTCAAATAGAAAAGAATGCTGAGATTACAGTTAAAAACTTTATTTATCCTTCCTTTGGTAATCTTTAGCTGGAGTACCTTATCCATTTCCTCACTAGCACAAACTCAGAAATCAACCACAGACAACACTTCGCAGACCAAAATTCGCTTTATTCCAGCTCAAACTAGCCCTCCTCCTGACAGAGGAACACCCCCCTCAAAAGAAGGAACAGGAAGCCGAGGAGACTGTCTTTACAAACAAAATAAGCCACCATTAACTAAGTTAGTGGGTAGTCATAACTTGAAGTTGACTGCTAAAGAGCATCCTACTTTTTGGATATATGTACCTTATTCCTCTACCGAGGCGAACGAGGGCGAATTTTCTTTGCAGGATGGGGATGTGGAGGTATATCGGACTCGTTTTAAGTTAAATGCGACACCTGGAATTGTCAGTGTTAGTCTACCGTCTAGTGTTACACCTTTAGTAGTTGGTAAAGAATATCGTTGGTATTTGGACATCAATTGTCCCAGTTCTGTATCTTCTAGCGAATCATCTACACCAGCTTCTTTGACAGGCGTTGTGCAACGTGTATCAGAATCATCTCAACTTCAACAGGAGTTAAATGCAGCAAAAACACCTCTAGAAACGATTGCTACTTACGCTAAATATGGTATCTGGTTGGAAACCTTGTCGGAGTTAGCGCAACTACGTCTGAAGCAACCACAAGATGTCCAACTGCGCAATGCTTGGGTTGAATTATTAAGCGCTGAAAATGTCGGCTTAGCAAGCATTGCTAATGAGAAAATTGTTGGCAATGTTATAACCAATTCCCTACCAAAATAAAAGATGCCCAATGATATGGACGATGAAAGTCTGTACTTGGAAATTCTTTCAAAAAAGCAAGTTGGACATTGCGTAACGCTTCCGCTTTTGTAGTTTGTGGATTACTAAGTTCTTGGTAGAACTTAATCATAAACTCGGAGGTGGAGGCATCATTAATTTGCCATAAGGTAGCAAGAGTACTGCGTGCCCCTGCGCGAATTGCTACCCCCGCCAGTCCTAATGCAGCTCGTTTGTCTCCCGTTGCAGTCTCACAAGCACTAAGGACGAGTAATTCTATCGGCTTAGCACTTCTTTGATAATCTAAACGTAGTAAGCTATCTAAATCTTTAACTTCAATGCGTTCCTGCCAATCTAAAATAAAAGTCTGTTCTGGGTTAGAACTAAATTTCCCGTGAGTTGCCAGGTGAACAATATTAAAAGGAGTAGAATTAATTTTTTGGCGGATATTTTGTTGCAAAAAATTTTGATTTTCTATAATTTGACTGCGCTTAACTTTTTGTCTAATTCCTGTCAATTCTACTGCTACATTGTCTATATTTCCTAAGCCTTCTTTTTTAAAGCTGGGAGCGTTAGTAGCACCTCCAATTAGGAGACTTAATGATTCTCTTCGTAGTGCTTTTGGTTCAAGTAACTGCAAACCAGAGGTAACACTCACAGCATACCTTTCTACTAAATATTTTTTCCCATCGTAGAGGGCTGCCATTGGTAAGTTCTCTAAAGAACCATCGAGAACAAATACCAAAGTTTTAATGTTGCTTTGCTCTCGGTTTATTGTGCTTTCTAGTTGCGCTTCAAATGGTCTAATTAACCAGTTATACAGTTGTTGAGCTTCTTTTTTAATTTGATTCGGGCTAGTACTGCGTCTTTTTAAAGATTGCCGCAGTTGTCTAGCAGCTTCATCTACTTGCTCTATGAAAACATTTTGATTTCCATAGTGACGCAAGTTATCAGTACCTGGTAATTTGAGAACAACTTCCAAACGGTCTGGCAAAATAATTGGATAAATAACCGCTGTGTAGGGATCTAAATTATCAATATTTACTAATGCTGGTTTAGCGCAAGCATCCCCAAAAAAGTTATCTAATTCTGCTAGTCGGAGTGCTTCCATCACACTACGAACTTGAATCAGATTCTCTCGACTGGGGTTAGGGGAACGCAAGAGCAAATCAACCAATTGCCGATAAACTGGTTCTACGCTATCTCGGAAAGAAAACTGAACTTCTGGATTTAAAATAACTAAATCGTTACGTAAGTTATTCAGGGTATGAAAAGCTTGAGTATAATATATAATTGCCTGAGCATTAGCATCCCGAGTCTGTAATTTCTTTTCTGCTTGAGTTTGCAGAATTTTTCCCATTTGCCACTGCCACTGATAAGCAATATCCGGTGCATTGATCGCCTGAGCAATTACCAAGGCAGATTGAGTAAATTTTATTGCATTTGACCAGTCTAAAGTTGTTTCATAAAATTCCCCGAAAACGCCAAGGGCGTATGATTCAGCTCGTTTATCTGCTAGGGTTTTGGCTTGTTCAACTGCAGTACTCAATATCTGAGAAATTTGTGGAAAATGAGAGATTTTTTTTCCAAAAATCTCCAATTTTATAAGATTTTGAGCAAAATTGACATGAGCATAAACAGAAATTCGACTAGGAGGTAATTGACTAAGAGAGGAGGAAATTTGTGACAGTAAATCTGGTAGAGATGAGTATTGTTCAGTCTCAATTAACAATGTAAACTGATTTAACAATGCTTGATTTCGCGTGATGGGTGACTTTTGAATGAATGCTGCTTGTTGATAGTGGTTTAATGCTTTTTGAGTATATGTTTTAAAATTCTCTGTATCTTTTAATTCTTTTGCTCGGCGTGCGATCGCTATTTCGGTATTGCCTAAACTGAGTAAGGCTTGACTTTGTGTTTGGGGTAAACCTACTTGTTGGGAGATTGCTAAACTAATTTGTAAAATTTCCTGGGAACGCTCTAAATCCTTCCCTTGACGGCGGATATTACCAATATTTAGCAAGCCATTTGCCTTTAAAAAAGAGTCGGGTTGTTTATAAATTTGCTGTTCTACCTGAGCCAAAATCTTCTCAGATCGCCGATAAAGTCCCAATACTTGCAGTGCTAAAGCTTGATTGATTTGGCTACCAATGATACCTACATTATCACCAGCTTGGGTATATAGCATTTCTGCTTTTTGCCAAGTTTCTAAAGCTGCTTCAGCATTGCCCTTTGCCAGTTGCAAGTGTGCTTGCGAGTTCAAAGCCTGAGCGCGAACCTGGTTGAATTCTTTGCTTGGTGGTATTTTTTTTAATAAATTAAAGCTAGTATTAATTGCCGCTTCTGCTTCTTGCCATTGCCCTAGTTTTTGTTGAGCTAAAGATGTAAAACTCAATGCTTGAACCTGTTTAAGTATATCTCCTGCGGCTTGAGAGATTTTTGTTGCCTGCTGTAATGTTCTCGTTGCCTGTGTAAACTGCCCAGCATCATAATATTTTTTACCCTCTTGTAGCAATGCGATCGCCCGCAAGGGCTCGGCTCCCTTTGGGAGCATCGCCGTAAGGCGTGCGCTCTGCGCAATCGGCCTTGGGCGGGTGTTCTGCACCATCGCACTTTGCTGTGCAGTCACAGGAAACAAGGTGGGGATACTCAGGCTAAGTATCAAACTCAAAGTAGCGATTAGTATAAACCGGAAATATCCCATTTTTGAAGGTAAAACAGTCGTAGTGTTTGAGATTCTTGAAATTTAAAATTAGCATCCTACTTTTTTCTTTGACTGTTAGCATCCTTGAGGACTTAACCAAGTACCTTGAGGTGTTGCTACCGCAGGTTCTGCCGTCAGAATCACTGTGCCATCTGCACTCACGATCCAACCTTGAGCTTCAACAATTTTTGCAGATTCGCGGTCTTGTTTATTGAGTTGGTTATTGCTTGTAATAGAAATTGTCTTAGGTAAAACTTGTTGTTCTACTATCCGCCAATCTTCCCAAGCCGCATCCGGATTGAGGACTTCACGGGGAGAGGGAGGCAAACCACCACGACCTGTAACAATAAATTCGCTACCCTCACTGGCTGCAACGCATAAGTTCTGGTTAACTAATCCAGCAACATCAACGATGTCTGCGGGCAATTCTATCAGTCCTTGAGAGGGATCTACCTCTGGGGTGTTGAGTGTTACCTGACCGCTTAAGGAGGGGTTTTTTTGAGAAATGGCAGTAATATCATTACTGAGCAGCTTACTAGGGTCGATTTCTTCCGGGTCATCTGTTCCCAACAAAGTTTGGAGTTCTTGCCGACTCAGTGGTTTTATTCCAAAAATACTTTGGGCTGTAATGTTGACTTTACCTCCGCTTCCCTCAAAAGCATTAGCAGTGATGTCACTGTTTTCTGAAGGAACAGTGACTATGAAATTGGTCTTGATGTCGATATTGCCACCATCACCACCAGTAGTGCCTGCAGTACCTGCCGTTGCAGAAATGAAACTTCCACGACGCAAAAGCAATACATCTCCTACTGCCAGTTTAATATTGCCACCATCACCAGATACAGAATCAGCGGTCAACCTGCCAGTGTTGTCCAACTGGACTTTTGGTGAGTTCACTTCAATGTTGCCTGCGCGTCCCAAACCTTGAGACAGAACATAAAAGCCACTGGCATTCCCTAAATTGAGAATTCCTCTGGTTTGACCAGATTGAGCATATCTGGCAACTCGGTCACTGAGAGTAGCATCAATGCCATTGACAGTAACTCGGTCATTAGCATTCACCTTAATCTGACCTGCATCTCCCCTACCACTAGCAGTTGATAGAAGTTGCCCTCCATTGATAGCCTCAACTCGCCCCGCATTGACTGTAATATTGCCACCATTGCCATCACCATCGGTTCGGGCATTTACAAGGGCACCGTCTGATACCCTAAAGGAGCGAGTGTTAATAATAATATCTCCTCCTCTGTTGGGGGAAGTCGTGCGTGTAGATATTTCACTGGAGTCTCCTCTAGTGGCGCTTGCTCCAGAAATGTTGACAAAATCAGTAGCATTAATTTGAATTGTGCCTGCATCCCCTTGTCCATTGGTGTTGGCAAATACATTAGCACCATTAGTTAAGGAAAAAGAGCTAGCAGAGATGGTAATGTTACCCCCTTTGCCTCTTCCCCCTCTAGATACCAAGCTATAAATTCCGGTAGGTCTTTGTTTCAAACCGTCTATTGTCACCGCACCTGTAACATCAATATTGACATTTCCTGCATTTCCCTGTCCGGCGGAAGTATCACCCAAAAAAATTGCGCTTTGCAGTTGAGCGCCATCTTTTATAGAGAGTGAACTCGCACTTATATCTATGTCGCCGCCTTTACCCACACCCCTAGAACCCACACCAGTGCTTATGCCTGTACGGTTACCTGTGATCAAAATAGAATCGGAAGCACGTAGTAATATGCTGCCTGCATTCCCTTGTCCATTCATACTGGTATTTAATACACTATTATTTAAGGACAAGGAACCAGAGGAGATAATAATATCACCACCATTTCCAGTAGCATTACGAGCTACGAGATTTTCAATTCCACTTGATTGTTCAAATCTAATTGCTCCTGTAGCATTGAGTGTAACGTCTCCTGCTTGAGCGTTAACCGAGCCCAAAGCTTGCCCGATACCAGCAAAAAGGGCACTATTTTCTAAAATGTCTAAATTCTGAGCATTAACTATAATGCTACCACCCGCATTACCATCTACAAATACACGCGCTCCATTAGTAAGACTCACATCCGCCCGCGCTGCATCACCAACAAAATTTAAACGGAAATTACTGCTGTCTCCTTGAAGTCCGACTGTTCCAGGGGAAGCCAATCCTCCCAACTCAACTCGACCATCAAAAGCATTTAAGTTCCCTCCATCCATACTAATATTCCCACCTACAAGCAATAGGCTTCGACCATTGGGAACACGCAAACCAAATGCCCTAAAGCCTGCTAAATCAAATCCTGCTGATGCTACTGAGTTATTTTGGATAGATGTATTGGTCGCAATTTGATTGAATAGAAAGGCAGAAGGATTAACGGTCAATAAGGAGGGAGTTTCAGGATTGGTAGCACTAAAAAATCCCTGATTACCAAATTGTAGAGCATTGGCAGTACTCACCACAAATGATCCCCCAACATCCAATCTGGCATTGCGCCCAAAAATAATCCCATTGGGATTGATCAAAAACAAATTTGCATTGCCATTAACACCCAGTACCCCCAAAATATTCGATGGGTTAGCGCCTGTCACTCGACCGATAATGTTTATAATTCCCTCTGGATTGTTGAAATAAACTCGTTGTCCCTCGCTAATATTGAATTCTCGAAAACTATGAAAAATATTATTATTCCGAATTGCCCCGCCATCTATACGGTCACCAGGAATGCCTTTAATATCAGCATTTGGGGTGACTAATGAAGCTTCAGCCCCCAAAGTTTCATCTGGGATAATTTGGGCTATAGCTGTGTTGCTCCAGCAAGCAAACACTAAAAATCCCACAAGTGCAGGCAGTGAAACTATCGCAAAATTAATACTCTCCCAAATTGATTTGGAAGGCTTGAGACTGTTCTTAGTCAGTCCTTTAGTGGTAAGACCCCAACTACGAACACGGGAAATTGTCCTCAATGAGTGACTACCCACACCAACAAGCTGGCTGAACATTTATATATATGTGTCTCTTGCAAAGCTAAAAAATATTTAAGCTGACTTTGGCCGTATCACAATCTATCTTTAAAAAATTTTTATTTTTTAATTTTATGTATTAATTATATCAAAAATAGTGAAATAAATACGTAGAAATCGTATTCACTACCGTTTTCCTATCCACTGCTCGTAGGCATCCTCTTCCTCTCTCCAAATAATAATGATCATTTTAATTAACGAATCAGCGAATATTTTATTTCTTGGAAATCCTAAGTAGTGTTATAGCTTTGATACCTTGTCATATTGTTGTATTGATATTAACAGCTTAATTAGTGTCTGGACCTTTGTCTTGCCTCATATTTTCTCAGTAGCAGTGGGGTTTTGGTGTAAAATATTCTTGAATAATTATTAGTATACAAGTAAAAAAGCGCAAATAAACAGAAGTATGTAACGAAAAGTAAACTTAGCTAAAACCCTCTTACTTTCTGTCGTCTGCCTTCTGCCTTGGCTCAACGATAAACATTCACGCCGACCTACTTAAACTATAAACTCGTTATGGATTTCAATTTAGATGAAGCTATTAAAACAGCAAATCAAGTTGTGTCTTCAAAATTCAACAGAAACTTAACAGATCTAGAAATTATTATTTTAAAAGGAGCTTGGCAGCGAGATGATTATGATACAATTGCTGCCAAACAACAATATGCTACTACTTATATTAGTCAAGATGTAGCCCCCAAATTGTGGAAAATATTAACAGATTCTTTAGGAGAAAAAGTTAAAAAAAGTAATTTTAAGGAAGCTCTTAAGAGACATTGGGAAATAAATTTACTATCTCAAAGTAGTTCTAAGCAACAAGTAATAAGCACTCAAAGTAATGTCAATAATATTTCAAATATTACCTTAAGATTTCAGGAATCTCAGCCAGAAAAAAATACGCCAATAAACAATGGAAACAGCGAAATAGAAAAACTAGAGATAGCTAATCTCGACTTTTATGTAGAGCGTCCTCCGATTGAATCACTTTGCTATGAACATATTTTGCAACCAGGTTCTCTCATTCGGGTTAAAGCTCCTAGTTTGATGGGTAAAACTTGTTTGATGACAAGAGTTCTAAGTCAGGTTGGAAATCAAGGTTATCAAACCGTGTATCTGAGTTTTGAACTAGCAGAGAGAAATATACATTTTACCAACCTCAATAAATTATTACGTTGGTTTTGCATAAATATTAGTCGCGAACTGCGGTTACCAAATGAATTAGATGAATACTGGGATGAGGAAGGAATAGGTTCTAAGGTTAGTTGCACTACGTATTTTGAAGAATATCTTCTGACACAATCTGAAAATCCACTGGTTCTCTGCTTGGATGAAGTGGATTTACTTTTTCCCTATCCCGAAATTTACGAAGATTTCTTTGGGCTATTACGCTCTTGGTATGAAAAGGCAAGAAGCCGTAAACTTTGGCAAAAATTACGATTAGTGATTCTCCATTCTACAGATGTTTACATTCAACTAAATATCAATCAATCTCCATTTAATGTTGGTTTACCTATTGAGTTATCTGAATTTAATCAAGAGCAAGTTTTAGAGTTTGCTCAGCAACATGGACTGGAGGCAAACACAGCTTTAGTTGAACCATTAATCGAATTAGTGGGAGGGCACCCTTACCTGTTAGAATTGGCTTTTGCTCACCTTAAAAGTCATCCGGATCTAACACTGGAGCAACTTCTAGCAGAGGCACCTACAGAATCAGGTATTTATCGTCATCATTTGTGGGAATATTGGTTGAATTTCCAACAACATCCTGAATTGGCTGCTGCTTTTAAACAAGTCGTTGATGCTAATTATTTGGTACAAATAGAACCTTTGTCAGCTTATCAATTACAGAGTATGGGATTAGTAAAACTCTCGGGCAATAAAGTCCAGCCACGTTGCAATTTATATCGTAAGTATTTTCAAATGCGTTTGGGCAATACAAAAACTGCATAAACTTATATGAATAAATTTCTTGCAAAAGTCACATTTATGAAAATGAAACTACAGAGTAACATAGATACACACAGATAATTTATCTGTGCCCATCTGTGCTTCTAAATATCCATTCATCCTACTTTTGCAAGAAGTCTAATATACATAGTGAGAGTACAAAATGATATGAATTCAGAAAAATTGAGGTAAATTGAGGAAAAATAAGGGTTTAATAACTAAGATTTTCTTTGACAGATATTGGAGTTATCGTATTAACATAACTTGCTTCTTTGAGGAAATCTCCGATGAGTGCTGCACCCCACTTTTACTATAAATATCAACCTGGGGGAAGTTTGCCTCCTAATGCTCCTACTTACATTGTCAGAGAAGCAGATTCGGAACTCTACAACGCTTTATTGGTAGGTGAATATTGTTATGTGCTCAATTCCCGGCAGATGGGCAAGTCCTCGCTCCGAATACATACAATGTTCAAGTTACAAGCACAAGCAATAGCCTGTGCCGAAATTGAATTAAGCGGGATTGGCACTCAAGAGATTACGGCACAGCAATGGTATGGAGGTATCATTCAAGAGTTAATTAGTGGTTTTGAACTAAAAGTAAATCGCCGGAATTGGTTGCGCGAACAAAATGACCTATCACCAATACAGCGTTTAGGAGAATTTATTGAAACAGTTTTGCTGAAGCAAATTAGTCAAAATATTGTTATTTTTATAGATGAAATTGATAGCGTTCTCAGCCTAAATTTTCCTACCGATGAGTTTTTTGCTTTGATTCGTAACTGTTATGAAAAACGGGCAACTAAGGCAGAATATAAGAGGCTTACCTTTGTACTTTTAGGAGTCGCAACGCCATCAGATTTAATTCAAGATGAATTTGCCACACCTTTCAATATTGGTAGAGCAATCGAATTAAAAGGTTTTCAAATTCATGAAAGTGCGGCTTTAGTTCAGGGATTAGTTGGTAAAGTGAGTCATCCCGAAGCTGCATTAGAGAAAATTCTTTACTGGACTGGCGGACAACCGTTTCTGACACAAAAATTATGTTGGTTAATTTCCCAAGAAGCAGAAGTACAAACCCTCGAATCTATTAACAAATTAGTCCATGAGCGAATTATTACTAATTGGGAATCTCAAGACCAACCAGAGCATCTGCGCACAATTCGCGATCGCCTTTGTCGGTGTGCAGAACGCGATGGCGCAGAGCACCCGCCCAAGGGCGATTGCACAAAGCCCAGTGCCAGAGGCAATCGCATCTTACGCAATGCTCGTTCTCGCGAACGGTTGCTGAAGTTATATCTACAAATTTTACAAAAAGGCAAGATTCCTGCTAAAAACACTCATGAGCATTTGGAATTACGCCTTTCTGGTTTGGTGAACTTGCATCAGGGTTGCTTAATCGTCAAAAACCCCATCTATCAAGCTGTTTTTGACCGCAATTGGATTAAGCAACAACTTCAGGAATTTGAGAGTCGGGTTAGTTTCCTGCCAATGAGAACTGTTGCTGTTGCCAGTGTTTTAGTCACTAGCTTCATTATTGGCATACGAACAGTTGGTTTTTTGCAAGCTTGGGAATTGCAAGCTTATGACCAATTGATGCAATTACGACCGAACGAAGGGCAAGATAAACGAATTTTACTAGTCACGATTACAGAAGAAGATGTTCAATCGCAACCCATCACTGAACGAGGCATGGCTTCCCTATCTGATCGCTCGTTAGCGCAACTACTTGTCAAATTGGAGCGCTCCCAGCCACGAGCTATTGGTTTAGATATTTATCGGGACATTCCTGTGAGAGGGAACAACAAAGAATTAACGACTAGGATAAAAAACAACAATCGCTTGTTTGTGATTTGCAAGTATGGCCAACCAGGTATTTCCCCTCCAAAAGAAGTTCCTGGTGAGCGTCAAGGATTTAATAATGTTTTATTGGATTCTGATGATATTCTCCGTCGTCATCTTTTAGCTGTAAGTGACAGTTCCCCTTGTCAGAATTATTATGCTTTTAATTGGCAGCTAGCCAAGCGTTACTTGGCTGACGAAGGAATCAAGAGTGTCTTTAGTTCAAATAAGTATTTGCAATTTGGTCAAACAGTCTTTAAAACTTTGGAAACAAACACGGGCAGTTACCAAAATATTAATGCCAGTGGTCACCAAATATTACTCAATTACCGCGCTGCCGAACCCATTGCTCAAAAAGTTACTCTTCAAGAAGTCCTTAGCTATCAGTTTAATCCTGACTTAGCGAAAAATCGCATCGTTATTATTGGTACGACAGATCCTAGTTTGAACGATCATCGTTGGCGGACCTCCTATGGTAGAGGTCAATGGTCTGTACGAAATTTGTCTGGTCTGGAAATTCAAGCGCACATGGTCAGCCAAATCCTTAGCGCCGTGTTGGATAATCGGCCCTTGATTTGGTGGTTGCCAAAATCACTGGAATTTCTCTGGATTTGGTTTTGGTCATTAATTGGCGGATTGATAGCTTGGCGCTTGAGGTTATCAGTAGCCATCTTACTAGGAGAAGGAATTACAGTTGGAGTTTTATACGGCAGTTGTTGGAGTTTGCTAGTTATACATGGTGGTTGGATACCTTTTATTCCTTCAGCTTTGGCTTTGGTAACGACTGCCAGTAGCTTAACTTGTATCTTGCACCTACCAGGAAAAAGAACGAATACACGAATAAGTCATGCAGGGAAGTAACATCAACAAACACTTGTGTTTTCACGCCTCGCTTCGGGGTTTACAGGAAGCCATCCTCTGAGCATCTTCGCGATTCATTAAACAAAAAAAAGGCGGGCAATAAAGCCCACCTTGAAAAGAAAGAGAATAGTTTGTTGCTAATTAACCCAGCAATTGTTTCGCTTTAGCTAACACATTATCAACACTGAAACCAAACTTCTCCAAACAGACACCGCCTGGAGCTGAAGCACCAAAGCGATCAATGCTAACTGTATCGCCTTCAGTACCGACGTACTTGTGCCAACCGAAACTGGCAGCAGCTTCTACAGACAAACGCTTGGTGACGGCTTTAGGCAGAATAGACTCTTTATAAGCCGCATCCTGTGCTTCAAATAGTTCCCACGAAGGTAGTGAGACAACACGGACTTTCTTGCCTTCGCTGGTGAGTTTCTCGGCTGCGGTTACACAGAGGCTCAATTCGGAACCAGTACCAATTAGAATCAGTTCCGGGGTACCCTCGCTATCGACCACTGTGTATCCACCCTTGGTCACGCCCTCAATCGATGTACCTGCCAAGTTCGGGACATTTTGACGGGTGAACGCCAACAGGGTGGGACGGTCTTCTTTCGCGTTCTCAATCGCCACTTTGTAAGCACCGGAAGTTTCATTTCCGTCTGCGGGGCGAATCACCGTTAGCTTAGGAATTGCTCGCAGGGAAGCGAGAGTTTCAATCGGTTGGTGGGTTGGACCATCTTCACCTTGTCCAATTGAGTCGTGCGTCATCACCCAAATCACGCCAGCTTGGGAGAGGGCAGATAAGCGGATAGCAGCACGCATGTAGTCTGTGAAGATCAAAAAGGTTGCGCCGTAGGGAATTAATCCAGAATCATGCAGCGCTATGCCGTTACAGATTGCGCCCATACCGTGTTCCCGCACGCCAAAGTGGATGTTGCGGTTTTGGTATTGTCCTGGCTGAAAGTCGCCAAAGCCTTTGATTTCTGTAAGGTTGGAGTGAGTCAAGTCAGCTGAACCACCAATGAGCTCAGGTAAAACCGGTGCCAGTTTGTTGAGGCAGGTTTCTGAGTGTTTGCGGGTGGCGACTCCTTTGTCTTCGGGTTTGTAGGTGGGTAGTACTTTATCCCAACCATCGGGCAGTTTGGCGCTAGTGTAGCGTTCAAATTCCGCAGCTTCTTGGGCATACTTGCCTTTGTAGGTGTCAAAGGTTTTGTTCCATTCAGCTTCGTAGTTTGCGCCGCGCTCAACAGCTTTGCGCCAGTGCTTAAGAGCATCTTCTGGAACGACAAAAGGCTCGTGTTCCCAACCCAAGTTTTCGCGGGTGAGTTTAACTTCGTCGCCACCCAAGGCAGCACCATGAACACCAGCAGTATTTGCTTTATTGGGCGAACCGTAACCAATGGTGGTTGTTACCTTAATAAAAGAAGGCTTATCGGTGACGGATTTGGCTGCTTCAATTGCTTTGGCAATTGCTTCTAGGTCTGTGTTGCCATCTTGAACGTGCTGGACGTGCCAACCGTAAGCTTCAAACCGCTTGGAAACATCTTCGGTGAATGCTATATCTGTAGAACCATCGATGGAGATGTGGTTGTCGTCGTACAGAGCGATGAGTTTGCCTAATCCCAAGTGTCCCGCGTAAGAACAAGCTTCACCAGAAACGCCTTCCATGTTGCAGCCATCACCTAAAATCACGTAGGTGTAATGGTCAACAATCTTGGCATCGGGTTTGTTGAACTTTGCAGCAAGGTGCGCTTCGGCGATCGCCAAACCGACTCCATTGGCAATTCCCTGCCCCAGTGGTCCTGTGGTAACTTCCACGCCTGGAGTCATGAAGTTTTCGGGGTGTCCGGGGGTTTTGGATTCCCACTGACGGAATTGCTTAATATCTTCAATGCTCACGCTGTCGAAGCCTGTCAGGTACAGCAGGGCATACTGCAACATAGAGCCGTGACCGGCAGATAGCACAAAGCGATCGCGGTTGAACCACTTGGGATTTTTGGGGTTATACCGCAAAAAGCGATCCCATAGCACAAAAGCCATTGGCGCTGCGCCCATAGGCAGCCCTGGGTGACCAGACTTTGCCTTTTCTACGGCATCAATTGCCAGAAAGCGGATCGAGTTAATACAAACTTCTTCGAGGGTTTGGGTTGCAACAGCCATAATAAGAGATTGTTCTTTACGACGGGTTAGCACTCTTTTGGTTTCACTACAGGGGAGGCAAAAAGCGATGACACTGTGTCCTTAGTGGTTCTTGAGGACAGTTCCAAAAAGGGTTTCCCTGTAGAAACTGTCCGGGTGTGGATTTTCCTTGCGAGTTTCCGGTGTGGATGTTCCTCAAGGGAAAACTCGCTTCCTTCCTACCGAACTGCTGAGTGGCGGGTTTTGCTAATCAGAGTTGTCATTCGCTTATTGCCGTGTTGCTTGAGATCCCCAATGCAGTATCCTCATCATCCCATTGGTACTTGTTGCCGGACAAGCGGCATATTTTGGGATTTTTGTTATGGATTTTGGATTAATTTTATGAGGGAATCCCCCTGTTATCGGTATTGAATGAACTTAATTATCAAGCGAACAGCCCTACACCCGCTCTTCACACCGTTGTTAACTACGCCTGAAGTCAGATACACGCATCTTAAATTTCCAACCTTAGACGTACTTCTTAAAGGCTAGTGTCACATTATGACCGCCAAAACCAAAAGAATTGGATAGGGCAACCTCAACTTTTGCTTTCCTGCTGGTGTTAGGCACGTAATCCAGGTCACAATCGGGATCGGGGTTTTCCAGATTAATTGTCGGTGGAATCTGGTCATTGGCGATCGCCAGTACTGTTGCTACCGCTTCAATTCCACCAGAACCACCCAATAGATGACCTGTCATTGATTTGGTGGAGCTAATTGGTATTATTGAGGCGCGATCGCCCAAAGCTCTTTTAATTGCGGCTGTTTCCGTCGGATCGTTCACTGGCGTACTGGTGCCATGAGCATTGACATAGCTCACCTGTTCTGGTATTAGTCCTGCGTCTTTGAGTGCCAGTTGGATGGCTCTTGCTGCGCCTTCGCCTCCGGGTACTGGAGAGGTCATATGGTAAGCGTCGCAGGTCATACCATAGCCAACAATTTCTGCATAAATTCTGGCTTTGCGACTGAGGGCGTGCTGTAGCTCTTCTAAAATTAAGATGCCCGCACCTTCTCCCATGACAAATCCGTCGCGGTCTTTGTCAAATGGTCGGCTGGCATGAGCCGGATCATCATTACGAAGCGAAAGTGTCCTAGCTGATGCAAATCCAGCCAAAGACAAGGGTGTAATTGCCGCTTCACACCCGCCACAAATCATTGCTTGGGCATATCCCCCTTGAATCAGGCGAAAAGCATCCCCTATGGCGTTTGAGCCTGCGGCACAAGCAGTGACTGAGCAGGAATTTGGTCCCTTAGCACCAGTGTGAATTGCTGTCAACCCTGCTGCCATATTGGCTATCATCATCGGTATCATGAAGGGACTACAGCGGTCGGGACCACGATTTAAGTAGATTGTTTGCTGCTCTTCCATCACCTTCAAACCACCAACGCCAGAACCAATAATGGTGCCAATTTGTTCTGCGTTTAGGTCATTGATGACTAATTGCGCGTCGCCGAGAGCTTGTTTTGCCGCCGAAACGCCAAATTGAGCAAAGCGATCCATGCGTTTGGCTTCTTTACGATCCATGTACTCATGCGGATCGAAGTTTTTTACCTCACCAGCAATGCGACAATCATGACGAGACGCATCGAACAAGGTGATTTCACCAATGCCATTGCGCCCGCTTATCAATCCTTCCCAATATTGGGCTGGTGTATTACCAATCGGTGTAATCGCGCCAACACCAGTGACAACAACGCGTTTACGTATAAAATCAGTCATGACAATAGTTAAGTGGCTCTTGATGCAGGCAGAACAAAATAGTGCTGAGTCATGAATGCTGAGCCCTGAGTAAAGTTCCGAGTTCCAAGCAATGTGTTCCGAGTCATTTTTTTTTACAAATGAGGCAACGCCAGTCGCTACCCTTACGGTAAGCCGCTGTTGCGTCTACAATCAAAGACACTTCCGCACAGCGCTGGCTTTTCGCTACTCAGCACTCAGCACTTTTTTAGGCGGATGTGGCAACTTTGTTGTTAATATAGTCAACTGCCTCTTGAACTGTTGTAATTTTTTCGGCAGCTTCATCGGGAATTTCAATGTCAAACTCTTCTTCCAAAGCCATGACCAATTCAACAGTATCCAAGGAGTCAGCCCCTAAATCATTAGCAAAATTCGATTGTGGTGTCACCGTCTCGGCATCAACGCTAAGTTGATCGGCAACAATTTTCTTGACCTTGTCAAAAATTTCCGTTTGGCTCATAGATAAAAGTCCTCAACAAGTTGCTATAATCCGCTGTTTATGGGGGATATGTTTTTGAGCATATTGATCTTAACGGAAAGCGCGATCATCCGTACACTGGTCTTGGATTTTCTTTGTTGAAAATCTGTATTCCGTTCCATTTCTAAATTTCGATAGAACAACCACTCCAAGAGCAGTTCGAGAGTAGAAGGTGCTACGCGATCGCTTACACTGTGTAAACAATGATGTTTTACAACTTTTATTAAATTTTTGTGAGGATGTGCATTTTCAGGATCGATAGCTTTGCTACCAACATTAAATAGTGATGATAAAACAGTTATTGACTAACCAGAATACTATGCTAACCCATACATTAAAATACGCATACTTCCCCGGTTGTGTTGCCCAAGGAGCTTGCCGGGAGCTTCATCAATCAACTGTTGCCCTCAGTCAAGCTTTGGGCATTGAACTGGTTGAACTTAAAAAAGCTGCTTGCTGTGGTTCCGGGACGTTTAAAGAAGATTCCCAACTGTTGGAAGATACGGTTAATGCCCGCAATATTAGTTTAGCAGAAGAGTTAAATCTACCACTGCTTACCCATTGCAGCACTTGTCAGGGTGTGATTGGTCATGTTGACGAAAGCCTCAAAGAATGCCAAAAAACAAATCCAGCATACGTTGAACAGGTGAATGGCTTGCTGCAAAAAGAAGGCTGTGTACCCTATCGCGGAACGACCGAAGTCAAACATCTCCTTTATGCCCTAATTACAGACTATGGTTTAGAGGAAATTCAAAAACGTGTGACCCGCAAGTTAGCGGGATTAAAATGTGCAGCTTTTTATGGCTGCTATCTCCTACGTGCCCAAAAGTCCATGCCTTATGATGACCCCTTCCGACCGGAAGGAATGGAAAATGTGTTTCGCACGTTAGGCGCAGAACCTATTTACTACAGAGGTCGTACGCAATGTTGCGGATGGCCGCTTTCCAGCTACGCCACCACCCAATCTTTTAAAATGGCGGGGATACATATTCAAGAAGCGCTAGAAGCTGGTGCTGATTGTATGGTTACGCCTTGTCCTTTGTGCCACCTTAACTTAGATTCGCGTCAGCCAGAGGTGGAAAAGGTAATTGGACAGAAATTAGGTTTACCAGTGCTGCATTTACCCCAGTTGATTGCTTTAGCAGTTGGGGTGAGTCCGAAAGAACTCGGTCTAGAACGGCACATCGTTTCCACCAAACCAGTTTTGGAAAAATTGGGATTGTGAGCAAAAGCTTGTAGGGTGCGTTAGCATTCGCTATCACAATTAACGTACCCTACAAGTTCACTTCCATGATTTGTCCGTAAAGGTCATTCTGTGTTCTGCGTTCTGGGTTCTGTATTGTGATCAATTGTTGAGTTACTGAGTTGGGTCACTGGTGTGAGCATGAACGCTGAAGTAGGTGTGCTTTCGCTTATTGATATCAGTACTGTATTGTGATCAATTGTTGAGTTGCTGAGTTGGCTCACTGGTGTGAGCATGAACGCTGAAGTAGGTATGGTTTCGCTTATTGATATCAGTACTGTGTTGTGATCAATTGTTGAGTTGGGCGATTCCGCCATTGGTGTGAAGGTGAACGGTGAAGTAGGTGTGGTATCACTTGTTAGTGTCGGTAGTGTATTGTTCTCAATTGTTAAGTTGCTTGGTTGAGCAACTGGTGTGGTTTCGCTTGTTAGTGTCGGTAATGTATTGTTCTCAATTGTTAAGTTGCTTGATTGGGTAGTTGGTGTGGTATCGCCTGTTGGTGTCGGTAGTCTATTGTTCTCAATTGTTAAGTTGCTTGATTGGGTAGTTGGTGTGGTATCGCCTGTTGGTGTCGGTACTGGATTATTATCAATTGTTAAGTTGCTTGATTGGGTAGTAGGTGTGGTATCGCTTGTTGGTGTCGGTACTGGATTATTATCAATTGTTACGTTGCTTGGTTGGGCAGTTGGTGTGATTGTGAACGCTGAATTAGGTGTGGTTTCGCTTGTTGGTGTCGGTACTGGAGTTGGAATTGGTGTAATTGGAGTAGGTGTAGGTTCTACGGTCGGTTGATTTTGTTCAGAATTTGGTGCCGCCGACGGCGTGAAAGTTGGGGTAGGTGTAACTTCTTCCGGTGTTGGTGTTGGTACTACAGTTGTCTCTGGAGTAGGTTGTATAAGTGTGGGTGCAACTGTTGTCGTGGGTGTCGCGGGTGCAGGTGTAAGTTTTCTTTTTAACTTCTCGCGCTTGGGAACGATTGGTTGTTGGTCTTCGATGTTTGGTTGTATCGGTGGACTGACTTTGGGTATAACTTCAGGAAGAGGTGACAGCGGAACAGTGACTGTGGATGGAGGTTCGATAATCAGTGACGGTCTGGCGGGCGCTGTGGGTTTCGGTTTGGGAATAGGTGACCGTTTAGTCGTTTTCGGCGCGGTGGTGGATGTTGGTGAGGGTAAGGGTGTGAAACGATGCCAGTTAAACCAAGCGAGTAATCCGCCTGAGGCTACAATTCCAGTCGTGATGACTCCTGTTGGAAACAGCAAGGCTTTTTTATACACACTTTTACCGGAGGGGGAAGTGTTCTCTGACGATACTATATTCATTCGAGTCAGGAGATGGTTAGTATCGTTGGTTGTCGGTAGGGGAGATTGTGTAAAGTTTTTTGGGGAATCGTTTACATTTGGGCGCTGGCTATTTTGAGTTGATGACCAAGATGGAGAATTTTCTAATAAATTAAGATTGTGGCGAGTTGCTGCAACTCCCATCGCGTCATCAAGCGATTCCCGTAATTGTATTGCTTTGGTAAGGTAATCTTTAGCTGTGCTGTTTTCTTCTAAACAAAGGGCACGAGTCCCTAATTGATGCAATGCCCAAGCTTGGGCAACTTTATCTGTTTCGCCTTGAGATGCTTGTAATCCCCGAGACAGGACTTGCTCCCACAAACCCCATTGCTTACTTAAAGCAAGTGTCTCTTCCACTGCTTTTACCAAGCGCAAGACATCTTTCCAACGACTCTCTCTAACTGCTATCTCTATAATTTGTACGATTGCATCGGTTTGGGATAACAAAATGTTGGGTTGCTGTTGATGTCGTTCCGCCCAATTTATAAAGTAGGCAATTGCTTTTTCCACAGGTGCTGTCAACTTCCATTCTGGCGGTAAAAGTTCAACTACAGTCTTACTGACCTGATATCGAGAACCATGAAACTGCACGAGATGACGCCTACGTAATCCCTCAAGTATATTAATAGCATCAGAAATTTCTGTGATATCAATTATCTGTTCACTTTCAAGCCCAACATCACCCATGACAGTTAATAAACTCAGAATAGTTCTTTGTGATGTTGATAGCGATGTGACTATTTGTTGCAGCAGATAGTTGCCAGGAGCATCTGTTGATAATAAACTCACAACTTCCGTAAGCGATCGCCCTTCTTCCAGTATGTTTGCCACTGCTATCTGCACTTTCATCGGATGCCCGTTGAAAATAGTACACAGCGATTTTGCCCCAGCGAGTTCTTCTGTGTTGAGAGAACGTTGCAGTTCCCTTTCCACTAAAGCCAGAGTATCATTTATCGATAATCCAGAAAGCAACATTGAGCGCCCCCTTTTTTTCATTCGCCCTTTTGACGAAGCGATCAAAAAGGTACACTGATGAGCCGCATTCATCAGCTCTTCCAATTCATCTTGGATAAGTCCATCATCATCCAGCACCACAAGAGCTTGTTTTTCTTGGAGTTGTTGACAGATTTGCTTATGAGTTGGTTTATAGGGAATGTTGCTTTCATAAAATGCATCCCATATAGACTGAAGTAAATCGTCTACATTTGGATGCACAGGAGATAAGCTAATAACACCACTAGGGAAAAGTGATTTGACTTGATTGTTCTGCGCCAAGTCACGCAATAAAACTGTTTTTCCAATACCGACTGTGCCGTAAAATTCTACTGATTCTCCCGATTGAAAGGCAGCGATCGCTTCTTTGATTGATTCTTGTCGATTCAGTATCGTATCTGAGGGCTGCTCAACTATCAATGGAGTGGAACGCAATCGCCAAGTCGATTTTTCTTCCTTGGTTGCGATATTCGCTGTCGCGCCTTGAGGTGAACCAATATTTATGATCCAATTTCCAACTTCCAGTTGGTCAGTCATTTCCTCCGGAATGTTTGTTATTATACTGTTTTTGCTCATATATTTTTCTTCAGCCAGATTTAGATTACTTTTTCTCTATTAACCGCAACATAGCTATCATTAAATATGCATTTTACATACATTTTTTCATTTCAAGAGATTTTTAAGTATATATACTTAAAAAGTTATTCTACAAAATTGTTTTGCTTTTATGACTTGGTTAACAAACAAAGCGAAGTGCGAATTTAACAGCAAAATGAACAGCTAGATGCTTGCTAATATTGAGTTAAAAATTAGCTTTAGGATGACAAAACTTGAGGCTATACGTACAAAGCCTACAAGGCAAGGGCTATAAATAAAATGAAGAGTCTTAAAAGCCAGATTCGATATTAAGTATGTCAGTAACAATAAATATTGCTAGGCAAAGAATTCTAGCAATCCTAAATAAATTGTGAAATTTTTTCTTCGTGTCTTTTACATCTACGTGGTTTGTCAAAAAATCTCACAACTCAAATAGGGCTCCTATAGTTGCTATAAAATTGAAACACTTTGCAATTGTCAGCGATAGTAGTCGATAGCAGTAAATTGAGCCACTCCCCTAACTAGAAGTTAGGGGATTCTGGCTGAAAGTTGGCGTTGACTTGTTGCCCGAACTCATTCGAGTTGGCTATCTGGTCAACGTTTTTCAGCTTGTCGGAGAACCGCTCTAAGGGAATCAGCCTACTTTCAGCGTCGCCTACTTGTTTGCGGTTTTTGGACTGTTGCTCAAACGCCTCCAACAGGAGCGACTCCGCCCCACAATACCCATTACGGGCATCTTGCAATAACAACGTATCGTCCTGATTAACGAACCTACTCAAATACGCACTCATTAAATCACGATGCATGACTACACCAGTTGCATCGTAATGCACTCTTTCAGACAGCGATTTCTTGATACGAGAACCGTCGTTTAGGAGTTTGACTAAGCGCTGTTTTTGGAGTAGAGAACTTGTGAACAGACCCGCCAGAATTTTCAGCTTTGCGAATGAGTTCTGATTGTACAAAACCTGGAGATTTAGCAGCTAGGGCTTTACCATAACGCTTCTGCCAACCTTTTACAGAGACTTTTTCAGTCTTGATATCTTTGCCATGTCGCAAGATTTCGTTAATCGTCTTGCGGTTTTGGGTTTTAGCGTACGCTGCCTTTTTACGTTGTAATTCCCGTTTCTTTTGAGCAGCTTTTTTATAATTACTAGACTTCTTCCATTGACGCTTACCCTTCTTGACTTTGCCTTTTTTAGTGACGGTGCGATGGCCTTTTTTTGCTTTGAAATGGGCTTAGGAGGGTCTCCCGACAGCAGGGAACTGGCTCTCCCGTTGGGCATTCCACCCCGATATAAATAACGTGCAATTGTCAATTCCTTTAATTCCTTGACACTTGCACTTCGGGGCTACCTGCCTCCCGTGTCATTCAGGTGTCTAAGTTTGATAATCCAAAGCATTTTGCAAAGCGAGAAAAAATTCTCAAGCGCAGACAACAAAAACTAGCACGTAAAATCAAAGGGAGCAAAAGGTACAAGTACACAAAAAGAGTAGCCAAAGTGTACGAACGGATGCGCTTTATTCACCTATAAGTTAAATCGCACACTCAGCAAACAAAGCCTGCAAAAGCAGCCCTTAGCGGCGCATCTTCATAGAGAAACGCTATTAGTCGTTACCATTGTTAAATTTACGTTGTAACTGTTTGAGGACTTGATACATTTCTGGTAGGCGGGTGAGAATAGCTGACACCTTCAAGTATTGTTTATGAGGTATAGCTGGAGTTCCAGAGACAATTTCTCCTGGTGCTACATCATTATGAATTCCAGTTTTTGCAGATGCGATCGCCCGATCACCAATCTTTACCTGATTGGCAATTCCCACCTGTCCAGCCAAAATAACACCATTGCCAAGTGTCACGCCTCCCGCCATACCAACATGACCTGCCAAAGCACAACCAGCGCCTATTTGGCAACCGTGACCTATTTGTACTAAATTGTCAATTTTTGTATTGCGACCTACTCGTGTTTCTCCTACGGCTGGGCGGTCGATAGCGCTGTTGCAGCCGACTTCTACACCATCTTCTAAAACTGTGTAGCCGGATTGTTCCATCTTCACCCAACCAGTTGAACTAGGAACAAAGCCAAAGCCTTCAGCACCAATAACAGCACCACTGTGAATCACACAATCTGCACCAATGCGAGTCCGTTCGTGAATGGTGCAATTAGCGTGCAAGGTGGTGCGATCGCCTATTTTGGCATCTGGATAAATTACCACATTGGCATGAATGCACACATGATTGCCAATTTCTGCTCCCTGCTGAATGACGACATGAGGACCTACATACACCTCGTTACCAATTTTTGCTGTCGGGTGAATAACAGCAGTAGGATGAATTTCTGGAGTGGGACGCCAAGGTTGGTAAAAGAGCGCGATAATTTTGGCAAATAAGAGTCTTGGTTCTTTTGTTGCTATCCAAACAATACCCCGTTCTAGTGCTTGTGTCTGCAATGTTTCATCTAAAGGCAAAATTAAAGCACTGGCACTGGTTTTGCTGACCATAGAAGCAAATCTTGCTCCTTCAATGTAGCTGAGAGTGCCCGTTGTCGCTTCATCTACTGCTGCTAACCCTGTAATTTCTGGGTCATTATCTTTATTACTGGAGTTGCTATTGGACGCAGCGGCGTCACCAAGTTTTTCTAAAATTTCACTGAATTTCATGGTTATTTTTTCACAAGTCCTAGATATGGACAAAATAATTGTCGCTTTTTGTTAGGATTATGTTCTTTGCATGGCGTACAATCAGGCAATAGTATAAAAAGTTACCTGATTGCACTCTGACTTCTGTATTGTGTTTTATTGCTTCAACAACAAATAATATAGGCTGCCATTGCCGCCAGTTACACCAGCGCGATCGCCAGCTAATTTGCCACTTCCCATAAAATAATCAACTCGTCCTGGTCCTTTGATAGCACTTCCTGTATCTTGGTCAAGGACGTAGCGGTTTACAGTACGATACTCTAGCTTTCCACCCCCAGCAGGATAAGGCAAACTAGTGTTGATGAGCGCCAATGCCCCTGGAGGCATAACAGATTTATCAGTCGCGATCGAACGTTCTGGTGTGACTGGCACACGAATACTTCCTGTAGCAGGTGTACCACCAGTTTCTTTGAAGAAGACAAAGCGTTCCCAGCGCGGCAGATAATTATTCATCTCTTTGGGATTTTGCTGGAAATACTGAAGCATAATTGGCATCGTCAAACCCTTTAAGGGTAGTTTGCCATCTTTCGCCAGTTGTCCCCCTATGCTTGTCCACGGGTAATCTGTTCCACCTGCATAGCCAACGGATGTTGTTGTGCCATTAGTTAACTTCAGTTGGGCAGAACCTTGAATTTGAACCATGTATGCGTCTAAACGATTAGGAAACCAAAATAACTCCAAACCTCGTAACGGACTTTTGTTGGTTGGCAAACCATCTTTTCCTTCTAACTC
Source organism: Scytonema sp. HK-05 (assembly GCF_002368235.1). Lineage (GTDB taxonomy): Bacteria > Cyanobacteriota > Cyanobacteriia > Cyanobacteriales > Nostocaceae > Kalymmatonema. The sequence goes on along the minus strand of NZ_AP018194.1, from coordinate 7,982,296 downwards.
AATCCGTTTCGGGTGTGGTTTAGCCCATTTGTCGAAGTTAGGGGGGAGTCGATAAACAGGATATTTATATACTGAGGTGCGAACACGACTGGCGGAATAAACAGGCTCATAGTAAGCAGTAAACTTCACAGTCCCATTGCCATCGTTCCCAACTGACTTGTAAAAAACAAACTCCCTACTCACACCAGCTTGCAGTTGTGCTGGTGACTCAGAGTTGACAACCAATTGGCGGAAACGTTGCAAACTACGACGGACGCGCTCAAGGGTAATCTCTCTAATAGGATAATTCTGATACACTGCTATAGCTTTATCAGTTGTTAGGTAACGCAAGCTGTTGTCTATTGCCGTCAAAAGTGCGTTGCGGTCGCCAAGTCTACCGTTTCCACCCCAAATTTGTTCATCCCAACCCAAGCAAGTGTATGAAGTGTTACAGGTTGTTTCTATATCTACTGGTACTAACGATGGCAGAACCTGCTGGGGTTGGCTGGGTTGTGACGGTGGCAAATTCTCAGGTTGACCTGGAACTGGTATTGGTATCGGTGCTAAGTCAGGAACCTGCTGAGCAAAAACTGACCAAACCGGGTTAATAAGGGCAATTCCTAAACTTAATGACACAAAAGCAAGCGTTTTTCTCATGATTTAGGTAAATCTTTCGACACTAGAGCTAAAAATGGGTTTTACCCGGATAGCCACAATCCCAGACGGACGCACTACCATGTACTCACCCTGAATATTTTTGATCGGTACGCTGATGAAGTGAGTAAGCGCGCTGCAGGAGGTGAGAGCAGTGCTGTTTGCTCATCCTCATCCCCTTGGTGCTGTCGCCTATGACGGTTCCCATCCCACAAACAGTTCCCAAGGAAGTAGGAAGCAGGAACTCGCAACCAAAATTTTGGTAATTGCTCAAATTTTGCTAAAATTTAACAATAACTGAGTCTTTACTTATTTTTCATAATAGTCTGGTTGATATAAATAGTCAGATATTAACATGATTTGATAAATATTAGTTTACTTAAAAAAGTAAACTAATATTTCAATAAAAACCCCTAAGATTCAAGACATGCTAACTTAATAATTGAAGCTGAAAAGCTTCCCTGGCAGATAAAACAGCTAGAGGGAAAATAAGCAAAGAGGTAAAAGACGCTGTTAAATCTACATCTGTCTCGCAACAACGCAGCAACACCCAACTCGAATGATGATATTTCCTCAAATGTAGAGATACAGGGGGCAATGTAACTGAGGAGCGATCGCTTTTAAGAAGAGTGATAAACTCAGTACATCCCTAGGTAGAATAAACAAACAGAGGAAATAACTCATCTAGTAGAATGTTGGGTGTTGTTGTCATAATAAGCGCACCTAGGTGTAAGCTTGTACAAAGTTGAATAGATAGAGACAGTTGAAATAGCGCCTTATGTCAATTATTGCTCTGGGAGCATGGTATCTAGAGAATTATGAGCCGATTTTAGAACTGGAAAAACGCCCGCCGGATATTCGCGTCAATAAAAAAAGCCTACTGAAATCAGGATTAAGAGCGGATTTCTTGGAAGAGAGTGAGCAAGTAAAGAAATCGATTTGGTTTGGGCGCTATCTGGCAGGAGAAAATGTTGAGTTCTATATTGAGGGTAGTGGTGGTTATTGTGTGGCTAATATTGACTTGATAAGCCATGAAATATATTTCACCAAGCAGACTGTGTTAGCGCAGTTAGAACCCACAATTTTTTTATGCCATCAAACGGAGTATCCAGCAGCTAGTGAAGCGTTACGAGAGGGGCTGCTTGAGAGTTTGGAAATTTTGAACAGGCGATCGCGTTTACCTTTGTCTTTAATAGAGTCCTACCGCCCGAAGGAAGGTTCTCTGCGACTGAGCCGCACAATCATGCGAAAAATTCATAGAAGTTTGTTGTTTATTGCCGACGCCACGCCTGTTGCTAAAACCGACACTCAAGAAACTGCGCAATTGATTCCCAGTCCCCATGTCTGTGTTGAAATTGGCTATGCCATTCAAAGTAAGCGATCCGAGCAAATTCTCCTAGCTCAAATGCAGCGCCCAGACTTGCCGGGGCAGTTTCCCTTTGACTTACCATCATCGCAAATTTTGCAATTTCAAGACACTACAGAACTTGGTCAAATCTTGCCCCAAACAATTGAAACTCAACTTCTCCGATTTAAATTATTTGCTTGATCAGCTGTTCTTGCATATAAGGCATATTTCTTCGTGTTTTTTTTGCTAACTGAAAGCCACAGATCCCCGACTTCGTAAAAGTTGTCGGGGATCTTGTTTCGGGAGAAAAAGGGGGAGGTATTTCACAACTCCTGCAGGGATTACTATATGTGCCTGAAAAATATTATCATTAACACAAGATCACTAACCAGTTCCTACTTTTTTTCTTGTCCTTAATCCCTCACAATGATTTTAAAATCTGTACAACGGTAGATGTAAACAAAGTTAATGAAAAGCATAAATGACTTAGGATAGAGAATCAAATTTTCCCAGCCGACAATAAACATTACCACGCTAGATAGATGCGGTTAAAAAGCGTTCAATGTTAAGAGTCAACCGCTTGCGCCAACAAAATTCAGATCAAATCTCTTCACATTCAGTGGTTGCACAAACTGCAAGTGCAATCACTCTATTTGTCGGCTGCTTGGTACTACTTGGCTGGTGGCTCGACCTAGAATTTATCAAAAACTGCTTTTCTTTAAGCAGTGTGACCATGAAGGCAAATGCAGCTGTGTGCTTCATTTTGTCTGGCGTGTCCCTGTGGCTGGCTCAAGGGGCAGTAGGAGGAGAAAATACTCCCATCACCCCCTCATCCCCACGCCAGTCGCCTCAACGGGGGGAACCCCCGCACGGCGCTGGCTCCTCACTCTTATCCAGGCTGTGTGCAACAAGTGTCCTCGTCATTGCTGCGCTCACACTGAGTCAGTATGTGTTCGGCTGGAATCTCGGTATAGATGAATTGTTATTGCCTGACTCGCCAAATGCTTTTATGACATCTCATCCAGGGCGAATGGGATGGAACACAGCAGTGAACTTTTTGTTGATTGGCAGAGCGTTGGAGCTAGTGGGTGAACCAAAAACTCGGCGTAGCTATTGGTATGCGCAGATTTTCGCCCTGATTGCCGCTTTGATGTCCTTACAGGCGCTCATCGGCTATGCTTACGGCGTTGATATTCTCTACGGCTTTCCTCCTTACAGTACATCAATGGCGTTACACACCGCACTGGCGTTTACAGTGCTTTGTGTAGGTGTACTGTGGACTCATCCCGATGAAGGGTTGATGCGGATAGTCACGAGCGAAACTTACGGCGGCTTGCTGGCACGTCGGTTGTTACTAGCAGCGATCGCTGTACCTTTAGTACTAGGGTGGTTGATTCTCCAAGGACTAAGAGCAGAAGTTTACGAGCCAGCATTCGCGGTATCGCTTCTTGTCGTGGTGCTGATTGTCAGTTTCAGCGTCTTGATCTGGGAAAGTGTCGCGGCGCTGGAACGCATGGAAATTCAACGCGATCGCGTTAAAGAAGCCCTCAAAGCAAATGAAGAAAAACTCAATAGTTTTGTAGATGCTAACCTCATCGGTATTCTTTTTGGTGACATTCACGGTCATGTCCGCAACGCCAATAACGAATTTCTGCGGATGATTGGCTACACACCAGAGGAGTTACAAGCAGATAAAATCAGCTGGGTTGACATCACACCACCAGAGTATTTACCCCTAGATGCAGAACGCATAGCCGAAGCAAGGGACAAAGGTGCTTGTACGCCTTACGAAAAAGAGTACATTCGTAAGGATGGTAGCCGCGTCCCAGTTTTAATAGGTTACTCGTTACTAGGCGAAAAGCGCGAGGAGTCGGTGGCATTTATCTTGGATTTGAGCGCTCGTAAACAGGCGGAGCAAGCGCTACAACAGACCCAAGAGAGATTCCGTTTGGCACTTGATAACATCCCCGATGTCTTTGCTATTTACGATGCTCACCTGCGGTTACAGTTTGTCAATACAGCCGCATTGCAGCGAGTTAAAAAACCAAAAGAGGAAATTCTTGGACGCACTGACGAGGAAATTTTTCCCCCTCAGGCAACACAAGCTTATCTTCCCACTTTAATTAAGGCGCAAGAAACCCGCACCTTGCAAACAACAGAAGCTACAATCACCTTACCCGATTACGGCACATTCACCACAGAAATCAAATATCTGCCGCTTTTGGATGAAAACGGTGAAATAGAACAAATTCTTGCCTTTACTAACGACATCACAGAGCGTAAGCAGGTGGAGGAAACACTCCGCAATCAGCAAAAATGGCTGGAAGATTTGCTCAACCTCATGCCAATGCCGATGCTGTTGATAGAACCAGGAACAGCAAAGGTCACTTTCGCCAACGTTGCTGCGGACGTTGTGGCTGGGGGAAAATTCCCCAAGGCTGAATCATCCCAAGACTATGGTACTTATTACTACTCCACCGACGCGGCGGGAAATACTATTCCAGTAGAACAGGCTCCAGGCATGCGAGTTGCCCGTGGCGAACGTATTGAGGGATTTGAACTCGACTGGCACACCCCAGTAGGTGTGCGTTCCCTGCTGATATTTGCCGATACCCTAAGCGCAATGCATGGTCATCCAGCGACCTGTGTCTTGGTATTTCAAGACATTTCCAATCTCAAAAAGGTGGAAAAAGCGCTTTCATTGGGTTATAGAAGGCTCCAGTTATTATTCAGCACAGCAAGTGATTTACTATCAAGTCAGCAGCCTGTGGCATTGATTGATGGGTTGTTTAGAAAACTCTCGGAACAAATTCGTTTAGATGTTTACTTTAACTATTTAGTTGATGAAGATAAGCAGGTATTGCAACTGGCATCCTATAGTGGTGTGACAGAGGAATTGGGAAAACAAGTTGAGTCGATGAAGTTTGGTGAAGGGGTGTGCGGTACGACAGCACAAGACCGTCGTTCAATAGCTGTGGAAAATGTGCAGCAATCCACTGAACCAAAAACAACGTTTATCCGCTCTGTGGGGATTACAGCATATTACAGCTACCCTTTAATAGCGCAGGGACGGCTTCTGGGGACTCTTGCCTTTGGCAGCCGTAAGCGGTCCAATTTTACTCAAAATGAAATAGGGATGATGCAAGCAGTTTGCGACCAGATTGCCATTGCAATGGAACGCGCTGGCTTGATTGCTTCTTTACAACAGCAAACTGAGCAGTTGAGAGAGGCAAACCGCATGAAAGATGAATTTTTGGCAATCTTGTCTCACGAGTTGCGATCGCCCCTCAACGCTATCCTGGGTTGGGCGCAGCTTTTACGTTCCCGTCGCCAGCTAGATCCAACCAAGGTCGCTAAGGCATTAGAGACAATAGAACGAAACGCTAGAGCGCAAACGCAGCTCATTGAAGATTTATTAGATATCTCGCGGATGATTAGAGGCAAGTTACGGCTTAATGTCCGCGCTTGCGACCTCGTTGCCATCATTGATGCCGCCCTTGAAACCGTACGCTTGGCTGCTGAGGCAAAAGAAATCGATTTAAATTTTTATGTTTTAGATAATGGCTTGAGTAATACTGATGAAAATCCAGAATTTTCTCACACTCAAAATCTAAAATTCGCCCAGGAGCAACCTCATCATTTAAAATCGAAAATTCAAAAACCCAAGTTCTTGGTTTCTGGCGATGCAGAGCGTTTGCAGCAAGTCATTTGGAATCTGCTATCTAATGCCATCAAGTTTACACCCCAAGGTGGTCGAGTAGAAGTGCAGCTTAGGGTAGCCAAAGAAGGTGACAAGGAAGAGAACGGACTGGTATCCCCCTCATCGCACACCCCACAATATGCCCAAATCTCGGTAAGCGACACGGGTATCGGTATTAGTTCCGATTTTCTGCCATACGTCTTTGACCGTTTTCGTCAAGCTGATAGTTCCAGCACAAGGGCACATGGTGGACTGGGACTGGGGTTAGCAATTGTGCGTCATTTAGTAGAACTGCATGGTGGTACCATCCACGTAGAAAGCCCAGGTCAAGGGCAAGGTGCTACCTTCACAGTCAAGTTAGCGCTGCTCAATCATGAAGAAAAGAGGACAAGCGGACAAGCGGACAACCAGACAAGCCAATTCATTGCACAACCGCTTGCTGAGTTTGACTCCCAAACCTCAGATCCATATATTTCCCTTGAGGGCGTGCGGGTGTTGGTTGTAGACGACGAAGCTGATACCCGAGATTTTCTGGTCACTGTACTGCAACAGTGCCAAGCCGAAGTCAAGGCGGTGGGTTCAGCACGGGAAGCACTCAATACCATGACACAATGGAAACCAGATGTTTTGGTAAGCGACATCGGAATGCCAGAGGAAGATGGTTATTCTTTGATCCGCAAAGTGCGATCGCTTGAACGTGCTGGAGACATCTCCTCACCACAGCAAGGCGCAAAGATTCCAGCAGCAGCATTAACAGCATATGCCAGACCAGAGGATAGAATGCGAGCCATTCAAGAAGGCTATCAGCTGCATTTGCCTAAACCTGTTGAACCTGCTGAGTTAGCTACAGTCGTTGCTAGCCTGGTTGGGCGTACTTGACACCTTATATCATGTCCGCCTACTGAAATCTTGCACCATTCTCAAAACTCTTCGGGTGGGCACTGTTCACAACGTAAAAATAAGGGTTTGAGGAAAGTTAGGCAGTGCCCACCCGAAAAAAATTGCAATAAAGTAACTGGTGCAAGATGTGAACCTAATTACTTATAATTCCTGCTTTACCTCACCCCAACCCTCTCCGCGAGGTCGGAGAGGGTGCCGAAAGCTCTTGAGGTTGTTCGTTTTTTATAAGTGTTCATCCGGACATGATACCAAACTTCAAACTAAAAAACTCATCACTGCTAAGCATCATGTTTATTTCCTAGATGCTTTTATAAAAATTTACCTATACATAAATTAATTAAATTATTGCAATATCTGCATCCGAAATAGAGCATTCAAGAGCTGTATTTACAATCAACTTGTCAACAAGGCTATAAAAACTTTTGAAAGTTTCCTATGATAGTGTGGCACGTCATAAATGGCACACTCTTCTGCATTTTCATGTGTCATTCATCTACAATTTTAAGACGATTCAAGGTGCATATCTTCAACTCAAATAAAATTATTAAATTAATAATATTGTGAAAATTGAAGCATCTCCCATGATCATAACAAAAATATCCGCAAAAACACCAGTTCAACCACAACAGCTAGATACCATTAAGTTGCATAATTCGCAGCAAGCTTCTTTTTTGCAAGAAGTGATTGAAAACTTACAAGACGGTATCTTACTCTTAAACGAGACGGGCGAACTCATTTATACCAATACATCTGCTTATCGTATTCTTTCTCAACTCAATCAAGACAGTTCCAACTCCAATTTTATCCCACCTGCTATCTGGCGTCTTTGCAAAACATTACTAGACCGTAGCCTTTACCCCAATAAAATCATAATTTTATCTAATGAAATTGTAGTAGATCGGTCAAAAATTTTTCGCGTCAGGGCGAGATGGCTAAGCTTAGATCGATTTAACCGCTCTTGCCTTTTAGTGATAATTGAAAATAAATGTGAATCTTTGAAAAATGTTGCACTGGCTGAAGTTAGAAAATACGAATTGACACCGCGAGAAGCTGAAATTTGGTATCTTTATCGAGCAAAATACAGCTACAAAGAGATTGCTGCTCAGCTTTACATTACTGTAAATACAGTGAAAAAGCACATGAAAAATATTCACGCAAAGCGACAAGCCTGTTTAGATTGTGAGAATGAAGATTAGTTAGCATTCATAATTCATTGGCACGAGGCATACGTCTAAGGCGTCTAAAGCCCTACGGGCATGCGCCTTCATGCATAGGACGGTAGCCTACGGCACGCCGAACGCGTCTACGTTTTAGAAACAACTACTATTCATCCAAGAGTACCCTTGAGGGTACTTTGTTGCTATATGAAAATCATTTATTGTGTAATTACTACAGAAACGGGATATTTGGTAGTCATACCAAGTTGAAATTTCAAATGTCATTCTGAACAAAGCAAAGATGCCTAGTTCTTGCGGCTTGCCAAAGGGTATTTGCAAGAGACTATGTTTTTCTACGTTACGTTCAGCGTGACATTTTTATGTATATAGATACACGCACTTTAGTATTTAAAAAATAGGAATTTACTGCAACTAAACAAAAAGCAAGTCGTCAATTAAAAAAAAATACATCATATCATGCAGCAGCTTAAGCAAAGAAATACAGAGACTGGATTTAAAAATCATGTTAAAATGACTACTCTTAAGCTGACGGTTGAAAACTTGACCCCGCCAAAAGAACTATGTATAAGCCATTTTTGGTTTGGTTTGCATGATGGTAATTTTGATACTTTACATTTAGAAGATGCTACGAGACAAGGTATCAAACGAACGGCTGAAGATGGCAATCTTATGAATCTCACTCAAGAATTTACAACCAGTGGTTCTGGTCTTTTTCAAGGAATCATTGTTGGTCTATTTCGACCATTGGCTAATACCAGTGCGGCTAATACTGTATCATTTACCTTCTCGATTAATACTGAAATAAAACGTCAAATTTACTTCAGCTACAAGGCAGTGATTATTGGGAATGATACTTTTGTTGCTAATCAAGACAAACTTGCTCATCAAATTTTTGACACAGAAGGTAACTTCATTGGTGCTGATTTCATTGTGTTCAGTTCTGAAGTGATTGGTGCAGGTGTTGACGTGAATGATGAATTATCAGCCAATCAAGTAGGAGTTTTCTTCTCAGAAACATTCAGTACTTACGCAGGCGCTGCTAAAGACACATTTATACATAAGCATATTGGTTATCATTGTATGTTTGCTCATGGCAATGTTACAATTCCAAACTATGAGATAGCTCGTATCAAAATTGAAACGGTGTCTGTACCACCGCAAGAGAGAGTTTTTTAAGCTAAAGCCGTATTTTTGCTATGGAGACTTTTTCTGCTAAATTGGATACCTAAGATTCCGATTCTTAAAAAGCTTTCCCTGCAATAAGTAGGTCGGTACAAATAAAGTTCACTTGTTAAGGCAGTCCGACGTCATTAGTAAGGGTTTTAGGCGTTTTTACAAATCTTTATATAGCTCAATTTATTTCCGCCTGCCTACTTACGTGACTGTGTATCAAGCACTGTGTAGTGCTACACAGTGACGCAATACATAATGTTTGCGTCTACACTAAATAATTACTCATTCACAATCAACTCCTAAATATATTTAGGGTCATTCATGGTTCAACCACTTATTGAGTTATTTAAGTTTGGATTTATGACATCTCCTCCTTTGCGGTTGAAACGAGTTTCATCAATTTTTACTTGGAAAATATTTCATCTTTTTTTCGATGGTGTCAACAGAAATTAAGGATTTTTTTGTAGGCGAAGTAGTAGATTGTACATCTGTCGTTTTAAATCTTCGTTACTTTGTACCTGTGTAGTAATCGTGTTGTATCTGTCAATTGTTAGACCATTTTCTTCAACAACTTTTTGATAGCTTTGGCAGTAATTCACAGCAATATCTCTAGCCTTGCCAGGAAGACCACCTAAGCTGTTCTTATCGTTACAAACAATCTTAGGAACTTCGCCGTTACCAATAATTTTTTTTATTTCATCAAAGGCTTGTTGACGCCGTGGCTCCATTGTTAACACAGCTTTAGCGTAACTTCTAAGTTCATTAGGGTTAACTGATTGTGGAGCTTGAGCATCGGCTTTTGAACTCAAAACTAAAGCACTAGAAACCAAACTGGCAGTCGCAATAACGCCCACAAACAAAGATTGGGAAAGTATCCGAACTAGACTAAGTCGGAAAAAGCCATGGTAATATCTTCTCATTTGCTTTATGAAACAACTACAGTCGGGATATGTTAATCACTGTGAATTATTTTAGGAGTGAGAAGTTCCAGAAAACACCCAAACCATCAAATGTTTGTTTTTGTTGTCAAGTTCCTCGACATACTTGACAAAGCTCTATAACTTTAGTCTGTAGTGCTGACATCTCTGAAGCTCCTTGTTTGAGACTAACTTCCAAATCTAACAATATAGGTAAACTGGCAATAAGTTGCTGCACAGAAACAGATTGAATTTCTTTTTGTAAATAGTAAATGCGATTCGGGTTGCCTATCTCCGCAGCTTTAGCAATAACTTGTGAATTGCGCTCACCATTTTCTATCATCAGCTTGACCCATAACCAAGTGCGAAATTGACCAATAAGCGTAGCAACTATTCGCAAAGGAGGCTCACAAGCATTGATGATGTCGGTCAATATCGCGCTTGCTCTAGCTGTGTCGCCTGTTCTGATTGCTGCTGCTAATTGTAGGCTATTTTGAGTTGTATTTTGGACTAACTGAGCGACGGCGTCTGTATCTAAAGCCTGATTGCTACCTTGAGCATAAAGCCGTAATTTCTCTAACTCGTTGTGCAGAAGGCGTGTATCATTGCCTACACTTTCTGCCAACATCTCTACACTTTTGGGAGTCAGCTTCACTCCTAGTGTTTGAGCAGCTTGAGTGACAGACTGCACCAATAGTTCGGTCTTCCAAGGCGGGATTAAAGGAAATTCTTGGAATTGGGCAAATTTTTTCAAAATTTTGGTAGATTTGAGGCGTTCGTCTGGTTTGTGACTACTAGTGAGCAACAAAAATGAATTTTCCGGGATGACTGGTAGAGTTCTTACCAATTCAGATAGCACATTGTCTGAACATTGCTGGCAAAGGGTAGTATTTGCAAGCCATACCAAGCGTCCACCGGCTCCAAAAGGTGGTGTCATCACTTGATTTAATGCTTGGATCGGCGCATCCGGTAGATCTGGAGGCAGTACTGTGTAGTTAAAACTTGTCCATAAGGGATCTAGGACGCGATCGCGCACAAGTGCAACCGCCTTTTCTATAGCAAAATCATCCTCACCCCAGTAAAAGTAGACAACCATAGGGAACCTCACTGTAACTAGAATTGACTCTTAACAATCTCTATGGCTTCAGCCCAGAGATTGTCATGCATATTTCCTCATCCCCCTCATCCCCCTCATCCCTCTCATCACCCTACCACCTTAAAAAAGCTAAATAGTTTTTAAATTGCTTATTTAATGCGAGTAGTTTTGCCTACAATCAATAAGCGTGGAGTTCGAGGATATGAAGGTTGGACGACAAATATCAAACTTACTTAAATCGTTTAGCGCGGATGACGCTACCAGAAGCGTGTAAAACTCAGATCCAGCATATCCAGGAATCTTCTAAATTTCAGCCTAATTCCGAGGGAGTAAGGCAAGCAGAACCTTTTCCTGGCTATACGGTGATTACTCCACCTTGGGAAGAAGAAACAGACAACTCTACTTTCTACGCACGCTTACAGGGTTACCAACAGGAACTTTTACAGCTCAAACGTGTAAATTCTGATTGGATTGTGCTTGTACCTCCTGCTAGCTTTCATTTGACTTTGGCGGACTTGATTTGGGATAGTGCTTACCATGACGCTTGCGAAAAGAATCCACAATTTGAAGAACAGCTACGCTCTTGCGTTGCGCAAATCTTTGAGCAGTATCAACAATCAATGCAGCGGCAAACTCATCCCATTCGCTGGCTTCTTCAGGGACTCGTAGTGATGCCAAGAGCTGTAGGCGTTTGTTTGGTACCTCAGGATGAAGCCTGTTACGAGCAAATTGTCAACCTGCGTCGCGCAATTTATCAAAATTCCAACTTGATGGCATTGGGAATTGAACAACATTATCATTTCACAGCACATGTGACATTGGGCTATTTTGGAGAGATTTCACCGAGTCTAGACCGCGATCGCCTTGCTACCATGTTTTCTGAGTTGAATCAGCAATGGACAGAGAATTCCCCAGAATTTACCATACATCGTGCCGAACTCCGGAAGTTTGACGACATGACGCGCTATTATCGCCAACCAGACTGGCCAAGTTTAGATTTTAGTGCTTAAACATTCAGTCATCGTCAGTCTTTTGCAGCCTAAAATTTAAAGTCAGAAAATTTTTGATATGCAAGGTAAATAGCTTCTAAAAACACATCTGGGGTGACAGCTTCTGGTATCTTTTCTAAGTGAATCATTGCTTGAATATCCTTAGCTAGTCGCAGAGCTACTGAGGCTCTTGCCTTTGCTACCATTGCACTGCGTCTAAGTAAATATTCCCTAATAACAGCAAAATCGTCAGGTAGTATGGCTGACAAATCGGCTATTTGTAGCAATTGCTCGCTGACAGACTTTGCTTGTTCTGAAATAGTTAAAGTTGTGGATGGAGTAGGTATCTGAGTTTGAATCACTATTGTGCCAGCAGCCAAATCACCCAAACGCTTTTCCTGGTTACTAAACATGATAAGAATTGCCCCGATAAACAGAACTTCGTCAAATAGTCGCAGTAAGGCACGCAGTGTTGCTTGTTGCAGCCCAATCGGTCTACCATCATCTCGCACGACACGAATTTTTGCAAAGCGTTTCCCAGGGGTTTGACCTTGCCATAGAGTTTCAAAAAATACAAAGTATCCTCCATAAATAGCAAAGCCGATGAGAGATGCGATCGCCAGCAACCAAAAAGCTGCTTGATCACGGAATATAGATTTCCACAAATCAGATAGTTGAATGGAAACTGTTGTCCAAGCACTTAAGAACAGTATCAATATCACACCCAAAACGAGATAGTCAATCAGTAGTGCCCAAGCGCGATTACCAATCCCAGCAAGGGGAAACTCGAGTTCGACACTTTCTGGTGTGCTGAATTTAACACGTTGAAATATATGCATAGCAATTTTTACGCTGGCGTTTAAATATCATGGTCGCGTAATCTCAAGCCTAATCCCTCACGACGACTCCGTAGGTCATAGTAAACAACAGCTTTAATCGCTTGCCAAAATGGTAGCACCACCGCACCACTGGCAAAACTCAAAGCCAGAATCAGCAGCAAATAAATGAGACTGAAAACTGGTGAGTTTTGCTCTATTAAAGGCGCAAAAAGCAACTGAATAATAGTAATAAGAATCTGAACAAAAATTTGGATTGGTATTGTAATCAAAAAGGCAACCAACGAAATCAAAAGAACCCGCCAGACGTAACCCTGAGTTAACTCCCAACTTCGAGCAATTGTTGATGTACCATCAACATTATCCTCAATAACAAGCAGCGCATCTACTAAAAAAAATCGCGTCAATAGCCATAAAATTGCCACAAGGACAACAAGACTTACCACGATGTTTAGTAGAACAAATAGGGCATATAAAACAGATGTATTAAAATTGCCTAGTTGACCTATTCCCCCAACCAGCACCACCGATAAAAAGCTATAAAAGACAATTAAAATCACAACAGCGACGACTATTCCAATACCTAAAAGAAACATCAACAGTATCGTAATAAAAAACTGCCACAACCGAGAATTGACAAAACGCTGACCAGAAGAAATACTTTCAGGTTGATTCACCAATTCACCAAAAGCCAATCGAGAAATGAGTGCTGATAAAGCATAAAACTTTGCCCACCCATAAAATGGAACAAGTAGCCATACATAAGCTTTCAAAGCGAGTAAAAAATAATCCTTAAGATGAGACCGATATAACCGTAATCCGGCGTTGACAACATTTCCAAGACTCAGAGGTTGTATTGGACTCGGAGAACCAATATTATATGACATGATGTCTAAGTCTCTCTTATAAAGTAGGGCGATAAATGTGAGGCTATTTTAGGATAAGTTAATATTCAGTATTCCTAAAATTCATGAATATTCAACGATGGATCGCGCGGCGAGAACCAAATTGGCAGCGATTGGATGCCTTATTAAGGCAGGTAGAGAAAAAAGGACTAAAGTCTCTACCGGCAGCAGAAATTAGAGAATTAGCAAGTTTATATCGTTCAGTAGCCGCAGATTTGGCTCGCGCTCGTACTCAACAATTAGGTAATGTTTTGGTACAAAACTTACATTTATTAACAAATAGAGGTTATAGCCAAATTTACCAAGGTTCACGACGACAAGAGTGGCAAGCCGTAGTGCAATTTTACAAATGGGGATTACCAGCCGTAGTGCAACAGACATTCCCATATACAGCGACTGCCATTGCCCTATTTTTACTAGGAGCGATAATTGCTTGGTGGTATGCGTGGCAAGATCCAACTTTTCTGTCAATTGTAGTCCCAGAAAAACTGATCAAATTGGTACGAGACGAGCGTAAATTGTGGATGGGGTCTATTGTCGGCATTGAACCGCTAGCGTCTAGTGGTATCATGATTAACAACCTGTCAGTATCCTTTGGTGCGGTTGCTGGTGGAATCACCGCAGGAGTTTTTACAGCCTATTTGATGGTTTTTAATGGCTTGTCGATTGGTGCTATTGCTACTTTGGTAGGTCAAAATCATCTTGCTTATCCTTTTTGGGCATTTGTTTTTCCGCATGGTTCTCTAGAATTACCAGCCATCTTTTTTGCAGGTGGTGCAGGTTTTTTACTTGGAAGAGCTATTTTATTTCCTGGTAAATATCGCCGTGTAGATGCACTGAAATTCTACGGTTCTCAAGCGGTACAGTTAATTTTTGGTATTGTACCAATGTTGATTATTGCTGGCATTATTGAAGGCTTTTTCTCTCCTCATCCTAATGTTCCAGAACCTATTAAATATCTTGTTGGAATGGGATTATTTATATTTTTGGTGGCTTATTGTAGTCGCAAGTTTACAGCAGTGAACAGTGAAACCTGATAACTGATAACTGATAACTGATAACTGATAACTGATAACTGATAACTGATAACTGATAACTGTTAAAGCAAATTCCGTGCTTTGATTTGCAAATATTTATCTACTAATTGTTCAGTTATTTGATTTGCTGGCGCATCTAACACCAACACACCTTTGTGTTTGAGTTGGGCAAATGCGACTTGCCTTTGCGCTAATAAATCTAAAGCGACAGCACGGGTATAGGCAGCTCTCACCCCCCCTTCCCCCTCTTTCAAAGAGGCGATGGTAGTATGTGCCAAATGGTCAACTAGAGGATCGCGTAGGGTAACGCAAAACGACAAATAACGAGGTGTAAGCCTGGAAAGTGCGGCTAGAAGTTCACCAGAGGCGGTCATATCAACTAAATCGGTAATCACCACCACTAGACAACGCCTAGTTTGCTGCTGCACAACACGTGTAACCGCCCCTACGTAATCAGATTCTAACAACACCGGTTGAATGGGAGTTAAGCGCTCAATGAGGCGACTCAGCTGATTTTGACCGCGTTCTGGAGGAATCCATGTATGCATTTGGCGGTCAAAGACGCCTACACCGACGCGATCGCCCCTCTGTAGTTGTCGTTGTTCTGCTTTTCCTAGCATCTCTACAACAAAGTCGCTGGATTTAGCTTTTTGTAAAACTCCTGCCAAAGCTTTGATGTAGGCTTCACTGTTGTCAACAACTTGTGTATCTAACGCTACTGGTTTACCAAAGCGGCGATTTTGTGACCAAATGAGTACCAACAGTAGTAGAAGCAGTTGTAGAAACGCTGGAAAGACAGGAGTTTTGGTAAAATAACTTAATAAATTTCCTTCACCTTCTCTTTTTCTGACACTCGGTTCCTTGTAGCCGTGGATGTATTCATCTACAAATAATACATGACCTTTTTGGCTCACTAAATCTGATAAATACTGAAAATTACTTTGCTCATCTTGGTAGGCATTAGCAGCTAAGTAGGGAGTTGTAGAAAAAATAGCTTTTCCTTGCCCGTAATTTTTTTCCCACACAACAGCACCAAAGCGATCGCCTAAAGAAACCTTTTCCTCAGCTTTGATCTGTCGCCGTCGTCGCGTCTGTATTTTGACATCTCCAACTGGAGATTTGTGCATGGTGGTAAACTCTGCTGCTGTCACGCTATCGCGCACACCCAAAATAATCAAAGTATTGCCTTTTTCTAGCCATTTTTTCTCTTCACTATCCAGATCAGGCTGTGTCAATTGGCTATTGATTTGTAATAGAGTGGCACGTTTTTCTGTATTGAAATCACTAAAAGGCTTTTGCCAGCGCTTGATACCAGTTTTTTGCTTTTCCATATAAGCATACCAAGCGCCGTAACCATCGGGAGCGCGGTTGTAAGTGGAACCACTATTGATGTTGCTGCTGGTTGGAGCTGCAAAGAAGCTAAGTATTACCATAACTCCCAACGCGATCGCCCCAATCCAAGCCAGACGGTTTGAGCGTTTCATGTGTTGGAAATCTCCTGATACGCTTGCTGACAATGCTCATAATTGTCTGCCGAAATTTCAGCATTGCCAAAACACAATTGCTCGTGAGTGATCATCAAAGTCTCATAAGGCTGTATTGAAGTTGTAAACATTTGTAGTAATTGTAGATATTCTCCATCTGTACGGCTGGATTTGTGAGGGAGAATTCCTTGCTCATGCAAGTGCTCCAACATCGCGAAGTAAAGACACCGGCATGCCTGGTGGTAATTACCTTGATGAGAAAATTCTTGCGATCGCGTCACCCATTGAGCTACAGATAATTCACTTTCTACAATTTTGAAATGAGAATTAGTGGAATTGTGACCAGCAAGCCTTGAGTTAAAATAAGGGCGGAGTTCTCGCCACAAACGCCAACCAACCCAAACTAAACATAAGCCTAGCGAAAGCCAAAAAATAAAGTTCAGCAACTTCAGCACCCAGTCATCAATTGACCATTGAGGTGACAATTTTGGCAAAGCCCAATCAAATCTGGATAACTGGTATTCAAACCATTCTCCAACTTGTTGTTGAATCTGGGAAACTTGCCAACCCCAGCTTGTTTTTTCAAAAGCATCTGCAGACATAGTACAGGTTATGAATTATGAAATTTTTCAACATTTAGCACTCATAATTCATCATTTTTACCGTTCTTTTGTATCATTACCCACCCAACGACAACAAGAAGCGCACCCACGGCAAGAAATCCCAAATCCCAAGCCAACTGATGCGGTCCTGGTTTTACATGATGGATGCCAAGAATATGATGGTCAATCACTCCTTCAACCAAGTTGAACAAACCAGCACCCATCAGTATTGACCCAAAGTAGATGTTAGATGACCAAGGAACATCTTCACGCGCTCCTGCCCGCCACAGCAACACCACTCCAATCACAGTCATTATCCAATCAAAGGCGTGAAATAAGCCGTCCCAAACTGTATTGACATCTATATTAGAAATTGTGGTCATAGGTCGAACATTGCTCAACATATGGTGCCACTGAAGAATTTGATGCAGTACAATGCCATCAAAGAACCCACCAAGACCCAAACCAAGGAAAATTCCAGCAACAATCAACGGGGCACGTTGCTTGCTCTTTTCACTCTTCGCTTCCATCATCAACCTCTCAAACACACTTTTCTATCACCATAGAACTCTATTTTGAAAGCAATCTTCTGCCTTTAGACAAGTACTGTGGTGGAATTCAAAGCAAACCACTTCTTGCTAGTATCTACCGTGATGATGGATATTGATGTATAAAACAGCAATTTTCAAATGACTATTTACTTTTACAAGGTTTGGCAGCCCTATGGGTGTTTTTCCAATTTTTCTCCTCATGGAATCATCATGCAGGACATCTATTGGTCAACAGTTGAGCATTATTATCAAGCTCAAAAGTTTGTTGGAACCTCAGATGCGGTCATTATACCTCTGATCCATAATGCTGAGACACCAGAACTCGCTGCGGCATTAGGACGCGACCCCACGCACCAAATTCGTGTGGACTGGGAGGAGGTCAAAACTCAAGTGATGCGAGAAGCTGTACTCAAAAAGTTTCTTACGCATACCGATATTAGAGAAATCCTTTTAACCACGGGTGACAACCTGATTGTAGAAAACTCGCCAACCGATTATTTCTGGGGTTGCGGTGCAGAGAAAACGGGTCACAATCATCTTGGTAAAGTCCTTATGAGTGTGCGCGAAGAAATCCGCAAGTTACCATCTTTGTCAGTCATTTTTGATTAATTTACCGCTCCTGTGCCTATATTTTCACAAGAAATTAGGTGATTTCATTCAAATGGGGGATGACCATTTTCCCCCAGACACTTGGTAGCTGCACCATTGCTAAATCTAAAAGTCCGTTAAATATTCGACAAACTCTTAGATTTTTGTATTTGAATTTCTTGATTTGGAAACAAATTCATTCTCGACGTCATTTTAAATATATAGAACGAACCAAGCAAAGAAGTTATTAGCATCACTCCCGATATTGTCAGGAAAATGCTGTTTACAGGTTGGAAAATTGCAGCTTGTAGACGCTTTTTTGATCGCTTTTCCTTGCCTAATAACAAAACTATATAAAAGCCTTGTTAAAAAAATGGCATCGAAAGCTTAACATCCACAGCATGACGTTTGCTAATGCGCTCCTTAAAGACCTGTTTGAGCGCAGCTAATTGAGTATCGGTAAAAGTCGTTGCTGTTTTAGGAGGAATGCGGGCGAAAAACTCTTGTACAAAAGGGTCAGTTTTAGAAGAATCTTTGGCGAAACGGTTTTGAGGCATATTGTTTTTCCTGTCACTAGGAGTACGCTTTAGAACATAGGATTGTGTTCAGAATCCCAACAATCTCCGTCTCTCCAAGTTCTACCGGTGTGTTCACATTCAAACTTATTATGAAGCCAGGGAATTGATGTAGGGTAGGGCGAAGTAGGTACGGAAGTCAGTAAGGAAAATAAAAAGGAAAAAGTCGTGAAGCTAGAAGCCAATAGGATAATCAAAAATCCTGTGAGGAACACGATCTTACCAGCAGTCCAAAGAGGATATACGGTTTTTTCATATTGCAAGCGCTGTTTCAAGGCACGTTCCGAACCAGCTAATAACACCAAATAAAACCGTAGTCCTGGAATAGGAACGGAAACTCGCAAGTCTAAAGGATGACGACCCCAATTACGAGAGCCAAAAACCTTTTTGATGGCTTTTAGTTGCTCTTCTGTGAAAGTATCAGTAATTTCCGGGGGAATTTTAGCAAATAGTTGGTCAAAAACAGGATCAACGTGCTCCAGACGTTTCATGACTTGCGTGTTTTACTAACTGTGACTGAGCAAGATACAAAGTTTAGCTTTTGCTGAAATTCCTACTAGCATAACTACTAATATTTAAAATTATTATTAATTTATTATTTAGAAAAAATATGATTTTTGCAAATATTTTTTAATACTTAACTAGAAAAGATTTTGACAGTATGGCTATGGCAAAGTTAACACTTCAAGTATTAAGTGCTTATGCTTTGTCTGCTGCAATAATGTTGGTGGTTGTCGTTGCCTTGACAGTTAAGGAGTAGGTCAACGTAAGACAAATCTACAAATTTGTCTTAAATAGATTTACTGAAAACATCAGTTGACGTATGGCGACTTACCACGAGTGCAATGCTATACCTCAGATCTTGCACCCAACAAGAGCCAGAGGCTCTAATATCTCGTTACCAGGTTGAACCTGGTAACGAGGGTATTGACACTCTTCCTGAACCGAAAAAACAAAACATCACCGTAGGCTAAAGCCTACGGGGCGCGGCTTTCATCCCTTGTCTAAAGCACGGATGTGACTGACTCAGGATGTCACATCCTCAAGGGTATTCAGCCTGCCATCCTTATAAATATTCTGAACAATGCCATTGACACCTAACGGAGGGCGTGGGGAACTGCGGAGAGTGAGGAAGAAAATCTTAGTCATTAAATGACACAACGGGGGAAACTCCAACGCCATGCAGCGCTGAACCCCTCACGCACTGGATGGTTGTATTGCACTCAAGCGATTTACAACCACCGCAAGGCGGAAGTACAAACAAATTGACTTAAAAAGCTGCTAATTTTGTGCTGCTTGCGATTTAAGCTAGAAGTGATTAACAGTATTCGTTCATAACCACTGGTAAATAGCGAGACTTTGCCAGTGGTTATGTAGTATTTTTTTGGTGCAAGTCTGTGTTTTGGTAATTCCCATGAAACAGCTCCTCAACCGAGTCTATGGCTGGAAAAAACGCATCCAACGGCTACTTCTGCCCTCAGTGATGGTCATTCTAGCTTCTTTACTATTTGCCACATCCGCTTCGGCTACAGGTGTATATGAGATACCAACTATTACAAGTGGGGAACATACCTGGGTGGTGGATCAAGCTGAAGTGATCAGCCGTCTAAATGAAGGCAAGATTAGCAGCACTCTGGAAAATTTGGCAAATCAAACCGGAAATGAAGTAAGAATTGTCACACTTCGTCGTCTTGACTATGGTGAAACCCCTGAGAGTTTCACCAAGGCACTGTTTGAAAAATGGTTTCCCACAAAGGAAGCACAGGCAAATCAAACGATATTGATGATTGACACTGTAACGAACGGTGCGGCAATTATCACTGGGGATAAAGTTAAGTCTTTGCTGCCAGATGAAACCGCTGTTAGTGTTGCTTCTGAAACCTTAACGGCACCGTTGCGGGGTGGTAACAAATACAACCAAGCGTTTTTAGATGCAAGCGATCGCCTAGTCGCGGTGCTATCTGGCGAACCAGATCCTGGACCACCTCAAATTGCCGACAATGTGCAGGTAGAAGGCACTTTTAAGAAGGCAGAAGAAACTGATAAAGGTAACGCAACAGCTTGGGTGATCGGACTTTTAATTGCCGCCACCATTATCCCAATGGCGACTTACTACATCTACCAGGTGTTTCAGCCATCTTCTAACGGTTAGTGCTTAGTAGTTAGTGCTTAGTAGTCAACAACTAACTACTAACTACTCCCAATTAATCTTGCACATACTCTTGTCCTGTCAGTAAAGCAATCTCAGCTCGGACAAACTCTCGACCCAAATAAGCCGCATGGTTTAACTGAGTCACAGGAGGGGGCTCTTGTTCTTCAAAAATTTTCACAGACAGTTCCTTTGCCGTTCTCCCACTAAATACAGTTGTGTGAGTGCGTTCCACCTTTCCCCGTGCTGGAATCACCTTTCCAGTTTCCGGATCAACAGCCAAACCACGCTCATCAATCACATTTGTGAAATGCTTGGCATAAATTAATCCCTCCTCCCGATTCAGATAAATAATGAAATACCCACCGGGATCAAGGTCAATATGACGCCCAGAAAGTTTATCGTCAATCGCTGCCAAGCCTTCAACACTCAAATCCATAGTCACCATAGAAATCAACTTGCTTTAGGGGTTTTTCACCTCTCCTCAAGTGTAATTCTTATCTTCCTGGGCGTTCTAGCCTAACGGCAAACTGCCCAGTCGCAAAGCGCCCCGTGAGGGATACGCATAAACAAGCATTTTGGCGGTTCATTTTAACAGTTATCAGTTATCAGTTATCAGTTTCATCGCTTAGAGGGGGAAACACCACACCAAGAGCGTGGAAGGCGTTGGTGGCTGTGAGCGCATCCCCCATCATACGCCTGTTCACTGCGGCTGGTACTGTTCAGTGTTGACTGTTTTAATCACTTCTATTAGTAAACGGCAACTCCGCATTTATTGCCTCAATTTCCTGCTGTTCTAACTCATTAACCTCACTAATGTAATTGCGCAAAATTTGTGCCAAACGATTATTGTAAAAGCGGTGCAAACTGTGATTGGGAGCAGCAGGGAAACCGCGACGCTTTTTGTGGCGTCCGCCAGCACCAGGGTCAAAAATTTGGATACCGTTGGCTATTCCCCACTCTACAGGTGCATAATAGCAAGCATCAAAATGCAAGCAATCTATCTCTTGGAAAGAACCCCAGTAGCGTCCATACATCCTGTCGCCCTTAAATAGACAAAAAGACATCCCCACTGGTTGACGATGATCTAGCTCGCTGTATGCTGCAAAAAACACAACTCGATGGCGGTAATGGGTGTGTAGCTGTTCAAAAAACTTTTTCGTTAAGTACTTGCTACCCCACCAGCCAAATTTGTCACAGGTATCAGCGTAGAACTCATACATCAAAGGAAACAGCGACTTGGGAATTTCATCCCCAGTAAGCGCTTGTAGTTTCAAACCAGCTTTTTCCACTGCTTTGCGTTCGCGCTTAATGTTGCGACGCTGGTTGGCGTTGAACACTCCCAAGTAGTCATCAAAAGTGTTAAACCCAAGATTTTCCCAGATGTAGCTGTGGTGTAGCCAAGTTGTGAAGCCGTGGCGTTCCAAAATCGGACGCCATTCGGGATCTACATAGAGAAAATGACAGCCAGAGATGCGGTGTTTGGTGCAGAAAGCATCAATTTCATGCAGCATTATTGCCGTTATCTCATCTTCATCTTCTCCTGGTGCAATCAAGAACCGATAGCCTTCAGCCGGGGTAAATGGAGCCATTCCCAGCATTTTCGGGTAATACTCCACACCAATGCGTTGTGCTAAGTCTGCCCATTGGTGGTCGAAAACAAATTCGCCATAACTATGTCCTTTCAGGTATAGTGGGGCAGCAGCAATGAGCGTTCTGTCTCGCCATACAGTTAAGTGATTCGGTAACCAGCCAGTCTTAGCTGCGGCGCTTTGGGAGGTTTCCAGATTTTTCAACCACTCCCACTCTAAAAATGGGGTTTTAAGTGGCAATGCTAAAGCATCCCAAGCATTTTGGGGAACTTCAGCAATTTTATTAATCCAAGCAACAGAATGGCGAGGCTTTAGTTGTTCCACCATTGGAGGTTTCAAAGATACAAAATTTAGCACAAGCTTTATTTAGCGTAATCTAATCTGTCGGTCGTTGCAGCCGATAATGTAGAAAGACTTCCATCTCTATGGTGTGAACTTCCATAAGTTGCAGACGCTTAGCAAACTCGGGTAAAAATCCGCTACCTTCCACTGGTGTGGGTGCTAGAGAACCGCCTAAAATCAACGGACAGATGGTCAGCCAAAATTCATCGATTAAATCTAATTCCAGCATGGAAGCGACTAATTCACCACCGCCCAAGATAGCTAAGCGTTTTATGCCCAAAGTTGTTAAATGTTGTAAGGCTGCAAGAATGTCAACTTTTGCTGTTGGTGTTTCAAAAGCCAAAATTTGCTCAAATTCTCTGCGTCCTTTCCAAAAAAGCGCTCCTTGTGTTGTCGTCAGCAACCAACGATTGACTGGCTGCTGAAAGAAGCGCATTTCCGGATTCAGGTTGCTAGAATGTGTAATTACTATATGGACTGGCTGGGGGGGCTTTCCCGCCTGAGTTCGTTGTTGCAGCAGTTGTGGATGCGTTACGGTTAGTGTTGTACCGTAGGCGCGGAGTGTACTAGCACCGAATAAAACAGCATCAGCTATGGCGATTTGCTCTTCCAGGTGTGCTTTATCAGTTTTGGAGCCAAACCGAGCTGGCGATCGCGTAACATCTGCTATCTTGCCATCTGCACTCATCGCCAAAACTACAGTAGTATGAGGACGGTGTTGTACCATTGGGTAGGTTTGATATTTTTTATGTTTTTTGTATAGAATATTAATTTTCAAAAATAGTGATGCTGGAAACCTCCCATCTGCCAATTTCATCTTTAATATTCATATGCAACAACAGTCGCTCTAGTAGGTAGTTTCTATGAGTGTTTGTATCCTGGGCTTCTTTTCGATATTAAAGTATTTTATATTTTTAATATGGTGATGAAATAAGGATTTTTCTAACTCAATGACACTCGCTGCTCTAATTACTTAGAGTTGCTGTTTTGGATGGCACATACCAAGAGAGACAGCCGATGGCTAAACCCCGTCAATCATCCTTTCGTCGGATTTTAGTGTCGAAAATTTTGCTTTTGTCGGTTCCAGTTTTATTAATAGGGGAGATTGTAGCCTATAAAAACGCACGCTCTAGCCTGCTGGAAACTGCGCGTCAAAATTTAACAGAAAGTGCCATCATCAAGGGAGAAAAGATTGTCGAAGCAAGCGCTGCTTTAAAAACCAACTTGCTAAGTGCAAGCCAAACAACGGTTATTCAGTCAGGTTCACGTAGTGAGATACAACGATTTCTCAACCAGCTAGCACGACAACTACCAAGGCAAATAGACTGCATTCAACTGACAAAGCCGCAAAGTGGTGACATCGTTGCAAGTACTTGCGGCGATCAACCCATCGGTGAATTCAAATCTCCCATACCCAGTGATGGGGTTAATGTCGAGGTAACATTACCACCAAAGATAGGAACAACTGGTAGGAGAGATTTACGAAATCAACTGCAATTACTGTTATCTGCTCCTGTCTATGATAGTATAGAAGGCTTACGTTATGCCTTGATTTTCCGAACAACAATACTACAAGAAAAAATCAAAACTAAGCCTGGTTTGCTAACAGGCTCTACGATAGTTATTGCTGATGATGGAACAATTTTGTCACATCCAATTGCCAGCCGTATTGGCACTAATATCGAGCAACATGGAGATGCTTCTCGACTCAAAAAAATTGTGAGAACGGCTCTTGCAGGCAAGCAGTATTTTCTCCATTTCTTTTTTGAAAATCAGGATAAAGAATTACTTGCTGGTTATACTGCTATTCCCAGTCCCATAAAACAAGGACAACAGAAACAATGGGTTATTATAGCCGTTACACCTTTGGAGAATGCTTTGTATGGTCTTAGGGGAATCAAACTTATCCTTTTTGTTTTAACATGTGGCTTGATTGGCGCAAGTGTTTTGGCGTCGCTGTATTTAGCTCGTTACTTAGCACGTCCTGTAGAACAATTGCGAGACTACGCTATAAATCTTCATTTAAATCAATCAGCAGAACCGATTCCTCACAACTTTAAAATTAGAGAGTTTAACCAATTGGCGCAAGCACTCGAACAAATGGTTGAGCGATTGAAAGCTTGGGCAGAAGAATTAGAAATAGCATGGAAAGAAGCAAAAGCCGCCAACCAGGTAAAAAGCCATTTTTTAGCTACGACTTCCCATGAGTTGAGAAACCCGCTAAATATTATCATTAATTGCGTTCGTCTGGTTCGAGATGGTATGTGCGATGACCGCGAAGAAGAATTAGAGTTTCTCAAGCGTGCCGATGATACAGCTATTCACCTGTTAGGCATTATTAATGATTTACTTGACATTTCCAGAATAGAAGCAGGCAAGCTCTCAGTCGTCTTGCAACCTATTGACCTTCGACAAGTCCTTAAAGAAGTTATTAATATACAATCAGTGAATGTTCAACAAAAAGGCTTGCAGTTGAATATTCCTGAGTTGAATGAGCTAATTCCAGTTAATGCTGATGCCGCAAAGCTGAAACAAGTGCTTATTAATGTCATCGGTAATGCAACTAAGTTTACTGATGAGGGAAGCATTACAATTTCCACAGACATTCAACGTAGTCATGATAAATCTGAAGTTCTTGTCTCTGTTACAGATACAGGGCTAGGGATTGATCCGGCTCAACAGCAAAAACTCTTTCGTCCTTTCGTGATGGTGGAGGATTCAACTTCACGTAAGTTTGGTGGTACAGGACTGGGACTTGCAATTTCACGAAACTTAATTGAACTTATGGGAGGTACCATCACTCTCAAGAGTGCAGGTCTTAACCAAGGCACGACAGTCACCATTACTTTGCCTTTAATTGATGCCTCATTGTTACCTGGTTCAGGAAGGCAAGAAAATTCAGGAAATCTGAGCATTTCCTCTGGGGATCAAGCAGCAAGAGGGATGAAGCAAACAGCAGAAGAAGTTGCTCTGAAAAAAAACCGCTTCGCATCTTCTGTCAACAAAGAGTTAAAGAATTCAAAATTGAATATGCAAAATGCAAAATTGTAGAATTTTACTACTCATTTGCATTAAGAAAAACAGGTTTACCGCCTTTATTGAGAGATTCTGTCAAAGCAGCAAGAATTTGTACTAACTGCGTTCCTACCCAGCCAGATGAAACCTCTGAGGGAGTATTGTAAAGCACACAGGTCATAAAGTGATTGCACACCCGCCGTAAAGGTTCGCCTGTTTCTATTTCCAGCAGTTGTTGCCTTTGATTCACTGGAATAAATCGGTTTTCCTGACGTTCAAACTCACCATGTAGTAGCGTCAGAGGTGATGTCGGGGACATTTCATCAAAAATCAGGCTGCCAAGGCTTCCGACAACTCCAAGCCGTCGTTGTTTATCGGGATTAAGCCAACACAAGTGAATGTACGCTTGAAAGTTATTCGGATAAGTCAGCGTCGCCCAGATTAAGTCGGCTAATCCTTGGGTTTGAGGTGAGGGAGATGAGGGGGATGAGGGAGATGAGGGAGATACTCTAATGCTTGAATTTTGAATTTTGAAGTTTGAATTTTGAATTGATTTCTCCCCCTCCTCCCCCATCTGTTCGCCACCTCCCTGAAGCCACACCGTACCTGTTGCTTGCACTTTCACAGGTATCTGATTTAGCCAAGAATTGAAAATGGCAATATCGTGAATGGCTAAGTCCCACAGCGCATCAACATCTTGGCGGACTGGTCCTAAATGAGTACGGGTAGCGTATCCATAGCGTAAATCACCTAATTGACCCGCCTGAACGACAGCTTTCCCTCGTTCAACGACTGGGTGAAATAAGTAGGTATGGTCAACTATCAGTTGTCGTTGCTGTTTTTCTGCAAGCAGGCACAGTTCTCGACATTCTGCTGAGTTGAGAGTTAAAGGCTTTTCTGCTAAAACGTGGTAACCCCAATGCAATGCGTCGGTAATTAAGGAGTAATGCGTGCTAGCAGGAGTAGCAATAACTACTGCTTCTAAATCCGTTACTTGCTGTATCGAGTGCCACTCGGTTGTCAGTAGTATCTTGTCATCTAAGTTATGCTGCTGTTTCACCTCTGCTAGACGTTGTGAGTTCGGGTCTATGACCGCTACTACCTCAGCTTGCGGATGTTCCAAAAAATTCCGTAGCAAATGTACGCCCCAACGTCCAACGCCAACAACAGCAATTTTAATTTTCTTAGTCATTAGTCATTAGTCATTAGTCATTAGTCATTAGTCATTAGTCATTAGGAGGCAGCACTGGTTCACCACCGCACTGCCCTCATGAATGGGTGCTCCCTGTCTCGTGACTGTTGAAGGGGAAAAATTTCCACCCATTAGATCCGGGCTTTGTTACCCCGGACATAATTTTTCGATTTTTAACAAGGGTCCCCAATCCCTAATCCCTAATCCCCAGTCCCCTTTACCGTTTCATATCAGGATTTTTCCTGAGTGTCAAGTGCTAAAAAAGCTACTTTTGCGGCAGCCTGTTCGGCAGCTTTGATCGAGCGTCCCTTTCCTTCACCTAGCTTTTGTTCGTGCAACCACACTTCAGCAAGAAAACGCTCTTGATTGTGCTGCGGTTGATTGATTTCCACCACTCGATACTCTGGTAAAACTTTATACTTTGCTTGAGTCCATTCTTGTAGAGCGGCTTTATAGTTAAATCTAGCTGGATCGAGGCGAATTTCTGCTGCAAGTTGTTTAAAGTGAGGGTCTAGCCAAGAGCGAATGAGTTCGAGATTGTTTGTACTTAAATAAAGCGCACCTAAGACTGCTTCAAAGGCATCTGCCAGTCGTGACTCCTGACCAACTTTATCAGCGGTTGCACTGCCAGCAACCAGTAAGTATAGCTCCAAGCCGTATTCTCTTGCTAGTTGGGCGAGCATGCGATCGCTCACCAACACAGAACGAATTGCTGCAAAATCTCCGACTGGGCAATTGGGATAGGTCTCCCATAATACAATGGCTGCCACTAATCGCACGACTGCATCGCCGACAAACTCCAGATGTTCATAATTTGCCGACTCGGAGACAGTAGGATGAGTCAGCGCTAAGTCCAGCAGTTCCCACTTTATAGCTGCGTCTGCTGGCAGACCAAATTTTCTGACTAAGCTTTCGAGTTGCCGTTGACGGCGTGGATAAGCGATGCTCATTAGTTATTAGTCATCAGGAGCTACTGCGCCCTTGAGGGTTCCCCCCGAAGGGCGTGCAAGTGGCGTTCATTAGTCATCAGTGAGCCAGCGCTATGCAGGAGGGTTTCCCGCTCTCACGGCGACTGGCGTATCTCTTTCAGAGACGCTGAGTCCTATGCCTTCGGCACGGCTTCGCCGAACGGACACGCTCCGCATTGGCGCAGCCTGTCCGCAGGACTTACGCGAACGCATGATTGCGTGCGCTTTGCGCATACCCGAAGGGTCATTAGTCATTGTTCATGAACAAAGGACTAAGGACAAATAACAAAGGACAAAAAGAGGGAGAGAGTCGGAACGTAAGCCGGGTTCTGTTCTCTTTTGTAGAAATGTAGCATACTACGTCTCTACATTTAGAGGGCAGTTATCTATCTGGGACGCCTGTTACCAGACGCCTCAAGCGGCTCTTATGACGGAACTGGTAAAAGACCAACCGTAGTTCCTTGTGACCTTGCTCCCAACCGGGGTTTACCGAGCCACGACCTCTCGGTCGTGCTGGTGCGCTCTTACCGCACCTTTGCACCCTTACCTTTTTCAGTTATCAGGTATCAGTTATCAGTTATCAGGTATTCCCTGTTTACTGTTTACTGATAACTGTTCACTGATTTTGGCGGTATCTTTCTGTGGCACTATCCTCGCGATCGCTCGCACTGGGCGTTACCCAGCAGGTTTGGTCTTTCGGGAGCCCGGACTTTCCTCAAACCAGCTTCAACGAAACTGATCTGCAACCGCCTGCGCCTACTCTCTCCTAATATCCAGTGTAGTCTTTGAATGACCAAACCAGTAGTTCTGGTTTACCGCATCTTATTCCAAGGCAAGGCATATGTCCAAGGTAGTTTCCTAACGGTGAAAGGACACTTGACAATGCATAGGGGAGGGATATTCCTACCTTGAGCGACACCGACATTTGTTTCAGCTAACCGAAACACTAAATCTAGGGAAAACTCAAAGATACGTTTTCTGCTTATAAACTCATTAAATTGTTTTTTTTGTGCCCTAACGGGGCTTGTTTTCCATTTGAGGATGTTCGCTACCGAGTTTTTTGTTGCTGTATATGTTCCAGATATCTTATCACGCTCGAAAACACCTTCAGATGAGACTGATTCTCTGAGTGTTTTACCAGGGACAATGAGACTGGGAGTTTGTAATACAGCTAAGTCACGGGTTATGTCTGGTGACATCCGAATGACTCGCTTGGAGGTTCCGTCAAATTCTTCAAAAGCGCAATTGTCCCAATCAACGTATATTGCTAAATCCTGGGATTTATTTTCAATGTTAATCGACAAAGATTGTGGTTTGTCAATTGGGTACGTCTTTGCCAGTCCCCCAAAACTAATCCCAATTGTGTCTTGGAGATTTTGTTCTTTCAGTTGTTGGTCTACAGATGTTTTCTTGAAATCAATCTTTACTTGTTCATCGATTGATTCAACCATCTGGTTAAAGGTATAAGTAATGCCAATTATATAAAGTGTCAGAATAACTAAATTGTTGTCGCCGGTTCTCATAACTTTGTATATTAACTCCCTGTACTAATGCGTGGTGACTCAACTTACTGATAATCTCACATCTTTTATTCACGATTAATTTTTGAAAAATTCTGGAACCAGCCCCGCCGCCAGAAAATGAAGACCAAAACAAATGCGATCGCCGCCATCAATCCTAAGCACATAAAATAACCCCAATGCCAATTGAGTTCAGGCATATTATATGGCGATTTTTCAGTATTGAAGTTCATACCATAAATTCCGGCAATAAAAGTGAGCGGAATAAAAATTGACGACGTCACGGTCAAAAACTTCATGATTTCGTTCATTCTGTTACCTACTGCCGAAAGATAAACATCCATCAACCCAGATGCAAGTTCTCGGTAAGTTTCTACCATATCCATCACTTGCACTGTATGGTCGTAACAGTCTCGCAGGTAAATTCTCACCTCCTCACAAATAAGTTCATTGCCATCACGAATCAGAGAATTAATCGCATCTCGCTGGGGCCATATGTAGCGACGCAGTTGCAGTAATTCTCGCCTAACTTGATAAATTTTTTGTAGTGTTTGTCGGCTGGGGTTTGTTATGACTTCGTCCTCTAAATCTTCGATTTGCTCACCATAACGCTCTAGAACTGGAAAAAAGCCATCGACAATTGCATCTAACAAAGCGTAAGCTAAATAATCTGCTTTCCGCTTGCGGATAGTGCCTTTATTGTTGCAAATTCGCGATCGCACTCCTTCCAAGCAATCATGATCTGGCTCTTCCTGTACTGTGAGCAAGTAATGTTTCCCCAATACGAAACTCACTTGCTCACTATAAAATCCATATCTTCTTTCCTTTGGCACAACCATTCGGCAAATAATCACCAAATGGTCTTCATATTCCTCTATTTTTGGACGCTCTGCCACATTAACAATATCTTCTAATACCAAAGGATGTAGATCAAACACCTTTCCCAGGCGTCGCAAAATGTCTTCATCGCCTAAACCTTGCACTTCCACCCAAGAAACAGATTCCCTATCTAGATAGGGGGTGCACTCTTCCGGGGTGTTCAGTTCTTTGCGAATGACATCGCCAGTGGCATGATAGTCAATCAACGTAATTTTTGGTGGTGAAGCATCTGTGGGAATAATGATGGTTCCTGGTATGGTTCCTGGTTGGTGATAGAAGTCATCTTCGTTATAAGGTTTAGGAACGACTTGAAGCGAGCGGCGGAGTTTTCTTACCATGAACTTTTACCTGGTTGAGTCATGAATCATTCGTCATGAGTCATTTGTTAAAGACTTCGGACTCTTGAGTTTTGGTCTTGAGATAGGACAATGTAGTTGATTTCTTTCATTATTTGTCAGTTATTTTACAATTACAAGTCAATCAAAGTTTTATGTAGTACTGTAGTGCATTTTTCAATTGAATGCATCACAGTTCTGATTTTCTTATAACAGGGGCGTCTTGTCTGTGCTGTGTTAAAGGCAGGTAAGATATCTACCTCACAACAGCTATCTTGAATACAGCCGAGAACCGCTATAGATTAGCAATACTATCAAAAAAACAGTTTGCCCTTGCAAGACAAACTGCTTCAAAAATATTAATACAATATCTGAAATGACATTCAGCTCAATTAGCTCAGCCCCCCGCCCCTCTCCAATGCCTTGGAGAGGGGCGGGGGGTGATGTGATACCTATGAACGCAACTCGGTATTATTTACGCCCTGCTGTACTAGTGCAATTCGTTAGACGGCAAAAGGCAGAAGAGAATAATACTGATTCCATCAAGGTTTGGCTGTTTTTTAACTGCCCTTGTGACTTCCGCCCCCGCTGCACTAGTGTGATATTTCGACTGAAATTGTATAAAATTTTAATATATCTTCAGCTTGACTGATGACAAATGCCGTATTTTCATGGTACTAAGCCTGTCCATGATATGTTTTGATTTCCCCTGTTACTTCACGCGATAGACTCCAATGAATGCAATCGCCACAACTTCTTCTATCCGTCGGACTTTGCAATACGTAGAATGGACGCTTTTGGTTGTCTATTTTTTCCTCATGATAGTGAATCGCCCTGAAGATATTTATGCATCCCAAGTTATACCTACTTATGTTATTTTGGCATCTCTTAGTATATCTACTTTATTAAGTTTTCTATTCCCAATAAATCGCCCTATTTGGCAAAGACGAGCTTATATATTATTAGAAATACTACCCATAATGTCTGCCAGAGCAGTCAATTGGCGACTAGATATATTACTCTATCTTGTGCTGACAAAAAGCTGCTTCTTACTTAGACGTAAAGAAATAGTCATAACTGCGATCGCCACTGGAATACTTTGGAATGTCGTCTGGCTTGGCACTTTATCGTCAAGAATTGAGTTTGATCGTGCGCATGTTGCTGAACGTATAGCTCGGCTCTATGATGTAAATTCCATGATTATCAGGAATATTATTAACGATACTAGTAGCTACCTAGCAGCGAGTACCTTTGTTATTTTATTTGCCTTTGTTATTATTGCAGAGCAAAAAAGCAGACAAAAAGCAGAGGTTCTCACCCAACAGGTAGAAACCTTAGCTGCAACTTTGGAACGAACTCGCATTGCTCGTGAAATTCATGATTCTTTAGGACATTCTCTCACAACATTGGATGTGCAATTGGAATTAGCTCAAAAATTGTACCAACGCGATCCCATTCAAGCTGCAAAGTCTTTGGATATTGCCAAAGACTTAACCAATCAGTGCTTAACTGAAGTCAGGCGGTCTGTGCAAACGATGCGACAGACTAATTTTAATCTTAATGAAGCGCTCAGTACCTTGGTGGAACAAGTTGGACGAAACCAAGCATTTGTCATTCAGCTTGATGTGCAGCTTCCGCAATTACCTGTTCAAACCAGCCACCAACTTTATTGTATTGTGCAGGAAGGACTGACGAATATTCAAAAACACGCCTCGGCTACTGTTGTCAGTCTTAAAGGTTATCAAACCTCCAATGCGATTATTCTAAAATTAACTGATAATGGACAGGGCTTTGAAGCCAGCGCACCTCACACAGGCTTTGGACTGCGAGGAATGCACGAGAGAGTTCACATTTTGGGAGGGGAACTCAAGATTAAGAGTAGTCTTGGTGAGGGGACTCAGATTCAAGCGATAATTCCACTATAAAACCACAGATGGACACAGATGGACACAGATAAATTATTGTGTCCATCTGCGGTTCCAAACTGTATTTTTGCAAGATATCTAGTCCACAAGAGCTATATTTGATACAACTGACATAACTTGGTAATTGGTATGTGGCTAATTTGGCTTCTTAGGTTTAACAGCAACAGCTTGAATCCGTGTCCCCTCGCGTAAATCATCGGTGGGATTAGTAATTAGGGATTCATCTGGGCTCAAACCGGTAGTGATTTCTACTTGAGTGCCATAGTCTCGACCAATCTCTACCTTGCGATAGTGTACAGTTTGGTCTTTGGTCACACTAGCGACTTGAGTACCCTCCGAGTTAATCACCAAAGTATTAGCTGGCACTAGCACAGGTGGATTCACACGGGTAGTGGTAAATGTGACTTGAGCATACATGCCCGGTCGCAGTGTACCATCGGAATTTGGCACTTGGATTTCTGTCAAAAGGGTGTTTGATTTGGGATCAAGGGCGTCAGCAGTGCGAACAACTTTGCCTGTGAACGGTTTGCTGGGGAACTCACGGACGTGAATCTGAGCTGTTTGACCTTGGCGAATCGATTGCACAAGAGTCTGTGGCACATTCACACGGATACGTAAGTTGTTGGTTTGAGCGATTTTAAATAGCCATGCATTAGTTGAGTTACTATTACTACCAGCAGAAATTAACGCTCCCGCGTCTATGTTGCGTGCTGTAATCACCCCACTGTAGGGAGCTGTCACACGTTTAAAAGATTGCAAGACAACCGATTTTTCGACATTTGCGCGACTAGCGGCAACACTGGCGAGATACGCGTTGACGTTGGCTTGGTCAGAGTTGATACTAGCAAGCGCAGCATTAACACTGTTTTGGTCGGAATTCACACGTGCTTGAACAGCATCGACATTAGCAAGGTTAGCACTGAATGCCGTTTTGCGTTCGTCGGCAGCTTGCTGAGTTACTGCCCCTTGCTGCTGAAGCTGTTGCCAGCGCTGCCAGGTTTGACGGGTTAATTCTAAATTCGTGCGTGCTTGCTTCAGTTCTGCCTGTCTCGCCGCTAAGTTTGATTTAGCCTCAGAAAGGTTGCTCTGCTTTTGGGCTAAGTTAGCACGGGCTTGGGCGAGATTTGCTTCTGCTCTTGCAAACTCAGCACGGCTTTGCGCCACCTCTTGGTCGGCTTCTGGTGTGTCAATTTCTGCAAGTAACTGCCCTGCCTGTACTTTGTCACCAATATCCACAGTTCGCCGCCGCAAATAGCCATTCGTTCGGGCAAATACTGATGTTTCTTGGTTTGCTTGAATACTAGCAGGTAGCGATAAATCCGTAGAACTAGCAGCACGTTTGGGCTTGACAACATTGACAGTGGGAAGATCTGTTTGGGCAGACTTGGCAAGTGCAGCTAATTCTGCACGCTGTTGAAGACGAGGCATAATGCCAATTGCCAGAAGTCCAGTCACCAATGCACCAACACCAGCAATGAGCGTTATCAAGCCGAAATGACCTGTTTTGCGTTTTTCAGTTTTTGAGGTTGCCTCTTTCTCAAGAGAATCGACAACAGAATCAGGTTTGGAAGGTTGATGAGAATTCATAGACCAAATTGGATTTTACATTTTTGAATGCGTGAATGCGTGAATTGCTTATCACCTCATGACTCCATCTGTTTCCACAAATGAAGGCAACTTGGTATCATCAAGGTTTTGGGGTTGTTTGCGTCGCAGAATGCTGTAGACTACGGGGACAAAAATCAATGTGGCAAAGGTCGCCGCCAACAACCCACCAATCACAGCACGACCCAAGGGTGCGTTCTGTTCGCCGCCTTCTCCCAATCCCAAAGACATCGGTAGCATCCCGATAATCATCGCAGAAGCGGTCATTAATACTGGTCGCAGACGGGTATAACCTGCTGCCAAAGCAGACGAGAGTGCTTTTTCCCCCTCCAGACGTTGCTCATTCGCAAAAGTCACAAGTAAGATGCTGTTGGCAGTGGCAACTCCAATACACATAATCGCACCCATCAATGAAGGTACGCTGAAGGTCGTATTGGTAACAAACAACATCCAGATAATTCCAGATAAAGCGTTTGGCAGCGCCATCATAATGATCAGCGGGTCGATCCAAGATTGGAAATTTACCACCATCAAGCAGTATACTAAGGCGATCGCAAATATCAACCCCACTCCCAATCCTAAGAACGAGGCGTTCATGGTTTCCACCTGACCCCGGATCACAATCGAACTACCGCGCGGCAACTTACGGCGAAACGGTGCCAAAACTTTATTAATATCTCGCGACACAGCGCCTAAATCCCGACCTTGGACATTGGCGTAAACATCGTATACAGGCTGCACGTTATAATGATTCACTACTGCCATTGCTCTACCTCGTTGCACTGTGGCAAGGTTGCTTAACAGTTGCGGTGAAGTCGAGTTGTTCGTGATCGGAGTACTTTGGAGTGCTTCTAAAGAGTTGATTTTATATTGCGGCACTTGCACCGCCACCAGATAACTCACACCTTTAACAGGATCTAACCAATAGTTGGGAGAAGTTTGACCGCTGGAACTCAACGATGTCAGCAAGTTATTCGCCACATCCCGTTGAGTAAGCCCAATTTGTTGCGCCTGAGTGCGGTCTACATTAATACGTAACTCTGGCGCATCAACGATTTGATGTAAGTGGACATCAGCTGTACCAGGAATCTTGGCGATTTGCGCTTCAATTTGCTTGGCAATAGCATAATTTGCTTTGCGGTTACGACTTGGACCTATGACTTGCACATCAATGGGAGCAGGCAGACCAAAGTTAAGAATTTGGGTGACAATATCAGCAGGTTGGAAAAAGAACGTCAACTGTGGGAACTGGGTTTCTAATTTCTGACGTATTTGTTTCACATACCCCCAGGTGGGACGATGTTTTCCTTCTTTGAGTGCGACGAGAATTTCTCCATCCGCAGCACCAATTGTGGCACTGTCACTAAAAGCAAGGTTGACCCCACCAACAGGTAAACCAATATTGTCTAAAATAATTTCTTGTTCTGCCGGTGGAATTGTTTGGCGAATTACGTCCTCTACCTGAGTAAAAATCCGCTCGGTTTCTTCCACACGGGTTCCAGTAGGAGTACGAACGTGTAAGCGAAACTGACCGGCATCCACTTGGGGGAAAAAATCTTGACCGACGAACGGTAACAAAACTAATCCACTCACCCAAAACGCGCCAAACATAACAAAGACTTGGCGGCGGTGATTCAACCCCCAGGCGAGGAAGCGACGGTAACGGTTGCGAAATTTTTCAAATTGGTGATTGAATTGCTCGTGAATGCGCCAGAAGATGTCTTTACCAGGGACTGAAGCATGGGCATTTGTGTTATGACCATTACCATTACCGTTAGAATTTTCATGTTCAGTATAAAGATGTACCTCATGCCGCAGGAGAAATTGTGCCAACATAGGCACCACGGTTCGCGAAAGCACGTATGAGGCAAGCATTGCAAATACAACCGCCATCCCCAAAGGCATGAAGAGTGACTGGGCGACTCCTGTTAAAAAGACGACTGGCACAAATACAATACAAATTGCCAGGGTGGAAACAAATGCCGGAACAGCGATTTGCTGGGCACCATCTAGGATAGCTTGCTGTAGCGGTTTGCCTTGTCCCAAGTTGCGGTGAATATTTTCAATTTCAACGGTGGCGTCGTCCACCAGAATACCAACCGCTAGGGAAAGACCTCCCAAGGTCATAATGTTGAGCGTTTGCCCCAGCAACCGCAGCATCATGATGGAACAGAGAATCGACAGAGGAATCGAGATAGTGACAATCAAGGTGCTGCGCCAACTGCCCAAGAACAATAAAATCATCGCGCCAGTTAGGCATGCAGCTATTAGTCCTTCTGTCAATACCCCTTGGATAGAAGCTTTAACAAATAGGGATTGGTCAAACAATAACTCCAAGTCCAATTCCTTGGGTAGGGTAGCGGCGATGCGTGGTATTGCCTCTTTAACGCGGGCGACGACATCCAATGTAGAAGCACTACCATTTTTTAAGATAGTAATCAGGCTAGAACGTCGACCGTTTTGACGCACAATATTGGTTTGGACAGCGAAACCATCATGGACTTGAGCAACATCGCGGATGTAGATCACAGTACCGTTGACTTCTCGAATCGGCAAGTTGTTAAGAGCGTCTACAGCATCCGGACTGCTATTAAGGCGCACAGAATATTCACGCTCTCCTAACTTGGCACTTCCGGCAGGTAAAATTAAATTCTGAGCGCTAATGGCAGCGGTGACATCAGTCGCCGAAAGTCCTTTAGCATACAGCGCTTGTGGATCGATATCCACCATAATTTGCCGGGGTTTACCTCCGTAAGGTAAAGGTACGGCAGCACCTTGGACTGTCGCTAGCTGCGTCCGCAGAAAGTTATTACCGTTGTCGTAAAGTTCCTGTTCCGAGAGCGTTTTGCTGCTAACACTTAACTGCAAAATCGGCACACTTGAAGCATTGTAACGAATAATCAGCGGTGGCGTGATCCCTGGAGGTAGAACGCGCAAAATTGTTTGCGTTACAGAGGTTAATTGCGCTACTGCGGCTTCAACCTTAGCACCGGGTTGGAAAAACACTTTGATGACGCTGACACCGTTGAGTGATTGTGACTCGATGTGTTCAATGTCATTGACTGTGGTTGTAAAAGCGCGTTCACTGGTTGTGACTATGCGCTGTTCCATTTCTTCCGGTGCAACACCGTTATAAGACCAAATGACGCTGACAACGGGAATGTTGATTTCGGGGAAAATATCTGTCGCCATACGAGTGATCGTCACCACGCCTAAGACGAGAATGAGAACAGCGGCGATGACGAAGGTATAAGGACGACGAAGAGCAAGTTGAACAATCCACATAGTTCACTAGAGTGGTAGATGGGGGTTCTATGGATATGTTGCAAAGACTTTTTGAGGATAAACGCTCCTAGAAGTATGGTTTGGTATGTGTTCGTTAGTTTTTCCTGCGTTAAGTTGATTGTCAAAATCTACATGGTTTAGAAAAAACTCTAACCAAGTTGGGTGTCGCTCGTAAGTGTCATATTCTTGCTTGTAGTCAGGAATGCGCGTCCTCAACTTTGAGAACGCTAAAGCGCCCACTACGAACCAATCAAAATTAATGACATAGACCGCTAGAGTAGGCAATCAGACTTGCAATCCTAGCGGATGATTGCGCGTAATGTTTAAGTTTACGATACAACCATATAGTTAAGTAACGGAGTCATACTGGACATCACTGTAGTAAGTTATAAGTTTGTGAGTCAGACTATTATGGTGCTTATTATAAGACTACGAATTATTAAGATGTATGTAAAGTTAAGTTTGCCACATATATGGAAAAATTGCTTACCAAGTTACAATCGCTTACACAATGTCATCTGTGTCGCGACAACGAGCGTGCCAAGTAAATTCAAAATCAAAATCTAAAGTTGCTTAAGATGATTCGATTATTGCTTGTAGATGACCAACCACTCTTTCGCCAAGGATTAGCCTCCTTGCTCGCGTTAGAAGAGGACTTGGAAATTGTTGGACAAGCGAGTCATGGAAAAGAAGCGATCGCTCTTACCCAAACCCTACAACCAGATGTCATTCTCATGGATGTGCGAATGCCTGTGTGTGACGGTGTTGTAGCAACTCGTGAAATTCATAAATCCTTTCCTTGGATTAGAATTCTTGTGCTAACTACCTTTGACGAAGACGAGTATATCTGGCAATCGCTACAAGCAGGCGCACTCGGCTATCTTCTCAAAAGTACACCTTCAGCAC
Source organism: Scytonema sp. HK-05 (assembly GCF_002368235.1). Classification (GTDB taxonomy): domain Bacteria; phylum Cyanobacteriota; class Cyanobacteriia; order Cyanobacteriales; family Nostocaceae; genus Kalymmatonema. Next base: position 7,944,071 of record NZ_AP018194.1, on the reverse strand, counting down.
AACTCGCAACGGCAATTCGCACTCTCGATCAAGGACATTGTCAACTTGGTCCGACGATCGCACCGAAAGTTTTTGCTCAGTTGCGTCCTCCGGGTGCTGTGAAGCCAAATACCCCACAGCAACGTTTGAGTGAACGGGAATTAGAAGTATTGACTCTGATTGCTGAAGGTAAAAATAATCGGGAAATTTCCCAAACGCTGCATCTGACTGAAGGGACGGTGAAAAACTACGTGACGCAAATTTTGGGACGGTTGGGGTTACGCGATCGCACTCAAGCGGCTTTGTGGGCGAAGGAAAATTTGGCAATTTAGTGAGATTTTCCTGATATGTAGAGACGCGCCATGGGGCGTCTCTACAATGCGTATCTACAAAATGGCAAACAATGGCAAACGGGTACTACATCATGCCCATGCCGCCCATGCCGCCCATGCCGCCCATACCGCCCATGCCGCCCATGTCAGGCGCACCGCCGGCGGGTTTCTTCTCTGGTTTTTCAACCACGATCGCTTCGGTGGTTAAAACCATTCCAGCAATAGAAGCAGCGTTTTGCAAAGCTGAACGCACGACTTTTGCTGGATCGATGATTCCAGCAGCAATCAAGTCCTCGAATTCGCCAGTAGCAGCGTTGTAGCCAACGTTGAAATCACTCTCCCGCACTCTGGCGACAATTACAGAACCTTCAGCACCAGCATTGTCTGCGATTTGACGCAATGGGGCTTCGAGCGCTCGTGCTACAATATCAGCGCCAATCTGTTCTTCGGCGTTAAGGGTCTTTTTCACCTCTTGCACCTTTTTGGACAAGTGAATCAAGGTTGTTCCACCACCAGGAACGATACCTTCTTCCACAGCCGCTTTGGTAGCGTTGAGGGCGTCTTCAATCCGCAGTTTGCGGTCTTTGAGTTCGGTTTCTGTCGCCGCACCCACTTTAATCACTGCAACTCCACCAGCCAGCTTGGCGATGCGTTCTTGCAGTTTTTCTCTATCGTATTCTGAATCTGTTTCTTCAAGTTGTCTGCGAATTTGACCAATTCGCTTTTCCACGTCTGCTTTTGTGTTGTCACCAGCAGCGACGATGGTGGTATTTTCTTTGTCAATCGTGATTTTCCGGGCAGTTCCCAGGGTTTCCAAAGAAGCGGTATCCAAGCTTAAACCAATTTCTTCGGAAATCAGCTGTCCGTTGGTGAGAATGGCAATGTCTTGCAACAATGCTTTGCGGCGATCGCCAAACCCAGGCGCTTTAATAGCGGCGACATTCAGCACTCCTCGCGCTTTGTTCACCACCAAAGTTGCTAAAGCTTCCCCTTCCACATCTTCGGCGATAACCAGCAACGGTTGACCCGAACGGGCAACTTTTTCCAAAACTGGAATTAAATCTTGGATGCTGCTGATTTTCTTGTCGGTAATCAGGATGCGGGCATTTTCAAATTCCACAGTCAAGCGTTCGTTGTTGGTGATGAAGTAGGGGGAGATGTAACCCCTGTCGATCTGCATCCCCTCAACAACTTCTAAATCCGTTGTTAGAGACTTGGATTCTTCAACGGTGATCACACCGTCTTTGGTGACTTTGTCCATCGCCTCAGCCAGCATTCTGCCGACTTCTTCGTCGTTACCCGCGCTGACGGTGGCAACTTGGGCGATCGCCGCACCTTCTACTGGCTTGGCTACTGCTGCAATTTCCTGCACCAGCGCCTCGACGGTTTTGTCGATTCCCCGCTTCAGGGCAATGGGGTTAGTACCTGCGGCGACATTCTTCAAACCTTCTTTGATCAACGCCTGCGCCAACACAGTCGCAGTGGTGGTGCCATCTCCAGCCACATCTTTGGTTTTTGACGCCACTTCCTGGACGAGTTTTGCGCCAGTGTTTTCTAAAGGGTCTTCTAGTTCAATTTCTTTGGCTACGGTGATACCATCGTTGACAATTTGGGGGGCACCAAATTTTTTCTCTAACAGAACATTGCGACCTTTTGGTCCCAAGGTAATTTTCACGGCATCAGCAAGAGCATTAATGCCTCGTTCTAACGCTCGGCGCGAATCTTCATTAAATGAAACAATTTTTGCCATGTTTGGTGTTCTCTAGCGCTTCCAATAGACAATTTAGCACTCTTGACCGCTGAGTGCTAATGACTTCAACACAAAAGCGGCGTTCCTCCCCCATCATACGTACTCGTTGGTGGGGGAGGAAAGCCGCTCTGGGATTGGGGACTGGCGACTTGCGACTGGGAAAAATTTCCAAGCCTTAGGTCTGGGCTTTGTTACCCCGGACATAATTTGATGAAAAGCAAACAAGGATTCCCAATCCCTAATCCCCAATCCCCAGTCCTTTAATACCAACTTGGATTCTAAGAGATGATTTTAAGGTTTGGGGTGTAGGGTGACAATTCAAAATTCCAAGTACAAAATGAAAAAATAATTCCTTTACCCTATACCCTATTCCCCTAACGGCGCAAGGCTGCCCATTGGTGTCAACTTCAGCCAAAAACCTTTACTCACAAGCATTTGAGGATTTTTCGCTCTCCTTAATCTGCCCGGTTTTCGGGGGAAATAAAATTTTAGCCCCCAAGGGTTCGGGGGTTGGGGGATCTAAAACGACGGTAAATTGGGTGTTTGAGCGTGATTGTTGACAGGTATGAAGGCTGCCTTTCCCCCTACCCTCGATACCGTTTCCTCCGGAATGACTCTATATTAGAAGCAACTTTTTATAAGGTTACAAATAGTTAGAAAAAAAATGATTAATATACAGTTGATGCTTATGCACATTGGCAATCATAGTTAAATCGGGAGATGAACATATACAGCTCCCTTCGGTCCCTCGGTATTGCTGACCCTAGCGGTTCCGGCTGGTTGGCAGTAGTATTTACGTTCCTTTTGGCTTGTAGTGTAACTTGGCGTTTGATTCCGGCAGTCCGCAAATTTGCCTTGCGTGTTGGTTGGGCTGACCAACCTAACGCGCGACGTCTCAACCGAGAACCTTTGCCTAATGCAGGGGGTCTGGCTATTTATGCAGGAGTGATTGCCGCAGTGGTACTAGCTAGTCTCTTACGACCTATCGAACTCGAAAGGGTACTGGCTGAAGTACAGACGATTCTTCTAGGGGGTTCGATACTAGTTCTTGTGGGCTTTATCGACGACCAATTTGGTTTACCCCCTCTGGTTCGATTGTTAATTCAGGTTCTCACGGCTCTGTTGCTGGTTGCTAATCGTATCACTATTGAAGTTTCTTTTGGTACTCCCATCGACTCTACATTATCAGTATTACTAACAGTATTGTGGGTAGTAGGAATTACTAATGCTGTCAACTTAATGGATGGTATGGACGGTTTGGCGGGAGGAGTCAGCTTTATCACCGCCATGAGCTTGTTAGCTGTTTCCGCTCAAGTTCCTAATCGTGCGGCAGCAACGTTAGTTCTAGCAGCTTTGGCTGGTGCGGCGTTGGGCTTCTTGCGCCACAACTTCCACCCTTCGCGCATCATTATGGGTGATGCCGGAGCCTACTTTTTCGGTTATGTGCTAGCTGCTACGAGTATTTTAGGTAACCTCCAAGCACCCACCGCTGTCTCTTTAGTGGCACCGGTTCTGTTTTTGCTGTTACCAGTACTCGACACGACTCAAGTGTTTGTTCGGCGGCTTATGGCGGGCAAAAATCCTCTCAGCACCCCTGGGAAAGACCACCTGCACCACCGCTTACTAGCTTGGGGCTTCTCTCAACGCCACGCCGCGCTGACTCTTTGGTCAATTACCTTGATTTGTAACTTGCTGGCGATGAGACTACAAAACATGACCTTGATACAGATGCTTATCACTACCATAGGGATCATCTGCTTTTTGGGCTTCATTGTTTTGCAAAGGATACGAGCAGCCTGAGGAAGATGAGGAGGCAGTGCGTTGCGGGGGTTCCCCCCGTTGTAGCAACTGCCGTGGGGATGAGGAAGTATTTTCTTCCTCTACTTCCCCTACTCTTTGGCTATGCCATCACCATTCCGCCATCAACGTTAAAGACTTGTCCGGTAATGTAAGCAGCAGCAGCGTCAGCGGCGAGGAAGCGCACCATCCCAGCGACTTCTTCTGGTTGACCGTAGCGACCAAGAGGGATATACTTAAGAATATCTTCAGCTTTGATATTGCTTGTCATGTCAGTGGCGATGAAACCAGGAGCGACTGCATTAACGGTGATGCCACGAGAGGCAAATTCTTTGGCAATAGTTTTGGTGAAGCCGATGACACCTGCTTTAGCGGCGCTGTAGTTGGCTTGTCCGGGGTTGCCCATTTGTCCGGCAACGGAGGTAATGTTGATAATCCGTCCCGAACGTTGCTTGAGCATAATTTTACTCACAGCACGAGTGCATAAAAAGACACCAGTAAGATTGAGGTCAATCACGGCTTGCCAGTCTTCTGGTTTCATTCGCAAAAGCAGCGTGTCGCGGGTGATACCTGCGTTGTTGACCAGGATATCGACACGATTCAACTTTTCCATCGCTGTGTTAATTAGCGCTTCTACCTGGTCAGCTTGAGAAACGTCAGCTTGGAGTGCGATCGCACTTCCTCCGGCTTTTGTAATTGTATCAACGACCTCTTCGGCTGCATTGCTAGAACTGGCATAATTGACAACTACGTTTGCTCCCAGTTTGGCTAATTCTAGTGCGATCGCTCGCCCAATTCCCCTTGAAGCACCCGTGACAATAGCAACCTGTCCGCGCAAACTCTGCAAATCTTCTGGCAATAGTTCCATGAATATTCCTCTTTAGTGTCATTGCGCTAATGATCATAGGGTGATTGTGCGCCAACAATAAAAACAATCTAGGAGATGACACAGATAAATGCTCTTGGGAACTACTATTGAAAACAAACAATACAAAACTGGTGCGTATCACATGAGTACGAAAAAACAATTCAACAGCTTTGAAGAGATGCTGTCTGGTTCTGATGTACCTGTATTGGTGGATTTTTACGCCGACTGGTGTGGACCTTGTCACATGATGAGTCCAATTTTAGAGCAAGTCAACGCTCAACTTCAAGGGCGCATCCGAGTTGTAAAAATTGATACTGAGAAATATCCAGAATTAGCATCTCAGTATGAAATTTATGCTCTACCAACGCTGGTAGTATTTAAGCAGGGTCAGCCAGTGGATCGAATTGAGGGCGTGCTGCAAGCACCGCAGTTAGTGCAACGTTTAACAACATTGATTTAATTCGCTTTCAAGGTAGAGACGTTATGTATAGCGTCTCTACCAGCCATCTGAACTTGTAATATTCGTCGAAATTGACAAAACAAAAGAATCAAGAGATTTACCATAGTTGGTGAAAGTATAGGCAAATATTACATAGCCTTGGAAACCATTTCAGATTTCCCCTTCGCTTTCACTTTATTGGGTGTGACCCGCCTTGGCTGAACTACGCAGCTCCCTATCCCATCTGCAAATGCATTTGGGATTGCTTTTCTGAGAATGTTGTACGAGCCGTTGACATCGCTGTTTATGAACCGATTTCCAGAAGTCCTGTACAGTTGTTGGGAAATCAATGTTGGTTCCAGAAAGTTTAACTCTTCCAGTCACCAGTCCCGGCTTGCTAATTGCTTGAATCGTGTAAATTAAGAGATTACGCCCTTTTGCCTTATCTTTGTACTTAGGCATCGCTGGAGATGCTTTGAACTTATCCGGGTGTGACTTGTATTCTTGCACACAAGCAAAAAATGATTTCCAATTCCGGTCTAAAACCATGAGAATCTGTTGGCTTACCTTCCTTGGCAAGTATCTGTAAGTTTCATGAGTTTTCATGTAAGAATGCATTTTGTTGTAATTTAGATACCCCCAACCAAAAATGTAATTTTGTCTAATAATGTAGTTAGCTGCGTTATAAAGATTCTTAGAAGCAAAACATAGCGCATCTATTTGTTCAAAAAATCGATGTCCAGATTTAATAATATGTTTCTCAGCTAATTGCATGACTCCTCTGAATACATAAATAAGCTTTACCTAACCGCTCACTTTTCAGAAAGAAAAAACTGTTCGCAACGTGCCAGTGACAATCGTACCATTTGCCTCTTGGTTAGAAGCATTGGTAATAACCTGAATCAAAGGGGTGACTTGGATGTTGTTACTTACAGGAAAGTTGTAAAATGCTTCAAAGTTGGTTTGAGTGGCATTCCCAATCTCACTAACAATAAAGGGTTGACCTGCGGCAATACCAGCTAAAGCACCTCGGGTAAACAAGTCTGGAAACGCCACTCCCGCCATCCAGTAGCTGGGTTTGATGTCGCCAAAGGCAGTGTTATTGTAGCTACCGTAACCATAACGACCAAAGATGGCGAATTTCCGTGAAAGAGTTAACTCGAAATTCACGCCGAATACGTCATAGCGGTTGTCAAATAATTCGCCGCCGCTGTACTGGAGGCGCACGGCAAAAGCTTTCGAGGGCGAATATTCCAGTTCAACTGTACTTTGATACGTGTCGCCAAATAAACCTTGGTCGCCACCCCCATCAGGATACAGCAAGGGAACAAACAGCGCTACACCAGGGATAAATCCCTCATCGCCTGGGTTGGCTGCATCTGATGCTGCGTACAAAGCCCGCACTGAAAACGGTCCTGAACCAGGCTTCCAGTCAATTGCTGCACCTGCTGCTGGACCGTTGAGAGGGGCGAGAATGTAGTTGTTGATAAATGCCTGAGTGCTAAAGTCTTGAAAGCTCAAGTAAGCGTAGCTGTTACGGTCAAAATAGCTGATAGTGCGAATATTAGGTCCAACAGACACTGTGAAGTTCTTAAACGGCTCAAAGGTGTAGTACAGCAGATCTAGTATGAATTGCTTGTCAATGGGTGGTGAAACCGAGAAGTCTTGGACACTACCAAAAGACGGCTCTAGAAATCCTGCGGGATTGTCTTCACCGGCATCGCTACCTGTGTCGAAAACTATTTTCAATTGGTCTGTACCAACGAAGCTGGTATTCAACTCTACCAGAGCTCGGTAAGCCACGGTAGGATTCGGGTCAGAACGAGTAATCTCTTCACCTGTAGGGCTGATGATGCGTTCGCCATCAAATCCTCCGGCATTCACTGTCATGATGACTTGACCAGTTAGCTTGGTGGTTGTGGAGAACTGATTTGCCTCTATTTCTGCCGTCTTGGCTTCCAAAACGTCTACCCGTCCCCGCAACGTTGCTAACTCGGCGGCAAACTCTTGTTGAAGTTGTTGCAACGTCGCCAAGTCATCACGAGAAACTAAATCCTCCTTTCCCGTTCTGATGAGTTCATTGATCCGCTCAAGGACAGCATTTAAACCGGCGGCAAATTCATAGCGCGTCATTGCTCGGTTACCCCGGAATGTGCGATTGGGATAACCTGCAATCACCCCATAGCGCTCAACTAAAGACTGGAGTGCGCCGAAAGCCCAGTCTGTAAGCTGCACATCTGCTAGTTGGCTCACTGAGGTCACTTGACCAACTAAGTTAGTCGAGTCAGGCTGTGCTTGGGAGATGGTTTCTGCTATCTCTTCAGGGACAATGATATTGGTTGGAGCAGTCTCAGCTAGTCCGGGATTATTGGAAAAAAGCAGGTAGGAGAAGGTAATTGCACTCGTGAAGCTTTGGAAAATCTTTCTCATGAACAAGATCGGGCGATGAAATATGGCGGTTTTTAGTTGAGTGCAATACATCAAAAAATAAGAACCACAGATGGACACAGATGGACACAGATAAATCTGTAGTTCATCTAAACGAGAAGCGCTATAGTCAGCCTAGCGATTAGGTTGGCGCAAAGTTTACGCAACCCCAACTCAATCTTTGGGAAAAAAGGCATGAATTAGGTTCTAGATTTCGTCCAATCTGAAATCATCAAGGTAGAGCAGAAGGAAGCCAATAAGAATTGTCAGTAGCGATCGCCATAATGGTTGAACAGGGATATCCCAAGTCAAACCCCATAATCCAGACCAAGTAATTATGACCCCCATAAGAGTATAAATAGTTGCCAGGTTGGGATACTGGATTTTGAAGTTGTGGAAAAACTTTTCCCTGAGATCCATCTCCTCAGGATTTTTTTCTGAATGAGTTTTCCTCATCATTACCAGATCATACAAGGATAAGTCATCCAGCAAGAGCATTGCTAGACCCAGCAATAATAAGCAAAAGTGACGAATAGGCACTTGTATAGCAATCTCTGGGGTAGGTTCTGCCATCAAATTTGTTCCTTGAGCCCATGAGTCAAAGATGAGGATGAAGCCACTCCAGATGAGTATTACATTAGTTGTGACATATAAAGCGTGCAGATTTGGATGTTCGGTCTTTAGCTTATTGAAGAATCTTTCGCGTATGCTGGGCTGTTTTTCTTGGATCTGTGAAACAGACGATTCTAAGTTATTATTTGCGTTCATCTTTGGTGTGAATCTAGAAAGTTAAATTTGATATCTATCTGTTAACAATGTGGAAAAAAAGTACTGTGGAGATGGCGTTGCTGAATCAAGGTATCAATTAGGCGATCGCCGCTTTTCTGTTATCTTGAACTTCCTGAAAATCTTCTATTTACTTCGTCAATATCAAAACATTTTTTGGCTCAATGAGTTAGCTGAATAGTTTTTATATTCAGATGGAAGGTGGCACACTATGTAGCGTTCCTAAACGACGTAGGGAAACGAGTACAAAAAATCTAACATTTCATTTGTGGCTTTGTAAAGCCTATTGGGACTATTACCAGTCAAACAATGTAGATAATAATAAGTCCTTTTCTTGTGGACTGGAGATTGCATAGCTAAGACTTTACAGGTGTCACCTGGTGCAAGACGTGAACTAAATATTTTTTATTCTCCTACTCTTCCTACTTTTCCTACTTTTCCTACTTTTCCTACTTATTTGCTAACGGTGGGAGGTTTAAAGGTAGAAAAACGTAGGAAAAGTTTTAAATTATTATGTAAAAACAAGGAAAAGCAGCAAAAATTAGTATTTTTTTTAAAAAAATGAATTTTGTCAAGTAATAAAAGTAGGAAAAGTAGGAAAAGTCTTTATTAATTTTTTTGAGGATTTTGTACGACGCATCTACCTATTGAAATAAAAATAAGTTAATATCTCTGATGTAAATTCATGCCTCAATTACCAAAATTATTGTGTCCCAGCTAGTAGAATTAGCAGACTAGCTCAAAATAAAGATAAAAAATTTGACATTTGCCTAGCACTGAGCCTAGATATGTAGCTAATACCAGCTTGTATTCAAACAGTGTATACAGATGAAAACTATCAACTATTAGCCTTTAGCTAACTGCTGAACGCTGACTGCTATTTGGTAGAAATCTCTCTTTCTTGAAAAATGCACTGATGACTTTAGCTGAGGATGAAACATGACAAGCAAACTCGTCATTGATAATTGGTAATTCGTCATTATTTTTCACAATTTCAATACCAATTGCGAATAATTCGGTCAGGAATGGCTGGTGTCCAGACAGTTGCCTGCAAAACTTACACAAAAGGTGAAAAAATGAGTAACAACTCTCATAACAACGGTTCTCAGAACAATGGTCTAGGCAAAAATAATGGGCTAAACAAATTCTTCAAATTTGGAGAAGTACCCCATCTTCAAGGTTTGGGAACTCGTTCAGTTGAAGCATGGTTTTTAGGAACAAAAGCAGAAAATGCTGATGAACTTGAGAGTTTAATCGTAGAAGCGATTCGTGACCACGCGTTTTGGCGTCGAAACTTTCATCCTGGCGATCCAACTCACATCACCGAGCAAGTTAAGCGACAGTCAGATTACGTAGAGGCAATTGATACTCTCAAGGAGAGTTACCGCTCATTGTTGGCGTTTCTGAAGAAGTCCGTACCGTTCTTCAGTATGCGCTATCAAGGGCACATGAACTGGGATATGACAATGCCATCTATCCTAGGTTATTTTGCGGCAATGCTGTACAACCCCAACAATGTGGCTTTTGAAGGGTCAACGGCAACAACGCTTTTGGAAATCTTGGTAGGAGACGACCTTTGCCGAATGCTGGGATACAGCATACCAGATGAGGCAGAAATCGAAAAAGGGGCGATTCGTCCTTGGGGACACATCACTTGTGGTGGAACTGTTGCCAACATTGAGGCGATTTGGGCAGCAAGAAACTTGAAATTTTATCCCCTTGCCTTGCAAGCAGCTTTGCAAAATGAACCGTCACTAAAAGCTGCAAAAGATATCAGTATTTCCCTGCCCACTGGCGGGTCAAAACCTCTGATTGAACTAGACACTTGGTCAGTGCTTAACCTCAAAGGCGATGACATTCTGGCATTGCCAACTCGTCTGTATAAGGAGTATCAGATTTCTGGTGAAACCCTAACAGATGTCCTATCTAAATATTCACTGCAAAACCTTGGAATGGCGGAGTTTTCACGCCGCTTCCTCAGCGACATCAAGTCTGCGCCTGTGTTCCTGGTACCAGCAACGAAACACTACTCATTTCCAAAGGCAGCGGCATTGCTGGGAATTGGAGCGGCAAACCTGATTGACGTTCCTGTGGATGAAGATGCCAGGATGAGTTTCACTGAAGTCAAAAAGATTCTTCAAGATTGCCTAGCCCAGCGCAGACCCGTATATACAGTAGTTTCTGTCATGGGAAGCACGGAAGAAAGTGCAACTGACCCCCTGAAGAATATTCTTGAGCTGCGAGAAGAATTGCGCTCCCAAGGACTAGAATTTACCGTTCATGCTGATGCGGCTTGGGGCGGTTATTTCGCCACTCTTCTTCGCGAAGATGAGACTAACACACCACAACTGATTAAGACAAAAGAAGAACTGATTACTGAGATTGGATTAAGCTCGTATGTCACTCAGCAGTTCCAAGTTCTGGGAAATGCTGATTCCATAACGGTAGACCCTCATAAATCAGGCTACATTCCATACCCAGCCGGAGCGTTGTGCTACCGCAATTCCGCAATGCGGGATTTGGTGACATTCGCTGCTCCCTATATGTACCACGGCGAAGCAGAACCCACGGTTGGTATCTATGGCTTGGAGGGGTCAAAGCCTGGGGCTGCAGCGGCTTCGGTATATCTCAGCCACAAGGTTATTCGCCCCACAAAGAGTGGATACGGCAGAATCATTGGCAAAGCTTTGTTCAATTGTAAGAAACTTTATGCGCGACTGTTGTGTATGGCGAGTCCGGAAGACCGTTTCACAATTGTTCCCGTTCCTCGACTTCCCGCAGAAATTTCCGGTTCTGATGTAGAGCAACAAATTCAATTCATTCGGGAGAGAATCGATAAGGCAAGTAATGATGAACTCTTGGCGGACAAAGAAGCCCTGCATCTGCTTTCAGAAATCGGTCCAGACCAAAATATCATCACCTACGCGTTTAATTTCAAACATCCAGATGGCTCGCTCAACACAGATTTAAATCTGGCAAACCGCCTTAATAGGGCTATCTATGACAAACTTAGCATTGACCCAGGTGAGGATATTTACGGTTATAAGCTCATCGTCAGTACCACAGATTTTGACGCGGCTCATTACGGAGAAGCTTTCATCGAACACTATAAACAGCGCCTACTAGGAGTATCTGGAGCAACAGGTTCGTCTATCACCGTACTCCGTTCTACGGTACTCGAGCCGTGGCTTTCAGAAACATCAAAGGGTTCATTTCTCGATGTTCTCGAACATGAGTTTCGTCAGGCGGTTGCTGATTCTCTGTTCCGAGATGCACTTCTTCAGGTCTTTGAAGATGTTGACAAGAATAAAGATGGGGTTCTGGAAGTCTCTGAAATTGAGGCGAAATTTAAAGCCTTGGGCTATGAAGATGAAGACATCAAGATGTTCTGGAACATGAGCGATGCTGACAAAGATAGTACCTTGTCGATGGAGGAATTTCTTCAGAACTTCTCGCAATTCTTAGTGTTGTCATCTCGGAGTTAATTGTCTTATACCAATTCTCCATGAAGATGCACTTAATATTTATTAAACGTAGACGCGTAGCGGCGTGCCGCAGGCTACCGCCAAGACGAGGCAGTGCGTTGCGGGGGTTCCCCCCCGTTGAAGCAACTGCCGTGCCAAGCACGCGGCTGAGTGAAAGAGTTAGTATTAAGTGCTTTTTTTACAGAGAATTGGTATTACCAGAAGTTTTTTAACATCCAAACAGCAAATTTAAAACAGTGAACAGTTACCAGTGACCAGTGACCAGTGACCAGTGAGAAGATTGACTTGGGACATCTTGATACTGCGGGTACTTGATAACTGATAACTGATTTTTGATAACTGATAACTGATAACTGGTAACTGTTAAAGAACCCCGGTAGAAGTGGCAGGAACCTCTCAAAAATGAGTAGCATAGTTTAAATTTTAAATAGGAAAAGGAGTATATCCAATGAAACTCGACAAGTTTCTATTAGCACAAAACATGGCTTTTTTAACATCGATTCCGCCGGAAAGCAACTTAGCAAAATTACTTTCTTTTTGTTTAGCAACAAAGGTTAGAGAAAAAACGCCTGGCACAGAAATTTTGAAGTTAACTTATCAGCTTATGGAAAACCCATCACGGTTACCATATTGGGCTCAAGACGTGATGGGACACGATTTAGATTACACATCCCAAGAGTGGGAAGCATTAGCAAAAATGGGTATCAAGGATGCGAAGGAGTTTATGGCAATTGTGGAGCAAGAATTAGAGAATTTGACGTTTTAATATAAACTTTTCTAGTTCCTATTAGCAAATCAAGATTCGGAGCTACGGAAAATATGTCTTTAAATATTGAGCTTTTAGAAGAAAGTTTTCAGCGAGTTAAACTTCATGCCGATGAGTTTGCTGCTAGCTTCTACGAAAATTTATTCACTGCTTATCCAGAAGTGAAACCGTTGTTTGCCAAAATTGACATGGCAACACAACAAAAAAAGCTGTTGAATGCTCTTGTTTTAGTGGTTGAAAATCTTCGTAACCCAGAGGTTTTAGGACAAGTTCTCAATACCTTGGGAGCCAGACACATTGGATATGGAGCTATTCCTAAATACTATCCTGCGGTCGGAGAAGCATTACTCACGACGTTTGCACAGTACCTCCAAGAGGATTGGACTTCCGAAGTCAAGCAAGCTTGGGTCGATGCGTTCAGTGCGATCGCAGATCAAATGTTAAAAGGTGCAAATGAAATTCATGCAGGTGTTGAATTAGAGGATTCAGCCACCATTGCATCATCTGAAACAGCAACCGCCGCATCTAACGTTGCAGAAAAAGAGGCGAACGAGTTACCTGCAGATTTGCTAGAAAAGAGTTTTGCCACTATTAAGCCACGTGCTCAAGAATTCGTCGCCAGTTTCTACGAAAACTTGTTTATCGCCCACCCAGAGGTGAAACCGTTGTTTGCCAACATTGACATGGTAACACTACAGAAAAAGCTGTTAAATGCTCTAATCTTAGTTGTAGAGAATCTCCGTAACCCAGAATCTCTAGGGCAAGTTCTCAGTGCATTGGGAGCCAGACACGTTGGCTATGGGGCACTTCCTAAATACTATCCTGCGGTGGGAGAAGCCTTACTCACAACGTTTGAACAGTATCTTCAAGCAGATTGGACGCCTGAAGTCAAGCAAGCCTGGGTGAATGCTTTTCGAGCGATCACTGCTGGGATGTTACAAGGCGCTCAGGCAGAATCTTCAATAGCTGCTCATGATGAGAAAGCAACAATATCAAAACAGCCCATAGCATTCAAGACACAGCTTCAACACAAGTTGAAGACATTTCAAGCTCAATCGCTTATTCAACAGTGGAGTGCAATTCTCAAGCAAATACCAGAAAAAATTGTTAATGCTTTCTGGACACTGCCAGCATGGCAAGTTGTGATTATTTCACTCATTGTATTAGAGGGCATTTTTGTAATTGTCGATGACAATTCCTTTTTTTCAGAGATTGTAGACAGTGTTGATACTGTTAGTGTCGTGATTGCTTTAGTTTTGTTTATAAAGGAAGCACCCGATCGCCGAAAACAATTTCACTACCAAGCGTGGAGCACGATTGATGCTGCACACGATGTCAGAGTCAGCTATGCCAGAGTTTTGGCACTTCAAGATTTAAATGAAGATGGTATTCCGCTTAGAGGATTGGATGCTCCAAATACAGAGTTGATTAATATTTATCTACCAAAAGCGGATCTGAGCGAAGCGAATTTGAACGAAACGGATCTCAGCAATGCCAATTTGAACCATGCCAACTTCAACAATGCCAAACTCAACCGAGCAAAATTATCAGGTGCCAACTTGAGCCATACCAATCTGAGTTTTGCTCAATTGAGCCATGTGAACTTTAGTAGCGCCAACCTCAGTCATGCCAACTTAATTTGTGCAGATTTGAGCCATGCCAATCTGAGTGGTGTCAATTTGAAATATACCAGTTTGAGTGGTGCAAAATTAGAGGGTGCCTATCTGACAGGTGCAAATTTGAAATATGCCAAAGTTAGTGTTAATGAACTGACTGGTGCTTTTCTTGAAGGTGCAATTATGCCAGATGGTTCCAGATATCAATCTCTGAAGAATTCAACTGAGATGACGAGCGATGGTTAATTAAGAAGAACGCAGAACACGCTTGGGCAGTAATCAGAATATCCAAAACGAGTGAATCCGCGCTTATTTAAGTACGGAAAAAGTTTGTTGGTGTCCGCATGTTATTGACGGGGGCATCTCTACCAATACTTCATTCCAGAACTCTTAATTCATGACCAGAAAACGCGTTTAATATTCTGAGTTCTGAGTTCTGAGTTCTTTGTTGGTGATACGAAACTAATGACTCATAACTAATGATAAAAGTGTACATTCCCAAACAAGGCGCGGTTGAGCATAACAAAGCAGAGATTTACGAGCTTGTTCTAACTGTTTAATTATGCTTGGTTGACGCTTCTGCTGCCAGTAAAACTGTTGCAGATAATCGACTAACCACAATTGAGCTTCTGTATCTAAATCCTTATCAATTTGTTTGGCTAATTCCAGAGCATCACGATAGGATGAAGGCACTTTGGTCACGGTTTTGAGGAGTTCAGGGGGAATAGCTTGCAGTTGTTGGTAAGATGCGATCGCATCTCCCGGACTACCAGCCGCGACACTCAAGACTGCCGAATGCTGCAAAATTTCCTCATGTCCTGTTTGTTTCAGAACTTGAGCCATTGCTGCTGCATCCAAACGATAAAAAGGAATTCGCTGACAGCGTGACACCAACGTTGGTAACACAGACTCAACCGAAGGCGCAATTAAAATCAGCGTCGCCTGTCCGGGTTCTTCCAAAGTCTTGAGTAAGGCATTTGCTGCTGCTTCCGCCATTGTTTCTGCTTGCTCTAACACTATCATGTGTCTTGGTGCTTGCAACGGCGGACGACTGAGAAATTCAGTAATTTCTCGAATTTGTTCTAAGCGAATTGTCGGCGGTGCTTTGCGCTTGACTCCTTTTTCTGCGGCTTCGGTTGCTGTGAGTCGTTGTCCTTGATACAGGTAAGTTGGCTGCACCCACAACAAATCTGGGTGATTACCTTGTCGCACACGGTTTTGATGTGAACCAAAGAGCAATTCCACAAAGCATTGTGCTGCTAAACTCCGTCCTACACCCTCTGGACCCGCAAACAGATATCCTGGAGCAACACGATTTTTTAGTACAGCTTGTCTCAGTAATTCTACTGCAGCGTGTTGCCCGACAAGTGGTGCAAATGCATCATTGGTCATTTGTTAGTTGTTAGTTGTTAGTTGTAGAGACGCTTCAAACAGCGCGTCTCTACATTTGTTAGTTGTTGAGTACTACCCACTACCCACTACCCACTATCCACTACCCACTATCCCCAAGCTTTCAGCCTAGAGGTTAAGATTGCCTGAATCTGTTGCTGTACAGCTTCTTTATTCAAGCTACCATCTACACGGACAATTCGCTCTGGGTAAGATGCATACAGTTGAGCATATCCTTGCTGGACGCGACGATGAAAGTCTATGGTCTCTTGTTCAATGCGGTCAAATGTATCCCCGTCTCCTCGTTTGCGAGCAAGTCCTACCTCGACATCAACATCAAACCACAAAGTCAAATCGCTTTCTAAGCTGGAGGTGGCGATCGCATTTAGCTGACGGGTTAAACTCATATCTAAACCACGTCCCCAGCCTTGGTAGGCAATGGTAGAATCGGTGTAGCGATCGCACAAAACAATCGCCCCGTCTTGGATGGCTGGCTTGATAACTTGCTCAACGTGTTGCGATCGGTCAGCAGCATACAAAAGTAACTCTGTCCTATCTGCAATTGAGTTAGACTTAGCTGACAACAACAGTTTTCGTAGATGCAACCCTAACTCTGTTCCTCCTGGTTGACGAGTTACAACGACAGAAGTCTGAAAACTTTGTAACCATTCTTGCGTTAGCTGTATTTGGCTACTTTTGCCAGAACCTTCTACCCCTTCAAATACAATCAATCTGCCCTTCATATTTTGTGAATGCTGCTACCGATTTTGACAATGTCTGTTTGAATATCACCCGATTGGGTGATCCTACAGGATGAAGCGTAACTATTGAAAGCCATTGTATTCTTTATAGCAACCAGCAATAAGCAGTAGTAATAGCAATAGGCGAATTTGGCTATGAGCAAGCAACAGGAAGCAGATATCAAACTAGCATATCAAACAGCGGCAGAAATGACATACATCGTAGCCGTTGGCTTGAGTAAAGTTATGGAAAAGCAGAAGAAAGAGAAACTCATTGCCAAGCGACAAAAGCGAATGAAATCACTGCAGAGTCTCAAGTCATGTGCGCTAAATTGATTCCAATACTCAGAATTAGGACTCTTTGCAAGTGACACCCAGACACAACAGACAACTCCAGAAATGAAATTTCAGCCTAGATGGGACAAGATTTTTATGCTAATTTTTGGACATGTCTATGTAGAGACGTAGCATGCTACGTCTCTACAAGCATGGAATCGTCACAAATAACGCTTAACTGAAGGGTATTGCTCTATAGTTCAGTTACGACGATGGACTAGTTGCGGGTTTAGTAGTACTAGATGCTGGTTTTCGTTGTTGTTGGTAATAGCCTGCGACTTTTTTAACATAATCACCTGTGAAACCACTGTTGCAGCCTGTATAGTTACCAGTCATCCACCAACAAGCAACGCCACGCACAGCCGCCGTTTCATTACTACCAGTAGCAGTCAACTGATTATTTAACTCCCGGCGTGCAATGCACGAGACAACTTGGCGTGCTAAGCCAGAATTATTTTCAAACTCTGTAGGTGTAACTTCTTTCTTGAGACAAGTTTTGGACCAGCCTTTGAGGGTTTCTGGTTTAACTTGCCATTCACTATAATATCCATCATTTGCAGTACCAGTTTTCGGTGCAGCCAGCCGCAGTGCTTCTACCATCCTGTTGACTTGGGCTTCAGACGCGGACGACTGTTGTGCTTGAGCGAAAGTTGATGCTGGAAAAACCACGCAAGACAATCCAAAGCTCAGAATCGCTCCACTAAGTAATAATCGCATTGGTTTTCTCCTCACGACATTGAACTTCTTTTTTATACCAAAATTGAGAAAAGTGTAACCACTGCGGTTGGGCAATTGAACCTGCTGAGCGATGGCGCGAAAAGCAGCAACGAAGGCGATGCTCCCTCTGGGAGCTACCCGACAGCGGCGATGGCGCAGAGCGCAGCCCCGAAGGGGCATCGCACTTCTAAGGATTATACTTATAAGTCGCAACCGTTGTCAGATTGCTTCCACTGGTCACGGTTTATTGTATAAAAGACCCATTCAACACCATAGAGTTGGACATTTTTCTCGTATTGCATACCAGTTTTTTCCATCACTCGACGTGATGCCAGGTTTTCTGGTTTAGCGAGTGCTACCAATCGTTCAAATTGCAAAGTTTCAAAGCCGTAACGAAGGAGTGCAACTGTAGACTCAGTTGCTAATCCTTGTCCCCAGTACTTTCTCGCCAGCAAATAATTTACTTCAATTTCGTCCAGAATTGCTAGATACTCTAAACCACAGTGTCCAATTAATTGCTTGTGTGGTTTGTAAATCGTTGCCCATCTACCAAACCCGTGTTGCTTCCAGTGTGCCAGATAAGACTCTAACATTTCTTGAGTCTGTTTCCTAGAAGCTGGTTCTGAAATCAAGCGATACTTCATCACTTCTGGCTCGCCATATATCTGAGCTAAATCGTCTAAATCTGCTGTCACAAGTGGACGTAACCATGTACGAGGAGTTTCTATTACAGTCATAGTAGGATATACATTTTACACACATAAATCTGCTGTACGGTTACAAGAACCCCGACTTCTTAAAGAAGTCGGGGTTCTTGCGCGTATAATATATCAAAATTAATCACATGAACCACTACTAGTGGTAAGAACGCATTTGTTTTGAAGGCTTTGTAGTGAGCGCAAAGAGCGCTCAAAGAGTCTAGGACTAAAGTCCATTACAAACTTATACAACTATCATAATTAATGCGATGGAGTACTACCGTGTAGTGTAAGTAATTGAAAACCACTATAAGATTTTTAAGTCCAATTTTTTAAACTTTGTTTCAACTTAGGATGAGTTGCAGAAAAATTTCGATAACGTGAAGATATAGCAGTCCTATTTGATTTGTGAGAAATGTAGATACAACGGTGAGGCAGGGAGCAGTTCTCTGTTTTATGGCAGTAAGTAAAAGCCTTGGTTGGAGGTGATACTAATGACGGGAATGTTTTGGTTTTTGGGATTCTGCTTTTTTTGGCTTATTGGTCTAACTCTTTTGGTAGAAATTTGGTTGGATGAACAAGAGCAGCAGTTTTGACGGCAAATTCTGACAGCTTACCGAATCACAAGTTAATAAATCGGGTCAACTTCCAGATTTGGAAGTTCTTCATTTAAATTAACAAGCGGCAAATGTCCGATAAAAAATAGAAAACCCGTCTGAATCTTCATTCAAACGGGTTTCTACATTAAGACGAGTTTCAAGCTGCCTATAACACAGTATTTAACTCAACTTAGACATCATAGATTAAACACTCAGGCGCATTTGGATTTTCATCACAGTAGTACTCTAAGGATGTTTTAAACTTTTCTGTTGCCTGTCTATGGGATTTCTCTGCTTGCAATTCTTCGACAATATCCCAAGCTACAGCACAGCCAGCAGAGGTGTTTCCTTGAATATCACAAGTAGTACGGGCTTGCTCAATAGCTTCTAGAATGGCTCGCTCTAAAGGAGTTTGATTTGCGACTTCCCGACTAGCGTCTACAATTTTAGGCATCAAGTTTTTAGTTATCCGCTCTTTCGTTGAAGGTTTACAGTTGCAGTTCAGAGTTTCTATCCCTGCAACTGACATCTCCAATATATGCTCGATTTCAGGATGATGCAGTGTGCGGAACCGTAATCCTCATAGGTTACTTTCCGTATCAGGATTCAATCGGCTCTTAAGAGTGTTACGTTTAACAGTTACCAGTTATCAGTTATCAGTTATCAAAAATCAGTTATCAGTTATCAGTTATCAGTTACCAGTTATCAAGATGTCCCAAGTCAATCTTCTCACTGGTCACTGGTCACTGGTCACTGGTCACTGTTCACTGTTTTAAGGTTTCTTAACAGTTGTAACCAGGACTCTAATTTTCATCAATCAAACATTTAATGCTCGCTTGGATAATTTCACCTCAAAGCGATCGCCCGGTTTTGGTTCTATCACCTGTGTCGCTAAATTATTCTTTTCTAGTAATGAACGAAATTCCTCAATACTTCCCTTAATCTGAAGTAAAGAGTTGAGTAATCCCTCAAAAATCACATCACCTCCCGCTGCTGTAGATAGCATGACTTGGGGTTGCAACCACTGAGCAACTTCTAAGGCGTATTTATTCCCTCTAATAATTGAACCAACTAAGGGTAAAGCTGCATCAATTAACGGAGTAATCACGACATCCACGCTCGTAATTTCCTTAAGCGTGGGTGAATGATTTCCATGAGGCTCGTAATAGAGAGTAAAACCGCTCTCCAATTCTTTGAGGAGATATCCATTTTCCACCAAATTTAGACCAACCAGCGAGCCAGGAGTTGCCTTAATTTCCACGCTTTGATTCAAGGTGAAAGTTTCCCCATGAGCAAGTGTTGTGACTTGAGTGTAATTTAACTGCTGTACTACTTTGGCAGCATTGGGAGAAGCGACAACTGGAATATTGCGGTCAAGTTGGTTCAGCGTTGGTGGA
This sequence comes from Scytonema sp. HK-05, assembly GCF_002368235.1. Taxonomy (GTDB): domain Bacteria; phylum Cyanobacteriota; class Cyanobacteriia; order Cyanobacteriales; family Nostocaceae; genus Kalymmatonema. The sequence goes on along the minus strand of NZ_AP018194.1, from coordinate 7,923,950 downwards.
TGAGCATGGTCTTCCAAACCCTGAGATAGCAAAATCAGGTCAATGTTCTCTGGTATTGGACGTTCTTGAGGTCGGGAACCTTTGAAGAACCAATCTAAATTACCAAAGGTTAACGAACCAACTAGCCAAGGGTCAATTAGTATTCGTTTCCCTCCGATTTCCAGTAGCCAAGAATTGCTGTCTAACCAAGTTAAATACATAAATTTTTGTAAAGATAATACCTGAATTTATTATGACCTAACGAATGCAACCAATATCCTGAAGCATTCCTAAATGCTTCTGTAAGGGTGCAAGCGTATTTGCAGTCATCATCCCACTGGTGGCGACAGCTGGTAAACCAATACCAGGAAAAGTCGAGTCTCCACAGCACAGCAGTCCTGGAAGAGGTGTGTTAGAACCAGGGAAGAAACCTTTTCCAGCCTGAATTGCTGGACCATAAGAACCTCTATGACGGCGCAGATAGCGCTCATGTGTTAGTGGTGTACCAACTAGTGTCACATCGCAACGCGAGCGAATATCCGGAATAATTCGCTCCAAGGCTTGCCACATCACATCTGCACGCAATTGTTTTTGTCGCGCATACTCCTCACTCTTCCTGTCCATTCCCTGCCATAAGTCGTAAGGTTCGTTACCTGGAGTATAAACGTGAATGACGTGCTTTCCGGGTGGTGCTAATGAGGGGTCTAAAACTGAGGGAATCGATACCAGTACGACGTTCTGAGGCGCTGTAACGCCGACTTCCCAATTATTAACGACTATATAATGACACGCAAGGTCTGAGCGTAATCCTTGTGCATCTATACCTAAGTGGAGATGCATGAAGCTATCACACTCAGGTGTGCTGGCTCGCTGTTCCCGAAACTGTTTTGGCACTGACCCTTCTGGAAGCAGCTTGAGCGTATCCCATACCGATGCATTAGAAATGACTGCCCGACGCGCTCTTATCTCTTTACCACCACGCAAACGCACGCCTACGGTACGCTTCCCTTCTACAAGAATTTGCTCAACATGGGCGTTCAGCATCAACCGACCCCCCTGTCGTTCTAGTCCCCGGACTAAGACGTCAACTAAGGCACCACTCCCACCAACGGGATAGTCTAGCACCACACCTGGTCGATACCAATCTGCAAACATAAATGCAACCTCTGCTGTACTGGTTCCATCTGCTGGTAGTCCAGAGAGGAGAAAACAAAGCAAGTCAAGCCAGTTGCGCGTAAACGAGTCTTTGATAACGCCGTCCATAATTCGGCTAAATGGTCCTGTAAGCTTGCCGATGTCTGCAATATGTGGAAATAAAGATGGGGCAAATCTACTTACAGTCATCACTGCACCGACATCAAGACGCAAAGCTGCTGGCGGTATTGCCGTTGCAGCACGCGCTAGTGGTTCCATCACACGCTGTAACTCGCGCCATTCAAGGATAGCCTCATTGCCACGAAACCGCTTCAGTACCTCACAAAACTGGTCAGCACCAACCGAGGTGTCAAAATCTCCTTCTGGTAGACAGCAACCCCATGTATCATAGGTGACGCAAGGCAACTCCTCGCCAATTGCATCTAGCACTTGTCTGAGAGGATTAGCAGAAGGACTGTAGGATAAGCCAGAGTAAAGCGATGGACCTGAGTCGAATTTGAATCCATCACGCTCAAAAGCATGCGCTGCACCACCGGGGATTGAGTGGCTTTCGCAAACTGTCACATCAAAGCCATACCGTGCCAAAAGAGCTGCACAGCTTAAACCACCAATACCACTACCAATGACAATGACATCTGTCTCTTTATCACCTAAGGTAGATGCTGTTTTAGAAGAAGTTTGGTGTGTCACTGCTCGTATCCTGTACTAGTCTCTGTGCTTCAAACGTATTGTAATGCAACGTAACAATTGTTAAGACCGTACAAAAGAATTGCAACTTATGCCAAAAACCCGGTTATGATAACCGAGTTTTTAATAGTGGTGGGGTTATATCCCCTGCGGCTCGTATAGAAGTTCAGTTATAAATGAGTCAACTAATAATATCTACAAGCAGAGGTTTATCTGTTCCGGAAAATTGCAACCTTTTTTCTCGCAATTCTCGCAATAGATTATATAGAACCCATTTGAGATCTAAGAAGGGGTTGCAAGTCTCTTAACCATCAGCCGAATAAAACAAAGATTAACCTTGGCAGTCGCTGTCTTCTAGAGTTCTCTCAAAGTTCTTGACGAGGATTTTGCATCTTTCCATCCAAGCATTTGAGCGCTCAATCACCCACCTCGCCGCAACGGGAACAAACCCAGATTTACCTTGCGCTTTCTTTTAGTATTGCAGGTCGCTACACATAATCTTAATTTTCTGACAATGCATAAGTTTTAGAATATAGGAATCCGGTTTGATTTTTAAGAAGATACAAGGGTGTGTTAGCCGAGAGTACGGCACCAAACCCTTGATAATGGTGCGTTACGGATTTCATCCTAACGCACCCTACAATACCTAATTTTGTTCAAAAATCAAATACTAGTCCTATAGTTTGTATGAAAGACAACATCTTCGCCAAAATGACAGATGATACTCGTGCCCTTCTGCAACAAATGCAGGCACAAGTAGCGCCACCACCACTTGATGCTGACCCTGTTCAATTATTACGCGATGCGCGAGCGTCCTGTTCGCAACCATTTGGGATTTTATGCCTTACCTGAGGATGTAAGGAGGTAAGGTGTAGGGTGTAGCTTAAGTTATCACAGCATTCGGTTGAGAAGAGAACGCGTTGCCGGGTTCTTGAGTGTGCAAATTCCCGTCGGACTGGCGTCGCAAGTGAAAACCGCCATAACATTGCAATAATTATCGATAACCGTACCTTAACGGACGGACACCACGACACTTGAAAAGATTAAAATCGCTTAACAAATCGTTACGATAGAGACATCGAGAGGGGTAAAACCAAACCTCTCCAAGCTGAAATCAAAGGTGAACGCCATGAATGGCACAATTCGCGTTGGCAATCTCTTCGGGATTCCCTTTTACATCCATCCATCCTGGTTTTTGGTTCTGGGATTAGTCACTTGGAGCTATAGCAGTGGACTGGCGGCGCAATTTCCCCAATTAGCGGGGGGATTAGCTTTGCTACTAGGATTGCTAACAGCACTACTGTTATTTTCCTCTGTTGTCGCCCATGAATTAGGACACAGCTTTGTCGCCATTCGCCAAGGAATTGATGTGAAATCAATCACACTGTTTATATTTGGCGGGTTGGCAAGCTTAGAAAGAGAGTCAAAAACCCCAGGTGAAGCTTTCTGGGTTGCGATCGCAGGTCCGTTAGTGAGCCTACTGCTCTTCAGTCTCTTTACAGCCCTTGGTTTTGCTAGCGCCGCATCAGGAGCCTTGGCAGCGATTCTTGGTGTATTGGCTTCAGTAAACTTAGCATTAGCGCTGTTTAACCTCATTCCAGGCTTACCTTTGGATGGGGGAAATATACTGAAAGCAATTGTTTGGAAAGTAACTGGTAATCCTTATAAGGGTGTGGTTTTTGCCGGTCGAGTTGGGCAAATCTTTGGTTGGGTGGCGATCGCTTCTGGTTTAGTCCCACTACTGTTATTTGGCAGCTTTGGTAACTTTTGGAACGCCTTAGTCGGTTTCTTCTTGCTCCAAAATGCTGGTAATGTGGCTCAGTTTGCCAGAGTACAAGAACGACTGACAGGTTTGACAGCAGCCGATGCGGTAACGTCTGATAGCCCGATTGTGTCTGCTACTCTTACCTTAAGAGAGTTTGCCGATGAGCGCATCTTGAATTGGCAAAACTGGCATCGGTTCTTAGTGACTGATGATAACGGACAGTTAGTGGGAGCAATATCTATTAACGATTTGCGAACTATTCCTACTACACTCTGGTCAGAAACTCAAATTAAAGAAGTCATGCGACCTGTTGAAGAGTTTACCACTGTGAAATCCGACCAACCCTTATTGGAAGTCGTGAAGCTACTAGAACAAGGAAAGTTATCTGCACTTGCGGTGATTCGTGACAATGGCGTGCTTGTCGGAATCTTAGAAAAAGCTTCTATTATCAACCTACTCGAAAAAAGAGCACAAGCTAACCCTGCATAATGGTTCGATTCAAGACTTTTTCTTGAACCTCCCTCACATAGCCTGGGGGAGTTTTTTTTAGCTCCCATCGCTTATTGTTACAAACGATCGCCAGTAGAAGCCGTACTCTAACCCAACGGCTAGACTAGAACAACAAGGTAACAATCGAAGGAAGATTATGATGAGCGATCGCGATTACACATTAATTATCGATAAAAGCGGGAGTATGTCCACTCCTGACCAAGCCGGTGGTAGAAGTCGCTGGGAGATAGCCCAAGAATCTACACTCGCTTTAGCAAGAAAATGTGAGCAATTTGACCCTGATGGCATTACACTTTATGTATTTTCTGGTAGATTTAAACGGTACGAGAATGTCACCTCAGCCAAAGTCGCACAGGTATTTATGGAAAATGACCCGGCTGGCACGACAAACTTAGCAGGTGTCTTGCAAGACGCAACCAAAAATTATTTTCAGCGCAAAGCTGCAGGTCAAACTAAACCCAACGGCGAAACAATTCTAGTTATTACCGATGGCGAACCAGATGACCGCAAAGCAGTATTTGAAGTCATCATTCAAGCGTCTCGCCAAATGGAACGCGATGAAGAATTGGGAATTTCTATAATTCAAGTAGGTTCAGATCCCCAAGCAACCAAGTTTCTCAAAGCTTTAGATGACCAAATGCAAAGTATTGGTGCTAAATTTGACATCTGCGACGCAATTACCTTGGATGACATGGAAGATATGAGCCTTGCAGATGTGTTAATGAACGCGATTACTGATTGATTAGTGATTAATCGACAAATGACAGATATAAATACGGAGAATAATAAAAATGCTAGAAAATCGTGATTATACTTTAATTATTGACAAAAGCGGCAGCATGGCAACTCCAGACCAAAAGGGTGGTAGAAGCAGATGGGCTGCTGCACAAGAATCTACCTTTGCCTTGGCGAGTAAATGCGAGCAATTTGACCCTGATGGTATCACTGTTTATCTATTTTCTGGAAGATTCAAGCGCTACGAAAATGTGACATCTAGCAAGGTATTGCAAATTTTCCAAGAAAATGACCCATCTGGCACAACTGACTTGGCAGGTGTATTGAAACACGCAACTGATAACTACTTTCAACGCAAGGCTAGCGGTCAAACTCAGCCAAATGGTGAAACTATTTTGGTTGTGACTGATGGTGAACCAGACGATCGCAAAGCGGTTATGAAGGTTATTATTGAAGCTTCTCGGCGTATGGATCGCGATGAAGAACTTGCGATTTCTTTTATTCAAGTCGGTACAGATCCTCAGGCGACTCGCTTTCTTAAGGTATTAGATGATGACCTACAAGGAGCAGGTGCAAAGTTCGATATCTGCGACACCATCACTATAGAAGATATGGAAGATATGAGTTTATCAGAAGTACTGCTCAATGCTATTAACGACTAAGCATCTTCCTAACTTTTGACTAAATTAAGGAGCAAACTGAATGTGGAGTACTGAGGATTTCATATCATGGATTCCATTGACAAACTCTTAGCTGAACTCAAAGCTGAATATCAAGAACAAAAACCCCAACAACAGCAGCCCAAACCCATCTCAGCAAAACCAATGAGTATGCAGCGAAAATCGGAATCGTTAATAGATAGCCTTTTAGCGGAAGTCAAAGCTGATTTTGAGCAAAAAGACTTAGCTGAAAAATTGCAAAGACAGCAAGAACAGGAACAAGAACGCATTAGACAAGAACAACTCAAGGCTAAAAAATTAGAGGAGTTGAAAAAGCAAGCCAATCTTTGGCTTGCCAATTTAGATCCACTTTCTTCAGAAGGGCTTTGGTTTGAGAGATTTGCTCAAGGATATTCCTCAAAATTAGAGGCGGCAATTGAATATTTACAAACTAATGAATAAACGTTAAAGTGTAAGGGCTGCCGTGAGTCATTAGTCTTTTGTCCTTTAGAATTACTAAAGAGTCATGACAAATGACAAAGGACAGTTTTCACAAAAAAGTGTAATTCTCAAATATTTCGTTTTTTACTATTTATCTGAGATACGTGCTTGACACCCCACTCGTGCATTGCATAAAGAATTGGTTGAAGACTTTCTCCTAAAGGCGTTAAAGAATATTCCACTTTGGGAGGAATTTGTGGGTAAACTTTTCGATGAATAATCCCGTCTTCCTCCATCTCCCTAAGTTGTTGCGTCAGCATTTTTTGAGTAATTCCACCCAAAGCTCGCTGTAATTCGCCAAAGCGTTTCACACCACCCATCAATTCTCTAATAATCAAAACCTTCCAGCGTCCACCAATCACCCTGAGCGTGGTTTCCACTTCACAAGTTAGCCTGCTATGGTTTTCCGCTTCAGCTTTCATAGTTTCTTTTAGGTAAGTACCTTACTTTTAAGTGCCTACTTTCCATGTTAACTTTACATAGCTTAAAGTTATTACGGCTCAAAAATTTAACTATAAATAAAGGGACTGGTTCATAGTTGCGTTTCTGCGTAACTACAAGCCTAATGAGCAACCCCCTATCACTTGTTTACTATTGGGAATTAATTCATGGCAAATATCCTGCATATCGACTCTAGTCCTCGTGGAGAACGTTCTTTCTCCCGCAAGTTCACTCATGAGTTTGTGACAGCTTGGAAAAACGCCCATTCTGGAGATACAGTCACCTACCGGGATTTAGGTCACAATCCAGTTCCCCATGTAGACGAATCGTGGATTGCTGCTGCTTTTACACCACCAGATGCTCGCCCACCCGAACTGACTAAGGCAATTGAATTGTCAGATACTTTAGTTGATGAGTTTTTGACAGCTGACCGCTATGTCTTTGGTGTGCCGATGTATAACTTTAACGTACCCTCTGCGTTCAAAGCTTACATTGACCAAATTGTTCGCGTTGGTCGTACCTTCGCTATCACAGAGCAAGGTGGCTTCAAGGGATTGGTTGACGGCAAAAAGTTGCTAGTTGTCACAGCTCGGGGCGGTAACTTTTCACCAGGAAGTCCCGCCGCACCATACGATTATCAGGAACCCTACCTGAGAGCGGTTTTTGGGTTTGTTGGAATTACAGACGTTACATTCATTAATGTGGAAGACCTCGGCGCGGGTGATGAAGTTCGCGAGCAGTCTTTTGCCAAAGCACATGAAGCCATAGCTCAAGCTGTGGCTAGTTGGTAATTTTATGAAAGGGTGCAGCACTTTCGCTGTTGCACCTTATTTAGCGCGGGAAATGGAAAAGTATAGTTTTTAAATAATTTTTTAAACGAACCGCAGAAGTACAAACGAAGCAGAAGAGAAGAACCGACGAGGGACAAAGCAAGCTTACGTTTGTCACAGCTTCGATAGAGGGGCTTCCATTTATTTGTTGCAGTATCTTCTGGGTTATGTATTTGTTGCTACTACCGGGTGCTATATTCCTGTCAGACCTTAAGGCAGATGATTCGTAGACTATATGAGGCACATAAACGTACCAGGTACTCTTAGCTTGTCCCTGGTTAGGCTGAAGTGGCTGGGCGAAAGTCACTTTCCAGTGGTCTCCGCCATATCTTTGAGCATTGCGATCAATAGACGAAACGCGAAACTGCTGACCTGCTTTCACTGCGTACTTGTCTTGTTCTGCGAGGTTTGATGTTTGTACCCTCCAATCTTGCTTGAAAGTTGTATTTGTCGTCGCTCTAATAGTGGGTGAGGTTGCTGTATTGCCTAATAATTCTACTTGAGGCACATAAACGAACCAAGTACTCTTAGCTTTCCCCTGACTAGGCTGAAGTGGTTGCTCGAAAGTTACTTTCCAGTGGTCGCCGCCATATATCTGAGCATTGCGGTCAATAGAGGAGACGCGAAATTGCTCACCTGCTCTGGCTGCGTACTTGTCTTGTTGTCCGAGGTTTGATGATTGTGCTCTCCAGTCTTGCTTAAAAGTTGTACTTGTCCTTGCTCTGAGAATGACTGAACTTGATGAATCTACTGATAATTCTTCTACATGAGGTACATAAACATACCAGTTAATCTTAGGTTTCCCCTGAGTAGGCTGAAGTGGTTGCTCGAAAGTGACTAGCCAGTAGTCGCCACCATATTTCTGAGTATTACGGTCAATGGACGAGACACGCAATTGCTGACCTGCTTTAGCTAAATACTTGTCTTGTTCTTGTAACTGAGGATCATTTGATTGTAGTCGCCAGTCTTGCTTGAAAACAGTATTTGTCTTCACTCTTAAAGTGCTTGGCATTGATGCATCTCCTTCTATAGCAGTTTGAGGCTTCAGTTATTTATAAATTTATTAGCGAAAATTATGACAATTCAGATTGAGTGTTAAATGTATCACAAATCGGGTAAGTGTATATCAGTACGTAATAGAATTTAATTTTACGTCTTCCAAAAAAGCTTTAATTTAGTAAAAAAGCTTACAACAAACGCAATTGTTAACGTATAAATGACCCCTTTCAAAAAGCCTGTTAAGGGAGTGTTTGTATAATTTAATATGAACGGTTCAAGTTGAGTTAATCTCAAAATGGGCAAAAGAAGATTAGCAAACGCTACATAAGCAATCATCGGATTCTGCCCATTATCAATTAAGAGTTGGAGACATTTTAGCTGTTTAAAGATGTCTATAAGTATAGTGAATGTGATTAGGAGAAAGAGTGCGATCGCCGTGGTAATAAAGTAGTAACTCAATGTAGAAGGGTCTTTTTTAATCCCTTTCTCAAAAGGTTCAAAAAGTAAGCCAAGTGCCAACCAATAAACACCCCACTGATAAAATGATTTAAGTAATTTTTCCGTCTCATTAGCCGGATTTACAAATAAAAACCAGCTTATTGAACAAAGAACTGCACTTAGTAACGTTGTTTGCCATACCCATCTTGCCTGTAAGCCAATCAGTAAACTCAAACAAATAGCTAACATCAACACAATGATGCTATAAAAACGTAGCTGACGACCGTTTGATTTAATTCCCTCATCTTCCTTATTGATTTCTGGCATTTTCAGCCAATTGAGAATGAAATCTCCCGTAATAGTTCCAGGAATAACGATAAACAAATACTTTAAATAATCAAATTGAAAAATCCAGGGGACAGGCGATGCTTTCCAAAGTAAAGCAATCCAACTTTCCTTAACAGTAGCCGACAGTCGCAAAGCAATCAATAAGCCTAACAATCCTAGACGTAGCAACAAATTATTCTTGGTAAAAAACCAGCTAAGTGAACCAAAAATCACCATATTTGTCAGGACGACTAAAATAATATCGCTCCTGGAAAGAGAAAATCCACTTCCATCTGGATATCTCAGAAAACAGACGAGGATAATTGCTGCGATGTAAGCACCAAAAGTAATCCATTTTCTGTACTGCCTAAATTTTATGTTTACAGACGACCGAACAAACATCAAAAAGAGTATGAAGAAACCCAATAAGGCTATCCACCATGTTTGTTTTGTTGGATTTAGATTGAGCGTAAACGGTCTAATATGTTGAAGGAATATCGCAAATATTCCTAACAAAAATCCTCTTTTAAAAATGTATAATATAACTTGTTTTGTGGTGAATCCTTGAGCAAGGCGACTCGACAGCGCTAAGGGGATAGCTGCTCCCATACAAAACAAGAAAATTGGAAATACAGTATCTACCCAAGTTAAGCCAGGCAGATTAGGATGAAAAGTATGGGTAGGTGGAGGCTCCTGAGCATGGTACATCCAAGCTGGCAAAATCTTATATTTTATAGTGCCTGATAAGACCATTGCTAAAATCGCAAATCCACGCAGAGCATCTAAGGCATAGGCGCGTTTTTCTTTAGCAATAGTGATAATATTTTCGTGCATGAAAATCTCATTTTAGTTCATATTGATTGTTTCAGGCGTTAGATATTATTTATCCCATGCCTAAGTCTGACGATCAATATTTAAAATTCTTTATTTACCTTCGCATTTTTGTTGACTCTTAAATTTATGAAAACCTTCAGCGACTTCTTGTAGCATTTGTTTAAATAATATTTGTCCGTTGATTGGTATACGAGGAATTTCGTAGTAGTTTTTTAAACAACCATAATCCAATATTTTATTATTGTATAGATAGCTAGATAGATAATATTTAGAAGCATAGTATTGCACCTGTTTGTTATAAGCTCCATAAGGGTAAGCAAAATGAGATGCTACTTGTTGTTGTGGGTCTAAATCTTGTGTACATTTTCTCAGTTGAATCTGGGCTTGCAATAATTCCTTAACTAACTCCTGACGATTAAGTGTCGTTAAGTCTTTATGATTTAATCCATGAGATTGAATATCATAAAAACCTTTTTTGAAGCCTTCTCTTAATTCCTGGCATCCTAAATGAATGGCAGCGTTACTTCTCTGCTCTAGAGTACCTGGATTAATAAACAAGACAACTTTTACTTTTTTACTGTATTTTTCTTCAAGTTTAGATAAGATGGGAAGCAATTTTGTGTACACTGTTTTATATCCATCATCAAATGTAATCATGATGGGCTTTTGATTTGAATACTCTTTCGGAATTTTTTTTGTTTTTGTCAAGAAAAAGTCATATAAGTCTTGAGATGTTAAAAACCAATAATTATTATGAACTAAATGCTCTAAAAGTTTCTCTAAATCTTGTTGTGGGTAATGCATATACCCCTGATATAATCGAGTAACAGGAGTTTTAGAAGCAATGATGCCATGAAACCCCAAAATAGGAATCACAGGTTCAGTGACGATTAAATTTAGAATAGAAAACAAAATAATAAAAGCTAGAACTAAACGGAAGGAAAAATTTTTATTTGTTTGATTCACTTTGATTAATTGGATTCAGTTGATTTCAGCGCAGACAGAGCTAGATTTTCAAAGAATCTAGCTTGTTACGAATTGTAGTATGGCACAACGAAAGTATAGCGATTGACAGACGCAAGCGCTTTATGCTGATTAGGAATTTTGGTAATGTATGTAAGTTTACGACAGATCAGCTAAAACACCATTGCATACTTTCTTGTGAGGATTGTCAAGAGTCAGGAGTAAGTTTTGATTTTTGATTGCAACTACTCGTTTCTCGCCCGAAGATTACCGTTTAGGCTCCTCTTAAACACGGGAGTTTAAGAACTGGGGAGAAAAAACTACATCGGTAATCTTACACCGATAAGGGAGTAAGCTGCTTTGACAAAAAATCAAGCAAATTATAATGCGCAACAACCCTGCCTTGACAAAAAATTAAGCAAATTAAAATGTGTAACAGCTTAGTACTGCATTTCATAAATCCGTATCGAAAAGTGTCATGCTGAGCGAAACGGTAGTGAAGCGAAGCATCTGGGATTCTTCGTTGCGCTTCCTCCACTCAGAATGAGACACATAACGCTACGAACTTATGCAAAGTTGTACTGAGTACAGGATTTCACAAGTTCGTAACGAATGAATTTCAGAAAAACTCTGCGTTCCTCTGCGCTGACTTTGCGTTCCTCTGCGTTTCAAAACGCTACGAATTAATGCAAAGCTGTACTTAGCGCGCCCCAGAATGGAATGCTTGCTGGGGCTAGACGAACAAAACCCGCCTGGGCGGGCTAAAAAATAAAGCGGTAACAAGACTGGATTTGGTATCAAAACCTAGATTTAAGGAAATTCTTTGGAAAAAGTAGCAGTTTACAGCCAGCAATGCCTGCTATTATGACGACTGGTTTAAATCGACTAAATCTGCCACGCCTTGAGCCATTTATTCACAACTGTGTTGAAGAATTTTTTCACCTGATGCTGGCGACGCCACCTGTGGAAAGCAAGTTCGTATTCTTCGCCTTTAGTTTGAAAAGTATTCCAACCATCAAGACCGGCTGCCAAGCCACAGCAAAGTAAAATATATAGTGACCAGGAAAGACCGCCACCACTAAGTAGATCTAAGGACAGCAAAAAGGCATTAACAATTGCATAATTGCCAAAACGCTTCTTGAACCTACCTTGACGATGAGCGTTAAAAGCTTGCCGTTGTTGTATTTCTCCCAGTTGTTCCAGCCAGTCTCGTTCTGCTTGTTTGAGTGTTTCTGGGGAAATTTCCAATTCTGCGGCAATTTCTAGCAATTGCTCGTAGGAAAATTCTTTGTCTTTGTCATCAGCTTGACGGGCGATCGCCAGATGGAGAATTTGCTGTATATCTTCTTGGCTGTAAGTCCTTGTCAGTCTAGTCTCAAAAGCCGCCATAATTCTGTTTCTTTTATTTTTTTCAATAAAAAGTTCTGTTTTGATGCATTGCCACTGTGCTATGCCACCAGCAATGTTGCTACTATTTTTAGACTAGCAAATTATAGCTAATGATGTGGGTAGTACCGCAAGGCGGAAGTCAAAAGTCAAAAGTCAAAAGTCAAAAGTATTATGGAATCGGCTTTTTGGGGATTTTAAATGGTGAACCAGCGCTGCAGGAGAGAAGTTGCAAGGAGGGTTTCCCTCCGGGCAAACTTCGGAAGGGTTTCCCTCCGTAGGCGACTGGTGAACCCGAAGGGTTGCTCTATTTACGCCATAGTCTACTAGTGGGTTATTGGTAAGTGCTTAAGCTGTGGCGTTCTGTGTTTCTTTGGCGTCGTGCCATAGATTTATCGTTAAACTATTCTCCCTCACAAGGCTTATCTCATTTCCGTAATTATTTCCCCCAAATTCCATCCGTGAGGAGCTAACTGTGTTCTGCTTTCTGCCCAACCTGAGTTCTTATTACAAAACTTCATAAACTGAGTGATAAGAAAAACCCCGCCCAATCATTTGACAGTGCGGGGAGTGCTGTAATTGGTATCGCGACATCTATATTAGTTCTCCGTTTCGGTTCATGAGTTTTACGCAGAATTTCCGATTTCTTTACAAAAGTTCATCAAAATGAGAAAACGATAGCGGGAACGAACCGATTCGCGCTCATAAAATTGGTAATAGTAATATGATGCGTTACGGCTTGCGCCTAACACATCCTACAAGAAATGTTTTCCAGCTTATTCAGGTTGTGGCTTTTGAAAAGCATACACATCTTTTATAACTTGCACCCAACCGTCAGACACAGATTCGAGAATGCGATCGCCCTTTTCCTTTGTTGCAACTGTGGGATCTCCTACCACTCCACTTTTGCTTAAATCCCGTGTCGCCCATGCAAAAGATAGCTTTCCCTCGATACTTAGCAAACTGCCTTCTGCTTGTTCTGGCGGATACTCAGCAACAGCGGCATCCATCTTCACCTGTTCTGGTAAAATCGCCAGCATAATGCTAGTTTCAGCATCGCCTGCATGGATACCTAATTGTTTTTCCTTTAGTGTGAGTAATTCTCCGGTAATATGCGGCACTCGCCAGGTGAACAACGGAAACACTAAGAAGTCGCTGTACTTGATATGCAAATCCCGCGCCACAATGTCCATGACTTGGGGTTGTCCGCCGTGGGAGTTCATCAACACCAGTTTTCTAAACCCAGCACGGTAAACACTTTCTCCAACTTCCATCAGAGTTGCTATGAGAGTTTCGGCGCTTAGAGTTATCGTACCAGGAAAGTGCCAGTGTTCGTTTGATTTACCGTAATAGAGATTTGGCAGGGCATATGCTGGAATGCTGGGGTTTAGCTTTTCCAAAGCTTTTCCCAGAACCGCCACACCAATTGCAGCATCCACAATTAAGGGTAGATGGGGACCATGTTGTTCAATTGCTCCCACTGGTTGGATAATTACCACATTTTCCTTATCTGGCATTGCCTGGATGTCAGTCCAGGTGAGGTAGGGAAAAAAGCGTTGTGGAGGGATAAAGCTGTGCATATATTTACCAAGGTTTGGATCACACCTTGCTGATTCTACAAAAGTGATGAGAACCAAAGCCAGATTTTCTAGGGTTTCATGTCGTTAATTATGATCGGTAGGCGTAGTTTGTAGTGAGGAATGGGCGTCCTCAATTTTGACTAATCTCCAATCCCCAATCCCTTTTACATACAAAATCTGCCTGAGTATAGATTGTATAATACGCAAAAAAGCCTAACCATAACCGCATATTTCCTAGATACATTAGAAAATATCAACCAATTATCATAAACTGACGAGAGAAAACCCAATGGTTGAAAAAAATGGAGCTATCCGCACCCTATCAGTTGACATTGGTGGTAGTGGTGTCAAAGTATTGGTTTTGGATATTACAGGAAAACCTTTGACAGAACGGGCGCGAAGAGAGACACCGCAACCTCCAAAACCGCAGGCTGTGATTGATGCAATTGTAGCGCTAGCAGGGACTCAAGGTGAATTTCATCGTGTTTCGGTAGGTTTTCCGGGTGTGGTGCGCAGTGGTGTCACAGAAACAGCCGCGAATTTAGATCCAGAATGGATTGGGTTTGATTTGGCAACAACATTGTCAAAGCGCTTAAACAACCCTGTGCGGGTGATAAATGATGCGGATATGCAAGGTTTGGGAGCAATTGCTGGCAAAGGCGTAGAATTGGTGATTACGCTGGGTACAGGTTTTGGTTCCGCTTTGTTTGTCGATGGGAAACTCGTGCCGAATTTGGAAATGGGGCATCATGAATTTCGTAAAGGGGAGACTTACGAAGAACAGCTAGGACGTGCAACCTTGGAAAAGGTGGGTGAGAAGAAATGGAACAGGCGCTTACAAAAGGCGATCGCTTCTCTGGAACATCTGTTCAATTACGATTACCTGTATATCGGCGGCGGTGAAGCAGTGAGAGTTCATATCGAACTGCCGTCAAATGTGAAGATTATTCCCAATATTACTGGTTTATTGGGTGGCATTGCTTTGTGGAAAGATTAAGTAACTCAAGTATTTTATAGCACGGCAACTGCTCTGCGTTCCCCTATCAGCTAACGTACATCCATCAAGGTTTGGGAATGGACGCCAGCCGATACGTAACTAATTTTCCTGTTTTAATTTTTGCTCTAGTTCGTCAAGTTCCTGAGCGACTTTGTCACGTTCAGCATCAGCTTCTTCAATTTGCTTGTCCAGCGTAAAAACGACTAGTACAGCATTTCATTAATTCGTAACGTTTTTAAACGCAGAGGAGCGCTGAGGTAAACGCAAAGGTACACAGAGTCTTCGTTCAAGTTTTCGCTATGAACTTATGGAATCATGTAGTTAGCACCAGTTTTCGATAAAACAGCTTTGCTTTTATCACACGATTCGCGTAAAAAATCTTGTTTTTATAAATATTTAACATGGTAACAGAAGACCAACGGCGTCGATTGGAACGAGAAAGAAACTGGCTTGAAGAACTGAGTACACTCCAAAGTGAGAAAGTCGAAAGGATACAAAAAACATTGATTATTGAAACTGATCCATCACGTAAGTTTCAATATGAACAGGTTCTTCAAGAAGAGGAGTGTACCCTCAAAGAATTTAGTGATAGATTATGTGAAATTGAAAATCAGCTGCAACCTGCACCACTCCCAACAAAATCTGAGCCTAAAAAGATACAGCAAAAAATATTGATTTTGGCAGCAATTCCACAACCGCATAATTTACGTTTAGACAAAGAGATGCGGGAAATTAGGGCAGCGATCGAACGGGCGACAAGACGAGATTTATTTGAAATTGATGCCAGAACTGCTGTACGTCCTCAAGATATTCGCAGGGCGATCGCAGAAGTACGCCCTCAAATTGTTCATTTCTGCGGTCATGGTATGGAGGATGGTAGCTTGGTGTTAGAGGATGATGGAGGAAACCACAAACCTGTATCACCAGAAGGGTTAGCTGCATTGTTTAAATTGCACGCTAAATATGTGAACTGTGTGTTGCTGAATGCCTGTTATTCAGAAAAACCTGCAAAGGCAATTAGCCAATATATTAACTATACAATTGGGATGAACCAGCCAATTGAAGACCAAGCGGCGATTGTATTTGCTCAGGGATTTTATGATGGTCTGGGGTATAAAAAATTAGACAGTCAAGAGATTTTTCAAAGAGCTTTTGATGAAGGTATAGTTGCCATTAAAATGGAAAATCTTGCACATGGACAAATACCAGTTTTAAAGAAAAAGCTTGGATAAAAAAAGCTAAAAAATAGCGAATTTCAAATTGTTTCATCAAATTGACTACCTTTGAGATCCCCGACTTCTCTAAGAAGTCGGGGATCTTATTTTTCATGAAGAAGATTGTTGCTGCGGTGTTTGCTGCACTTCTTCTACAGTCAATTCTAACTCTCGTGCCACTTGTTCCACAGTCAACCCCAATCTTAACAACAGAGGTACTGTTCTGAGCTTTTCCCGACGGACACCTTCTTCTACTCCTTGCTGATAAACCCTCGTTTGCTTTAAATCACTCAATCCAAACATTTCCTGTATCTCCTCTATACTCATATTTGGAAACTTGTAGACTAAGATCGTCTCTATCAATTGTAGTAATTGCTGCTGTTGCTGTTGTGAACTTATCTCGTGTTTAGTTCTATCTATCAACTCCCTTGCTTTCTCAATTGCTGTATCTTCATTCTCAATCACTAACTTGACGGTTGCAATGGAAATGGGTGACGATACAGCCTCACCTAATTCGTCAAGGTAGATACGGCTAACACGTTGACTGGTAAAGAATTCACGGTAATGTTTAATATCTGCTATGTCTAAACTTCTGCTAGGATATAACACAGCAGCACGCCAGTCATTTTGTGGTTGATTTTGCCGTAGGTATAAAAAGATTTCTGCAAACAGTCGAGCGTAAATTTCCGCGTCTGTTTGAAACTGAACTTCCACAAAGTAAAGCGGGTTATCGCCTTCTTGTGTAGGAAGAAATACACCATCAATTCTAAAAGCTGTTTGCTTGACTTCAACTGATGAAAATTGATAAGCGTTAGCCTCTTGAGGTGGTTCACCAATGAGTTCAAAGAAGATACTTGGAAATTCTTGAAATAGGCGATAGAAAATGCTGTCAGTTTTCACAAATTCAGTTTTTTAACATAGAGTATAGAATATCACTTGGATGCAGATTTTAGCATTTGCTCTTGAGGAAAGAGAGTGATTGTTCTTGAACTCTTTCTCACCAAGCGACAGTGCGCGGACGAGTGTTTGATACTTGTGGACGAGTGTTTGATACTCGCGGATGAGTGTTTGATACTTGCGGACGAGTGTTGGATACTCGTTGGTGAGTGTTTGATACTCGTGGGCGAGTCTTTGATACTCGCGGATGAGTGTTTGATACTCGTGGGTGAGTGTTTGATACTCGTGGGCGAGTGTTTGATATTCGTGGATGAGTATTTGATACTCGTGGATGAGTATCAAATACTCGCGGACGAGTGTTTGATATTCGTGGATGAGTTGATTAGGGTAGTCACTCAGTATTTAATGCTGTACCGAGTTCCTACCAGATTTGGAAGTATTGATGCAGATTTTAGTGGGGATTTTGATGGAGGGTTAGGAGCGGCGATCGCGCTACGCTGCAAGGTTTAATTTTTATCGCCACAGACTTAGGGTTTTAATAAATGCTGCTTTTTCCTTTAACAAGAGTTTGGTACGCTAGTATAGTGTAAAACCTAATACTCTTACAACAAATTAGCTCTTTTTTGTCAAGTTATTATTAGGTAACTTATTCTTGCGTGATTCCTCTGTTTGTCGATGAACTAGTCTAGGTTGAAACTCTACATAGACCCTGACGCTTACACTTGTAACTACTAAAGCTAGTGCTGATGGGACAAGCGGTATCCAACCCCCCTGTAAAAAGAGGACATAGCAAAGCCCAAATAGGGTTACTATGGCTATTCCGTGTGCCAATCCAAGAAAGAGTGAATGCTGAATGCGCCATGCCAGAACCCCTCCTACCAGGGACCAGCCCCAGACCCACATACTTTCAGCCGAGCCAGAAAAGTACCAAATGACAGGTCGCTTATCCAAGACTGTACTGAGCATCTGACTGGCTATCTGTGCATGAATAAAGACAGCAGGCATTCTTGCAGGTTGGTTTGGCAGAGCATTATATGGTGTATAAAAGCCAGGATGAAGGCTGGGAGACTTAGTACCAATAATAACGAGACGGTCTTTTATCCAGTTAGGATTTATATTGCCCTTCAGGGCTTGTGAGAAAGTGATTTCTTGGGCTAGGCTATCCGGATGGCGGTAATTCAGCATGATTTGGTAGCCGCCATCATCCATGCTTTTATAACCACCTGCATTGCTGTCAAGAATTTTAAAACTGGCTTTTACCTTTTGTGAATGAGCATCAACCAGCTTGAAATTATTTTCATCGCTGAAATCAGGTTCAATACCTTGTTTTTCTAAATATTTAATTGCTAGTAAAGCCGCAAACGAGAAGTTCGTTGTACATTTCTTGTCTTTTGGGGAATTCGCAAATAACAAACTGCGGCGAACGATGCCATCTTTATCAGATATCAAGTCGATAAATCCGACATTATCTATAGGAAAATTCGATGGTGGTGCAATTTCCGGTAGACCGACGCTGCTGAATGCACACGTACTCACAATGTTATCTCGACGCTTTAAAGAAGCCCCCAGATTTGTCTGTTCTGGTCTATATATATTTATACCAATGACACGCGGTTGATAGGACTCTAATTTCGCCAACAACTCGTTCATTTTACTATCTGACACAGGCCATCTGTATTGCCGAAGATCATCTTCAGTGACAGTTACCAACAAAATACGGGGATCAGGTGCTTCAGTAGGACGTAACCGTAACATCTGGTCATATGCTCTTAACTCCCAAGACTCCAACCATTTTAGTTCCCGTACTCCCAGTATTAGGGCGGTAATTCCCAAACTGATAACAAGAACAGTTTGCAACCAGCCTTTTGCAACAGTCTCATGGTAACGCCTACTATATGAAGACTGGGAAGCATAAGCTACCTGCTGTGTGTCACTAGTCTGCATACTTGGCAGTAGACTGCTAAATATATTCAGAATTGAACTCTTAATTTTTTGATTTTTCGACTTGGGAATCTGGGTTACAGGAGTTACTTCCACTTGCCTGCTTACCTTTGTGATTTGTTCAGGAATGAGTAGACTTACTCCAGCAACCTCTATCTGATTGTTCTCAACAGGTAGTGTAGCAAATTGATTTCCTGCGCTTTCTATATCACCTCGAACAAAGCTTGCCATTCCACGAGTGTAAATTAACAATGGCTCAAATTCCGCCAGTGGCTCAGCAACTGTGTTTACTAATGAGGCGAATCGTACTAATTCAGCTGTGTCCTGCTTGTGATTCAACTTTGATAGAGCCAATGCTAGTTCACGAGCTGCTTGGCTGGGTTGTACGTAGGCTAATGCCGTCCAACGTTGAGTTTGGGCAAGGTCTTGAACATCCGGATCATCGCTGTGAAGTTGTTGGCGGATATAATCAAGTAAAAAGTTAGCCAGCTCATTGAGTCGCTGTTGACCAAAATCTGGGTCATCTTTCAAGCGTTTAAGCAGTTCCTTTCGCACTGCTATATCCATCTCGTAAAGTTCATGCCCTACTTCATTGCACAGGCTAGAAAGCAGCAGATCCGCCACAGCTATCCAGGGAATGCCTAGCATTTTAGCGTGAATATCGCGTTGAAAGTTAGCCCATAGGCGATATAACAAATCGGGTGTGAGTGCTAGGGGAAAAGCAGCATGACACGCCAAATACAGATGCGCTTGTCCAAAGCGTTTTCCAAAAGACTCAATGCGTCGGTTGGTAACTTCAGGTCTCATCTTGCTCATTTTTTCCGCTCCTCAAAGTTTGTAGAGCGTCCGCGCAACACATCAATCGCATCCTGCAAACCTCGGCGGCTAACTTCAAACATCGGCACCAGATGGGCAATATCACCTGCTGTTGTGCCAGACCAGCGCGATTGTGGCATGGGGTTAAGCCACGCAACGTAACGAACACATTGCTTAAGCTGTTTCAGAAATGCCTCTGTCCAAGCAAGACGCTCTGGATTCAAACCACCACGCGCAGCACCTGCATCACTAAAAATTAGTACAACAGTTCTTTCTTTATGCAGTTGGGCTAAAATATTCTCAATGAGTTCAGCATACTGATGATTAGGATCGTGGTAAAGATGTTCTACTGGGCAGTTATGAAAGTAGTAGATACTAGATTGTCCCAAGCGTCCTCCCCGTTGAGCAGTTTCTGCTAAACGTTGCGATAGAGAATGGAAGGGTACCATTGAGCCATCTTGATCAATCAGTAACAGCAGTTCAGTTCGGTTGACCCGACGGGGTACGATGACAGGTTTTAGCAAAGTGCCTTGGCGTCCAATTTGGTTGACCGTCGCTTCTATATCCAACTCGGTTGGCTGTCCCTCTCGTATCATCCGGCGCAAGTACCGCCAGATTTGCTTCATCTGCCGCTGAGTCACAGGCAGGTAGTCGGCAGACACAGTTAAGCCACCATGTGATATCTGTTCGTCCCAGCTGGTCGCTTGCAAAACTGCTTGGGCTACTTGCACCTCATCTTCAATCGCTTGAGTCAACGAAGATATATCTGAAGTGGATATGGTCGTAGTCGTGTGGGAAATGGAGTTATCATCACTAACTCGTTGCTTAGAGAACTGCTTACCTACCCATGTAGTAACTGTATACACAGTAGTCAGTGCTGTTCCAGAAACCAACACTACTCCAAAACTCAAAACTACAAACTGGGTGATCGCACTCCTATTACTCTGAGTCTGGGTTAAATTCGTCTGTGTTGTCTGAGTTGAGCTTGTATTTGTTCCACTGTTTCGAGTTTTATCAGTATCTACTCCAGCTGCTTGATGTTGACGTGTCGGATTTGTGTTCTGATTTTGATTCTTGCCCATTGAGAATCCGACACCCGAAATAATAATCCCGGTTATGATGCTAGCTCCTGCCAGAGCTACATAGCGAGTAATCTGAGAAAGCGTGCGCTGTCTAGATTGCGTAGCCAATGTCTCCAAGGTTGGCAAAACAGCTTTACTACCCATCACTTGTTCAAAGTGATACTCAAATAACCGCTTTTCCTCGGCAGATTTGACCCATAAAGTCTGACACAAACGCTTCAAAGCAGCTTTGTCACTCATCCCAAAACCAGCTTGCATAGCTCGCAAAACCGATTGATACTCATCAATACCAAGTGGTAAGCCTGCTTCCCGTAACCGAGTGAAGAGTTCTTGGAGTGGCAATTCATTCACGTCCACGGTTCTGCCTCAAATGACGAATATGATCATCCCAACTTTTCAGCAACACGCCAGCAAATGGAAGCTTACCATCGAGTTTTGCCAGAACCTCATCTTGAGGATAGCGGCGTAGCACCTTAAACCAGTCAATCAATTCGCTGGTACTCACTTTCTTACCACCTTCTCCTTTATCTTTCCGCATTTCCTCCCGCAGCTTTAAGAAGCGAACCACAGCTTTACCTACCAACGCCTTCGGTGAATCAGGAAAGTGGTTCTTTACAATTTCTACTAATCTTTCGGGGCTAGGAAATTCTACATAGTGGAACAAACACCGCCGCAAGAAAGCATCTGGTAAGTCTTTTTCGTCATTGCTTGTGATAAAAACGATAGGCGGCGCTTTTGCCTGAACTTCCTGTCCTGTTTCCTCAACAATAAACCGTTGCTCATCAAGTTCTAATAACAAGTCGTTGGGAAAGTCAATGTCAGCTTTATCAATTTCGTCAATCAATATTATAGTCCGCTGCTCGTTCTGGAAAGCACGTCCCAATGGTCCCCACTTCACATAGGTAGCAGGATCGCTAATCCGTGGGATATCCTCATCTTTGATGATACGACCTGTGGCAGCTAGTTGGGCATCGCGTAAGCGACTGACGGCATCATAACTATAAAGACCATCCTTTGCGCGAGTGGTAGATTTGATGTACCAAGCTTCTAACGGCAAACCAAGTTCATAAGCTACAGCACGAGCCAACCTTGTCTTACCACATCCCGGTTCCCCTTTAAGCAAGAGTGGTCGTTCGAGGTATATTGCCAGGTTAACAGCTTCTATCAGTTCTTCATTCGGCAAGTAAGGATACAACAACTGTCCACTCGCATCTCTTTCTCCCGACTGCGGCTGCACCTTGCCTGTGTACTCTAGTGGTTTTTTTGTCAAATTTTTAACCATCTTTCCCTTTCTTCATACCAATTGCAGCCGCACAAATCACAAATTTCTGAAAATGCCAGTTCTGGAACCCCGTTATCACTATTTTCCAAAATTTCTTTGACTAAATCTTCTATTTGATAGATGACTTCAACAAGAGGTAACGTGTTGAACTCAGTCTCAACTGTCTCAATCCAGTCAGTGAGAGTGCGATCGCAAAACGGAGTAATCGTTGGGAGTTTAATCGGAATTTTTGGTTCCCAAGTTGGTTCTAGTTGCTCAACGAACATCGTATCCTGACAACCGACACAGCCCTCATAATCCACTAAAAACATGAGTAACTGGTATTTTGTTTGAGATACAACCTCTCGTGCTTGACTCGCTAATGGCAACCAAAATTCGTGGAGTAGCTCTTGCAAGTACCCTTGTGGCATACAATCCACATCATGGAAGACAAGGATGACATTCTGCGTCTTCCACCATTGAAAAACTCGTTCAGCAATCTCTGTGGATGAGTGTTGTCTTCCCAAACCAACACGACCACCAAGTTCGCGCCATAATGCTGAAATATCTCTTCTGCGTCCTATGCGGTCAAGTTCAATTCGCACCATCTTGCCCATTGTACTGAAGCGAATATGCTGTGTGACTAATCGATTCAGTAACCAACGTTGTCCGTGATCTAGTAATCCGTGAATCAGAAAAGCTGCTATTGACTGCGCTTTGAGAAATCTGAGGAATGAACGCACTTGCTCGCGGTAGCCTAATTTCAACAAAGCACGGTATAACTCTTCACTAGAAGCTACTGACTCTAGATTATCAATCTCCTGTACGATTTTACGGCGTTCTTCTTCTTCCGCCTCAATCTGCTTATCCAACTTGAACAGGACTAAAGGGTCTGTCTCAATAATTCTCGCCTTCCGCAAGTGGAGAATTTTCTCGTCTAGCAGATCGTACAGTTCTTGTAGTTTTTCATGTTGGTTCATGTATACATTGAACAGAGGATATTACTCCATTGCTTGTTTTGGGCGTTCGCGAGTGCGTGCCCTTTGGGCATTGGCACGGAGTGCCCGCTTGAGAGCGATTGCGCACAGCGCAGCGCCAGAGGCGATCGCAGTGACTGCTCAATTTTTTCTTAGCTACAACACCAAGACGCGCTGTTACAGATTTTCAGCCTAAACATGAGTTGTTTTCAGTAGGCTGAGAGCGTCAAGTGATCTGTGAGTGCCTGTGCTATACGGGTTAATTTGATGACAACATTATTGTCATCATCCTTTAGTCTTATTTTATTATTTATTTTTATTCCAGCACTATCAAAAATGTCTCATGTCTAATCTAATCACCTACCAAATCTGAGCCTATTCCACCAACGAAATTTGAACGCAACCTGCTAGAAAAAGTGTAACGGTTATCTATCGGATGGTTTCTGAAATTCCAGCGTATTTATCAGCTATGTATTAGAAATTGTCTTTGTGTGACAAGTAGGGGCGATCGCCTCTGGCACTCCGCTGTGCGCGATCGCCCAAACATTGGTGTCAATTTAAGCTGAAAACCTTGTGATCACGCCATATCACGTCCTTGTGCTTGCTCGCAATTCTCGCTTTACCCCACCCCGGTTTTGTCTTGCGCCAAAACCTCCCCTCCCCTTAGCAAGGGGAGGGGATTAAGGGGAGCCAGCGCTGCAGGAGGGTTTCCCTCCGCAGGCGACTGGCGTGTGGGGTAAATCAACATGGAATAAACAGTTGAGCCTTAAATTGACACGTATGTCGCCCAAAGCACCCCTACTCTTAAGAAATAAACCACTGCTCACACCTGCGAAAGATGAACATTGGCTTAATAAAGCTTAATACAGAAGGGAGAGGGTACGGATGATAAATCATGCAATTAAAGCCAATTAATCAGCAAGTTGTTGCCATCGTTGGGGCTTCCAGTGGTATAGGAAGAGAAGCAGCGCTAAGATTTGCCCAACGCGGTGCAAAAGTCATGGTAGCTGCACGCAGTGAACCAGGGTTAAAGTCTTTGGTAGAGGAAATTCAAAGCTTTGGCGGTGAAGCAACATATGTTATTGCGGATGTCAGCGATTTTGAACAAGTTAAGGCGATCGCAGACAAAACCGTAGCACAATACGGAAGATTGGATACCTGGGTTCATGCTGCGGCTACAGGTGTACTTGCTCCTTTTGAGAACATTACACCAGAGGAGTTTCAACGCGTCATTGATGTCACCTTGATGGGACAGGTACATGGTGCAATGGCGGCACTGCCCTATCTCAAACAAGAGGGACGCGGGGCGTTAATTCATATTTCCTCAGTGGAAGGTGTACGTGCTCTACCACTGCAAAGCCCTTACTCTGCTGCCAAACATGGTGTAGAAGGTTTCTTAGAAGCACTGCGCGTTGAGTTGCAACACGAAGGATTGCCCATCAGCGTCACATCAATAAAACCTTCGGTCATTAATACGCCTTACTACAACAAAGTTCGCACCAAATTAGGAGTTAAGCCTACAGGCATACCACCGTATTATCAACCCAGCATTGTTGTTGATGCCATTCTCTACACCGCCGAACATCCCACTCGTGATTTTATCGCCGGGGATGTGGGCAGGGTGTTAGATGTGTTGCAGCGCCTTTCACCAGAACTTGTAGATTCCATATTGGCGGTGATCGGCATTCCGGGACAGCGCACCAACGAACCAAAGTCAGAGGACGCACCAGACAATCTTTTTACACCCGCCATCCCAGAGTACGACCGAGTTAAGGGAGACTTTGACCATTTGGTGATACCAACTTTCTTGGACTGGTTCGATATGAATCCACCCGTGAAGTGGGGCGCGGTTGCTTTTGCAGCGCTGGGTGTTGCAGCGTTACTTGGCGGCTGGCGTCCTGGGAATGATGTTTGATATTAAGTCCAGTAAATCCAGTAAATCCAGTAAGTCCAGTAAATCCAGTGAAATACTCTTGTTATCTGTATTGCTGGTGGTGAGATCCTCCCACCTCTAGCTGTCGCGCTTAGAGGTGGGATTCCAAATCTCACGACTTGGTTTTCTGACTCTACGAGTCGGCTGACTTAGTGGGACTTTGGTTTGACGACATGATTTCATCACCTCTAAACGACGCTGGTTTAGCTTCGTCTCATCCCAGGGCGCATCGTTCAAGAAGTGGCGTACCTGGTTATACGAGCCATCAATTGTATTGCTTGTTTTAAAATTTTTTCTTAGAAAAATTTCTGAATTTTTAGCTCATCTCAAGAAAAAATGAGACTCAAAATTATTCAAATATTAAAGCTGCAAATAGCTTGATAATTGAGGACTGTTAATAAAAGTATGTATTTTCACTAACAATAAATACTGTACTAAAAATCACAAAACAGCCATAGTTCCAAAGTAAGCCAATATATTACCAGTTGCTATAAATGTAGTCAAGCATACTTGCCATTTCCAACTCTTACGGCTGATAATCATTTCAATGTATACCTCCTAAAAAAGGGTATGTTGGCAGTAAGCCCATCCTGAGAAGCTGTTAAGTCGAATCAGTTAGGGCTGATTAATCAGTGGTTTTTGAAACATGAGTACACCCAACCGTAACTTTTACAGCGCTGATTCTATGATTAGACCACAAATCCTAGGGCGGCATTGCCCGTAAAACCCTAGGCGATCGCCTTTTGAGATGTTGGTGAACAATACCCACCTCAATCAAAAGCTCTGTAAGATGCACCAGCATAGTGCTACGGGTGGGCGATCGCAGGCAGCGCAGTGCTACGGGTTGGCGATCGCATCCCTGGGTAGCAATTACTTTAACTCTAAAGGAGATGCAGCCCACTCTTTACCTTCTTATGGCAAGAGGACGGTGTGCAATCAGAACTGTTCCTCAGTTCTTTTTAAGTAGTTAGCGGAAGTCCTCATCCTCAATGTTTGGTAAGCAGGGGTTTGAATTCCAGGGCAAACGCCGCAATGTCAATAAGAATGTCTCTATCTTAAGAAAGCCCAAAATAATCGCAGTCAACGCGAATGCTGATTGACTAAATTTTAGGCGATCGCGCTTTTGCGCAGTGCAAGGCGATCGCTTTGACTTATGTCAAAATCACTCAAAGGATAAATTCTTATTCTTTTGTTGATACATTAACTAAGGTTTTTGTCAAGATTAATGAGATGCGTTTGACCTGGTTTGAATCCTCTTTTCATCCTCTTTTCATTGATTCTCCTTGTCCTCTTAAAGTTTTGAGATTTTACGAAACTTTTTGCCAAAAAGTTTGCCAACTAAAATTAATTATTTATAATGAGAGGAAATAATTAAATTTTTCAAAAGTTTGTCTTGTGAAGAGTTTGGGTTTTGTATTGCAAAAAACATTTGTATTGAAAATAAACATCATGTTCTCAATCAAGAGTCAAACTATTTTCAATCAAAGGATTTGAATATATCTCTGCTGTAAGTGACAGACGAAGGATTATTAGATGGTTCTTAATCATCTTACGATTACCTAAGTCACACTTGTCATATGAGATTTTACACAAATGATCCAAGACGGCTGCCAATACATTTCGGTTAGTGATGTTTCCGCTCTATGAGATCCCCCAACCCCCTTAAAAAGGGGGCAGATAGTTCCCCCCTTAAAAAGGGGGGCTAGGGGGGATCAAGTACTATCCGAAAAGTATTGAGACGGCTGCTACACACTTGTTATCTGCAAGTTAAACGCATATAGGCTGAAAATTTTTAACAATCTACCGATGAGAAAATCTCACAACAAAACATAAAAATTTTTCAGCATAACTGCCTGATTTTGATTGCAGATATCCTTGAAATTTAGCAAAGGAAAGCTAAAGATGGTTACTTCTTTAACCAAGCAAAGTCAGCCTACATTAGGCTTAAAGCTACGAGATATGGTGTTGGCTTTACTCGAAGAGATGGTAGCTGACTATGACGAAAAGTGGGGTGGAGGGAAAATGTCCGCCGCTGCTTATGATGTTGCTTGGGTGGCTATGGTAAGGGACCCACATAATCCTGATCAGCTAGCCTTTCCCGACTCTTTCAACTGGCTTCTTAGGCATCAATCAAGAGATGGTAGCTGGGGTTATCCACCTCAGACAATAGTACCTACCCTGGCAGGTCTTTTAGCCTTGCTCAAAGCCCCACAGCAAACTGAATCAACTCGCAATGCTGCTAAACGTGCTGAAGCTCACCTACGGACTGCCTTAAGACAATGGTCAATCGCTCATCACGAAAGCATTGCCTTTGAAATTTTAGTTCCAACACTTTTGGATGAACTAGAAAAGCTAGGTGTGGTGTTTGAGTTTCCAGATAAGGCTGAACTGTTAAAAATTTATCACCACAAGTTGAGCATTGCCTCCCCAGAACTTATTTACACCGGCAAATCTGGCTTGATTTTTTCTGTAGAAGCTTTCGCCCCTTCTATTGATTTTCAGCGGTTAAAGCCACTGCAGACAACCAATGGTAGCTATGGCAACTCACCTGCAGCTACTGCTGCTGTTTTGATTCATAGTCCAGAGTGGGATACGGCTGCTGCTGATTGGCTAACACATTTATCGAATCAGGCTCGCAGGAATGGTGATCCGGGTGCTATGCCTAATGCCTATCCGATTGATGTGTTTGAGGGATCTTGGGTCTTATACAACCTTATCCAAGGGGGGTTCGATTTCAAAGATGAAGCTTTCCGCTCAGTTGGAAAAAAGCTATTAATCTGGTTGCAAAAAAGCTTAACCCAGAAGGGAGCAAGCTTCAGCCGATTAACAGGAGTAGTAACAGACTCAGATGATACCGGAATGCTACTGGCAGCGCATAATTTGTTGGCTGAAAAAACAGGAATGAAAACAGTTTCAGTGGACTGTTTACAGAACTTTGAGCGCGACACTTACTTTGCTTGCTTTGAATTGGAAAGAGGTATTTCTTTAAGCGCCAACGCTCATGTGCTGGCAGCTTTATTAAGCGTACCCACTCTCCCTGATTGGGTTGTGAAAAACAACAGTATTAACAAAGTGATTGACTACCTCTACAGCACAAGGAACAGTGCTGGTTACTGGGAAGATAAATGGCACGAGAGTCCTTTTTACGTTACAGCAATTGCAACGATGGCTTTAACACAGCACCCATCCCCATCCGTACGAAATCAGTTGCAACCGACAGTTGAATGGGTTTTAGCAACTCAGTCAGCAAAAGACGGTGGTTGGGGCATGAATGGCAGTGGATGCTCAACGCTGGAAGAAACAGCTTACGCTCTGCAGATTTTGAATGCTGTTAGGCAAAAACCACTAGAAAAAACACTACGAACAACCCAACCAAGCTTAAGCCAAGCTATTAGAAGGGGCGTGGACTACTTATGGCAGCATTTGGATGAATTGAGTTCTACTACAGAAATAGCCGCAAATTCGAGATTACCTCGTTTATGGCGGGGTAAACAGTTATATTTGCCTTCACGGGTAGTTTTTTCGGCAGTGCTGGCGGTGCTCTATCAGGCTTTTGCAAGCGAGCAAGCTGTTGCTGGATAGGCTAGATCAACAAAAATAAGGAGAGTAGTAAAAACATGGAAATCAAAGAAGGTTATTTTAAACAACAGCAAACTTTAAAAAACGCAGATACAGCACAGGAGCATCAAATCAATCGCCCATCTCCTTTTGACCCTTCTCCCACGCCAAAAACCTGCCCTGTTGTACGTGGATATCCCTTCGTTGGTGTTTTACCCGAGTTATTGCAAAATCCTCTGCGGTTGTTTCAACGAGCGGTTAAAGACCACCCAGGCGAAATAGTTGCACTGAAATTAGGACCTATCCAAGCTCATTTAGTCACTCACCCTGACCATGTTAAGTACGTTTTGAACGATAATTGGCAAAATTTCGGCAAGGGTGAGGTCATGTGGAAGCCAGCACGGCAAGTGGTAGGCAACGGTTTGATCACGAGTCACGGCGAAAGTTGGTTTCGCAATCGGCGCTTAATGCAGCCAATGTTCGCTGCCAATCAAGCTAATGCTTTAACGGAACTTTCTGTTAAACTGATTGCCGAGCAGCTTGCACGTTTTGAAACAACAGCAAATAGTGAACCAATCGACATAAAAAATGAAATGGCGCTGCTCACGCAAACGGTGATCCTAGGGGTCATATTCAGTTCGAGTATCGACCGCTCTAAAGCTGAAACTTTGACCGAGGCGCTAAAGGTTCTTGTGCGAGAAACTAGCCGTCGTATGTTCCTTTGCTTCCTCCCGAAGCAATTTCCAATACCAGGAGAGAGAGCTTTTCGCAACGCCATCCAAACCACGGATGATACAATTCTCAGTATCATTCGTGCTAGACGCTGGAGTAGTTTGAACTACGGCGACCTATTTGAGCGGTTATTATTTAGCCGCGATGAAGAAAGCAAGACTGGGATGAACGATCAACAACTGCGAGATGAGAGCATCACACTTTTTCTGGCTGGCTACGAGACTACGTCTACAGCACTGACATGGGTCTGGTATCTGCTTGACAAACACCCGGAAGTGCAGAGTAAACTGCGGGCAGAGATTGACGCTGTCATTGGCAAACGACAACCAACTTGTGCCGACGTCGCTAAACTACAGTATACCAAAATGGTCATCCAGGAAGTTATGCGGCTTTATCCGCCTGTCTTGTTCTTGGCGCGAGTCGTCGAAGCGGATGATGTTATCGATGGTTATCCGCTCAAAGCAGGGACTACAGTTGTGCTCTGCAAATATTTAACTCATCGTCTGCCTGAGTTCTGGGATCAACCGGAAGTTTTCGACCCAGAACGATTCGCCTCAGAGTACTCTACACAGCGACACTCTTACAGCTACTTTCCGTTTGGTGGTGGACCGCGCTATTGTATCGGCAAACACCTCGCCCTTTTAGAAATGCAGTTGATTGTCGCCATGATGGTGCAGAAGTACCGACTACGGTGCGTCCCTGGACATCCTGTCGAGGCGTCGCCTAAAATCATTCTTCACCCGCGCTATGGTTTACCAATGACTGTGGAACCAGTTTGATGTAGGTCGTATAAAAAAGAGAGATAAAACTTAATAAATGAATGAGTTGTAAGAACATGGCGAGTGATTTAGAACAACAGCAAACTTTAAAAAATGCACTTGCAGTGAGTGAACTTTCTGGTATTCCAACAGTAGACCGCGCTCATGTGCTACAAACTGCGCTATCTATCTATCCGGAGGTGGAAAATTGGGTAGCACAGTTCCCGGCGTTTCTACCGCAACGGATAGCAGGAGTATGTTTGGCACTAACTGCAACAGCCCCCTACGCAAAACCATCTGTGATTGTTAAAGCGTCTATCCTATCGCTAATCATATGCGCTGTGGATGACTTGCTTGACATAACCGAAGGTTTTGTGAACATAAGGCTGACAGTTGAACAAATGGAGGCAATGTTAACGCTATATGTAAAGCTCGTCCAATCAGGTGGCAACTCAACTTATCGTGATTATCCAGATTTAATTCAGATATTTCCGGCAATTAATGAGTCGCAGCCCTGGGTGCAGATAGCCAATGTTTTGACAAAATTTTGTCGGGAACTGCAGAAATTCCCAGCAGCTGCGATTTATTACGGTATATTTGCGAAACATTTTAAGTTAGGTCTGGAGGCTATGCTCACAGAATTATACTGGAGCCAAGCTTTCAAAGAAACGGGAAATTATCCAACTTATGAACAATATCTCCTAAATGGTAGAAAATCCATAGCAGCACCGCTCGTCCAGAGTTCGTTACTCGCAATGGTGGGTGAACCTGTTGATTGTGAATTTAGCCTTAAGCCTCCCTATAGCACCCTGGAGACTCTCATAGATGAAGTGATGCTGACCTGTGGCAGTAGCATTCGACTAGCTAATGATATATGCAGTTTCGAGCGCGAACGCCAAGCTCAAAAGCCAAATAGCCTTTTAATTTTGATGTTGACTCAGGGTTGCAGCCAGAAGGAAGCTGAAGCGATCGTTCTCAAAGAAATGGATACATACCTGCAAAAAATGGAGGAGCCGATTTCTTTGCTGCCATTGAGTCTGAGTGCGTGGGGAGATTGCACCAGAAGAATGACCTGGTTTTCG
This sequence comes from Scytonema sp. HK-05, assembly GCF_002368235.1. Taxonomy (GTDB): domain Bacteria; phylum Cyanobacteriota; class Cyanobacteriia; order Cyanobacteriales; family Nostocaceae; genus Kalymmatonema. Next base: position 7,892,913 of record NZ_AP018194.1, on the reverse strand, counting down.
TGTGCTTGGTATCAAACTAGGGAATTTCACGATTTTACTAAACAGATGCTGGCAGCTCTGCGATAGCAGCTTACCGAAAAGCTGGGTTTAAAGCCTCGTCCTAGAAGGACGACTTTTTAATTGGGAACAAAATGCCATCGAAGTGCGACAATATAATTAGCCTACAGGTTGAGATACCGCCGATACGTGCCCGACAAATATGGCTCAGCTAGGAAATATGCGATCGCTTTGCCACACGATGGGTCGGAAAATAGTAAGGGCAAGAGCACCGAAAACTCTATAAACAGGGCAGTAGCTGTTCGACAACAGTGAATGATTTAGTAAAAAACAATTTGGAGTAATCCGCGTACCATGGGGCACATGGGAACGTACCCCGAAATGGGTAAACGCTTGGGGAGTTGTCCTTAAGTGGGTCATAGCCTAAAAAACTGTGATATGCGCTTAGGCGCACGCTACGCGAACGGACAAGTTATGAACTGTAAGACCTATGATAGGGGCAACCCGAAAAAGGCAAGTTCAGCCCAAGAATCCTCATGCCTTTAGGCTGAGGAGTGTCAACATAACTGGTTTTCTGAATTTTAAATTTTGAATTGCTTATTAAGTGGGCAGGTGTCATTAAATATAAAATAAGACCTCACCCTCAATCCCTCTCCTTGCTAAGGAGAGGGAAGCCGGAGGCAGGGTGAGGTTTTATATTTAATTTGTCCCACTTACTACTTACTCGCTACTGCCAATTGCCCACCAAAACGTAAGATGCCCAGTAATAGGGATGAGGGGGTAAAGCTCTCATTTCTTCAAATGGGGGCTTTGTCTTAAGCGACTGTATCAAAGACAATTGAGCCATCCTGAGGGCATCTAATTTTTTCTCTCCTGGTTTTTTTAAGTCTTGGTAAAATTTACTCATCACTTCAGCCGTGGAAGCATCTCCCACAGGCCAGAGAGTCGCGAGAGTACTGCGTGCGCCAGAACGCACGGCAACTCCTGCCAAACCTAAAACAGCACGTTCATCACCAGTCGCGGTTTCGCAAGCACTCAGCACGAGTAGTTCCAAGTTGTTTTCTGCTTGTCTTAATAAAGCACTTAACTCATTGATGCTGATACTTTTTCCATCTCCTGTAATAATAAAGTTTTTTTCGGGATTAGAACTGAAAAGCCCATGAGTCGCTAAGTGGACAACAGGAAAATTAAATTGCATCTGGTTTTGAATAGTTTTTGCCGTAAATTCTTGATTAAGAAGCTTCATAGAAGAAGGAAAAGCTTCTTTAATATCATTTAATTCTTTAGGCACATTAGTCAGTGCAGGAAAAATCTCTTCTTGTACTTTGATTTGCTCACTGACTCCCGCTGCTAAAACCTTAAGCTGTTTCTGCTTAATTAGTTTAGAGTCTACAAGTTGCAGACTTGGAACCAGAGCAACGTTATATTTCTCAATCAGGTATTGTTGACCATCGTACAGTGCAGCCATTGGCACTCTCTGCAATTGACCATTGGGTACAAAGACTAAAGTTTTAATTTTATTAGCATTTAACTCTGTCTCAAAAGGTTTGATTAACCACTGATAAACCTGTCCAAAAATTGGTAAAAGTCTCTGGATATTTTCTTTTAACTCCTGCGGATCTGGGTTAGAAGTGGATAGAATGTTGCGAGCAGAAGTATTGACAGTTACGTTATCTAAGTTATCATAAAGCCGATCTAGAATGTCATTAACTTGTTCTTCACTGGTAGGAATTGCAACTTCTTGCAAAGGTTTTCCTGGCAAGGACAAAATAACTTCTAAGCGCTCTTTCAAAACAATAGGATAGATGACAGCTGCTTGGGGATCGATATCATCAATCTGCACCGCAATATCCGTTTCCTCTGAACAGGGGTCTTGAAAAAAGTTGTCTAATTCTGCTAATTGTAGAGACTCGATAACTCTGCGAGCAAACTCTAAACGGCTTTTAGGCTTGTTCCCCTCAACTTGTTCCTGCCTAATGCTAGAATTTGACACGACTAGAGCATTTAACTCACTTGGACTCAGTTGTGATTTCAAAAGCAAATCTGCTAGTTCTAGATAGACAGGTTTGACCTCTTGGAGAAAGTCAAATTGGACATCTCGATTGTTTGCGTTTAAATCGCTGCGCAGAGACTGAAGAGTGTTGAAGGCGGCTGTGTAAGCAGTAATTGCTCCTTTTGTATCTCCCTGTTCTCTCAGTAAACTGCCTAACTGAGATTGCCAAACATAACTAATTTCCCGTGCATCCCCTGTGATATTTTGTCCTGGAGCTAAAACAAGAGCTTGCCGAGTCAGTTCAATTGCCCGACTTAGCTGCCCCTGTTCATGGTATAATCTAGCGAGATAACCCAGAGCATAAGTTTGTGCTCGCCTGTCTTGCAAGCTGACAGCGTCTTGCAGAGCCGCGTTCAAAATCGGTTCAACCTTGTCTATTTGTTTGCTTTGGATTAAACCTTGAGCAAAGTTAATCTGAGCGTAGATTGCTGCACGATTTGGAGAAAGAGTGGCAAGAGTCGATTCAATTTGACTTTGCAAAGCTTGTCGATCTTGACTCAACCTCACTTCTAACTGAGACAAAAAATCCTTTCCCCGTTGAATCAACTGAGATTCTCCAAACTTAGACCAAGAAGCGATACGCCGATTGGTTTGCTCTTCCCACCATTTTTGGATCTCTAGTAATAGTTTAAAGTGATTGAGCTGTGCCTGAATTTTAGGAATAGGTGAAGCTGATGTCACCGTTGCTGCTTCGACGTAGTTATTAAAAGCTTGTTGGTAAGGCGCTAAAGCAGCTTGCTGAGATTTGCGGTCTATAATGTCAGTAACCACCTCATAGTCCCAACGGTCTCGTATTTGCTTTCCTAAAGCGCGTTCAGTGTTGCCTAAACTCAGCAAAACAGCACTTGACTCTGGTGATTGTTTCAGGAATGACAAACTCAACTGCAAAACTTTTTTCGACTGGTTCAACAATCCCTGTCTTCGCAAAACTTCACCGAGGCTACGCAAGCCAACAGCTTGGGTTGGCGAAATAGAATCTCGCTGTTGAGAGTTTGTGAGGAAGCCATCTATTTCTGCTTGACTACAGCTTGGGTTATTAATGGCAAAAGCTTCGAGTAAAGTCTTGCACGCTTTGGGATATAATCCTAAATCTTGAAGAGCTTGGGATTTGTTGATCAGGCTCTTGGTTATCCCCTCGCGATCGCCCACGAGCTTATAAGCTTGAGCTGCTTGTTCCCACAACTTAGCTGCTTCATCGAATTTTCCGGCATTGTAGCGTTGTTGACCTTCTCGTGCCAGTTGTAGCGCAGGACTAGAAGAATTGGGAATTTTCTTCGGGTAGGGTGCTTTTTGGGCATATTCCGAATTTTGCTCCTTGACTCCTGCGCGGCTTGTATTCGACCAAGTTGAAATACTCAGGGTGAACACCAGTCCAAACAAGACTAGAAGGATAAAGACAAATATACGACGGTATTTTTTAATAATCATATCAATTTCGGTTTAAAATCATTCTTATGGTAGTTTTTAATTAGGCAAAATATCAGTTGATTGTAGGGGGACTTAGCCTTGCTCATACGTGTCAACAATCACGTTCAAACCTTTATTCCACGTTGATTTTACCCCTCCCCTTAATCCCCTCCCCTTGGTAAGGGGAGGGGAGGTTTTGGCGTCAGACAAAACCGGGGTGGGGTGAAGCGAGAATTGTGGGCAAGCATAAGGACATGATGCCTTGTTCCCAGTCTTTGGCGGGGAATACGATTGGGAGGCAGAACCTGGCTTACTTGCCGCAGAGCCGCCCCAAGCGCATTTCCAGGTTCTACCTGGAAACGAGATTTTAGAATTGCCTTGTTCCCAGTCAGAGACTGGGAATACCATTGGGAGGCTCTGCCTTGCTTACTTGCGGCAGAGCCGCTTAAACGGCATTTCCAGGTTCTACCTGGAAACGAGATGTTAAAAGGGTTTTGGCTTAAGTTGACACCAATGAGCAATGCTGTCCTCCTACCATGTGGTTTGTAGTCTATGCAATTGAGAAGTGCTGTCATTTGCCATTCTGGTTTCAAAACGGTCTGTACTCCAGTTGAAAATACACGCCATTTTCTTGCCATGTCCTTTTTGTCGAATTAATATCTATTAAAGGAATACCCCAGTCTAAGCGAGCCGTGAAGTTGTCCCCCATCTGCCAGATTAAACCGAATCCTACACCCACTAAGGTATTAGGGTCTGGAGTGTTTCCACTTGTGTTCCAGCCAATGCCAAAATCAATGAATGGTGCAAACTGTAAAGTTCCTTCCACCTCTGGTACTCGGGCAATGGGCAGCCGTGCCTCTACAGAAGCAGAAATACCATTGTCAGTGAGCAGAGCATCCTGACGATAACCCCTTACACTTGCTTGACCCCCCAAACTAAACTGCTCTCGGGAAAGTAAAGAATCACCTGCCAGTTGGATGTTGGAACGGACTAACAAATTAGGACCAATGGCAGGCTTACCTGTTGCTTCTCCTAAGCGCCGCAAATACAGCATTTGCCCCCGCCAAACGAAAAATTGACTATCTGGATCGCTGCTGTTAACAGTGGCATCAAAGGCACCGATGCCAAAACTAAATTCAGAACGAGCAGCTAAAACATCTTGACGGCTTCGTTGCAGCCATTCTTGACCAAAGTTCAATTCGGAAATACGGGTTTTTCCATTGACATCTGCTCCTGGGAACAAAGGAAAGTTAACTCCGAAAATGGAGGAATCACTTTCTCGCCTAGCTGCTGTGAAACTCAGGGCAAATTCTTGGCTGCGTTCTGGAGTGGCTGTTTGAATAATTGGTTGGCGAAAGGTGAGTTCAAACTCGCGAGAGTCTACCTCGATGTCCAAATTGTTGAAAGGCGGTTCAACGATGTTGTTGTTGCTAATCCGGTAACCAAAGCGTAGCGTGCCATTACGGGGATTGATTGGTAAGGTGTAGCTACCCTCAAACGTATTGCTGCCATCGGTATTAATGTAGGCAAAACTCAACTGATCTCCCAGTCCTAGGAGGTTAGCTTCCGATATCTCGACACCGCGTTCAAAACTGCCAACGCCAGGGTTGCGGTTATTATCAATCCTGAATTCGGTGACAAACGTTTTCGCTCCCCTAACCGTCACCTCTAGGGAATTTGCACCAGGTTTCGTTCCAGCTGTCAGTTCAGCATCTAAGCTTTCAATTAAGGGGTTCAGTTGCAGCAATTGCAGGGCTTCTTGTAGGCGGTTGATGTTCAGGGGTTTTGACGCAGCTAAAGCAATGCGACTGCGAACATAGTTTGGATTTAGCCGCCCTTTGGCGATATTCACCTTAATTTCTTCCAGCCTACCTTCAAGTACCTGAATTTTGACGGTACCTGATTGGATTTCTTGACTGGGTATGTAGGCACCTGAGGTGATATAGCCCTTTTTAAGATAAAGCTCAGTAACTTTATTAGCCGCTTGCAAAAGTTGGTCAAAAGTAATGGGTTGCCCAATGAAGTCAGCCGTCACCTGGTTTAACTCTTTCTGGCTAAATACAGTGCTACCGACAAACTCAAACTTCTCAACGAGAATTATCCTAGGCACATTTTGAATTTCTCCAGGAGCACGAGGTCCTGTAGGAAGCCGCTGGAGTGGTTTTTGTTGTGGCGGGAGTGGAGTCGGCTCTTGTTGTTCTGGAGGAATTGGGGTAATGGGATTGATAGGCTGAGGATTGATAGGCAGAGGTTGTTCTGAGGGAATTGGGATAACGGGGTTGATGGATTGTGCCCAAGCAGAGGATGTGTGAGACAGTAGGGGGAGTAGGGGGAGTAGGGGGAGGAAGAGGAGGGCGAGATGGGGAGA
>NZ_AP018194.1:6871651-7887063 GCF_002368235.1 Scytonema sp. HK-05 | reverse complement strand
TATTCCAAGTTTTGAATTTTGAATTTTGTTCGCGTAGCGTGCCCGTAGGGCATATTTTGAATTGATTTGTCCCCATAATTTCAATTTAATGAGCATGGCACAACGATGCGGTCAATCCAGAAGCGTAGGGGGTAACTATGGGGGCATTAGCACTGAGAACAACGGTACCTTTTGCGTTAACGTACCAGCCTAGGGCTGGAGGCGGTAGCTCTGAGGTTTCCGGTTCCTCAACAGTTCTGATTGAACGAGAGATATTTTCTGCTGGGGAAGGCTCAAAACTTACCAAAGCTTTACTGCTGAGTGGTTCGCTGGGTCGGGGTGGCAATCCCCCGCGCCCAGTGATAGTAAACTCACTCCTATCCTGTTCCTTCTTTGCTGTACACACCTGCGCCACGACTTCTTCAGGTTGAACTATCTCTTGTGGCACATCAATCGCTTCTTGGTTGGCTGCAATATCCGGTGTGATGAATTGTACTGCACCATCTAATCCCAGTTGGGAAGTGGCAGTAATCTGGCATTCTGGGCAAACAAATAATCCTTGAGTGTTGATCTGGATGTTTCCTCCTCTCCCCTCGAAAGCATTGGCGGTGATTTTGCTATTTTCCAGCAACACAACAGAATCAGCGGGACTATTGCCAGTAATGGTGATGTTGCCGCCGTTACCAGTCCCACCTGCTTGTGCTGATATCTGACTGCCGTGGCGGATTTGTAAGGAACCTGTTTCGAGGATGATGTTACCACCTTCACCAGATTGGGTGGCTGCTGTGATACTACCGCCGTTATCCAGTAAAATAGAGCGAGCATTTATCCTGGCGTTTCCTGCATTACCTGACCCCTGATTCCTCACAGTCACTTGACCACCATCCGTGACCCTCAACTGACCTGTATTTATTGTCACGTTTTGTGCTGCCCCACTTGGCACTGCAGGCGTGCGAAAAGCCTGTTGTAAGGCTTGATCCGGTAAAATGCCAGAGGAGCCAATCAAACTCGGATTTATTGCTCCTGGGACTGTACCTTTTACTTCCACGAATTCACGGGCGTTGATGATAACATTGGCAGCTAAACCACTTCCAAAGGTAGAAGCATCGACCCTTCCCCCATCCCGAACAGTCAATCTTGGTGTACTGACTGTTAGGTTACCAGCATCTCCAGCAACTACTGTGGTAGTCAACAAACCGCTAGGTATAAAAAACTTAGGTTCGACACCAGTAATTTCTATAGAATCAGTGGCATTTACGTTCAGATTTCCTCCGCGACCTGTTCCATAAGTGGTGGAGACAATGGTTCCTCCTCCAGTGACGGTCAAACGCCCAGTTGACACTGTATTATTACCTGAATCTCCAGAACCAAAAGTGGCAGTTGCAATAAAACTGGAAACGCTAGGATTAACAGCACTGACTCCATTGACTTGTATGGATTCAGAGGCATTGGCATTGAGATTGCCCCCTGTTCCGGAACTAAAGGTTCTCGCCAAGACGGTTCCTCCTCCCTCCACGACTAGGCGCTTGGTTGAAATATTAATGTCTCCTGCTCTACCCGCTCCCACTGTTTCATTCGTTAAGCTGCTCCGAATTTTTCCATCTGCGTTGGTTCCGCTCACTTTTACAGACTCTGTGGCGTTGACTTGAATTGCGCCTGTGGGTTGGAACCCTTGATTTTGAATCAAAACGAGCGAGCCATCGCTGATTGAGAAGTTTTGCCCCTGCACCTGAATCGAGCCGCCACTACCGCTAGCATCTACTAAAGCCTGCGATCGCATCTCAATATCTTTGAAACCAACTGCACCTTGATACCCCAAAGTCCATCCGCCCGAAGTGGGATTGAGACTGACTTGCCCTTGTGCGACACTGCCTAACTCTACTCGTCCTCCCTCTGCTGTGAGAGTACCTCCGTCTATGCTAATATTCCCCCCAACCAAAGCTAAGGTTTGATTGGGCTGTACCCGCAGACCTGTTGAGGTATTTCTCGTTACAGGCGAGAAGGTGGGATCGGCAATAGTGAAACCCTGACCCGTACCTTGTACCCGAATGGTTCCCGGATTCTGCCCAAATTGCAAACCGACTGGAACACTGATAGTCAGCAAAGGGCGAACTTGAAGATTTGTGGCGCTAAATTCCACACCATCAGCAAACTTAACGCTACTCGCCGTACTACCTAAAAAAGAACCGCCAATATTCAGTTGGGCATTGGGACCAAAATTAATGCCACTCGGATTAATCAAGATGAAATTGGCACCGTAATTTTCTCTGATTAATCCATCAATATTGGAAATTGAGCCACCTGTGACCCGGTTGATAATGTAGTTAATATTATTAAGATTTGTTGTATTTCTAAAAAAAGCTTCGCTGCCAGTTGGAATAGAGAATTCCTTAAAGCTGTGAAATAAATTGCTACCAGCTTGTGTTCCTCCGGTAATTTCAAAGACATTGCCAGAGCGATCGACATTGGTTGGAACAGTTCCATCTGAAGAAATTTGCGCTTGAACAAAGCTACTGGTTAGTAAACAGTAGAGGTAAACACTGGCAGCACTTAAAATTCGCAGAGTAATACCAATTTGAAAAAAGAATGCAACACATGGATAAGACCCCTCCCCAACCCTCCCCTTGCCAAGGGGAGGGTGCCCGATAGGGCGGGTGCGGTTATCTGTCGCAAACATTTTTTGAATTGGTATCACCTTTGAAAATAGTGGGGAGAGTAGAGGGAGAAATATTTTCATGTGTGGAAGTGGTCAATCCGCCGTGAGGTCTATTTTTGGATATGCAGGCATACTAAGTCGCACATCAAACTGTACAACCGTAGTACGGGCATCTAGCCCGCGTTCAAACGAGACACTTGCCTTCGCGCACAAGCCAGTCGCTTACACTACATTAACTTGATTGCGACTTAGTATCAGAATCCAACCAAAAGAAGCAGCCGTAAGTATATGCACCAACTAGATGCTTGAAGTTGAAAGCTAGAGGAGCCAGTGTCTTTCAACTTGTGCTTTTTTTTCTTGGAGAATAGTAAATAACACTCAAACTCATTCGATCGCACCCTGTTTGATCGAAAAAAATGGTAAATTTTAGCACCCTGTTTGCTCTAAAATCATGGTAAGCTTCACTTAAACTTACCTAAGTTCTATTTATATATTAAATCTAAGTAAAATCAACTAAAGACAACATTATAGAGTCTATATTCAACCGTCAATTCAGGTCAAGACAGGAAGTCAACTCATGAACAAAAGGCAATTTTGGACAACGACTACGTGGACAGCTCCGATGTTGGCGTTAGGCTTTGTAGCATCACTCACTCAACCCACCACAGCCACTACCCCGAACGTTACCTGCAACACCAACGGCAGTATACCAACTGTGATGGCTACTGTTACCGAACAGGGAAAAGGCAAAGATGTTACAATTCTCAGCTTCCTTCCTGAATATTTCTCACCCAAAGATGCTGTGCAGAACTGCCAGAATACAGCGAAGACTTTGCAAACTCTTTACAAAACAGAACGTGCAAACTACTTGACAAATGACAAAGTCAATGCAAAATCTGTCGTGTGCGTTGTAGAACGCAGAGGCATCGGTTGCGATCATGAGAGTGCCCAGGTTTTATTTACCCTGGGTTCAACAGTTAACTCCTCTCAAGCTTTATACAAAATCCTGGGTAGCGATTTTAAGCAAGCACAACCTCCTGATGCTAGGACTGTCAGTCGAATTTACTCTGATATCAAACCTAAACCTCGTCGTTGGTGGTTCTTCTAATGAGATTATGGGGTGCAGTTAATTTTTGCTTTCTGTGCTGCTGGATAATCTGACTTGAGTTTGATCGCTTCTTCAAAGGCGATAAGCCCCTTTTGGACTTCAGATGTTCGGCACAGCGTCAATCCCAGATAGTACCAAGTTTCAGCTTTTTGAACTTGTGTCAGTTTGGACCCATTCACCATCTGGTTAAATTGAGCAATTGCTTCATCGTATCGCCTCAAGCCCTGAAGCGCTATACCTCGACCGCGTTGAGCAGCAAAATAGTTTGGATTGTATGCTAATGCTTGGTCATAGGCTTTCAGGGCTTCTGCGTATTCTTGCTTTTGCGATAACACCTTACCTTTATGGCTAAAAGCAACCGATAAATTTCGCTTACTAGTTTCTTTTTCTTTAATCTGTTCAAAAAGTTTAATTGCTTCGTCAATGGCTGCAAGTGCTTTGTCGGTTTGCTTGAGTGCTAGCAGTGATTCAGTTTTGTTAATCCAGAAAACAGGGTCTTTCGAGTCGAGGGCAATGGCTTCATTAAAAGCAGCGATCGCCTGCTCGTATTGCTTGAGGTTATGTAATCCCTCTCCTTTGCAACTCCAAGCATACACCGCCTTCGGTTCGATGATAGTTGCTGCAGAACAGGATTCGACCATCTTGTTGTATTCTTGTAAGCTACCTAGTGCATAGCCTCGGTTAGTCCAAGCTTGGTAGTAGTTACTATCGATGTTTAAAATCTCGTTGTATTTCGTGATTGCCTCTTTAGATTTTCCTTGGTAATATAATTCGTTAGCTTGTTGAAAAAGAGTTTCCACCTCTGGCTGCCTAAAAAAATTAAAGCGAATGACATTAACGCCAAGAACGACCAAACCGACTATTCCTAGTAAAACCCAAATCCGTTGAAAAACTGGGTTTCTAGGATTGGAAATAGTGTTTGTTCCCTCAAAGGAAGCACTTTCTGGAACTGCTTTACTTTGAGTACTTCTGGTTTTTTGTGGTGATGATTCAAGGCTTTTCTCTAATTCTTGAGTCACCCAATTCAAATGAAAAACAGATTCGTAAATACGATTAGAGATTTTTAACTTATCTTCCTGTTGTACAACCAATCCCAAATTCACCAGTTCTGCTTGTACCGGGCTCTTGTCAGCTGGAACTTCTTTCTGAACCAAAATTTGCTGATACAGCCGCAGCAGCGATGAGCGATCGCACTGCTTATTTCTCACAAGACCGAAACGTATTGACTTCAAATGCTCAGATGCGGCTTGAGTTTCCCAATGACTAATCAAGCTTTGCACGAGCTGCTGCACTCTTGCTGCTTCCTCACCTGCACCAATGAAACCTTCAAATTCCGCAAGCAATTGACAAAGCTTTTGGGTGAGAAACGGCTGACCACCTGTCCATGACAGGACCTCTTCTAGTAAAATATCCGGACGACTAGCTTTTTCATCTAATTTGAATGATTTAATCGTGCTGTGGGTAAAAGGTCGTAAACGTGCTAACTCTTGGTCAATCCAACTTTGATTAAAAACAGATTGGTAAATGCGGTTAGAGACTTTTAACTTATCTTTTTGTTGTATAATCAATCCCAAATTCACGAGTTCTGCTTGTACTGGAGTACCATCAGTTGGAACTTCTCCTAGATACAAAATTTGCTGGTACAGTCGCAGCAGCGATGAGGGTTCGCACTGCTTATTTCTTACAAGACCGAAACGTATCGCTTTCAAATGCTCAGATGCAGCTTGAGTTTCCCAATGATTAATTAAGCGAGTTTGCACGATCTGCTGCACTGTTGCTGCTTCCTCACCAGCACCAATCAAAGCTTCAAACTCAGCAAGCAATTGATAAAGTTTTTGGGTGAGAAACGGCTGACCACCTGTCCATGACAGAACCTCTTCTAGCAAAACGTTTGGGCGACTGGCTTTTTCATCTAATTTAAATAAAGGTCGTAAACGTGCTAACTCTTGGTCAATCCAACTTTGATTAAAAACAAATTGGTAAATGCGGTTAGAGACTTTTAATTTATCTTCCTGTTGTACGACCAATCCCAAATTTAGCAGTTCTGCTTGTACGGGACTTCCGTCAGTTGGAACTTCTCCCAGATACAAGATTTGCTGGTACAGCTGCAGCAGCGATAGGGAATCACATTGCTTATTTCTTACAAGACCGAAACGTATCGCTTTCAAATGCTCAGATGCGGCTTGAGTTTCCCAATGACTAATCAAGCGAGTTTGCACGATCTGCTGCACTGTTGCTGCTTCCTCACCAGCACCAATCAAAGCTTCAAACTCAGCAAGCAATTGACAAAGCTTTTGAGTAAGAAACGGCTGACCACCTGTCCATGACAGAACCTGTTCTAGCAAAATGTCTGGGCGACTGGCTTTTTCATCTAATTTGAATAATTTAATCGTGCTGCGGTTAAAAAGCCGTAAATGTGTTAATTCTGGAGTCACTCCACTTTGATTCAAAGCTGACTGGTAAATGCGATTAGAGGTTTCTGACTTGTCTTCCTGTTGCACGACCAATTCCAAATTCAGCAGTTTTGTTTGTGTAGGATTTTGAAGCGAACCCCCGGATTGTGTCCATGGAGTTCTAACGGGTGACGCTGTGGGTTTCGTATGTTTTTAGCTTGAACCGCCAGAAGTTCAGCATCGTATACGAAGTATCGATACCTGGATGAATAGCTAATTCACTTAGCATATTCCCGAGCTTTTTCTTAATCGTGCTTTTCCCAAATAACCTAGTCATATTCTCATGACGGATTACTGAGGGTAATGGCGGAGCTAGAAGCACACAATTTACACCGGAGGGCGCGAGTGCGTGATTCTGTCACGTGTACTTTGTTACCAGGATGATGATATGCTACCATACGTTCTGCTTAATAATCACATTAGCAATGTTTGCAAACGTAATCCGCGCTCATTGTCGCAGCACCCTGTCAGGATTAATACTAATGGATTGTGCTATTTACGACTTTAATTCTAGCAATCTAGTTTGAATCTTAGGTTTTCTCAGTATATGAGCACCGCAAACCGCTGCAGTATTTTCAGTAGTGAGACTTTTTGACATCCTTCCATCCCGCTTGTCTGCCATTCATGAAGAAGGCAGCGTGAGCCTAAGGAACACGTTTAAAAACGTGTTCCTTAGGCTGCGGAGGCTTTGTGTTCCCTCCCATAGCGTTCAGACACAAATCTTTTTAACAAGCGTGTTCCTTATACCCACAACGCGCATTTTTTATGAATACTTCCAACATCGCTGCACCCCGCAGTATGCCTGATGCCTTTTTTGTAACTTAGCAGTCGGAGTCATGTAGGGACTGGAAACCACGATTCCATGCACTAGAATCACCACGGATCATCTGGAACTGACTGTCCTAATACGCGTGCGTGGATTAACAAACCATCAACGATTGTTTACTGGCTGTGCAATCTTTCCTTACGTAGGCTCATCTTTGTCTTCTCACATCTTGCACCAAGGAAATTTGATGTAACTGAATAACTCAGTATTAAACTAAAACCCTTAATTTAGCGATAAAAGATAACAAAAATCAGGTAGCCTTATTGCGTATCTTTTTACATTCCCTGGGTTTGTACGGGGAGGTGCAAGATCTGAGTCTTCCCACAAATTTGGTTTATGTTGCCTTAGAGTTCAAAAAATCTGCAGACCCAGTTTCTGTGCTGCCTCCTTGATCGGTCGTGGCATTGCTTACTCGTTCGGTGATTGCTAGTTTATAGCAAATGTCTACTTTTGTTAATGGGAGTTTTTTAGTTTTCAACGAATTTTCCCAGGAAGAGAGAGGGTTATGGAAAACACTTTTATTTTTTTGCTTATAGGCTCAATTAACTTCCTCAAAAAGTGATATTTATTTAAAATCAACATATAATTTTCGTTTTTTCTTAAATGAATTTGCCAGTGATTGAGGTTCTTTATTGCGATAAATTCTGCAAACGTGAATGCCGTAGGGCTATAATTCTGCTGAGGGCTGGGTGTACGAGTGGGATGAGACACCTAAAAAACTGGGCTTGGTTTGTGCCGCCATGTAAACTCATTAGTTTATCTCCACAATTATCCGGCAAAGGCAGCACGACTCCCGTATAATGCTTTGTGCCCATATGGCTGATGATAAAAGTAAACATCTGCCAAAAGTCTGACAACAATGTATGCAAACCTTTACAGGTTTAAATACACAGCACAAATCAGGGCACATGGCTAATGGTGCATTAACGTCGTCTAAAATCTGCACCAACAGTAGCATTTAAGGTTAACAGATCAAATGTGGAATTTATTTTTTGTTCTAGATACTCGACATTCAAGCAACCAACTGGCAATGAGCAATGCTTTAATTGAAATAAGAGATAAATTTGCATCTTTGTAGTTAAAGTCCTGTGTTACTTAGTAGTATTGATTTCTACACTCCATCAGAGTCCCTCAAAGAACTCTTCAAAGCAATCTTGCACCAAGGCTGGCGTTATCCGAAAAGACAGATCTGGACTTTGCCTCATATTGGCAGAGTCAATGCTAGATGCTGTGCTAGAGTGACAACACTAGCGCTCTTTGTGAGGAATATTGTCATAGTTGAAGGGTGTTTGAGGGTTTTTCACAAACCCATTCCTCGTCTCCACAAGCGACGAGAAAGCCTTTCCCACTTGACGAAATGGAAGTTTTGCCTCAAGAAAGCACAAAAAGCTTAGCTCGCGTGAATGATTGGCAAAAACGTGCTATTTGCGTCATATTTATGCAAATACCTCTGCTGAAATAGCTATATTGATTAGGACAGAAATTCACCAATCTTGATTATGGCAAGTAAATTAGTCTCTGTTAGAGAATACACTGTTAGAGCGCATAAACGACTGATTCAAACGCGGGTTTTCAACTTTGTCTGTAAGGAATGTGGTATTCCTACGAAGCGCGAAACTTACGGACCTCGACCCTTGTATTGCGAAAAATGTCGTCCTCCTCAACCATCTAAAAAATCGTTAATGAAGCCTAAAAAAGCTAAGCCTAGACCAATGACCTACAGAAGTAAAACCGATTTGGGTTGAATTGAAGGTATATGACTATGATTAAGGAATTAGAGCCACCGCCGCAAACCTTGCTGGAGCCACTGTTGGAATTAAGAGACTACTATGCTGCTCTTGCTTGTGAGTATGAGCGTTTATGGCAAACAGCGCGATCGCAGCTTGTTCATGTAGAAGCTTTGTTATCCAATTGGTCTGCTGTAAATAAACGCGACAACCTCACGGCTGTCGTTGAGACGTTCTCTTTTGCACCCACTCCTGTCCAACACGACTCCCTGTCACGAAAACAGCTCGATAGGATTTCCAATGTTGACCAACAAGAAGCTATCGAACCTGAACTCGCAGACGAGGACGAGCAACAGACAGATGTCGATGATGTTGAACAAGACAAGATCGAATCTGAACTCGCTCTTGAGGACGAGCAACAGATAGATGTCGATGATGTTGAACAAGACAAGATCGAACCTGAACTCACTCTTGAGGACGAGCAACAGATAGATGTCGATGATGTTGAAGACAAGATCGAATCTGAACTCGCTGTTGAGGACGAGCAACAGATAGATGTCGATGATGTTGAACAAGACAAGATCGAATCTGAACTCGCTGTTGAGGACGAGCAACAGATAGATGTCGATGAAGAGTCATCCGACGCAGAAGACACAGTCGTTACAGCACCTGCTTTATCCCAACAACAGGAAACACAAACACAGAACAACGATAACTCTATTCTTGGAACGGACGTTCCAATGCTGCCCGAGTACCAAGTTCTCACTCGAATGCAAGCAATTGAAAAAATATTGCGAGACCATATCGGGACTGTTTGTCATATAGATTTCATTGTGCGCTCACTTTTTGGCGATTTAGAACCTAGCGTGTTCAAAGTTGTCAAAAGTCGCGTGCAATCTTCCCTGACACACGGCAAAGAAAAGGGTTACTGGGCAGCCTTTCCCGATGAACCTGGTTGTTACACCCTGGATTTAAATTTAGTAACACCACCAAATGGTAAGGTCAAATCCAACAGTATCAAACCTAAAAGGAAGAAACCCTTCCTGCTTTCCAAGGCAAAAAGGGTACCGATGCTACCTGAATTTGAAGGTAAGTTTTTGATTGATGCCATTTGCATACTGTTGCAAAGAAATTCAGGGAAAATCTTCAGTGTCGCTGAGGTGATCACTGGACTTTATGGCGAACTCAATGCTGAACAACTAAGAGAGATAAAAACTGCGGTGCATAATGAACTTTCTAGAGGTCATCGGATAGGAAGATTCTCTAGAGTCCCGCACAAAATTGGTTGTTACACTTGGGATTTAAAGAAAATTCAGACAAAATAGCGCCCTCAGAAAGCAACTTGACAAGTCAAAACTTAAAAGTAAAAGGAGCCAGAATACAGAACAAAAGAACCCAGAATAGACTCCACACCGCAAGTGGTGTGGAGTTTGAACCCCGAATTTCGAGCGAGACTTTAAAACAGTGAACAGTGACCAGTGACGCTTTCTCGGGCTGGTGGGGGATTTAAACCCGCCACCAACGCTTTCGGTCCAATTGGTGGGGGACTTAAACATGCAAAGGATGAAACTGATAACTGATAACTGATAACTGATAACTGATAACTGGTAACTGTTAAACCTTAACCCAGAACTCAAAACTTTTATACCTATTCTGATTCCTGTGTTTTGAGTTCTGGGTACTTTATTCGTAAAAAGTCAAAAGAAAAGTCAAAATTTTGTTTCTTTAGAAAGAAGTGCGAAATCACACAGTATGCAAAAATAATTAACAGAAGTAGCAGTAAATCAGAGATGCCCCACGTCTTACTGGTAGGTCAACACCCCTACCTAAAGGCGAGGGGCTTAAGCGCCTCAAACCTTTAGGATTAGTTGACCCGAGTAAGTACCTTGAGTACTACGTTATTGGTAAGTGTTTAAGTTCCTACCTACGGATGCGCAGCCAGTCTGTAGCTCTAGAAATCGAGGATTAAACAGGTGTACAGGGTTAAGCCAGTGTCTTCGATATAGTACCGACCAATAACATTGTCTAGGCTAACATCACTCCCTTTTGGGAAGGCTCTACGGAGCAAAACCGTTATGCGTACAGGGTGAAAGATATTAGTTCGCAATTGCCCGAACGAAAGTACAACGCAAAAGTACACGGTATTAAGTAACCCCAAGGCGGTAATGGTTCAAAAATATAAAGCCGTCAAACGAAGGACGGGGTTTCAGACCCAGGAGTTTTCGATGATGAAGAGCCTTTGCGCGAAAGCCTTTCCTATACATTACAAAAAGAAGGCTATACCGTAACAACAGCAGCAGATGGTCACAGTGCTATTAAACAGTTCCACAAGCAGGTGCCAGACGTAATTCTACTAGACTTGATGCTACCAGAAGTCGATGGTATGGAAGTTTGTTGGCGGATTCGAGCTTTCAAGAGATGTACCAATTGTGATGCTGACTGCTAAAGACCAAGACTCCGATAAAATTTGGGGTTTAGAAGCAGGTGCTGATGATTATGTGACGAAACCCTTCAACACTCGTGAACTTTTGGCACGCATCAAGGCAGTGTTGCGTCGTCCCTCCCAAAAGCAATCATAATTAATAATGGGTTGGATACCGCACTTCAAAAGGAATTCTATTCACACCAAACTGTTGGCGACTTACCTGCTGCTGACAGCCTTGGGAACCTCGCTCATGGCAGGATACATTCTCTGGTCGTTCCATGCTTACTTCACAAGAACGAGACAGGCAGATTTGCAGAATTGGAGTACTGCTATTGGTGAGAGTGTTGCTGACGCGTTGGAAAAAGATGACCTAAAACGAGCGCAGATATTAGTCATGCGCTATGGTGCAGCAGAAACCATTACAATACGAGTTTTTAATACAAATGGTCAACTCATCGCCACATCTAGCCCTCAGGAAGACCGACAAGTGACGAACTGGTTGGAAGTGGCTGGCGTCAGCGTTGCAATCAAAAATCGAGAAGAACAGGGGATGGCAAAAGGTGTTTTGACCAATGATGACAGACTATATATCGCTAGACCAATTGTGCGTAATGGTCGGTTGTTGGGTGCGTTGCGGATGTCTGTCACCCTGCAACAGTATCAAAGGCAATTTTCTACCATCCTCTGGACTGTACTGGGAACGCTGCTTTTGACGCTTCTTCTGTGCGCTTTGATTAGTGAGTGGCTGGCGCGTGGCATATCCCGTCCAATTCAGACAATGAAGAACTTTGCTATTCGGCTGGGAAGCGGGCATTTTGGGGATAAGCTTGAGATCCGTCAGAGCAACGAACTGGATCAGTTAGCACTTGAACTCAACCGCATGAGCGAACGCTTGGCTTCGCTGGATCAGGAACGAAGGGCTTTTTTGGCAAACGTATCTCATGAACTGCGCACACCAATCAGTAATGTCTTTGTAACAGTTGAAGCTCTTCGTAACGGTGCTGCTAGCGATCCGAAAGTGAGCGTAGACGCGGAGCGGCTTGTCGTCAGACATCGCTTTTTTCAAAATGTCGAAGACGAAACCAAACGGCTATCGCGGTTAATTAATGATTTGCTGGATTTAGGAAGGTTGGAAGCTGGAGTGACACTCCTGGAAAAGCAGAATGTACAACTTAATAGCTTGATCAGCCGTGCTGTCAGAGCTGTAGAATCGCGAATGCAAAATTCGCGAATTTCAGCGCAGGTGAACGTGGCTGAGTTGCAAATACAGGGCGACTCAGAACGACTTCTGCAAGCTTTGCTCAATGTAGTGGATAACGCCATTAAGCACTCAACCCCAAATTCTCAAATACTCATTACAGGGTACAAACAAGGTAAACAGGCAGTTGTCACCATTCGAGATCAAGGACAAGGAATCAAACAGAGCCACCTCCCGCATATTTTTGAGCAATTCTACACCGCCGATCGCTCGCGCAAAGGTCCAGGAGTTGGGTTAGGCTTGGCGATCGCAAAGCGTATCATTGAAGCTCACGGAGGTAACATCACTGCTACGAGTCAGTTTGGTGAAGGAGCTTGTTTCACTATTTATTTGCCACTTTAATGATGAAGAAATGCTAACAAGTTCATATCCTGCTGCACTGTATGCGTGGAAATCTTTTCATTCGTGTCTTGGTTTCTATGTTGAAATGCCGAAAAGATGAACGTGCCTAGGAGGTATATAGCTAGAATTGCTACAACTAATAAAAAAACGTTAATGATTGTGTTGCTGGGACGGTTGTTTTCCATTGTTTTGAGCTTAAAAAAACTGCAAAATTTTCATCTATCTAAAGATGTATAAATTTCTTCTCTTCTAAAATCAGCCTTTTAGTGGCTTTTATAAAGAGGAAGACAAGAGATAGTTTAAAAGCATAAATATTCAGCACAATTGCTGGAAATAGCAAAAATATGGAGGCACAGTTGTGCGATTCGGTCAATGGATCGGCATATTTGTCCTTGTCACATCTGTTTACATTTTGTGGCAAATCCGGCAAATCGTTTTAGTGGTGTTTGCAGCTGTCGTTTTGGCAACAGTCTTAAACCAGGTTGTGCAATTTTTACAAAGATATCGCATCAAGCGAGGTGTTGCTGTTGGCATCTCAGTTGTTCTTGTACTAACTATTGTAGTAGGATTTTTGGCATTGATTGTGCCGCAAATTGTTGACCAATTGCAACAATTTAGCGACTTTGCGCCTCAGACATTAGAACGAATGCGCTCGTGGAATAACTGGCTACAAAATGCGATTCCAGAGCAATGGTTAGAAAATATCCGTGGTTTAAGGACTTTGACTCAAGGTTTGCAAAGTTGGTTAAGTGGGTTAGTTAATAACTTTTTCGCCATCATCAGTAGGTCACTGAATATTGTTGTTACCTTTTTGCTGTTCTTGGTTTTAACCATCATGCTATTAATAGACCCCTCGCCATATCGACGGGGGTTTACACTGCTATTTCCTGCGTTTTACCGTCGGCGAGTTGATGAAATTCTGTCTAAGTGTGAAACCTCTTTAGTAGGTTGGATAAAAGGCACACTCTTGACTATGTTGCTCATTGGCTGCTTAAGTTATGTTGGATTGTTAATTTTGGGGGTACGACTGCCACTAGTCAATGCTGTTTTAGCAGGATTATTAGAATTTATCCCCAATGTCGGTCCTACATTGAGTTTAATTCCACCCCTACTGCTGGCATTGGTTGATGCACCTTGGAAAGCAGCCGCAGTAGTAGCGTTGTACTTTGGAATTCAGCAGGTTGAAAGCCTGATTGTTGTACCTTTAGTTATGAGGTCTCAGGTCTCTTTGCTGCCAGCGGTGACCTTGTTAGCAGTGGTCGTTTTCTCCTCATTTTTTGGATTTTTAGGACTATTCCTTGCTATTCCCTTAGTGATTGTGTTGCAAATTTGGATCAAAGAAGCTTTGGTCAAGGATGTCCTCAATAACTGGTGGGGAGATAAAAAAGACAGTCACAAACAAGATACACAAGAAATTGTGGACAATGGTTTGCCTCATACCACTGTTGAAGATAATGAGGCTAAAGTATAAGTTTTGAAAACTACTGTGTAGTTGCTGGCCGCGGTCCAGGTTGTACTGTGACTTGCAAAGTTTTATCATTGCGTTGGAGTTGCATTTGCACATTTGCACCTACCCCGCTTTTCTCAATGAACTGCTGCACGGCATCGCCTGTGGTGACAGGTTGATTGTTGATTTGTTGAATGACATCTCCTGGACGTAGTCCGGCTGTGTCAGCCGGAGAACCAGGAACAACGCGGACAATTAGAATACCTCTGTCTGCCTGCACACGGACGTTACTGTTAGCAAGACTGTTAATCCGTTGCTTAATTTCAGGCGTGAGGGATACCATCTGAATTCCTATGAAGGGATGTTCAACTTTGCCCTGAGTAATTAATTGCTGGGCAATTCGTTGAGCTGTATCGATGGGAATCGCAAAGCCTATCCCTTGAGCACCTTGGATAATCGCTGTGTTGACCCCAATAACTTGACCGCGAGCATTTAGCAGTGGTCCGCCAGAGTTTCCAGGATTAATGGCTGCATCAGTTTGAATAAAGCCAACGCTGTTATCAGATAAACCGATATCACTAATCGAACGATCAGTTGCACTCACAACGCCTACTGTTACCGTTTCTTGCAAACCTAAAGGATTACCAATGGCGATCGCCCACTGTCCTGGCTGAACCTGCTCAGATTTTGCCAGTTCTACAGTTGGTAGGTTATTTCCTGGAACTTGCACAACCGCAATATCAGTCACAGTGTCTTGTCCCAAGACTTTTCCTTGAACAGTGCGACCATCGGAAAACGAAACCGTCACTGTATCAGCATTGTTAACGACGTGAGCATTTGTGAGAATCTGACCATTAGAATTAATTACAAAACCAGACCCCACACCGCGCTCAACTCGCTGTTGAGGCTGTACTGGTACCTGTTGACCAAAAAACCGCCGATAGAATGGATCGTTAAATATTTCTGGGACTTGCCTTCTGACAGTTCTGGAAGTATTAATTTGCACTACTGCAGGTTCTACCTTATTGACAACGGCAACCACAAAATTGGTATCATCGGGAGTCGGTGCCAAAGGACGGTTATTTGTCGGAACTGACTCTTGGACTGTTTGAGCAGTAGCAGTCGCAGTTTCCTGTGAAGCTTGCTCGTTTCTGGATGAGCCTGTTGAGCAGCCGGTCAAAAATGCCACTCCTACTCCTATAAGTGGTAGCAATAAGTGAGTTTTTAATTTATTCCTAGAAAATTTGTCCATTGTGTTTATTTTTTTACCTAGAGCTTCTATTTTAAATTGATAAGCTTTTGATTATTATTTGACCGTCTTCTTTTCATCAGACTTTATTTATTTTAGATGTCGGTGTCTAATGTCATCTCCCTCTTTTTTCATGCTTATATCTTAGGCATGCTTATTGTCATCTATCGGAAGAAAGCTATTTATTAAATAATAGCTGTTGAACCATACTTAGTATTGGCAGATGTTCATCAATTGTCTGTTATTTGTCACGTTATTTTTCTTGTCAAACTTTTGATGAAATTTCAACTATGCCTTTGAGAGAGGCTTGATTAAATATTAGTATGTATTAATTTAATAAATTAGTAACTATTATTACATTGTATTATATATCTAACACTTAAACCAGTTATAGCCATCGTGAACTACCTACACCAAGTTGGGTACAACTATGGTGTAGGCTTCTGGTACATTTTTAATGTTTCCAGAACTTCCTTCAAGGTACTGTTGGTAGTAGAGTTACTTACAACCGGATTCCCTTTACGGCGTTTTATCGTTGGGAACAGTCCCAGCCCAACGCGCTTAATGTTGATTCCCGCGTTAATATCGCGGTCAACGTAAAGCAAAAATTCTTCATCCCAGTACTCGCGGATACCGCAGTCAGTGAAGACGAACTTGTCACGGTACGCGAGTAACTGAGATGTATATGCAGGATTAACTGCGATCACCCTAGTCCCAGCTTTTCCAGCTATGTATTCCAGGGTGGTGAAAAACTGTCCGCATGCTGCGTCGTTCCACGACTTATTTAGTCCCGACTTGGCTGCTTGACCATTTGGTAAAAACTTACCGTCTTCATCTTGTCTCGCCTTGTTGCGCTTTGACAACGCTTTTAGGTTTAGGTCTTCATGGACAAAAATCTTTTTTCCTGTCCGTACCAACGCATGAGCGGTTTTGAATGCGTGGTCAATCCTTGCTCTAGCAATACGTTGATGTTCGCGTCCTTGGCGTTTGGCAAGTTTGCGACGTGCTTTACTACCTTTTCTCTTTTTCTCTTTGCATTGCGATACTTTAGCTAATCGCTTTTCAGACTTTCTGAAAGACTTCAGAGAAGGTAACTTAGTCCCCTCCGAAGTCGCTAAGTAATCTTGTTCGTGGAGTACCGCATCCATTCCCAAAGTGTTCTCCCAAGTGGGATGTACATCCGTTGGGTTAAAAACTGGAACGGTTGGGTCTTCCAAACAAATAGTTGCATACCATCCATCAGTTTTGGATGTAAGCAACATATTTTTGAGAATGAACCCATTTGGTAGGAGGCGGTGTAACCGTACTTTTAACCAGCCCTTCAGCTTTGAAACTGACAAGAACAACCAATCTTTTTCTATTCTTTCAATAGTTATGGCTTGTCCTTCGATCCTCAAAGTACGGTAACGTGCCGAATTCTTGAAACGCGGTTTTCCACTTCGTTTACCGTTACTGTCTCCCTGAAGAAAGCGTTTAAACGCTAAGTCTACCCGCTTTGATACATCTTGTAGCGTTTGAGATGGTACAGACGTAAAATCAAGCAACTCACCAGAATGTTGAACAATAACCAAGTCTTCTTTAATGACTGGTAATTGCTTTTTTTGAGAGTAAAAATCTGGGTTTTCTCTTAACTCAGGTAGTGAACAAATTAATGGACAGGAGTTAATATCATTGCGGTTACTCTGCCACCAATCAAATCTATCTCCAAGTTGCCTATTGTACCAATACTGAGCAATACGCAACCATGCATTTAACTGTCGCTTTTGATTAGCAATAGGGTAGGCGCAGTATTGATAGTTAAGCAGCACTTGGAAATCACCTCCTTGTCAAATCTTCCTGCCGTATCTATGCTTAGCTTAAACGTTGGAGATAAAGTATGTCAAGCAGGAAAGGTAAAAAAGCTATAAAAAATGTACCGATATTCCATGAAGAGTTAAAAGCCAAGCATACAGTATGGCTTACGCCCCAAGCTTGGGAGCGCTTACAAAGTAAAGCAATAAGTAGCGGCATTAGTGTTAGTGAATTACTTGAAAAGATAGCAACCGAACTTAACCTTGATTGCTCTTAATAGCGCAACGATTGGGGATTCGTCAGCCATCCCACTTCCGCGTTAAATGACATTTAACATAGGTCGGGGATGTCTTCCTTGTCCCCCGCCTTATATCCCGACGCTAACCGGAGTACCGTTATAGCGCGGGGCTTACGGCGAAGAAGCTAAATTTGCCTTAGTTTACGAATTTTGAGGGTGTATCATGGTTCCATTATGGTTACAAGCAGGATTTTGGGGGTTGGTTGGGGGTTCAGCCCTGTTAATGGGAGCGGCGGTAGGTTATTTTGCCAAAATTCCCCAGCGGGCAATTGCTGCCATCATGGCATTTGGTGCTGGGGTGTTAATCTCAGCGTTGTCGTTTGAGTTAATGGATGAAGCTTACAAACGCGGGGGATTTGACTCCACTGCATTTGGCTTTGTCACTGGCGCTGTGGTTTATACACCGGCAAACTGGTATTTGGCATATCAAGGGGCAAAACATCGCAAACGCTCTGGTCAGCAGCAACCACGGGAGGAGGAAGACAGCGGTAGTGGATTGGCAATAGCTGTTGGTGCTCTTTTAGACGGTATTCCAGAGTCGATAGTAATCGGTGTGAGTATGCTGGGGGGAGGCGTTGTCAGTTGGGTGACTGTAGCAGCAGTCTTCTTGTCCAACATTCCTGAAGGACTTTCCAGCGCTGCTGGTATGAAAAAGGCAGGTCGCTCAATTGGTTATATTTTCGGTGTGTGGGGAATGATTGCTGTTGCCTCTGGGATAGCAGCATTGATAGGGTATGCTGTCTTTAGTCACTTCTCTGCAGAAGTGATTGCTGCCACAACTGCCATAGCCGCAGGCGCGATTCTTGCCATGATATCAGACACAATGATTCCAGAAGCCTTTGAACAAGCTCACAACTTTGCTGGTTTGATTGTCGTTTTGGGGTTTCTTGCTGCGTTTGTACTTAGCAAACTGTGATAGAACTTGTACATTTAACCCATAACTTCAGTAGTTACAAGCCCCCAGTATGTCTTTGGGGGCTTTTTTGTTCAAGTGATAGACCAAAGCCTTTTATGGTTAGAAAAAGGGGGATTACGCGGAGTGCAGTGTCCTTACCGGCGATCGCCCTTGTGGTGTTACCATCAGGTTATCCGGCGGTTCTGCCTACAATACCGATCTGGCGATCAACAGGATTAGAGTCGCTAGCGTCATCAGAAAGCCCCGGAATGGGAACATCTGCGTTTTCGTCATCATGAACAGAGTCATTCAAGTCATTCATATTCCCAGAAGCTTCTTTATCTGGTGATGGGCTAATTACACTTGGATCAGCGCTTTCATGGACTGATAAATGAATAGGCTTGCGTGGTTCCTGAGTCATTTTTGCCTCTTTGGTGAACTTGCTAAACTAACTATCTACACAAGTTAAGACTCGGGCGGGTACTGTTCCCTCTAGCAATGGACGTACTCTTCCGGTTGTTACTACACGATATATCAAGCGACATCCCACTCCACATCGAGCTGAGTGAAACCACGGAACAGCAACGATGGGATATGCGCGAGTTGTTGGTTTGGGCGAAGTCTTAGATTCGGCAATCTCTTAGACAGTGTCTCCAGAGCAATTCGTGCTTCCCGACGAGCCAAGGATGCACCAACACAGTAATGTATTCCATTGCCAAAGGAAAGATGATTTACGGGTGCCTGTTTGAAACGTGCAAGCTGAAAGTACTCAGCATCAGAATACTGAGTTTCATCACGATTACCCGAAGCATACATCAAGAAAATTTGGGTGCCTTTAGGAAGTGTCACTCCGGCTAGCTCTACCTCTTGAGTGGTGGTGCGAATGATTGATGGGACAGGATCATCGTAACGCAATACCTCTTCAATTGCAGCAGGAATCAGTGATGGATCGTCACAGAGGGCTTGCCACAACTCAGGGCGTTCTAAAAGGACTTTTAAGGCATTGCTAATCAGATGACTTGTAGTCTCATGTCCAGCCAATATTGTGCCGCATAAAACAACGACCAACTCGTTCATGTTAAAGTCTGCGGTCTGAATATCGCTGATAAAGTCGTTTCGTGGTGCAAGCTTTCGTTCCTCAATCAGACCTGCAATGGTGTGCTGCATGGCAACAATGCTGCGAGCATATTCAATTTGGCGTTCTGGTGTCAAGTGCGAAAAGTGAAACAAAGCCATCTGGTGATCGCACGACTTTTTCATTTGTGCCATTTTCTCTACAGGAACACCATACATGGTCAGGATGACCTCAAGCGGCAGTGGATTCGCAAATTCTGAGATGATTTCGGCGTTACCGTTATTGATAAAACCGTCTACCAACTTGTTAGCAATGGCGCGAATCCAATCTTCCATGACCGCAAGCCGGGCTGGTGCGAACGCTCTATTCATTGGCTCGCGGAAGCGCTTGTGAGTATCACCGTCGCTATTAAAAGCAGTAGGAACGGGAAGATAGCCTTGAGCGAGTACTTGCAGCACCTCCGGCGTGAAGTGGACAGTAGGTCGCAGAGTATCTACTGAGGAAAACCGCTCTGGATCTTTCAGTACAGTGAGGATGTCGTCATAACGGGTGAGAACATAAGCATTTAATTCTGGGCTGTAAAATAATGGCTCTTCCTGTCTCGCACGCTTATAGAAAGAATAGGGGTCATCAAGCTGTGGGTTGACAAAGGGTTGATACTCTGATCCAAGATGAGGGCAAGTACCCTTTTCAGACTGTTTTACAAACTGTCCACTTGTGGTTTCCATAATCTTTCTTATTCCTCAACTCACCCTGGTCTACGATAGTTAGTCCGTAATTTTCATATTTTGCACCTGGCGATGAGAAATCGCCAGGACATAGTGCTGAGTAATTCGTAATTGAGTTAGTCATTACGAACAGCCCTTTCAAGGTTACTCGTAAAATCTCTTTTTTTTCTCTGCGCTCTTTGTGCCTCTGCGGTTTGAAAGTAATTTATTTAACCACAGAGGCACAGAGGAGCCAGCGCTGCGGGAGGGTTTCCCGACAGCAGGCGACTGGCGTTACACAGAGTAAAGAGGTTAAAGAGGAATTTCTTGACCAAAATTTTTACCCACCTTGAAAGGGCTTGTCATTACGAATTACCAGTTGACAAATTAATGACTATATGCAGGTTGTGCTTCGATATTTATGGCTGCATTCTCCTGTTGATCATCCTCTAAGGTAATAGGTACAGGCTGAACGTGCCAAATATCTTGGGCGTACTCGCGAATTGTCCGGTCTGAGGAAAAGTAGCCCGTGCGCGCTGCGTTGAGAATTGACATCTTCAACCAGTTGTCTTGGTCGCGGTAAGCATGGCTAACCCGTTGTTGGCACTCAATGTAGGACTGGTAATCGGCAAAGAGGAGATAGTCATCTCGGTTTTTTAGAGATTCTACCAGTGGTTGAAACAAATTGCTGTCACCTTTGGAGAAGTAACCGGATGCAATCTGGTCGATCGCCTGTTTGAGTTGAGGATTGCTGTTGTAATAGTCCCAGGGATGGTAGCCTTGAGCTTTGATTTGTGAAACTTGTTCAGTCGTCAGTCCAAAGAGGAAAAAGTTTTCCTGTCCGACGCGATCGCGAATTTCAATATTCGCCCCATCTAGTGTACCAATCATCAATGTGCCATTCATCGCAAACTTCATGTTGCTCGTGCCAGAAGCTTCCTTCCCCGCAGTCGATATTTGTTCGGAAAGGTCAGCCCCTGGGTAGATGCGCTGTGCCAACGCCACATTGTAGTTTGCCAAGAAAACGACCTTGAGGCGAGCGCCTATATCTGGGTCATTATTCACGACATCTGCTACTGAGTTGATGAGCTGAATAATCAACTTTGCCATTGCGTAACCAGGTGCAGCCTTACCAGCAAAAATCACGGTTCGCGGTACAACATCTGCATTGGGATTTTGTTTGATATAGTTATAAAGCGTGATAACGTGCAGCAGGTTCAAAAGCTGACGCTTATACTCGTGCAGTCGCTTCACCTGTATATCAAACAAGGAATTGGCATCAACATGAACTCCAGTCGTTTGCAGAATGTACTCTGCTAAGTCCTGCTTGTTCTCCTGCTTGATTTGCCGCCATTGCTCCCGAAATTCCCCATCGTCCACAAACGCTTCTAACTGCTTGAGTTCTTCCAGATTTTTGATCCAACCCTTACCAATTTTATTTGTTATCAGCAGGGCTTGTTTAGGGTTGGCAATCAAAATCCAACGACGAGGGGTGACTCCATTGGTTTTGTTGCTGAATTTTTCGGGAAACAGTTCGTAGAAGTCGCGAAACAGGTCATTTTTCAGCAGTTGAGTGTGTAGTGCTGCGACACCGTTAATAGCATGACTACCCACACAGCCAAGATGAGCCATCCTCACCCGTTTCTCTGCTCCTTCTTCAATCAGCGACAGTCTGGCAACTTTTTCATTGTCACCGGGATACTTAGCACGAACTTGATCCAAGAAACGTTGGTTAATCTCAAAAATAATCTCCAAGTGTCGAGGTAGAAGTCTGCCAAACAAACTTAAAGGCCAACGTTCCAACGCTTCAGACAGTAAGGTGTGATTGGTGAAACCAAAGGTTCTTTGGGTGATGTCCCAAGCTTTTTCCCATCCTAGCTGATGTTCGTCTAGCAGGAGCCGCATCAGTTCTGCTATGCCAATGGTGGGGTGGGTGTCATTAATTTGAATAGCAACTTTGTTGGGGAAATTGTCAAAGTTGTCATTGTGTTGCAGGTAGTTGCGGATGATATCTTGCAGAGAACAGGACACAAAGAAGTATTGCTGCTGTAAACGCAATTCCCTGCCTTGGTAGTTATTGTCGTTGGGGTGACATCCTCCCACACTAACCGTAAGCGGTATAGTGTGGGCTTCCTCAAATCACTTTGAAGATTTCCTGGTTGCTCTGTTACGAGGTTTCGACACTTGCCTAGACTGAGTGACCTCAATCCCCGGTAGATCGTCTGCACAGGCAGTTTCCATTCCCGCAAGTCCTGCGGTACTAATGAGGGCTATCCCTCGGTTTCTAATATTTTGACCTGCGGCTACATCCCTATCGGTTTTGTATCCACAGTGTGGGCAGCTATGAACTCTAACGCTCAAGTCTTTTTTCACTTCACCACCACATTCGGGACACTCTTGAGAAGTCCCTCTTGCATCGACTTCTGAGAAGAACTTTCCACGCTTCCAGCACACATATTTGACGATGGTTCTAAACTGACCAAACCCAGCATCAAGCATATGTTTTCCGAACATCCCTTTGGCACTGGTGCGGTAATTCAAGTCTTCCATAAACACCATGTCGCCAGCATCACAAAGGGCGTGTGCCTGTTTGTAGTGAAAGTCCTTCCTTGTGTTGTCGATTTGGTGGTGAAGTCGGGCAACTTTAAGGCGTTGTTTCTCGTAGTTTCTCGACCTCCGTTGCTTCCTAGACAATCTGCGTTGCAGCAATTTCAACTCGCTTTGCAGTTGTTTAAAAAACTTCGGCGGCGATACTCGAACACCATCGCTGGTTGCTAAAAATTTTTCCAACCCAATGTCTACCCCAATAGGATGTCCATGAGGAATTGGGTCGGGAACGCTGACATCACATTGCAGCGAAATAGAGGCATACCATCTATCAGCTTTCCTCAAGATTCGCACCTGCTTGACCACAAATCCTGTAGGAATGGGTCGATGCAAGTTAATTGGAATTACTCCAATCTTGGGCAGTTTGATATGCAGAGTCGTTACTGGATTCTCCTTGAACTGAGGAAAAAGTAACGACTTAAACTGACCATGTTTTTTAAACCGAGGAAAGCCAAATCCTCTCTCCTGAAAATACTCCCAACCTCTATGCAACTGTTTAATCGCTTGCTGAAGAACTTGAGAGGGAACTTCTCCTAATCTGGGGAAATCTTTCTTAGATACAGGCAATCTGTTCAGTTGATAGACTTCGCTTGGAAATTTTAATTCAGAAGAGAGGATATATTCTTTTTGAATGGAGCATCTATCTATCAAACACTTACGACTATCACACCAATCTTTTATTTCTCGAAGAGCATAGTTGTAAGCTCCTCGACAAATTTCCATCCACTCAATTAATGTTTGCTCTTGAGTGACATCTGGATAGATTCGGTAGCGGTGAGTAAGTGTTATCATGAAATGAATTATAACATATTTACTAGAGATGCTATGTCTAGTAAATGCTGTTTTTGTCGCCATCGAGGCGACGAAAACAGCGCGGGGGTCCATGTATCCCGCGCTAAATCGAAGATTATAGCGCGGGTCTTATAGCCCCCGAACCCCCACTAGATAAAGGACTTTGGTAATGTTCTCGGAGAAGACTTTATCAGCAACGGCATTGGCAAAGTCTCCACTGTTGAAAATCTGCAAGTTAAATTCATCACTTGCCTTGGCACTCCATAACCGCAAGGTGTTCACGGTGTTCGAGTTGTAGCCAACCATCGGTGTGTCGTAGGGTGTTCCGAGTACAGTTCTTTCGGGAATCCAACGCACTTGGTAACGTCCATGCTCATCCGTGAAAGCTTCGGTATGTCCTCCAAATTTGACTTCCACAGTGTACTCAGGACGGGGAATTTCCCAAGGATTGCCAAATCGCAGCCAGCGATCAGGAACTTCTACTTGAGCGCCATTGCGAATTTCCTGTCGAAAGATGCCGTATTCGTAGCGAATACCGTAGCCAATGGCAGGAATTTCTAGAGTCGAGAGGGAATCCAGAAAGCAAGCAGCAAGTCGTCCTAAACCACCGTTGCCTAATCCTGGTTCATCTTCCTGTTCCATCAGGTCGTACAAATCATATCCTGACTCCTGCACCACTTGACGCGCTTGCTCATGGAGTCCAACGTTGGTTAAGTTTTTGCCGAGTTGTCGTCCAATAAGGTATTCGGCAGATAAGTAGCAAACGACTTTGACATCCTTGGGAAAGTAGGTTTGCTCAACAGTTTTCAGCCAGCGGTGCAGCAGGCGATCGCGCACGGTATACGCTAGTGCCATATAGTAGTCGTGTGCTGTTGCCCAACCTTTATCTTTTGCTTGGATGTAATAGAGGTTATCGAAGAAAGCACGTTTGAGCGTTTCGATGTCCATTCCCGTGCGATCGTCCTGCACTTGGATCGCGGCGTGTTCTGTACGACAAATGTGCTTTTTCCAATGAGGAATATGCCTGCCATTGTGTTTTTTTAAGCCGTTGCCATTATTCATGGTTGTAATCCAGAAGAGTGATGACAATCTAAAGTTACCTAGCAACTCACTTTAGAAGGATGGCTAGATTTTTTACCTCTAACCAAGGAAACAATAGCGCAAGCAACTGTCAAGCTGTTTTCAATCAAACCTGATGAGTCAACAGATAGAGCGATTTTCTAATAGTTCCAAATCACATAGTCAAATATAGTCAGACATCTGCAATTTAGGTTTAAGCAACCCTACTTTCAGCATGGACACGCCTAAATAGTGGAGTTATCCGCCTTGGATGTACTACCAGACATCCCCTATCCCTTAGAATAGACTTGAGAGTGTCGAAACCTTCAGGATTACTTTTTCTGCCGATGTTAAATGCCGCATTTACGTCGGCGTGAATTTTAAAACCATTTTTACTCAAATACCATGCGCGTTGCACACGCTTACCGGAGAATGCGTGTCTTATCTTGTTGTTAGGTTGATAAGTTGGGATAATGTCCCAATCAATAAAAGATGCCTTGCTGGTATAGCTTTCTTCTGCAACCTTGACGGTGATGCCGACTCGTTCTAATTTCAGGGTCAGCATCTCGATAAATTTAGCGTGTGGTATTTGAGTAAAGTTTTGGTTTGTGCGCTTTCCTAAATTAAGATGTGTTTTCCATTGCGCGTTTTTTCCTATTGATACGTGAGTGACACCCAGGCGCAGAAATTCATCCACAATCATTTTTGTGGATTGATGTAGATATGAATCTACAAATTGATTACGATTGCGAATGATGTTTGCAATTCGCCGCGACTTACCAATGCCCAAGGTGAGGAAACCTCTGAACTTCGCAACCTGCTTATTGTAAAACTGGTTTGCTGATTTTAGTGGTTTTCCGTTTAGAATAATTGGCTGTATCGTTAAGTCGTTAAAAACAATCGTCGCTAGATTATCTAAGCCAATATCTATCGCCGCATTTAGACTCTTGTTCAAGCTGCTGCATAATTGTGAGTGGTCTGGAATTTCATAAACTACTTCGATAACAAAACATCCGGTTTTTGGGATAATTCGTAGTTCGCACAAATCTTCAAATTTTAGTCCAGACTTTACCGGAATCCTGATTGGTGACATAGACGGGATTATCCAACCTTTCTTGAACTCCCTCTTTCCAATTGCCTGATGATTAAATTTAACTAGGTTTTTATCGTCAACGTAGTTAGGTGGTTTGGGTCTACCTGTAAACTTACTTGAATCGATTTTGTAGGCTGACAATGCTTTGTAGTAAGCAACCCAAGCGTCTGCATTTTGCTTTAAAACAAGTTGCGCTACCTTCGCAGGCATTGATTTATAGTTCTCATTTTGTTTAAATAATGAGTCTAAAGAAGCTGAAGAAAGTGTACTCCAACCATAGAAAAATCCCTGGCGTTGGCTAAATTGAGCCGTGTTATAAAGCTTGCGAGAAACTGTGGTAATAAGAGCGCAATAACCAAACCATTCATGTGCCTCTTTTATGATGTGCTTTTCAACCTGACGCATATTTATCAAATTTTGGCAATGAAATTAGTATATCCAAAAAAAGAGATAATTAGATATACTTGATTATAAAATTTATTTCAATCTGTGGGAGAATTTAAAGCTTCCACAATTTTTTCTGTTTTGCGCTTTGCCCGGATCTGGCCATATAATCGCGCAGCAAAGCTGGTAATTATCGCCACCAAGTCTTGCATTAATTCGTCCCGACCATTATCAGCCTTATTAACAACCTCTAGATTTACTCCTAATCTTTTAAGCAGAATGTCTATGTAATGTGTACCAAAACGTCCTAGTCTGTCTTTATGTTCGACTAGTAAAATATCATAATCATCTTTGAGAAAAAGCAATTCTCACGCTTTTTGCGATTGTCGTTTAATCCGCTCCCTACCTCCTTTATGACATAGGCAATCTGATATCCTTTAGCCATAGCGTATTGAGACAACCTTTCTGCTTGTCTATCTAAGTTATCTTTATTCTCAGCACTTGAAACTCTGGCATAAATCGCAACTTTAACAACACCCCCTGACATCTTTTTTGGATCGTAATCAACAATTACCGTGCCTGTAGGGAGTTGTTCTGTTGGGTATGGTATTTTACCTGCTTTGTAATGTCGCCAAGCTGTAAGATAGGAAATCCCCAAAGTTTTAGCATAATCAGACAATTTCATCAGCTTGAAACTTAGACTACATCTGACTATGTTAGACTATGTTTTGTTTAAAGTTTTATTATACCTTTAATTTTGTAATATCTTAAGCTTCTTCTCCAATCTTGGATGTTGGCAAGTACTTCTCTAATACCTCACCGATAAACAAAAATAAGATTCCACTGAGGATTCCTATTCCCATAATGTTCAATTCAACACTACCAAATAGTGCAAGTTCTGGTTTTATTAATGTTAAAATTAATAATATGATAACCGCAAAACTACTTACGATTAAAGAAAGCTTAACGCTGCCTTTGGAGAAGTTATAGCGTCCTGTCTGAGCAAGCAAGTAGGTGACAAAAGGAACAAACACTGCTCCTACATAAGCTGCATAAAAAGACACAATTAGATTGACAATCTCCCCACCTTTGAAAGCAACAGCAAGACCAAACAGAGCATTCGCGGCAGTGACAAGTACCCGACTCCACACAGATGCAGGCAGAATGTTGAAGTCCAAGACAGTCTTGGTTTGCACTCGTAATATACTGCTGCCAATACCCAGTGCTGGAACCAATAAAGATAAAATCAAAGCAATGCCCAAAGGCTTTTGGCTACCACCGCCAATCCAGGATAGGATAAACGGGAGAGTTTCTTTACCATCAATGCCAGCAGGCAAAATTCCTGCGTTGTGTGCTGCAACTACAAGTGTTGAAGGCAAAAAAGCAAGCAACAATAGTATAATCGCTGCTAAGGCACAACCTTTATATAAGCTCTGCAGATCTTTTGCTTGGACAAGAAACTGCTGATACTTCATATCTATGAGTACCAGCAAAATTGTAGACAATGACACGCCCACTGCTGAAGGCAAACTTATATGTTCCACTGAACCAGCAAACTCTATAGGGGATTGGGCGATCGCCAGCGCCGTAAGTGGCGATGCTTGCAAAGAAAGCCCCCCAAAGGGCGATCGCAAATAGTCACCGAAAGCGTGTAACACCCAAAGCCCATAAAGCAGAGCCAAAAAATTCACAACCAGTAACCCTCGCAATATCCAGCCTGCTTTCTCCACTGGAAGTAAAGAAATTGTTGCAAACAGGATAGCCAAAACAACCATCGTGGGCAGTGTAGGTATCCCAAAGACCTTGAGGATAAAAGCTCCAGAAATCAACTGAACGGCTTCGATACCAATCAGCGATGACCAAGACATCAAACCCACAAAGATTTTTACCCCATCTCCGTAAGCAGAACCTAGCAAGTTCCAGATTTGCTCTGTTTGTGTCCAGTAAAACTTTGCCAATCCCAAAAGAGCAATTGTACCCAAACCAAGAGAGACAGCATAGAGGCTGCCAGCAGTACCGAAAGTGAGGGATTTCTCAGCGGTTCCCAAAAGAAACCCCAAACCGTAATGCGCAGACACCAACAAGGCTGCTAGCGAGAAGGTGTCCAGTCTGCGTTCAAAAGCCATATGGTTGTAAAATGAACGAGTTTATGAAGAATCACCACCCAGTGGCTTGGGTGCATTTGCGACACAAATGTTAAATTTCTCCCAAAAATAATTTTAACTGCCTCGTGGCTAAACTTCATTAACTCGTAGAGGTATCTTCTCATTGACATCTCCTCCGGTTGGAAACACCGATCGCCATGTTTGAGTTGGTTTAGCTGCATCGGTTCGGGAGCGACGTTGTTAATATTGTTTGTGAGTTGTATTTGCCTTGGTTATCTTCTTTCCCGTAAGCTCATATCTTTAGCTTGCGCTACGCAGACAAAACCACTTGTTAAGTAGCAATGGGGGGCGAGTAACTGTAAGTTGATTTGTAGACCGATGGTTTGAGAATATCTTTATTCCTGAACGGTCAGAAACGGTAAGCTCTACCGGGATTGCCTGCGGAGCGGACAAACCTCTCAAGAGTCATCTTGAGACCGCAATGAAACAGGAAGTTAACACCAAAACTACTTTTGTCGAGTTAAGTCTAGATTTGGGTAGTTTTGGGTAGGTTTAACAGAGCGGAAGAATTTCAAGACCGTATTTGGGAGCAGTTGCTATTACTCGTTGAATGTCTGCGGGACTGACAGATGGCGGCACAGATAGATTGTCTGCTGGAGTGCCTACTTCCATAAAAAACTTCTCCAGTCCGGCTGGTGTTAGCCAACACAGCATTTTGGTTGGCGTCGAACCGACGTTTACAAACTTGTGAGATTGACCTGGCGGAGAGTGGAGAAAGGTTCCTTCTGTTGCAACAACAATTTGGTCATCAAGCTGAAACTCAAGTTCTCCCTCTTGAATGTAGAATGCTTCAGCTTCCCGACTATGAATGTGCAGCGGTGTTTCGCCAGAAGGCTGAACCACAATCTCGATGAGCGAATACTTTCCATCCGTTTCTTTCCCCACTGTCTTAAAGGTATATAAGTCACCTAATACCCAATAAGAAGTACCTTGACCGGGCTGGAGCAAAACAGCGTGTTCATTTATAGTCATTACAATTCTCCTTTTGGTTCCATTATTTGGTTGCATTAACTGATTGTCCATATTCGACTAAAAGACGACGGACGAAAGTATTGGTAAGAATTCCGCCGCCCTTATCTGTCATAATCTCAACTGCTAGCTTGCTTGAGAAAACTGGGCTAGCGCATTCCAGGTCGTTGGACCAACAATGCCATCTTGTGACAAACCCATTGTTTGTTGAAAATTCATGACAGCAGATGCCGTTTCTTGTCCAAAATAACCAGTTACAGGCAAGTTAGTACCATAGCCTTCTAGGACGAGAAGCTGCTGCAAAATTGCGATCGCTAAACTAGAATTTCCTTGCTGAACTGTTGGCAAATTATCAACTAGATTGGCAACTAAAGTTTGTTGAGTATGAGATGTCATGGTTTTTTACCTCGTTTTTGACTACTATTTGTTTGTTGTGTTCTAAATTGCTGAACAACTGAGTTTAGTATCTGACTTTCAGCAAAGATGTACCAGCCAAGTTATACCTGTTAAGCTATAACTTAATAGCAAGCTTATTCATTCGATAAGTGAGTGGAAATAATTAAACCCCCGAAGAGGCTGACTCCCCCTTCGCTTAATTCACGCATTCACGCATTCACGCATTCAAAGTTAAAAATTAAAGACCCCACGGATGAATCCGGGGGCTTGAATAATTAGAAGAATAGATTTTTATACCGACCTTAATTAAGGGGCTTGGAACCGTGGTCAAGAGTCCAAAGTTCAAAACTTATGAGTGGAGATTTTGCACCTACCCAATTCTTTTATTGACATAATCTACGGTTGCCAGGTAGGATTCAAAGCACTTAAATTATTATTTGTTAACTTAGTCAACCCCGAACCATCGCGCTTTGCCACATACAGGCTCGTTTTTCCAATCTCACCAGAGGTAAAAGCAATTTGCTGACTATCAGCAGACCAAGCAATGTTGCTAAATTGCGATAATGGCTGTTTAGAAAGTAACTCAGTCCGGTTTGAGCCGTCAAGATTAATTGTGTAAAGCTTGGGATTGTGGAGATCTCCAGAGAGAAAAGCAATTTGCTTAGCATTAGGTGACCATGAAGGTTCACCATACCATCCAGGTTTTTTCGTCAAATTCCTGACAGTTCCCCTGCTCACATCAAGCAGATAAATATCTACTTCTTGACTACGATTATTTCCACCTTGGTCATGAAAGTAAGCAATATGATTGCTATCAGGCGACCAAAACAGCCTGCCACTATATGCCATAGTTTCTGGAGTTTTAGTCAAATTTCTGAGATTTGTCCCATCAGCATTCATGACATAAATATTTTGTGTGGGATATTTACCTTCAAAAAAAGCAATTTGGGTGCTATCAGGAGACCACATAAGTCCACTGCTACCAGGGATATAATCACCAGGCTTGTTAGTCAAATTAACTAAACCGGAGCCATCGGTATTCATGTTGTAGATATTTCGGTCTTTAATGAATATTACCTGCTTACCATTTGGTGAAAGGTACAATAAGGATGAGATTTCTGTTTTCGGTGGAACTCCTCCTACCTCCCACTTCTTAATCAATTTAGTTCCAGGAATGCCAGTAGTATCGCTGATGTAAAGAGATTCACTGCCAGGAAGATCAGCACTAGGGCCGTCGCAACTAATCGCGAAAATGATTTTTTGGCTGTCTAACCAGTTAATACCGAAATTAGCTGCTTTGCAGTAGCCTCCCCCAGAGAACACCTTGGCTAGTCTAGAACCATCAGAGTTAACTACATAAAGTTCAGTTTCTGAGGCGACAAAGGCAAGTCGCTGACCATTGGGTGACCAGATAAGAGTCGGGGAAACAGAATATTCTAAGGTTGGTGTCAAGTTATGACGAGCCGAACCGTTAGCTTCGATTGTAAATAGACTATTTTTGACTGTATTAGCTGGGTTTTGTAGAGCTATGAATGCCAAAGTTTGAGTTGTCTGAGTTGCGTTTGTTGTAGAAATTTGGAAATTCAAAAATAAGCTAATTAGTAGTGTCAGTAAGAAAATGCTGATGAATAAATGTGGATGAGATTTCATTTTACGCATAATGCTTCATCATTTTTGTTGTTGTAATCAAATTCACAAAAAAGCTGTTTTTGCTCATTTTCAATGAGCAACATTGGTAGTAGATGCTTCATTCGTTACTACCAATGTAAAATATTAGCTAAAACGTAGACGCCGTAAAGTTTTTTTGACTCTCAGACACTTTTTTACCAACATCGCCACATAACCTCATCTTGACTCCATTCTTCGGCGCAAGAGTAGTACCTCGTCGTTGAGGTTGTTCTGGTCGATTATCAATAAGCTCCAACTGATAGCGTGACATGATAGTTGCTAAGGCTAACTTCATTTCAAATGGTGCCAAAGCATCGCCAACGCAGCGTCGGACACCACCACCAAAGGGCATAAATTCATAAGGAGAAAATTGGTGTTCGAGAAAGCGTTCTGGTTTAAATTGCTTATGATTTGGGTATAAATCTTCTCTTTGATGCAAAAGATAAATACAACCAATGACTATCGTACCTGGCTCTAATTGATGTCCTAGTAATTCCGTGTGTTCTTGCACTATTCTGGGGAACGTAATCATTCCTATAGGGTAAATCCGCAAGGTTTCATTGCAGACAGCAGTGAGATAAGGCAGTCTGACAATACTCATAGGGTCAGGGGAATCACCGAGGGTATTTAGTTCTTGAATGAGTTTTTTCCGTACTTCTGGCTGGCGGTGAATCCAATACAAACCCCAAGCGATCGCTGTTGCAGTGGTTTCATGTCCAGCTAAGAGCAATGTCATCATTTCATCACGCAATTCTTGGTTTGTCATCGATTGACCTTCCTTATCCTTCGCTGACATCAGCAAGGAGAGAATATCAATGCGTTCTGCATTGGGTTTTTCCCGACGTTCTGCAATCTCTGCGTAGAGTAATTCATCAATTTGTTGTCTTAAACGCAAAAAATTCCCCCAAGGAGTCAAAAAGCCTAAATCTTTTTGCAGAAAAGGGAAATACATAAAAGCAGATACAATCGAAGACTGAAACATATCTGTGATTTCAATCAGTGGTTGCTTAAGCTTTTGGTAACGTTCTCCTTCTGATAAACCTAAGACAACCTGTAAGATAACTTCAAGGGAAATTTGCTGTGTAACAGTATGAGCTAAGAAGGGCGAATTTTGCGGTAATTGACTAAAGATTTGTTCGGTCAGTTTAGGAATTAAATGACTGTAAGCTTGCATTCGTTCGCCGTGGAAGGGAGGCATTAATATTTGTCGTCGTTGTTTGTGGCGATCGCCTTCTAGCGTAATAACAGAATTGTCCCCAATAGAAGGTCGCAAAAATCTGTTTGGTTCACTCAAGGCGGCAAACCTCTTTCTATCATTGGTTAAAATTTCCTGAAGTGCTTGGGGATGCTGTACAAATACGGTAGTATCCCCAAAACCAACTACAAAAGCCGTAAACAAGTCAGGATATTTCTGGGCTGCTTTTTCCATATAATTTACAGGGTCAGCAATCCAATGAAGCTTTTGCACAAAAGAGGGAGTTTTAAAAGTATTGGGTAATTGCATCTAATTTTTCCTTCAGATTTTCTTTGAAAAATAGGTTTAACAAGAGCTAAAAGTAGCCAAACTGTTTTGCTTATTGCTTTGACTAATTTCTGATAGTCGCTTGCATCCAAACTAAAAGTGCGAGCAACACGTATAATTGTGCGTTCTTAGCGCATCAGTCCTTAATTTGGATTAGGAAAGTCGGTTGTTGCTATCTAACAACCAACTTTTGCAAGGAGACTGATGTGTGATGCTGTGCAAAGTTTGCTTACTATAAGACAGTCTTATAGACTTAGCAACAGCAAAAGCATTGAGTAACACTGACTATTATTTAGTGTGATTAGAGTTGTGAAAAGGCAAGATAAACCAGTAAAGCTATAACTTAGTTTCAACTTTTATAAGGATGGCTGGCTGAAAACCCCGGAGGAAGACGCACGTAGTGCCAAATTCCGTGCTGTCTTCCCGGGGATGAAAACTGCGCCCCGTAGGCTTTAGCCTACAGTGAAGCTATCTTTTTGTGGTTCAGGAAGCGTCTCCCTTGCTTATTTTATTGTCAAGAAGATAGTCTTATTGAAAGGCGCTCCTTACTACCTCACAAGGGACGCGATCGCCAGCCATACTGGTAAAGGAAGCTCGCTTTGGGAGCTGCTGCGAAGACAGCAATTTTGAGTAGGATCGGTTCAGGGGTGTGGTTTGAGCGGTTGAGTAGTTCGCTTGCATATTTCTCAATTCTTCACCGCTATCAACTCATGTTAACCAAAAGGAGAAATAAAGATGACTCAGCAAATACCCGCCAATTCTACAACGCGGTACGACTGGTTGTGAATGACAACGTCTACAACGCGATATGTCCGGGCTGGATACGATTTAGGCTCCAAATTATCCTATTGTTGTTAGGTGAGATTCTCTAATTATAAGGAATGACTTTTTCTGACTTTTTCATGCAGTCTTATTAGCCGAAAAAAGAGAAAAATCGTTGTAGTTATTCATTGGAAAATGCGTACCTGACAACAAAAAACGGAGGCTCAGCACTCAAATGCTAACGACTGAAGGCGCTGCTCTCTGAAGGTGGACATTCATTATACTAAGCCCCAGTGGATTTTAACAGTGAACAGCTACCTACGCAGTTATCAGTTAAATACGAGTGGTCGCGCGTCCCCCACCAAGAGCACCAAAGAGCGTTGGTGGCGGTGAGCGCATCCCCCAAAGCGCCCGCCGTCAGGACTCAGGACTCAGGACTGATAACTGATTTAATGTTATTCTCCTACATCTCTACGGGCGCAAGGCATTGCCCCTATATACCCTAACTCAATACCGTTTATTTATGTTAATGGAGAAAAAAATATGCTTAGAAAATTTTCATTCTATTTCAATAATTTCAGATTAGCCAAAAAGCTAACTGTACTACTACTGATCATATTTATTGGAGGAATTACCTTGAGTGGTCTAGCTTTGGCTAATATCCTGAATTACAAAGCTCAAGATGAAATCAGTTCAAATGCTTGGTTGTTGTTCCGGACTATAAACTCTGTCCGCTCTTACACAAATGATGAAGTGAATCCCGAATTGGAACAACGTTTAGGAAAAGATGAATTTGCAGCGCAGACTATCCCATCTTACTCATCAAGGAGAGTTTTTGAAAAGCTACGAAATGACAACGATGCCTACAAAGATTTTTTTTATAAGGATGCGATGCTGAATCCAACAAATATTCGAGATAAAGCTGATAGCTTTGAGACTGATATTGTACAAAAATTTCGTCAAAACAAGAATCTCAAAGTCTTGTCAGGATTCCGTTCTTTTGATAAAGAGAAATTTTATTACATCGCGCGTCCCTTAGCCATAACTGAGTCTAGTTGCTTGAGATGTCACAGCACACCAGAGGCTGCTCCCAAGAATATGATTAAGATTTATGGGACAGAACACGGATTTGGGTGGAAATTAAATCTTATTAATGGTGTTCAGATGGTTTCTATTCCTGCCAGTCAAGTTTTGCAGAAAGCTCATCAATCGTTTGTTTTAGTGATGGGAATCGTCACTATGATTTTTGCCTTCGCCATATACATGGCTAACTTCTGGCTTAAGCAATATGTTGTGCGTCCCATTAAGCGTGTCGTCCGAGTTGCAGAAGCTGTAAGTACTGGTGATATGGATGTAGAATTTGAGAAAGTGGCTAACGATGAAGTCGGCAGTTTGGTGGAAGCCTTTACACGCATGAAGATAAGTTTGGTAATAGCAATCAAAAGTTTGCAAAACCAAAAACAATAACCAATGCAATCTTACGTTGCATCAGAAAGTTCTACAGGTGTGAAATATATGGCACATTCGTGCCACGCGCTCGTCCCTGAGTCCTTACGGACACGCTTCGCGTATGCCTGCGGCATGCTGCTTTGAACACTTCGGTGTGCGCTTAGCGCTTACGGGACACGCTGCTTTGTATGCCTATGGCTAACGCCACGGCTACCGCCGAACGGCACGCTTTGCGCTTACGCTATCACAAAAAATCCTTAAGTGAACGGTATTGCGTTGATATGCACAAAGAATCACTGCATAGCTTCATGACAACAACCAAAGATTGCTGTCAGCTAGTCTAGCATATATGCTGATGTCTGCTAATATTTGCTAATATTTTAATGAACTTGTTTTAATACGTCCGCAAATTCTCAATTTGGGTGAGTACAATTAGTGTTTAATTTCTATATTGAGAATGTAACTTCCCAGTTGAACGTCTCCTGCTAACAAGTCGTATTCCACTCGCAACTGCTCAGGCATTGGATCACCCTTGAGTATTAGGCTACGAGTAAAATTATGCAGACGGATAGGTTCGTTATGTTGTGATGATTCATTCGGCAACCAATAGCGAGTCCTGCCATAGCCGCCTTGTTGCCAGAAGTGACGGTAATTCACCTGACCGTGACCTTGGTGTGTCATGATAACTCGCTCAGAAGCAATTTCCAACCACCATTGCCGGGGACTACTGGCCTTATCAGCATGATCTTGCTCTTGGCGAGTTGTACTCTCTCGGACCA
Source organism: Scytonema sp. HK-05 (assembly GCF_002368235.1). Lineage (GTDB taxonomy): Bacteria > Cyanobacteriota > Cyanobacteriia > Cyanobacteriales > Nostocaceae > Kalymmatonema. Next base: position 7,851,182 of record NZ_AP018194.1, on the reverse strand, counting down.
GAGAGTTTCCCACTTCAGGCTCGTTAAAAGACGGCGCACTCAACAGTAAGTGAAACCGATTATGGTCTTTTTGATACACTGTCACAGCCGTTTCAACGACAGACCAAAGTGGCTGATCCGTGCAAATGAGTGATAGGGAAACGGGCTTGCTGTAGTAAGTTAGCATGGCGGCGATAAGGGCTAGAAGCCAGTAAACGACAATAAATCAAGGATTGTAATCTGAGTCCAGAAACTATGTATCAATTTTTTACAATTATTATTTGGTGAATTAAAATTACCTTGCCTTCAACCAAATAATTGGGATCATCCAAATCTAAAGTAGCAATGACACATTCATAAGATTAACTATCTCTTATTGTATATCTAAAGATAGATTTTTTCCTATCTTTAGATAGATGACTTCAAAAAAGACATAAAAAGTTGCAAATTAATTTCTCTTTTGAAAGATTAAGTACGGGTTTGTAGTCATCGCTTAAGCGATTCAACGACTTGGGTGTATTGCGCTAGCGACCTATTTGTAAAGTACGTAAGTTCTAGAACAGACGATTCTTAATAAGTGCGACTAAAATCAACTCATGCAGTAGGAGTTGCAACATAACGTAATCAACTACATCGCTACATCCTTCACTAAAACATCCAATGCGCGTTGCATTTGGGTGTAAACTAAGTCATAACAAGCATTCACGTACTCACGGTCATTGGCTGCTTCAGTGCCATAACGTTCAAAAACAATCGGAGCACAGACACGGGTGTGAATTTGTACAGGTAAGGGAATATTGGGTAGCGGACCAATACCCAAGCCCCAAGGCAAACCTAGATATATGGGAAATACTCCTGGATCTAGCTGGTATAACCAAGGCATACCCAACTGATTTAACTGTTTTACCTGTTCGTAGCAATCACCCAAAACAATCAAGGTATCATGTGCACCTACAGAGATCAGTGGAATGATTGGTACCAACTTTTTTAAGGCAAGCTTGATAAATCCTTTATGATTAGCAAATTGAATTTTGTAACGCTGGCTATGAGGACGAAACATATCGTATTGTCCTCCCGGATAAACAAGTACACTTGCACCGATATCAAAAGCGGCGTTTGCCATTTTTGGATGTGCGGGAATGGCTCCAATTTTTTGTGCCAGACTGCCGATGGGGGGACTGACTTTCCACGCATAAGGGTGCATTAAGCCATACACCAAACGTTGCGTGCCAAAGCGACGGAACCAATCGTACATCATCATGTGTAAATCGGGAGATGCCATCCCACCATTATGTGAGCCAACTAGCAAAACCTTTCCATCGTCTGGAATGTGATGCCAACCTGAAGTCTGCACTCGAAAATAGTAGCGGTAAAACCATTCCCATATTGGCATCAACGATTCAATAAATTGAGGTTCTCGCGCTGATAACGTCCAACCCGGTAATGATGTCGTTGAATTTGGATTACTCATAGATTTTTTTATAATCGTCATTAGTCATTTGTCCAAACTCCTTTGTAATGACTAATGATAAAGCACGACCCTCACGAGTTAATGGGCAGCTTCTGAATTTTGAATTATAACAACAGCCAAGGTGGTTAGGACATCAACAGATGATAAAACCTAGACACAAAAAGACTTTTCACCCAGTCCCCAGTAAAGAGTCCCTAGTCCCCTGCTATACTTACTGGCGAGGAATGTGAATACGCCTTCTAAATTCTTGCGCCCTTTGCTGGTGAGGAATTTTTGCGACTAAAGCTTCTACCAATTCCTCTGAGGTTATTTGGGGATATTGAGCCAAAGTGTCTTCAAGAAGAAAGCTGGCGAAAGGTCCTACAAAAGTAGTCAGTTCTTGCCGACAATGTTGTAGAAACTCTGGGTTGTCAGCAACAGGATAACTATTTATGCTTTGCCCAGAGGGGGTTGTTTCCGGGAGTGTTTTTGTTTTTGACTCAGGTTGTGAGGGAATTCGGATGTTGGTTTTAAACTCCTGTGCCCGTTGCGGATCAGGAATTGCCGCAGCTAACTTTTCTACGAGTTCGCTAGGTGTCATTTGTGGGGTTTGCTCCAAAGTCTTTTTGATCAAAACACTGGCAAATGGTCCCACAGAACTAGCCAGTTCCCGCTGACAATACTCTAAAAACTCTGGGTTAATATTACTAGGCTTTTCTGCCTGAAATGGAGTTGCTGCTTCAGTGTTTTGCTTAGGTTGTTGTGAGTGTTGGTTCGACTGTTGAATTTTTTCTGCTTGTATAGTCTTTGGTAATTCAAGTTCATTAACATCAGGGTAAATTTGTACTTTCTGATGCGACACGCTCACACTGATACTGCCAGGTAAAATTGGTGCCTGAAGCAGATTGTAAATTTCTTTGGCTGACTGGTAGCGGTCTGCTGGTTTTTCCGCCAGCATTTTTTCCAGTATCTCACCCAAAGGTTCACTGACATTAACTATTGAGCGCCATTGCCACTTGAAAGAGGCATCCAGTAAAGAACGTGGCGTTTTGCCAGTCAGGAGAACAACAGCAGAAACACCTAGTGCATAAAGGTCGCTAGAGGGGTAGCAACGTCCCATACGAATCTGTTCTGGTGGAGAATAACCCATTTTTCCCACCATCGAACCAGCAACAGAGTGCCAGGCATTGGGAGAATCAGAAGAATCACCCGCCAAAATCTGAGTGACTTTGTGCTTCACTACGCCAAAGTCGATGAGTACAGGTTTAGAAAGCTTATGGGAAAGCATCACATTGTCGAGTGATATATCGCGATGAATGATGTTGCGCTGGTGGAGATAGTCTAAAATGCGCAACAGATCCGATAACCACGCTGATACTTCTGCCTGGGAAAACGGCTTTCTTTCCCTTGATAGGCGATCGCGCAAAAGTTGAGAATAAGTATAGCCTTCTATATATTCCTGGACTATAAACAGCCGCTGTTTCTCAGTCAACCAAGCTAGAAATTTAGGAATATGGGGATGATTAATCTGGTATAATACCTTTGCTTCGCGCTCAAATAGCTCACGAGATTTGACAAGGATATGCTCTGAGGTGTTTACAGGCACAAACTCTTTCAGGACACACAGATCCCCGAAACGTTGCATGTCAGATGCTAAGTAAGTTTTTCCAAAACCTCCCTGTCCAAGAAGTCTTTGAACCTGATAGCGATTGTTAATTAAAGTTCCGGGGTTAATCTCTGCTAGCATTGCTGCATTGTGGTTTAGTAACTAAGAGACAAATAGAAAATCCAAGTACCTCTTACTTGCAAGGATACACCAAACTACAACAGACGACCGTCACTTTTCAAGTGTGACTAAAAACAAAAGACTGCTTTTTGATACCTATCTCCGTAGATGAAATTCCCCCAAATTCATTTAAAGTTTAAAAATTTGGCAACTGTTTGCACATCCTTGTCACCATATACTGGGTTGATGACAATTGTGGAACGACCTATGAGTTGTGTGCCAAGAATTTCTAGTCATGCGATTGGCAATGGCTGTGCCCCTTGGGCAATCGCCCAAGGGGCGGCTCCCTTTGGGAGCATCGCCGGAGGCGGGGCTACGCCCATCGTCCAAAGGGCAGTGGGCTAAGCGCAAAGCATCCCGTTGAAGGATACGCCGAATCGCAACACCGATACTACGTATAAATCAAGCGTATTGCTGCTGTACTTTTAGTCAAAGGTGCGAATACCAACAACACCCTCTACCGAGGGTAGTGCCGTCCTTTCCTTCGGTCTATGGGCTGATCCCAACCGTACTTAAGAAGCCTAAATTTGTATGAGTTTTTGTCTTGCGGGCTTGGCGAAAGTGCCGCAGACTTTATCCTGTCAGCTAGTGAAAGATATAAATCTACCTATAGTATTGGCAATCAATCTTCTTTGATATTGATTGTATTACCTCAGTTAGAAGAGCTAATGACAGAAAATAGCTAATCTAAAATTAGCTGACAAATAAATACTCGATTCAAAGAAATGACTGCTTGAACAAGCAGATATTGACCTGCGATTCAAATAAGATTTCACTTGAGTATATATTTGTAAATTTAGCATTTATTTTTAGAGTAAAAATCCTAGTTTGAATAATTTTGAATTCAAAAATTTGAACTATGAGTAATTTAAATGAGCAACAGATGAAGAACAAAATCAGTACTGAAAGAGACTATTTACTTAACAAGCTTTGGGACGCAAAAGTCATAATATCTATACTATTGCTCGCTGTGCTAGTGAAATTTGGCTATAGAGATAATGGGGCTGCTCCTACGCCAGTTGTAAGCACATATGAAGTCAGTAGAAATACAGACGATATTATCGGTAAAACCGTGACTGTTATAAGCAAACCTATTAAAAAAGTCGGTTTAAGTTCTTTTACTGTAAGCGATGAGCGATTTTTTGGCGGCGAACCTATAGTAGTGGTGAATGCTTCAGGTGTGCCTTTCGATTTACCTACAGATAGTAACATCAGAGTTCAAGTTACGGGCGATGTTCGTAACTTAGATATTCCAAATATTGAGGGCGATTATAAGCTGAGTTTGCAAAACGAAGACTATAAAGACTACATCAATAAACCTGCGATTATTGCTAAGTCGATGATGCTAGCACCCACAGCCGGGCAAATCACCAAAGAGCCTAGCAAATACTATGGCATGAGACTTGCAGTTAGAAGTGAAGTTGACAATATTCAAAGTCCGGTTTTGTTTACACTAGATGAAAACTCAGTGCTTGGTGGAGAAGATTTACTAGTTTTATTAGTTGCAACACCAAAAAGTGCTATTAAACAGGGTCAAACAGTAGGAGTGGTGGGTGTTGTTCGTCCGTTTGTCGTTGCAGATATTCAGAGAGACTATGGCATAACCTGGGATGAAAGAGTGAGACGACAGTTGGAAGCCGATTACAGAAACAAGCCTGTATTGGTTGCTGACACTATATATCCTTAATCTGAAAGGAAAATTAGGGGTTTTCAGTTAATAAGTGCCAAATTTGCCGTTTTACAACAAAAAGCCTGGGTGGTGTTGAGACTTGTTGCTACATACACAACCACTTTATGTAACTATCCTTTGGCACACAAAGCTTGAGTTAAAACACCTCTACAGAGACATAACCAAAGGTAGGTGTATTAGAACTACTTTTAGAGATATGACTGTAATTAAACCTGTCTTTCGTCAGATACCGATTTTCTTCATTGTCTATATAAAACCTTTATTCCCTAGTCATAAGATAAATTCAATATCTTTGGCTTAAGTGTATGGGAAGGGTATATGTTCGTTAGAACTGTCAGAAACCGAACTCCTTAAGAAGAAAGTTATTGGCGAAATTTAAATATTAGGCAGGGTATAAAGTCATCAAAGCTTTTGACTCAAAATGCAGCAACAAAGAGAAGTTTTAATCGAGCAGACTTTGAGTGTGTCTCCCTCAAATTCTGCACCACAAAAAGATGTGACAATTCCGAGAGAAGGGTTCTTTTTAATTCCCCTTTACTTTTTATTGCTTTTGTCAGTTGCTTTTCTGAAGCAATCCAAGTTTAAACAGGCTTTATACAATCGAATAATGACTCTAAAACTTTACTATCAAATTCCGTGTTTTAGATGTCAATTTTTTAAACGTAATCAATACATACAGTGTGCTGTACAGCCTTATTTTGTTTTAAATAAAGAAGCCGTTAATTGTCCTGATTATTCGCCTTGCAAGGGCAACAATGGCGGCTAATAAGCTGTGTACGTTTTACGTGGAGAACAGTTCTCCATCCCTTTGTCAGCATGAGCGCTTTGCGCTCCGGGCGCGGGCACTCCGTGCCCGGAGCGCAAAGCGCAGTGCCGTGCCTCCTACACAGGACGCACGGTACAGGCGCAGCGTCTGGGCTGTTGAGAAGGCGATCGCCCCTTGCGAGTTCACACACTGCTCTAGTTCCAAACCAAAGAAACTATTATGGCAAAGATTGGCTATCAAGCTTCCCACGAACAATTCAAGCCCAGCGAACTCCTGAAGTACGTCCAAATAGCAGAACAAGCTGGCTTCACCCATGTCTTATCTTCCGACCACTTCCATCCTTGGAGTGAACAGCAAGGACAAAGCGGTTTTGCCTGGTCATGGTTGGGTGCAGCAATGCAAGCCACCCCAACGCTTTCCTACCGGGTTGTTTGCGCTCCCGGTCAGCGGTATCATCCAGCTATCATCGCTCAAGCTGTGGCAACCCTAGCGGAAATGTTCCCCAACCGCTTCTGGTTGACAGTAGGCAGCGGTCAGGCACTTAACGAACAGATTACAGGCGAACCTTGGCCCGTCAAGTCTAAACGTAATGCCCGTCTCAAGGAGTGTGTTGATATCATCCGCGCTCTTTGGGCGGGAGAGACAGTCACGCATCACGGTCTAGTCTGTGTTGAAGAAGCAAAACTTTATACCCGTCCGCAAACGCTACCCCCAATTATTGGAGCTGCCATCACCGCCAAAACCGCAGAATGGCTTGGTAGTTGGGCAGATGGACTGATTACGATTTCTCACCCACTCCCCAAGCTAAAAGAAGTCGTCGAAGCCTTTCGCCAAGGTGGTGGAGAAGGCAAACCCATGATTTTAAAAGTGCAGCTTTCCTACGACCGTGACGAGGAGACAGCGCGACAAAAAGCTCATGAGCAGTGGCGCAACAACATTTTTGAGAATATTTTGATGACAGAACTACGAACTCCACAGCAATTTGATGCTGCGGGGAGCTTTGTCCAACCCAAGGAGTTAGACCCATACGTCCGTATCTCAGCAGACGTGCAGCAGCATATCGAGTGGCTGCAAGAATATATTGAACTTGGGTTTGACGAATTGATCCTGCACAATGTCAACCGAGAACACGAGCAGTTTATCGAGGTGTTTGGCGAGAAAGTGCTGCCAGTGCTGGGATCACCGTGATCACTAGAGAACCAGTCCAGTAGAAGTATTTGACAAAAGACTCAGAACTCCTTTTGGCTTTCTAGGGAGCGGTACTAGCCATATCCAGAGCAAGAACAACACCAATTAATGTAAAGCTAATTGCTAAGACCGATAAGCACTTTTTTAATCGTTTTCGTCTTCTGATTATTGGGTGTCTGCGATTGACCAGCTTAATTATTTATTAAGCTCATAATAGCGTAGCTGTTATGACTCGGTATGTAGTTTTCAAAAGCCTTGCTAAGTAAGACTCTAAGAAAGAAATCTGAAGTAGCTACTGTCAAGACTCAAACTCGAAACACCTTGCACAATTGCAATGAGTTCATTCAACTCACCATTAGGCTTTTTAAGGTTGATGGCTACCCCTTGCGCTAAATCAGTAGGAGATGATCCCAAAATATAGTCAGACGCTTTTCCGACAAGCTGGATAATATCTTCACTTGGATTAAAGTCAGTAATGATAGCGTAGTCACTCTTACCAGCAGTTGTCCGATTATAGTCATCATAGTAAGCAGAGTAGGTACCAGCAGCGTTTCGCCCTCCAAGGTTGAATCTATCTCTGCCTTCTCCTCCAACCAGGATGTCTATTTCACCTACTCCATAGCTACCACCAGAAGGACCAGTGGGTATGTATCCAGCACCAGTGAGAATATCATCTCCTTTTCCACCTAAAAGGAAATCATTGCCGTTTCCACCATCGAGAATATCATTTCCATTTCCACCATAGAGCAAATCATTACCGCTGCCAGTCTTGTAACTTCCATCGTATAAAATATCATCTCCATTGCCACCAATGAGGGTATCATTGCCAAACCCACCATCTAATTTGTCGTTACCGTCGCCACCATCTAAATAGTCATCACCAGAAAGACCTATAATTTGGTCATTCCCACTTCCACCGAACAGGAAATCCTTACCTAAAGAGCCAAATAGCTGGTCGTTACCTTTGCCCCCATACAAGAAATTTTCGCTGTTTGGGTCTCCTCCGTAACCGGGAGCATATAGTACTTTGCTGAGTCCAGCATATAGAATGTCGTCACCGTCGCCGCCTTCTATGTTGTCATTACCTTGTCCACCTTCTAAAAAGTCGGCACCGACTAGACCGATAAGAACGTCATCTCCTTTATCACCAAAAATTGAATCATTGCTTTGAGTTCCTTTGAGATCATCGTTTCCTGTAGTACCGTAAATAACTGCCATAAAGCTCCTTTTTCAAGAATCAACTTTCAACAATCAGCTCGAGAGTTGTGATTGTTGAGCAATTTTCATTGTTTTGTAAAGAAATATCACACAACTTGTGACACCTCTTATTTGTGCCGCAAAAAGAATGTTTGGTGGTCATCCACAGTGATGGGGAATGACTCAAATTTAACAAGCATTTCAGAACTCGCCTAGCAGCAAACTACCGTGTCGCTATTTTTCTTTGATAGCCATAAAATGTTATCGTAAATGTCATAAAATGCCATCTGCTGATGGGGTGACATACGAGCTACACCAGCATTCCGGGAGCGTGAGTCGCTTCTGAGCGGAGCCGGAGACTCCGAAAGCTCCGCTCAGAAGTAAAATTTGCTCCCTATCTGGCAGTTGAGTTGAAAAGGTGTACCTCAATAAAGATGCAAACTGGTGTAAGAAGCAGACTGCATGAGTGTTGTCACTTGATGCAACAAGGTGCTCTTTTTATCCGCCCTTTCTTGCAAGGCATCAGGCATACTGCTATTTGACACTCCTCGACCTAAAGGTACGAGGATTCTTGCTTCATCCGTCCTCTCTAGGCATCTGAATGCAAGCATTCAGATGCCCCCGGAGCGGATACGTCCACAAGCGTACACGGACTGTCCGACCGCGTTTGAAAGGATTTATTCAATTCTTTTTATTTCTCATTCCCACAACAAGAGCACTCAGCTGAGCATTGTGGATGGTGAAGCAGCGCCGTCTTGGGGAGCCAGTACTGCAGGAGGGTTTCCCTCCGTAGGTAACTGGCGTTGGTTTCCCCCATGAGCGACTGCTGAACCCGAAGGGCGAGCTACCAACGTTGGCTATCTAGGCGTATTACCGCATTGCCATTTATTATTGTACCGTACTTGAGATAATTCGCGCTCCAAAGCCGTCAAACGAAGGATGGGGCTTTAAACCCATCTTTTTGGTAAATCGGGGAGCAGCCTGCTGCCACAATGCCGGGAGCTTCATTTTTTCCTCAGAATCTGTTGGTAAATTTAATTTTGTCCGAAAGTTTGATTATAGAGTTCAGTTACCGCCAGTCAATCGCTCACTTGGCGGTTTTCTTAACTTGTCACGAATGCTGGCGGGACTTATAGCGGTTCTCATGCGGACAAGCGATCGCCACCTTGCGGCAACAGAGCAGCGTTGCAACCTCGCCGCGCTGCCAGAAGCTGATACACTGCTGCCAAGTAGGTGTTGGGTGCCTGTGGTGGGAGCGTTGGCAGCTTGAATCAAGCCACTACGTAAGCAACTTTTGAATGTCTATTTTGTTTGGTGGAATTTTCTCAAAAGTTGACATCATCACTTTTAAATTCTATGTTATCCTCACCTTATAGGATTAAATTCGGTTGTGCAATTTGTTTTTATCTATTACAAGTGTCTCTCCGAATCTAACTCTCTACACTACTATCTGATTCTGGAGATCTTTTATGTCAATTTATGTCGGCAATCTATCATATGAGGTTGAACAAGACGACCTCAAACAGGTCTTTGCAGAGTATGGAACTGTTAAGAGCGTTCAATTACCTACAGACCGGGAAACGGGTCGTGTACGAGGTTTCGCCTTTGTAGAAATGGGAACAGAGGCAGAAGAGTCCGCAGCGATCGAGGCTCTTGACGGTGCTGAGTGGATGGGTCGTAACCTAAAAGTGAACAAAGCTAAGCCCCGCGAAGACAGAGATTCGTTTGGTGGTGGTAGACGAAACAATAGTGGTGGTGGTGGAGGATATTCTCGACGCTACTAAGCTTTGAGATGAGTGTTGGCTCCTTCTCCAATCGTTTCATCCCAAAGAAATAATTGAACTCTCGGGTATTTTGGGCAGATAAGGAGTCTGCCCTTTTTTGCTCGGGTTTTACTGGATTGCTTATATCCAGCTACCAATTAAGTCAATTTAGTAGGAGAGAGAATGACCCAAATAATTGTGGGCGAAAATGAAGGAATTGAATCAGCCTTACGTCGATTTAAGCGAGAAGTTTCCAAAGCGGGAATTTTTCCAGATATGAAGAAACATCGTCACTTTGAAACGCCTCTGGAGAAACACAAGCGTAAAGCAGTTGCGAGACACAGGCAGCAGCGACATAACAGGCGTTTCCGTGACCGGAGTCATTGAAGAGGACACGCTTAACCAGGGACACGGTAAGGTAAGCGAGGCAAGTCTGCAAAAGTGGGAGAGCGACTGCTTGAACAAAGCAACAGGCCCTCACTAGTACAATTCGTCAGAAGGCGTCAGTATCTCTATAGACTCAGTTTTGCCCTCATAAGCATTACATAAATTTTTTGTGATTTTCAGCCTTCTTCTCTTTGGACTACTTTTTTGCTCTCACAAGGATCGGTCACAAAAAAAGCCTCTGGCGCTTACCAGAGGCTCTTACACTGCTCAGTTGCAATGAGGAGCTTTAAACAGCTTTAGTTTTATCTTGGCTTTTGTTTGGCAACAGATCTACATCCAGAAGAGATAAAGCTTATTATGTAATGCTCTATACTTCAGATAGAAAAACACCCTCGGAGAATTGGGGTCTTACTTTACACCTTGTGCTGGGTAAATGCTAAACCAGAAGGGGTAAACAAAACCTATCGGGTAAATCGGCAAGGAAATCCCGCCATTCTATTGCTGGGGTTCTGGTCAGGGCTGTTAATTGTATCTACATATACAAGCTAACTTAAAGTTAACTTATTCTTCCGATAGAAGTTGGCTAAAACAGAGGCATCTATTATACTTATTAATGCTCTTAATTCAAAAGATAGTTAATTATGTGGTTACATTCATAAGCATTTTTTTGTAATCAATTAAAATTCAATATTACTTTCCTTTAGTTATTTCATCATTTTTTAATATTTGTAAGATTGAAAAGATAACTTTTTCACACAATTAACCAATGATAAATTTGCCAAACTAAGTCAGACTTTTGAATTTTTAATTTATTATGTTATCAGCATCTTCTATTTTTAGAAGCTTCTCAATTTTGGTGAGATGTTTTTAACTTGTTTCTGGTGGAATACTTAGCTCTCGTACGGCTATCAGGGAAATAATTAGTAATTCGTCATTCATAATTCGTACTTTATAACTCAATGAGAATGACAAATTAATAATTACGAATTATTTTGAACTCCTACACCTGATACCAACCCTATTTGTCAGATTTTTGCTCAACCTCTGCAAACTTTGTAGTAAGAATTTCAAATGGATGTAAACAAGTTAGAAATTGACCAATTTGTCCAACGCACACACCGAATGTATAGGCGTTTAGCAGATTTGTACGACAATCTAAACACGATGCCTGTCATGCCAGATACGTTACCGCAAGCTCTCGTCGAACTTGGGAGCGCTTCAGAAATAATACATTTGGCTACACAAGAACTCCATCAGCAAAATGAAGAACTCATACAAACACGAAATTTACTGGAAACGGAACGCCAACGCTACCAGGATTTATTCGAGTTTGCACCAGACGGCTATTTGGTAACTGATAGCACGGGCATCATTCAAGAAGCTAACTGTGCTGCTGCTAAATTGTTCAACTACTTACAGCAGTATCTAGTGGGCAAACCAATTATTAACTTCGTGACGTTAGAAGACCGTCAGACCTTTCGTGGCTTCCTTATCCAATTATCCGAATCCAACAAGGTCAAAGAGTTAGTTATACGTATGCAAAAACGCGGCGATGAGTTGTTTGATGCCGCCATGACAGTAGGAGTAGTCCGCAATCAGCAGGGTAAGCCAATAGCACTACGTTGGCTAGTGCGTGACATTACTGAGCGCCAGCAAGTAGAATCAACACTGTTTAAGGATAACTGTGACTTGCGTCAAGACCGCTCTTCGCATAAATATTGCAAAGGAGAAACTATCCTTCTCAACGCGGAAGTGATTTGGTATATTCATGAAGGTTGGGTGAAGCTGAGTACGCTGTGTGAAAAGGGCGAAGAAGTCTTGGTTGGGTTAGCTGGCGAAGGAATGGTTTTTGGTGCCAGTCTGACTGCGCTGCACATTTACCAAGCAACAGCCTTATCCGATGTGGAATTAGTGCCAGTACACCTCGCAGAAATTGCAGCTTTGCCAATGCTTAGCCATACTTTGTTACCGAAAATCAATCGGCGGTTACGGCAAACAGAATCTTTTTTAGCCATTTGTGGAAGACGAAGGGTACAAGATCGGTTTCACCAATTGTTACTGCTTTTAAAACAGGAAATCGGTCAACCAGTGGCAGAGGGAACTCGCCTTTTGGTTCGCCTCACTCATGAAGAGTTTGCCAGCGCCTGCTGCACGACGAGGGTAACTATTACACGACTGATAGGCAAGTTACACAAACAAGGAAAAATTTGTTTTGACTCTAGAAACCATATGATTCTCAAAGATATTCATTAATGGCATTCATGGCATCACTTACAATTTTACGGTTTCTTGATATCTAGCAATTTAATTTTTGTATTTGCAAGCACAGAACAATTTAACAGATGCCCCTTCCTAAAGACAGAAGGAACTGTTAATGACAGAACTTATGTTAGGAAAAAGACAGCAAATGAAGGCAGAAGTGTGAATTCATTAAGTGGGATTAATATTTCATTGTTTATCCTTCATCTGATTGGTAAACTCTTTGGGATAAGATGATGAATTCCAATGATATTAATCCCAATAGCTCATTTGGGAAAGAGCAAATAATGTCAAGAGCTAGTTACGGGGTGACTAATCAACTCTCGGAAAACGTCATCTTGACGACATTAGACGACGTCTATAACTGGGCTAGACTCTCCAGTTTATGGCCGCTGATGTACGGTACGGCTTGCTGCTTTATTGAATTTGCTGCCATGATTGGCTCACGATTTGACTTTGACAGATTTGGTCTCATTCCTCGTGCTAGCCCGCGTCAAGCTGACTTAATTATTTTGGCAGGCACTCTCAACATGAAAATGTCTCAACCGACAATGCGCCTTTACGAGCAGATGCCTGAGCCGAAATACGTGATTGCAATGGGAGCGTGCATGATCACCGGCGGTATGTTCAGCGCCGATTCTTATACTGCTGTTCGCGGAGCTGATAAAATTCTGCCCATAGATGTTTACATACCCGGTTGCCCGCCCCGCCCGGAGGCAATTATGGATGCTATCATCAAGCTTCGCAAAAAAATATCTAATGACTCAATGCAGGAGCGGGGCAAAATTACGCAAACCCATCGCTACTATAGCACTAGGCACAACTTGAAGGTAGGGAATCACATTCTGACTGGTGAATATTTGCGATCGCCTTCTCGCCAGAAGCCACCCGAAGCACTTGCACAAGCAATGGGAATGCCAGTACCTCCCGCTCTTATGACTATGAGAAACGAATCAGAAACAGAGAGCTTAAATTCTAATGATTGAAATTGGTCACTAGAAAAAACGTAACCTGCCTCAAATCCTCTTGCGCTACTGTAAATAGTCTTCCTATAATTTCTCTAAATAAGGGAGATTATAGGAAGACTTTTCTTCATTCACCACCGGCAAATAAATATAGGTGATTGAAGGGAGTTCCAAATTAAAAAATATCCAACTTTTTCTTGTGGGATGGGATTGGGGAGCGTCCTATAAACTGGGCGCTCCGGGATGCCCACCCCACTGTTAGGGGATAATTTATTTGTTGGAAATTCCGAAAACTTATTTCTCTGCTTCAATCAGCTCTGTTGGCTGCCTAACTGGGAACAGGACTCGCATTAGCTGAGCCAGAGGCACAGAGCGCTCCTCCTGAACAAAAAGCAAGGGCAGGAGGGCAACCACTCGTAGGACGGCTGAGAGAACAAACAGCCCCAGCAAGCCACCGCCACCAGCCTGAGTCGCCAGAAAGCTACCAGCGGTGATTCCTATTGCCCCACTCACACCAGCAACCGCCCCCGTGATCGCGAAGTATTTGGACTGATTACCCAGCGGTGCCACTGCCATCATAAGATTGTTGGTACACAAGTCAATTGCCGCCCATGTTCCACCGGTTAGCACGTGCAACAAAGGTAACCAGACCCAAAGGGAAATTGGATCAGCTCCAGTTCCTAGCCAGAACAAAGGTGTCACCCCCACCAAGAATCCCACGAATACCAGGAGTGGGCGATTCCCAATTCGGTCAGCCAGTTTGCCCCACAAAAGCAGCAGCAGCATGTTAGCACCAGTAGAAATACCAGTATAAATAGTGACTACACTGATATTTATCTCCAGGTTATCCAGCATGTAGAGGTTAAAGAAGGGAGCGCTGACGTTAACGGCAAAGCACCATATAGCAATGTAAAATACAAACTTCAAAAAATTGGCGTCTTTGAGGAAGCTAAGATCTATTCCCCCTGACTGCACTTGGGATGTCTCTGAATGGGCGACTTTTAAAAGCTGCGGGTTCACATCGGTCAACCAGAACTGACTGACCAGACTACTTAGCCCAAACACAATTCCTAGAACCAAGACCACACCGTAGCCTTGGAGTGTTCCACCGGGCCAGGTCGATACCGCTAGACCCAGCAGCGGCACACCGATGAGATTCGTCAAGCTCACAAGACTATTGCGAAAGCCAAAATACCGCCCCCGCAACCGCTGTGGGACTAACACAGCCGTCCAGCCCAAAAAGGGAGCACGGCCCAAAGCTTCGATGATATTAGTCACCAAGATAATTCCCAATGTCAACAGCACCACTTGATCCCCAGTGATATTAGAGGTGACTGAGGTGACGAACCAAATGGCTGGCACGAGAATCACCCACAGTAGCCGCGACGGGACGAAAATGCACATCGAATACCAGTTGAAGCTAGGACTTCTGTCTACCAGATACGCTCCCAGCGGTTGGAGCAGATTCACCAACTGAGGAATCGAGGCTAAAAGACCAATTTCCACTGGACCGGCACCCAGCTCCAGCAAGAAATTAGTGAGCAACGCGCTGCCGATGATACTGTAAAAAACCGTAGCGAAGACACTCTCAAAAGTTAACGCCCTGAGGCTTGTCCGAATTTCCGGCTTAGAAATTTTAAAAAGCAGTTTTGGAGTTGGAGGAAGTAGCGTCTCTGTGATTGCCCTATCTTCTGCGATTTCCTGAATAGGGAGAGGACTCGTTTCTACTAATAAGTCATCTTCTGATTGCCTGAACATACTGTATAGCCAATATTTAAAAAGTTAAATCCTGTAATAGCAACTCCTTCCCCTATCAGCATTACTAAGTAAACGCTATAGAGAATTTCATAAATAAGCTGTGACGCATTGAAATTGCTTACTTACTCGTGAAGACAGTCCATAGTAAGTATTAACTATGGACTGCCTCAACAGAAAAAAGTGCAATGTAAACGAGCATCAGCTTATAACCAAAATCTGCCACACAAAAGTCATAATTTTGGTTTCCTACACAATTTCTCAGACAAGCCTATTTCATTCTATGGACGATGACCCGGAAATAAATTTCCGGCACGGACACTTTGCTTTGGTTGGAGGGAACCTCGGTACGCAAGTACCCTCGGTAATAGCCGAAGTCAGTTTTAACAGACGGAATGAAACTCAGAATTTTAGTCTGTTAAAACCAACTTAAGCTAGTTGCTGTAGAACTTGAGTTTCTGGCAAAATCAGGAAGAATGAAATAACCCTTATTTTCGAGGAGTTTTATTATGATAAATATATTTATCAAATAAATCCTATATTACCTAGGATAATATAATTTCAGTTTTCACAAACTCCTTCTTGGGAGTTATTATTTATGTAAAGGAATTCTTAGTTTTCACTGAGAATGGTCGTCTTTGCTACTTTCGACAACACAACACCAGAAGAGTTTTTACGCGTGATTGATATCAGCTTGATGGAGCAGGTATACGATGCAATGGCGTAGCACTACCATTGCAAACGTATCTAAATTAGTCTTGACAAAAACCTTGGTTAATGTATCAACGCAAGAATCAGAATTGATCATTAGAGTTATTTTTCTCCAGTTAAAGCGATCGCCCTACATAGCACTGCGCTGGGGGCGAGCGCCTAAGATTTTGTCAATAAGCAAACATTAATACGATTATTTTGGGCTTTGTTGAAATTGAGACGTTCTTATTGACATTCCGGCGTTTGCCCTGAGTGCTATCCTATCTCAAAAGTGAGGCACGGGGTGCTGCTTCACATATGTTTACAAAAAGAGATTTCTCAGGGTTGGTTACGAGAAAGCACAACGGGATGAAAGCGCGAGCGATCGCGATTCGGGGCAGTGCGGGACGCAATCGCAACCGCAACAGCAGAGCAACAACGGCAATTCCGTCTCTTTGATCGTTGGGTTCAACACTACCCTCGCCACTGGTGCAAGACAAGCTGCCCATACCGCAGGTGTAGATGTGCGAGAATACAACATCATTTACAAAGAGGCTAAAGTTGATGAACGGCACATTTAGTAGGTGGCAAGAATGGCTAACTGTATTAGCCTATGTAGGCTTTACAGTTTTTATCATGTGGTGCGTTTTTGCCACGCAGAAGAAATGAAGCAAGATTTCAAGGAATGCTAGTTATCAATACCCCAGTAACTTGCATAACTGCTGAGCATCGTGGATAGCATGACCATCAGGGTCATTGTTGAAGTATATGTACACGTCAGCTTCCTGTTGAAGAAATAAGCGGATACGGTTCGCCCAAATAGATAGTTCTTCATCACTGTAGCCAACACCATATTGTCCGGTATGCATACGAATATACGTCCAAGGCGCAGTCAGGCGAACATCTAGCGGTACGGTTGGACTAACTGGCAGGCAAAGGGCTGCACCAGCATTTTCGAGTAATTTGTACACTTGTGGAATCAGCCAGCTAGAGTGACGGAATTCAAAAGTAAATCGTTGTTGCGGGTATGTTTGCAGTAACTCCAAAAAGGGCTGAAGACGCTCAAGATTGAGGTGCCAAGTGTGAGGAAACTGGAATAAAATTGGACCAAGCTTTTCTTGCAAGCCTTCTACCCGTTCCATGAGCCGAGATAGCGGCTCTTGGGGGTCTTTCAACTTTTTCATGTGAGTGAGGTAGCGGCTACCTTTGACGGCAAAAAGAAACCCAGATGGTGTTTGCTCACGCCAACTTTCAAACACAGACCGCTCTGGCAAACGGTAGAAAGAAAAGTTAATTTCTACAGTGGAAAAGTGCTGGGCGTAAAATGATAGTTGCTGGTCACTAGGCAAATGTGATGGATAGAAAATGCCCATCCAATGCTTATAAACCCAACCACTTGTACCGATTTGCAGCTTACCCATTCAGTTGTTTGTTGTTACTCTCTTCTTTTGTGAACCACCAAGCCCAAGCGACTAAGAAAACCTGAAAAGGAAGTCGCAACCAAATGAGTGGCGGATCGTGTGGCAATGCTGCAACCTTGATGTTATTAACTGCCTGATAAAGATTAGCGGGAAAAACAGCAATATAAAGTACAACCAGAAGCCATGCTGCATAACGGCTGACACCAGGAATTAATAATCCTACCCCAGCCAAAACTTCCAAAAACCCGCTAGTGTAAACAAATGCCAGATGGTGGGGAAGAAAGTCCGGCACAATCTTCTCAAATCCACCTGGGTGCGTAAAGTGCAAAGCACCAACGACTACCATCCCGATCGCAAGTATGATTTGGAAGACTATTTTGTACTTTTTCATTTTCTAAATCTTTACCTCAGCGCTACAGTTAGCTTGAGATTCAGCTAGATTTTTTAGCCTCAAAAATTGCTGACGCATCATCAATAAATCTCCCCAGGGCAAAAAAGGGCGAATCCATGACCAAAAGATATTTCTGGGATAGCGAATATGCCCTTTGAGAATCAGGCGACAAGTGTTTTCCGTTATTGGCAAAATGACATAACTAGCTGCAATGTTACCAAACATTGTAATAGCTCGTTCGTCATCCATTACTATTGTTAAATGTCGATTTTGTTCAAACTCAACAAGTTTAAAAACACCCATAACTCTTTGGTCAGACGCTAATTTTTCCACACCAGGAAGCAGTTTTTTTGGACTTGGAGGGTCTGATATTGAATCTTGAACAGGAAAAAATATTCTTTCGAGGCGGTCAATCCAGTCATAACTGTAAGACCCAACTTTCAGTTGACATAGCCATCGAAATAAAATCTGAGTTGGTGCTTTCACATTTATAGCTCGGAAATATGCCTCGTCACTATTTTCTATATAGCGATCGCATGGGAACGACATCAGCCTCTCTTCAGCCGTAGACCCCCAAGTGTATGCAATTCCTTGTTTTATATTGACGTTTACCATTAGTTAGAGTTGAGATATCCGTGACGTGCTTTAAGAATTAGCACACAGCTTGGTGCATGTGTGATAGTGTTATCCATCACCATTTGTACCGCTGCATCGAGAGAAACTTTAACTGTTTTTATCGTTTCCGTTCCTTCTGGATTGGCTTCTGTTTTTGTTAACTGCTTTGCCAAAAACATCTGCACAGGACAATGAACAATTGATGTATCTAAATCAACGACACCTAACTCAATCAATTCCGATGCTTTGATTCCAACTTCTTCTTCAATTTCACGTTTCGCTGCCTCAATGTTAGGTTCATCCTCCTCAACTGCACCGCATACAACTTCGATACTATCTTTACCAAGAGCATAGCGAAATTGCCGAACCAGATAGACATAACCATCGTTATCTATCGGTAGAATAGCAACGGCAGGTTTCATTTTAACCGTGGCATACTTACCAGGTTGCCCGTCAGGTCGTAGAACTTCGTCTTCACGGACATGAATAAACGAATCGTGGAATTTCTCGTTAGTTTCTTGTATTGTCCAAGGACCATTTTTTTGTGGCATGATGAGTTTTCTCGCTATTAAGTCACACACAAACAGATAAAGACAGATGTACACAGATAATTCATCTGTCCCTTCGCTTCGCTCAAGGGCAAGGTTTATCTGTGTGCATCTGTGGTTTGATTTTCATAAAATTGACCTTTGCACTCTTGTTTAATGACAAAGACCACTAAAAATCACTCGAGAGCCGGTTTAGTTCGAGCGTAAGAGTTTAAAAACACAACAAAGAGAATTGCAAAGGTAAGGTCAATAACACCTGGAACTAAATAAAATGGGTGAAGCTTGCCTACCAAGGTGTGATAAGCTAGCACAACGAAGACCGAAGATTGCGCTATGATTCCAAGTTTTATGATGCCGTGATTGCGATCAATGTCCTGACCAACCCACCAATAGCCAATCCCGATAACAAAGACCAACGCGAGAAATAGGTGTGAGTATTCAGCATTGATGAGGGGTTTCTCACCAAGCAACTCACGAATCCATTGGTCGGATAACAGCAAAAATACAGATTCGACCCAATTGATTACAGCCTTTAGTTGAAATATATACTTCCATGTCATTTGATTATTTGCAATTGAAAGGCGCTTAGTGTTATCAAGAGTTGATACCATTTTTTATGCTCCTCTAACAAATGATCATGCTGTTTAAGCAAGCGACTGCAATCCCTTATCCTGTAGGTTCTTCTCAATGTGCTGCATTTCCTCGATTGTCTCTCCAGTCACAATCCCGGAAATTTCGGTATAAATTTTTCCGTATTTGACCTTCTCTAAAGCCGACAGGATGATAAAGTCTTTACGATCCAGTTCTGGTTTTAGGGTGACTAGAATTGAGTCCAATGTCCCATCCATGCGGTAGTCGGTGGAATATTTAGCGACCTCCTTTCCAAGGGACAGTAGGGTATGGCGCTGTAAGCACAGCGGAGTTGAGCCATTGATTCGGAAATTGGCATCGATCGCATAAAGCTGTCCGTCTTTATCTTCCAACACGTCGAAGCCAATAAAGCCGAAATAACCGACCTTATGAGCATACTCACCAATGGCGGCAATCATCTCAAAGAATTTGCTCATGTCCGTCTCGCGGTAGTGAATCAGTCCCCCTAAATAGGTGCCCTCCTCTGTGACGAGTTGGCGAGTGGTACCGATGAGCGTTATATCTCCCGTTTTGTTGACATAGAACTGCACGCAGTAGTTCTGCACCGCATTTTTAACGAACTCCGAGACAATAATCGTATCTAGCAGTTTAATATCGAGATACTTCCTGAGTTCTTCTAAGCAGTAGTTCAGATCGCTGGCGTTGTTGATAATGTAAGTGCCTTCTCCTGAAAGTCCGTGGGACGTTTTGATCAAGTACGGGAATTGTTCCGGTAACTGAATGTCTTCGAGACTCTTAGTGTGCAGATTGTAGCTCTCGTATTTCGGACATTGCACCCCTAGCTCGGCTAGCGTCACTTTGTCAAGCAAGCGGTAGTGAGTCTCTGGAGAGACGGCGTGTTTTTCAGGTTTTAGATTATCAAAGGGAAATAGAGTGATGAGTTTGTCAAAGCGATCGCTCTGGCTGAGGTCATCCAGATAAAGCGAGCAGTCTAGCGTCTGCATACTGCTATAGCTGAAGCCAAAATGCTCTCGCCAGTAGTCAATCAGCAACTTTGGCGGCTCAACAATGACAATTCCTGGAATGGCATCACCTAACACAGCCAGATTTTTCCAAGGTTCCTTCTGACAAAGCTTGTTGAAGGGAGTTTTGGTGGCTTCACTACTGCCGTCTTGAATGAAGTATTTTTTTGTGTTGGGGTAAGCCGCCCAACTTGCAGTTGCAGGGTAATTTAAAATGAGCCCATAATGTGCATCAATGATGTCTTGAGCAAACAGATCAGAAAAAGAAGAACCGTGAAAATACTGAAAATCGTATGTTAAGTTCATAGAAAAAATGTTTTCAAGACTCACTTCCGCATCTACCTGACAAACAAGGTATTATTTGCAGAATTTTGATTCCTCTATCTGCAAGCAGAAACGATACGTGAAAAATTTCGCACTAATTTCAGTAAGATTTAGCGGTCTCTTGCATTAGTTTTAATTGGTTTGGTATCATCAAAACCCTGTAGAGACGTTGCATGCAACGTCTCTACAACCTACCAGAATTAATGCGACAAAGCACTAGCTTCTTTTTTAGTAAACACAGCTGGCTTGTCCAGCTCCGTGGTCATATAACCACAAGCCATGTGCGACGAATTATACGCCCAGCCAACCCGTCCCTGATGGTCTAAGAGAATACACCCAGCCTCTCCTGTAACCTTAGATTTCAAAGTGTCGATCGCCATCTGCGCTGCTTCGTCTGGATGCCTGTCTCCACCTAGGAAATCGATCGCAGTTTTCGCCAGAACCACCGGGATAATCGACTCGCCATCACCCGTTGTTGAGCAAGCCCCCAGTTTCCCATCAGCATACAAGCCACTGCCAATAACCGCACTGTCGCCAACGCGACCGGCTAGCTGACCCGTGGTGCCCCCTGTTGAGGTTCCAGCTGCTAAGATACCGTTAGCATCTAGAGCCACACAACCGACGGTGTTGGGGCGATCCAGAACTTCCTGCTCCTCCTTCCACTCGTGCCACTGCTCATCGGCAATCAAGTCTTCTTTTTTACACATTTCGAGTCCGTTCTCTGCGGCAAAGCGTTCGGCACTGCGTGCGACTAGGAACCGGGGTTTTTCATCCATAATCTTCCGCGCCACCGAGATCGGATGACGTACACCCTGAACTGCTGCCACTGCCCCCCAACCTAAGGTAGCGCCCTCCATGATTGCCGCGTCTAACTCGACCTCCCCTTCGCTATTGAGAGTCGCGCCCAGACTGGCGTTAAACGTCTGGTCAGCTTCTAGAACGCGGATGGCTGCCTCAACGGCTTCTGCAGCAGTGCCTCCCTTAGTCAGCACTGCCCAACCTGCCTCTACTGCTGCCAAGCACCCAGCTTTGTTGGCTGCAACCTTATCCTCTGAAATGGTTTTTGCTCCACCGTGAACAATAATAGCTAGTGTCATAAATTTCCTTCTTTTCCTATGAACCTTTGACCAAGCTAAGGGTGTAGGGGTCTAGGGTGTAAGGGTGTAAGGGGAAAAAGAGGGAATTGTATTTTTGTACACCCTGCCCCGAAACCGTTTGGATCCAAGCTCCCACCAATCACCCCCTTACACCCCTATTCCCTTACCCCCTTACACCCCTAATTTTTGACTGAAATTGCTTCAACGGGTTGATCAATCACCGAAAAAATGGGTCTCTGTTGCCCCGTCCTTCTAGGACGGCTTTTTTAAACGTGCTAGGTCTTTAATAAAATCTCGAATAACTTCTGAGATTTGCATATCCGTTGATTCAGCATACTCTTTCAATATTTCAAACTCTTTTTCAGACAATCGAACTCTCAGCATTTTTTCTCTTGGCATATACACAACGTAGCAATAATAGTGCTACTATAATGATATGCCGAAATTGCGAAAGGCACTGTAGTAGCCACGCAGAAAGGGTCTCGCAGTAGGCAAGTATCGGAGCTAGATACGCAAACCGTGGTTAATAGGGGTGTCCGGGAATTGCCCCGGTTGTAGAAGCAACATCCGCGGTGGTGTTGAGTAAGCCATCCCTGAGGTTCAAGAGCTAGTGTTGCAAGACCTGTTTAGGAATTCAACCGCTAGTTTCTTAGGGCTACTGAAAATTCTCGCTCTGAACGTGGGACAAAGGCGAAAGCCTCCGCGCTTCAGCCGGGGGTAAGCTTACTTGCAGTAATCGCTGTCGTAAAGTTTCTAAGCCTAGGCGTTGAGTCGCTGAAATAAACACCGCTTCGGGGTACTTTTGCCCAGCCAAAGCCAGATTTTCGCTATCTACTTGATCAACTTTGTTAAAAGCAATCAAAGTAGGACCAGAAAGAGTTGGCATTTCTGCAAGCACTTCCTCCACACTCGCAATGTGGCTTTCCCAAGCTGGATGGGACAAATCAACAACATGAAGCAACACATCTGCTTCAGTGACTTCCTCTAGGGTGGCGCGGAACGCATCCACTAGCGGTGGCGGGAGTTCGTGAATAAACCCTACGGTATCTGTCAGCAGAATTGTCCGACGTTCCTGAGTTTCTGGTTCTGTAATGACCAGCTTTCGCGTTGTCGGGTCGAGGGTGGCAAAGAGTTGATCCGCCGTATAAACTTCTGCGTGGGTTAACACATTCAGCAAAGTGGACTTACCTGCATTGGTGTAACCGACTAAGGCGACAGCAGGAATTTCTTGCTGTTGTCGCTGTTGTCTGATGCGGGCGCGATGTGCTTGTAATTGGTTGACTTCCTGCTGAAGTTGGGCAATCCGCCGCTGAATGGCTCGCCGTTCCGTCTCTAGTTTGGTTTCACCAGGTCCTCGTGTCCCAATTCCGCCTCCTAGCCTGGACATTTCCCGACCTTGACCGCGCAAGCGAGGCAGCATATATTCTAATTGCGCCAGTTCTACCTGCAATTTACCTGCTTGCGATTGAGCGCGTTGAGCGAAGATATCCAAAATAACTTCGGTTCGGTCTACAACTCGGATGCCAATCTCGTTTTCCAAGTTGCGGGCTTGAGACGGAGAAATATCTCGGTCAAAGACAATTAAATTAGCTCCCAGTTTCTGAGCTTGAAGGGCAATTTCCTCAATTTTTCCCTGCCCGACAACTGTTTGGGGATGCGGACTACTTCGCTTTTGTTGCACTGTGTCTGCTACAGTTCCGCCAGCAGTTTCTACCAAGCGTGTTAGTTCTTGCAGTCCATCTTCAAACCGCTGCTGAGAAATGTCATCTGTCTTCAATCCCACCAACAGCACTTTGTCCTGGTCAGATACAATGTTCTGGAATGGCATTCCATCGCCAGATTCAGAAATCTCCCGCTCCCATTCATCAACTAAGTCGTCAAAATCTTGCTCAGTTAAGTCATCTAAACTCAGGGGAGGAGAAATCACCCAAGGCTTTTGTGGATCGGGGACAATGTGAGCTAAGAAAGCTTCTTTAACATCAACCGTAGCTTCTTTGCCCCGCCTTCCATCTTTGCCGTCAGCCACAGTTAGCACCACAAGAGCATCTAACCGCTGGCGTGCCATTGCAATCAGCGCTGCTTCATCAGGTGGCACTGATTTCAATTGAGTAGCAACGCAGTGAATCCCGCTCAAGCGTTCCGCACTATGCCGAGGTAGCTGTTCGCGGGGAATTTGAGTTTGACTCGGCGTTCCGACTGCGACTCGGATCACCTGCCCGCGTCTATTAATATAGCTGCACACGGGTTGATGGATTTCTGTACTGATTGCTGCTAAAGCTTGGGCGAATTCTGGCGTAGTTGGGCTATATGAGGGTTGTCGTTGTTCGTAAAGTTGTTGCAGTTTTTTGATTTGGCTAGATTTTAATCCTTGAACATTGCCATAAATAGTTTCCATAAAATTGTTTTTGAATCCGGTCATCTTATATTTAGCGTTTTGCCTTTTTTACTTAATCTTTCTCTAGATGTAGGTATAGCTAATCGTTACTTTGGCATGAGAACGTAGCTTAAAAATCATCTATTTATCTATCTATTAGGGTATTTAAATATAAAAAATGCGTCTGTAAACCGCATAATTGTAGTTTTTTTATACTCTACATTTGTTTTGTAGACAGTGGTTTGAATGTTTGAGAAAAAAAATGTGTTATTAATTACAAATTAACTTAACATTATTCCATTCATTTGGTAGAAGTCGGATTAACAACAATAGTTGTATTGTGGTCATTAAGTAAATTTTTATTAAACAAACTTGACGCCAAAGTTGGTTTAGGAGCAGGAAGTATGCAATTTCAAATTGAATGTAACACCTTAAAAAATAACCAAATGTGCTTAATATGCAATCAGCTGTTTCAGACAAGGGAAGCGAGATTAATTGTGTGCAGCGACCAGGGTGATGGCTTTGGTGATGTTTGTCCTGAGTGCATAGCTAGGGGTGCTCATTGGATCAAAAGCCAACTCCAAGAGTTTAGCCGCAACTTTAGTGAAGTTTAGTGGCTGAAATTGGGGCAGGCACTATTCCAACAAAAAAAAGTAGCAATTTCTCGCCTTTTACCTAATTAATAACTGTTTTGGTGGTATTTTGACAGTAATTGCTCATTGGGAATCGCTGCCATATGATTTTCTAACAAATTTCAGTCCAAAAAATTATAAAAGACATAACCCCCAGCCCCAGTTCCCTTATAGGGAAGGGGAGAAATTCCCCTCCCGCTAACAAAAATCTTGCGCTTCCCTCTCCTACAACGAGAGGGTTAAAAAGAGGTGGGGAGAAGTTAGGGCAGAGGTCAGTCCATATTGTATTTAAGCGGAAACCGCTATATTTCAACAAATATGCCCCTAAAATAGTAGATAGGGGGCAGTTGTTTTATATTTAGCAGGAAAAGTAAAAAAAAGCAAAATTTTAACCTGAAACATTTGCCCAAGGTGTGCCATAATGTCACGAGCCGGAAGCCAATACTTAATGGAACGACTCCAATAGCCTTGGGGACGATCGCTATCGTTTGCTTACTGCAGCTCCATCCTTAGGCATTTGTTACCAGGGGATAGTGTGGTTTGAGGTGAGTGATGAAGTTTAGGTAATTTTACAGGCAAAATTCCTGGAATGTTTGGTAATAGGCGAGTAGTTACAAATAGTTTCTTTCGCAAAGTTAGGAATAGGTTTCAATGAACTTGTTAGAGTTAAATAATCATGCGGTTGAACTAACCTCTAATGCCGATAAAAAGATGAGTTTGAGCTTAAAAGAAACGGCATACCCGCGTCCGCAGTTCCAGCGAATCTCTTCCGGAGACGCTGAGCGAACGAATTGGCAAAGTCTCAACGGTCTGTGGAAGTTCGCATTTGATGATCAAGGCACATGCGTTCAACCCAGCGACGTTAAGCAATGGAGTCATGATATAGAAGTTCCGTTTGCTCCGGAATCTGCCAAAAGTGGTATAGGTGACACGGGATTTCACCCAAATTGCTGGTACGAGAGGGAATTTGAAACGCCACCAGGCGAGGGCAGGTTGCTGCTGCACTTTGGGGCGGTGGACTATCGCGCCCGTGTCTGGGTTAATGACCTATACATAGCTGAGCATGAAGGCGGACATACCGCTTTCACCCTCGATATTACCCATGTCTTGAATGACAGTGGCACAACGAAAGTGACAGTCTGGGCGCAGGACGATCCTCAGGATCTCGCCAAGCCTCGTGGTAAGCAGGATTGGCAGCTTGAGCCGCACGGTATTTGGTATCCTCGCACCAGCGGTATTTGGCAGACAGTCTGGGTTGAGCGCGTGGGTACGAGTTATATAGATCACATCCGCTGGACTCCCGACTTCGAGCGGTGGGAAATTGGTTGTTACGCCGCGCTTGCGGGTAATGTGCCTGCTTCGGGCGTACAAATAAAGGTGAAACTGAGCGTTGGCGATCGCGAAGCGGGTGCGGAGCACCATCGCGTCCTGGTGAACGATGCCTATGAAGTGTTCAACGGGGAGATTAGCCGCCGCCTCGCCCTTTCCGACCCAGGAATCGACGACTACCGGAACGAATTGCTGTGGAGTCCTGAAAAGCCGACGCTCATCAATGCTGATATAGAACTTTGGTATAAAGACGAACTCCTGGATAAAGTTAAAACTTATACGGCAATGCGGACTGTGAGTATACAGCGCGATCGCTTTATGCTCAACGGTCGTCCTTACTATTTGCGGCTGGTTCTCGACCAAGGCTACTGGGCGGATAGCCTCATGACTGCACCCGATGATGACGCGTTGCGGCGCGATGTGGAACTAGCCAAAGCAATGGGCTTTAACGGTGTACGTAAGCACCAAAAAATTGAAGACCCCCGCTTTTTATATTGGGCAGACGTGCTGGGGCTGTTAGTATGGGAGGAGATGCCCAGTGCATATCGCTTCTCGCCTAAAGCGGTGGAGCGCATGACCAAAGAGTGGACAGAGGTGATCAAGCGGGATGTCAACCACCCCTGTATTGTGGCTTGGGTGCCGTTTAATGAATCTTGGGGAGTTCCGAATCTGGTCGAAACAAAGGCTCACCAGAACTACGTTTTAGCAATGTATC
Organism: Scytonema sp. HK-05; assembly: GCF_002368235.1. Taxonomy (GTDB): domain Bacteria; phylum Cyanobacteriota; class Cyanobacteriia; order Cyanobacteriales; family Nostocaceae; genus Kalymmatonema. The sequence continues at coordinate 7,824,248 of NZ_AP018194.1, read as the reverse complement.
ACTTGACCAAGACGCTCGATCCGACTCGCCCAGTGATTGGTAACGATGGCTGGGAAAGTACAGATACGGACATTCTGGCTATCCATGACTACGACACCAATCCCCTGCACTTGGCTCATCGTTATGGAGCTGAAGTCAAGCTATCAGATTTGTTTGATCGTAAGCGTCCCGGAGGGCGCATCCTCACACTCGACAACTATCCTCACCAGGGACAGCCAGTGATGCTGACCGAGTTTGGCGGTATCGCCTATGCCCCAGAGGACAAGCCCGATTCTAACAAAATTTGGGGATATGAGCGCAGCTGGAATATCTCCGAGCTACAAATGAAATACGCTGCCCTACTGGAAACTATCAATAATATTGAGATATTCAGCGGGTTTTGTTACACGCAGTTAACGGATACGTTCCAAGAAGCTAACGGGTTGTTGTACGCTGATCGCACGCCGAAATTTCCTATTGAGGCGATTCGCGCAGCGACCCTTTCAGGAGAAGGATTATGTACTCCCACACACTGTTAAAGCCAGATGGTCGCCCACTGACTTTATATAGTCGATACCCTATAGCCGAAAATATTACAGCCACTAGTCCTAGCAACGAGCCAGTACAGGCAAATCCGCACCTGCGCTGGCACCCCTTGCGGGGCGAATGGGTGGCTTATGCTTCTCACCGTCAAGGGCGGACTTTCATGCCGCCCCCAGAGTATAACCCCCTCGCACCGACCAGCAACCCGCAGTTTCCAACTGAACTACCGCAAGGTAAGTATGATGTGGCGGTGTTCGAGAACCGCTTTCCGTCGATGACGGTAGCTGCTCACGATCCGCCTGCTAGCATCGTGGATACCATGCCAGCCAATGGAGCATGTGAGGTAGTGGTTTTTACCCAAGACCCGCAAGCGTCCCTGAGTTCCCTGGAACTGGATCACCTGGAGTTGCTGTTGGAAGTGTGGGGCGATCGCACTCGCGTCATCGGTGAAAATCACCACATACAGTATGTACTGCCGTTTGAAAACAAAGGCGTGGAGGTAGGTGTGACTCTGCACCATCCCCACGGGCAAATTTATGCATATCCTTTTGTACCGCCTGTTCCAGCACGGATGTTAGAGCAACAGCGGCAATTTTACCAGCAACAGGGGCGCGGGTTGCTGGAAGATTTGATCCAAAAGGAGATTGCTGACAACAAACGGATTATTTATCAGGATGAGGAAGCGATCGCATTCGTCCCGGTGTGCGCTCGTTACCCATATGAAGTTTGGATTGCGCCAATTAAGCCTGTTAGCACTTTTATGGATCTTACCCCAAAGCAACGCCAGGGACTTGCCAGGGCGTTAAAAACCGTCACCCTTAAGTATGACGGTTTATGGAATCGCCCGTTTCCTTACTTGATGGCTTGGTTCCAAGCACCAACTGACGGTGAAGCGCATCCCGAAGCCCATTTACATGCTCAGTTTTATCCTCCCTATCGGACAAGCGAAAGGCTTAAGTATCTGGCGGGAACGGAACTTGCAGCAGGGATGTTTGCCAATGATGCTTTACCAGAGGAAAAGGCGAAGGAGTTACAGGCGGTGGTGGTCGATAAATTTCTTACAAAAATCTGCTCTTAACGAACCGCCAAGACGCATTAGACGCGCAGCGGCGTGCCGCAGGCTAGAGCGAAAAGAAAGGAGAAAAACAGAGTTCTCACGTTCAAGACTTACGCAAAATACCTCTCAAACTCTGATTCTTTGGTGTCAACGGACACTTTCCAAGGGCGGGGGAAACCCCTGCACGGAAGTGTCCTCCTCTGCGCCCTCTGCGGTTCGTTGTATCATGTCCGCTGAAAGTAGGTTGGGTTCCACCTTAAATGCGGCAAGGGGGCGGACGCCTGAACCTGAAAGGTCAGCGTCTGGGGAATTGCCGCCAAACAAACAATTGAGCGACAGCGAATCCATTGATTCAGGATGCATATTCATATCCATCAGCCCTATGAATAGTTTTTAAATATTTCGGATGCACGTCGAAATTTTTCCCTCCCGTAGTTAACTTGAAGCTTGGCTTGAATCGAATAGCGATTCGACCCGTATAAGTTCCTGCATACTTTCCAGTTAGGATATCCGCCTTGACTAAATCACCTGTCTGAAAACCCATGAAAAACTTTTGAGATGGGGCATGACGAATCACAAAACCGTAGCGGTCAGTACCGCAGCGCTGTCTTTTTCCATGCCCTTTGGCTTTAATAACTAAAGGTTTGACGCCATTAATAAGGAGTTTTTCAGGAGTTGATGCTCCAACACAAGCTGCGTCAGTCCAGTGGTGTTTCTCAATTCCTCTGGTTTTACGGTTAAACTTCGTTCGACCTCCTGAACCAACCTCTACAGGCAAACCCGTACATTGAAGGCGTTTGTACAATTCCCAACGAGTAGCATTGACCGCAGTAGCATCCTTAAGAGGTGCTTTTGCTTGAGCTAACACTCGCTTAAGAACGTCAGGTTTCTTTTTCAAAAACTCTTCAACAGGCTTGTTCCCTTTAGCTTGATTGCAGGAATGACAGCTTAAGCAGAGATTACTGACTCTATTAGAGCCGCCCTTGCTTTTGGCTAGGATATGCTCAATCTCGAATGGAACATTCTCAGCACCGCAGTAAGCACATTTCCTGTCCCATTTTTGAAGTAGGTACTCCTTAACCTCAAAACCGAATAGCTCACCGCGCTGATACTCTACGCCGTTAATCTCAGGGCTTTGCATTTGTTGTAAATCAAATCGAACTAATTCCTGAGAAATTGCGGCAACTGGGCAAAGTCTTCTGATTCGCCTCACCCAAGTTTCAATATTGGCAAGCCGACTTTCAAGAGATGGTGGTAGCCACCCGCTTTTACGGGTTCTATTTAAGAAGCGAGGTTTGCGGTAACGGGTTTTACGGTTACGACGACCTCTTCGTAATGCCCTTCGAGACTCAAGGGAATCTTTGATTTGCTGCCCTCGGTGAGAAACTTCTAAGGCGTTTGTTACTCGCCCCGTTTCTTCTTGAACAATTGCAAATCCGCTAACCTTGCTACCAGGGTCAATTTTGATTCGATGTGGATGTGTGACTGACCCTTCAGTCGTTCTGTCCTGTAACACAATGGTGAACGGATAGCGCCTGTATACCTTAGCTCTCCTTTTTTGTAGTAGTTCTCTTGCCCTTGCAGGATGCGTCGGGTCAAGAGGTTGTAGGTTTTTATCAAGAACGAAAACGCGCATTACTGCTGCCTCTCATTTCTGGTTAAGTTTGCCTCGACGGTGTTAAGACTCGGTACTTTCTGGGTAACACTGGCTTTCCCTTAATGACCTGTTTAGTTACCCAGTTGTAGAGCAAGGAACTGGCACGCATTCCTTGGTACGAACGTTAACTCTTGGTCTTAACGGCTGCTAGTACAACTAGCCGTCTGGTCAACAGGCTAAATTCTGCGCCCACACTGTACCCGTAGGGTCAGTGTGCGGTAGTTGACTACATTTCAACGCCAGGTACCTGAAGTTGGGAAACCCGATCACAGCACTGGCTCCCCAACCTACAGGGAGAAATTTTATTAGAAGTAATCATCCGGACTTGATATTATTCGTGACAGAGTCCTAATATTTTAAGCCGTCTCCACAAACACACCACTCCGTGCAAATTCTTCCTCCTCAGGGGTGAAGTGTGGAGCTTTATCCACAAGGCTCGGGTCAAAGTAGTAGGTTTCTTGCAAGAATTCTCCATTGATCACAGCTTCCTCCAAGTCCTTGATGTAATCTTGTGCAATTAGGCATACCTCCTTAATCCCTTCTTCATCACCCTTTTCCAACAGCTTTTGCAAGGTTGCTCTCACCCCAGACAGCCGTGAAGCCGGCTTCAGCGTACCATAGAGGTGATAGATGCGATCGGTTGCAATGCTGATGTGTTTGAGTGCTTTAGCTCGTACCAACTCAGAGTCAAGGCTAGGCCAATAGCGGGTGGTGTAAAACGCTTTCTCATCCTTGTGATACCACTCCTCTGAGCGAGCAATCGATGAGGAAACAGTATTGTGCAGCTTCCAGAAGAATAAGCGCAAGGAGGGACCATCCACCACAGTAGACAGTTTGGCATCCATGGATACCTCAAAGTTAGTGAGTTGTGGATCACGCCCAAGCACGAGGTACTCGACTGGGTACATTTCCACCTCCTTGTTCTGCACGACGTACATGTTGAGGTGGTGGCGACAGTAGGGGCAGGGGTACATCGTGGCGAACAGTTGGAAGAACTGCTTGAAAACTGCCACCAAGGTTTTCTGGTCCTGAGGTGTCTTGGTGGAAACGATCTCAGCAGTGGTGTGGAAGAAGCGCCACACAGCCGGACCAATGTAGTAGGGGAAGCTCACGCGCATCTGCGAGTCCTTAACATCACTCCGCCCTAGATATATATCGATGAATGCCACATAATGTGAAAGTGCGCCTGAATCACGCCCAAACTCTTGGCGTTCGCGCCGTTTCTGCACTCCGTTCAGGTAGTAGTGTGTGAGACGCCATGCCTGCTTGAGCATGAGTTGCTGAGAGGGAGTGCATTTTGGAAAGTACTCTGCAACATCTGCCCCATAGCGGTCAAACTCCCCTGAGTTTTTGGTGGATTCATACCACTGACTCAAAGCAGCTTCGTCTGGCACTGTGTTGCTCTGGATGTCTGCTGCGGTGCTAACACTGAAGGCAGCTAGCAGCTTGGGCATAAAGTCCTCATACCAATATGCCACTGGCATCATCGCGCCATCGACTTCCTCTGATGCGTTGTTGAGGATGACACGGTTCCACTTCTTGAGGTACTCTTTTGGATCTCCCTCGGATTGAGGTGTTTCTGGAGCTAACTCCTCATTGAGCTCCATCTTCCTTAGTCGGTTGAGTTCGTTAATTGCCAGCACACCCTCCGCGATGTCACGCAAGCTGAGACTTTTTTTCTTGATTGTGATTGCAAATTCGACACCCGCTGCAAACTTCTCCTTGACAGTGGCGGACTTACCACGCGCCTCCAATATGGCTTTCTCCTCTGCCAACATCTCTTTTGTCTTTTCCACTGTCTTCCAGTTCTGGATGCGATTTTCTAGTCGGGCATACTCATCCTCGATTGATTTCACTACGGCATCCAGCACGCGGTGACAAGCTGGTTCCACCACACCTAAGCCTTTGTACAGTGCGATCGCCTTCTGCACAAACTGCACAAAGTCAGTTATTCTGTATGGCAAGCTTCTTACGCGCAGGTGTGTTTCATGGTTGGCGGAGAAACTTTCGCGAAAGCAGCGGTAAGCTGCTCCTTGTAGCAAACGGAACAGACCAATTTGCATCTGTAGGCGGGAGGTACCGCGCGTCTTCTCGCTTTGTGGGTGTTGGGCGAGTAGTTCTTTTAGCCGTGCTACCTCTGCATCTATCTCGGTGGGTGCTTCCTGTGGAACGGCTTCAGTGGTGACTGGATCTGTATGAGCTGTATGATCAGTGTCAACCGTTGTGCTATTTAAAGTTGCGCTTGTCTCTAACGAACTGCTGACGGCAATTGGTGAGTCTTTATAGCCCGTTGTTGTCTCTGAGTCCGGCACCAGTTTACAGAACTCCTCGAAGTCAATTGAGGCATCGCCATCGTGATCGACTTCTTTGATGATCTCATCGAGTTCTTCGTCCGTTAGCCCAAATTGCCTCATCACCGCCTGCATCTCGTCTGCGGTGATTTGACCGCTGCCGTTTTCATCAAACACACTGAAGGCAAGCTTGAGACGGCTTTTGCGATCGCCTTGCCTGGATACCATCAGCGCTTTAAACTCTTCAAAATCGATACTGCCCGACAAGTCAACATCCACCTCTTTGATCATGTCGCGCAGTTCGGTGTCGTTAGGACTCTGTCCCAATGAACGCATTATCTGCCCCAATTCCTCTGCTGAAATGGCACCGCTGCCATCCTCATCAAATACTTTGAACGCTTCCCACAGCTTCTCGACTTCCTGCTCACTGAGAGTGTTTTTTTCAAAGTCTACAGATGTCATCGGTAAATCCACCATATTCTTTGGTCAGATTTTATCATGAAGTTCAGCTAGAAGTTAGGGATGGAGAAAACTCAGTGAACTACCCAACACCGACCCTAACGTCTGTCGGTGTGGGCTTCTGACTTCATTGACCGTTGCCCCTTGCCCTTACGGGTAGGTGGTCTTACACAGCCTCCATCAGCAAGAACGGGGTTCCCTCCGTCCATAGATAATATCCGAATTCCTTCTTTCCTTATGTTTAGGGCTGCATTGCCGTCACGGTCATGACTCGTAAAGCATGATGGACAATTCCATTCACGGATATCGAGCGTTAACTCATCAACAACGTGACCGCAGCACGAACAAGTTTTTGAACTAGGGAAGAATCTTCCTATTTCTACAAGTCGTCCCTCTTTACGCTTCAACTTATAGTCAAGAAAGTTGATGAACATTCCCCAACCTACATCAGATATCGACTTTGACAGCTTCCGGTTCCGTACCAGTCCCTTCACATTGAGATTTTCTACAATGATGATTTGGCTTTCATCTACCAGTTTCCTACTTAGTTTGTGTAGGAAGTCCTGACGGGAATTTGATACTCGTTCATGAACAAGAGCTACTAGTTTTCTGTATTTGTTTCTTGAATTACTACCTTTAACTTTACGAGCAAACTTTTTCTGTTTCCTAGCTAGATTCTTCTCATGGCGCTTCAGGTGTTTCGGATTTGAATGCTTGGTAACTTCCTTGCCATCATGAACAATAGCGAAATCTTTGATACCCAAATCAATACCAAGTGTTTTATCGCCGCTATGTTGACCTGTGTCACCGTCAATCTCAAGCAAGATCGAAGCAAAGTACTTATCTGTAGGAGTCTTGCTTATAGTGACAGTCTTAAGTTTCCCAAAGATTGGTGAGTCCAGCCCTGAAGGAGGGTTTCCCGACCTAGGGGACTGGCGAACCCGTAAGGGTCTATGAAAAACTGCCTTAACAATACCAATTTTAGGAATTTCCAAACAATCACCTACAACCTTTACGTTTTGGGGGTATTGAATTGATTGTTTATGGTGTTTCGCTTTAAATCTAGGAAACTTAGCGCGTCCCTCAAAAAAGTTAGTGTAAGCCTTGTTCAAGTTGATTGCTACGCATTGCAAAACAGCAGAATAACAATCTTCTTTTAACCAAGGATGCTCTAGCTTTAGTTGGGGCAAGTAAGCTTTGTAGACACTTAATTTCAGAGATTTTCCAGTTTCTTGATAGTGTTGAATGCAAGCATTGAGTGCATAATTCCAATACCACCTTGCGCAACCAAATGATTTGGCTAGAGCTATTTCTTGCTCGGTTGTTGGATATAGTCTGACTTTGACTGCTTTCAACACTTTTAATCACCTTCTTGTTATCTGCTAGTATAACAAATGTAGGTAATTCGTAGGTACATATATGAAGACAGAATGGTTTAAGATGCGAATGAGTGAACGCAGATTGAATAAGTTACGGCTATATGCCGCAATCAAAGATACGACAATGACTCACGTTATTGAAGACCTCATTGACTCGTTAAAAATCCCGGAAAGTGACATTTTGGGCACTGTCCCCACTCCCTCATCAACCGACGGTTGATATTGGTCGGAGGACGTACCCAAAATGTCCGGCTATTCATCCCAACACTGACCTGAGTACAGGTACAGTGTGGGGCTTCTAGCCGTTTAAGCTAAATCATTCTTGCATACCTGCATACAGCAGTCGCACAATTGACACTCCCCGGTCTAAAGACACAGGGATTCTACACTCTACGTCGCCACTTGCTCAACCAGGCTTGCGCCCTTCGGGTTCGCCAGTTCCCTAGGTCGGGAGACCCTCCTTCAGGACTGGTCTCACCAACAAGAGTAGAGGTTGCGACTCCTGTAGCGTTACTTCGGGATTGCCCATCCCTAGCTTTTGCAAGATTCAGAATATTTATTGCTGCGTTCACATCTCTCTGAAGGTGACATCCACAATTACATTTATGAGTACGAGTTGAAAGAGATTTTTTCACAATTGCTCCACAATCCGAACACTTTTGAGATGTCATTCGAGGATTGACAGCTACAACTTGAGTATTGAACTTAACAGCAAAATATTCTAGCCAACGACGAAACAGAGTCCAAGCCACATCATTAATGGACTTGGCTAAACAGTAGTTTCGTACCATGCCTTTCACATTTAAATCTTCATAGGCGACTAAGCTGTTAAGCTTGCATAAGGTTCGCGCCAGTTTCTTGGAATGCTCTGTCCTTTGCCTACTTACTCTTAAATGTTTCTTGGCATATCTGAGTCTAGCTATTCGTCGTTGGTTTTTACCTTTCTCCTTTTTGTAAATTTGACGTTGAGCGTGTTTAATAGCTTTTTCGGCTTGTCTAAGGAAACGGGGATTCTCCTCGTGATGCCCGTTGGAATCAGAGTAGAAAAACTCTAACCCAACATCAAGACCGATTTCACCATCAGCCGTTCTGGATTCAGATTTTACCTCGATATCAATTGCAAACTGGCAATAGTAACCGTCAGCCTTACGGACTAGTCGAACTCGTTTGATTGACTTCACAGGGTAGGTGTGAATATCCCACTTCCCGGTGGAGCTTGACTTCTCCGATACCTTTTTTATCAGTAAAGGTGATGCGTCGTTTTGTGGGATGTAGTGACCAGCCACTGGTCTTATACTCAACCGAACGGTTATCTTTCTGAAAGCGAGGAAAGCCTTTCTTCCCAGGCTTCTTAGACTTGCAGTTACCGTAAAATCTATCAATAGCTGACCACGCTCTTTCAGTCGCAGATTGACAAGCCATTGAGTTTAATTCTTCTACAAATTTGAATTCTTTACGCAGTGCTGTCGAGTAGTTATTTAAGGTTATCCTGTTAATCTTTGCTTCTCGTGGTGCATCCATCCAATATCTAATAGCTTTGTTACGGATGAATTGAGTAGTTCTAATAGCCTCATCGATAGCTCGATACTGCTGTTTCTTGCCCTTCACCTTGTACTCTAAAACCAGCACTGGGCTCTTCACCTCCTTAATTTAATCAACGGAATTTATGCTAACATTATTGTGTTCGCAATACATGTACAAAATGGCAAAAAAAGATTTACATATTCGGATTACTGAACGCAGAATCAATAAGCTACGTTTATTAGCAGTCGAAAAAGATAAAACAATTACTCAAATTATTGAAGATTTGATTGATACCTTGCCTGAGCCAAAAAATCAAAGCCCCTAAAGGGGCTAACCGCTCGCCTGCATCCACCGCCTGAAGTACAGATGAGTCTCTGCGCCGTGCTACGAGCCTCATCCTCGGTGGTTTTGGCTCGCTTGATTTTTTGTAAGATGATCTAAAAACCGTTACATAACACCTACCCAAAGTTACCCACAGTTGGACTTTTTTATACTATGACTCAAGAGCAATGGACGGCGGTCGATCGCTACATCACCGATTTGCTTGTACCGCCCGACCCTGCGCTGGATGCGGCGCTCCAAGCCAGTGCTGCGGCAGGTTTGCCACCGCACGACGTTTCGCCAAACCAGGGCAAGCTGCTGCTGCTGTTGGCGCAGATCCAGGGGGCGCGCACGATCCTGGAGATAGGCACGCTGGGCGGCTACAGCACGATCTGGCTCGCGCGATCGCTCCCCGCCGACGGTCGCCTGATCACGCTGGAAGCTGACCCAAAGCACGCCGAAGTTGCCCGCGCCAACATCGCGCGCGCCGGTCTGTCTGACGTCGTTGAAGTGCGCCTCGGACGGGCGCTGGATACGCTGCCGCAGCTTGCCGGTGAGGGTCACGGTCCATTTGACCTGATCTTCATCGACGCCGACAAGGCAAGCAATCCGGATTACTTCGCGTGGGCGCTCAAGCTCTCCCGTCGCGGCAGCCTGATTATCGCCGATAATGTTGTGCGCAACGGAGCGGTGGTCGATGCCGCCAGCAGCGATCCGAGCGTCCAGGGAGTGCGGCGCTTCAACGAACTGCTCGCCGACTCACCGCGCGTAAGCGCCACGGCGATCCAGACAGTGGGCAGCAAAGGGTACGACGGCTTCGCGATCGCGATCGTCACTGCTGACCAGTAGGTGTTGTCTAGGTACTTCACGAATTGACGATCACAAGGGGCTAGTGTCAAGAAGCACGCCTTTTCACGTCGCGCTCCGTAACACTACTGGGTCAACTAAGAGTGAGCGTGCATATTTTTTTCTTGGGTTTGCTTGAGTCCTTCTCGCACCCGTGTACCGTATTCTGGATCGCATTGCATGAAATGTTCCACCATGCGCTCTTGAATATGCGCGTCGCACTGTTTGAGTGCTGACACAAGGTTGAGAATCAGGTCATCCCGCTCCTCGTCGTGGAAAGTGCGATACCGCTCGCCAGCTTGCTGGTAATCGTTGGTGCGGCTGATTTTTTGACGCACGACTGGACCTTGCACATAAGGAGTGTGATCTTTGCGAGATTTCGGCGCTTCTTTAAGCCCGCCAAGACTGCTTGGCTCGTAATTGACGTGGGGGTTCTCGCCTGCTTCGACTCCATCAACGCGGTAAGTCATCTGACCATCACGCTGATTCGTTGCAACAGGTGTTTTTGGTTGATTAATAGGTAACTGCAGGTAATTTGGTCCCACTCGGTAACGTTGAGCGTCTGAGTAAGAGAACGTCCGACCTTGAAGCAATTTGTCGTCCGAGAAGTCAAGACCGTCAACCAATACACCTGTACCAAACGCGGCTTGCTCAACCTCAGCGAAATAGTTGACAGGATTTTTGTCGAGTACCACTCGTCCGACAGGCAGCAATGGGAATTGATCTGGCGGCCAGATTTTTGTTGGATCTAATGGATCGAAATCGAGTTCAGGGTGCTCGTCATCCGACATGATTTGCACACAAAATTCCCATTCAGGATACTCGCCTCGTGCGATCGCTTCGTACAAATCCTGTGTCGCATGGTTAAAATTCTTCGCCTGAATTTCCTCAGCTTGAGCTTGAGTGAGGCACTTGACCCCCTGCTTGGGTAAAAAGAAGTACTTGACAATATGCCCAACACCGTCAGCATTAACCCATTTGTAAGTGTTTACACCTGAGCCTTCCATGTGTCGGTAGCTGGCAGGAATTCCCCACGGACTGAACAGCCACGTGATCATGTGCATCGCCTCAGGCGTGTGGCTGATGAAATCAAAGATGCGGTTGGGGTCTTGACGGTTCGTGACTGGATCTGGTTTGAAAGCGTGAACGAGATCGGGAAACTTGATGGGATCTCGAATAAAAAAGACTTTAAGGTTATTTCCGACCAAATCCCAATTGCCATCTTCGGTGTAAAACTTGATCGCAAACCCACGCGGATCGCGGAGTGTCTCTGGTGAATGACCTCCGTGAATCACACTTGAAAAACGAATAAATACAGGCGTAATTTTACCTTTTTCTTGGAAAAGCTTGGCGCGTGTATATTTGCTCACCGCTTCATCGCCAACTTTACCATAAGCCTCAAAATAGCCATGAGCACCTGCTCCTCGCGCATGAACCACGCGTTCCGGGATGCGTTCGCGATCAAAGTGGGTAATCTTTTCCAGGAAGTTGTAGTTTTCAAGTACTGTCGGACCCCTGTCACCCACAGTTCGTGTATTCTGGTTATCAGATATTGGGTGACCTTGGCGATTTGTCAGGATTTCCTCTTGGTTACCGAGTTCGTCCTTTTTTTGATTGTCTGTCATATGCATCGTACCTTGGACAAAAAAGCGTCCTGCTAACAGGGAGTCAGATAGCAGGGAAATTGGGCTGTTATTCTAACTTTTCAGTTTTAGTCAAAATTTATAGAGGTTTTCACCACCGATAGATAGATGAAATTTTAAGTTTTGCCTGTAAGCATGGTTACTTTACAAAAAGTCGCTAGAGAAGGAAGCTAGAGGCTAAATTTATGCTAAATTTCTGACACTTATCCGTTTTTGTCTTTTGGTGCGCCTTCTTCTAAAAAACAAAGTTAATGTTAAGTTTGAAAGTATTCACACTTACAAACTAATACGAAGTTTTTTATCACGTATAGGGTTGCTAAGGCTTATTTTGTTATGTTTCAGTTAGAGTTTGAGTTACGGTAGAGCGAAATATTTTCCAGTTTCTGAACAACAAGATTCCCGACTTCTTTAAGAAGTCGGGAATGTGAGCCAATGGATTTTCAAAAACACACAAGAAACGTAAGATTTTGCCCTTCAAAGTACCTATGTTTACAGACAAACTTAAGATTTTATCTATCTCAAAAATATTTATGCTTTTAATAATACCTATTACGGATAACACAATCTGTAAATTCTAAATAATAATACTTAAGGGAAACCCTAAGATAATCGGGTAATCAACGACACTTAAACACAGGTATAATATGAATGCTTTGAATCAAGAAGTCTCCACCAAGTTAGAGTTAATCCGCCAAACCCTCGCCGAAACAGAGACGCAGGGGTTGCGTCTACGCGGTACAGATTGGTTTGCTTGGGCGACTGCTGGCGCTTCTAACACCGTGCTGCTGACTGCTGAAACCGGAGTAGCAGAAGTGTTGGTAACGGCGCAAGATGCTTGGGTTTTGACAGATGAAATTGAAGCGCAGCGCTTAAAGGACGAAGAACTGCCGGCTAATTTCCAACTGCACGTTAACCCGTGGGCTGATGCTGCTGCGCGTGAATCTTTTGTCCGTGATGCGACTGGTGGCGGGAAGGTTTTCAGCGATGTCTTCGACAACGCGAAGCGCGATCGCCCTATCGCTCATGTAGAAAAGCGATTGCCCGAGTCTTTACAACAACATAAACGGGTAATGATGTCAAGCGAGCTAGAGCGATATCGCCAAGTGGGGCGAAAAGCAAGCGAAGCGATGACAGAGGTCCTAAAAGCAGCCAAACCTACCTGGACAGAATATCAGTTAGCAGGTGCAGGTGCAGAGGCGTTGTGGGCGAGGGGTTTGCATCCCGCGCTGACACTGGTGGCTGGCGAAAGGCGTTTACCGCTATACCGCCATGCTACAGCCACAGGGGAACAGATTGGACGGCAAGCGATGCTGGTGTTTTGCGCTCGGGGATATGGTTTGTATGCGAACCTGACGCGATTTGTCAGTTTTGGTGCGCTTAGTGATGAACACGCCGAATTGCATCGTCATGTTCGTGAAATTGAAGCCGAAGCTTTGAATGTGTGTAAACCGGGAACATCTCTCAATGCAGTTTATGACACTTTAGCGAAAGCCTATCAACAGCACGGATTTAATAATGCAATCCGTGAACATCATCAAGGTGGAACTACGGGATATCTGGCGCGAGAAATTGTCGCAAATCCCACTACTACCGACACTTTAGCAGAAGGCATAGCTGTTGCTTGGAATCCAAGTTTACCAGGGGCAAAAGTTGAAGATACTTTTGTGATTCTCCAAGATGGAAAGTTGGAAAATCTGACTTTTGATCCCAATTTTCCTAGCGTGGAGGTAGAAGGAAGGCTACGTCCCATTCCGTTGGAGAAGGGATAATTCTTAGTTCGATTGTGAGCGCGATTGGCTTTGCCACTGCCCCTTGGGCGATCGCCCAACTGAATGTATAGTCTATCACATATGCATGATTTATATCTTTTGGGTGGAGTGCAACTATTTGTCCTGGTCAAGAATATAAAACAATCTTAGATTCATGAGCTCCAATCATGAAAATCCATAGAGTAGAACCCCGGCATAATCGGGGTTTTTTTCTTGTTGAGCAAAATTCTTTCAAATCGAATGTATACACAATTACATATTTTCAATTTGTACCTTTTGGATGTGGGGCATCGCTAGTTTGAAAACCACAATAAAGCGAAGATGCAAAATAAACCTACAGTCCTTTTTTGGTGAGTGTTTTATGAAAAAGTCAAACAAACAATGCAAGGACAGTTAAGACAGTTAAGACAGTTAAGGAATATTTAATAATTTTTTTAGATTTCGAGAATGAAATTTTAAGGAAATAATATTTATAGAAAAAACCTCCAGTGAGTGTGATTACTGGAGGCGTATGCTGAACCAATATTTGTTCTATTCAGTATTAGACAGGTAAAACAAATATTAAAAAACCTAACACGAGCTAATCTAAGTAAGTATTTAGATTTCTTTAATTAGTCCCTCAATTATCAGGTGTCAAAATCTTGGTTACAATTTTTTGTTTAAGTTCTAACTTATTTTCTTTGATTTCTTGTAACTCTTTTTGTAATTCAGGCAAATGCTTCTTCATCTCCCGTAAAATCATAGTATCCGTTTCTCCTTCAGTTGCTGTACCGAAATCAGCCAGTTTTATAGTAAACTGACATATTTTGCTATCAGGCTCTAGGATTGTGAGAATCGCAAAGAAATTTGCCAAATCAGTCAACTCCATATTTAGTTCCTCACTTCTAATATGTAAATGTTGTTACTTGATATTTCATATCCATATTGAAACCAAGTAAGCATAAATGCAAGGACAGTTAAGACAGTTAAGACAGTTAAGGAATATTTAATAAAAATTTTAGATTTTGAGAATTAAATTTTAAAGAAGTAATATTTATAGGAAAGCCTCCAGTAGTACTCACTGGAGGCGTATGCTGAACCAATATTTGTTCCATTCAGTATTAGACAGGTAAAACAAATATTAAAAAAGCTAACACGAGTGAAAAAGAGAGGAAAGGACAGTTAAGACAGTTAAGAAAATCAACCAAGACAGTTAGGACAGTTAAGACAGTTAAGCCAAAAAATCTATCTTAGGAATGAAATTTTTACCATTCTTCAGGGGTGATTTTCTCCAACCGTCCTGTTACAGCTAGTTTCCAGCATTCATCAAAGCTGATTCCCCTTTTCTCTGCTAGGTACTGAACTCTGTTTCTAATGAGTTGCTCTCGTTCTTGCAGTTTATGCAGCTTTCTTTTCTTGTAATAGCTCATTAATTAGTTTGTTAATGGCGAATAAAAGACCTTTGCCTTCATCTATTGTCAGGCTTCCACCTTTGACTTCTGTTGTCTGGATTTCACCATTGGCATTCTTTTCTTGCCGGGGAATAAATTTGGAAACTTTTACCTTTAACTGTCTGTAAAAAGCGATTGCTTGATCAATTTCTTCGGGTGTGAGTGTTTGGGTTTGTGTGGTGGCATCTTCTTTGGGTGTGAATATTTGGGTTGGTGTGCTGGTATCGGCAAGATACTGTGTAGCTGCAACATCCACAGAAGCAGCAACCGCAGGAGATGAGAAGAACATCGTGCTACTTGCAACCAGTGCCAAAAACACTAACATCAGTCGTCGTGCGATTCTAGTGATACTTTTCATGGTTTTCCTTGTATATGTACAAACACGTAAAAAGTTAGCACTCATAAAAAAGGGATGCAAGGACAGTTAAGACAGTTAAGAAAGTCAAGTAAGACAGTTAGGACAGTTAAGACAGATAAGCCAAAAAATCTATCTTAAGAATGATATTTTCATATATTGCGAGAATCTTCTAATACACGCTTGAAACATACATCAGCATATACTGGTATGCAGATGTATATTTCAGTACTGCAAAATCTAAAATTTTTATTAAATATTCCTTAACTGTCTTAACTGTCTTAACTGTCCTTGCATCCCTTTTTTTACTCGTGCTAACTTTTTTAATATTTGTTTTACTTATTCAGTACTGATTAGAACAAATATTGGTTCAGCATACGCCTCCAGTAATTGCATTTACTGGAGGTTTTCCTATAAGTATCACTTCCTTAAAATTTAATTCTGGAAATCTAAAAATTTTATTAAGTATTCCTTAACTGTCTTAGAGCGTGTTTATAAAATAGATTTGTCATTCTGAGTGGAGTGAAACGCAACTCAGAATCTAGGGTTTGCATCATAGTCGAGAGATGCAACACTTGTGCTATCGCTACGTTCAGCATGACAAATCGAGGTTTTTGCCAAATTTATAAACACCCTCTTAACTGTCTTAACTGTCCTTGCATCCATTTTTTATTAGTGCTAACTTTCTACGTGTTTAGTTTATAGGTGCGTTAGGAGCGCAAAAATTTGGTAAACTTATATCAGTCATACGCGCTCTTAACTCACCTAAGTTTATTTACTTGAAAACTGCTGTAAAAAGACGAAGCTCCCGCGCTTGCGTCTTGTTTT
This sequence comes from Scytonema sp. HK-05, assembly GCF_002368235.1. GTDB lineage: Bacteria > Cyanobacteriota > Cyanobacteriia > Cyanobacteriales > Nostocaceae > Kalymmatonema. The sequence goes on along the minus strand of NZ_AP018194.1, from coordinate 7,808,167 downwards.
AGGTGCCTATCTTGCGTACTGATGGAATGGAACATGGCAAATATCTGTATTCGGCAGCCTGAAATTAAACTTGTCCGTTTGGTTCAGCCAGCTTGACAACGGCTGCAACTAACTCAGCAGGTTCAACAGGTTTGGATATATGCATTTGAAACCCGGCTGTGAGCGCACGATTACGTTCGGATTCTCCAGCAAACGCTGTAAGAGCAGCCGCTGGAATTTGCCCCCCAAGCTCTGCTGGAAGAGCTCGGATTCTTTGAATCAGCGAATAACCGTCCTCACCCGGCATACCGATATCACTAATCAGCAGATTGGGTTTGAATTGTGAGAGCGCTGCTAGGGCTTCTCTTGCTGATGTCACCGTCGTGACTTGTGCCTGACATTGTTCTAAAATGAAGCGAATCAGTCCGAGAGTATCGATATTATCATCCACAACGAGAATTCGTAAGCCATTGAGAGATGGAAACTCACCACTAGCCACTGAGTCCAAGTTGGTTGGCTGTACAATTTGTTCTTCTGTTCTTATCGGTAGTTGCACCGTGAAAGTTGCACCCAAGCCTTCCCCATCGCTAGTTGCATAAACTGTGCCATTGTGCATCTCAACCAAATGACGTACAATCGCCAGTCCTAACCCCAGTCCACTATTTGCTCTGGTGCTTGTCCCATCAGCTTGACGGAAGCGTTCAAAGACGTAGGGAAGAAAATCAGCGCTAATACCTGCTCCCGTATCGGTCACCGTAATCTGAGCCATTGAATTTACCTGCTCGAGCCGAATTTCAATCCGTCCTCCAGAAGGGGTAAATTTGACAGCGTTGGAAAGCAGATTCCATAAAACCTGTTGCAGGCGATCTGCGTCACCTGTCACCTGAGCAACATTGGGATCAAGTACCGACTGAAACTGAACTGCTTTGGCTTGAGCTATGGGACGTATACTTTCGCTCACCGCATCAATCACAGGTATCAGGTGAAGCGGGCGAAGGTTCAGGCGGATTTTGCCTTGGACAATCCGTGAAACATCGAGAATATCTTCAATGAGTTTCTTTTGAACTTCAGCATTGCGCTCAATAGTTTCTAGAGCCTTGGCGGCAGTGGCTTGATTTAACTTCCCCTGACGAAGCAGTTTCGCCCAGCCTAACATCGAGTTTAGCGGCGTGCGTAGTTCGTGGGAAACGATCGCTAAAAACTCGTCTTTTATCCGGTTGGCTTCCCAAGCTTCCCGGTAAAGCATTGCATTGTCAATCGCGATCGCCGCCCGTTGAGCAAGTTCAGTAGCCATCGCCAAGTCTGCCTTTTGATATCGACGTTCTGGCTGTCCCAACACAAAAGCGATTGTACCGAGCTTGCGCTTACCAGCAATCAGCGGCACGATCATATAAGACTGTGCATTCAACTGGCGCATCAAGCTCAAGTGTTCGGCATCCTGTGCTATGGATAGCACAAGTGACTCTGGAATTTCGGTAACCATTTCCGGCTGTCCGGTTCGTAAAACTTTGGGTGCGCCAAAATCTGCATCGGCTGGAGGTGGATAACGTTCCCTGAGTTCTCGTATCAGCGCTTCCTTCTCTGGCTCAAATGCAACGATGATTGGATTGTCAAAAACGACCAAATTCTTCTCAAGAATATCAACAAAGCACCAGTCTGCAAGAATTGGTACTGCTAGACTTGCCACGCTAGTGAGCGTAGTACGGTAGTCGAGGGAAGAAGCTAACAGGCGGCTTGCTTCAGCTAAGAAGGTGGAACGCCTTTCTTGGGCTTCGGCTTCAGCACGGGCGGCTTGCTCACGAGCAAGAAACTGCTCTCTTTCCGATTCCGAACGTTTGCGATCGCTGATGTCGTGGCAATAAATAGTCAGTCCATCCTCCCGTGGATAAACTCTCACTTCCAGCCATATATTGAGATGGAGACAAAACGCTTCAAATTGGACAGGAAGTTTTGTTGTTGCTGCTTCATGATACTTTTGATAAAACACTGAGCCGACAGCTTCAGGATACTCTTCCCAAATGTTCTTGCGGAGAAGCTCTGCCTGCGTTTTCTGCAAAATTTGTTCTGATTTTCGATTAACGTACGTAAATCGAAACTGCTCATCTAAAGCACAAAAGGCATCAGTAATGCTTTCAAGAATATCGGCACAACGCTGATTGGCTTCTTGCAGGGCTTTCTCTGCTCTCTCCTGTTGTTCCAATCGTTGCAAGATTGAGCGCACAGCAACAGGCAAACGAACATAGTGTTTTGCTGATTTGATGATATAATCATCCAGCCCCGCCTTCATTGCTTCGACTGCAATCTCCTGAGTGCCACTATCGGTAAACATAATCACTGGACACTTGGGGTAGCGGGATTTAATATCCTGTAAAAGAGCCACTCCATCATTCCAACGCACACGATAGTCAGTGATGACAAACTCAAAGTTACCTGCTGACAATGCTTGGTGGAAATCCTCTGCTTTTGTAACTTGTTCAACCTGAAGGTCAGGAAACTCAGACTTGAGTTTATAGACGATTAAGGCACGGTCATGTTCATTATCATCAATCAGAAGCAAACGCAGCATTTAAGTTTTTTTTGTCAGCAGTGAACACTCGTTATCATCAACACTAGTATTTATATTGATTTGGCGTCAGTCATCCCATTTCTTGCTATAAATATTAATAATTGCTAAGCCTTAGTAAAGGATACTATCCTCAGAAAGAGCTGGTAACTCTATCCAGAAACGACTTCCCTGAGATGCTGTTGATTCGATGCCTACTTGCCCCCCCATACGCTCGATTCCTCTACGGGCGATCGCTAACCCAATGCCAGTACCAGGATAAACTTCCTCAGCGTGCAAGCGTTCAAAAACTTTGAAAATGCGCTCTTGGTACTTCGGCTCGACACCAATGCCGTTATCTTCCACCCATAACCGCACCCATTCATTGCGTTTTTGTGTCCATACCCGTACAGAAGGCTGAACTCCAGGAGCCACAAATTTGATAGCGTTGCTCAGTAGGTTTGTGAGCACCTGAATAACGGTAGTATAATGCCCAACAACTGGAAGCAGTGGTTCGTCTACTGTCACAATCGCCTGTTGCTCGTGAATTTGTACCTCTAGTTGAGTCAGCACCTCCGCCATAACATTTGACAAGCTAATGGGTTTTGGTGATAGCTCATTGCGATTCAAGCGACTGTATGCCAATAAATCGCGTAGCAGCCTTTCCATCCGCTGGGCGTTGGTGAGAATGCGCTTTATGAAGTCCTGTGCGATCGGGTCTAATTCGCCGGCGTAGTCTTCCAACAAAATTTGAGCAAACCCTTGTAAAACACGCACAGGTTCCCGCAGGTCATGGGAAACTGAGTAAGTAAAAGCTTGCATATCGGCATTGGATTCGTTCAGCGCAGCCGTTCGCTCTGCTACTCGCTGTTCGAGTTCGGCAGCGTAGCTTTGCAGTTGTTCTCGTTGTCGAGCCTGCTGAATCGCCACTGCTAGCTGGTTTGCAACTTCTAATAGCAATTTGCTGGTGTTCCGGGTTAAATGCTGCTGTTTGGTTGGCAAACAAACTCAGTTCACCAATCAAGTCTCCTTCGACCACCAGTGGTACTGCCAGGAAACTCGGCTTGCCTTCTACAAGTTGCCGCTCGATTAAAAGCGGGCGTTCCTCAAGGGTAGCAATATCTTCTACATAACGAATTCCCCCTGATTCCCTTGAGACAAAAGTTGGTATGAGCTGCTCAAGCTCAACGCTTTCCCCTTTTGACACACTATCAATTGTCCCTGCCAGTATCTGGGCATTGCCTGTTTCAAAATTAAATAATGCAACGACAGCTTCAACGTAAGGTAGCACCCGATGCATTCGTAAAAGTGCAGCATGGGCAATCTCTTCCGTAGACTCTGCTCTAAGGATGGCACGATCAATTTGTTGTAGGGCTGCCAGGCGTTGAAGAGAGCGAGACAATGCTTCTTCCGTCTGCTTGCGTTCCGTAATATCTCGTGCTACACCAATTAAACCGATGACATTACCAACAGCATCTCGATAGGGGTCTTTTGTTGAAAGATAGATGTGGATGCTGCCATCCGATCGCACCTTCTCTTCCACAATTTCCCCCCGTCCCGTCGTCATAATTCTTTGGTCAACGTCTCTCAAAGCTGTTGCCAAGTCGAACGGTAAAAGTTCTGTGTCATCACAGCCAATGATTTCTTCTTTTGCCCTGCCAAAAATCTGAGCTGTAGTAGCATTAATGAATTTGTAGCGTCTCTGGAGGTCTTTGACAAAGACTGCATCCGTGGTTCCCTCAATGACTGCTTGCAGTAGGTTGGTTCCTTCCTGCAATTCAATCTCGGCTCCTTTGCGTTCGGTAATGTCAATAGCTGTAGTAATGACTAGGCGTCTTCCGTCAGGAAGATTGCCCAAAGGAGCCGAGTAAAAGTCCCAAATCCGAGTTTCACCACTACGTGTGGTTATGGTGTACTCTCCTTCTGCAATTCGTGCATCCAGGCTGTAGAGGCGATCAATGTCGGCTCTAACCAATTCTTGACTTTCACCGTAAGCTTTTTGAGTCCATGCTGAGATAGTCGGGATGTCAACAGGAGTATAACCTGTTAGCTCTGTCCAAGTTCGGTTAATTTGAACAACTTGCCCATCCTCAGCATGTAGCATTATTGGTATTGGAGCATCACTGATGGCACTGCGGAAACGTTCTTCGCTTTGCCGTAGGCGACTTTCTGTGGATTGACGAGCGGCACTTAGACCGCTAATTAGCAAAGACACTGCCACAAATAAGCTCAGTTCCAGAAAACCATTAACAGTGGCAACAGCCAGAGAATAAATCGGAGCTAAAAAGAAGTAAGCGCTTGCCAAGCTACAGAGTAGGGTAGCAAGCATTCCTACGTTGCGACTTCCATACCACGAGCTAACCACCACAGCCGTGAGAAACAAAACCAGGGAACTTTGCGGTAGAAGTGGTGATAAGACGAGCGAAACTAGCAGTGCCGCTAGGCTGGTGACAACCGCGATTGGGTAACTTAGCAACCAAGAACGTTCTTCGACCAGCATATTCTGCTTCAATGCTTGCATAAACATTTGTATGTATCCTGAGCAACACTACAGTCATCTCATACTTATGGCTCTTGACTGCGTGGTAAAAATGAAATCATCTTTTTCACGATTTCTGCCAACATATCTAAAGAACTCGTTTTAACAAAGTAAGCACTACCCCCCAAAGTAGTAACTTGGTTCATTTCATCAGGATCTTCAGAGCTACTCATGACGATAACAGGCAGATGTTTAAAATTTGGTTGCTGTTTAACCCATGTTAATAACTCTAACCCGTTCATCCTTGGCATTTTCATGTTGCTAATGATTAGCATTGGCAAGGGGTAACGCTCTCGGTCTGCATATTTTCCTTCACCTAACAAATAATTCACGGCTTCCTCCCCGTTGCGTACGAGTTGGAGAGAAATGGACACACCAGCTTTACGGATAGCACGCTGCAGAAAAATTAAGTCGCTGTCATTGTCCTCGGCTAGCAAAACAGGATACTGCTCAGGATGATTCATTGAGAGAATGGCCCTTTTGGTGTACTTTTACTTTAAAATTTCTTGCTGTAGGCTTACCCTATGGGAGGACGTGTAATATTGAATTTTTTTGCTATCAATCAATTAATTAATAATTATGGATTTCCAAAAGATTAATTAATAATTATGAATTTCCAAAAGATATTTGGTAAACCACCTGAAGCCGAAGCCAGTGCGCCAGGAAGAGTCAACCTACTTGGTGAACATACTGATTATAATGATGGCTTTGTTCTTCCAACAGCAATTCCCCAACGCACCACAGTACAGCTAGGTTCTAGTACCGATGGACAGCACCACTTTTATTCTGAAGATTTAGACGAGCAAGTTAGCATTTTAGAAAGTAATCATACGCCGTCTGGATTTGCAAGTTATATCTTTGGGTGTATTCAACTTTTGCAAAAAGAAGGACACACGATACCATCGCTGAATTTGCACGTCAAATCGACGGTTCCTATCGGTTCGGGTTTGTCTAGCAGTGCGGCTTTGGAAGTCGCAACGCTGAGGGCTGTGCGCCAACTCCTCAACCTCCCCATCAATGATGTCGAAATCGCCCAACTCGCACAGCAAGCGGAAATTCACTATGCTGGCGTGCAATGCGGCATTATGGATCAGATGGCTTCCAGCCTTGCTGACACAGAGCATATGCTGTTTTTAGATACGCGTACCCTGGAACGTCGCGTGATGTCTTTCCCAAGCGGTGCAGAGATTGTGGTGATAGATAGCGGTGTGCCTCGCACGCTTGCAAGTAGCGGATATAACCAAAGGCGTGCGGAATGTGAGGAGGCGGCGCGGTTACTGGGGGTGAAGGCGCTGCGAGATATTACCGACAGTAGCGCAACAGAAGTATTACCCGAACCGCTGCGGCGTCGCGCCCGTCATGTCGTAACGGAAAATAACCGCGTCTTAGAGGTTTTGCAGGGAGTCTCATCTCAGCGCTTTGGCGAATTAATGAACGCATCCCACGCCAGCTTGCGGGACGATTACGAAGTTTCTGTCCCTGCGCTGGATACGCTGGTAGAGATATTGCAGAAAACAGCAGGAGTATTTGGCGCAAGGCTGACGGGCGCAGGTTTTGGCGGGGCAAGCGTTGCTTTGGTCGCAGCGGGTGAGGGCAGAGGTATTGCTAGTAACGTCCTCGAACAATACAATCAAACAGGTAACACCGGACGAATCTTAGTTCCGTCTACTGATTTTTGATTGGGGAGATGAGGGAGATGAGGGAGATGAGGGAGATGAGGGAGTGAGGGAGCAGGGGAAGAACTAACGACTAACGACTAACGACTAACGACTAATGACTAATGACTAATGACTAATGACTAATGACTAATGACTAATGACTAATGACTAATGACTAATGACTAATGACTAATAACTAATGACTAATAACTAATGACTAATGACTAATGACTAAAGTAGTTTTTGGTAACGCTGTTAACGAAGGCGCGAAGCGCTGGGGATGGTTTCTTGGTCACTTCATCACTCCAAGTGAAGATCCGCGATCGACGGAAGACCTAGAAGTGAAATGGGCTGTCCATAAAGTAGGAGACAGTAGAACTGAGTGGGCAGTCAATAACCAAGCCGCCACCCTTTCTATCCTGATCAAGGGACAATTTCGTCTTCAATTTGAGGACGGAGATATTGTACTATCTCGTGAGGGCGACTACGTTCTTTGGTGTGCAGGCGTGCCGCATTGTTGGATTGCTGAGTCTGAATCTACTATCCTGACTGTGAGATGGCCCTCTAAAGCAGGTGATAGTGTGGGAATGCCTACACAAGAAATTAACCAATAAAGGTCAAAAATTAAATCAAAAGATAGAAAAGTCCTTGCGCCACTTGGTACAGGATTGAATATATTGAATAATAAGATAATCCGCGTTAAATTTTGCTTAAGCCGCCGATGCAATTTCCTTTTGAAAAAGTGAAGTCCAGGAAGACAGCAGTGCTTAGGCAACCACAAATGAGCCAACTGATTCGTGAACTGTCGGATTTGCCAGAACCAACGCTACGAAAACGCGGCAAAGGCATCCTTAGCAAATATTTTCCACAAGCGGAGCAGAGATGGTGAGTGATCCAGTAAAGGCGACTGTCCCTGAGGATATCTTTGCAGGCGGTGGAGAAATGGGAGCGTTGATGCGAAACTCCTTTGGAGACGCTGAGCGATCGCTCGACTGGTCGCAAACGCTTTTGGGTCCAGTATCTCAATGGGCACAGAGCTTGAAAACTGCCGTTAGCATTATTCTCAACTCCCACTACCCGATGTTCATCTGGTGGGGAAGCGAGTATGCCAACCTCTACAACGATGCCTACCGCCCAATTCTCGGTGCTAGCAAGCATCCCCAATTTCTGGGACAGTCTGCCAAGCAGTGCTGGGCAGAAGTTTGGGATGTCATTGGTCCGTTAGCTGATAGCGTCCTCACCACAGGTCAGCCTACCTGGTCAGATAATCTGCTGCTGATGATCGACCGCTACGGCTACGTGGAAGAAACCTACTTCACTTTTTCCTACAGTCCGATACGAGACGAGAGCGGTGGAGTTGGCGGAGTTTTCTGTGCTGTGATCGAAACAACAGAGCGGATCATTGGCGAACGTCGGCTGCGATCGCTGCGTGAACTTGCCAGCAACACCGCAGAGGCAAAGACGGTCAAAGAAGCTTGTCACATTGCCACGCAAACCTTATCCCACAATCCCGACTGTATTCCCTTTGCTTTATTGTACTTAGTTGAGGCGGACGGAAAACAAGCACGTTTGGTAGGAACAACGGGCATTGAGCCAGGCACACCCGCAAGTCTTGAGCAGATTGATTTAACCCAAGAGACAGACTGCTGGCATCTGGCACGAGTTAAGCGTACGGGGCAAGCGGAGGTGGTGGATGATTTCGCAACTCAGTTCGGATCACTGTTTGGAGCAACCGGGAAGCAACCGCCTAACGCCGCCTTGGTCATGCCTATTGCTCAATCGGGACATAAGCAGCAGTTAGCTGGATTCCTGGTTGCCGGAATAAGTCCTCGGCGTGCATTTGATGACGACTACCGGGGGTTCTTTGATTTAATTGCCAGTAATGTTGCGACTGCGATCGCCAATGCTAATGCTTACGAAGCAGAACGCAAACGGGCTGAAGCACTAGCAGAACTAGACCGGGCGAAAACTGCTTTCTTCAGTAACATCAGTCACGAATTTCGTACGCCGTTGACTTTGATGCTAGGTCCTCTTGAGGACGTGTTAACCAATCCCTCAAGCGTTCTTCCCAGACACGACCGTGAGCAGTTAGAAATGGTGCAGCGTAATGGGTTACGCTTGCTGAAGCTGGTTAATAGCCTCCTGGACTTCTCCCGCATCGAAGCAGGACGGGTGCAGGCAGTTTACGAACCTACAGACTTAGCGATGCTGACAGCAGAGCTAGCGAGTGTGTTTCGCTCCGCAATCGAACAAGCAGGGCTAAGGCTTTTGGTCAACTGTCCACCTTTACCGGAACCTGTGTACGTAGACCAGGAAATGTGGGAAAAGATTGTGCTTAACCTGCTTTCCAATGCTTTCAAGTTCACCTTTGAGGGGGAAATTGCAGTAACGCTCCGTTATTGCGACGACCACGTTGAGTTAGACGTGCGCGATACAGGCATAGGCATCCCCGCTGATGAGCTACCCCATATGTTCGAGCGGTTCCATCGCATCAAAGGAGCGCAAGCACGTACTCATGAAGGTTCGGGCATTGGGCTATCGTTAGTCCAAGAGTTGGTAAAGCTGCACGGTGGCACGATTCAAGTCAGCAGCATTGTGAATCAGGGAACCTGCTTTACCGTGTTGATTCCCACAGGAACTGCCCATCTGCCAAGTGAAGGCATCAGCGCAACCCGTTCACTCGCATCCACCGCAGTGGGCGCTACGCCGTATGTCGAGGAAGCGTTACGTTGGCTACCTGAAGAAGGGACAAGGGACTCGGGACAAGGGACTCGTGAGTCCAGCGCCGTGCGGGGGTTCCCCCCGCCCGTGCGACTGGCGTTCACCGAAGGTGTGCCGAAGGCATACCCGAAGGGGGACAAGGGAAGAGTTCTCTCAATTTCCCATCCTCATTACCCCTTATCCCCAGAGGGGGCCCCACCTTCCCCAATCCCTAATCCCCATTACCCCTTATCCCCAGAGGGGGCCCCACCTTCCCCAATCCCCCGCATTCTCCTAGCTGACGACAATGCGGATATGCGCGACTATGTCAAGCGTTTGTTAAGCCAACGGTATGACGTGGAGGCGGTAGCAAATGGCACTGAGGCGTTAGCTGCTGCTCGTGCCCAGGTTCCAGATTTGATATTAAGTGATGTCATGATGTCAGGGATGGATGGCTTTGAGTTGCTTCGCGAGTTGAGGGCTGATCCGCACACGAGAGAAATCCCCATCATTCTGCTTTCTGCGCGTGCTGGGGAAGAGTCGCGCATTGAAGGTTTGGAAGCTGGGGCAGACGACTATTTGGTTAAGCCCTTCTCTGGACGTGAACTCCTGGCTCGTGTGAATGCTAACTTAGAGATGGCTCGATTGCGTCAGGAAGCAACGCGGCGAGAGCGGGAATTACGTGCTGTTAGCGAAACGGCACAACGTACCGCTGAGACAACCCGTGACCAAATCAGCAACATTCTTGAAAGCATCACTGATGCGTTTGTGGCTTTCGATCACCAGTGGCGCTACACCTATGTCAATCAGGAAGCTACCAAGCTTTTACACAAAACCCCTGAAGAACTACTCGGCAAGCAGGTGTGGGAGGAGGTGTTTCCAGAGACAGTCGGAAGTTTGGCGTACCAGGAATTTCACCGTGCCGTTACTGAGCAAGTTGCCGTTGTCTTTGAAGAATTTGGTCAGCCGATAGGTAAGTGGCTGGAAGTCCACGCGTATCCTTCGCCAGATGGTCTTGCCGTTTATTTTCGGGACATTAGCGAACGCAAGCAGGCGGAGGAAGCGTTCAAAGAACAGGAGAGAAAATACCGCTATATCTTTGAAGCCGCAGGCGTGGCGATTTTTGAAGAAGATTTTTCTCTTGTCCAAGAAGCGATCGCTCATTTAAAAGCGCAAGGAGTCCAAAATTTTCGCACCTATTTCGCGGAACACCCTGAGTTCGTTCGACAGGCAGTTGACATGGTGAGAATTCTCAACGTGAATGACACGGCGGTACGGATGTTTCGCGCTCAAAACAAAAATGAACTCTTGGCTTCAGTTGACCAAGTCTTTATACCGGAAACCCTAGAGGTGTTTGTCGAAGAACTGCTTGCGCTTGCTCACTCCGAAACTTATTTTCAATCTGAAACAATTCTGCAAACTATAAACGGAGAACGCCTCAACGTCCTTTTTACGATTACTTTTCCCCCGCCAACCGCAAAATTTCATAGCGTCTTGGTAAGCATAATGAATATCACTGAGCGCAAACAGGCTCTTGAAGCCCTACGCCAGAGTCAAGAGCGATTTCAAGCTTTTATGAATAACAGTCCAGCCGCATCATGGATTACAGATGCAGACGGGCGTGTGATTTACCTTAGTCAAACTTACTATCGCATATTCAAGCTACCAACAACCGACGCGCTCGGCAAAAGTATCTTCGAGCTATATCCGACTGAAATCGCTCAGCAATTCCTTGATAACATTAGAACAGTTGCCCAGACAAAGCAAGTCGTTGAGGCGATTGAGCATGCCCCTAGCACAGATGGCACGCTCGGCGACTTTCTGGTGTATAAGTTTCCCATTGCAGATGTGTCTGGGCAATGTCTGGTAGGAGGAGTTGCGGTTGACATCACCGAACGCGAACGCGCACTTCGTGAACGCCACCTTGCAGAACAAGCTCTCATGCGCCAAACAGAGCAATTGATTCAAGCTAACCGCATCAAAGATGAATTCTTGGCAGTCCTCTCCCACGAACTTCGCACGCCGCTCAACCCCATACTTGGATGGTCGAAGTTACTACGAGCTAGAAAGTATGATGAAGCAACGACTGCTCGCGCCTTAGAAACCATTGAGCGGAACGCCAAACTCCAGATCGAACTTATCGAAGATTTGCTGGATGTTTCTCGCATCCTACAAGGCAAACTCAGACTAAAGATTGGTGCAGTTGATTTGGCATCTACGATCGCAGCAGCAATACAAACTGTGCAGTTAGCTGCCCAAGCCAAATCGATTCAGCTAGTGACCGTGTTTGAGGAGAAAATGCGACAAGTTTCAGGCGATTCAGGTCGCTTACAGCAAGTCGTCTGGAATTTGCTTTCCAATGCCATTAAGTTTACACCAGAAGGTGGACAAGTAGAAATCCGTTTAGAGTCCGTTGGTTCTGTGGCTCAGCTTCAAGTGCGCGATACAGGTAAGGGAATTGCTGTTGAGTTTCTACCGTATGTATTTGACTACTTCCGACAAGCTGACGGCTCAACGACCAGGAAATTCGGTGGACTAGGGTTAGGTTTAGCAATTGTCCGCCACATTGTAGAGCTACACGGCGGCACGGTTAAGGCAGAAAGTTTGGGTGAAGGACAGGGAGCAACCTTTACAGTTACTCTGCCATTGATGAAGATTCATCTACATGAGCAACAGAGTGATACACAGTCTGATGAGTTTCCCGATTTAAAGGGGCTGAAAGTTCTCGTTGTGGATGATGAGGTAGATACACGAGAGTTGATTGCTTTCATTTTAGAGCAGTCTGGAGCAGAAGTAACACAGGTAGCGTCGGCAAGTGAAGCACTACAAGTTATCACCCAGTTTCAACCAAATGTGCTGTTAAGCGACATCGGAATGCCTGAAGTAAACGGCTATATGCTGATGCGTCAAATCAGAGCAATGCCAGCAGAACTGGGAGGGCAAATTCCAGCGATCGCCCTAACGGCTTATGCAGGTGATGTTGATTACCAACAGGCAATTGCCGCCGGATTTCAACAGCATATTGCCAAGCCAGTGGAGCCAGCCGCGTTAGTTGCAGCCGTCGCCAACCTTGCTGTGAAGTGGTAGCGGTGTGTCGCTAGAACGCTAGAGCATCGATTCAGTAATCAAAAACCTAACCCCTTATCTATGCGCGATCGCGCACGCTACGCAAACAGTTGTCTTGGTACAGATGCTTGACCAGCTTTTTAGTCTTTGTCAACACTCCTTTATGTTAACATCGTGGCTAGTCAATGGCTATCCATTATGAAAGATTCACGATTAAGTTTAAGAATGTCTTCTCGTAGGCTGAATAAGTTACGGTTATATGCAGCAAGCAAAGATAAGACGATTACTCAAATTGTCGAAGACTGGGTTGACAGGTTGCCCAACACAGAGATTGGCAATCAAGGTACTGTCCCCAGTCCCCCTTCTAGCGACGCTGAAAACTCGTCAAAGGACGTACCTTAATTGCCCGGTCATTCATCCCACGCTCCCGTTACGGGTCAGATGTGGGATGAATGACCGATTAAGCTAAAGTTTAGACTACCCGTGCCGTCGCTGATGCCACTGCCAAGCATGGGTGAGGATGTCCTTAATGTTTGGGTATTGGGGACGCCAACCCAAAACTTTAGTTGCTTTGTCGCTGCTGCCGACTAAAATAGGCGGATCGCCAGGTCTCCTGTCGCGTTCCTCTATTTTGATTTCAGCTCCTGTGACTTCCTTTGCACTTTCGATGACTTCTCTAACTGAAAACCCACTGCCATTCCCTAAATTAAAGACTTCGCTATCTCCTCCTTTCAGGAGATACTCCAAACCTAGAACATGTGCTTGTGCCAAATCAGTTACATGAATGTAATCTCGAATACAAGTCCCGTCAGCCGTAGGGTAATCAGTACCGAAAATCAAAATGGATTCGCGCTTACCTAAAGCAGCCATGAGCACCAGTGGTATGAGGTGAGTTTCTGGTTCGTGGTCTTCCCCCAATAGGCCAGTTGGGTCAGCACCTGCGGCGTTAAAGTAGCGGAAACGGACAGACTTGAGATTATAAGCCGTATCGAAATCAGATAATATTCGCTCTACCATCCATTTGGTAGTTGCATAGGGACTGATGGGGTCTTGAGGATGGTCTTCAGTCAGCGGCACAAACTTGGGCACACCATAAAGAGCGCAAGTAGAAGAAAAGATGAACTTGTTGATGGAAGCAGCAAGCATTGCTTCTAAAAGCGTCAGAGTACCTGCGACATTGTTATGGTAATATTTGGCTGGGTCAGTGACAGATTCACCCACGGCAATGTACGCAGCAAAATGCATCACCGCAGTTATATTGTGGGTTGAAAATATGTTATCTAAAAGAGCGCGATCGCTCGTATCACCAACAATCAACTTTACCTGCAAAACCTGTTCTACAAGTTCTCGATGCCCATTGGACAAATTATCAAGAACAACGACTTCATAACCTGCATTTTTTAGAGCTAATACCGCATGGGAGCCAATATATCCTGCTCCACCTGTAACTAAAATGGTTGTCATAACTGTACTAACTTTAGGTTTTAGAATAGACAAGATTGCGGAAGGTGAGTTCCATCTGTGTCCATCTGTACGGCAGTTGCTTCAACGGGGGGAACCCCCGCAACGCACTGCCTTGTCCATCTGTGGTTAATTATTCTTTTTTTTGGAATAAATCCAAGAAGTCTATTTTAGATTTTGGATTAAACAATCAATGAGGTAGGGGCGAAGCTACCAAGCAAAAATATTTCTGAAAACTCGAGATATTTCTGCTCGAATGCAACGCCCGTATAGAGTTAGAAATCATTGACAAATGACAAAAATCTAAAATCGTTGACACTCGTCAAAATAGCGAGACATCGCACTGTCAAGAGATGACATTAACTCACCCCTATTGCTACCAAGAACGCTGTAAGTCGGGCGCTTAGCAGTTAAACCAAGTTCTTGCGTTGGCAGGGCAATCACATTGCTAGGATTAAAGCCTGCCGTTTTCGCCGCTAGCCGTGCCAAATCAGCCCATGCGATCGCACCTTTGTTAGCCAGATGCCACAAACCACTCTCGCCGTCAATTAACAAATCGAGACTAGCGTGGACAAGATCCGGCACGTACGTAGGCGAAACAATTGCATCCTCAGCAGCGACGAAGGTATTCCCAGCACTGAGCTGACGCAGGGCAATAGTGACGAAATTGTAATCATCCCAAGGACCGAAAAATGCACTGGTGCGAATCACTAGCGATGCCGGATTCACCTTCAATACCAGCTTTTCTGCCATAGCTTTACTGCACCCATACACATTTAGGGGAGCAACGGCATCACTTTCGACATAAGGGTTGAACACAGCACCGTCAAATACCAGATCTGACGAGAAAGTCAGTAGCCCCACATTATGCTGAGCGCAAGCAGCAGCTAAAATCGCTGGTCCCTCAGCGTTCACCCGCAGGCAAACATGGGGTTCGCGTTCCGCATCGTCCACCCGCACGTATCCAGCAGCGTTCACAACCGCCCACGGCTTCAACTGCGTTAGAACTGCATCGACAGAGGCAGGATCAGCAATGTCCATTTCTTGGCGTGTCAGCAAGCGGTATGAGATCCCCCGCAGTTCACACAACCGCGCAAAAGCCCTTCCCAAGGTTCCTCTCGCACCCACGATCGCTAGGGGAGATGGGGAAGATGAGGAGGATGTTACTCGCTCATCTCGTTTCTCTCCCCCTACCTCCACACCGCAACTTACCGCAGGGTATAATAACCGCTCTTGCCGATGCCACCATCCGGGTGTATCAAGGAGCGGGTGATCTGGTTTGCGCCCAGCGGATAAGTCGCGTATCATCTTGGCAATTGCTGTTGGTCTGGGACGTGACGAGCGCAAGTCAAACACGCCTGACTCGTAGTAGCCGACCGAACGAGTCACTAAGCTATTCCAATCGTAACTGCCCAGGAGCGCCCAAGCAGTGACAGCACGGACATCCACACCCTGATCTCGTAATTGAAGCGCCGCATTCCAGACCTCATAAAGCCAGCGCAGCTGCTCCTCGCGGGTACAGCTCAGGTGAGCTTCGGTAATGGCAAGGGGCAGTTTATAGCGTTCCCATGCTTCTAATAGCAAGTTGCGCGGACCTGCTGCACCCTCAGCACAAACGCGCACTGCCTCTACATCTGCGTACTCGTCCCGCCCGTTACCCCCATGCGAGCTAGTCGGATAGCGTTCTTTGCGTTCATCCAAAAAGCGATCGCTCGTCAGGTAGTGGTTAATCCCGATGATATCTGGCGGACAGGGATTTTCCAGAAACCATTCAAGTTCAGCCTCACTGATGCCACAGTAGCGCAGGTGACCCCCCATCCGATGAGTCGGCGTGACTCGACCGCACAATAAATCAAAGCTCAACCACCGACGCTCGTTCTCAAATTCTGCTTGATACGCCAGCTTTGGTGTACTGTAAATCTTACCCAAATCGTCCGTTTGCACTAGTTGGGCATTGGGGTTAACTTCCCGGATTGCCTTCATCGAAAGGGCGACCCCACGGCACTCCCCTAACAAAGCGCGTAAAAAAGTTAGCTCATCTCCACCGTGAGGATACCAGTGACCATACATTCCACTGAACCGCGCCGTTGTCAGTGGCTCGTTTACTGGTGTGTAATGCGTCACCCAAGGATAGCGCTCTGCAACCGCACGGGCATACAAAGCTAGTTTCTCTGGAAATTCCGGATCTATCAAGCTAGTGTGACGTGGTCCGCTACCATGATGCACTAATCCGACAATCGGATTGATGCCGAGTTCGCGCAACCGCCCTAATCGCTCATCCGCCCAAGACCAGTCAGCATTCTCCAACCCGTCGGGAGCAGTTCGCTCCCACAGCACCGGGTAGCGGATCGCCTTTATCCCTAGTTCGGCAAATAAGTCTAGGTCATCCAAGCGCGTTGCATGACCATTGCGTTCCAACTGGTCAAAATACTCATCACCCACACGATTAACCGTACACTCCACACCAGCCCACACTTCCAAGGGAAGTTGTGAATTATCAGTGTTGAGTCTTGAGTTGAAGGAAACCATACTTTAAACTCAATCTTATATATTCTCTTTTCTTCCTTGGCGTTCTTTGCGACGCCAGAGCCGGCACGAGGGAAACCGTTCGGCTGAGCGCTCACGGCGAAGCCCTCCAAAGAGCGCTGGCTCGTCTTGGCGGTTCGTTTTATAGCAGTTTGCAACCCGGAGTAAGGTACACCAAAGAAATAATGAACCACAGATGGACACAGATGGACACAGATAAATCTGTACTTCATTCAAATGAGAAGCCCTATATTAACCGCCAAGACACATAGAAAAGTGGGCAATGCCCACTCTACAAATCAAGCCTTAACCGCGATTTGCTTGTAAACAGATAGAGCCTGAGCAACACATTGATCCATGTTGTAATACTTGTACGTTGCTAAGCGTCCGACAAAATACACCCCCTGCGTTGCATCAGCCAGTTCCTTGTATTGCTTGTAAATTTCCTGATTTTCCGGACGTGGCACGGGGTAATAGGGGTCTCCCTCTGCTTTGGGAAACTCGTAAACAATACTAGTTTTGTGGTGTTCCTGTCCCGTCAGGTACTTAAACTCCGTGACGCGGGTATACAGGTGGTCGTTCGGATAGTTGATGACTGGCGCTTGCTGAAACACCGAGGTGTTATGCGTCTCGTGCTTGAAATCAAGCGAGCGATACGGTAGTTTGCCGTAGCGATAATCAAAGAACTCATCAACAGGTCCGCTGTAAACTATCTCACCGCAAGGTATTGCCTTCTGGATTTCACGGTAATCGGTGTTGAGCATCACCTTGATGTTGGGGTGTGCCAACATCGTCTCGAACATCCGGGTAAAACCGTACCGGGGCATTGCCTGGTAACTATCTGTGAAATAGCGGTCGTCGCGGTTGGTGCGGGTGGGGATGCGGGCAATGACTGATTTGTCAAGTTCCGATGGGTCGAGTCCCCATTGTTTGCGTGTGTAGTTGCGGAAAAACTTTTCATACAGTTCTCGACCGACTTTGCTCACCACCACATCCTCTGAGGTGCGGATGTATTCTTTCGGTTCAGCAAGTGACTTGAAGAACTCTTCCACCTGAAATGAAGTCAGGTTCATTCCATAGAGTTTATTGATGGTGTCGAGGTTGATGGGGATGGGGACAAGTTGCCCGTCTACGCTAGCGAGGACGCGATGTTCGTAAGCCCGCCATTCAGTGAACTGCGAGAGGTATTCAAAGACTTCGCGAGAGTTGGTGTGAAAGATGTGGGGACCGTATTTGTGTACGAGGATGCCATGATCGTCGTAATGATCGTAGGCGTTGCCGCCGATGTGCGATCGCTTGTCCACAACCAGCACTTTCTTACCAGACTGAGTTGCCAACCGTTCTGCAATGACGCTCCCTGAAAATCCAGCACCAACGATCAAGTAATCAAATACAGGCTCTTTGTCTCTGTTAATGATACTTGGTGCTTGTTTACCAGCAATAGCCAGATTTGAGTTCATTTTGTTGCCTTCTTTTTGTGCAGCAATAGCAGAGTCTATCAATTGCATCATTGATCCCCAAGTGCGATCCCAAGAAATTTGCTCCAAAAAGGCATCTACCCGACTCAACCATCCCGATGCAGAGGTGTCCTCTTGTATAGCCTTTTCTATGGCAGCGACGAATTCAGAAACCGTGTCTGCAATTCGCACCAGCTTCAAGTCTCCGTAGGGACGCACGACATCTCGAATTGAGGTAGACACCACAGGCTTACCTGCGGCAAGATACTCTGGGGTTTTAGTGGGGCTAATAAAGCGAGTTGACTCGTTGCGCGCAAACGGCAGCATCGCCAAGTCCCACCCCGCCAAATATGCAGGTAGTTCTTTATAGTCTTTCCCACCGAGATAATGAATATTCTCTCGCTGTGGCAAAGTTGCGGGATCGATTTTCACAACCGGTCCAATGATCACCAAATGCCAGTCAGGGCGTGTGTCGGCAATACCAGCCAACAGTTCGATATCCATCCGCTCGTCAATCACGCCAAAGAACCCAAGGCGCGGATGGGGAATATTCGCTTGATCTGCTGGTTCTGACTCTTGGGAATTTCTTGCTTGTGCAAAATGTGGTACTTCAACACTACTAGGAAACGCGTAGACGTTAGGGTGCTGGTTCACCTTGCTTTCGTAAAGGCTTTGTCCACCTGTAAACACCAAATCTGCACGGCGGAAAAGTTCGGCTTCGTTGTTCTTTAAAGCAGGTGATGCTCCCTTGAATGCAGATAATTCATCCATGCAATCGTAGACAACTGCCAATGGTTGTAAATGGCTTGTAAATGCGATCGCCATCGGCGTATAGTACCAACAGATGTACTTGCGGATGTTGTGCTCTGCAAACAAACCATCAATCAGCAGTTTTAGATCTGCGTTTACCGCCTCCTGGCTCAAACCTTGTGGTAAGTGTGGAACAACAACCACGACTCCATTGTTGTCTTGGCTGACATCCAACCGCCCCAATGGTTCGTCCGTAAAAATTGGCTCCTCAATGAAGAAAACCCGCCGTCCTTGAGCGCAACGAACCAGAAGATGTTGCGGTCTTTGATAAACGAAATTCCAACGCAAATGAGACAAGCAAACTATATCAGGCGTATCTGTAGAGGTTTCTTTATAAATTTTGTTGGGTATGGATAAATTTTGGGATGATACACCTGATGATTGCGGTTCAGTTAGTGTTGAAAGCTTAGCTTTAAGCATTCTTCCTGACTTCCCATTACTGAGCCCGTTATTTTTTATTTGACTTTTTTCGCCTGACATAGGTTATCTCAATTTTATCTTTATAGGAAATAGAATTGTTTCCAAATGCTCTTTCACCAGAGCAGAGGAATTAGAAAAAATCCACTTTTAGCTTACTTTTTCTTAGTACAAGGGCAGTAAGCATTATCTGGTAAAGAAGCGTTTGGTGTTTTCTTGACTGCCTAAAAACTACTAAGGCTGTTTACCTTGACAACAATCGCTATCACTAACTGTTAAAGATACTATTTACTGTTTATACAACCTTCTATCAATCGACATATTTGTTTCTAGCCAAGGAATTTAGATAATATTAAAATTATTTGTAATCATGAATACAAAGCTGCTTTATTTAAAGATTAAGGTAATAAATAGAACTATCTAAAACCAGTACTTATATTTATACTGCCATGTTGCGTTTCATCATTAGAGGCTTAATTCAATCAAATCCTTGCCCTTCATCGACTCTAAATGCAACATGATCCCAAAGGCGATCGCCCGTTCGAGCGATCGCAATGGCTGCGGGTGCTCCGCACCATCGCAGCACGCTCTACTCCAAGGGCATTACTGATTTTCATAGCGCTTCTCACCGCGTCAGTCAATTTTCACGTCGCCCATCTCGGCACAATGCTTATCCGCGCTTCTCACCGCGTCACTTGTCTGCGATGGGTGCAGATCAGAGTGCATAAAAAAAATTCCTCAGCGCTATCAAACTTATGAAGCGGTTGAAACACCGAAAACAAACAACAAACTCATTTGCAAGAGGAATTTCAAAATGGATACCACAACAATGCTCGATATGTGCAAACTGGCAAACATCCAAAAAGGTAAGCGCGTCACCATCCTGGGTGCAGGAATTGCAGGTTTAGTTGCAGCTTACGAGTTAGAACGTCTGGGTCATGAAGTCGATATTATGGAAGGTAGCCCGCGCGTCGGTGGTCGAGTTTGGACACACCGTTTCGGTAACTCGCCTGACGCACCGTACGCAGAACTGGGAGCCATGCGTATCCCCAGCGAACACCAGCATACACTGCACTACGTAAACGAACTGGGACTAGCTGACAAACTTTGCAAATTTGTCACAGTCTTTGAAGAACAAAACGCTTTCATGAACATCGAAGGAAATGTCTTCCGCATGAAAGACGCACCCCGCCTTCTCCAAGAACGTTATCAAGGAATCTTTACCGACACTCGTTACAGTGAAAAAACTCGATTATTTGCAGCATGGCTGAAAACCATTGTCAATACCATCTCTCCTGGAAATTTGCGTGAAAGTTTGGATTCTGACCTAAAATCACACTTAATGGATGAATTGGAAAGACTGGATTTAGAACCTTACTTTAGCGAAGACGGCGAAACTATCGACTTACAGGCATTTATTAAAGATCACCCAAGTTTTCGCGCTCGTTGCAGCAAAGCCTTGGATATGTTCCTGAGCGACATCTTAGTTGAAACCAGTCACGATTTATTACAACTCAAAGGCGGAATGGACCAACTTATCCAGCGCCTGGTAGCATCAATCAAAGCTCCGATTCAGTGCAACCAAAAAATAGTGGCAATGCGCGTGCGTCCAGACCACGTAGAATTGGATTACTTGGAAAACGGACAGTTGCATACGCGTCGTTGCGACTATGTGTTATGCACTATTCCTTTCTCGGTAATGCGTAAGATGGAGTTGAGCGGATTTGACTCTAGAAAACTGGAATCTATCCACAATACTATATATTGTCCAGCAACCAAAGTTGCATTTCATACTCAACAAGCTTTTTGGGAAAAACAAGGTATCAAGGGTGGTGCATCCTTCAGTGGTGATGGCGTTCGCCAAACATACTATCCTTCTGTGAAATTCAACCCCGAAGCTGGGAGTACGATGCTTGCTAGTTATACCATCGGTGACGATGCTCTACGCTTGGGGATGATGTCTGAGCAACAGCGTCACGGTTACGTCAAGAACGTTGTCAGCAAAGTTCACCCAGAAATTCAAACTCCTGGTATGGTGTTAGATGTGGCTTCGATTGCCTGGGGTAACTACGAGTGGAGCGCTGGTGGATGCACTGTTCATTGGAGCGATGACATGTCTGATGAATCTAACCATACTATCAGTTACTTGGAAGCTGCTAGACCGCAAAAGACTCTGTTCTTTGCTGGTGAACATTGTTCTAAATATCCTGCTTGGCTTCAGGGTTCTATCGAGTCTGCACTTGAGGCTGTGTACGATATTGTTTCTCACCAACCAACAAAAAAAGCGACAACCAACAAAAGAGTTACCAGGAAGACACATGGCAAGATTCTACGAACAAACCAACGTCAACAGGCTTATCAAGTGGCTTAATCATTTGGAAAAAGCCTCCACAATACATTTGGAGGATTGGGGGCACATCAACTCTCTTGCCAAAAACAAAGAATGATGAATTTTGAAAAGAATTTGAGAAATGTCACCAGTTGCCCTGGAATTTACAAATTCTCACTTCTAAACGAGTCAACCCCATGACTTGATCACACAATCAATTGCTGAAAATCCTTACCCCTTCTTCTCTTCGCCCTCTGCTTTGCCCCCCTGTATTACCTACGCACCACCCCTCAAGCGTGTAGCTGCATAAGTTCGATTCACTCAACTGTATATATTTGTGACTGCATAAGTTCGATTCACTCAACTCTATATACTTCTAGTGACCTTCTATCAACGCTTGTTAATTCAAGGAATCGTATTTATAAAGAAAAACCGAAGAAAACAACATAATAACATTTGAGACAAACACAATGTATTTGGGAGCAAACTAAAGATGTATCCATAATGCCTAAAACCAAATATTACAGCAAGTTAACTGAAAAATAAAAGTAAAAAATAAAACAGATTGATTGTACGTAAAACCAATAGATAACAAGCTGCCTGGAAAAAAATTGTATTAATTAACACATATAAAAAACGAGAAGCTGTCCGGATACGGTGGAATTCCACCAGAATGTTATGCCCTGTCCAATTGCAATAAAAATCAGCATTGATCGGGAAAACTAAATCCTTCAAGGCGTGCAACTCCCATGACTTCCCCAATTTCCCGACTTGTCAGATGTACACGAGAATTCAGCAAAGCCCTTTTTTCTTTCCTAAGTTCCCTTTTTGTCCAAAGTTATAAAAGTGGTTTTTTAAGATGAGCATCTTAGATTTTCCCCGCCTACACTTACTCGGCTTCGCCCGCATCCACGCCCCTACAGGACATAAAAATGGAGGAGTGGATGTCAGTAGCAACACAGTCTACATGAACGGTAAGCCCTTCGACCACCACCGTGGAGCGTCCGAGTACCACGAATACCTCTACAATTTGGGACCAAAGTTTAACGCCCAAGGGGAATTGGATGAAAATGGTCCTTTCAGTATGGCAATGGGATGGGACTTTGGCGGTAACGGTCACTTCTCTATCGAGGCACAAATTGTCAGCACGCAAAGGGAATTTGGACAAGTTGACCAAAATGACCCAGTGGTAGGACGTTCTGTTGATTTATGGGGTCATTACAACGAATACGTTAAAACAAGTTTTAATCGCGCCCGAATCTTTGAATGCGACCCAGCTTCCAACTGGACTAGCACAATTATGTTGGGTCAACTCGCCTTCGGACGCCAAGGCGTTTCCCACGAAGTCCCATATATGCTATCTGCCCCGATTACAGGTATGCAGTTAGCTCGCTGGCAAGACTTTAACCACATCCGCGAATTGCCTCAACACTGCCTCAAGGATGAGTTTAAACGAGCGGCTGTTTATCAGTTTACGATCCCCAAAGATACCCAAGATTTCCTGTGGTCTGAAGAAGCCGCCCAGTCACCAACTGTATCTCTACTGCGGGAAGCAATGAATCGTGAGGATGTCTTGGGGCTGGTGATGCAATTGGGCATTAGTAATATGTCTGCGCCAGTTCAACCCGATTTACCTAGTTTCTGGGAATTGCACGGAACTATCGGTTTATGGTGTCAAGACGAACTTTCTACCTATCCTCACGGTCGGCTGCTGACTCCCCGACGTGCTGCTCTTTCGCAAACAGAATCTAAACCCCTTTCTAACCTCACCCTGCAAGTCACCCCCCAAGGCGTGAGTTTAAATACGGTTACGGCAGTGCCTTGTGTGGGACGCGCCCCCAAAGCTGGACCAGGACCAACCCACGCGATTGGTTCTAAGCTCGACTTGGGTGATTTGGAATTGCGTACCGTTAACAGCCAACAGCTAATAGCGCGGATACCCAAAGAAGCATACCAAAAGGAGCCGCATCAATTAACTAGTGGAATTGTAGATGTTCCTTTAGCCCAAGAGTGGGAAAATTTATCTCAGGAAATAGAACAGCAAGGTCTGTGCATCATCGGGACGGCACCTGACGGACAACAGCGAATTCTCGTTCAAGAGGAGGAAATCAATCTTCAGGTAGATGACGGTTGTTTGTTTGTCGAACATCCCAATAGGCATAGCGGTGAAGACCACGCAGTGGAGTTAGAAGTGCGGTCTTTCGTGCGCGGGCGTCCGGCGGCGGTTGAAGCGGTTTACCTGCGTCAGTTCTATAACCCGAGAGCCTTTCCTCAACTACGCTACGAGTTTGAAAGTGATCCCGCCAATGCAGGTAAGGCTTTCCATTACCCACGTAGCTCGGAAATGGAAATTGTCCACTTTAAGCAAGGGTTGCGGCAATCCAAGGGAGAGTTTGCCCCCACATGTGCAATTTCCACGGACGACAAGGGGCGTGCTTGGGTGACTCTGCGCGGTGCCAGAGCAGGAACGACACGGGTGCTGCTATCTGCTCGCCCTGATGAGTTACCTTGTGACTCTACTCACCTAGAGGAAGCGGCAATTGCTTACGACAATGATGATAAACTAGGCTTTTGGTCTGGTGCGGGCTTTTTTGCAGTGCGGGTGATGAGTGATGATTGGCACCTGGATGAAATTCCCGATGCAGCGGTAGATTTTAACTTAATCTACGAACAGATCCTAGCTTTCTACGAGTTAAGTTTCTCGTTTATGAAAGTCGATGTCTTTAGTCTCGCCGACCAATGCAAGGTCGAGACTTACGCACGTCTGATGTGGCAAATGTCCGATCCACGCAACAAATATAAAACTTACTATATGCCGCCAACGCGGGATATGTCCCAAGCCAAGTCGATGCTTTTGCTGAAGTTTCTGCAAAATCTACAGCGAGTCGGCTATGTTCCGCCTGCGATGGCACAAGTGCCCGCCCAAGGGGCGATCGCAGAACCAAAACGCCCGCAACGCACGATCCAGACGCGGGAAGAGTTGGTAAGCGCCCTGAAACAAGCGGCGGAGTTGGAAGTGACTGTGATGTTGCAATACATCTATGCAGGATACTCTATTCCCAACTACGTCACTGGTGAGGAATACGTGCGTCGGGGTTTGTGGACTCCCGAACAGTTACATTTAGCTTGTGGCGACGGCAAAGAAGTCCGAAGTTACGGTATGCGGGGTGTGGTGCTGGAAATTTCCCGCGAGGAAATGATTCACTTTTTGATGGTTAATAATATATTGATGGCGATTGGGGAACCTTTTTATCCAGGAGTCCCCAACTTCAAGGAACTTAACGCACGCTTCCCGATTGATGTAGACTTTGCCCTAGAACCAATGAACGCCGCTTCTCTACAGCGTTTTATGCGTTTGGAGATGCCTGACTTTTTGGAAGAAAACTTGAGCAACGAATCAGGAAGTGGCGATCGCTCAATTGACAACTTGCACGGTTATGGTTCTTTGAGCGAACTGTACCATCAGATTCGCCAAGGGCTAGAGAATATTCCAGATTTATTCATGGTTAAGAAGGGTCAAGTAGGCGGCGAGCATCGTTTGTTCCTGCGCGATGACTTTAATAAAGTTCACCCAGATTACCAGTTTCAGGTTGACGACCTCAACAGCGCACTTTTTGCGATCGACCTTATTGTTGAGCAAGGAGAAGGATGTCATGCTGAATCACCTAAATTTGAGCGTTCTCACTATCAGCAATTTCGTCGTCTAGCGGATGCACTTTCTAAAGAACACATGACCGATGCTGAGACTGGACGCAAAGTGCCGTGGAACCCCTCCTACCCTGCTTTGCGTAATCCTTCCTTACAGCACCGAGATTACAGCACCAACGTTGTCACTGTTCCCCAAACGAGGGCAGTCATGGAGATATTCAACGAAACTTATTTTCTGATGATGCAGTTGATGGTGCAACACTTCGGCTTGATGCCCACTGCTAGCCTGCGACGCTCAAAGCTGATGAATGCTGGCATTGACGTGATGACGGGAATGATGCGTCCTTTGGGTGAGTTGCTAATGAGTCTGCCTTCAGGCAAAAGCGGTAAAACAGCCGGACCATCCTTTGAGATTGAAACCCCGATCTACATCCCGTCGCCAGAAATAGCAATGAAAGCGATCGCCCGACGATTTGAGCATCTATCACATAAGGCGCGTGAATGTCAAGTTATCCATAGCACGGTCTACGAGATGTTTGATTTCTACGCCAGATTCTTTGAAGACCTGGCTCATCATCCCCAGTCGTTGTTGCATTGAGTCATTAGTCAAAGAACAAATGACCCTCACGGGTTCGCCAGTTCCCGCTTGTTGGGAAACCCTCATTCGCCCTGCGGGCAGGCTACGCCAACAGGACTGGTCTCACAAAAAACAAATAACAAACAACAAAGGACAAATGACAAATGACAAATGACAATAATATTGAAACTGATGTACTCATAGTCGGTGGCGGACCTGTGGGTCTAGCACTGGCAGTGGAACTACGTTACCAAGGTATCGATTGCATCCTCATAGAGCAGACTGATGGGGTGGTGACTGACCCCAAGGTGAGTACAGTTGGACCGCGCTCGATGGAGTTTTGCCGCCGTTGGGGCATTGCCCAGCAGATACGCAATGCAGGGTGGCCCGCCGACCACACCCTAGATATTGCTTGGGTGACATCTGTTGGAGGTCACGAAATTTACCGAGCTCACTTTCCCTCTTATGCCGAGCGATCGCTACCTGACTACACACCGGAACCGGAGCAAGTCTGCCCACAAAACTGGTTCGCCCCGGTGTTCCTAAATGACTTGGGAGAATATCCAGATGGAGCAATTCGGTTTCTCTCTCGCTTGGATAGCTTTGAACAGACAGATAAAGGTATAATCGCCCACGTAACAAACCTGGAAAAAGAAAGTACAGAAATCATCCACGCCCAATACATGGTAGCTTGCGATGGTGCCCGCAGTACGGTACGTAAGGCTTGTGGTGTTGATGCTCCTACCTTCCACCCCACGCAGGTGTTTCAGAGTGTTGTGTTCAAGGCACCTGAACTGGCGACTGTGATGGGCAAAAACCATGCAATGGTTTATTATTTGGTCAACCCAATTCTTCAGGAACCACTGCGCGCAGTAGATGGGGACTCACTGTATCGTCTGATTTTGAAGCCAAAAGAAGACGGAAGTGTGCGTGATGCTGAAGAAGCCATCCGCGCCGCCATATCAATTGATACTCCGTTTGAAATTGTTTCCAACGTTCCGTGGCGTCTCACCCACCGAGTCGCAGACAATTTCCGAGTGGGAAATATCTTCTTCGTCGGCGACAGTGCCCATACACTTTCCCCCTCTGGCGGTTTTGGGATGAACACTGGCATAGGTGATGCAGCTGACTTGGGCTGGAAACTTGCCGCCACTCTCAAGGGTTGGGCTGGTCCCAACTTGCTCGACACCTATGAAATCGAACGGCGTCCCATTGCAGTGCGAAACCTCCAACAGGCAAACGCCAACTTGCAACGCACCCAAAAACGCGCCATCCCTCCAGTCATTATGACTGACACCCCAGAAGGGGAACAAATCCGCAAAGAGATGGCTGTTGGTATGGAACGCAGTAACGTGAAGCGCGAGTTTGAAGCGCCTGGGGTTCACTTCGGGTTCCGCTATGAGTCCGGTGGTATCATTCCTGATGGTACACCCCCAACTGACGACCCCTTTGAGTGGAAACAGAGTAGCTACCCTGGCTGTCGGGCACCCCATGCCTGGTTGGAAGCTGGTAAATCTACTTTAGATTTGTTCGGTCGCTCTTTTGTGCTAATGTGCTTCCAGTCAACGCAGGGAGTCGAAACATTAACAAAGGTTTGTCAGGAAAAAGGAGTGCCTCTGATGAGCCAGCACATCGATAACCCCGAAATCGCCAAGCTTTACGAGCGTGCCTATGTCTTGGTGCGACCTGATGGACACGTAGCTTGGAGAGGTGACACCTTGCCTGAAGATTCAGGGGCGTTGATTGACCAAGTTCGAGGGAGCTTTTAACAGTTATCAGTTACCAGTTATCAGTTACCAGTTCTTCACTGTTCCCTGTTCACTGTTCACTGTTCACTGGTTAAGTAGTATCTTATGGAGCATAAAAAGAAATGCATATATTCATTTTTCAGCCGGTAGTGATAACTATCAACTACATAACTGAGAACTGAATTATGAAACTTTATTATGCCCCAGCGTCATCCTATTCCCAACGAGTCCTCATCGCCCTGTACGAAAAGAAAGCAAATTTTACACCGATTGAGGTAAATCTTTTTGACCCCCAAGCTCGTGAAGAGTATATGCAAATTAACCATTTTGCCAAGATACCCACCCTAATGACTGAGAAAGAAAATGTAATATTTGAGGCTAATATAATCATTGAATACCTTGACCAAAAATTTCAAAATACATCCCGCTTGATTCCTGCTGACCCAGAACAAGCCCTAGAGGTACGGATGCTGGAACGGACGATTGATGTGTATATCAACGGTGGGCGAGAGGCGCTATTTGCTGATACCCAGCGTCCGGTAGAAGAACGAGGCAAAAAAGAGGTTCTCAAAGCAAAGCGGTTATTGGAAACAGCACTCGCTCTGCTTGATGAAAAACTGGCAAGTCGTACCTGGTTGGGAGGAGAAGAGTTTACGATCGCAGACTGTGCCGCAGCTCCCACCCTCGCCTACCTGCGTATGGTCTACAACTACAACCACTTTTCCAACTTGACAAATTACGTCAAACGTTTGGAGTCTAGACCATCCGTTGCGCAAGTTTTCAACTTGGGACGCGACCAGATGACAAAGATGCTGTCTGAACTGCGGAATCCATTGCAACTAGTGCCTTTAGAGAGTTAGTAAACCAAAGGCTTTGCCCCTACTAACCCGTATAGCGGTTCTTTGAGTTGAGTGCAATACATCAAGTTAGGAGAACCACAGATGGACACAGATGGACACAGATAAATAATTACTTCATCCAAACGAGAAGCGCTATAATTCAAAACTTTTTCTTGGAGATAAAAAATGACTAGTTCGACAATTGAAAGATTAAACCCATTTATACGTGAAGTTATCCAAGATCCCTACACAGTCTATCGTCGCTATAGAGAAGAAGACCCGGTTCATTGGGGAGTATCGGCGAATCCCCAGTTGCCGGGAGCCTGGTACATCTTTCGTTATGACGATGTCATGAAGGTTCTGGAAGACCGGAGATTTGGTCGCGAGACTTTGAACGAACGAGAGGACGTTGAAACCACACCAGTGCCAACCGCATATAACGCGTTCCTGTCTTTGGTCAGCAACTGGATAGTCTTTCGGGAACCACCCAATCACACACGGCTAAAATCGCTGGCTAGTAAGGCATTCACCCCAAAAATTGTCGAAAACATCCGTCCAGCCATCTATGAAATCGCAGACAATCTGTTGGATAAAGTCCAGAACCGTGGTGAGTTGGACTTGGTTGAGGAGTTTGCTTTCCCTCTGCCAACTAAGGTGGTTGCGATTATGCTCGGTGCTGATCCCGAAGATTTGCCGTTGTTCCGTGAATGGGCACTCGCCATGCAGCATGCCAGCGCCTCCCGTTTGAAACCACCACCAGAAGTCTACGAACGTGCAAACCAGGCTGCCCAATCATTCGTGGATTATTTCACCCCTCTCATCACAGAACGACGTGCCAATCCGCGCGAGGATTTGATCTCGGCTCTCGTCAAGGCTGCTGATGAGGGCGACAAACTGAGCGACTTTGAAATCGTCGCCACTTGTACCCACTTGTTGACCGCAGGACACGAGACCACAATTAACCTAATTGCCAAGGGGGCACTGGCGTTACTGTATCATCCAGAAGTACTCAAAAAGTTACGCTCCCACCCCGAACTGATCCCTGCGGCAATCGAAGAGTTCGTCCGCTACGACACCCCAATCCAGATGGTGACACGCTGGGCTTATGAAGACGTTGAGGTTGGCGGCAAGTTGATCCGGCGCGGGGATAGCGTGGGGGTCATGCTTGGCTCAGCCAACCGAGATCCCGCCCAATTCAAGAACCCCGATGTTCTGGATATACAGCGGCAAGAAAACAAACACAGTGCCTATGGCGGCGGTATCCATTACTGCCTTGGTTCGTCGCTAGCCCGTGCCGAGGGTCAGATCGCCATAAATGTCTTGCTCAACCGTTTGCCTGAGCTTCGTTTGGCACAAGAAAACATTGAGTGGGCAAACAACATCGTGTTTCATGGTCCTAATCACCTACACGTTGCTTTTAAAAAACCTGCGATCGCTTGATTTAAGGAGGGGGGAGCAATTGAAAATTCAAAATTCGCTCATTCAAAATTCAAAAATATGAATTTTTAGTCTTGGCTTTTCACAAAAGATGTGAATTATGCTAGTTCCCCACTCCAAAATATTTTTGTAAATAAGGCATAAATAACATGAGTCTTATACAAGGTTTGACAAAAGCTATTGTTTATGTAAAGGACATAGACAAACAGATAAACTTTTACCGCGACCAGTTGGGGCTTGAGGTTAAATCCTTCAAAAGTATAGAAGGACGTAGCGACAAACAATGGGTGGAGTTTGCAACTGGCGAATGCACCTTGGTGTTGCACGGTAATTTGGAGACACAACACGGTAAGGATAGACCTAAGCTAGCGTTTCACGTTGATGATTTTGAAACTGCATACCATACGCTAACTGAACGTGGCGTCAAACTCAGCCCTGTTCGTTCCCCCTCGCCTGGTCTAAAAATTGCTGAAGGTGTTGATCCAGAAGGTAATCCGTTCACCATTGATTGCCAGGAATAAATAACCTTCCCTAAAGAAGCAAGGAATGAACAAGGGTGGCGTAGACAAGGGAAAGCCTTGTCGTCAGATATTGCCCACCGTCAACCCCTACTGAGAAGTTGGTAAATTTGCAAAATTTGATTAACCCACACAGGTAGAAACAATGAATATGCAAAATTCAACAACGCCCGAGACAAAAACTTGTCCCTTTAAACTTGCAGAGGAGTTCCAACCTTTTAGCAACCCACAATTGGAAGACCCCTATTCGTTTTATCAGCGTGCTAGAAGTGAGGAGCCTATATTTTACAGCCCATTGTTCAACGCTTATGTGATCACTCGTTACGATGATGTTTTAACTGTACTGAAAGACCCAGTCAAATTTTCTTCAGCAACTAGCCTTCAGACAGTTCAAAATTTCACCCCAGAAGTCATTGAAGTGCTGCGTCAAGGTTTACCCTTTGTTTCTTTAATTAGTAGCGATGGCGAACTGCACAAACGATTGCGAGATCCTTTACTCAAAGAGTTTGCTCCAGAGCGACTTACCCGCATGGAAGACTCAATTCGCGCTATTGGCAACAGGTTAGTAGACGATTTTGTCAATGATGGTCACGTTGAAATCATGTCAAAATTTGCTCATAACCTAGCCCTTGAGGTCATCCTCAATATGTATAATGTCCCCCTAGATAGGATGGCAGAAATCAAGCAGTGGGCTAACAACACAACAGCATTATTCTCGTCAGCTTTGACTCCAGAACGCCAGATCGAATGCGCTCGCACCTTCCCTGCTTTACAGCACTATGCTGCCAGTCTTGTCGAAGAACGACGGATTGCACCCGGCAATGACTTTATCAGCAAGATGTTGAATAGCGACCTCACCACGAACGAATTGGCGCTGATTTTATGTGAAATGCTTATTGCCGGACATAAAACAAGTGGTAATCTAATCGGAAATGCTTTAAAACTCCTGTTGGAGCGCCCACAACTTTGGCAAGCTCTACGTGATGACCCATCATTGATACCTGCGACTATAGAAGAAGTACTCAGGTACGATACTCCCGCCCCATCAATGGTTCGCACTACCACCCAAGAGGTTTCTGTTGGGGGAGTCACACTACCTAAGGATAGTCGCATCCTTTTGGTATATAGCTCTGCCAACCGCGATGAAACTCAGTATCCAGATGGTGAAAACTTTAATATTGAGCGTTTCAAACATACTGCAGCAAACCACCTCGCATTTGGTCATGGAATGCATTACTGTACGGGTGCAAATCTAGCACGTCGGGAAGGACGTATTGCACTCGAAATATTGTCTCAGCGGTTACCTAATTTACGACTTCGCCCCAACCAAGAATTTATCCATTTCCCCGCAATGGGAAACCGTGGTTATACACAGCTCGAACTGGAATGGGATATTCCCCAAAAAGGTTAAGCCATTCGCTTGCATATTTCTCAAACTTTCATCGCTATTAACTCATATCAATCACAAGGAGCAAACTTCCATGAGTCAACCCTCTCTTCTACAACGCGGTTCAACTGGTGCAGATGTCGAACGCTTGCAAGGCGAGTTATCCCAGCTGGGATACCAAGTTGGAGTTGACGGCATATTCGGTGAATCTACCGAAAACGCCGTCAAAAAATTCCAACAAGACCATAACTTAACTGTGGATGGAATAGTTGGACCCCAAACCGGCAGACAGTTAGGCGCTGCTTTGGCTTAACCCAAATTTCATCGCTTGCATATCTCCCAAACGTTCACCACTATTAACTCATATTAATCACAAGGAGCAAACTTCCATGAGTCAACCCTCTCTTCTACAACGCGGTTCAACTGGTGCAGATGTCGAACGCTTGCAAGGCGAGTTATCCCAACTGGGATACCAAGTTGCAGTTGACGGCATATTCGGTGAAGCTACCGATAAGGCAGTCAAAAAATTCCAACAAGACCATAACTTAACTGTGGATGGAATAGTTGGACCCCAAACAGGAAGACAGTTAGGCGCTGCTTTGGCTTAACCTAAATGTCATAAATAATGCAGGTTGATGACCTCAACCTGCGTTAGTTTGAGAAATTTTAAGCATAAATAAAGAAGATGAAGTTCATACCCCCTGTACTCCCTGTACTCACTATCATTTTTTTGGGGACTGCTTTAACTTCTAGCATTCAAGCTAAACAACAAAAACCGCAGCAGACGCCGCAACCAAAACTTAGCCAAAAGCAATAAATGTCATCTCCAGATTCTTTAGAATATCTAACCTCTCCTGAAACAACATCTATGAATCTTCCCTTTTCGGAAGCAGTACGTGTTGGTAATATGCTTTACCTGTCAGGGGTTATCGGAAACATACCTGGAAAGAAACAGCTTGTAAGTGGTGGAATTCAAGCTGAGACAAAGCAAACTATGGAGAATATCAAACGTATTCTTGAGAGGCATGGGTCATCACTCAGTCAGGTGGTTAAATGTAAGGTGATGCTTGCAGATATGAAAGAATGGAGCGCGATGAATGAGGTTTATCTTACTTATTTTTCGGCATCCAGATTGCCTGCAAGAAGTGCATTAGGAGCAAGTGGTTTAGCTCTAAATGCACGGGTAGAAATTGAGTGCATAGCAACAGTTAAATAAATGAGAATTAGTCTACAATCATCAGCTTCTTTGTCATGTTATACAAACTTAAAAAGGTCAGTATTAGTTTAATAAAAAATAAAACCTATGACTAACGCAAGAATGCAATCTCAACCAAAAAGTACAACTAATATCTTCAAAGATAAGAATTTTTACATTGTCAATTTGGTGACGGTGATAGGAATTTTAGGGGGAACCCTTTATGCTCCAGCGCTGCCAACCATACAACAATTTTTTAAAGTTACAGAAGCCGAAGCTTCATGGACATCGACAATTTTCCAGGTGCCCGGTGCCATTATTACTCCGATATTTGGAATTTTAGCTGACATTTTAGGCAGAAAACAAGTCCTGATTCCTTCGCTGCTAGTGTTTGCCCTTGGTGGCGCGGTTAGCGGCTTGGCATCTAATTTCACGGCACATTTGGGAGGGCGACTTTTACAAGGTGTTGGTGCTGCTAGCTTAGAACCGCTACAACTTACCGTTATCGGCGACCTTTATCGCGGGAGAACGCTAGGCACTGCGATGGCACTTAATGCCGGTTTGATTGGTATGAGTGGGGCAATTTTTCCTCTGATTGGTGGGATATTAGGCGGGTTTGACTGGCGATATACGTTTTTACCAGCGTTGCTTGCCATTCCACTGGCGTTTTTGGTACTCGTGACACTAAGATTACCAAGGCGACCCCAGAACGCAGAAAAGTTTGAGCTAAAATCTTATGTACAAAGTACCTGGAGCAGCATAAACAATCGTCACGTACTAGGGCTGTTGTTTGCGGTCATGTCTCTGTTCTTACTGCAAACTTTATGTTTAACCTTTATCCCATTCTTGGCGGTAGACAAGTTCCGTACATCAGAAGCGCTAAATGGCATCCTCCTGACAAGTATGTCAATTGCGCTGGCGCTTGTCGCAGCTCAATTGGGACGTTTAACTCAGAATTTGTCGGAAATCAAACTCATCAAACTCTCTTTTATTCTCTTTGCAGCCGCCCTGTTAATTCTCCCGATTGTTCCTAACTTTTGGTTACTATTCATCCCGCTTTTTTTACTAGGTGCAGCTCAAGGTATCGCCCTTCCATCCTCCCAAGCACTGTTAGCAGGGCTTTCTGCACAAGAATCTCGGGCGGGATTTATGGCGGTAAATACCTCGATTATGTCATGGGGACAAACACTTGGTCCTTTTTTAGGAAGCATTGCTGTTAGGTTTTGGGGAATACAATCAGTCTTTTTTGCCAGCGCCGTCTTTTCGCTGATTTCATTTGCTCTGTTCAATTATTTCCTAACGACTAAAGTATTCGATTTCACAGCCAAAACCATACAGCTACAGGTTCCACCAGTTAGCAACGAACAACCAACTTCCCCATTCCCACCAACTTCCCCATTCCCACCAACTTCGTTTCCACTCCCTGCGTCTCCCACAATCCTACAACAGCCTATTGCACAGCTCCTCCATGTCGGAACTAACAGGGCTATTGAATTGCCGGAACATTTTCAGGTTATTAATATCGGCAAGTCCAGCGATCGCCTGATAAGCGAAGTAGATCTTTCAGATTTTCCCAATTCTGGAGTTATCTCACGAGTTCACGCCCAGATTCGTTACGATGGAGAGAATTACTATATCCAAGACCTCAACAGTTCTAACGGCACTTTTATTAATAAATACCCACTTATACCAGGTGTTTGGTACAAATTAAAACCAGGTCTGCACATTAGTTTTGGTAGGCGAGACGCGATCGCATTCATGTTTGCGATCGATTAGTACGTCTGGTCGTTAAAGGGTGTTGGAAACCCTGCTAAAATTTGATACAAATTCAAACTGCTCATTCGCTTTCATTTGAGTCAGCGAGACGCAGTATCATTTATATTTCAGCTATCATGAACTCATTAACACAACTGAGTAAGTGGATATAATGAAACGTAATATAGCGACTGTTATAAAGCAAGTAGGAACAGTGTTTTCCCTTCTTCCTTCTTCCTTCTTCCTTCTTCCTTTTACTTTATCAAAATAGGCGAACAGGTTTAGAATTAAGACGCGCAGAAATAGCTGTTACCCGCTTGACCACAGCAATCATATATTGATAATCAGGTGGCTCTGCGTTTGGTAAATATCCAACGTCTTGAACCAAATTAGGAGGAGCATCTTTGAGATAATTACGAATCAACTCTTGACGATTTCTTTCGATGTTTGGTCCAATCAAAACAGCACCTAGTGGAACATTTTGAGACTCAGTGAATAATATGCGAAATACATTACCTAATTTTGTTCTATACAAATTAAATTCCTCTAAGGAAATAGCACCAGCAGCAGCCTTTCCTTGTGCCACCCATTCAAGCACTGTTTCTGGTGTAGGAGCAAATAGGATTTCTGCCAATGTGAAACCAAATAGATTGTACAGGGGAAAATAATACCCAGTGGCGGAACCTGGTTGACCTAGGGCAACTGTTTTCCCCTGTAAATCTTTCAATTGTTGCACAGGACTGTCTTTGCGTACAACAAATATCGCTCGTGAATTTCTTTCCATCTCCAGAGGGAAAATTGGTAAATATTGATAGTTAGCACTTGCAATTGCTGCCAAACCCGCAGGAGCAAAGACTAATGACCAAGCATGGCGCTGAATGCGCTCAATCGCTATATTCTCATTGAAAGTCGGTTCTAATTGAATAATTGCCCTTGCTTTTTCACCCAAATATTCACGGAAGCGAGCAAATCGTTCTATCGCTTGTTTTCCTTCTCGATAGCTAATCACACCAATAACTAACTCAAGTTGTTGATTTGATGTTTCCTCTCCTGCACAGGCAGTGATGAAGAGTAGCATCTGCAAAATAAATAAACGTCGGGAAAGTTGGGATGGCATTAACAGATTTTAGCAAATATTTTTCTGGACATCTTGTTATTATCTAACAATTTTATTGCATTTTTCTAAGCGAATCAAAATCTGACTTTTCACGTCATGTGGAAAAGTCCACAAAAAATCTAACTTTCAAATCCAAAATTCAAAGTCTCTCTCCTTATAAAAGAGAGATTTAGAGAGAGGTTTTCCAGATACCGTGAAAAGTAAGAATCAAAATATAGCATGGATAAATTTTTATAAGCAATTTTTCTGTCATATCAGGTTCGGATGAGAACTGTAAAAAACCCTCTTTCCGCCTGACGGCACCCGTCTCACAACGAGCGCAGAAGGGTAGCGGAGCCATTGCGTTGGGTGTTTACCCGAGTGTGCATTCCTTGCGTGGTGAGAGAACTTTTGATAAATGATGAGCGCGAACTTGATATAATAATTAGGTAAATTTTTCTGGAATCATTAAGATATATGAAATTATATTTGGATTGATTTTCTGTCATTTAGATATAACAGGTGTATATTCAGCAAAAAGAAAAATCATGAAAATAGGAACTAAGGTTAATCTAATTTTAATAATAGTTGTTATCAGCGGTATATTGATTAGTGGTATCGCTTTATCAAATGTACTTTACACAAAAGCAGAGAATGAGATAACTTCTAAAGCCTTGATTCTCATGCAAATTGCCAACTCAGTAAGAAGCTATACCAACGAGCGTATACAACCCTTGTTGTTACCAAAAGTGGACGATCCCAATCAAGAGGAGTTCATTCCAGAATCCATACCAACATATACCCTTAGAGTGGTGTTTGAAAAATTTCGTCAAAACAAAGAATATGGCAATTTTATCTACAAAGATGCCACTCTGAATCCAATAAATTTCCGAGATAAAGCTGACGAATTTGAAGCTGACATTGTTGAACGATTTCGTAAAGAACCTGGGAATAAAAGCTTATCTGGTGACCGGACTATTTCGGGAGAAAAACTGTTTTATAACGCCCGACCTTTTGCCATTCAAGACAAGAGTTGTCTGCGCTGTCATACCACTCCTGAATTAGCTCCAAAAAGTCAAATAGCGACCTACGGAAAAGACCATGGTTTTGGATGGAAGCTCAATGAAATTGTCGCAGCCCAAATAGTTTATGTTCCGGCTGAGGATATTTGGAAAAATGCTTATCGGTCATTTTTTCTGATCATAGGAGTTGTCGGAATTATTTTTACAGCCATCGTTTTTATCATGAATCAGTTGTTGAAAAAAGTTGTGCTACAGCGTATTAAAAATATTGCAACTGTGGCAGAACAAGTTAGCGTCGGCGATATGAATGCCCATTTTGGTAAACAATCTAAAGATGAAATCGGAGATTTAGCAGAAGCTTTCAATCGGATGAAGTATAGTTTAGAAATTGCTCTCAATATGTTAAATAAAAATCAGAAGTAGATGGATTGAAATAGAATACGGTTGGTGATAAGACAATTTGGAAAAACAATAACTTTTGTAGAGACGTTGCATGTGAGTCCAGCGCTGCAGTCCTTGTTTCCCGACAGCAGGCGACTGGCGTTGGCGCAGCCTCTCCGGAGGAGATACCCAAAGGGCAACGTCTCTACACGTGTACGGGACAGCACATTCGTGCCAAGGCTTCGTCGCAAAGTATCCGTGAGAGGTACGCTAGTGACCTCTCCTACACCGAATCAGAGATTACGATACATGAGTTTTTTTACAAGCAGTCTATTGACTAAGCATACGTCGCTCAAACTCTATAGCGAGTTTTGGTTCGGGAATTTGCTTTGCCAAATACCTGACAAATTCTGGTAAGGAAATTTGTGGGTGAGATTGCAAAACCTGTTTAATGATAAATTTAGCGATTGGACCAACGGAATAAGCTAACTCACGCTCGCATTTATTGATAAAGTTGGCATCGATTATTTGATATTCCTGGGTTGACGATTTAGCTGAGTCGGGAGATGAAACATTGAATCTTTCTAATATAGCGATCGCCTGTTTCTGAAATTTTTCTTGTCGCAGTGGCAATATGTAAGTCGCTAAACTTTCCACTAATTCTTGGTAATTTGCTGCTTGTTTGACAGCTTCTTGTAAAATTGTCGGCGCGACAGGTCCTATCGATTGCTTTAGCAACTGTTCCAAGTTGGTATATTGTTCTGAGCCTAGGAATAAATTCAGTTGGGGTTGTTTGGTTGCTGAAGATTCACGAACACCAACAGCAGGAGAGGGAGACACCTGCTGTGACTCGCGTGACGACAAGGAAGCAGAAACAGATGGGGAAGTAGGAACTCCCACGTGGGAAGAAGCTGCGGGAGGGTTTGCCTCATGCCGCTTCTTTTGAAAGGGTTTGCCAAAGGGTGACAACTGCGTGTTGGCAATGGAAAGTAAATTTTCCTTGTTTTGCTGTGTGTTTTCCTGAATGCCAGAAACTTCTAGTTCTTGGAAATCTTGGAAAATCCTGCTAATATTACCAGGTAAAATATCAATAACTGCTTGTGTGCCTGACAGCCAAGTATGCAGCTTGATACCTTTGGCTTGCAAAAGGTTTTGTAATTGAGTCATCCATTTTGCAACTGGTAATCCGACTTGCGGATTTGCTGCTACAAGAGTTTCTAGAACCGTTTGGGAAAATAATTCTGGCTTTTCGGCAGGCGTTGCAGCGACTATTAAACATTGTCCCTGCTCCGCGCCAGTTTGCAAATCTTCTATCCAATTCTCCAGCGAAGTCCCCTCAGATTGTTCTGAGATAATTAAATCTAAGA
Source organism: Scytonema sp. HK-05 (assembly GCF_002368235.1). Classification (GTDB taxonomy): domain Bacteria; phylum Cyanobacteriota; class Cyanobacteriia; order Cyanobacteriales; family Nostocaceae; genus Kalymmatonema. The sequence continues at coordinate 7,769,713 of NZ_AP018194.1, read as the reverse complement.
TAATGATTTGCTGACTTTTTTGAGCGCGGCGTAACTCTTGTCTTAACCAAGAACGACTCAAGCGCATTCCATCACCCAAAATTAACCAGGCTTCTCCATCTTCGATTTCTTCGACGTGCCCGCGTAAGTACAATAAGGATGTTGGTGTCTTTTTTCCCGCACGAAATTGTGAGGGAAATTTCGTTTCTGATTCACCATGCGAACGAGTAAATGCTTGGATGATTAAGCGTACTTCTGACCAACTTTTGCCTTTTTGAGGAAAATATTCTACCTCAAAACCGCCAGCACCAGCAAACAATCGACTCAAATCAGTAGTCGTTTTCTTGTTTGAGAGTGCATCAATCACAACCGCACGTCGCTGTTTGTGAGATTCAACAATTGCCGGCTTGAATCCAACAATTAATTCTCCTACTCCTTCTACAATTCGTTTGGGTGTTTGCAGGGGATATTCTGGATGGAGTTGACTCTCTCCACGATTGAGCTTTTGTTGATTAATCAGACGCAGTTGCTGATTTAATTTATCAATATATTGCAGCGTCTGGCGGTAAACATATTTGTAAAGCCCGTCTGCTTCAATGACTCCATGTGAATCAGCTGCTTCACCCAACAGTCCCTGCATTAAATAGTAAGTGAAGACTCCATGCCCTAATTCTGGAAACTCCCAAGACTGTTGTCCTTGATCGCAAGATAGCAAGGCGCAAAATCCCTTACTTTGAGAAGCACGTTGTCTCAAGATATCCATCATTTGTGTTGTGGGATTGAGGAAAGTCTCAGAGATGTTTCCATCTCTGGCGCTCCCACGGTTTCCACCCAACAACCTCATATCACCGCTATGACAGGTGTCTAAACAAAGTAACTGTTGGTTGGCACGACTAGCCCCTAATATTCCTACCAGTTCTTGCATGCCTAACCCTGTAGCGAGCAAGTCTTCTTTGCGGGTATCTGCCAGACATAGAACAGCTTGCTGAGTATTCGGCTCTAACACCCCATGTCCTGAAAAGTATAATAGGATGGAGTCTTGGGATTGAGACTGTGAAACAATTTGTTGCAGGCTCCGACGAATACTTTGCAAAGTCGGGGGTTTTGCCGCAAAATCGTGATGAACAATCACTTCTTTATTAGGAAATCCTTGGGTAGCGCTGCTGAGCGCTTCTCCTAACCCTTGACAATCTAACGCTGGGTAGCGTAAAGAAGGTAAGCTCGGCTCTTGATATTCGTTAACACCTACCAATAAAATCCAAAGCTTACCTTCTCCTGTTGTTAATATATGAGTCGAGCCACTAGAACCAACACCGAGCGGAGACATATTTACTACTTAATCCTAAAAAAAACTTTAATAATTTAGTATGAGTCCGTTTAGCCAAACCCCTCAAGGCTTTAATGTGTAGCTTCAAGGAAATTGTTTCCCCTTCCACTTAACTATAGCAATCCGGTTTTATTTTTGAAAAATCTAAGTATCTTTCGGGTGTGCCTTGCCTACCGTATCTGAGTTATATCTGGGTTTTGGTAAGCATTGTCCACCCTACTGTATTTCAAAAATCTTTGGAGGAGTCCTATCTAGCAAATTTGCTACGTTAATTACTTAAATTAAAGTTCATTTTGTACCCCTTAGCTCACTCAATACGGATTTTCCCTGTAGGCATCAAACACTTTTCTCTATAATTTATTAATCAAGTTTATTTTACAAATTACGTTAACTGTTACAAAACTTAATGATGGTATAACGCAAAACATGAAAGTCATTATTAATATTGATAACAGACCTCTAAAATAGAGTTGGCAGGCAAGCTCTAGGTGTTGTAGCACGATCATTAGACTGCATAAGTGTATTTGTGATGTACCTATCCATTAATATGGTGCTCCATTTATGAGTTGTTTAGTTGACTATTTATAAGTTGGTTAGTTTATGCGTTCCCGCCAAGGTATCACTGAGCTATTTACGACTTTCTTACAATTTGACGCTGACAGGGTCATTGGTTGGGCTACTGATAGTAGGCTGCGTCGAAATATACTCAATTGTCAGGCGCGTTTATCAGAGCCAGAAAATTCCGAGACTTTTTGGGTATCTTACTGGTATAAAGTATGGCAAACCAAAACGGAAAATCTGGCAGGAGGACATTTGTCAGCTTATTTACAAGAAGTGTGCTTTTGGGCGGCGAAGAAAACAGCTGTTAATTTCTCTTCTGGGCAGTACACTTTATCTGACTGCTTCCAAATGGTGACAACGAGTACAGATAAGGTTTTGAAAAGGTTTAAACCCGAGATGGGTTTTAACCTCAAGAATTACGCCAGTGCGATTTTTAGCAGCGAACTCAAGGAAATGCTGCGCCAGCAGAACGAAGTTGATATTAGTACCAATTGGCGATTGTTACGGAGGCTAAGCCAAAAGCGGTTGGTAGAGTCTTTACAAAATGCAGGGCTGAGTGCGGACACAATAGAACGTTATATATTAGCTTGGAAATGTTATCAGTCGCTATATGCTCCACAGCAATCTACTGGGACTCGCAAATTGGCAAGACCAGATGACGCTATATGGACTGCGATCGCTCAGCTTTACAATTTCCAACGCCAGACTCAACTGTCAAGCCCAGGCGCAGAGTCCAGTCCGGAAACGATAGAAAAATGGCTGGTTGCTAGTGCGAAAGCAGCCCGCGCTTATTTGTATCCAAATATGGCTTCCCTAAATGCGCCGAGAGGGGATGATGATTCTGGGGGGGAATTTCAAGATTTTTTACCGCAACTCAAGCAGGAATCGTTACTTACGGAAATTGTTGCTGAAGAAGAACTCGTTGAGCGACAGTCACAGCAGTCTGAAATCAGTGGTGTGTTACTTGCAGCTTTGAACGAACTGGATGCAGAGGCGCAAAATATCATCAAACTCTACTACAGTGAAAATTTAAAGCAACAGGAGATTGCAAAACAATTAGGAGTCAAGCAGTACACCGTTTCTCGTCGGCTCACTAAGTCTAAAGAGGTATTATTACTTAAACTTGCAAACTGGACTAAAGAATCGCTGCATATTTCACTAAACTCACAGGTATTAAACTATATCAACACTGTTTTAGAGGAATGGTTACAAGCTCACTATAGCCGTCCCTCAGTTTAGTAGGAGTAACAATTATGACATTCGACCCAGTAGCACTCACTTTAACAAACACAACAGATATGTGGCTAGAAATTTCTGAAGCCGAGAAAACAAAGATTTGGGAGCAAAGCCAAGCTTTTTCCAGCGTTAATCGTCGTTGGAATGCCTATATCAACCGCTTGAGCTTAAACACTGTTCTACCTTGGCTGCGGGAAGAATACGCCGCAGATGCAACTGTTTTTCCTGCTTTGAAGGCTTTACCCAGCATTTGGGAAGTCGTTAATGGCACAGGTATTTCCCTCGGAACGACACGCATAGCATTAATTCCGAGTGAAGCGCTTGATTTGAGCGAACTGCGCGTTCCTCAAGAATGGGTTGATATTCCGAACTGGAGTGCTGATTATTATCTAGCAGTGCAAGTCAATCTGGAAGAAGGCTACATTCGGATTTGGGGATGTACAACACACGCCCAACTTAAGACAATGGGCAGTTATGATGCGAGCGATCGCGCTTACTGTTTAAATGGAGAGGATTTGATTTCTAATCTCAGTATCTTGTGGATGGCGCGTGAAATTTGTCCAGAAGAAGTGACTCACCTTGAAACTCCGCCCTTGACAGAATTATCTGCTACCCAAGCAGAAAACTTGCTCCAACGTTTAGGAAATCCCAGACTTATATTACCACGCTTAGCAGTACCGTTTCAAACCTGGGGAGCGCTCCTAGAACATGGAGGTTGGAGACAACGTTTGTACGAACAACGTCAAGGAGCGCAACAACAATGGTCGATTCGTCAATGGGTACAATCAGGTGTATCAGATTTTGCACAAAAATTTGGTTGGGGAAGTGTAGAGTTACAGCCAACTTTAGCAGGTGCTAGGGGTTCAGAGCCGGAATCGGCAACGCCAACTTTGGTACGAAAATTAACCATTGCCCAACAACCATACGAATTGCGGCTGCAACCCAAAGGTAGTATTGAAGATAGCATATGGCGCTTTGAACTACGCAATGGAAATAGAGAGGAACTGATTCCCAGTGGATTTAAATTGAAACTCCTGACTGAAGATTTACAGCCATTCGAGGGTAATCAAGCGCAAGCCACAAAACCTGTAAACAGGCTTTACGTTGAAGTGGCTTTGGGCGATGCTGGGGAAGGGTTAGTGTGGCAGGTAGAGCCGACTCCAGAAGATTATGAATGCGAAATCTTGTATTTTTAAGTACGATTCGTGTCTTTGCTGAAAACTGTATGGTTTTGTTTGTTCAGCCATGTTGTAGAAGCGTTAAGGCGTTAAATATAATATGATCTGCTGTAAGTAATCTTTAACTAGACTGCCTTTGAAGTCCTCTGCCATAACGGTACATACGAGTGGCGGCACTATGCAAGGCGAGTCAAAAACTTAGCTGAGGTGCGTACCGAAAGTTGACATGAGTGACGGGGATACGCAACTTTAGTCCTGTGCATAATGAGTGGATCTCTAACCCTATGAAATTAAAAAGCATATTTATAGTTAAACAAGAACTTACAAATGACTACAGAACTTAAACCAGGAACTTTCATAAATAATCGTTATCAGATTGAGAAAACCCTTGGACAAGGCGGGTTTGGACGAACTTACTTAGCATTTGATGCTCAACGCTTTGGTGAAGCCTGTGTTCTCAAAGAGTTTGTACCTGCAACCACCAAACAAGGTGTTATTCGTAAATCTAGGGAGCTATTTGAGCGGGAAGCGAAAGTTTTATACCAAATTCAGCATCCTCAAATTCCCAAATTTATGGCTTGGTTGACGGACAACGAGCGGCTGTTCATCGTCCAGGAATATATTGATGGCAAAACTTATGCACAAATTTTATCCCAACGTCTTTCTGCAAAAGGTAAGCCATTTTCCGAAACTGAAGTGAGAGCATGGCTACTAGATATGTTGCCAGTGTTGGAATATATCCACGACTCCAACATTATTCATCGCGATATTTCACTCGATAATATCATGCTTGCCCATAGTCAATCTAAACCCGTGCTGATTGATTTTGGAGTGGTTAAGGAGAAATTAACCCAGATATTATCAGATGAATCTCCAAATCACCAGTACTCAGCTCACGGTTCAGTCGTGGGGAAAATTGGCTACTCTCCACCTGAACAACTGCGTTTAGGACATTGCTACCCCTCTAGTGATATCTACGCACTTGCCGTTTCTGCGCTTGTCCTTTTGACTGGGAAAATGCCATATTTGTTAATGGATGGTTCTCTAAAGTGGCAATGGCGCTCCTATGCCAATATCAGTGACTCTTTAGCTCGCATACTTGAAAAAATGCTGGCAGAAGTACCAACAGAGCGCTACCAGTCAGCAAAAGAAGTTCTGGTTGAACTGAATAATAATAATAATAATAATAATAATAATAATAATAAAAACAACAATAAGAATGACAATAAAAAGTCACCATTTTCACTTGGTGGCATAGTTTCGAGCCTGTTGCCGAAAACACAGCGAATTAACACTAACATTTCTCAAGCGCAGGAAAAACCCAAAGCACTTCGCAATAAAAATTTAGAAGATTTCCTCGTTTTATCAGAACTAGAACAAAAGCTTAGTCAAGCCGGTGAAACAAATACTCAATTGCAGACACAAACGCCTGTCTCTCTCAACCCAGAATTTTTAGAGTTTGTCGGGCGAGAATTGACTAGTTTTGTTGGTCCTTTCGCCAGCTTTTTGGTGAAACAGACTTTGAACAAAAGCCCAGAAATAGCAGGAAACGAATTCATTGAATCGCTAGCTGAGGCAATTCCTGATGCAAATTTAGCACAAGAGTTTAGAAATCGCATCCAACTTTCTATTCAACCTAACTCCCGAAAGCTTGAGAATTCTATCAAGTCACTGCAACCCCAGGGAAGCTATCCTGCGATTAGCAATCCAGAGTTTTTAGAACATTGTCGGCGACAACTGACTAGTTTTGTTGGTCCTGTTGCTAGCGTCATTCTCGAACATACTTTGGATGCACACCCAAATTTAACTCCAAATCAACTTATAGAAACTTTGGTGGCAGAAATTCCTAACCAGGAAAGGGCAGAACAATTTAAAGAAAGCATTCTCAAATTAACAACTTACAACTCAATACATCAAGCATAAAAGAGCCAGAACAAATGTTAGCTGATAATGGTGAGGTGTGACTCACTCCATTCTCGGCTAATTTTGCTATAATCCGCGTCTATTTAGTTATAACTGGACTTTAGACTAAAGCAAGCGATTGCCCAAAGGGCACTGCGCTCTGCGCAATCGCACCCTTGAGAGGCTGGGCAAAAATAAAGGGATGCCTATAATCTGGACTTTAGACTAAACGGGCGATCGTTAAAAAACTTACTTATTGGAATTGATACTAGGCAACAACAAAATGACCCAGGAGCGCGCTCGTTAACGAACTAAAAACCTGAAAGATGATTTATTAAAGGATCAAGCCGTCTTTGAGACTTGCGACTTTCGTCGTGTAGTACCTTTTTTGACAAGAGGATAGCGAATTCTACGTTGGCGTGGCTTCCCAGTTTTCCAACCAGGAGATTTTCCACGGGGCTTTGGAGTGAATATTTCAAGGATTAAAAGCGGATTTTTAATGCATAATTACATGACTTATGTTTTCATGTTCCAAGCTTTAAACCTTTTAAGCACAAAAGTTGGCTCTTACAAATTAAAGTGCTGTTGTCGGTTAACAGATTGTTAGTCCTTTTAACAAATTGATGTCATCGAAAAAACATTATGATGTAAGGTTTTCAGTTTTAACTAAGATCGCTAATCCGCACCTTGTGAGGAATGCTCAAAAACTTACAACTATTTAACTAGACCTGACTTTAGCAGTTTATGAGAGAACTACATTAATTTGTTAAAGCGACAAATAATCTGTTAACCGACATCATTCATGGAACAAAGCATTAGCCCGGACATAGCCCTTCCTGGCACTCAGGGCCTCGAACAATGTGCGTATCATAAAAGACCTTTACTGCTGTAGAGTTGTAACTGTCAAGCTTCTGCAAGTAATTCCAAGCGGTGAGTGCAATTGCTGTGTCGAGGTTCTGTCGTGGTGTCAGGATAATACGTCCGTTAAAGTAGCTCAAAGATCGCGCCTGCTGCCGTAATTGGGTCAACTCTTGATCTTTAATTTGCTTAGGGTTGTAGCTAATAATCACCCCACCGTGTTCCAAATTATGTACTAAAAATTCATCGGCGGGCGGTTCTTTGTATATACCCCACGCTGCTGGGTAGGGGTAGTGCGGCCCGGAGGTTGGTGGATTTGAGTTATAAGTGACTGAAGTACCTACTTCCACATGTTCTTGCCCCAAATCTGGGAAACGTACTCCTGGTAGTATTGTGCCAGGGTACAGCTCTGGCAAGGGTGATTCAGGTGTCATTACTGAAAAGGGTTCGATTAAGCCCTTCCACTCTTGTATGGAATTCATCGTTGAACTAGAAGTTGAGGCGGTACTCGGTTGTGAGGGAGATTCATGAGAGTTCGCAGGCATATTTCCGAATAGTAAAGTTATGCTGATCGCGCAGACCAAGCAAAGTACCAAGAAACCTGATTTAGCTAGCTTAATATTCATATACCCCTCTTCCATTACTCTCGGATAAATTAAACTCTAAAGCATCAATTTTTTTCCCAATAAGGCTTTTATTAGTATCGGGAATGAAATAATCACCATCGCCATTTTTTCAAGCGGTAGACATTACATTTATTTTCCTATCCCGGATGAAACCAGAAATGATAATTAGGTTACGTCTAAAACATTCCTATAGACATAACCTAATTAGCTTTAAAGGTCTTAAATAGACCGCAGGCAATTATCCATTAAAGTCAGAAATTAACCTTTATAAGTTTCCCATTCGTCGCCGCCTGAATACCAAGGCTTGTCTACACATTCATACCATACTCCATCGTCCAATACGGTTCAGTTAAGCTCAGAAGCCTGGTAAATTTTGTCTTCTAAGCTATAGAAGTGTTGATGTACCTGAAAGGCTTCTCGTTTGTATCTCCAGCCATCTAAGGTGATGAGGTTCTAAAAGCTATAGAAGCATCCATCCCACCAGAGGCTATGGAGAGAGCGATCGCACAAGCCCAAGCTCAAGAGAGAAGAATCTTGGAAAACTAAAACAAGGGCAACACATCTATGACTTTGAATCGCTAAAGAACTACCCCGCCCTGCTTTATTGAGGGCAGGGAGTTTTCGGCAACTTTGTTAAGTACAGCGATGAATATTTATTACAGACGCAAAATAATCACTGCAAAGTTAGCAGAGATCGACTCGTTCAACAGTGGCTTGTCTCCCTCTTGATGATTTATATGCTTCGCCGTTATCAAGCGTATTACATGAGTCATCAATGGCAAAATTCCAAATTGCTCTTGCATTTAATGTATAACCGCAGTTGTTAGTTATTGTGGCATTTGTACGGAATGTGCTAGTGTTGGTATTTATGTCAACACACCCCGGTGCTCTAACACCTCCAATAATGTTTAAGCTTTCTAATTCAGAAATTTCTTCATAGTTTAAATCAGAAATAATCATAGATTTTCTCCACAATGTCTAACTCCACTTGAATATTATGAAATTAATTCTAATCTTTCAAGAGATTAAAAATTATTTTAAAAACATAAATAAGTGACTTATGTTTTTTGTTGTTAAAAACTTAAAGCCTTAAAACGGCTTCGCTATTACAAATTGAAGTGCTGTAAAATCCCCCAGAGTTCATATGATAGAGTTTAAAAGTAAGGGTGAGCCAAGAGAAGATATATAGAGATTAATACCTGATGACAGCGTGAAAGGTTGAAAAATCCCAATTTCTAACTGTTAGCTAGATTCAAACTAGCTTTTGTAGAACTTGTAAAATTATCGGACTTATGATTCTGGAGTTTACATAAAATCACAACATATATCGCCAAGAACCACGGCGAGGTGGGAAGTGAGGATTTAAATATCTTGGGAATGATGGCTAATCATAACTTGGCAGCAGCGATTGCTGATTGTGGGTTTTATGGATTTCGCCGTCAACTTGAGTATAAGTGCAAACGATACGGTTCAAGATTAGTGGTAGTGGATAGGTTCTACCCAAGTTCTCAGATTTGTTCTGAATGCGGATACCAGCAATCATATGCCGCTCTTTGAGCGTGTTTATGTCTGTCCTTGCTGCAATATTAGCCGGGACAGGGACTTAAACGCAGCGATAAACCTATCGCGCCTGGGGTCGGCTTAACCCTGAAAAGCCTATGGAGCAGGTGCCGCCGACGGTCTGTGATGAAGTAGGAAGTAAACGCTTTAAACAGCTTTGTTTGTTTTAAGTAGATTTTATAGAGCAGAACCGCTACATTAAGACATTTTTTATATAGTAACGTAATATTTTTGCTGATAATGACTGCTTTTTGCAAGCATAATCAGCAGTACAATGCTCTGAATTCTCCTCAAAAACTAGAAAGTAGAAATTTTTCTCCAAAAAAGCATCGGGACGCGCATAAGTCTTCAAGCCTGACTCCTATAGAAATTTAGAAGCCAAAAAACGAGTTGAAAACGCCCCCAAACTACGGCGGACAAAGATACAAAGAAGAAACCACAACTATTTCACGAGGTAAATAAAATGATTGTCGTCATCAAATCCCAAACACCCGCAGCAGAAATCGAAAGAATCATTCAAGAACTGCATCGCTATCCAGTCACAGTCGAAAAAGTCGTCAGCAACGACAAAGCTGTCATTGGTTTGCTGGGTGATACAACTGCTATTGGTAGGGAAAACATACAACAAATCAGCCCATTCATTGAACAAGTCGTGCGAGTCAAACAACCATTTAAGCGCGCTTCCTTAGAATATCGCTATGGTGAACCAAGTGAGGTGGTTGTGCCAACTCCCAACGGTCTAGTAACATTTGGTCAAAATCATCCGTTAGTGGTCGTGGCTGGACCTTGTTCAGTGGAAAATGAAGAAATGATTGTCGCCACCGCACAAGTCGTTAAAGCTACAGGCGCACAATTCATCCGAGGCGGTGCTTACAAACCTCGTTCCTCACCTTATGCCTTCCAAGGACATGGCGAAAGTGCCCTCGGCTTGTTAGCACTAGCGCGTGAAGCCACCGGACTGGGAATTATCACAGAAGTGATGGATACTGCTGATGTTGAGAAAGTTGCCGCAGTTGCAGATGTGGTACAAATTGGTGCGCGCAATATGCAAAATTTCTCCTTGCTTAAGAAAGCAGGCGCTGCAGGCAAACCAATTCTGCTCAAGCGCGGGCTGTCTGCAACAATTGAAGAATGGTTGATGGCTGCGGAATATATTCTGGCTGCAGGCAATCCAAATGTGATTTTGTGTGAACGCGGAATTCGCTCTTTTGACAAGCAGTACACCAGAAATACTCTAGATTTATCTGTGATCCCTGTATTGCGTACACTGACCCATTTGCCAATTATGATTGACCCAAGTCATGCCACTGGTTACTCTCAGTATGTACCTACAATGACAAAGGCAGCGATCGCCGCCGGTACAGATTCGTTGATGATTGAGGTTCACCCCAACCCCGCCAAAGCACTTTCAGATGGTCCTCAGTCTTTGACACCTGGCGATTTTATCGAACTGATGCAAGAAATTGCTCCTCTTGCTCAATTCTTCGGACGTGGAACAAAATCTGCCTTCACAAATGCGACTGCTTTTGCTGACAAAGCCCCTTTGAATGTGGGTGTTTAAATTGCAAAGATTGTGTGTGGTTTGTAACGGGTAGGTAATTTCACGGTGACACCAATTCGTTGATTGATTTGCTTACCCATGATTCTTTAATCATCCTGATATGAAATTCACGGTATTGGCGCATGAAGATTCAATATCCCTTGAACAAGTGCAGTATGGGATGAATCAATGCTTTTTGCTCATAGAGATTTAGCGATGCCCCTGCGGGGCGCACTCTGTGCCATCACACAACGAGTTCTTTTATACTTCACAAAGGGAGCAGCCCTTTTGCCCCAAGCAATGCGCCAGCGGCTTGGTGACAATCAAAAACTCTCTGCTTAACGCGCAGATATATTCTACATCTACTTGGAAAATCATCACGGAAGAGCCCAGTGTTACATTCAAGATTGCCGTGGTAACTTATGCTTAAAGTCAAAATCAGCCATCAGAAAAGCACGAGTTGAAAGCTATGTATAGTGGCAGCAAATTTCTTTTCTAAAACTTTACAATTTATAACTATTGTATAATCATAGCATTTTTCTTGATAAAAGACACAACCTGAGGAATCATTTGATGACAGGACAACACCGTTATAAGAGTTTCTTAACACAAATTCATCCTAGTACAGCCAGTGACTCTGAACAGGTTCAGTACCCAATTTTCCCTGAGAAACCAATAGTCATTGGACGTGATTATAATCGTTGTGACATTGTTTTAGATTCTACGCAATACCCGGACGTTTCGCGTGAGCATGTGAAGATTTCCGCCCTCTCGTCTCAATCTCCAAGCGGTATGCCTGTTTGGGAGATATGCGATTTGGGGAGCCGTAACGGCACTTATGTCAATAATCAGCGCTTACAGGGTTCTCAAATTTTGCAAGTGCATGACCGCATCAAAATTGGTGGTAATGGTCCAGAATTCATCTTGGAGTGTCAAGCAGCTAGCTTTATTAGCCTGACAGATTTATTTCCTGTTGTCTCGAGAAAACTGGATTTACACCAAAGCGGTTTGCTGATTCCGGGTATTATTACCGTGATATTCGTAGTAGCAATGTTAGCTACTCGAGATAGTAATTACTTCCTCTACATCTTAGCAGCTTATCTAGCTGTTGCCAGTCACTACGTTATCCACAAACTCTGTCATAAGCATAAGCCCTGGTGGTTGCTAGTTAGCGTAGGTCTGGCTACTAGTCTGCCACTTTTGAATGGCTTTCATGAATTTACACATATTTTTTCCGACCTTTTACCAGTAAGTTTGTTGAAAGAACATGAGAATATTTTTACGATAATTTCTAAGGAATTTTTCAAAGCAGGGTTATTAGAAGAACTTTTCAAAATATTGCCGGTGCTATTAGTTTACTTGCTAGCCAGGCTACTCTCATCACCTAAGCGCGAACTGATTGGGGTATGGGAACCTATTGATGGAATCCTTTTAGCGACGGCATCTGCCACTGGATTTGCACTCGTAGAGAGTTTGATGTCAGTGAATGAAGTCACCCAAAGCAAAGGTAATTTTGCCGGATTAACACTTTTAATTCCCCTAATTTTAGGAGATATTTCTGGACAGGTGGCATACAGTGGCTACTTCGGCTACTTTATTGGATTGAGTGCAATGAAACCTTCCAAGGGTTGGCAGCTTGCAGGAATCGGCTATCTGACTTCAGCAGTTCTACATACCCTTGGGGCTGTAGTCTCTGAGTTGCAAAAGGAACAAAAGCTAGATTTTCTCATCGGTAATTTACTCTTAGCTTTGATAGGCTGTCTAGCTTACGCATGTTTGATAGCAGCAATCCTCAAAGCCCGTCACTTTTCGCCAATTCACTCACACAAATCTGCCAATCCTCATGGTTCGTCCAACTTGCATTAACTTTCACTAATTCAACGTATATATACAGAGACTAAGCGCCGATAGTCAAGCGATCGCTTCAAAGAGACTAAGTTGTGAAAAACTAGAAAAACAAGTCTGCACTCTGCCTAGAAAGGAAAAACGAAATAAGATTGAGTGTATCGAAGTTGAAACATCGACCACCTATAGCGGTAAGAACCTGGAGTAAGGTACACAAAGAAATAATGAACCACAGATGGACACAGATGGACACAGATAAATAATTACTTCATTCAATTGAATTGCGCGATAGGTTCGGTTAGAGGAATTATTGATAAGGAAGAATTTAGGAGTCAGGAGCCATTGTGGCTCCTGACTCGTTTTGCAAGTGTCTTTTCTTGCAGACTAAGATTTGCTGTGTTATCCCCACACGCTCTGGACTGGGCTTTCAGCCTTCTTACCTGTAAACTTTCAAAATTTTTTCCAAAAAAGCAAAAGGACCAGCATAAGTCTTCAAGCCTAACCCCTATAAAAATTCAGAAGCGAAAAAGCGAGTTGAAAACGCCCCCAAACTACGGCGGACAAAGATACAAAGAAGAAACCAAAACTATTTTACGAGGAAAACAAAATGATTGTCGTCATCAAATCCCAAACACCCGCATCTGAAGTTCAACGCATCATTCAAGAACTGCATCGCTATCCAGTCACAGTCGAAAAAGTCGTCAGCAACGACAAAGCTGTCATTGGTTTGCTGGGTGATACAACTGCTATTGGTAGGGAAAACATACAACAAATCAGCCCATTCATTGAACAAGTCGTGCGAGTCAAACAGCCATTTAAGCGCGCTTCCTTAGAATATCGCTATGGTGAACCAAGTGAGGTGGCTGTCCCAACTCCTAACGGTGTGGTAACATTTGGTCAAAATCATCCTTTAGTGGTCGTGGCTGGACCTTGTTCAGTGGAAAATGAAGAAATGATTGTCGCCACCGCACAAGTCGTTAAAGCTACAGGCGCACAATTCATCCGAGGCGGTGCTTACAAACCTCGTTCCTCACCTTATGCCTTCCAAGGACATGGCGAAAGTGCCCTCGGCTTGTTAGCACTAGCGCGTGAAGCCACCGGACTGGGAATTATCACAGAAGTTATGGATACTGCTGACATGGAGAAAGTTGCCGCAGTTGCAGATGTGGTACAAATTGGTGCGCGCAATATGCAAAATTTCTCCTTGCTTAAGAAAGCAGGCGCTACAGGCAAACCAATTCTGCTCAAGCGCGGGCTGTCTGCAACAATTGAAGAATGGTTGATGGCTGCGGAATATATTCTGGCTGCAGGCAATCCAAATGTGATTTTGTGTGAACGCGGAATTCGCTCTTTTGACAAGCAGTACACCAGAAATACTCTAGATTTATCTGTGATCCCTGTATTGCGTACGTTGACCCATTTGCCAATTATGATTGACCCGAGTCATGCCACTGGCTACTCTCAGTATGTACCTACAATGACAAAGGCAGCTATAGCAGCCGGTACAGATTCGTTGATGATTGAGGTTCACCCCAACCCCGCCAAAGCACTTTCAGATGGTCCTCAGTCTCTGACACCTGGCGATTTTGTGGAACTGATGCAAGAAATTGCTCCCCTTGCCCAATTCTTCGGGCGTGGAACCAAATCAGCTTTCACAAATGCCACTCCAAACTTGGCTGCCAAAATCTCCTCAACTGTGGGTGTTTAAATTGCTACTTCAGGCGTCGTTTCTTGAAGGTAGGTGATATCAGCTTGACATGCATTTGCTCATGGATTTGCCTACCCAAGATTCTTTAATCATCCTGAAATTATTTCGTCAAAGCAATTATGTGTGCGTATTATTTTTGCAGTTTGACAATAAATCAATCAACACAGACGGTCTATTCGCTGGGATTTTCCTATCCCAAATCCAAATTTGACACTGCTGTTACATTCTCATAAACCTTTGTACAAACTACTTGACAAGATTGCCGAAAGTCTAGCTTTTTTTTTGGAGATACCGGGAATGAAAATAGGCGCAATACATAATCTGATCCTAAATGCTCCAAAATCATTTATTTCTTATCACTGCATAAGTCGAATTTAATCGCATTTATTTAAAAACTGGTAGTTGTTGTCGCAGTCACTTACAAAAAAATGATGGTCAACGTCAGATTTTAACCCGTGTCCTGCAGGCAATGCCAGCAAGTAGCCAACCTATCCTGGTAATGATTTTATGACTTACGCATTGACGGAAGAGACACGATGTGAATAGCATCGAAACGGCTGAATCAGATTTTAAGTTACTGCTAAAAAGGACGATCTTGTCTAGGTCAAAGCTGAGAGCTGGATGGAAGCTAAACAAGGAAAGCTTTCACTCGCTTAACTGGTCTTCAGCAAATAAGGTAGGGCTAAACTCACATGCAGCAAACTTCTGTCAATGCGTAAGTTCTAGATTTTTTAAATTAGCTTTCAGAGGTAATACCGATGCAATTTGATACTCAATCTTACACAACTCAAGGTGGAATCTTTGTATCACGTTCTGTAACTAAGACTTCCATAGATTCAGCCATTGAGGAGGTTTTGGTACGTCTTGATTCCCAACGCGGCGGCTTACTGGCAAGTAGCTATGAATACCCAGGACGGTATAAAAGATGGGCGATCGGTTTTGTCAATCCACCTTTAGAACTTGTTACCCGCGATAACACTTTTACCATTACGGCGCATAACGAGCGAGGCAAGATACTGCTAGATTATCTGGCAGAGTGTTTGTTGGACCAACCATACCTTCAAGCCGTAAATAAAGAGAACAACCAAATCATCGGTTCCGTCAAACCAACAGAACGTTTATTTTCAGAAGAAGAACGCAGCAGACAACCATCTGTTTTCAGTGTGGTTCGCGAGATATTATCTGTCTTCTACAGTCCGGAAGACGAAAATCTGGGACTTTATGGCGCATTTGGCTATGACTTGGTTTTCCAGTTTGAGCAAATGCCAAAGCATCTGGAACGTGCAGCAGACCAAAGGGATTTGGTACTATATCTGCCTGATGAATTGTTAGTTGTTGACTACCACTTACAACAGGCATTTCGTTTGCAGTATGATTTCGTGACCAAGGTTGGTAGCACTAGAGATTTACCTCGCACAGGTGAAGTTATCGATTACCGAGGTCAGCGCCTCAGTGTCACTCAAGCCTCTGACCATGAAAGCGGTGAATATGAGGGACAAGTTACCAAAGCCCTCGATTACTTCCGTCGCGGCGATTTATTTGAAGTTGTTCCTAGTCAAAGCTTCTTTCAAGCCTGCGAAAAACCCCCAACTGAACTTTTCCGAATTCTCAAGGAGATAAATCCCAGTCCCTATGGATTTATCTTTAATTTAGGTGGAGAATATTTGATTGGTGCATCTCCAGAAATGTTTGTGCGTGTTGACGGTAGACGTGTTGAAACTTGCCCAATCAGTGGTACGATTCGCCGGGGACAAGATGCAATTACTGATGCGGCGCAAATTCAGAAGCTGCTGAACTCGCGCAAAGATGAATCTGAACTCACCATGTGTACCGACGTAGACCGCAACGATAAGTCGCGAATTTGTGAGCCAGGGTCTGTGCGAGTGATTGGTCGTCGCCAAATTGAAATGTACAGCCATCTTATCCATACAGTAGACCATGTGGAAGGTATACTGAAACCGGAAGCTGATGCTTTGGATGCATTCCTCACCCATCTGTGGGCAGTCACAGTCACAGGCGCACCAAAACGTTCTGCCATGCAGTTTCTCGAACAAAATGAGCGCAGCCCCAGACGTTGGTATGGTGGAGCTGTTGGAGGCTTAAGTTTTAAAGGCAACTTGAATACTGGTTTGATTTTACGAACTATCCGACTCAAGGACTCAGTTGCACAGGTGCGAGTCGGTGCAACGGTTCTTTATGACTCAGAACCAGAAGCCGAGGCACAAGAAACTCTTACTAAAGCTGGTGCCTTATTCCAAACACTTCGTACAGTAATTCATAAGAGTGCAGATTTGCCAATATTGTCAAACCTTGAGATTCAAGAAGCGAATCCAGGGGCGCTCAAGCGTGTCTTGCTCATTGACTATGAAGACTCATTTGTTCACACCTTAGCTAATTACATCCGTCAAACCGGTGCTACAGTGACAACACTACGGCATGGTTTTGCAGAATCAGTTTTTGATACAGAAAAACCCGACTTGGTTGTTTTGTCTCCCGGTCCTGGAAAACCAAGTGACTTTCGTGTAGCCGATACAATTGCAGCTTGCAAAAAACGGGAAATTCCTATATTTGGCGTGTGCTTGGGATTACAGTCAATAGTCGAGGCACACGGTGGAAAACTGGGAGTTCTGGATTATCCCCAGCATGGCAAGGTATCTCAGGTATCTGTTGTTGATCCAGATTCTGTTGTCTTTAAAGGCTTACCACAATCTTTTGAAGTTGGTAGATACCACTCGTTGTATGCGCTACCAGAAAGCCTACCTGCAGAACTCAAAGTGACAGCCATATCTGCGGATGGTGTGATTATGGGGATCGAGCATCAAACACTACCAATTGCTGGTGTTCAGTTCCATCCAGAATCTATCATGACTTTGGCAGATGGAGTCGGATTAATAATTGTGACAAACGTAGTACGTGCATTCACTACTAAACTTCCCTCTTCACTCGTTGCATAAGATCCCCCCCTGCCCCCCTTTGTAAGGGGGAGACCTAGCCATTGGTGTCAACTTAACCCAAAACCCTTCTAAAATCTCGTTTCCAGGTTCCACCTGGAAATGCCCTTGAAGCGGCTCTGCCGCTCATAAGGCAGGCAGAGCCTCCTAATAGGCATTCCCAGCCTCAGGCTGGGAACGAGGCAAGGCTGGGAACGAGCCAAAAGCGGACAGGCTGTCTAGTCCATGCCACAAAAAATGCTTGTTCATCCCGTAAATATGCAACGCCCAACTCATAACCGCTATAAAAAAATATGCTGAATTATCAATCTCAACCACAAACAACTGCACAGTCCGCCAAACCGCGCCATATTCTCGAAGAAATTGTTTGGCACAAACAGCAAGAAGTTGCCGCCATGAAAGAGCAACTGCCGTTTTCCGATTTAAAACTTCAAATTAGCCTTGCTCCTGCTGTGCGAAATTTCTTGAATGCTTTACGGCAAAATCCTATCAAGCCCAGCATTATTGCGGAGGTCAAGAAAGCCTCACCAAGTAAAGGAGTCATTCGTGCTGATTTTGAACCAGTAAAAATTGCCTCTGCATATGAACGAGGTGGTGCAAGTTGTATTTCTGTGTTAACTGACGAAAAATTTTTTCAAGGCAGTTTTGAAAATTTGCGACTTATTAGAAACAGTGTAGGCTTGCCGCTACTTTGCAAAGAGTTTGTCATAGACCCTTACCAAATTTACAAAGCACGAGTCAATGGTGCAGATGCAGTGCTACTGATTGCAGCTATCTTAAGCGACGAAACGCTGCAAGATTTTCTGCATATTATTCATGATTTAGGCATGACTGCCTTGGTGGAAGTGCATACTTTAACTGAACTTGACCGAGTGCTGGCATTATCAAATGTGCAACTCGTCGGCATTAACAACCGTAATTTGGAAAACTTTAGCCTTGACTTAGAAACGACGAAACACCTATTGGAAGAACGTAAAGAAAAGTTAAGAAGTTTAGACATTACGGTGGTGAGTGAGTCTGGTTTGTATACATCTTCTGATTTAGCTTTTGTCGCCCAAGCGGGAGCTGAAGCTGTGTTGATTGGAGAATCTTTAGTTAAGCAAGCTGATTTGGAGCAAGCTGTCAAGGAATTAAGGATTCATTGATCTTGAATATTGCATTTTTGATTCTGTCTTTCCCCTATTAACTTATTGTTGGCTTTCAGTAGAAAATTAAGATGACTACTATCTCGGGACACTTTGAATCTTTACGCGCAAAAAACGAATGTGCTTTAATTCCTTTTATTACAGCTGGCGACCCTGATTTGGAAACGACAGCTGAAGCCTTAGGAATTTTGGATGCTAGTGGTGCAGATTTCATTGAATTAGGAGTTCCCTATTCTGACCCATTGGCTGATGGACCTGTCATTCAAGCGGCTGCGACTCGCGCCCTCAAGGGGGGAACTCGCTTAGCTCATGTTTTAGAAATGGCGCAGTCAGCCACTCGTAAGTTGCGATCGCCTATCATCCTATTTACTTATTACAACCCAATTTTAAATCTGGGGGCTGAGCAGTTCGTCAAGCAAGTTGCAGCTTCTGGAATCAAGGGGTTGGTTGTACCCGATTTGCCTTTGGAAGAAGCAGATGATTTGTTACAGCGTGCTTCGGCTGAGGGAATTGAAGTCACATTGTTAGTGACTCCTAACAGTTCAAAAGAACGGATTGAGGCGATCGCCCGTCAATCTCGTGGTTTTATTTACCTGGTAAGTGTCACAGGTGTGACAGGTGTACGCTCCCAGTTGCAAACGCGGGTTAAAGATGTACTCCAAGAAATCCGCAGTGTAACTGACAAGCCAATTGCTGTTGGTTTTGGCATCTCCACTCCAGAACAAGCTCGTCAAGTTAAGGAGTGGGGTGCAGATGCAGTGATTGTGGGAAGCGCCTTTGTGCAACGCTTGGGAGAAAGTACACCATATCGCGGGCTGCGAGCTATTAGAGATTTTTGTAACGATTTGAAGGCATCTATTAGCCCCACTGTAAAAATTGAAAATTAACCATTTAGGGCTTACGCCATCTTTTTCTCTGTGTTGCCTAATGGGCTTGAATATAGCGCTTGGTGGTGTTGAATGAAATACATCAAGTTAGGAGAACCACAGATGGACACTCATGGGACACAGATAAATACAGCAGATTGCAAGTTCACGAGGTACAGCTTTTCAACTCAAAAGCGAGATATAGAGCAAATTTTACTTCTGACTTCTGACTTCTGACTCCTGAATTCTGCTGTAATGACTTCATTCAAACGAGAAGCGCTATAAATTCGCGTAAGCCCTGAAAATTCCAACCATATTACAAATTTAGGAAATTCCATGTTAGCAAACACTCAAAACACGAATCTTTCTACTCCACAGACTCATCAACAACCAGATATCCTCGGTCGGTTTGGTCAATTTGGGGGTAAGTATGTCCCTGAAACATTAATGCCGGCACTCAGTGAATTAGAAACCGCGTATCAGAAATACCGCAACGACCCGGATTTTCAAAACGAACTACAGGGACTCTTACGCGACTACGTTGGACGCGCTACCCCCCTCTACTTTGCGGAACGTCTCACCAAGCACTATGCCAAGCCAGATGGCACGGGACCGCAAATTTACTTAAAACGCGAAGATTTAAACCATACAGGCGCTCACAAAATTAATAACGCCTTAGCTCAGGTGTTACTCGCGAAACGTATGGGCAAACAGCGGATTATTGCGGAAACCGGAGCAGGTCAGCATGGTGTTGCAACTGCTACAGTCTGCGCCCGTTTTGGCTTAAAGTGCCTGATTTATATGGGCATCCATGACATGGAACGACAAGCCCTGAATGTGTTTCGGATGCGATTGATGGGGGCAGAAGTCAGTCCTGTAGAGGCGGGAACCGGAACCCTCAAGGACGCCACGAGTGAAGCAATTCGGGATTGGGTGACAAATGTAGAAACCACTCACTACATTTTAGGTTCTGTTGCTGGACCCCATCCTTACCCGATGATGGTGCGAGACTTTCAAGCGATCATTGGCAAGGAAACTCGCGCCCAGTCCCAGGAAAAATGGGGCGGACTACCGGATATTCTGCTTGCTTGTGTTGGCGGAGGTTCCAATGCTATTGGGCTTTTCCATGAATTTGTCAACGAACCATCTGTACGCTTGATTGGAATTGAGGCAGCAGGTGAAGGAATTGATACTGAAAAGCACGCGGCAACTTTGACACTTGGCAGACCCGGTGTTTTGCACGGGGCAATGAGTTATGTTCTGCAAGATGAGGATGGTCAGATTGTTGAAGCACACTCTATCAGTGCTGGGTTAGATTATCCTGGTGTTGGTCCGGAACATAGTTATTTAAAGGATCTTAAACGTGCTGAATATTACAGCGTGACCGACCAGCAGGCGTTGGAGGCATTTAAGCGTCTGTCGCAACTGGAAGGGATTATTCCGGCACTAGAAACATCCCACGCCATTGCTTTCCTAGAAACTCTTTGTCCGCAACTGACTGGTAGCCCCAGAATTGTTATCAACTGCTCTGGACGTGGTGACAAGGATGTGCATACAGTTGCGAAATTCTTGGATACTTTTTAAGGTCTGAAAAAATTTGTAGTAAGCACGCTTAGTGCTTCATATCAGTGAAGATAGTGCTTACTACGAATTTTGTGATGTTTCAAACATCATATAAGCTAATCAAATTTGTAAATTTAAGACATTTCCTGCTTTTTTCAGTTATTTTTATTAGATAATAAGCTTGTCGTTGAACGACTTTTTTCAACTTTAGACACTTTGAAACCAAAGTGTCTAAGATTATGATTTCTATTCACAGAAAAAATTAATTTGTGATATCAAAAATAACGAGATGCAGAAGAAAAAAGTGTCTGGAAATCCTACTGTAAAAGCCCAAGTTTACGAAAAATTTCTGACTAATACAATTGCTTCTGGAGTCAGCCTGCTCAGTTTATTACTTTTAGGGACATCTTCAACACGGGCGCAAATACCCTCCGCTTCAGGTGGTGCAGCAGATTTTGTCAGCCAAAATCAGGTAAAAAAAAGCATGCCTGAAATCAATCAGGTGACAAATGTCAATCAACTGAGTGATGTCCAACCTACAGAAAGACCTTTCGCTTCAGGTGGTGCAGGAAACTTCGTCACTCAAAACCAGGGAAAAAAAAGCACGCCTGGAATAAGTCAGGTGACAAATGTCAATCAACTGAGTGATGTGCAACCGACTGATTGGGCTTTTCAGGCATTGCAGTCACTGGTTGAACGCTATGGTTGTATTGCTGGGTATCCTAATGGTACCTATCGCGGAAACCGCGCGATGACGCGTTATGAGTTTGCGGCGGGATTGAATGCTTGCTTGAACCGTATCAATGAATTGATTGCACAAGCCACAACAGATTTGGTGAGCAAAGAAGACTTGGCAACTTTGCAGAGGCTTCAGCAAGAATTCACGCCTGAACTGGCAACTTTACGAGGTCGGGTAGATGTGCTAGAAGCACGTACAGCAGAACTGCAAGCCAATCAGTTCTCCACAACGACCAAACTCACTGGTCAGGCTATTATTTCCGTGAATGCTGGTGGGTTCAGTGGCGATCGCATTATTGTCCCCGGTAACGCCCCCACCCCCCCCGATAACCCCCTCGGTAACATCCCCGATAACCCCGGTAATCTAATTACCAGCCAACCCAATCCTACAATATTGTTTCGAGCAGCTATAGATTTAGACACCAGCTTCCGGGGAACTGACTTGCTGAAAATTCGCCTTGATGCTGGAAGTGCTATTGTTGATAGCAATGGTCAACCTAGTGGTGGGTTAGATAATGCCGCAGGTTTGCTAGAGCCTAATTTTGGGAGTGTTATAGACTACTCAGTCAAGCCACCTGTAGATCGTGATCTAGGTCTGAGCCGACTATATTACAGCTTTCAACTTGCTAAAGACTTTAAAGTCACTATTGGTCCGAATTTTGTCTCAGCCGATTTTATTGACTTCAACAGTTACGCTTATCTCAGCTTCTTGGACTTTAGCACTCTGGCTTTTGTGAATAACTTTATTCTCTTCCCACTTAACGGTCCAAGTGCAGGGGCAGCAATCGACTGGAAGCCAGGTCAGGGACCGATTTCCGTCCGGGCGTTGTATGTCGCAGCAGACGCAGCAAATCCAGGCAACCAAGGACCGGGAGTGCTTCAGAGTGTTTCATCATTCACAAGAGTCTTATATCCCGATGCTTTTGCCAGTGCTGGTGGTGCTCCCAATGCCAATCCCAATGGTGCAGGCGATCGCGGCTTATTTGGAGATACCTATCAAGCTATGGTGGAATTAGAATACGCGCCCTCCAGAGCTTTTGCTTTGCGTCTGCAATACAGCGGTGGCGAACTATTCAGCAACCGCTTTGATGTCTTTGGCGTGAATGCTGAACTTACCCTCGCACAAAAGTTTGGTATTTTTGGTCGCTACGGTTACGGTAGCTACGATAATACCGCCTTTGGCGACATCAAACCCAATTACTGGATGGCGGGGGTTGCAATGCGAGACTTGTTTACACGCGGTGCTTTAGCAGGAGTTGCCGTAGGTCAGCCATTTGTTGTCAATCAAATCGGCAATTCAACTCAGACCAATTTCGAGGCGTTTTATAACTTCCCGTTTAGTCGAAATATCCAAGTTACACCAACAATTCAAGTGATTCGCCATGCAGGAAATGAAGAAAGCAACGACACAATTGTGACGGGTACACTCCGTACAGTATTTTCCTTTTAAAAGCATCAAAAAAAAGCTGCTTTCTTAATCTTGCTTTGTAGTATAATTAACTTGACTACTTAGAAAATACTGATAAGCTGTAGCGCATCTAAATTGTACTTTTTGCAGCCTGAAATCCTTGCTGTGAGGTTTTCAGCTTGAAAAATTAAGCGCGTTTTAGCTTAGTAGTTGAGTTTTGTGAACTTCATTGTCGGTCTCCACTGGCACTCAAACTAATTTTCTTATCAACGCGCTTTCACGCCTTCAAAGACATTCTATTAATTCTGACCCTACTGCCGGGTAAATTAATACAGATGTTCTATTAGGCGGTCATATTTTCTATGACTAGTGCCAGTTGCGTAAGCCCTGCCAATAAAAGGCTGAAGCCTTTATCTGGTAGGTATTTCAATCCCTACTTTTCGGCTGGTGTCAGCTTCGCTATATTTGCGCCCAGTAAGACAACCTCATCGAATTGCTCGTTAGTTAATAAATTGGCTGGGCTTGCTGGTGCGCCGGAGCAAAAAGATGATGGTTCCAACAACAATTAAGCTGATGCCGATGAAATAAAAGCAGTCACTGAACGCCATGATGTTTGCTTGTTGGCGAACAGTCCCTGCCAGTGCTGCCGAGGCTTGAGTCTGAGCTGCACTTGGATCACCGAGTTTAGTCGTAAAGACTTGGCTGAGTTGCTCTAACCGCTCCTGCGTCTGCGTGTTGTAGGAAGAAACGGCTTCTACAATATGGTTGGAGTGAAACTGTTCGCGCTTAGTGAGCAAGGTTCCAAGAATAGCTGTTCCTAACGTTCCGGCAACGACTCGAATGCCGTTGAAGATCGCAAACACTGAATCGGCTTGATCTTTTTGAACCCCATTGGTTGCGATAAACGAGATCGCAACCACAATGACAGGTTGCCCGATCGCTCGTACTACCTGTGACCAAACAAACTGCTCTCCCCCGTTGTAGTAAGTCAATGCGGAATTCATGAAGCAACTAGTCACAAAGATTCCCAACCCGATCGCTAGTACTAGCCGGGCTTCAAGATGCTCTATCAGTTTAGCCACAAACGGATTGACTACCACGCCCCAAATCAACACTGAACCAATCTGGATTGTGTTGTAGCCTTGAATTTGCCCTAGATATTGCGGTAGTACATATGTATAAGCAAGGACAAGAAAAACACTGAGATTGAGCAGATTGATGAGTGCAAAGTTGGGTTGCCCTAGTAAGCGAATATTGATTAAGGGGCAACGAATCATTAGTTCCCATCCACAAAACAGTATAAAAAATAAGAGGGAAAACAGACTCAACTGCACAATCCACTCAGAGTCAAACCAGTTTTCGGTATTGCCCCGCTGGAGCACAGCAATCAGGCTTGTTTGCGCCATAAGTAGAAGAATTAGCCCTAGCCAATCGATTTGTTTAAGTATCGATAATCTCATCGGTTGCGAGTCAAGCCAGTGCCAGAGTCCAGCAATCAGGAGCAAACCCAACGGAATTTCAAAGTAGTAAAACGCCTGCCAGTTGTAGTTATCGACAAACCAACCTGCCGTCAGTTGGGCAATGGGAGTCTCCGGTCTGGGAGCGGCTGTTGTTGGCGTGGGTTGAGGGGCTTGTGGTGGTAACTGGTTGTCTGGATTGGTGTTCACCTGACGATTCCTCTCTAATCCTAGGTTTCGTGTCTTTGAACCGTAACTAATGCTCGGTGTTGCTGAAGCCAATTGTTATCTGGCTGTAATTCAAGGGCGTGATTAAAGTCAGCAAGTGCTTGATCATGCTGCCCCAGTTGCCTGTAAACCTCGCCACGATTAGCAAAACTACGAACACAGCGAGGATCAAGTGAAATCGCTCGATCTAAATCTACCAGTGCATCCTCATAGCACTCGATGCGGCGATAAATTTCACCTCGATTTGCTAAACACCAGGGACAGTTAGGATCAAGTTCTAAAGCTCGATTGAAATCTGCTAAGGCTTTGAGATCATGTCCAAGTTGCAGATAAGTTTTACCGCGATTGGCGATCGCCCATTTGTAATTCGGGTTGCGCTCAATCACCTGATTAAAATCCGCAAGTGCCTGTTCGTACCATTCCAGCAACCGATAGGTTTCACCCCGATTAGCCAGACACCAAAGACAGATTGGATCAATCGCTAACGCATAAGTAAAGTCTTGCAGGGCTTCGTCGTACCACCCCAGTTGCCGATAGACTTGCCCTCGATTGGCGATTGCCCACTTAAAATCAGGCGCGAGCTGAATTGCGCGGTTCAAATCAACCAGTGCTTCGTCGTACCGCCCCAGCACCCGGTAGGTTTCACCGCGATTTGCTAAACACCAGGGACAATTGGGGTCAAGCGCTAACGCATACGTAAAGTCTGTCAGTGCGGCTTCATACTCCCCCATGAGTCGATGGAGTTGAGCTTTTCCCGCGATTGCCCATTTGTTCCGGGGCTTAAGATGGATAGCGCGGCTGAAATCCGCAAGTGCATTAAGCAAGCGTCCGCTCTCTTTATGCGTCCATCCTCGCTGAGTGAGTGCCCAGGTAACGTCAAAGACAATCTCGATCACAAAGATGGCGACAATACCTGCAAAAATTCCGAGAAACGCGGTTCTAAGATCCATATTCAGTCTGTAACTGACAACACTAGCTTGTAGGAATCTGAGCGAACGACTTCAAACCAGGAAGCGTTAGAGCAATGGCTGGATTCTAAGACTTCAGGAACATTGAATGATAGTTTAGTTTTGACTGTTATCCACTATTTGACCTGGAAAGATTAGAAAGTTAAGGCAGAAGTTAGTGAAAAAATAATTAATGCTTTCATCCCATTTGGGGTCTGTTTTATCTTCTTTAAGTTGATTGTTAAAATGTTAATTTTGCCTGTCAATAGAAAGCACAAAATGGAATACTAAAAACAAATTTCCTTTCTCAATTGCGACAGGGATTACCAATGGAACCCTCAAATGCTCTCGGCGGCGCACCTGAGTTTGATGGTCACAAAGCAGAAATAGATGCTTCTGAGTTGCTGCCAAATCCGTCTTCTAACCCTGCCACATCCCAAGTATTTACGTCACCAACAACATCAACACTGGGGCGAGAGCCGACGACTGCCACTGCCACAATCAATGCAACCAAAGCGTTGCCCAGTAGTCCTCTGGGAACACCGTATCCCATTGCTCCTGCACCGAAGCGCCCCCGTAAGCGGATGCTACTGGCGGTGTTGGGGGTGGGAGCGATCGCACAGGTACAGGCACAGGTCAAAAATACCCAGCTTCAGTTGTCCTACACCCGTATCACCGCACCGACAGCAGGTAGAGTGGGCAACAAGACGGTGGAAGTTGGGCAACGACTACAACCGGGACAAACCCTGATGGCAGTGGTGCAAGACCAACCGTGGATTATTGCTAATTTCAAGGAAACTCAGCTCGGCAAAATGAAGCCGGGACAGGATGTAGAAATCAAAATTGATTTATCCACTTGTTGGTAGTTTTGTCTAGACTTTTAGAAGCGGTAACGCTGCTCATAATAATCCATGCCAGGATCGGTATAATCTTCTCCTGTTGTCCAAAGTTTGTAAAAAATCCGCGCAATAGAGATGAGCGGTAGCGGTAATGGCGCTATTGAGAGCCAAGTCGAGAACGTAAGCGACGATAAAACGCGCGATGGCGCAGAATTACTTTTTCCGGCGGTTTGTGCTGCCATGCGGAAGGCATCTTCCTGCGCGGTTCACTATTCTACAACTTTAGCACCGTTATAACTTATCGTGGGGTTCGCGATGGTCTATACGGTATTGTTCCAACCTTCTAATTGCCATCACCAAACTCAACTTCATACGTGTAAAGGCTTCCACCAAACTGCCAACTTCATCGTTGGATACTTTTTCAAAATCAGCCTCCATATCACCCGTACTTACAGCTTCTGCAACCCTAACGACGCGTTTGATTGGTCGAACAACATACCGCTTCAGCCAAAAGTTAGCCATGTAGATGGCGATCGCAAAAATTATTGTGACAATACCCATCACTAAAATAAAAGATTGACGAGTTTTCTGCAAAACTTCATTCGTTGGTACAGAAACAATCTGAGCGCCCAGAACTTCATTCAATTTCCACCCCATACCATTTTGATCTCCATAAATTTTAATCATTTCTTTGGGTGCAACTTCAGGCGTACTGTGACATCTCAAGCAACTAGCATCATTGAGAGCTAAGGGGCGAGCGACATAAAAGTATTTTTCTCCCTGAAAAGAACGAAATCCTGACGTTTGTTGCATATTTTTGTTCTGAGCGAAATTTTGTATAATCTCTTTTTCAAAGCTATCAGCCATGTCTTGAAGATTAGTGGGATTTAGCATTGCTTCTTTATACAAAAAGTCCTGATAGGAATTATTATCTTTACGTAAGGAATCAAAGACTTTACGGGACGAATAAGCAGGGACAACTTGCGGTAAAAACCCCTGATTCCCTAAACTTGCCTCCAAGTGTGGAGTGACTTCATTGTTTGTATAAGAACGAACAGAGTTTAGAGTTCGCAACAGCAATAAAGCATTGGAAGTGATTTCATTTTGAGCTTTATAATTCAGGATGTTAGCCAAAGCGATACCACTAAAGGTAATTCCTCCCAGAAATATTACGAGTAGTAGTATGGTCAGCTTTTGAGCTAATGCTAAATCGTTAAGATTTTGTGAAAATGTTCTTAACATATCTCTACAATGTCATGTATAAATAAACTATGTTAATTATCAATCACAAAAACAAAGATTGAGAAGAAGACATAAATCAGAATGATTCTAAGGATAAATGTGGGCAATTGAGTCAGGTACGCTTAGAATTCTTTTTTCTCAACGGAAGTTGCGGAGGGTAATAACCCGAATCATGGCTCAGGAGTACAGAATTATTCTTATTTTTTCTAGTTTCTGGACATGTCCTAAATTCTGAATTCTGACCTCTGAGTTCTGAGTTCTTTCTTGAGAAAACAAAAATCTAGGATACAAGCCTCAAAAATCTCGTCGAAAAGTCACGGGTTCCATCAAGACTAGGGAAACAAATTGAATAGCCTGTTTGAGGAAAAAATATATACAGTTTTTTCCAAGACAAAAGGTCGAGTAGTTATCTTTCTCTCGACCTAACGATTATAAAAATCTTTGATTGCGTGAAAATTAATTTTACAACTCTAGCTGTTTAACTGCTCTCGTTTTTTTGGAAGTTAGCAACGAACCAAATACTACAACTGTGATGATGGTAAGAACAGCACTAGCATAAAAGACTCCTTGGATTCCCCAAACACCGTAAGCAAGACCTGCAAGTAACGGACCTAGCGCCCTTCCCAGTGATTGAACTGTAACATTCAAGGCCATAAATCCAGCCCGGTAACCTTCTGGGGCAATTCCTGCTAACATTGCTTGCAGGGTTGGTAAAGCCAAGGCTGCAGATACACCAAATATAATACAGGGAATGATCAGCAACCAAGTGTTATGAATTGTAGGCATAAGTACTAGTGACAAACCACACAGAAGAAAACCTGATATGATTAAGTTTTTTTCTGAAAGCTTAGTTGCCAAAAATCCCAGTTGAGAAGCAGCAAAGGAAAAAGCTATTGACTGACAGCAAATAATAATACCAATTTCTGCTCCCGAAGCGCCTAGTTGAGTTCCTGCATAGATTGGGATATAGGTATAGAAACTACCTAACTCAATGACGAATAAAGAAAACACCGTAAACAGTAGCCCAAACACTTGAGGATTCTTAATATTGTCACAGGTAGTTTTGAGATAGGTGCCCAGATTCAAATTCTGAGTATTCTTTTGCTTGCTTGCTACCTTCAGCTTCTGGGAAATTAACAATGCTACTGGAAAGGCTAATACCGATAGTAAAAAAGGATATCGCCAACTCAACTCGCCTAAGAACCCACCAATTAGAGGATAAATTGTGGCAGCAACGCCAATGATTGCGGCGTTAAACCCCATTGCAGAAGTGAGCATTTTCCCACTATATAAATCGCTGATCAGAGTGAGTTCCAAAGACTCTAAACTAGCAGCACCTATACCTGTCAAAAACCGCCACTCCAATAAGCTGCGAAAATTATTAGCGAACGCGCATAATATTCCGCCAACTCCAAACAGTAGCAGAGAAGGAATGAGGATTTTCTTCGTACCAATACGGTCAGCTAACGCTCCAAAAACCAGAGTTCCAACTGTAGTTGGCATCAGAAAAATTGTCATTACTAGTCCAATTTTTTGGGGTGGAATATTGAATGAATTTGCAATATTTGGCATTATAGGATTAATGCTAAGTATCCCACTAATTGCTACTAAGGATATACCAACTATCAAAACAAGATTGGCATCAATTTTTAGGGAGTCTGCCTTTTTAGTGTTGATTTTCTTTACTAATGAAGTCATGATTTTTTCTCCTAGAAAAAAGAGGATGGTTTTTGTTGTTAATGACTGGACAATCAATGGGTTGTATTTGAGTGAGACATTGCTTGAAAAGAGCAAAATTTACAAATACTTAGACAAGCAAAAAAAATGTTCAATTAAGAAAAATTGATATATTTAAAATTTATGCTTTTACATAACTTTTTTTGTATGCATTAACACTTAGTTAATTTGCGCAACAGAAGTTAAGCATGAATCAGCTAACCTTGCTGTATTTTTAATAGGTGTAAGCACGCTCAGGTTATGCAATTTTGGGATAGAAATGGAAAAAATTGCCAGTATTCTGGTCACTTCAACCAAGAAGACTGAGTGCAGTGCCCTTGATGCACGAACTGTCTCAAAGTAAAGTGCGTAAATTCCATAACTATTAGTTCATTACCGACAGAAAACGATAATTATGCAGCACCAAGGCGGAACAAACGCATCTTTTTTTTGGAAAGGATGTGTGGGAGGTCACTGTGCCAATTCGGGAAAATTGTAGGAGTCAGCTTGCCAAAACGGGAGTGCGACTTAGAAATCGCACCCAATAAGGTTCCGATAAGATCCCCCCCCTGCCGCGACCCGCATCAAGTCTTATCCGAAGCGTATTGGCTCTGATTGAGCGACTAAGCGCCAAAATCGAGATATAGTGGCAATTTTTTCAATCAGGCGCTTGCTTTTTCCAGTTAACTATTTTTGTAATCAGGTTAATATACGGTATATTGATGTAATTAGCGTATTTTTAGTTGTTCATCGCTACCAGCCATTTAACAATTAGGAGAATCAACAACCGTGAGTGCTCATGATTCAGAGCCAGCATCTACCCTCGGTTCTCACCTAGATTTGGAAGCGGATGTCCTTGTCATAGGAGGTGGACCCGCAGGCACTTGGGCAGCTTGGAGTGCGGCAACTCAAGGGGCGAAGGTCATTCTGGCAGATAAAGGCTACTGCGGAACCAGCGGAGCTACAGCAGCTGCTGGTACAACGGTTTGGTATATCTCAAAAGAAGCGAACCGCGAGGCAGAGTTGTCCAAGCGAGAAACGTTGGGCGGGTTTTTGTGCGATCGCCACTGGATGAACCGTGTTTTGGATCAGGCAAGGATTAACCTAAATCGCTTAGTTGAGTGGGGCTATCCCTTTTCAGTGGATGATAATGGACATCCCTATCTGCGTTCACTGCATCAAGGTGCAGAGTATATGCGGTTGATGAGGAAACAGGTGAAAAAGGCAGGGGTGAAAATCCTCGACCACAGCCCGGCACTGGAACTGCTCGTGGATATAGACGGTGGTGTGGCGGGAGCGAAAGGGATCAGTCGGCAAACGGGCGATCGCTGGACAATTCGAGCCGGAGCCGTCATTCTCGCTACTGGGGGTTGTGCCTTCCTCAGCAAAACCTTGGGCTGCAATGTCCTCACAGGAGATGGCTATCTCATGGCAGCTGAAGCCGGTGCCGAACTATCGGGGATGGAGTTTTCCAATGCCTACGCCTTGACTCCCGCCTTTGCCTCTGTTACGAAAGGCGCGTATTACCGCTATGCCACCTTTACCTATGAAGATGGTACCGTGATTGAGGGCGATCGCCGAGTTATTGCCCGCACATTGCTCACCCAACCCGTTTACGCCTGCATCGACAAAGCCTCTGAAGAAGAAAGAAGTTGGATGCAGACGATTCAACATAACTTCTTCCTACCCTTCGAGCGAGTTGGGATCGACCCCTTCACGCAACGATTCCCCGTCACGCTACGTTTAGAGGGAACTGTGCGCGGCACGGGTGGATTGCGGATTGTTGATGAAACCTGCGCCACGTCTGTTCCCGGTCTTTATGCGGTTGGAGATGCCGCCACGCGGGAACTCATTTGCGGTGGCGGATCAGGGGGTGGCAGTCCAAATGCAGCATGGGCGAGTGCTTCTGGTTGCTGGGCAGGTGAGGCGGCTGCCTCTTATGCTCGTCAACTGGGGGATAGGGTGAATCAACGATCAGTGCAGAGAATTGGTGGCGCAGCTCTTCATCCTGATACCAGCCGCACCTTTGACCCCACAGAAGTGATTCGAGCAGTGCAGGCAGAAGTGATTCCTTACGATCGCAACCTGTTCCGCACAGAACAAAACTTGTCAGAATCTCTTGACAAACTGCACGAACTGTGGGTGGAAATTCGCAACACATCGGTTCTGTCAGACAAACAGGCAATCCAAGCAAGGGAAGCCGCAGCAATGGTTGCAACAGCACGGTGGATGTACGCCACTGCCCTGGAACGCAAAGAATCTCGCGGCATGCACAAACACGAAGACTATCCCCAACTGGATGCGAAACAACAACACCGTTTGCTCAGCGGTGGGCTGGATCGCGTTTGGGTTAAGCCTGAACAAGATATTTCAGTCAAGGAGTTAGTAAAACAATGATTGAACTGGTCAGTGAATCTCGTTGTATCAAGTGCAATATCTGTGTGACTGCTTGCCCAACCAACGTGTTTGACAAAGTGCCCAATGCTCCCCCTAAAATCGCCCGCCAAAGCGATTGCCAAACCTGTTACCTTTGCGAACTGTATTGTCCGGTCGATGCCTTGTTCGTTGCCCCCCAAGCAGACGAATCCGTTGCAGTCAATGAGGACATGTTAGTACAGTCGGGATTGCTTGGAACCTACCGCCAAAGGTTGGGATGGGGACGAGGACGCACCAGCGCTGCCCAAGCAGAACAGTCTGCGAAATTCTTTAAATATTCTCCGTAGCGATAGACTATCGGAACCTCACCAACCACTAACTTTGAAATTTTTTTGTATAGGAAGGTGAACAATGACAATTCAAGATACAGTATCCACTTGGGAACAACTCTTAGAGATTGCTCAAAAAAATACCCCTGCTCGACGCGTGCGTAGACCTGGGCAGTCCCCTTCTACCGCTCCTATCCCCAGCAGTCTCCATAAACTGCCGCCAGATACAGAACCGCCAGTGCTGCTCTACCGTGATACCAACTCTTGGTGTCCTTTCTGCGAACGGGTCTGGTTTGCTCTGGAAGAAAAGGAAATTCCATTTGCAACCGAGTTTATCGATTTGAGTAACAAGCCGAAATGGTATACCGACTTAGTTCCCACAACCCTTGTCCCAGCAGCAAAAATTGAGGGAAAGTTAGTCTATGAGTCCAAAGACATTCTCTTAGCATTGGAAGAACGATTTGGATCAACCTTGTTGCCTGAAGATCCAGAGGAAAACACCGTTGCCAGGCAGTGGCTTGAGGATGCGGAAACGAATGGTTTTAGAGATATCGCCTACAAATTCCTGAGACAAGCCTCTGAAGATCCTAATGAATTAGCAAATTTGCAAGCTGGTTTTGAAGCGAAATTAGACGAACTTGAGCAAACTTTAGGAAAATACCCAGGTCCCTACTTTTTGTCAACGTTTAGCTTGGTAGACATTACCTATAGCCCCCATCTTGACCGATTGGCGGCTAACTTACCCGTGTACCGGGGGTATCACATCAAGGGAAATCCACGGTTTCCTCGCATCAACGCTTGGTTTGAAGCACTCAAGCAGCGTCCCGCTTATCAGAGGGTCAAATCGGATGACATCACCAACAATTTACTGCTGCGTCGCAGATGGGGCGTGACACCAATCGGCAATCTGTTGCCTCTAGATACAGCAGCTAGCCAGGAAATCCAATTTCGGGCAGAAGCTGCTGAAAGACTGAGTGATAACCGAGAAGTCGCTATAGGGGACATCCTGAAAAACTCTGGGGTGCAAGCATTGGCGGTAAATGGCGACACAACAGCCGTTAAAGAAGCGGTTGATTTTCACCTCAGACTGCTGGCTGATTATCTGATCAATGGGAATGGTACACCCTTACCGTGGGGGCGCGTGGGCGGTAAGGACAATGCTGATCCAGTTGTCGCTGCTGTTGGAGCGATCGCACTCGCCTATGTAAGGAATCGCATCTGTGCGCCCCGTGATATGAGCGCAGGTGCCGCCACGGCATTCCGGGCAGCTGCTGATAAAGTGTTGGCATCGCTCTATTAACGAGCAGAAATCAGAACACAGAACTCAGAATATAGCGCAACTCAAGTAAATCTTGACTAGATCGATAAATATATCGGAGAATATTTGCAGATCATTTAGTTAGATTTACTAACAGTTCGTTTTACATCTAATGGAGTGTATCCAGCATGGATAGGTGTAAGCAACCAGTAAGCGCGAAAAGATTGACCCTGCTGAACGCGTGAGTGAGGCGGCTGTTCTAACCATTTCTTGTTGACACCCGACTCGTCTCAAACAGGAGAAACAAAAGAAAATGAGTACGAAAAAACAACTTAGACTAGGTGCATTCTTGCCAGGCTCTGGACATCACGTAGCGGCTTGGCGGCACCCGGACGCCCAGGCTGACGGAGGTCTGAACTTCCAGCATTATCAGCGGCTGGCGCAGACGGCGGAACGGGGCAAATTTGATATGCTCTTTCTTGCAGACGGCGTGGCTGTGCGGGAGCGGGGACAAGGGAAGGAGGCTTTGAGCCGAACGACAGTCGTCCACTTTGAACCCCTAACTTTGTTGTCAGCCTTGTCGGTGGTGACGGAGCACATTGGGTTGACGGCGACGGTATCGACCACTTACAACGAACCTTATCACCTCGCCCGCAAGTTTGCGTCGCTTGATCATCTCAGCGGTGGTCGTGCGGGATGGAATCTCGTAACCTCCGCTACGGAAGTTGAAGCGAAAAACTTCAGCCGAGAAAAGCACATGGAGCATACGCTGCGCTATGAGCGTGCCAAAGAGTTTGTGGATGTTGTCACAGCGCTTTGGGATAGTTGGGAAGACGATGCCTTCTTACGCGACAAAGGGTCCGGGGTTTACTTCGACCCAGACAAGTTGCACATTCCCAACCACAAGGGCGAGCACTTTTCCGTACGCGGACCGCTGAATGTGGCTCGTCCACCACAAGGGTATCCGGTGATTATCCAAGCCGGCTCTTCCGAGGACGGTAAGAATCTTGCGGCGCAAACGGCGGAGGTAATTTTCACCGCTCAGCAGACACTGGCAGAAGCCCAAGCCTTCTATGCGGACGTCAAGGGGAGGCTGGCGAAGTATGGACGCTCTCCCGACAGTCTCAAGATCATGCCAGGGGTGTTCCCGGTGATTGGCAAGACTGAGCAGGAAGCTAAAGACAAATTCGATCAGATTCAGGAGTTAATCGATCCGGTCGTCGGCTTGAGTTTGCTCGGGGGGATGATAGGAGGATTCGATTTGTCCGGCTACCCGTTGGATGGTCCGCTTCCAGACCT
The DNA here is from genome assembly GCF_002368235.1 of Scytonema sp. HK-05. Taxonomy (GTDB): domain Bacteria; phylum Cyanobacteriota; class Cyanobacteriia; order Cyanobacteriales; family Nostocaceae; genus Kalymmatonema. The sequence continues at coordinate 7,735,031 of NZ_AP018194.1, read as the reverse complement.
ACCAGAGACCAATGGCGGCAAAAGCCGTCAGAAACTGCTGACTGATCTTGCGCGGAGAGAGAATTTAACGATCCGGCAACTGTATTTGTGGATTGCCGGCGCACGTGGGCATCGGCAGATATTGGGAACACCCCAACAGATTGCCGATCAGCTTGAAGACTGGTTCGTCAACGGTGGGGCTGATGGGTTCAACATCATGCCACCTTATTTGCCTGGTGGTTTAGATGATTTTGTGGATCTGGTGGTTCCTGAACTGCAACGTCGGGGACTGTTCCGCACCGAGTACGAAGGTCGAACCCTGCGGGAGAATCTCGGACTGCCGCGTCCGGCAAATCAGTTCAGCAGCGTTGCGGCATCTGCTCATCTGGCGACCGTCGGTGCTGGAGCATAATTTCACCTGTATGGGTTCACACTTATAAAGAAAAAAGCACGAGTACGCCCTCCAGAGATACAAACACAGGAGATACAAACACATGAGTTCTAAAAATTTTGAAATCCAACCAGTTGCAGGACGCATTGGTGCCGAAATCGTTGGTGTTGACTTGAGTGCTGACCTCAGCGACGACATCATCAGCGAGATCCGCAGCACCCTAGTCCAATACAAGGTGATCTTCTTCCGTCGCCAGCAGCTCGACGCCAACGGGCAGGTCGCTTTCGCTCGCCGCTTCGGTGAGGTCACTACAGCGCACCCCACAGTACCCTCGCTCCCGGAACACCCAGAAATCCTTGACCTAAATTACACCCGAACCGTCGCCCGCGCGAACAACTGGCACACCGATGTTACGTTCGTGGATCGCCCGCCCCTAGGCTCAATCTTACGGGCGATCGCCATCCCCCCGTCAGGAGGCGACACTATCTGGGCAAACTCCGTCACTGCATACCAAGACTTACCAGCGCATCTGCGGAATCTCGCAGACCAACTCTGGGCTGTGCACAGCAACGCTTATGACTATGCAGCTGCTATAGTCGATGTTCCTGAAGAGGTGCGGGCTTACCGGGCTGTCTTCACCTCCACCGTATACGAAACCATTCATCCAGTCGTACGGGTGCATCCGGAGTCTGGGGAGCGGGGTCTCTTCATTGGCGGTTTCGTTCGCCGAATCCGTGGTCTATCACAGACAGAATCGGACGACATTGTCAGACTGTTGCAGTCGTACGTGACACGTCCCGAGAACACAGTCCGCTGGCGTTGGCAAGTTGGTGACGTGGCGTTCTGGGACAACCGCGCTACTCAGCACTATGCGATCGCCGATTACGGTGACCAGCCCCGCCACGTTCAGCGAGTGACAATCGTTGGTGACATCCCAGTTGGCATCGACGGCAAACAGAGTGAGGTGGTCAAGGGAGACTCTTCTACGTACAACCGACGCGTGCCGGTTACTGCTTAATCTTGAGATGGCTAAGGAATATAGCACATGAGTGATACACGCAGCAGTGTTATTGAAACAATCGCCGATACTCTTATCGAGCGTGCCGTGGCTTTACCTTCTCGCGTTCTGCGGGTGGCAGTGACCGGCATTACCGCCAGTGGAAAATCTACTTTGGCTCAAGAGGTAGAGCAGACCTTAGCGAAACGCGGGCGAAGCTGTATTAACATTGCTGTGGATGATTTCCATAACCCGCGTTCCCTGCGCCATCGTCGAGGGCGTGAGTCCGCCGAAGGGTACTATTTCGATGCCTACAACTATCCCCTGCTCATAAAGCTTGTACTTGCTCCACTAGGATCTGGGGGTAACCTAGTTTACCAAGCACGCGGGTTCGACTTGGAAACAGATGCTTTGCTGGAAGACGAGCCTAAGAAGGCTAATCCTGGAGACATCTTCCTCTTTGCTGCCAGCTTTTTGCTGCGACCAGAACTGGTCTCCTACTTTGACTATCGTATCTATGTGGATACAGATTTTGAGGTAGCTGAGCAGCGTGGGGTAAACAGAGACGCCGCGCAGCTTGGATCCAGGGAGAACGCGCTCCATTTGTATCGTCAGCGCTATCATGCTGCACAACGGATTTACTTTGCACAATCGAACCCTGTGCAGCATGCTGATGCCTTAGTCAAGAATAACAACTTGGAAGAACCTATTCTGTTCTTTAGAGCATATCACTAGTACAAGGAGTCAGAAGTCAGGAGCCAGAATTCAGTAGATAGCAATGCTTCTCAGCTAGGGCGCAGAGTTTAAAAAGGGTGTGGGGCATGGGGTGTGGGGTGTGGGGTATCCCCATCAATGAACCCTTGGGGATTTAATAATGAATAAAATTTTTGTTTTCTCCATCAATAAATTGAGGGGCTTCAAACCAATTGGGTCCAGGGTCGGGTGTTCATTCATATTGTCTTCTCTTCACCCCTTACACCCTACCCCCTACACCCCTAGTTTTGGTCAACTAAGATAGTGTCGGGAGCAATCGATCCACATGCAAAGCACAGTTAGCTGTTCAACAATATGCTTTCCTACACTATCCTTTTTGATCTAGACGGGACGTTGACAGATCCTAAGCCTGGCATCACTGGCTGCATTCAGTATGCCCTATTTAAACTTGGTCACAAACCACCGGATGCTGATGACTTGCATTGGTGTATTGGTCCTCCACTCAAAGATAGTTTTTCGCTGCTACTGAAGACATCAGATGCCACGGTGCTTGAACAGGCACTTTCACTGTATCGTAGTCGCTTTTCCTCGATTGGATTATTTGAAAACTCCCTTTATCCCCAGATTCCAGAAACTTTACAAGCTATTCGCTTTGCTGGTTATAAAACCTTTGTTGCAACTTCAAAACCACATATTTATGCTAGACGCATTATTGAACATTTTGCGTTATCGTCGCTTTTCGATGGTGTTTACGGTAGTGAACTTAACGGAACCCGAAGCGTGAAAGCCGACTTAATTCACCACATTTTACTGACAGAAAATCTTTCACCGCCTACTGTGGTCATGGTAGGCGATCGCGCACACGATATTATTGGAGCTAAGCACCATCAGATTGCTTCGATTGGCGTGACGTATGGCTATGGAACTGAGCAGGAGTTAAAGGCTCACGGTGCTGACTTGATTGCCCATTCTCCAGATGATATTCCAAGATTGCTTGAGATCAAGTTGAGCTAAGGACTAAGTTTATTAGATAAGCTTTTAGACGATAAGAAAGTGACAATCATTTTTGAAATTGGTGTTAAATGAGAGTTGAGAGCGAAAAGTGAAACATACAGCGATGACACAAGAGACTAGCGAAATCACTGGTTTCCATGCTCATGTCTACTTCGATACCGCAACTCGTGATGCAGCTGCGCTTGTACGCGAAGAATTGGGCGCTAAGTTCGAGGTGCGGCTTGGGCGCTGGCATGATCAGCCCATCGGTCCACACCCAAAATCAATGTATCAAGTTGCTTTCTTACCGAATCAGTTTGACAAAGTCGTCCCCTGGTTAATGCTCAATCATCAGGGGTTGGATATCTTAATCCATCCTGAGACGGGCGATGATGTGAAAGACCACACAGACCATGCCTTATGGCTAGGAGAAAAGCTAGAGCTTAATATCGAGTTCCTTCGGCGCGTTAGAACAAGGTGAACTACCCCAACTTGGCTATGCCTGGCGGCACGCTGCGCGAACGCCTGAAGTTGGGGCTTCCAGCTTCACAGGCGAGTGCCTGAGATTGGACTTGCGTCCTCCCCTTGGTCTTACCTCCCCTCCACTGGCAGAGACGACTGTCCCATCCGTCTTTAGCATCCTGATGCCCTCCGCTCTAATGTTTGTTGCAGCGTTACCGTCCCTGTCGTGATCAATACCGCAGTGAGGGCAAGTCCATTGCCTGACATCTAGTGGCATTTCATCAACATGGTCGTAACAATTAGAGCACAGCTTTGAACTGGGGAACCATCTGTCAATCTCAACCAACTTTCCGCCTTTGCGTTCTAATTTGTAAGCAAGAAAGTTATTAAATACGAATGAAATGGCGATTGGGCTTTACCCCACCGCCCTTCGGGCGATCGCCATAATCAGCGTTTTGAAAAGTTGCCAAATTCTTTAACTCTACTCAAAAGAGTGCTACATAAGCCTTACCAATTGGATACTGACTGATGACTTTATCTGTCAGGTCACAGATTTGCTGTCTGTAAACTCGTATGCGAGTTCCGTGCAGGGGAGACATGAGGAGCTTGCGCCGATTTCTGTGGCGATCGCCATCAAGCAGGAGTATCTATTTTCTAGAAGTTCCGGGAGCATCGGCATCATGGTCGGGTACAATGATTTCCACGTCACGCAAGACACTTAAGGTATATCCACACAAGCCAACAACTAACAAGCATAGTGAAGAAATAACATACAGCAGTGCCATTCCCGCACCTTTTCCAGTGCCGAATATCTTACCCAATAAGGGTGCGAAATTAGCTATAGGCATCATAGCTGGTTCAAAGATATAATCTGCCAGTGGTCCTGCTATTAAATATGCTACTGCTGAAGTCACCGATAAAATGACAGAGCGCGTGGCAAAAACACGCCCTTGTACTTCAGGTTTTACTTTGCTTAACCAAATAGCGTCGTTAGAACTCCCAAGTATTGGAAAATTGAAAGAAGAGCAAAATTGAGCAGGAATCCAAATTAATGGTGTATGACCCAGACCAAATACCGTTTTGCTCAAACCCGCGCCTACCATACCTAACAGCAGCCCATTAATTCGGCGCTTGAAACCACCCCAACTGCTGATAAGCAACGCCCCAACGACCCCACCTATCCCCGCTGCTGAGGCTAAACTGCCTAAGACTCTAGCATCATTACCAGTGCGTGCCAGAATCATTGGCGAATAAACGGAATCACCGATGTCATGGGCGAACCAGAATAATGACGTTAACACGAGCATCGCAAGTAGACTCGGGCGTGCAACAATGTAGCTCAAGCCAAAGCCCAAATCCTGCCTCAGGTTTCTGTAATTTTGGATACCAGCTTCTGTTATGGTTGGTCGCGGGATACTGACTCGCAGCACTGTGGTAACCGCAATTGCAAAAGTCGTGATATCAATCATCAAAATACCAACCAGCCCGATGGAGGCGTAAAAGGCACCTGCCAATACTGGTGCGATGATACGAGAACCATAATTTGCCAGAAAGCCCATGCTACTAGCACGACTGTAGTGCTGCTTTGGCAGCATCATAGATATTGATGCCGAGAAAGCCAGTTGTTGAAATTGCTCAAAAGTTCCCTTGATAAATGCAACCACGTATAAATGCCATAGTTGCAAATGATGAGTCAAGCAAAGCAGTAAGACAATAATGGTCAACAGACCGCTTACTGTATCGCCAAGCATCATCAGTAATTTACGATCGCTGCGGTCTACAACGACTCCAGCTATGGGCGCAATCAAGACTTGTGGTATCTGTATAAAGAAACCAAACAAAGCTAATGATGTAGCTTGACCAGTGAGTTCCCACGCCCAAAGACTGAAAGCAAAGGCGGTCATGCTACTACCAATAATAGAAACAGTTTGACCAAGCCAGACGATAATGAAAGTTCTCATGTTAGAATAAGCGCCCTAGCTTGTTTCAGAATGCTCAACAATTCTCACTGTCTGCTGTCTACCACTTTTGTCTTGGCGGCGATAGCGATACATCCTCAAACCAGTGATAAACAGAGTTAGGGGTGAAAGCCCAACGAAAACGTAGAGTATGCGTGTGGGAAAGCCGCCGAAAGTACCATAGTGCAGCTGGTCAAAATAGTTAAAGATGCGATCGCCTACTGGTGCTTCCAAGGCATTATCTACCCGCAAGACTTGCCCGGTGTACTGGTCTAAATAAACAGCACTGTTGCCGTAGCTGTTAACTTCTTGCGGAAATTTCTTATATATGCTATAAATACCTTCTGGTTTACTTGGAAACACAAAAAAGGTTGTCACCGCACCAGGTAAAGCCGCATCAGCTTTTTGTAATATTTCAACCAAAGAAAGCGGTGATTGACCAGGCAAAGCCTGAGAAACAGGTTCGCTCTTGCTTGGGGTGCCGGTTACGGCATAGATAGCGGGTTTGGTGAAATCCTCGAAATTCCAACAAAAGCCTGTGAAGGCAATTAGAGATAGAAATATAACGGAAACGATACCTACAACTTTATGAATGTCAAAGTTAACCCGTTTGCGATGGGCGTTGAGTTTAATTCTAAAGCCACTGATTAGCCTTCTCCAACCGGGCCAGAGAATCAAACCCGTAATGCTGAGGACAAACAGCAACAAACCCGCAATGCCAACAATGATTTCTCCTGTTCTGCCTGCTAGTAAACTGTAGTGCAGATCAATGGCGATGAAACGCAGGGAAGTTGTCTGTTGGCGATCGCCCAAGATTCTACCATTATAGGGATTGACAAAAACCTCAATTGTTTTGCCGTCCGTTGGCGTCAACCGCACAATATAGGTACTTTTTTCTGGTTGCGTGACGATAGAATGGGGCTTGAAGTCCGGGCGAGTTGCATAAGCGGCTTGGACAAGATTGAGGGCAGACTCAACTGGTAGGCGCTGCCCTTGAGCAATGACGTGTCCAAATTGGTGACCCACCAGAAATTCATCGATTTCATCCTCAAACACTATAAGGCTGCCCGTCAAGCCAACCCAAACAAGAAGCAGTCCGACTGCTAAACCAATATAGCGGTGCAGCTTGAATGCCAGGTTACGGAGTTTTAGAGACGGCATATGCTTGTCAACGATAGGGCTGGTATAAGGTCAGAACTGCACCGAGATTGTACCCAGAATAGTAAGCGGCGCACCAGGATAAATTGAAAAGTTTTGAGAATCGTAGTACTTGATATCAAAGAGGTTCTTGAAGTTGAGCGCCGCCCGCCAATTGTTTTGTTGATAGAAAACCGTGGCATCAGTTCTGACATAGGAAGGAATCTTGATGCTGTTCGGAAGTGTGGCTTCGCGCTCACCTACGAAAAATATTCCCGCACCAAAGCCCAGTCCCTTTAGACTACCACTTTGAAGTTGGTAAGTTGTCCATAAGCTGGCAGTATGCGTGGGTGCGTTCTGCAACTGGTTACCTCTAGATGCAGGATTGTTGTCCTTGCTGACAAAAGCTTCGTTGAAACCGTAGGAAGCAATGATGTTCCAGCCCGGTGCAAGTTGCCCCGCAATATCTAATTCAATGCCACGACTTTTCACCTCTCCAGCTGCGACATAGAAATCACGGTTGTTGGGATCTGTGGTAGCTACGTTTGATTTTGTGATTTCATAGGCTGCTACAGTTGCTGAAAGTCTGTTATCCAAAAGCTCAGTTTTGATTCCCACTTCATACTGGGTACCGCGCTCAGGCTCTAACGGCTCCCTGTTAACTGTCAAAGCAGTAAAGTTGGGCTTGAAAGAGCGAGTGTAGCTAAAGTACAGCGAGACAGGTTCTATCGGTTGATAAACCAATCCAATGCGAGGTGAAAAGGCTTCATAGTAACGACTATCCTTTTCAGGCGGACTGTTGTTGGGAAAATCGGCAATAAATTCACTGTCGTAATCAACAATATCAAATCTTCCACCAGCCAGTAATTTAAGATTGGGCAGCAATGACACCAAATCTTGAAAATAAATCCCCACGTTATCGGTGGTTGTGTCGGTATAATCATCAGAGTCGAAGCTGCTTGGAATCAGAGCGTCATAAACTGGATTGAAAATATCAATATTAGGGAAATCGGAGGCGATGCGAAACCTGTAGTCGTATTTGTTTCTGTTCAACTCCACACCTAAGAGAAGTTGATGTGCTATTGAACCAGTATTGAATTTGCCGATGAAATCTGTTTGCAGAATGTAATCCTGCGTGTAATCGTCAACCCTTCTAAAGCTTCGTGTCAAGGTGCGATCGTCCAACAAAGAGTTTGGCTCTGCATTCCGACGGCGTGAATCAGTGGATTGAAGTGCAAATGCATTGCGCAATGACCAATTTTTGCTAAAACGATGTTCCAATATATAGCTAAGTCTAGCTGTGTTAATTTCTTGGCTGTCGCCTGGGTCTCCCAGAAAGCGACTTCTGGGAAGCCTGAAGAAGGGAGACTCAGGTAAAAAGCCTCTATCAAACGTCTTCTCAAAATCTAAGTATTCACCTTGCAGCGTTAAGTTGGTATTCTCGCCAAGTCTATAGCTTAGTACGGGTGCAACAAACAAAAGCTCATTATCTACAAAATCTCGAAAACTACCTGCATTTTCATAGGCAAGATTCAAGCGATATAGCGCCGACCTATCTGGATTTAATGGACCAGAAATATCCAATGTGGGACGATAGAAATCGTAGCTGCCAATTGTCAACTGACCTCCATAGGAAGGCTCACTCAATGGCTGCTTAGTAACGTAATTAACAATACCACCAGGTTCAAGCTGACCATAGAGTACTGAAGCAGGACCTTTGAGGATTTCGACTCGTTCTATATTTGCTGATTCAGTAAATGTGATGAAATTGTCTTGTCTGAAACCATCTTTGAGGGTAAAGTTTGGTGAAAATCCACGTATCCTGTAGTTGTCAACAGAGCCACCATAACCAATGGTTCGCGTTACTCCACTGACATTGCGCGCGGCTTCTCCAATCCGAACGATTTGCTGGTCTTGTAGTACCTTTTGGGGAACAACCTGAATTGACTGCGGAATATCGCGCAGAGGGGTGTCGGTTCTGGTCGCAGTTGTTGCATCAGGAACGCTATATCCGTCTTGCTCACCCGTCACCAGCAGTTCGATTGCTTCATCACTCTGGGCGGATGGTTTACCCGGCTGTGTCTGGGTGGCTGGCTGATCTGCTGCTTCTGGCTTTTGTTGCGTTTGGGGTTGTTGCGCCTGCGGCGTCGAGGATGCAACTGAGGTAACACCAAAAATCAAGCCTTCCTCCGGACTGTCAAACAACTCAACTTTTGGTACTCCCGCCTCACCAGTCACCGTCACCCGGATAGTATTGGCATCCTGATTTGTTACCGTTATTTCAGTAATACCCGCAATTGGCTTAGTGGAGCGGAATATGAATGCATCGCCCGAAGGTGAACGCAGTTGAGCGTTAGGTATGTCAACAATAAAGCTATTGCCCGAACTACGATTTGTGACTTGCAACTGTTGCCCTTTAGAAGTCTGTAAAATCACCTCCACACCCTGATTGGTGGGATTCGCTTTGACTGTTGTAACTTGCACAACTTCTGTGGCTGGTGGTGTTGTTGGTGCTGGCGACTGCACTAGCTTTTGGGCACTGGTGATGGGACGCTCTATCTCACTGAGTCGCCGAATCTCTTTGGTTGGTGCAAATGGTCCCTCTATTTTCCGGGGTAATCCTTGATGAAAACTCACTCCTTTATCAGTTAGGGCGTGTTCAGCCTTTTTGTCTAAAACTTGTACCTCGTGTGTTCTAGCAGGAGTTGTGATTAAGACAATGGCTGAGCCTGTAAGCAACAGGCTTGGAAGTAATTGCTTTCGTTTCATGTATTTTTCTCACACCCAATAGCGCCACTCAACTTGCAGTTGAGCCTGCCTGAATTTATTAGTATTTATTGGCATTAGTTTGGTCATAATAAACTATTTTGATGCTAATTTTACGTTACACACTATACGTAATTTATTGAATACCTTTATCAAGACCGCAGAAATTGCTTCCAGCATTGAGAATATACCCCTTTAAGTCAAGTGTTGATGGCGACAACTCTAAAATGAATGCGTACTAACAGGTAAAACCCGTCTCCTGAAAATTCTTTCGGGGGCGCTTAAGAGTAGTTGCATGAGGTACATAGTGCCATTACAGGAGGTGAAAACACAATACATCTTACAGCTTTATCGTTTAACATCTATCATTAGATAGATATTAATTATCAACTAGTGTCAGTTAATTCTGGTGGAAAATGCTGACAAAGATTTGTTAAGACAAAGGGTTGCTAAACACTAGTTTTTGCACTAAGATGCCAAAAAGTAGTTGAAAAGAATTTGCAATACCGTGGCGTCAAATTTGCGCTCCTGCCCTTTGTTCATCCAAAAGCTTTGAGTTAACAGGGTAGGGGTTGGTTGAATGTGTCACGCCGCATTCAACGGTTTTTGGTGTGCATCGCCTGAGGGGTAACAATGACGACTGAACCTTCCAACGGGTTAAAAGAAATTTCCGGTAACTATTTGACTGTTGTTGATGTTCTGCGCTCTAGAAGCTTTACACAGCCAGATAGTTATGCTTTTACGTTTCTGCAAGATGGCGAAACAGAAGAAGCAACGCTGACTTACCAAGAGTTGGATCGGCGCAGTCGAGCGATCGCGCAAGCGCTGACTTGTCAGTTCGCATCTCAACTCCAACCATTACGTTTAAGCCGTGAACGTGCTTTATTGCTCTATCCACCGGGGCTAGATTACTTGGCTGCTTTTTTCGGTTGTCTGTATGCCGGAGTTGTTGCAGTTCCTGCTTACCCACCACGCAATAAACGCAACACCCCCAGGATACAGGCGATTGTGTCAGATGCACAGGTAAGCGTCGCTCTTACGACAACAGCAATTCTGCCCACAGTACAATCCTTACTGACAGACAAAGCAGACCAGGCTTCTTTACATTGGCTGACTACCGACAACCTTGCACAGGGAATAGAACAGTCTTGGCAAGAACCCTTGATTAATACAGATACTTTAGCCTTTCTCCAATACACATCGGGTTCTACAGGCACACCTAAAGGGGTCATGCTAAGTCATGGCAACCTGCTGCACAATGCCGCCGTGACTTACCAATTCATGGAACATTCACCCAGCAGTAAGTTTGTCTCATGGCTACCCGCCTATCATGACATGGGACTCATCGGTGGTATACTACAACCCTTGTATGGCGGGTTTCCTTGCATCTTAATGCCGCCAGCGTCGTTTCTCCAACGTCCGTACCGCTGGTTACAGGCTATTTCTCACTATAAAGGCACCACCAGTGGCGGTCCCAACTTTGCCTATGAATTATGCGTTGAGAAAATTACCCCTGAACAAAAAGAAACCCTAGATTTAAGTAGTTGGAGTGTAGCCTTTAACGGTGCTGAACCTATCCGCAGCGATACCTTAGAAAGATTTGCAGCAGCTTTTGCATCCTGTGGTTTTCGCAAAGAAGCATTTTACCCCTGTTACGGCATGGCAGAGGCAACTTTGATGATTTCCGGCAGTCAAAAATCAACAGCACCCGTTATTAAAAAAGTTCAGAAAGCAGCATTGGAAAGTAACCAAGTTGTCGAAGCCGTTGAAGATGAGGATGTATACACGTTGATTAGTTGCGGTCAAGTTATACCTCAACAACAAATTCTCATTGCCAACCCCAAAACATTAACCCAATGCCAAGCTGATGAAGTGGGGGAAATTTGGGTATCTGGTCCGAGTGTCGGACAAGGCTATTGGAATCGCACTGACGAGACAAAGGAGACATTTTGTGCATACCTAAAAGACACGGGACAAGGTCCTTTCTTACGGACAGGTGACTTGGGATTTTTGGATAATGGCGAGATCTTCATTACTGGTCGAGCCAAAGATGTTATTATCATTCGGGGTCGTAACCTTTATCCTCAAGATATTGAACTAACGGCAGAACGCAGTCATCCATCATTACGTACAGGTAGTGTTGCAGCGTTTGAGGTAGAAGTTGACAATGAAGAAAGGCTAGTCGTAGTCCAAGAGTTGGAGTTTCGCGCCAAACCGAATGTTGAGGAAGTCACCGCAGCAATTCGTCAAACAGTAACCTCTGAACATGAGGTGCAAGTTTATGCAGTTGTCTTGATTAAACCAGGTACTATTCCCAAAACCTCCAGTGGTAAAATTCAACGCCGCGCTTGTAAAGCAGGGTTTCTTGCAGGCACTTTGGAAGTCATAAGCAAAAGTATTTTAGACACTTCAGGTTTTGCCGAAAAAGAAACAAGTTCCGCAGGGGAGCAAAGCATAGCACTTCCACAAAGTGAGACAGAACTGAAATCTTACCTTCAAGAATTGGTTGCTCAAGTCTTAAAAATAACCCCATTTCAAGTCCAACCAGAACAACCTCTAACAGGTTTGGGGATCGATTCCTTAACGGCTTCCGACCTCAAAAATCAGATTGAGGTAGATTTTGGGGTGGCTGTCTCTGTGACCGACCTTTTACAAGATGCTAGCGTTGCCGACTTAACAAAGCAAATACTGGCTCAATTCAAAGATGCAACACCTCACAAAGGAGAACTCAAACCAATTCCTCGCGATGGGCATTTACCTGTATGTCTTGCCCAAGAGCGAGTGTGGTTCCTTGACCAGTTAGAACCAGGCAACCCCTTTTATAACGTTGCGATCGCTGTACATTTGATTGGGAAACTGAACGCGACAACTTTAGAACATAGTCTTAACGAAATTGTGCGGCGTCACGAAGCCTTGCGGACAAGCTTTTCGGTCGTGGAAGGGCGACCAGTTCAGGTCATAGTTTCCAGCTTGAAGTTAACGTTGTCAGTTGTGGAATTACCGGGAGCAAGTCTAGAATCGGCTTTGTCTGTCACCACTGAGTTTGCCCAACAGCCTTTCGACTTATCACAAGCACCGCTTGTGCGAACAAAACTGCTGCGTTTGACACAACAGGAGCATATATTGCTCCTCACCATGCACCACATTATCTCAGATGGTTGGTCTATTGGCATTCTGCTTCAAGAGTTGGCAGAAATTTATCAAACTTTCTCTCATGGCTTGCCTTTGCCACTTCCTGAACTTCCTATTCAGTACGCAGATTTTGCATACTGGCAGAGACAATGGCTGCAAGGAGAAGTTCTTCAAACTCAACTTAATTACTGGAAGCAGCAGTTAAGCGGCAATTTACCTGTTCTGCAACTTCCCACTGACCGTCCACGACCAGCCGTACAAACTTTTACTGGTAAAAAGCAATTTTTCGCTTTCCCCAAGACTCTATGCGAGGCTGTCAACGACTTGAACCAACAAGAGGGTGTCACTCAGTTTATGACACTGATAGCAGTATTCAAAATCTTGCTATACTGTTACACAAACCAAGAAGATATTTTAGTAGGTTTTCCGGTTTCAGGTCGTAGTAAAGCAGAAACTCAAAAGTTGATAGGGTTTTTTATCAATACCATAGTTTTGCGTACAGACTTATCAGGTAATCCGAGTTTTCGCGAGTTATTAGGGCGGGTACGTGAAGTAGCGCTACGAGCATATGCTCATCAAGACTTACCGTTTGAGAAGTTAGTAGAAGAATTACAGCCGGAGCGAAATTTAAGCCATAACCCACTATTCCAGGTCATGTTTATCCTGCAAAATGCTCCGATCGCAGCGATAGAACTTCCAGAATTGACTTTGCAACCTTTGGAAGTTGACAGTGGAACATCTAAATTTGATTTGAAATTTAGTATTTGGGAGAGTTTAGAAGGTTTCAAAGGCTCATTGGAGTACAAAACTGACTTGTTTGATGCCACAACTATGACTCGCATGATAAGTCATTTTGAAAGACTTCTACATCATGTCGTTGAGCAGCCTAATATAAGGCTAAATGAACTAGCTAAAATACTTGCCTCAGATGACAGAGAAAAACAGTTGATACAAGCAGAAGAACTTGAATACACGTCATTACAAAAGCTAAAGGTGACTAAGCGGAAAACAATTCATAAAGCCTAAAAATCGTTGCTTTAACAAACTACACCACACGTAGAAAAAGGCGCTAACGTCAAGGGATTGACTCTGCTTTTAGAAAGTATTTGTGATGTAAAAAGACAAATCAAGGAGTATTTTTGATGAAATTAGTAGATTTCAAAAAATCCTGGAAACAACTCCAGTTGCAAGTAGCGGCATTCTTTGACCCTTATGATTTGAGTAAAGCAGCTGCTCTCTATACCAATGAAAAATGGCTTAGACTTCGGTTTGCTCATCGCTACCAAAGCCATTTTGCTCCGTTAAAGTGGAAAAAATTAAAGATTCTTGCAATTGGTGTAGGGGGTTATGAAGACCATACCTACGGAGGTGAGGCTTTAAAAACTTGGAAAACCTATTTTCCAAATAGTATGGTTTACGGTATTGACATTATAGATAAAAGGTACTTAGAACAAGACCGCATTAAAATATTTCATGGCGACCAAAATGATGAAAATTTCATCAAAAAAGTTTTAGCAGAAACGGGCGAACTGGATATTATAATTGAGGATGGCAGTTCTGCCAATGAACATCACATTAAAGCGTTCCACACTTTTTTCCCAGCACTGAAAGATGGCGGTATTTATGCAGCGGAAAATATTCACCACTCTTATTGGCCCAGCCTTGGGAAAAATTGGTCGAACTTTGCTAAAGATAGTGTTTTGCTACAAAATTGGGTCAACATTGGCGGAAGTCTTGATTTAAACGACCCAAAAACTGTCATGAATATGTTCAAAAGATTGGTTGATGGACTGAATTATCAGGAGTTTTTGCATCCTGGATACGTACCGTCTTATTTTGATAAAAATATTGTGTCCATACACTTTTACCATAATTTGGTTCTTATGTATAAAGGAACAAATAACGAACCTAGCAATTTTATTGAAAACAACACATTGCGACCCTTCGTATTGGAAACGCTAGGTGTCAAGTCATTGGAAGAACTAGGTTTAGAGTTTCCCACAATTGATAAGACAACCGATGAATATACCGCACTGAAAGTGAAATAGAACTTACCTACTCTCTTTTTTTTCTCTAAGTTCTCCGCGCCTGATGCGGTTCGTTACTTCCTGTGCGCTTCTATGAAAATTCCCGAGTCTCCAAAACTTAACCTCAACCAATTAAGGTCTGCTAAAAGACAAGCGGTTAATCTTGCAGGCGCAGAATTCATAAAAATAACACCTCTGCTGCTAGAAAATTCTTTACCTCTGCTCATTCAAACGACTGTAGAAGGTGTAAACTTAGTTGCATGGGCCGCAAGCAATCGAGAGTTGATTGCAACCCAATTGCTTAAGCATGGCGGCATTCTGTTTCGGAATTTTCATCTTAAAGGGTATCAAGAGTTTGAGCAATTCATCTCCACTGTCACTGGAGAGTTACTGGAATATCGCGATCGCTCCTCACCTCGGAGTGCAGTTGAAGGCAAAATTTATACATCAACTGACTATCCAGCTAACCAAAGTATTTTTCTCCATAGCGAGAATTCTTACGCCGCCTCTTGGCCCCTAAAAATCTTCTTTTACTGTGTGACGCCTGCACACCAAGGTGGAGAAACACCAATAGCCGACACGCGAAAATTGTTTCAACGAATTGACTCAAAGATTCGCGATCGCTTCATCCAAAAAAGAGTGATGTATGTCCGTAACTTTGGCGATGGCTTTGGTTTGCCTTGGCAGACGGTTTTTCAAACAACCAATTCAGCCGAAGTAGAAGCATTTTGCCGTAGTAATGGCATTGAGTTTGAGTGGAAAGAGGGCGATCGCTTAAGAACTCGCTCCTGTCGGCAGGCTGTTGCTACACACCCACAAACAGGTGAACAAATCTGGTTTAATCATGCTGCATTTTTTCATGTGTCAACTTTGGAAGCAAACATCCGTGAAGCATTGTTAGCAGAGTTCGCAGAAGAAAACCTGCCACACAATACTTATTACGGTGATGGTTCACCAATTGAAGCTGACATATTAGATGAAATTCGTGCAGCTTACCAACAAGAGATGGTTGTTTTCCCCTGGCAAGCTGGAGATATTTTAATGCTCGACAATATGCTCACAGCACACGGAAGAATGCCATTTGTAGGACCGCGAAAGGTCGTAGTAGGAATGGCAGAACAATTTATTAGTCAAGATATTTAGTCCTAAGTACGGAGAAAAATCATGCTAGAGGAGATGCAGGGCTTTCGACTCTCACCCCAGCAAAAACATCTGTGGCAATTGCAAGAAATTGATAACCTCCCCTATCGTTCTCAATGTGCTGTTTTGATAGAGGGAAATTTAGATATCAACACTTTAAAAGTAGCCATAGAAGAATTTGTCAGTCGGCATGAAATACTCCGTACTAATTTTCATTGCTTGCCTGGTATATCCATACCTTTTCAAGTTATTGGAAAGAGTGGTATTTTCTGGGGCGAAAACTACGATTGGAGTAGTTACAACCAGCAAGAACAAGAAGAATTGTTGCAAGCATTATTTCATCAGTTAAACCAACAACCGTTTGATTTGGAGCAAGGTTCCTCCTTGTCCTTATCTTTAGTGACTCTATCGCCAACCAGATATATTTTGCTTATTTGCCTACCTGCACTTTGTGCAGATGCTGCAACGCTAAAAATTTTGGTGCGAGAAATCAGCCAGTTTTATGCAGCCTGTGTACAGGATGAACAGCTAGATGATGAAGAAACACTACAATACGCAGACTTAGCTGAGTGGCAAAATGAATTGTTGGAAGGAGCAGATACAGAAGCAGGCAGAGATTATTGGCGAAAACAGGATATTTCGGCATTGACAAGATTAAAGCTTCCTTGGGAAAAACTGTCTGCTGAAGAAGTAAAATTTCAACCTCAAACGCAAAGTTTTACAATTGCACCAGCTTTAGTAGAAGAAATTGAAACCTTAAGCCAGCAATATGATATTTCTGTAGCTCAGTTCTTGTTGGCTTGTTGGCAGGTATTGGTATGGCGTATTACTAAACAACAAGACATAATTCTTGGATTGTATTTTGATGGACGTAGATATCAGGAACTAGAAGCGGCTTTGGGTCTGTTTGCAAAATATTTACCTATACGAATTAATTTAGAAGCAGAGCCTGAATTTCGAGAAATATTACATATAAATCACGAATATATAAATCATATTTCTAAGTTACAGGATTATTTTAACTGGGAACAAATAATAGAACTGCCTCCGAGTACCTCTTGCTTTTTTCCGATTTGTTTTGAGTTTGATGAACAGTTAGAAAAGCATATGGCTGCTGATGTGTCGTTTTCAATTCATCAGCAGTATGCTTGCACTGAACGGTTCAAAGTCAAGCTTTCCTGCCTTCGTCAAAATCGCACATTAACTACAGCGTTTCATTATGACTCCAACTTATTTCAAATAGAAGATATCAAGCGCTTAGCAGGACAATTTCAGACTTTGTTAGCAAGTGTTGTTGCCCATCCAGATGTAGCAATTAGTCAGTTAGAGATTCTCAGTTCCAGTGAAAGGCAACAACTCCTGTACCAGTTCAACAACACCGAGCGAGATTATTCTCAAGGCAAGTGCATTCACCAACTGTTCGAGGAACAGGTACAAAGGACGCCTAACAACATTGCTGTTATCTTTGAAGACCAACAATTAACCTACCAAGAACTTAACCAGCAGGCTAACAAAATCGCTCACTACTTGCAAAAGCAGGGGGTGGGATCAGAGGTCGTGGTGGGGCTGTGTGTAGAACGCTCTCTTGAAATGATTGTAGGACTTTTGGGCATCCTTAAAGCTGGTGGAGCATACGTACCCCTCGACACAGCATTGCCAGCAGAGGCTTTGGCATTACGTCTACAGGATGCTCAGGTGCCAGTGGTGTTGACACAACAGCAACTAGTCAATCTTTTGCCTAGTGATGTTGCACAGGTCATTTGTCTGGATGCAGATTGGGAAGCAATTGTAAAAGAAAGTGATGTTAATCCCGCCAGTAGGGTAACAAGTGAGAATCTTGTCTATGTGCTGTTTACTTCTGGTTCCACAGGTAAACCCAAGGGTGTTGCCATTGAACATCAGCAACTTGTTAATTATGTCCATGCCATTATTGAGAGGTTAAACTTACCTGAAAACGCCAACTTCGCATTGGTGTCTACCTTTGCTGCGGACTTGGGTAACACCGCTCTCTTCCCTTGCCTGTCTACGGGTGGATGTCTGCATATTATGTCCTATGAACGTGCTACTGACCCAGCAGCTTTTTTGGAATATCTAAGCAAACATCCAATCGACTGTCTCAAGATTGTTCCCTCTCACCTTGCCTCTCTTTTGACATCTTCTACACCCCAGTCTCTTATACCTAGAGAGCGACTCATCCTTGGTGGTGAAGTTGTTAATTGGCAACTGATTGAACAGACTCAGCAGTATGCGCCTGATTGCCAAATTTTTAATCACTACGGTCCGACAGAAGCGACTGTCGGTGTCCTGACATATCGAGTAGATTATAACGAGCTTTCTTGCCATCGATCCAAAAACCAAAATCTAAAATCTAAAACAGTCCCCCTCGGTCAACCAATTGCTAACACGCAGGTGTATGTGCTGGAAGAACAACTCCAGCCTGCACCCATCGGAGTCAAGGGCGAAATATACATTGGTGGTGCAACTCTAGCGCGATGCTATCTGAACCAGCCCGAACTCACGGCTGTTAAATTTATTCCCGATCCCTTCAGCAATGAACCAGGAGCGAGACTTTACAAAACTGGTGACTTAGGTCGTTATCTAGCAGATGGCACGATTGAATTTCTTGGTCGCAGCGACTACCAAGTTAAGATAAGGGGCTTCCGTGTTGAATTAGGGGAAATTGAAGCGGTACTCAGCCAACACCCAAGTGTGCGGGAGGTTGCAGTCATTGCGAGAGATTCTGGATCGAGTCAAAAGTATTTGGCAGCTTATATAGTACTGTCCCAGGAATCGCCTTGCCTAGTTAGTGAACTGCGTCATTATGTGCGGGCAAAGTTGCCAGAGTATATGATGCCTTCAACCTTTGTCATACTCAAAGCGCTGCCGCTAACTCCTAATGGTAAGGTAGACCGTCAGGCACTGCCAGAACCTGACCAAACCAACCCTGAGTTAGAAAAAACCTTTGCGACTCCTCGTACACCAATTGAAGAGGTACTAGCTGGGATTTGGGCTAGAGTGTTGGGTGTTGAGCAAGTGGGTATTTATGATAACTTCTTCGAGCTGGGTGGACACTCTCTGCTGCTTACCCAAGTTGTTTCCAAGGTGCGCGAAGCCTTTCAAGTGGAGTTGGCGCTGCGAAGCCTGTTTGAAACACCCACAGTGGCGGAGCTAGCTCAGAAGATTGAGACGGCAATGAGCGATGGGCAGAAATTAGCAACTCTACCTATCGAGCGAGTAAAGCGGGAAAGCGAGTTACCACTGTCTTTTGCCCAGCAACGGTTGTGGTTCCTCGACCAATTAGATCCGGGCAGCCCTTCTTACAACATTTCTAGAGCTATACTGCTTAAAGGTTCGTTGAATGTGCTAGCGCTAGAGCAAAGCTTTAACGAAATTGTGCGACGCCATGAAGCCTTACGAACGAGTTTTACAGGCGTAAATGGGCAACCTGTGCAAGTGATTGCTTCGGCGCTAAACATTACCCTGCCAGTAGTAGACTTGAGGCAGTTACCTCCAGAGGAACGAGAGGCAGAGGCTCAACGACTGGCTAAGTTGCAAGCGCAGCATTCTTTTGACTTGAGCCAAAGTCCATTACTACAAGTCACTCTCTTGTGGCTCAAAGAGAACGAGCATATATTGCTGTTCACCATACACCATATTATTGCGGATGGCTGGTCAGCTGGCGTGCTTGTTAGTGAAATAGCAACGTTATACGAATCATTTTGTGTTAAGTTGCGATCGCCACTCCCTGAACTGTCCATTCAATATGCGGACTTTGCCATTTGGCAGCGACAGTGGCTGCAAACAGAGGTACGCTCTTCCCAGATGGCTTACTGGAAACAGCAGTTAGGCGGCAACTTGCCTGTGTTGGAACTACCCAGCGAGCGCCCACGACCAGTTGCTCAAACCTTTACAGGGAAAACGCAGTCATGGCAAATTCCCAAGAATCTAACTGAAGCGCTAAAGTCTCTCTCGCAGCAAGAAGCAGTCACCCTGTTTATGACCTTGCTAGCAGCGTTCAAAACATTGCTGTATCGCTACACAGGTCAAACAGATATCTTGGTTGGTTCTCCCATCGCCAACCGCAACCGTAGTGAAATAGAAGGGCTAATTGGCTTTTTTGTCAACACCCTTGTATTGCGTACCGATTTATCAGGCAATTTGAGTTTTAGAGAGTTGCTGCGACGGATTCGGGAGGTAACGCTGGATGCTTATGCTCACCAAGATTTGCCCTTTGAACAGCTTGTAGAAGAGTTACAGCCAAACCGAAATCTAACCCACACGCCGCTGTTTCAAGTGATGTTCGTTTTGCAAAATGCCGCAATGGAATCGCTGAAGCTTTCAGGATTGAGTCTGAGTCCGTTGGAAGTGGAAACGGAAACAGCCCGGTTTGATTTAACTGTGTCCCTAACAGACACCGAACAAGGATTGATAGGGGTATTCGAGTACAACAGCGATTTATTTGATACTGCCACCATTACTAGAATGCAGGGGCATTATCAGACATTACTCGAAGCAATTGTAGCCAATCCCGAACAGCGTTTATCTAACTTACCAATCTTGACGCTCGCAGAACGACAGCAGTTGCTAGTGGATTGGAATGATACACAGGTTGATTACCGTTATGCCTGCATCCATCAGCTATTTGAGGCACAAGTAGAACGAACACCAGACGCCGTAGCAGTAGTCTTTGAAGAAGAACAACTGACTTACCAGGAGTTGAATGCTAGAGCAAATCAAGTAGCGCACTACTTACAAACATTGGGCGTGAGACCAGAAGTGCTGGTGGGCATTTACGTAGAGCGATCGCTCGAAATGGTAGTAGGACTCTTGGGTATTCTCAAAGCGGGTGGTGCTTATGTACCGCTAGACCCTAGCTATCCACACGAACGATTGGCTTTCATTCTAGGAGAGACCAAAGTATCAGTGCTGTTAACTCAAAAGAAGTTAGTGGCAGTATTACCTGAACATAAAGCTAAGGTAGTATGTTTGGATGCGGACTGGGAGGAGATTGTCAAACAAAGCGCTGACAATTTGATCAACAAAGCAACCACTGAAAACCTGGTATATGCAATCTATACCTCCGGCTCAACCGGACAACCAAAAGGAGTGCAAATTACCCACGGCGCTTTGGTTAACTTTTTAAGTACAATGCGCCTGACTCTGGGGCTAACTCAGGAAGATATTCTCTTATCAGTTACCACACTATCTTTTGATATTGCAGCATTGGAACTATACGTGCCGCTGATTGTCGGCGCTCGTTTAGTCGTAGTCAGCCGTGAAGTTGCCACTGACGGAACCCAGTTGTTAGAACAGCTAGCAGACTCCAAGTCAACGGTTATGCAAGCCACGCCAGCCACCTGGCGGCTGCTGCTAGCTGCTGGATGGGATGGCCATTCGCAATTAAAAATCCTTTGCGGCGGTGAAGCCCTCGACCGTTCCCTTGCCAATCAGTTGCTGGAACGAAGTACACAAGTTTGGAACTTATACGGTCCCACAGAAACCACCGTTTGGTCAGCAGTCCAAAAGGTGGAAAGCAACAAGGATCTCAACGGACGAGATAGCATTGTCTCTATCGGTCGCGCGATCGCCAACACACAAATATATCTCCTAGATAACCATTTGCAACCCGTACCCATTGGTGTACCAGGTGAGTTACATATCGGCGGTGTTGGCTTAGCCAGAGGTTATTTCAACCAACCAGAACTGACATCTGTTAAATTTATCCCGAACCCCTTCAATCAAGAGTCAACTTCCCGGCTTTACAAAACTGGCGATTTAGCCCGGTATTTGCCAGACGGAAACATCGAGTTCTTAGGACGGATTGACAATCAGGTAAAAGTCCGGGGCTTCC
This sequence comes from Scytonema sp. HK-05, assembly GCF_002368235.1. Lineage (GTDB taxonomy): Bacteria > Cyanobacteriota > Cyanobacteriia > Cyanobacteriales > Nostocaceae > Kalymmatonema. The sequence goes on along the minus strand of NZ_AP018194.1, from coordinate 7,713,484 downwards.
GTATCGAACTTGGGGAAATTGAGGCAGCATTAAACCAACATCCAGGGGTACAGACGAGTGTGGCTGTAGTCTGGGAGGATGAACCAGGTGACAAACATTTGGTAGCCTATCTAGTTCTACAACCAGAACAGACAGTTACGACGAACGAAATGCGCCGCTTCCTGGCGGAGAAATTGCCTCGTTATATGGTACCCTCCGCGTTTGTCATGCTGGAGATGCTACCTTTGACACCTAATGGTAAAGTAGACCGCCGCGCATTGAGAGCACCTGATATTGCCAAACGCAACATAGAAGCAGCTTTTGTTGCACCTCATGATCCAGTGGAAGAAGTGGTAGCGGGAATTTGGGTTCAAGTCCTTGGTGTGGAACAGGTTGGTATATATGACAATTTCTTTGACTTGGGTGGACATTCATTACTAGCGACTCAAGTTCTTTCTCGCATTCGTCACACCTTCCAGATAGATTTACCGCTACGCCGCTTGTTTGAGTCACCAACAGTTGCTGGATTAGCCAAAAGCATTCAGGAGGTCATAAAGGCACAGCTAGGACATGAAGCTCCTACTATCAAACGTGTCTCCAAAGACGGCAATCTACCTCTGTCCTTTGCTCAGGAACGATTGTGGTTCTTAGAGCAACTACAGCCTGGTAGTTCTACGTACAACACACCAGCCGCCATACGCCTTGTTGGTTCCCTAAATGTGGATGCACTAGAGCAAAGCTTGAGTGAGATTGTACGCCGCCATGAAGCTTTACGTACGACCTTTGGTGTGGTGGATGGGCAACCATTTCAAACTATAACCCCAACCCTAACTGTAAAACTTCCAATAGTTGATTTGCGGAAGTTGCCAGAAGCTGAACGGGAAACTGAGATTCAACGACTGAGTGCAGAAGAATTTCAACGCTCTTTTGACCTAGATCAAGGTCCATTACTGCGATGCACTCTTTTACACATCGGCGAGCAAGAGCATATCGCGCTATTTACAATCCACCATATTGTCTCAGATGGCTGGTCGATGGGTGTGTTCGTTCGGGAGTTGGCAGCACTGTATCGAGCTTTCTCTGCCGGAAAACCCTCTCCATTGCCTGAACTGCCCATCCAGTATGCAGACTTTGCCGTGTGGCAACGACAGTGGTTGCAGGGTGAAGTCCTCCAAGCCCAACTCGCATACTGGAAGAAGCAATTGGGGAACAACCTCCCGGTACTGCAATTACCTACAACTCGTCCTCGAACAGAAGTAAAAACCAGCCGAGGTGGTGCTCAATCCTTCGTCATTCCTTCCACCCTGTCCGCAGCGCTTCAAACCCTGAGCCGACAAGAAGGTGCCACTTTGTTTATGACCTTGTTGGCAGGTTTTCAGGTGCTGCTACAACGCTATGCAAATCAGGATGATATTGTTGTTGGCACTGATGTTGCCAATCGCAACCGGGCGGAAACAGAATCATTAATTGGTTTTTTTGTCAACCTGCTTGTCTTACGCACCGATTTAAGCGGTAACCCGAGTTTTCAGGAGTTGCTCCTCCGAGTGCGCGAGGTCACATTAGAAGCTTATGCCCATCAGGACTTGCCTTTTGAGAAATTAGTAGAAGCTTTGCGTCCTGAGCGAAGTTTGAGCAACACGTCGCCACTATTTCAGGTGTTGTTTGTTCTTCAAAATGCCTCAATGCCAGCCTTAGAATTGCCAGGACTGACATTAAGCCAATTGGAAGTTGAAAACAAAATCGCAAGGTTTGATTTAGCGCTATTTCTCACAGAAACAGAACAAGGAATCGTGGGCAAGTGGCAGTACAATGCTGATCTTTTTGACGACTCCACCATCAAGCGCATGACAGGTCACTTCGAGATGCTGCTTAACAGCATTGTGGCGCAACCCGATGCTCGGATCAACACTTTAGAAATGCTGACAGAAACGGAAAGACAACAACAAGCTATGCAAAAAAGCGATCGCCAAGCGTTCAAGCGGCAAAAGTTTATCAGCATTGCCCCCAAAGCTGTTAGCTTATCACAAACAGAATTGATTAAGACTGGCTATCTTCAAGCAGGCGCAACATTTCCTCTAGTCATTCACCCAAATGTTCACGAAATCGATTTTCTGGCTTGGGCTAAAAGTAACCGAGAATTTGTAGAGACACAATTATTCCAACATGGAGCCATTCTTTTTAGAGGTTTCAATGTAGGTTCTGTGTCTCAATTTGAAAGTTTTGCTCAAGCGATTTGTCCAGAATTGTTCGGTGAGTATGGCGACTTACCGCGTGCAGGATTAGGCGGTAAAGTTTATGGTTCTACCCCTTACCCATCCGACAAAGCTATTTTGTTCCATAATGAAAGCTCTCACTTACATCAGTTTCCTCTAAAAATTTGGTTTTTCTGTGTACAACCAGCTTTACAAGGTGGAGAAACGCCCATTGTAGATTGTCGGAAAGCTTACCAACTCCTTGAACCAAAGCTGCGAGAAAGATTAGCGCAAAAGCAATTAATGTATGTCCGCAACTACACAGATAGTCTGGATGTTAGTTGGCAAGAATTTTTCCACACGAATGAAAAATCTGTAGTAGAAAATTACTGTCGTCGAGCGAAAATTGATTTTGAATGGTACGATAATAATGGTTTAGTAACTCGCCAGATTCGTCCAGCCCTAGCAGCACATCCCAAAACTGGCGCTCAAGTCTTTTTCAATCAAATTCAGCTACACCATATAGCCTATTTAGAGCCAGACGTTCGTGATTCTTTGTTATCTTTATTTGGAGAGACAAAACTACCGCGCAATGTTTACTACGGAGATGGAACTCCTATAGAGAACTCGGTCATTGAACAAATCAATGAAGTTTATCAGCAGTCTAAAACGAGCTTCCCTTGGCAGCAAGGAGACATTTTGATGCTAGATAATATGTTGGCTGCACACGGACGCAATGCTTATGTAGGAGAACGTAAGATTGTAGTCGCAATGGGAGAAATGTTTCAAAATCAAGATATTGCAAGCAAAAGCGTATAAGGAGGAAGTCAGTCAATGATAACTGAAACTATTAGCGGTTTTCGTCTTTCTCCTCATCAGAAACGTCTTTGGTTATTGCAAAAAGAAAGTGGCGCTGCTTATGTAGCTCAAAGTGTCATTTGTATTGAAGGGAATTTTAAACCTGAGGTATTAAAAGCCGCTTTACAAAACATCGTCAATCGCCATCAGATTCTGCGAACAACATTTCATTGCCTACCAGGTATGAAAATTCCGGTCATGGTTGTAAAGGATAGCAGTGTCTTGTCTTGGCGAGAGATTTATTTGAGCAAGGATAACTCTCAAAAATTCACAATTACATCTATTTGTCAAGAAGAAAAATCCCACCCTTTTGATTTTGAGCAGGGACCTCTGCTGCGTTGCTCTCTACTACAATTGTCAGCCAACAAGCATATCTTGGTAGTGACTCTACCTGCGCTTTGTGCTGATGCTAGAACTCTAAAGAATTTATTTGCAGAAATCAGCGATTCATACTCTGCTTGTTTGCAGGGTGAAGATTTTAGCAAAGAAGTTGTACAATATGTGCAATTTTCTGAGTGGCAGAATGATTTACTGGAAGACTCAGAAGCAGAAGCTGGTAAAAACTATTGGAGTCAGCAAGATTTTTCTGCTCTAGATACGTTGACGTTACCTTTTGCAGATAATTTTTATCAAAAAACAGAATTTCAACCGCAAGTTTATAATTTTACGCTTTCTCCCCATCTCACTCAAGAAATTAAAACGAACCACAGAGGCGCAGAGACAAGAGGAGGAGAAGGCTTAAACTCTAATTTAGTTTCTTTATTCTTGCTTTCATGCTGGCAGATATTACTTTGGCGGTTCACAGGACAGGCAGAGATTATTGTTGGTAAAATCTGTCATGGCAGAGAATATGAAGAACTGAATGATGTCTTGGGGCTATTTGCAAAATCGCTACCAATTACCAGTCGCTTAAATACAGATTTACACTTTTCGGAAGTCTTACAACAGGTCACTCAAGCTGTGGAAGAAGCTAACGAGTGGCAAGAAGATTTTATTTTTGAAAAAAATGTAGAAAGTTTTCCCTTTATTTTTGATTTTGAACAATTGCCAGAAAAATGTTTGGCAAGTGATGTATTGTTTTCATTTGACACCCAATATATTTGTCTTGAGCCTTTTCAAATTAAACTATCTTGTATTGATAAAGAGGAGTTTTTAGAGTTAGGGTTTTATTATAATGCCAATTTATTTTCAGCCGATGCGATTCATCGCCTAGCAGAACAATTTCAAACTTTATTAACCAGCGCGATTGAAAATCCAGATGTGGCAATTAGTCAGTTACAAATACTGCCACCTAATCAGCTGGAGCAACTACTCATCGATTTCAATCAAACGCAGGTCGATTCTCCACGAAACAAGTGTATTCACCAACTCTTTGAAGAACAGGCAACTCTCACACCAGATAAAATTGCAGTTGTTTTTGAGGATAAACAACTCACATACAGCGAACTCAACCAGAGTGCTAATCAACTAGCCCACTACCTACAAAAGTTGCGAGTGCAGCCTGATGTCGTGGTGGGTATTTGCTTAGAACGTTCCTATTTAATGATAGTGGCAATGCTGGGCGTTCTCAAAGCTGGTGGAGCGTACTTACCACTCGATCCGGGGCTACCGAAAGAGGCGATCGCCTTCCGTCTACAGGATGCTCAAGTACCAATACTCTTGACACAACAAGGCATTGATTCAATCCAAAATTCCAGAGTAGTGTCTTTAGACACCGACTGGAAAGATATTGCTAGGGAAAGTACAGAAAATACCACCAGTAAAGCCACACCTGAGAATCTAGTCTATGTAATATATACCTCCGGTTCTACAGGCAAACCTAAGGGCGTTGCAATTGAGCATCAGCAACTTTGCAATTACCTGTACGGCATTTTAGAAAAGCTGGAACTGCCCAAAGATGCCAGTTTTGCCACCGTTTCCACTTTCGCAGCAGACTTGGGCAACACGGTCATTTTCCCTTGTCTTTGCACTGGGGGCTGTCTCCATGTCGTTTCTTGGGAAAGGGCGTCTGATGCAGCAGCACTAGCAGCATATTTCCGTCGCCATCCTATCGACTGCCTAAAAATAGTTCCTTCGCACATATCGGCGTTGTTGACTTCCAGTGACATTGAGTCTATTTTGCCCCGCCAGCTACTCATTCTCGGCGGCGAAGCAACTGATTGGCATTTGGTTGAGACGATTCAGCAATATGCACCACACTGCCGGATTATCAATCACTACGGTCCGACAGAAACCACTGTTGGGGTGCTAACTTATACTGTATCCCCCCAACCTCCTTTAATAAGCGGGGAGCTCAAAGCAGCAACAGTTCCCATAGGGCGACCAATTGCCAATACCCAGGTTTACGTGTTGGATAAGCAGTTACAGCCAGTTCCTATAGGAGTTCCAGGTGAACTGTACATTGGTGGAAAATCATTAGCGCGGAGTTATCTCAACCGCCCCGAACTAACTGCTGACCGATTCATTGCCAATCCCTTTGTGGATTTTAAATTGGATCGGCTGTACAAGACAGGCGATTTGGTACGCTATTTACCAGATGGAAATCTAGAGTTTCTCCATCGCCTCGATGACCAAGTGAAAATCCGGGGCTTCCGTATAGAGTTGGGAGAGATTTCAGCCGTACTCAGCCAACACCGGGCTGTGCAGGAGGTGGTCGTTGTTGCCAGAGAGGATGGTGGTGACAAGCGCCTAGTCGCTTATATCGTTCCCTCAGTACCCAACACGCAGCACTTAACACTGACTGGTGACCTACGTAGTTTGCTTAAAGAAAAGTTGCCGGAATACATGATACCGTCAGCTTTTGTGGTGCTGAAGGCTTTACCGCTGACATCAAATGGTAAAATAGACCGCCATGCACTTCCCGCACCAGATGAGGCAGCGCTGATCGAAAAAACTTTTGTAGCGCCCCGTACTCCGGTCGAAGAAGTCATAGCCGCGATGTGGGCGCAGCTTCTGGGCGTGCAACGGTTGAGTATTGACGGCAATTTCTTTGACTTAGGTGGACACTCCCTGCTTGCAACGCAGGTGATTTCCCGACTCCGTACTGCCTTTGGTGTAGAAATACCACTGCGACAGTTGTTTGCATCGCCAACAGTAGCCGGACTGGCGGCGCATATTGAAACAGCGATGAGGGCTGGTCAAGAACTAGAAACTACAGCGATTCCTCGCGCTGCTAAGGACAAAGATTTACCACTGTCTTTTGCTCAATGGCGGCTATGGTTTCTCAACCAACTGGAACCTGGATCGCCCTCGTACAACCTTCCCAGAGTCATTCGGCTCACAGGTTCACTCAATATTGCCGCATTGGAACAAAGCTTCAACGAAGTTATCAAACGGCACGAAGTTTTGCGAACCACCTTTGCCAGAGTCAACGGGCAACCAATGCAAGTCATCCACCCCAAGATGGATTTGAGATTGTCGATTTTAGATTGCACCACAATTCCCCAATCCCAAATCCAAAATTTCATTCTTGAGGAAGTGCAGCAAGGCTTTGACTTAGCCAAAGGACCATTGTTGCGAGCCAAACTCCTGCAAGTGGGTGAACAGGAGCATCTATTGCTGTTGACAATGCACCACATCGTCTCCGATGCTTGGTCAACGGGTGTGCTGGTTGAAGAGATGGCAGCACTTTATGCAGTATACTGTGAAGGCAAACCCTCTCCCCTGCCGGAACTGCCTATCCAGTATGCCGACTTTAGCGTTTGGCAACGAGAGTGGCTGCAAGGAGAGCAGTTGCGAGCTTTGTTAGATTACTGGAAACAGCAACTGCAAGGCGACCTGCCAGTTTTGGAACTGCCCGCAGACCGTCCCAGACCGAGTGTGCAAACCTTTGCAGGCAAGGAGCATTCCTTCGTACTGTCCAAGGAACTCACAGAGGCGCTCAAGACCCTCAGCCAACAGGAAGGTGTCACCTTGTTTATGACACTGTTGGCGGCGTTCAAAACCTTGCTCTATCGCTACACAGGACAGCAAGACATCCTAATTGGCTCTCCCATCGCCAACCGCAACCGAGGTGAAATTGAATCATTAATTGGCTTTTTTGTCAATACCTTGGTGCTGCGAACCGATTTGTCTGGCAATCCCAGTTTCCGAGAGTTGCTAGGAAGTGTTAGGGATTGTACCTTGGCAGCATACGCTCACCAAGACTTACCTTTTGAGAAGCTGGTGGAGGAATTGCAACCGGAACGCAACTTGAGCCACGCACCACTGTTCCAGGTGATGTTTGTTTTCCAGAATGCCCCAATGAAAACATTGGAGCTACCTGCTTTAAGCATACAGCCTTTGAAAGTCAACAGTGGAACGGCGAAGTTTGACTTGACCCTATCGATGCAAGATACAGAGCAGGGACTGATTGCCACCTTTGAGTACAACACCGATCTCTTCGATGAAGCAACGATTTCTCGCTATTCAGGGCATTTTCAAACTTTGCTCGCAGGTATCGTCGCAAATCCACAGCAGCGCCTTTCTGAGTTGCCTTTGCTGACAACAACTGAGCAGCAGCAGCTAGTAGAGTGGAATAATACTAAAACTGAATATGGCAATGAATTGTGTTTGCATCAGTTGTTTGAGGCGCAGGTAGAACGAACCCCAGATGCTGTAGCAGTGGTGTATGAGAATGAGCAACTGACATATCAGGAACTGAACGAGCGGGCAAATCAACTGGCACATTATTTACAAAAGCTGGGCGTGAGACCAGAGGTACTGGTGGGAATTTGTGTAGAGCGATCGCTAGAGATGGTCATCGCACTTTTGGGTATTTTCAAGGCGGGTGGCGCTTATGTACCGCTAGACCCAAGCTATCCCCAAGAGCGATTGGCTTTCATGTTAGAAAACTCTCAACCAAGCGTGTTGTTAACCCAGCAGCGCTTGCTTGAGAGTCTTCCTACACATACAGATCGCCTAGTTTGCCTAGACACCAACTGGAAACTTATTGCCCGCGAAAGCTCAGAAAACCCTGTTTGCAATACTACTGTCGATAACTTAGCTTACGTTATCTACACCTCTGGTTCTACGGGTAAACCAAAGGGAGCGATGAATACCCACCGGAGCATCTGCAATCGCTTACTCTGGATGCAAGACGCTTACCAATTAACAGCAGCAGATAAAGTTTTGCAGAAGACACCCTTGAGCTTCGATGTGTCAGTCTGGGAATTTTTCTTACCATTGTTAACAGGTGCGCGTTTAGTGGTGGCTCGACCAGAGGGGCATAGAGACACTAACTACCTAGTCAATTTGATTGCACAGCAGCAAATCACCACCGTGCATTTTGTACCTTCCATGCTGCAAGTGTTTCTTGAAGCAGAAGGTCTTGAATCTTGTAAGTGTATCACACGGGTGATTTGTAGTGGCGAGGCGCTGCCAGTTGAACTTCAAAAACGCTTTTTTAATCGTCTGGACGCTGAATTACACAATCTCTACGGTCCGACCGAAGCAGCGGTAGATGTAACCTTTTGGAAATGCGTACCTCAAAGCAATACCCATCGCCAGACAGTGCCCATTGGTCGTCCGATTGCCAATATCCAAATTTATCTGTTGGATTGGCATCTCAACTCTGTGCCTGTGGGAGTTACGGGCGAACTGTACATCGGCGGTGTAGGAGTCGCGAGGGGCTATTTGAATACTTTTGAACTGACAGCAGAAAAATTCATCCCCAATCCCTTTAGTAACGAGTCGGGAGCGCGTCTGTACAAAACTGGGGATTTAGCCCGTTATCTGCCAGACGGGAACCTAGAATTCTTGGGGCGGATTGATTACCAGGTGAAGATTCGGGGATTCCGCATTGAGTTGGGAGAGATTGAGGCGGTGTTGAATCAACACCCAGCGGTGCGGGAAACCGTAGTGGTGGCAAGAGAAGAACAACCTGGAAATAAGCGCTTAATCGCTTATATAGTTACAAATATTTCAACTAATTTAAATGAAAGCACTGTTTTTGCTATCAGCGATCAGCACTCAGCATTGATTAATGAACTGCGTAGCTTTGTCAAAGAAAAGTTACCAGAATACATGATGCCTTCTGCTTTCATGCTGCTTGAGGCAATGCCTTTAACACCTAACGGTAAGGTGGATCGTCGGGCACTGCCAGCACTGGATCGGCAAAGTCCAGAACGAGAAGCAGATTTCATCGCTCCTCAGACGACCGCCGAAAAACAGTTAGCCGCTATCTGGGTGCAAGTACTTGGTTTAAAACAGGTAGGTGTAAATGACAACTTCTTTGAATTGGGTGGGGATTCTATTCTCAGCCTTCAGGTAATATCTAGAGCCAACCAAGCAGGTCTGCATCTGACTCCTAAGCAGCTGTTTCAACATCAAACAATTGCCCAACTGGCAGCAGTAGCTGGCACAAGCAACCAGATTCAAGCTGAACAGGGACTGGTCACGGGGTCAGTCGCGTTGACACCAATTCAGTACTGGTTCTTTGCACAAGATTTGCCAGACGCACATCATTGGAATCAGTCGCTTCTGCTGGAAGTGCAACAGCCACTTAATCCCGTGCTACTAGAACAGGTCGTGCAGTCGTTACTACTACATCACGATGCACTCCGCCTGCGTTTTACAAAACAGGACATAGGCTGGACTTCAGCGATCGCCCCTCCTGACGAGTTGATACCACTAACACAGCTGCATTTGTCAGCCGTACCGCAAGAGGAGCAGGAGGCTGCTATTGTAGCAGCCGCTAATGAATTCCAAGCGAGCCTGAATTTGTCAAAAGGTCCATTACTACGGGTTGCTTACTTTGACCTTGGTGGAGATCGGCACAGCCGCTTGCTTTTGGCGACCCACCACTTAGTTATTGATGGTGTTTCTTGGCGGATCTTGGTTGAGGATATGCAGACAGCCTACCAACAACTTAGTCAGGGAAAGGCAGTCCAGTTGCCAGCCAAAACTACTTCGTTTAAACAGTGGTCGGAAAGACTGCAAGAGTATGCCCAGTCAAGAGCTTTGCACTCAGAGTTAGATTACTGGTTAAGAACACATCAACCAGCTAAGTGCATTCCTGTAGATTATCCAGGGGGAGAAAACACAGAGGCGACAGCCCACACCGTTTCGGTAGCCCTCTGTGTGGAAGAGACTCAAGCTTTGCTGCAAGATGTGCCAGCAGCGTATCGCACTCAGATAAACGATGTTTTGCTCACGGCGCTGGTGCAAGCATTTGCCCAGTGGACAGGACAATCTTCACTGCTCATTAACTTGGAGGGTCACGGGCGAGAAGAACTGTTTGAGGATATAGACCTATCCCGCACTGTGGGCTGGTTTACTTCTATGTTTCCCGTGCTACTTACTTTGGGAGAGGCTGCCAATCCCAGAGAAGCCCTTTTAGCTGTCAAAGAGCAACTGCGGGGCATCGCAAATCGAGGACTAGGTTATGGTGTGCTGAATTATATAAGTGGGGTGAAGGAAATTTCTGAGCTACCAAAACCTGAGGTGATGTTTAACTACTTGGGGCAGTTTGACCAAGTTATACCACAGCCATCCCTATTTGGATTGGCTCAATCCTCCAAGGGTGCGGAGCGCAGTTGGCGGGCCAGCCGGACTCATCTGTTGGCAGTCAACGGTGTCATCTCCCAAGGGCGACTACAAATGAATTGGACTTACAGCGAGAAGCTGCATAAGCGCACTACAATCGAGGCGCTGGCTGAGGGGTTTATAGAAGCGTTGCGATCGCTCATTGCTCACTGTCAGTCCTCCGATGCAGGCGGTTTTACGCCTTCAGATTTCCCGTTGGTGCAACTGAGTCAAGACGGACTTAATCAAGCATTGGGCAAGATTTCGTTTTAGGGGAGATAAACAACATGAGCTTAAAAAATATTGAGGATGCCTATCCTTTATCTCCCATGCAACAGGGAATGCTTTTCCATAGCCTTTGTGAGCCAACATCAGGGGTATATGTTCAACAAATCAGTTTTGAACTGCATGGGAAGTTGAACATTGCTGCATTTGCCCAAGCTTGGGAGCGAGTCGTAACTCGGCATCCAGTGCTACGCACCGCCTTTGTCTGGGAAAATCTGGAAAAACCGCTTCAGGTGGTAGGACGACAGGTAACACTCCCTTGGGAAAACCAAGACTGGCAGGGAGTACCAACAGATGAGCAACAACAACGACTGGAAGCTTTACTGCAAAAAGACCGCCAGCGAGGTTTTGAACTTACACGCGCACCGCTCATGCGCCTTTTGCTGATTCAGCTGCAGGAAATTAGTTATTACTTTATCTGGAGCCATCACCATCTGCTTTTTGACGGCTGGTCTTTGTCCATAATCTTCAAAGAAGTTATTGCCTACTACCAAGCGTTTTGTCAGGATGAGAACCTCGTTTTGGCACAACCGCGTCCTTACCGAGATTACATCGCTTGGCTACAGCAGCAGGACTTGTCTTGTGCGGAAGTTTTCTGGCGCAAACAGCTCAGTGATGTACAAACTCCCACGCTACTCTTAATGCGGCAGGTTTCTCAAAAGTTAACTGACCAAGAAGAAAGCTACGATAAGCAACAAATTCGCTTATCACACGCAACCACAGCCGCACTACAGTCCTTTGCACAGCAGCATCAGCTGACACTGAATACCTTGGTGCAGGGAGCTTGGGCTTTGCTGTTGAACTGCTACAGCAGTGAAGAAGATGTGATTTTTGGGGCTACAGTCTCCGGTCGTCCTCCTTCTTTGGTGAAAGCCGATTCGATGGTAGGGTTGTTTATCAACACGCTGCCAGTCAGAGTACAAGTGCCTGCCGAACAGTTCCTGCTGCCTTGGCTCCAGCAATTACAGGCTGAATGCGCTTCAGCGCGTCAGTACGAATATACTCCGCTCTTTGAAATCCAAAAATGGAGTGACATTCCGCCCGGTATGCCTTTGTTTGAGAGTATCGTGGTTTTTGAGAATTACCCTGTAGAGGTGCACCTTAGGGAACACAATCTCAACTTAGATATTCGCAATTGGCGTGGCTTTGAAAAGACGAATTATCCTCTGACCCTGAGTGCAGTACCGGGTTCAGAGTTATTGCTCAGGATATCCTACCAAAAGGGCGATCACTTTGACACTGCCACCATCGACCGGATGCTAGGGCATCTTAAGACATTGTTGGAAGGGATGGTCGCCAATCCCCAAAAACGTCTCAAGGAGTTGTCACTTTTAACAGAAGCTGAGCGACAACTGCTGGTAGACTGGAATGATACACAGGCTGACTATCCTCAAGACCAGTGCATTCACGAACTTTTTGAGGCTCAAGTAGAGCGATCGCCCGACGCCATTGCTGTCATCTTTGAAGACCAACAGTTAACCTACCGGGAGCTGAACACAAAAGCAAATCAATTAGCACACCACTTGCAAACACTGGGAGTGGCACCAGAGGTACTGGTGGGTATTTGTGTGGAGCGATCGCTAGAGATGGTCATCGCACTTTTGGGTATTCTCAAGGCGGGTGGTGCTTATGTACCGCTTGACCCAGCATACCCTCAAGAACGGTTGGCTTTCATGCTGCATGAGACCTCTGTGCCGGTGCTGCTTACCCAAGCACGGCTGTTAGAGAGTTTGCCTTATCATCAAGCCAAAGTCATTTGTCTAGACGCAGACTGGGACGCTATCTCCCAACAGCGTCAGGAAAACCCTACTGGCTGGGTAACAATTAACAATCTCGCCTATGTAATTTATACCTCTGGTTCTACAGGCAGACCCAAAGGGGCGATGAACACCCACATGGGCATTTGTAATCGCTTGCTCTGGATGCAGGATACCTATCAGTTCACGCCAGCCGACAGCGTTCTACAAAAGACCCCCTTCAGCTTCGATGTGTCAGTTTGGGAGTTTTTCTTGCCATTGTTAGATGGATCTCGTCTGGTTGTTGCCCAACCAGGTGGTCATCAGGATAGTGCCTATTTGGTGAAGCTGATTGCCCAAGAGCAAATTACCACGCTGCATTTCGTCCCCTCTATGCTCCAAGTTTTCTTACAAGAGCCAGGACTTGAGAAATGTAAATCCCTCAAACGAGTAATTTGCAGCGGCGAGGCGTTGCCCTTTGAACTCCAAAAACGGTTCTTTGCCAGTCTAGATGCCGAATTGCACAACCTCTATGGTCCGACTGAAGCTGCCATTGATGTCACCTTTTGGACTTGCAAGCGTCAAAGCGATTTACCAATTGTTCCTATCGGTCGCCCGATTGCAAATACGCAGATTTATCTACTGGACTCTCAAGGACAACCCGTTCCTATTGGCGTGCCAGGGGAACTACATATAGGCGGCAAAGGACTAGCACGGGGCTACCTCAACCGCCCCGAACTGAGTGCTGAAAAATTCATCTCCAACCCCTTTAGCGACGAACCAGGAGCGCGGCTTTACAAAACTGGCGACTTATGTCGCTATCTACCAGATGGCAACATTGAGTTTCTCGATCGCATTGATAATCAGGTGAAGATTCGCGGCTTCCGGATTGAACTCGGAGAAATTGAAGCAGCGCTAACACAACATTCAGCGGTGCGAGCGAGTGTGGTTGTGGTTCGCGAGGATGAACCAGGTTCTAAGCGTTTGGTAGCATATGTAGTTCCTCACCCAGAGCAAGCACTGACAATTACTGAACTGCGGCGCTTCCTTAAGGACAAACTGCCTGAGTATATGATGCCTTCTGCCTTTATGATACTAAAGGCACTGCCGCTAACGCCTAACGGCAAGGTTAATCGACAAGCGCTACCTGCACCTGAGTTGGCTAGACCTGACTTAGAAAAATCTTTTGCAGAACCTCGTACCCCCATCGAAGAGGTACTAGCTGCCATATGGATTGATATTTTGAGGCTGGAACAAGTAGGTATCCACGACAACTTCTTTGAGCTAGGCGGACATTCACTGCTAGCCACCCAGGTTATTTCCCGGCTGCGCAAAGTCTTTCAAGTGGAGTTACCGCTGCGCTGTTTGTTTGAGTCGCCTACAATAGCTGAGCTAGCCGAAACCATTGAAAAGACAATGAAAGCGGGGCAAGGACTGATGGCTCCGCCTATAGTACCCGTTCCACGGGAGAAAAACCTACCCCTCTCCTTCGCCCAACAACGGCTGTGGTTCCTCCACCAGTTGGCTCCACACGACACCTCCTACAATATTTCTACTACTGTCCGTCTCATTGGTTCGCTCAACGTGCCAGCATTGGAACAGAGTCTTAACGAAATCGTGCGGCGTCACGAAGTCTTGCGAACCACCTTTACTGTAGAGAATGGGCAACCTGTCCAAGTTATTGCTCGAACCCTAACCTTGGCAGTGCCTGTGGTAGACCTCAGTGAAATCCCTGTTAATAAGCAGCAAAAAATACGTACGATTGCCAAAGAAGAGGCTGAAAAACCCTTCACTATTGATAAAAGTCCCCTGTTGCGAGTGACTCTTTTGCGACTAGGTGAAGCAGATAACGTGGTGCTATTCACAATGCACCACATTATCTCCGACGGTTGGTCTATGGGCGTAATTATCCGAGAAATCCCAACCCTCTATGAAGCTTTCTGTCTTGGCAAGTCCTCACCACTTCCTGAACTACCTATCCAGTATGCAGATTTTGCAGTTTGGCAACGCCAGTGGTTGCAGGGGGAGGTGCTAGAAACCCAGCTTGCTTACTGGAAGCAGCTTGGTAACAATCTTCCTGTTCTGAAATTACCCACAGACCGTCCTCGACCAGCGGTTCAAACTCACCGGGGGGCAAGACAATCTCTCTCGCTAGACAAAACCCTATCTGAGGCGCTGAAAAAGCTCACCACTGAGGAAGGAGTTACGCTGTTTATGACACTGCTAGCAGCTTTTGTCATCTTGCTGCACTACTATAGCGAGCAAGACGACATTGTTGTGGGTACCGATGTTGCCAACCGCAACCAAGCAGAAACTGAAGGGTTAATTGGGTTTTTTGTCAACCAATTGGTATTACGCACATACCTAGGAGGAAACCCCAACTTTCGAGAGTTACTGGGACGGGTACGCGATTGTACCTTAGGAGCATACGCTCATCAAGACCTACCATTCGACAAGTTAGTAGAGGTTCTCAATCCAGAGCGACAGTTGAGCCACACGCCGTTATTTCAGGTAAAAATCATACTCCAAAATACTCCAATCCAACCCTTAGAACTTTCAGGTTTGACCTTAAGTCCTTTGGAAGTGGAAAACACAACAGTAACACATGACCTACTCTTGGAGCTTATGGATACAGAGCAAGGAATAACAGGATTGTTGAAATACAACACAGACTTATTCGAGCAAAGCAGCATAACTCGAATGCTAGAACATTTTCAAACAATTTTACGCAATATCACTTCAGAGCCGAACGTCAAGCTGAATGAGCTAAAAACAGTTCTCATGCAAGTAGATAAACAGCAGCAAATAGCCAAAGAACAAACCTATCAAAACACTCTGCAACAAAAGTTAACCAACATTAAGCGCAAGTCAAATAGTAAATAATCATATCAGTTCGTAGTGAGGACTTTAGTCCTCTTTCCCGACAAACCAAGGACTGAAGTCCTTACTACAAATAAGTTTTATTATGGGCAATTAAGCGAACATGATATCACTTGTATTTCCTTTGTGTTTCTTTTTTGGCGGTTCGTTAAAGAAAATACCATCAGGAGACAATTATGAAAAATTCCCTAAATCTGGGAACGATGAAACGAAAAGCTGTCAGCATATCCCCAGAAGAATTGATAAAAACAGAATTTCTCCAGCCGGAAACAAACTTTCCTTTAGTAATAAAACCAGCCATAAAAGGTGTTAATTTACTAAACTGGGCCCAAAGCAATCGGGAATTCCTTCAAAATGAATTATTAAAATACGGAGCAATACTCTTTCGTGGTTTCAATGTCAAAACAGTAGATGAATTTGAGCAGATTATCGCAGCTATTTACAAAGAAGCGATGGAATATCGCTATCGGGCATCGCCTCGTACTCAAGTAGGTGGTAGAATTTATACATCTACCGATTACCCTGCGGAACAAAGCATCTTTCCCCACAATGAGCATGCATATTCTCCTACATTTCCGTTAAAAATATTCTTTTTTTGCATGACTCCAGCCCAGGAAGGCGGAGAAACCCCGATTGGTAGTTGTCGAAAAGTTTTTGAGCGGATTCATCCAGAAATACGCGATCGCTTTATTGAAAAGAAAGTGATGTACATGCGTAACTTTGGCGATGGATTTGGTCTTCCTTGGCAAACTGTATTTCAAACAACAGACAAAATTAAGGTAGAAGAGTATTGCCATAGCAATGGAATTGAGTTTGAATGGAAAGATGGTGATAGATTAAGAACTCGCCAAGTAGGACCAGCGGTTATCAAACATCCTCGAACAGGCGAAATGGTCTGGTTCAATCACGCGACTTTTTTCCACGTTTCCACATTGGAACCAACAATACGCGATTCGTTGTTGAAAAATTTTCCAGAAGAAGACTTACCAACTAACACATATTACGGGGATGGTTCTCCAATTGAGCCATCAGTGTTAGCTCATCTCCAAGAAGCTTATCAACAGGAAATGGTCACCTTTTCCTGGCAAAAAGGAGATGTATTGATGCTGGACAATATGTTATCAATACATGCCCGCAAGCCATTTGTCCCTCCAAGAAAAATTTTAGTAGGAATGGCTGAACCTTATACTCCCCAACACATTTAACTGACACAGAGGTAGAAATATGCAAGCAGAAAGTATGGAGGGGTTTCGACTTTCACCTCAACAAGAACATCTATGGTTACTGCAACAAATTGATAAAAGTGGGGCTTATCGTAGCGATTGTGCAATTTTGATTGAAGGTGATGTCGATATAAATAATTTAGGATTGGCATTACAAGATGTTGTCAATCGCCATGAGATACTCCGCACCTGTTTTCCTTGTCTGTCTGGGATGACTATTCCAGTCCAAGTGATTACAAATGGCAAAATAATATTAGACACACACAATCTTAGTAGTTTGAATCCTCAAGAAAAAGAGGCTAAGATTGAGGCAAGGTTTCAGGAATTGAGCCAGCTACCTTTTGACTTTGAGCAAGGTTCAATTTTACATACATCCCTGGTGACTCTATCGCCAGAGAAGCATCTGTTGTTTATCAGTTTGCCCGCTATTTGCGGAGACAGTGCAAGTCTGAATAATTTGGTGCAAGAAATTGCTATTTCCTACTTAGCCAAATTACGCGGGGAACTATCTGATGAACCGCTGCAATACGCAGATTTTTCGGAATGGCAGAATCAAATACTTGAAGCTGAGGAGACAGAAATAGGAAGAGAATATTGGCGCAAGCAAGACTTTTCTGCTGTTGAAACTTTAAAGCTTCCTTATGAAAGCCATATTTATGAAAAACAGAAATTTGAACCAAAATTAGTAAATTTAATAATTGCTCCTGAACTGGTAGCAAACATCGAAGAATTAGCCCAAAAGTATAACACTTCTGCTTCTATATTTTATTTAACTTGCTGGCTGGTTCTGCTCGGGCGGCTTATTGGACAATCCGAGATGATAGTTGGCAAAGCTGTCGATGGCAGGAAATATGAGGAACTCAAAGGAGCTTTGGGGCTGTTTGCCAAATATTTACCACTTCATTGTCATTTAGAAGATAATTTGCAGTTTAGTCAAATTTTACAGCAAATTCATGAATCTGTAGAATATATCTACAAATGGCAGGAGTGTTTTACTTGGGAACAAATATCGGAGTCGGATGCCAAATCCGTGAACTTGCCTTTTTTCCCTCTTGGCTTTGATTTTGAGGAAGAAGACGCGAAGTATGACGCGGGTAATATAACATTTTCAGTTTACAAACGTTACGTCTGTATTGAGCGTTTCCAAATAAAGCTCTCTTGTAGGCGAAGGGATGATATTCTAAGTGCAGAGTTTCATTATGATTCCAACCTGTTTTCTGCAAAAGATATTGAAGGTTTAGCAGAGCAATTTCACAAGTTAGTAGAAAGTGCTGCAAATAATCCAGAAGCTGCAATCAGCAAGTTGGAGATTTTGGGCGATCGCCACCTTCATCAACTTCTTGTCGAGTTCAACCAAACACAGGCTGATTACCCAAAAGACAAGTGTATCCACCAGTTATTTGAGGAACAGGTACAGCGTACACCAAACAATATTGCCGTTGCGTTTGAAAACCAGCAACTCACGTATGCTGAACTAAACGCGCGTGCAAATCAACTGGCTCACTACTTGCAAAAAGTAGGTGTGGAACCAGACGTACTGGTGGGAATTTGTGTCGAGCGTTCTGTTGAAATGCTCGTTGGTATCCTTGGCATTCTCAAAGCTGGCGCAGCTTATGTACCACTCGACCCAACCTATCCTCAAGAGCGCTTAAGCTTCATATTACAGGATACCCAAACATCTGTGTTATTGACTCAGCAGCACCTGCTGGTCACATCCCCCCAGGGGGATCATCTTCACAACCCTAAGACAATTTGCAATTCGATACAGTACACTCTGACCTCTCCCCAACCCCTCTCCTACAAGGAGAGGGGCTTTCCCCCAACGCTAGTAGGAAAGGAGGTTAGGGAGTTAGGTCTTGTGTTTGATTCAACTGAGAACCCCTGTAACACACTTTGCTTGGACACAGACTGGGAAACCATTGCTTGCGAAAGCAACGAAAATCCCACTTTGAGGACGTGCGCCGAAAACTTAGCTTATGTAATCTACACCTCCGGTTCTACAGGTAAACCTAAAGGAGTACAGATTACACATAAAAACTTAGTTCACTCAACAACTGCTCGTATTGCTTACTATCAGGAAAGAGTTACCAGCTTTTTATTGCTTTCGTCGTTTGCTTTTGATAGTTCGGTAGCAGGTATTTTCTGGACACTTTGCTCTGGAGGAATTCTCTACCTTCCCCAAGAAGGTTTACAACGGGAAGTACCAAAACTTATTGAGTTCATTGCTCAAAATCACATTTCCCATCTATTAAGCCTTCCCTCTCTGTATGCTCTCCTCTTAGAACACGCCAAACCCGAACAGTTAAATTCACTTCGCACCGTCATAGTTGCGGGTGAAGCTTGTCCAACAGAGTTGGTGCAACGTCACCTAAAGTTGCAGTCAGAAACATCTCTGTTTAACGAGTATGGACCAACAGAAGGAACTGTTTGGAGCAGCGTATACCATTGTCGCTCTCAGGATACCACAACGCAAGTATCGATTGGTCGCCCCATTGCCAACACGCAAATTTATATACTGGATTCTCATTTACATCCGGTTCCTGTTGGTGTCCCCGGTGAGCTTTGTATCAGCGGCGAAGGTTTAGCCAGAGGCTATCTTAACCACCCAGCAATGACTGCTGCGAAATTTATTCCCAGTCCTTTTAGCAACGAAACTGGTATCCGGTTATACAAAACAGGGGATTTAGCTCGCTATCTTCCTGATGGGAACATCGAGTTTCTTGGACGTATTGATAACCAAGTTAAGGTGCGGGGCTTCCGTATTGAATTAGGCGAGATAGAGGCGGTGCTAAATCAGCATCCAGGAGTGCGGGAAAGCGTGGTTTTGGCGCGAGAAGATGTACCAGGGGATAAACGCTTAGTTGCCTATGCGGTGCCTAACCGAGATTCAGCACTCACAATAAATGAACTGCGCGATTTTCTCAAGGAAAAGCTACCTGAGTACATGGTGCCATCTGCTTTTGTACTCCTCAAGGAGCTACCTCTCAGCCCCAATGGTAAAGTGGATCGGCGATCGCTAAGAGCACCAGAGCAAGTGCGCCCAGAAGGGCTATTTGTCGCTCCCCGCAACTCTATTGAAGAAAAGCTTGCCGGGATTTGGGCTGAAGTGTTGAAACTGGAACGAGTTAGCATCCACGACAACTTCTTTGACTTGGGAGGACATTCTCTATTAGTTACCCAGCTTGTCTCTCGTGTGCGCGACGTTTTTCAAGTTGAGCTTCTTATTAGCCAAATTTTTGAAGCTCCCACTGTCGCAGATTCAGCTGCTATCGTGATCCAAAAACGAGCTGAGCAAGTAGATGATGAATTGCTGGCTCAAACTTTAGCAGAACTAGAACAACTATCAGACAACGAGGTTCAGACAGTACTTGCCGATAGCAAACAGTCAATCAAGGATGAAAGAAATTAAATGAATAGCCTGAGCAAACGGATTACAAATCTTTCACCAGAAAAACGCGAGTTACTTCTGCGGCGACTGGAAGAGAAACAAGGGAATGTCTCACAAACAAAAATCCAAGCCCAAAGTCGAGAGTCCAACACTTTCCCCTTGTCCTTTGCCCAGCAACGCCTGTGGTTCTTCAAACAGTTAGAACCAGATAGCTCTGCTTATAACATTCCTGCTACAGTGCGCCTGAGTGGCTTGCTGAACTTAGCTGCACTGGAGAAAAGCATAGATGAAGTTGTACGGCGACACGAAGCTTTGCGGACTACTTTTACCTTAGTAGATGGGCAACCAGTACAGGTCATTCACCCAGCGTCTCGTTTTACCCTGCCAGTGGTAGATTTGCAGTCTTTGAATGAAACTGAGCAGAATGTTGAAACTCTGCGGCTTGCTACTGCAGAGGCCCAGAGGTGCTTTGACCTTGAGAAAGGACCGTTGTTACGGGTCATTTTGCTGCAAATGCGCAAGACAGAATATGTGTTGCTATTCACAATGCACCATATCGTCTCTGATGCCTGGTCAACAGGACTACTCATCCGAGAACTTGTGCTACTCTACAAAGCCTTTTCCACTGGGCAGTCCTCACCACTGCCCGAACTGCCTATTCAGTATGCAGATTTTGCGGTTTGGCAACGGCATTGGTTACAGGGGGAAATTCGTGAAAGCCAGCTCTTTTATTGGAAACAGCAGTTGAGCGGTGAGTTACCTGTGCTGCAACTGCCAACTGATTATTCGCGGCCCATAACCCCAACCTATCGAGGTTCTCGTCAATTCTTGACCTTATCTAAATCCTTAACGGAAAAATTGAAAGACTTGAGCCATCGAGAAAATGTCACCCTTTTTATGACCTTGCTTGCAGCATTCCAAACACTGCTCTACCGTTATACAAGGCAAGAGGACATTCTGGTTGGTTCTCCCATTGCTAACCGCAACCGCTCTGAGCTTGAAGGGGTGATTGGGTTCTTTGTAAACACACTTGTACTCAGGACTGACCTATCTGGCTCTCCCAGCTTCCGGCAATTACTAGATCGGGTAAAAGAGGTAACTTTAGGAGCCTATGCTCACCAAGATTTACCCTTCGAGCAGCTCGTGCAAGCAGTACAACCTGATCGTAATCTCAACCAAAATCCACTGTTTGAGGTGTTGTTTAGCTTGCAGAATACTGCAATGCCTGTTTGGCAGCTTCCAAATTTAACGTTAACGCCCTTACATATTAATAACAATACAGCTAAGTTCGATTTGACTCTGTTGATGGAAGACACAGAAGAGGGATTGGTTGCAACTTTTGAGTACAACACGGATTTGTTTGATAGAGACAGCATTCATCGAATGCTAGGGCATTTTTCTACTTTGCTCGACGCTATTGTTGCCAATCCCGACAATGCAATTGCAAATTTGCCCTTACTCACGGCATCTGAGAAACAGCAGTTAATAGTTGAGTGGAATAACACAAAGAAAGATTATCCGCTAAACCTGTGCATTCATCAGTTGTTTGAGCAGCAGGTAGAAAGAACACCGGATGCTGTTGCATTGGTCTTTGAAAACCAGCAACTAACCTACCGAGAGTTGAACAACCGGGCAAATCAGCTGACACACTATTTGCAACATCTGGGCGTGAAGCCAGATATCCTCGTTGGTATCTGCATCGAGCGCTCCTTGGAGATGGTCATTGGGCTATTAGGCATCCTGAAAGCGGGTGGCGCTTACCTACCCCTTGACCCCGCCTATCCCAAAGAACGTCTAGCGTTTATGTTGGCAGATGCTTCTGTACCAGTGCTGCTAACTCAAGAAAAGTTACTGGCAACGTTGCCTGCTCATCAAGCTCAGGTAGTTTGTCTGGATACAGACTGGGAAATTATTAACCGCGAAACCGCTCTTGATCTAATCAACCACACAACCACCGAAAACCTCGCCTATGTGATCTACACTTCCGGCTCAACCGGTCAACCAAAAGGAGTGCAAATTCCTCACGGCGCACTTGTAAACTTCTTAAATACAATGCGTCACTCTCCTGGATTGACTCAAGAAGATATCCTGCTATCAGTCACTACATTATCGTTTGATATTGCCGCACTGGAATTATACCTACCGCTAATTGTCGGTGCGCGATTAGTATTAGTTAGCCGTGAAGTTGCTGCTGATGGTACTCAGTTGTTAGCACAGCTAACTTCTTGCAATGCCACAGTTATGCAAGCCACACCAGCCACTTGGCGGTTAC
This sequence comes from Scytonema sp. HK-05, assembly GCF_002368235.1. Lineage (GTDB taxonomy): Bacteria > Cyanobacteriota > Cyanobacteriia > Cyanobacteriales > Nostocaceae > Kalymmatonema. The sequence continues at coordinate 7,691,168 of NZ_AP018194.1, read as the reverse complement.
TGCTTGCGGCGGGATGGAATCGCACACAGCAATTGAAAATTCTTTGCGGCGGTGAAGCCCTCGACAGTTCCCTTGCCAATCAGTTATTGCAACGCAGCACCTCGGTGTGGAATTTGTACGGTCCGACAGAAACGACAATTTGGTCAGCCGTGCAAAAGGTAGAACAGCAGCAACTAATTGATGTTGTTCCTATCGGTCGCCCAATTGCCAACACACAAATATATCTATTAGATAAGCATTTGCAACCTGTGCCTATTGGAGTTGCTGGTGAGTTGCACATTGGCGGTGTGGGGTTGGCGCGAGGTTATTTGAATCGACCTGAGCTAACCAACGAGAAGTTTATTCCCAGTCCTTTTGCGCTAGGAGAACGCCTGTATAAGACAGGGGATTTAGCACGCTATCGTTCAAATGGAAACATCGAATTTCTAGGAAGAATTGACCATCAAGTCAAGATTCGCGGCTTCCGTATTGAACTAGGGGAAATAGAAGCTGTTTTGGAACAACACTCACTCGTGCGCCAAGCCGTAGTCATTGCCCGTGAGGACGTACCTAATGAGAAGCGCCTAGTTGCTTATGTTGTTTTTGACAAGCAATCGAAAATTCAAAATCTTAAATCTGATGACCTACGTCGCTTTCTACACAAGCAACTGCCTAGCTACATGGTGCCATCAGCTTTTGTGCTGCTAGAGTCGCTACCACTTACACCCAATGGGAAAGTAGATCGTCGGGCATTACCAGCACCTGAAACGAAAAGATCCGAAATTGAACCTACTTTTGTAGATCCTCGTAATGACATTGAGAAAGCGTTGGCTCGAATCTGGACTCAGATTCTTGGTGTTGAAAAAGTGGGTATCCACGATAACTTCTTTGAACTGGGAGGGCATTCCTTGCTGACAACTCGGCTCCTGGTTAATATCCGGGAAGCTTTGCAGGTGGATCTGCCCTTACGTATTCTGTTTGAGTCGCCTACTTTAGTAAGTTTAGCCGAGACAATAGAGAGAATCCTCTATGCTAAAGCCTCGACAACCCCTAGCGCTGCAACTGTTGCAAATCTGAACGATGAAGCTGTTCTAGATTCTACAATTGTCACACAAGCTTGCTCAGTTGAACCTAGGACTAAGCCAGCCTGTATCTTCTTGACAGGAGCAACCGGTTTTCTAGGTGCTTTTTTACTTTATGAACTTTTGCAGCAAACTCAAGCTAATATTTATTGCCTAGTACGTTCCACAAATGCAGAGGAAGGTAAGAAGAGACTCCGAAGCTGCCTTGAATCCTATTTAATTTGGAATGAATGTTTCAGCGCTAGAATTATCCCAGTGATAGGAGACCTGTCTCAGCCACTTTTGGGTCTTTCTGAAGATGAGTTTCAAATGATGGCAAGTACAATTGATGTCATCTATCACAATGGCGCGTGGGTTCATCATATTTATCCCTACTCTGTACTCAAAACACCTAATGTTATTGGCACCCAAGAAGTTTTAAGATTGGCAAGTAAAATAAAAGTCAAGCCGGTACATTTTATTTCTACTGTCAGTATTTTTTCTGCATCTGGGAATTCAGAAGTTCAACTTATTAGAGAACAAGACAGCATTGATGATGCCCAAGTGCCTAATAATGGTTATGTTCAAACTAAATGGCTTGCCGAGAGATTAATAAGAATTGCGGCAGACCGAGGAGTTCCAATTTGTATTTATCGACCATCACGTATATCAGGACATAGCCAAACTGGTGTCTTTAATCAAAATGACTTTTTGTACAAATTAATAATAGGTTGTAGCCAATTGGGAACTGCGCCGGATAGGGACATTAGGGAGAACATAATTCCTGTTGATTATGTCAGCAAAGCAATTGTCCATTTATCAAAGCAAGAAAAATCTTTGGGAAAAGCTTTTCACCTAACTAACCCCCAGCTTCTCCACTCAAATATGCTTATCGACCAGTTTCGTTTGCTAGGATATGCAATTGAACAAATTTCCTATGAACAGTGGCGAGCAAAGTTGCTCGATATCACTAAAGGTTCCGTAGAACATCCCTTGTATCCCTTGGTGCCATTTTTCCCTTCAAGTAACTTTGAAGAGAAAACGTCTAACTCAGGAATTTTACAGTTTGATTGCCAGAATACGTTAGATGGAATTGCAGGCACATCTATTGTTTGTCCACCAGTAGATAATCAGTTGCTTAGTACTTACTTTTCTTACTTAAAAAAGAAAGGCTTTTTCGATGTTTGACAGTAATTGTGCGGCACTCTTGGCTAGTAGTGAGTGCTGTCTTCGCTCAGAGCAAGGGTTTTAAGGGCTAAAGCCCTTACTACATTTAAAAGCGTTTATTTATGCATACCTACTTATTAAGGAGAAGTTTTTTATGTCTTCCAAAACTCATAATTCTGGCTACGAGCCTTTGTCGCGGATACATAATGATTCTACACAAACTACCAAAAAGCTATCCACAATAGGATTGAACGAACATCAGCAGCAGTATTTAGAAAAGTTTGTTGCACGCTACACCCAGCGGACAAAAACATCAAAGCAACTCAGCCAAAGTTATCGTCCGGTGCTAGCTGACAATAAAAACTTAGGGGAGTTTTATTTACCTCTTAAGGAAATGTACTATCCGATTGTGGCAAAGCGCTCTGTTGGGTCAAAGATATGGGATGTCGATGATAACGAATATGTTGATGTGATGATGGGGCTGGGAATAAATCTTTTTGGTCATAATCCGCCTTTTATCAAAGAAGCACTGACAGAACAACTTGACAAAGGTATACAAATTGGTCCGCAATCAGAGTTAGTTGGCGAGGTAGCTGAGTTAATTTGTGAACTTACTGGGATGGAGCGGGTAGCTTTTAGTAATACAGGCACCGAAGCCGTGATGACCGCGATCCGCTTGGCAAGAACGGCAACAGGTCGCAACAAAATTGTTATCTTTTCAGGCTCTTATCACGGTCATTTTGATGGAACACTAGTTAAAGCACAAATGCTGGACGGAATGCATGCAGTGCCTATTGCTCCCGGTGTACCACAAAATTTCGTTAAAGATGTTTTGGTTTTGGATTATGGAAATCCGCAATCATTAGAAATAATAAAAGCGCATGAGCAGGAATTAGCAGCTGTTTTAGTTGTCCCTGTGCAAACCAGCAGACCTAGCTTACAGCCAAAAACGTTCCTTCAAGAACTAAAGCAATTAACAAAAGAATCAGGGATCACCTTAATTTTTGATGAAATGATTACTGGTTTCCGCATTCATCCAGGCGGCGCACAGGCGTATTTTGGCGTTGACGCCGACATCGCAACCTATGGCAAAATTGTTGGTGGCGGTATGCCGATTGGAGTCATTGCTGGCAAAGCTGCTTATATGGATGCTATAGACGGCGGTATGTGGAATTATGGAGATGATTCCTACCCAAGTGCCAAAAAGACGTTTTTTGCAGGTACCTTCTGCAAGCATCCGTTAGCTATGGCTGCTGCACGAGCAGTTCTTAAACATCTTAAGACTGAAGGACCCGTCCTTCAACAGCAGTTAAATCAACGCACATCTCAATTTGTAGTAGCTTTAAATGCTTACTTTGAAGAGGATAAAGTACCTATCCGGATGGCGAATTTTGGCTCACTATTTGGTCCTGCTTCATCAAGAAATACTAACTCTGTGGAGGATAGTGCTGCTTCAGTGGGTATGGATTTGTTACGCTATCACCTACTTGATAGGGGAGTGCATCTTCTGGGTGCAAGTGGTTACATATCTACAGCCCATACAGATGAAGATTTGAATTACATAACACAGGCTGTGAAAGATAGCGTCAAGGAGTTGCGAGAGGGAGGGTTTTTGCCCTAGGATGTGTTTTCAAACTCTTAGAACCCCCTTACTTACCGATGAATTCGGGGGAGACAGACACCTGAAAGTCCCTCTTTTTAAGGGGAATTTAGGGGGTTGTGAATTTTAAACGAGGTATTAATATGGCAACAATGGGAAAATACTGTAAAGCTTACTCTCTCAAAAAGTTACGTGAGTTCAGTCAGTGGACTGAGAAGGGTGAAAATACAAGAAAAGAAAAGAAAGAAGTTGATGGAAAAGAAGTCGAAATAAATCGGCAACTAACGGATGATGACTTTCTTTATCTGCAAGAAAACTATGTGGTCACAGATGGAATTTTCCAGGACGAAAATATTATTTTTGACAATGTAACTCCCGAATGGAAAGAGTTTTGCAATAATACGCTCTTGTTTGAAATTCCAGTTTCTGAACCTGTGCAGGTACAAGCATTAGCAGGTTAAGACAAAGGTGAGCCATAAAACAGTAAAAATTTTTATAATCTACAAGTATAAACTACAAGGAGACAAACATGAATAGAGAAGACACAGAAGACACCACGATTTACAAAGTAGTAGTGAATCACGAAGAACAATATTCAATTTGGCCTGCTGACCGAGAGAACGCTCTTGGCTGGCGGGATGCAGGTAAAAGTGGTCTAAAATCTGAATGTTTGGAATATATTAAAGAAGTGTGGACTGATATGAGACCACTCAGTCTTCGCAAAAAGATGGAGTCTGCACAAGTGGCTCAACAATGACTAAATACGATTTTGGATTTTAGATTTTGAAATGCGATCGCTCAAGAAACCCGGTAACTCTTACGAGACCGGGTTTCTCTGCTTCAAAATTCCTTGCGCTCTTCTAAATGCGCTAGGATATCTTGACGCGTACGCCACACCGGACGCAATTGTTTCTTGGCAAACATCTGCAACTGGTCGCCAACATGGGGTGAACCAGGTTGAGTAGCATTACCGTAGCTGGTCAGTGCCATTGCCCGTACTGGTTGAGAAAATTCAATCGCAGCAACATACGCATCACCGAGAACTGCTTGGAAGCGCCCTTCTGACGCAGGAGCAAACCTGAGGACGCGGAAAATACCGAGCTTTCCATGACCTCCATTCGCAGGCAAATCCACATTGCCATACCGTAGCCGGAAAACGTCTCCCCACTTTACATCTAGCGCCCCATACGCCTTCTCCACCTTAGCCGCTGCTGCTTCCAGTTTAGCGACTGCATCCTTTGGGTCAGCTAAGCCGTCGGGTGTGGTGCGCGGGGAGTCTTCACTCCAAGCTATGCTAAACGCTTTATCTAAATCCATCTCTTCTACCCAAGAGGCAAAGAGTACTGCACCCTTGCTATCTGCATTGGCTTGTCTATCCCAAGTTTCTAACACATCAGCTGCTCGCCGTGCTAATTCACTCCCCTGCTTACGTGCTGCGGGAATCAAATCATCCAAGATGCGATCCGCCAGTTCCATGCGGGTGGAGTGCTTGTATTCCACCATTTCATCGAAAGAAATTTTTTCATCTTCTGCCAACATCCTTGCAGAACTCTGCGCCCGAAAACTCATTGGACCACGCGGTGCCATATAGGGCGGGTAATTATCTGGTTTTATGGCGAGTGGAAACGTGGTTGTCCAGGGTGGGTCATTAGCATTTTGTAACCAGCCGGTGGGTGGGTCAATGACGCGCGGTAAATCCTGATAAGGGTGGATTTTCGTCCATAACGTGCTCTTAGTGTCGCCTGGGATAATGCCTTCCCAGTATTGAAAATCACCCTTTTGCCGAACCGGAACATCACCGTTGAATACGTGCATGATATGCCCGTCTCTATCCGCGTACATTACCGTAAACATCGGGAGTTGCAAGCGCTGAAGTGCGGTTTCAAATTGCGTGAGGTTTTTTGCTCGTGCCATATCCCACCACTGCTCGAGCACATTTGGTCGGTCAAGACCAACAACCCGTAGCGCTACGGCTTTACCGCCTTTCTCTGAGACCACAGGTCCGTGGACAGAACTTTTCACGACTAAGGGTTCTGTTCGCACCGTGCCGTCTTTTTGCTTCACCTTTATAGAAAAGGTTTCTGTCTCAAAGGGACGAACTTTGCCATCAAAGCGATAGCCATCATCAACTAGTTTGAGTTCGTAGGCATCCCACCCATCCAGAGTGTTAACGGTGTAAGTCCAGCCCAAATAGTCGTTAAATGCGATCGCCAACACCGGAACTCCAACGAGTGTTGCTCCGTATGCATCTATACCAGGAGCAGTCACTTGTGCTTCATACCACAAATATAAATCCGACCAAGGCAGGTGGGGGTTTGCCAGCAGCATCGCCTTGCCACTTGCAGATCGTGATGGGGCGATCGCCCAACCATTAGACCCTGCTTTTGGCTCCTCCTGGCTGACCTGAGCAACCTGCTCTGGACTCGTGACAAAACTGAAATGGAGTACTCTGTGTAAGTGAGCCAGTACATCCTCCCCCTTAACTGGCAACACAACTTCTACCTCGTCGTCAATCTTTTCGCCATGCTCTTTAGCATAAGCATTGATTCCCTCAGCAAAGGCATCGAGATAGCTGCGAAAAGTTGAATTTTGTCCTTTGTACCAAGAACGAGCGCGTTCTGGGACTCCCATAGTGAGTACCCAACGGTCTGATTCTAGATATTTTTCTCCCCAGTATTCGGCAGCGCGTCCGCGTGCTTGACCGTAAAGACGCAAAAGCAGGTTACCGTGACTTTGCATCTGTGCCCAACCAAAGGCTTGAAACGCACTTCGATTATCTTTACCGTAGATATGCGGTACGCCGTAAGTATCCCAAAGTACTTCAGTTAATTTTGGCGGGGAACTTAAACTTTGGCTTCCTAGAACTAAAGCAAAAATGAGACTGAGTATAAACGGTAAAATTCGGAATGAATTTCCTTTGAACACCCTGAGTACATAGCGACTTTTGCAAAAACGCAAAAGACTTCTCAGGGGAACTAACTGCTCCCTGTTAGTAAACATTACAGTTTTAGTGAATATTGATGATCGAACTTAAAAAGCTATTTGTGTGCTAAAAATCACTTTCGTTTGAGTCATTACTAGATTTTTGGGTTGAAAGTTCTGCCCGATTTGAGTATCTGATAATTTTGTACTTTTAACTTTCCTTTCTGCATATTTTTACTACTTGTTTACAACTAACTAGGGTTTTTAAAGAGCGATTGCTTACGAGTAGTGCTGCACGTAGCTCAATCACCACAGTCGTTTTCATAACCTGACGCACCCAATTCATGCCTTTAGCAAAGGAGATACTTATTTCTCAAGTAAATTAATATTAATAGGAATAAATATCAACTTAGTGTAATTATTCTTATTGAAGAAGGCAGAAGTACGCTCGTCTGAGGGCATTTATGTTCCGTAAGACCGGGGATTCAAACCCAGACCTTACGGTAGCCACAGCAATGAAATGAGCGTGGGGGTCTTAAACCCTTCTTGTTGCATCGCGAAAGGGTCCTGAGTGCAGACTTGACAAGGGATGTCGTGAATGAATTATCTATCGGCTTGACTGATAATTCATTTACTACATCTGCTACAAAGTCAGTGACTAAACAAAGTTCCGACTCTCCACTGTTTATTTCCTATTTCAAGACATTGATCAAGTTCTGTCGTCTTCCAGGCATGGGATACTGGTTGCTGATTTTATTGCTGTATTCAGCAAGCAGCAGCATGGCACCGACGATGTTTCGTTCCCTGCTGGTAGATATTGGGTTGTCGTTATCAGATATTGGCTGGCTGCTGGGAATTGTAGGGACCATTGCTAATATGCTTGGTGGCATTGTCGCAGGTTTGCTCATTGCTCCTTTGGGACGAAAGCGATCGCTGATTGTATTCAGCTCGCTGTGGACACTCAGTATGATGATCTACTTACTTCCTGCGTTCGGTGTCACCAATTTGCCTGTTCTCTATCTCGTCGCCTGCGCTGCTTTTCTCACTATCGGCATGATGACGACTGCTACATTCACCATCATGATGGATAAAAGCACGTTAGAATCACCAGGCACCGATTACACCGTCCAAAGTTCAGTAGGTCTCCTGGGTAGTATTGGTGCTGCTGCTATCAGTGGTGTGATTGCCGGGGCGATCGGCTATCGGGGAGTGTTTGCGCTAAGTGGGGCGATCGCGCTCATCAGTGTTATCATTATTGCTAAAGTTTTTGATACTGATAAGAGTAGTGCAACTTAATATCTGGCTTTCTTAATTTTGAATGAGCGAATTTTGAATTTTGAATTGGTATAACCTCTCCCCACCCTGGCTTGAAAGAGCAGAGGGAGCAGGGGAGGCGCTTGGGTTGCAGGGGGACAAGTTCCCTTAGACTGCGAATATACGTTCAAAGAAAGCTATAATTTCAAACCAAGCAGAGGTAGTCGCAGCAGGATCGTAACGATAACCGTCGTCGCGCATGAAGGTATGCTCTGCTTCATACAAAAGCACTTTGTGAGGTACGCTGTTGTTCTCAAGGGCTTTAATTATGGTTTGGCGGTCATTTTCCGGTATATGAGGGTCAAGAGTACCAAACACGATAAGCATTTCGCCTTTGATTTCGCTCACCCGCTCAATTGTATCGGCTACTCCTTTACCCAGCTTGCCGGTGGGAATTCCAGTCGGGTAACAGCAGGCTGCTGCCTTAATTTCGCTTTGCAAGGCTGCCCGAAAAGCTAGGTGTCCACCAATACAAAAGCCTAGGGTGCCTATTTTCCCTGAAGAAACCGAACTCTGTGCTTCAAGAAATTCAATCACAGCACGGCAATCGGCGTCATAATCAGCTATCAGGGTTCGACGAGCATTGTCATTACAAAAACTTTTACGGGAGTCCGAAAGCCCTCTCTTTTTAAAGGAGGGATGAAGGACGACACGAGAAGTTTTAACTTCTCGTGTCTATCTTACACAGTTGTGTAAGATAGCACTATAATACTTTTATGGCAGAACTAACATTAACTCTAAAGCTACCTTTTTATCGACTCAACCAAAATAAAGCACTTGAATTTGAACGGCTGACAAGCGTCAACACTCAAGTGGCAAACGAATTATTGCGTCTTGATAAAAAAGAGCGGAAAAAGTTAACTAGTTCTGCTTTCGCGCATGTGGAAATTGGCTCTGCTTGGATTAATCAAACTATTCGGAATACAAATGCTAAAACGAAAGTTAAGCATTTTAAACAAATGTGGTTAGAAACAAATAACCAAAACTTTGAGATATCCAAGCAAGGCGATTTATACACAATTGCATTCAATCTACTACGAGGCAGGAAAGGACGCCTTCCTTTATCTATCCACTGTGCTTCGCATTCTCAAGTCCTGGACAAAATTATTGCACGGAAAGCCTTGCTTGGCTCTCTCAAGCTTTATAAGTCGAAAAAAGGAATTTGGTATGCACTGATATCTGTATCGATGGAAGTTCCCGATGCAATATCAGTTGAACACTGGATTGGAGTAGATCGAGGACAAAACAATATTGCTGTCGCTGCGCTTCCCAAGGGATTTGGCAAGTTTTGGAAAGGTGGACGGAGCAAAGGATTGAGACGGCAGTTTCAACGTACTCGCCGCAAACTACAAAGCGCCAAACAACTCAAAGAAGTGAAACGACTTGAGCAACGTGAAAGACGCATTATGACCCATATCAATCACGTCATTTCCAAGCAGCTTGTGCAATTTGCACAGGACTTTGGAATGGGTTTGCGGTTCGAGGATTTATCTGGTTGTCGTCAAACGATGAGACAGCACAAAAAGACAAAATCTGATGCTGCTAATAACCATGACAGTTGGGCATTTTATCAGCTAGAAATGTTTACTCGTTATAAAGCGATTCGTTTTGGCGTACCCGTTCAATCAGTTCCCGCTCCATACACTAGCAAGTCAGACCACCGTAATGGCGTGATTGGTAAGCGCAATGGAGATTGGTTCAAAGGATTTGATGGGTATCGTTGCAATGCTGATTGGAATGCTTCTCAAAATATTGGTCAATGGCTCGGTTTTTCATGCCCTCTAAATCTTCAGACCGCAGTAACTGCAATGGTTGCTGCCGATGTAGAGGGTGGGGTCGATGACAGTCCCCTTAACTAGTAAAACGCCCTAGCGAGTGGATTTATCCCTCGCTATGGCAACGACTAGAATCCCCGTGCATTTATGCCGGGGAGTGTCAACGCGCATCCGACCAAGATCATCAGGTTCAATAGCTAAACCAATTGGCTCAATGCGATGAAAAATTTCTGGGGCTGCCACTACATAGCCATATCCTGCTAAGTAGTTAGCTAAACGAATTATTGAACCACCTAACTGATAAATATCACTATAAAATACAATACCAGGGTAAAGTCCTGCTGCTTTGGGAGCTGCTACATAAACACGCATTAAACTGTCATCTACTCTCAACTCGACATTGCGGTTGGTGATTTGCATTTTTTTGTCTCCCACGCGTTCACTACCAGTTCTGGAAAGTTGGAGCACTTTCTCCTCATTCCATATTAAGAACTGTAGTATTTTAGAACTTAGTCACTGTTACGTTAATACCAGATTCGAGTTCTGGAACCTTAAAAAACTCAAATTTTTCAGTAGGTTGAGAAGTCTGGTTGATTTGAGCAGCCTGGTTATTTGTTTCCTCCAAACATTGTTTGAAGGTATTGCCAGGAGATTTAATCATCTCAAGCGGGTTAATCTTTTTGCATCCTTCACGTACTACCCCTATTGATTCAGAAACTTTTTTGAAATTATTGGTTCTGTCTGTGATGTTAAGTGTTCCATCAGTAATGGTAGCTGGTTGAGTGACAAGAGCAGCGGCTCGACCTTGGTCCGCTAGGGCAGGAGAAACATTTTCTTCGTTGGCTAAGGCAGGATGAGCCACAGCGATTGCGCAAAGCGCAGTGCCAGAGGCAATCGCGCAAAGCGCCGCGCCCCAAGGAGCGATTGCACGGAGCGATCGCCGTAAGGTGTGCGCACTAATTACAACTAAGGCTGCCAGTGAGCGTTTCATAATTCAATTTCCTATATGATGCTTGCTTTGTGATTCTAATATCCTGTATTCCAAGCTTTTTCATGAGTTGAAAAACACTAAGATAGTGTGGATTTCCAGAAAAACTTTACAAACATTATTATTTTTACATACCTATCATAAGAGGGATGATTTTTTAGAATATCAGCAAAAACCTTTATCTGATTTTAATGCATAGAGTACATTGTTGCTAGCCTGTTTGAGGCGATTGCGATTCGGGGCAGTGGCAAAGCCAATCGCGGGGAGCGCACTGCCGTTTGGCTCCGCCGTGCCGTACCGCGAGGGCGATCGCATAGAGCCGCGTGCTTTATTGACCATCTCGACCTAGTTCTAGTTCCCCATAAATGTTGATATTAAATGTAAATTGAATGTTAATGTAATTTTGTGTGTAGGCTGTGGGCAAAGGTGCAAAGGGTACTGCTTGCTTGACAGCGTTAACTGCCGCTTCATCAGTCATGCTCAATCCAGAAGTTTGTGCAATGCGGATATTGCTTACCAAACCTGCTCGGCTAACAGTAAAGTGAAGCACTGTTCGCCGGGAAGACTGGGTGAGTCCGGGTATCCAGTGCTGCCTCACTTGTTCCTGTAGCTGTTGTAGATAAGCGCCCATGTCTGCATCTTGACGGGCATCAATGCCATCTACAGATTGATTGAGGCGGTTGGAATTAGGCAGCGCTGCCTGATTACTGCTTGCAAAATCACGACTAGATAAACTAATTGGACCACCCAAACGACTTGCTCCACCCGATTTTGAAGATGGTTGCACTCGAGACACCTTTCGCGGTGATAAGCCCCGCGCCCCTTGGGATGATTGCGAAGTCGTCCTATTCTCCAACTGTTGAGGAGAGGATTTTGCAGCCAGCCGATCCCTATTTCCCTGACGAATTAAAGCTGCTGGTGGTTTCGTTGTGGGTGCAACTGTCGTTTGCCTTCTTTTGAGTGCTGGTGGTTTCGTTGTAGGTGGAAGTGTCGTTTGCTGAGGTTTGAGTGCTAGTGGTTTCGTTGTGGGTGCAACGGCGGTTGGTAAAGGTTGTGGTTCTGGCGGTTTTGGTGTAGGTGCGACGGGTGTTTGTACTGGTTCTGGTGATTTAGTTGTAGGTGCAACTGTCGTTTGTCGAGGTTTGAGTGCTAATGGTTTGCTGGTAGGTACAACGGCGGTTGGTTCTGGTTGAGGTTCTGGCGGTTTTGGTGTAGGTGCGACGGGTGTTTGTAATGGTTCTGCTGGTGTGGTTGGTGTAGCTACTCTTTGTCGCAGTTTGAGTGCTAATGGTTTGGTTGTCGGTGCAACGGCTGTGGGCGAAGGTTCTGGTTCTGGTGGTTTTGGTGCTGGTGCGACGGGTGTTTGTAATGGTTCTGCTGGTGTGGTTGGTGTAGCTGTCCTTTGTCGCAGTTTGAATGCTAATGGTTTGGTTGTCGGTGCAACGGCGGTTGGTTCTGGTTGTGGTTCTGGCAGTTTTGGAGTTGGTGCGATTGCCGCCGGCACTGGGCTTTGCCCAATGGCACTTTGTAGTGGTTCTGGTTGTTTAGTAGTAGGAGCAACCGCAATTTTCTGAGGTTCGGGTTGTAGTTTTTGAGGAGATCGATTTGGTGATCCTGCTTTTTGTTGGGTTTGTTCTGGCAGTAATATATCAGAAGGTTTAGAAGCAGCAGAGGTGCGAGCAGTTGATGATCCCGACTGAGCAGTCGAAATAGGTGATTGAGGTTTTGCTTTTCCACCTGCAACAGAATCTTTGGCAGCGCGTCGTGAAGTTTGGGGGGGCGTTTTTGTCGTGTTGGGAGGAACTTCAACGTACTCAATTGGTATTGGTTCGGAAAGCTCTTGCTTAGGCGCAAAAGCTCGCAGCCAATAATCGCTGCCAAGAAAGAGAATACAGTGCAGCAGTACGGAAATTACTACACCAAAAACCAGATCTTCTGGGCGATCGCCTCTTGCAAAGCTGCGCCAAGTGTGATCGCTTCTGTAGCCCTGTAATTTATCAGACTTAGCCATGTTATTGTGCCTTCTTGACAGCACCCTCAACAGTTTATTTAACAATGTAGGTGTGGTGGCTGGCAAACATCAGCAATGCCGGGTTGTTGTGTCAAGCAATCTTTCATGTCACAGATTAACCATCTGCATCAATGCGGTAGGATAGCGCGAACCAGCAGCTATTCCTGGTGGCATGATAGCATCAATTTGAAGTAATTCATCCGGAGTCAGTTGAACTTCTAAGGCGCCAACGTTCTCTTCAAGGTAAGTTTGTCGCTTGGTACCCGGAATGGGAACGATATCGTTTCCTTGTGCCAGCAACCAGAAGATCGCGAGTTGGGCAGGAGTACATTCTTTTTGGGCAGCCATTGTCTGCAATTTCTCGACTAACTGTAAATTGTGCTGAAAATTTTCGCCTTGAAAGCGGGGAGAGTTCCGCCGCCAGTCTTCAGAGGCTAAATCATTAGAGCTTTTGATTTGTCCGGTTAAAAAACCTCGCCCTAATGGACTCCAACAGACAAAACCAATGCCTAATTCCCGACAAGTGGGTAAAATTTCGGCTTCCACATCCCGCGTCCACAATGAATATTCGCTTTGCAGCGCCGCGATTGCATGAACAGCGTGTGCTTTGCGGATAGTATTAGCAGATGCTTCGCTAAGACCGAGAAACCGCACTTTGCCTTCACGTACCAATTTTGCCATTGCCCCAACAGTTTCTTCAATTGGTGTACTAGGGTCTACCCGATGTTGGTAGTAAAGGTCAATGACATCAACACCAAGACGGCTTAAGCTAGCTTCACACGCTGCACGCACGTATTCTGGTCTACCATTGACTGGCATCGCTTGACGGCTCTGGCTAATTCCTCCTAATCCAAATTTAGTAGCAATAATCACCTGCTCACGTCTATCCCGAATCGCTTTACCGACTAACTCTTCGTTATGTCCTCCACCGTAAGCATCTGCAGTATCGAGGAAGGTCACACCTAAATCAATTGCGCGATGGATGGTAGCAATTGCTTCTTGGTCGTCATGAGTGCCATAGATTCCCGACATACTCATACAACCGAGTCCAAGAGCAGAAACGGTGAGTCCACTGTTACCTAATTTTCTGGTTTTCATGTTCATTTCTCCTCAAAGTTCAGACATTTGAATCTTTATCTGTGTCCATCTGTGTCCATCTGTGGTTCCATCCTCCAAATCAAGGAAGTTTTGAGAAAATGTGAATAACAATAAAAGCGATTACCGAACCGTATTGCACCAACTTATAACGACATTAAGCCAGTCGTCATATCCGCTGGCAAAGTAAAACGGCGGATGAAAAAGCGATTAGGGATGTCTTTTTCTCGTCCTGGCAAAAGGCGATGACGGATACGCGCCTCAGTCACCCAGACATTGCGACCTGCTACAGTCAAGTTAACGGGTGACTCCATGTCTGTTGCTATGGTTTCCACCGACTTGGGTTGAGTCCCAGGCGAAAGAACATCGATACGTAGGAGGCGACCATTTCCACTGGCGATCGCACCTTCAGTAACCAGCAATCTGCCATCTGGTGCAAACTGCATCCCGTCTGGGTTTTCCAGCTTGCGTGTCAGAGGTATAGCCTCAACTTTTACACGTCCCTGAGGCTCTTGTACTACCTTAAACAATTCTCCACTATAGAATAGCCCCACGACCATAACACCATCCGGTCTACGGGCAATACCCGAGAGTCCTATTTCCTTGGTAGCCCAGCGTGTGTCCTCTGTCCAAATTTGAAGCTGAGTCGCCCCAGGCGCGAGATAGTAGATGCGGGGGCGCGAACTGTCTGTGAGGTAAACGCCGCCATCTGCATCAAGCGCCATGTCATTGCCAAAGCCACCATCAGGCATCAAGGAGACGCGCAAAACCTTGCCCGTGCGGGTATCGATTGCGAAAATCCGATGCGGACGGCGAATAGTTTCACCATTTGCACCAGGAACTCCAAGAAAGTCAGGAGAGTTTGTCCTAAGCAGCCAAAAACCTAGGCAACCCCAGTCATTTATCGACAATCGTTCCTCGCATTTTCAATCAATTCATCAATAAGATTTCTTAGCCGTTCTTGCCAGTCAGGGATGGCTCTTAGTTTCTCTTTAACACATAAAGCGTACTTTCAAGCATACGGGTGACTTGTCGAAAGGCTCTTCATTAAAAGGAAGCGCACCTAGCTTATGTTTTTTTTGAAAAGTCATTAATTTTACTTTTATTTATTAGTATACTAATAGATATAACACAAGTTTTGAGGTCGAACAATGCTTTTATCCATCAAGACTAAGTTAAAACTAACTGCCGAACAAAAAACCGTAATGAGTAAACATGCAGGTATAGCGCGGTTTACTTACAACTGGGGTTTGGCTACTTGGAAAAGCTTATATCAAGATGGATACAAGCCTAATAAATATCTGCTCAAGAAGTTCTTCAACAACTCAGTCAAAACAGAGTTGGAATGGATTAAAGAGAAAGGTATTTGTCAGAAAATCACTCAATACGCTTTCGATCAGTTGGGTGCAGCTTTTGACCGATTCTTTAAAGGGTTGGGTGGATATCCAAAGTTCAAGAAGAAAGGCGTCAACGATTCTTTCACAATAGACGCCAGCGGAAAACCTATTCCGGTAGGTGGCTTGCGAGTTAAGTTACCGACGATTGGATGGGTCAAGACTTATGAAGGATTGCCTCATGCGACGACTACCAAATTAACAATATCTCGGATAGCTGATGACTGGTATATTGCATTTGCACACGAGGTGGAATGCGAACCGACGCAAAAGTCACAAGAAGCTGTTGGCGTAGATTTGGGGATAAAAGAACTGGCTACATTAAGTACTGGTATCGTGTTCCCCAACCCAAAAGCCTACAAGAAAAGCATCCAAAAGCTAAAGCGATTGTCTAAGTCTTTGGCACGAAAAACCAAAGGTAGTAACAATCGCCACAAATCAAAAATTAAGTTGGCAAAGCATCATAACCGCGTTTCAAACATTCGTAAAGACTCGCTCCATAAAGTCACCAATTACTTATGCAAAAACCACGCCGTGATGGTGATTGAGGACTTAAATGTTTCGGGTATGATGCAAAATCATAAGCTTGCTCAATCCATCGCCGATTGCGGATTCTATGAATTTAAGCGGCAACTTGAATACAAGTGCAAGAAGTTTGGAAGCAAGTTAGTTGTTGCGGATAGGTGGTATGCATCTTCCAAAACATGTAGTAATTGTGGCTGCAAGAAAGAATCTCTGCTATTAAGTGAACGCGTCTATTCATGTGGACATTGCGGACATGTAATGGACAGGGATTTGAACGCTGCAATCAACTTATCGCGTTTGGCTAAGGCGTGAATGCTTTCTGAGGGATAACCGCTCCCATGCTCCCTATGAAGAAAGAAGTAAATGTCTAGACTTGTCTAGAATTTATATAGCAGGTTCCCCAAAGAATTCCTCGCGGTTCGTCTAGTCGTAGACTTGTAGCGGCAAAGATTTCGTCGCTTCCAACGAAGAAAGGCTCGCTCTTGCCTTGGGGATTAATACGCAGTATTCGCCCGCTTGTGACCGAACCGACATACAGCGTTCCATCGCTAGCGCGTGCAATTCCGTTTGGATACTGGAAATCAGCAGGCAACTCGATAGGGGGTAGCACTTGTGCAGGCGCAGCGATAGACTGAACAGAGCTAGAGACAAACACCACAAGTGCAGCCGTAGAAAGGAATGTTTTAAGCATTAAATTTCACCTCTTCAGGTTCTTGCCATTAATTCCTTAAACCTGGAATAGTCCACCCGCCATCAACTAAAATGGTTTGACCAGTTACAAATGAAGCAGCATCCGAACACAGCCAAAGAACGGTTTCGGCGACTTCCTCGGGAGTTCCCAAACGTTGCATCGGAGTATGAGCAATAAAGGGTTTGAGAAGCGCCTCATCATCACCAAATCGCCGCAACATAGGTGTATCTATGATGCCAGGATTAATGTTATTTATACGGATGCCATGCTGGGCAAATTCAAGAACTGCTGGTCGTATCAGTCCATCGATTCCGGCTTTGCTAGCAGAATAAATGGTTGAACCAGCCAGCCCACCAACAGCAAGCCAAGAAGAGGTGTTAACAATAGCACCACCAGTTCCCTGCTTAAGTAAGGCTTCGATTTCATATTTCATACACAGCCAAACAGCCTTCAAGTTGACTGCAATAGTCTGATCCCAGACTTCTTCCGTAAGCTCGGTCATGGGAGCGAATACCCCTTCAGTGCCAGCGTTGTTGAAGGCACAATCTAATCGACCGTATATATCAATTGTTTTGTCGATCAGCTTCTGAATTTCGGCACTATTGGCGACATCCGTCTGGATGAAAGTGCCTTCTCCATTAGCATCACGAATCATTTGCACCGTCAGTTTACCTTCATCCTCACGGCGACTAGCAACGACAACGCTTGCGCCTTCTCTTGCAAATGCAATTGCAGTCGCACGACCAATACCTGAGCTACCCCCAGTGACTAGGGCAACTTTATTTTGGAATCGCATAATATATTTCCCTTTGCTACGTGGTGTAAATGACTTGAATGAATGAATAAGACACGAGCCGTCCTAACTTCGGGGCGGGCAAGATGCCCACCTTACAAAAACTGTATTCAATACAACTGAGAATAGTTATAAAGACAGAAGATTAATAATGTGATCAGGATTTTGTCTTGCTTGCGTTTCAATCACTTGCAGCTTTCATTGTTATTATGCAATAGCTCTCAAAGTTCTGTCCAAGACCTTTTTTGCGCTAAGGTGATACCAAATAGGTATCACCGCTATGGAACTGCGACAGATAAAATATTTCGTCACTGTTGCTGAGGAATTAAACTTCCGTCGCGCAGCCGAACGGCTATACATGGAACAGCCGCCACTGAGCCGTCAAATTCGCCATTTGGAAGAAGAACTGGGTGTAGAGTTATTCCACCGTACAAAGCGCGGTGTCACCCTTACCCAAGCAGGACAAGCATTCTTGGAGGAGGCGCGGCTCACACTCGCACAAGCAGAACAAGCAGTACAAGCAGCAAAGCTGGCAAGTCGTGGCAAACAAACCACGCTTAAAGTTGGGTTTTCGATTTGTACCTTTAATCGGATACTGCCGGAAATGATACAGGCATTTCGCCAAGATTTTCCTAATGTAGAAGTCAATCTGCAAGAAATGACTACTGTAGCGCAAGTACAAGCGTTGCAAGCAAGTGAAATTGATGTTGGGTTCCTGCACTTGCCTATCCATGCAGATGATTTACAGACAGAAGTCGTTATTCTAGATCAATTCGTCGCAGTTTTACCAGAAAATCATCCGTTAGCGAAACTACCCCAGTTATCATTGCGATCGCTCGCCGAAGAACCGTTTGTTTTGTTCTCCAGACAAGCCAAACCCGATTTTTACGACCAAATCATCAATACTTGCCAGCAAGTTGGTTTCACGCCACGTATAGTTCAAGAAGCTACGCCGCCAGAAGTCGCGATCAGTTTTGTAGCGGCTGGGGTAGGAGTTTCACTCGTGACTGCTATCCATCAAGAAAAGCAGAACTCTGGTGTTGTCTTCCGAACGATTAGTGACGCGATGGGCAAAGCCCCGCCTCCGGCGATCGCACCACTGGAAATTGGTCTTGCTTGGCAACAAAATAATACATCTTCGGTTGTGCGTTCCTTTGTGGAGATGGCAAAGAAAATCAAATCCCCAAACTGAATGTTTTCTCTGTTCTGCCGTCAATTTTTTTGGAAATTAAACCACAGATGGACACAGATAATTTATCTACGCCCATCTGCGGTTTCAAAGAGCCAAAAACCAGATTTTTGCAACAAATCTATTCTCACTTTTTCGCGTTGCTCCCATACAACACAGGATTAGAAGTTATTAAGCTTGCAATGCAATCAAGCGTGCATACAACCCATTTTTCTCCAGCAACTGTTGATGATTGCCAATTTCAACAATCTGTCCCTTATCCAACACAACAATCCTGTCAGCTTTACGGATTGTAGAAAGTCGGTGGGCGACGACAAATGTGGTACAATTATTCATTAACCGTTCAAGAGCCTCTTGAATCAAAGCTTCCGATGCAGTGTCTACTGAAGCCGTTGCTTCATCTAAAAACAGCACTTTGGGATGACGAACCAAAGCACGGGCGATCGCCAGGCGTTGACGCTGCCCACCTGAGAGTTTTGTTCCATTTTCACCAATCAGAGTATCAAGTCCCTGTGGTAAGTTGAGGATAAATTCTAGTGCGTTAGCATCTTGAATTGCTTGGTGTAATTGCCGTTCACTCACCCCTTGCAACCCATAAAGAACATTTTCCCGCACAGTCCCCTCAAACAGAATCGTTTCTTGGGGAACTACTGACACAAACTGGCGATAAGTTCTTAAATCCAGGGCGTTCATATCTTGCCCGTCGAGATAAATCTGTCCTTGTGTTGGTCGCAGAAAACCAATCACAAGATTCAGCAAGGTGGACTTTCCGGCTCCTGAAGGACCTACAAACGCAATTGTTTCACCAGGCTTAACATGAAGCGAAATATTATCAACTGCTGGATGCTCGCTGCTAGGATAGATGAAACTAACAGCATCAAATAAAAATTCTCCTCGCACTTGCCTGACTGGCTGCTTGCCTTGATTGAGTTCTATATCTGGACACTCCAAAATTTCACCCACCGACCGAATCGACTCAAAACCTGTTCCAATCTGTGGGAGTACTGCCAGAATTTGGACGATGGAATTCGTGAGGGCGTCAAAATAACCTGTTAACAGAATCACGTCACCAGAAGTGATTCCCATCTTACCAGTGTAAGCCATATAAGCAGAGGTTACCAGACAGATCGCACTAAACAGGCGCAGCGTCACCCAGCTCGATGCATTAGTTATAGCGTTAATGCCATCTAAACTCATTGCCGCCCTTTTTACTGAGATAAGACGCTGTTGTGTCCGATCAATTTCGGTTTCTTCGATCCCATGCGCCCGCGTGACTGGAACAAGCTTAATCATCTCAATCAGGTGAGAAGACATGCCCTCCATTTGTCGGCGGAAAATATGGTTTCGTTGTTGAATCGGCTTTTTAAGGACTTGCACTAAAATCACTGCCGCCGGCACTGTTGCAGCGAAGAAGAACAAAAACTTCCAGGCACGCATGGCAGTAATGGCGATCGCAATCAGAATAGTCAATAACGCTGAAGGTAGAAACTGAAAAATCGAGCTAGTCAGTTGCTGAATTTCTTCCACATCTCGCAGCAGCTTAACTTGTAGTACGCCTATACTACGTTGCTTGTAAAATCCGATGGAAAGCTGTTGCAATTGTCGCGTCAATAAATCGCGCACATTAGTTTCCATTTGGCGGGTTGCTGCACTCAAACTCATGATGTGCAAATAGTGAGTGGGAATATTTTGGACGATGGATACGGCTAAAATCGCCCCATTAAGCCATAGCTGTGTTAGGGAATGCTCTTGAGGGCGAGATATGATATCGATGATGTTGGCAATGACAACCGGTCGAATCCACTCCGGACTGTGTTTGATAACGTAGAACACCATTGACAGTGCTAGCTTATCCCAGTCATGAGAGTACAGCAAAAGTAACGTTTTAAATGGTGCATGACTGCGGTAAAAAGGCAATAGCAGCTTTGTGTTGGATTGTCGCTTGTGGTTTGGTCCGTTCATGGAACAACTTAACTACACTACCTTTGGTACAACTTTAGTTGAATTCACGGAAAACGCCTTGCCGTTCAAATATGTTTTCGCGCGCAAGCTTAACTTTTTGGCATATGTACCAATCCTAAAAAAAATACAGCACCGATAGATTGTATTGTGTCAGTAGTTTAATGACTGTGATCGTTTTACCCCTATCACTGCTGTTTCTCTCAACAGTTAGATGCACTCTATTTTGCATCGTGTAACGCTATGAGAGCGAGTTTTGACAATTTTTTGGAAAGACAAATTTGTGGATATCAGCAGACGAGATGTATTGAAGGTAGTTTCTACTTCAGGTTTGGTTGCGGCAGGATTGGCAGGTGCAGAAGGGTTCTTCTCACAACTACAAGCCCAAAATAGACCTGCTCAGACGAAAAGCGGTGAAATGATCTACAGAACTTTAGGACGCACCGGAGAAAAAGTATCTGTGATTGGTTTAGGAGGTCACCATATTGGACGACCAAAAGATGAGCAAGAGGGTATTCGTCTCATCCGGGCTGCTATAGATCGTGGGATCAATTTCATGGATAACAGCTGGGACTACCATAACGGAGGAAGCGAAATTCGCATGGGTAAAGCTCTCCGGGACGGTTACCGTCAAAAGGTTTTCCTCATGACTAAAATAGACGGTCGAACTAAACAGGCGGCTACTCAGCAAATTGACGATTCTCTAAAACGTTTGCAGACAGATCGTATTGATTTGCTACAGCATCATGAAATAATTCGCATGGAAGACCCAGACCGTGTCTTTGCTCCTGGTGGTGCAATGGAAGCTGTGGTAGAGGCTCAAAAAGCAGGCAAGATTCGCTACATTGGCTTTACCGGACACAAAGATCCTCTAGTTCACCTGAGAATGCTGGAAGTTGCCACTCAAAATAACTTCCATTTCGATACAGTGCAGATGCCACTGAATGTGATGGATGCTCATTTCAGAAGTTTTGAACAGCAAGTTCTACCCAAACTAGTAACGGATGGCATTGGTGTACTGGGTATGAAATCAATGGGTGACCAAAATATTCTTAAGAGCAATACAGTGAAACCCATCGAATGCCTCCACTACGCCATGAACCTGCCAACTTCAACCGTGATTACAGGTATTGAAAGCATGGAAATTCTAAACCAAGCGTTTGAGGCAGTACGCACGTTTAAGCCAATGAGCCAAGAACAAGTCAGGGCGCTGCTCAATCGAACTCGCTCTGTCGCTGCAAAAGGTCAGTACGAGCCATTTAAGACTAGTAGTCAATTTGATAGTACAGCTAAGAATCCGGAATGGTTAGGATAACTGTAGGCATAGGACAAGTGTGGGTTTCTCAGTCACCCACACTCTCGTGGCTTCCGCCTTTAATTTCTGTGATCTAAGGGCATCATTGCAGGCATTTTTGATAAAATCTGGCTCGTAGAAGAGATTAATCACCACCCTCCTGCAAGTCTTGTGCAAATGGTGACAGCTTGTCTAAGGAGTTAGCTACTGCCATGACTTGTTCTGAAGTCTTGCTGGCAATATTAGCAAATTCCAGAACAGATTGGCTGGCGGAGGTTGAAGCCTTTGCTTGCACAGGAGCGGTTTGGGCAAGCTCCTCGACCAGTTTTTTCATTTGGTCAGTTATAGTGATAATCTCATTGAGCTTGAGCTGAGTTTCTTTTACCAATTCAGTCCCAAGCATTGTCTGTTCTGCCCCAGACTCCATAACAGCAATAGCTTCATTGGCTTGTGTCTGAATTTGGGCAACGAGTGATTCTATTTCTGCTTCTGCAATACTCGCGTTCAATTCCTGCACTTGAGAAAGTGCGTTGTCAGCAAGCATTGCCAATTTTTGACCAGCTTCAGGGCTGCGACTTGCTTCAAGTGCCGTATTCATGACTTGCAGCTTTAGTTGAGATGCAATATTACTAATGAGGCTGGCTACCTGGGAGAGCTTTTGGGAAGGTTCGTCTAGACGCTGGACTTTTTCGGCAGCTTCCACAATTGTTGTTTGGATAGCACTGAAGGTGTCTAAAATCGGGTTCATAGACTCATGCCCATCCTGTACTAACTGGCTCAGCCGCTGATCCTGGAGTTCTGCTTGTTGCGCACAAATCAGCATTCTCAAAGCCGAATCAGCCAACGTTTGAATTTGATTGTAGGCATTTGTAACAGACTCCATCTGGCCGAGAGCCTCGCTTGAAAGGGTTTGGACAACTGTTTCACTACCTGTGAGCAGTTCTGACACCTGACGCTGGAGTGCTTCTTTTTGTTGACGCTGCTCACGTTCTGCAGCTTCAGCAAGTTCGTACGCCTGCTCTACCTGGTATAGCAGCCGGGAATGGTCCAGAGCAAATCCCACTTGCGTAGCTATCTGGGCGAATAAATTAATTTCATACTCCTGCCAATCACGGGGTCCGGAGCACTGATGTGCAATCAATAAGCCAAATAGCTGGTCGTCCTTGAGAATGGGTGCAACCAAATTTGCCTTGACAGCAAAGGGTTCGAGTTGGCTAATGTAACAATCGGTCAAACCTGCTTCATAAATGTTATTGGTCGCTTGCACTCGACCTGCTTGGTACATTTCTACATAGCCCTGTGCGAAGCAGGGGTCTTTGATTTTGGCTCGCAACGCTTTCGGAAAACCAGGAACAACTGATTCTGCAATCACAGTTCCATACCCATCCGCGTCAAAGCCATAAACGAGCAATCGGTCAGCCCTGAGTGCTTTGCGAACTTCTTCAACAGTGCTTTTAAGGACATCTTCTTCGTTGAGCGATTCGCGAATGCGGCGCGTTATGTCCCCAAGCAATTGAGTTCGCACACCTTCTGCATCGATTCGTTGAAGCAGCCGGGCATGGTCGAGAGCAAATCCCACTTGCATCGCGATCTGGGTCACTAAATCAATTTCATACTGCTGCCAATTACGGGGTCCAGAACACTGATGTGCAATCAATAAGCCAAATAGCTGCTCGTCCTTGAGAATGGGCGCAACCAAATTTGCCTTGACAGCAAACGGTTCGAGTTGACTAATGTAACAATCGGTCAAACCTGCTTCATAAATGTTATTAGTCGCTTGCACTCGACCTGCTTGGTACTGTTCTACATAGCCCTCTACAAAGCAGGGGTCTTTGATTTTGGCTCGCAACGCTTTCGGAAAACCTGGAATCACGGATTCTGCAATCACGGTTCCATACCAGTCGGCATCAAAGCCATAAACAACGACTCGGTCAGCGCTCAATGCTTTGCGAACTTCTTCAACGGTGGTTTTAAGGACATCCTCTTCGTTGAGCGATTCCCGAATGCGGCGGGTAATATCTATAAATATCTGAGCTTGATCAGCTTTCGTATCTATCCGTTCTAGCAGCTTAGCGTAGTCGAGAGCGAATCCCACTTGCGCAGCTATCTGGGTGCAGAAATCAATTTCGGATCGCTGCCAAAAGCGGGGTCCGGAACACTGATGTGCAATTAATAAGCCGAATAGCTGGTCGTTCTTGATAATCGGCGCAACCAAATTTGCCTTGACAGCAAATCGTTCTAGCAACCCAATATGACAATCACCGAGATTAGCTTTATAAATATCATCAATAGCACGAACACGACCATTTCGGTATTGTTCGACATACCCTCCCTGAAAACAGGGGTCTGAGATTGTCGTCCACAATGTTTTCGGCAACCCAGGGGCAACGGATTCTTCTACAAAGGTTCCATCCAACTTGGAATCGAAACGAAAGATGACCACGCGGTCAATTCTTAGAGCCTTGCGAACTTCTTCAACAGTCGTTTTGAAGACATCTTCTTCACTAAGCGATTCCCGAATACGTTGGGTAATGTTGATCAACACCCGCGATCGCTCAGCTTCAGCTTCTTGTTTCCATAGCAAATCCGGAAGCTGTTCTTTTACTAAGCTCATGTTTGTCTCTAAGACAACCAGTTCATCTTTGCTCGCGATGGGAGCGCGAGTACCAACTTCTTGACGCAGGCTATTCACCATACTGCTAGAGACTGCAGTCGCGTTCAGGACTGGACGAATGGCGCGATTCGCTAGAGTTGCTGCGATCGCACCTGCCAACGCTGCCGTCACCCCCGTTTCAATTAACAGAAGTGACAGTAGTCTGTCTACTGCTTCACTTTTTGCTGAACCTGCAGCATTCGTTTGTCTAGATTGGGAAATTTCTTTGGAAGTCAACTGGCTACCAAAATAGTAAGTGACTGTACCAACTGCCAACACAGGGAGCATACTAACACCTAGCGCCCAAGCTATTGCCTTAGTTTTCAAGCTCGATTCCTTTCGCTGCTGCTGAGGAACCTCTTGAAGCTTTTTTGCCTGATTAAATTTTTGCTCGGCTTGCTTTTGAGAAGGCTGACTCATACACGATATCTAGTTCTGCTGCAAAAAGTTATTGAGGACAAAAGTATCGCTCACTACATCCATTTCCTTAACCAAGGAGGTAGGGTAATGCACCGTTGGAATTGCTACTGACTTAAAGGTAGATTAAAAAGCTGCAACCTTGTCCTGACTTTATTTAGGGCTTTTGTGTAGGGCTAAAGAAGCGCCACAACTAGGGGTATTAGAGTTCCAGCAATTGGGGCAAAATAGCTCTAAAACTCTTACATGGTTTGCTTTTCACTCCTTAGCCTTTTTGCCTTTCCTCAAGGGTCTGATGTTCCAAATTAATAACTTTATTATATGAGTATTCAATATTATTAAAGTATATTATATTCTTACGTGAATTTTTTATTAACCATTCAAAAGCTGTGTGCGCGAACTTTTTACAAAAATGAGTAAAATAAGCGCAACTGCACATAGCAAAGCCACTATTCTTAGCGTTGGGTTGTCCCAATGTTTCACAGCAACTGCTACCATTGCCCAAACTGTGACTCCTGTATAAGCAATGTCTCGGCGCTGGACAGTCATGAACGTAGCAACTGCGGCTGCAACTAGCAACAAAATAATTGTCCATACTTCGGCAGAAATTCCCCAACCATTCCAACGCACAAAATACAACGCACACGCCACATTCACAATCGTTGCTACACTAATCCACGCTAGATAAATGCTTAGAGGAATGTGGACGCACCACTTCTTTAAACGAGATACAGGATTTGTGCCAATCCCTAACCGTACATATATAGTCATCAAAGGTAGCAAAATTCCTAGCATTGCTACGACCGAAAGAGCAAAAAGCCGGGACAGGAACAGATAAACCCAGATACTTTGGGCAAAACAAGCAATCACTAGCAAGTAGCTTATTTTACGTAAATCGGAATCATGCCTTTGGTTTGGCAGAACTTGGTAGATTCCTAATGCAAAAAGACCAAGGTAAATCAATCCCCAAATAGCAAAGGCGTAGTTAGCAGGAATAATCTGCACGTTCTTGAACAGAGTGTTAGAAATTTCACCAATACTGAGTCCATTTAAGGGAAAAATATTCGACACGACATTGACGACAAAAGCGCCGATAATTGCAGCTAGGGTCACAAGCTGTCGCAGTAAATCTTGGTCATAGCTAGAGTTGGATTGCTGCATAGCTACTATTGCACCACTTATAGATACTCTGTTGTGCTTCTAGCTTACATCTTCTTTATTGCAGCTTGACAACTCAGAAGCAACGAGCATAAGTTTAATATAACAAACGTTCGATATAAAAAAATAAGTAAACCGAGAGATGCCAAAGATTGTTGACCATGATCAATACCGCAAAGAACTCCTCAGTAAGTGTTTTGACTTATTCGCTGAGAAAGGCTATGCTGCCATTACCATGCGCCAAATAGCTGAAGGGTTAAGTGTTTCTACTGGGACGCTGTATCACTATTTTCCTAGTAAACACGCGTTATTTGAGCAATTGGTGGAAGATATATGTGAGCGAGATGTGTTGCTGGCAAAGGCTGAGTTGGAAGGAAAGCAAACTTTGCCGGAACGGATGGAAGCTTTAGGAAAATTTTTAGCTAAAAACGAAAATTATTACATTAAGTGGACTTATTTACAAGTTGATTTTTGTCAGCATCAAGACTCTAAGGAAATGCAGGGTAGTAATGCGTTTCAACGTGCAACGAAGCGATATGAACAGACAATCTGTGATATTTTAGGCATTCAAGACCCAGTGCTAGCTTGGTTTATTTTTAGTCTGATGGATGGCTTAATCCTAGAGCGACTTATGGATAATGAAATGGTTTCTATTACCGAACAATTTGCTTTGTTGAGCAAAATGCTAACGGCATATTTAGAAAAACAACTATCGAATCATACTGCTAACAGCTAATGAGTGAGGAAAATTTATGAATGTTAAAGTATTATCAAAACCTGGGAATCGATGGTTAATTGGGCTAGTTGTAGGTGCAACTGCAATCACAGGTGGAATTGTTTTTTATGGCATTTCTCAATATGGGATGGTTAGTCAAAAACCCGCACCTAAAGTGGAAACTGCTCCTCCAGTAAAAAAAGTCACAGCATTAGGACGACTCGAACCGGAAGCTGAGGTGATTAACTTGTCTGCACCTCTAGCATTGGATGGCGATCGCATAGCTCAACTGCTTGTCAAAGAGGGTGACAATGTAAAAGCTGGACAAGTTGTGGCGCTTCTCGACTCACGAGATAAACTCCAAGATGCTCTATCGCAAGCACAAGAGCAAGTTAAGATGGCTCAAGCCAAACTCGCACAAGTAAAAGCTGGGGCGAAATCTGGGGAAATCGTTGCTCAAAAAGCAACCATAGAGAGATTGCAGGCGCAGTTGCAAAGTGATAGACTCGCGCAAGAACAAGCGATCGCCCGATTAGAAGCGCAGTGGCTAGGCGACAGGACAGCCCAAGAAGCAACAATTCGCAGACTTGAGGCGCAACTCAACAATGCTCAAGCCGAAGATCAACGCTATCAGCAGTTATACAAAGAAGGAGCCGAATCTCGTTCCTTATTTGATAGCAAACGCTTGGCTTTAGAAAGCGCACAACAGCAACTCAACGAAGCCAAAGCAGTTCTTAACCGAATTAATACCACTGCTAGCAAACAAGTTCGTGAAGCGAACGTGGCGCTACAAAGAATTAATATTACTGGTGTCAAGCAAATTAAAGAAGCCAACGCCACCCTGAATAAGATTGCGGAAGTTCGTCCTGTGGATGTGCAAGCGGCGCAAGCGGAAGTGGATAATGCTTTTTCAGCTGTCAAACGCGCACAAACTGACTTGGAACAAGCTTATATCAAGGCACCAACAGCAGGAAGGATACTGAAAATTCATACGCGAGTTGGAGAAAAAATAAGTGACTCTGGCATTGCTGACTTAGGGCAAACTGAGCAAATGGTTGCTGTTGCAGAAGTTTATCAATCCGACATTAGTAAAGTGAAAACTGGACAAAAAGCAGTTGTCAAAGGTCAAGGGTTCAACGGAGAATTGCAAGGAACCGTTTCGCTCATTGGCTTGCAGGTTAACCGACAGAACGTTTTCAGTAATCAACCAGGGGAAAATCTGGATAAGCGAGTCATCGAGGTGAAAATTCGCCTCACACCGGAAGATAGCAAGCGAGTTGCAGGTTTGACCAACTTGCAAGTGCAGACAGCGATTGAACTGTAAATTTTCATTGGGAAAAAATATAACGGATGTTCGTTATAGATTGGTGTGACAAGGAGGAGATTTCTAAAAAATGCTGTGTAAAACGTCTCGAATCCGAATTCTCAGGAAAACTTATCCTTGGACAGTTTTGGCAATTACAGCTTGTAGACTCACATACTTAAACGGTGTCAAAAGGAATAGAGAAAAAAATCGTTTTTTGATGGCTTACTTCAGGATCGACTTTGCAAGCATTCTATCGCTCATGAATGACATGCTTTTTTGAATTAACTAGAGAAAAGGTATCAAAATGCTGAAAACTATCTACTTAATTCTTTGCATCTTAGGTACTGTTTTACCGTATTCACAATTTGTTCCCTTTCTTTTAGAACATGGGCTGGATGTGAACCTTTTCGTAGAACAGCTTTTCACTAACAGAATTTCCGCATTTTTTGGTATGGATGTGATTGTCTCATCACTGGTTCTGTGGGTATTTGTCTATTGGGAAGGTTCGCGTTTGAAGATGCAAAATTTGTGGATTTATATTGCAAGTAATTTGTTAGTTGGTGTTTCTTTGGGCTTGCCTTTGTTTCTCCTTATGCGACAACGCAAACTTGAAGAAACAACAGTAAACAACAAGATTCCCGACTTCTTGAAGAAGTCGGGAATCTAAGCCGATCTTAGTGTGTCAAGGAGTTTTTTGAAATGTTTCGTAAATGGCTTCGTAGAACCCCGCTGGCATTGCGGCAGGTGATGAAAGAAAAAACTCGTCTAGCAGTGGCAGTAGCAGGTATTGCCTTTGCAGATATGCTGATATTTGTGCAAATGGGCTTTCAAGATGCACTTTTTGACAGTGCGACACAGCCTCATCGCCTGCTAGAAGCAGATTTGGTGATGACTAATCCCCAACTTCAAACCCTGTTCTCTGTCAAAAGCTTTTCTCGTGAACGACTTTATCAAACGTTGAGTCATCAAGGCGTTGAGTCGGTGAGTTCTGTCTACATCAGTTTGGGACAGTGGAA
This sequence comes from Scytonema sp. HK-05, assembly GCF_002368235.1. GTDB lineage: Bacteria > Cyanobacteriota > Cyanobacteriia > Cyanobacteriales > Nostocaceae > Kalymmatonema. The sequence continues at coordinate 7,662,146 of NZ_AP018194.1, read as the reverse complement.
AAATCCAGAAACTCGGATTAACCGCTCCATTTTGATTTGGGGAATTGAGCCAGACGCTCCTAGCTTGAATTTGCCAGAAGTGAAGCAAAATGCAACGCATCTTAAACTTTTAAATAGAGTATTGTTTGACCGTGCTGGACGTCCAGAGTACGGGGCTGTAGCCGACGGTGTGCAAAAGCACGGAACGCTGGAAGCAGAACTTAATAATCAGAACATTCAAGTCACTGGGCTGTTTACCATTGGTGCTTCATTTGCAGCTGATGGTAATGTGATTACGAGTGATTCAACGTTTCTGAAATTGTTTCCAGAACGTCAACCCAATCAAATAGAAGTCGGTTTAATTAAACTCAAACCTGGTTTCGATCCAACTCAAGTCCAAGCACAGCTTGCTAAAGAATTGTCACCAGATGTGCGAGTTTTAACACCAGAAGGTTTTGCGGCGGTGGAAAAATACTACTGGGAAAGCCAAGGGACGATTGGATTCATTTTCGGACTTGGTGTGATTGTAGGATTTATTGTGGGAATCGTGATTGTGTACCAGATTCTCTACAGTGATGTTTCCGACCATTTACCAGAATATGCCACGTTGAAGGCAATGGGCTATAGCGACGGCTATCTTCTCGGTGTCTTATTTCAAGAAGCATTGCTGTTGGCGGCGTTGGGGTATGTGCCTGGATTTTTGATTGCGATCGCACTCTACCAGTTGACATACACGGCAACACTGCTACCCATTGCCATGACGCTTGCCCGTGCAATTACTGTATTTATCATAACGATAGTGATGTGCAGCTTTTCTGGGGCAGTCGCGATGCGGAAGTTACAATCTGCCGACCCTGCAGATGTGTTTTAGTGAGTGATGACAGAAATTATGTTCAAGGTAGACATCAATGTCAAATGACTCGACAAATGCATTGAACAATGAAACTCGTGATGCGTGGAACAGTAACGCTTCTGTTTGGGACGCCCGCATGGGTGATGACGGGAACGACTTTCATCAAGTACTGATTCGTCCAGCGATCGAAAGGCTGCTGGAGGTAAAAACAGGCACTCGCATTTTGGACATAGGCTGTGGTAATGGGCTGACAACCCGCAGATTAGCCAGCTTGGGCGCACAGGTGGTAGGAATAGATTTTGCCGAAGAGATGATTGCCTCTGCCCGCAGGAGAACTCAACAGCATGAAACATCAATTGAGTATCACGTTCTAGATGCTACGGATGAGACAGCTTTACTTGGGCTGGGGGAACGTTCCTTTGATGCTGCTGTATCCGCGATGGCACTTATGGACATGGCAGAAATTGATCCCCTGCTACGGGCACTGACAAAGTTACTACAACCTGGAGGTTGCTTCGTCTTTGCCGTGATGCATCCTTGCTTCAACAACACATATGTCAGTATGGCTGCAGAAGTCAAGGATTGTGAAGGTCAGCTTGTGAGTGAATACTCAGTCAAAGTGTCTGGGTATCTACAACCCTCCACCACAAAAGGATTAGCACTTGAAAATCAACCAAAACCACATCTGTACTTTCATCGACCGTTGCACGTCCTATTAGGTGCAGCATTCCGTGCTGGGTTTGTGCTGGATGGCTTGGAAGAACCTGCTTTTCCATCTGACCATCCTTCTAACACTCGCTTTTACAGTTGGTCTAACTTTACCCAAATTCCACCTGCGCTTGTTGCCAGGTTGAGATTTTCTGATGAATAGACAAGATTGCGGAATGTGAGTTCCATCTGTGTCCATCTGTGTCCATCTGTGGTTAATTCTTCTTTTTTTTGGAATGAATGCAAGAAGTCTAATTGTTACGCAAATCCTAGGCAGTTAGTCAATAACATTCACATCGAGAACAAACTATGAAAAAAGTAACTTCTTCTCATAACTCAATTCACTTAGTCACAACTCAACCCGTCATCTCTGCCAGTAACCTCAATCATTACTTTGGTGAAGGTACGCTTCGCAAACAAGCCTTATTTGATATCAACCTAGATATTTACTCTGGTGAAATTGTGATTATGACTGGACCTTCAGGTTCAGGAAAAACAACTTTGTTGACTCTTATGGGAGGACTACGTTCTGCCCAAGAAGGAAGTTTAAAGATTTTAGGACAGGAAATCTGTCGTGCGAGTAAAAAGCAGCTGCGAGATATTCGCCGTCAAGTTGGCTATATTTTCCAAGCACATAACCTCATGACATTTTTGACAGCGAAAGAAAATGTCCGGATGTCGTTAGAGTTACATGACGAGTTTTTAGATCAGGACATGGATGCTCAAGCAGTTATGATGTTGGAGAGTGTTGGTTTGGGAAATCGTGCAGATTACTACCCAGAGAATTTATCAGGTGGACAAAAGCAACGGGTGGCGATCGCCCGCGCCCTGATTAGTCAACCAAAGATAGTCCTAGCAGACGAACCCACTGCTGCACTCGATAAAAAATCTGGGCGTGATGTTGTGGAATTGATGCAGAAGTTAGCGAAAGAACAAGGCTGTACAATTTTGCTGGTGACTCATGATAACCGTATTCTTGATATAGCCGATCGCATTGTGTATATGGAAGATGGTCGTCTCGTCAGCGATGGTGTAGATGCTGCTGCGAAGGTGGGTTAATGCGCTCATACGCCTCCCACGACTTGAAACTTGCGTCAAGAGGCGATAATGCCATTTCTGGCAAGCAAGTTGCTACACCTACACATCACGCGCTTTGAAAAAATTATAGATAGCAAGAGTAATAGCTAAAACTAGCGCTATATGAATTAAATTCCCCGCAATATGAAGTACCAACCCTAATACCCAAAAAGCAAACAGTAGAACGACAAGACCCCAAAGTATGCCCAACATAATTTTTGATTCCCGTTCCAACTAGAGGATTTCTACCAGAGTACTTTTAGTTGACCACAAAAAATAATTTAGACACAAATTTTTAACAACACTCGTCCCTGTTGTATCCAACGAGGCAATTAGAGCGAAAGTGCAACCCGATGATTTTAGTCATAGTCAGGTGGTAGCAGTTATGGATCGCCTGCGTGAGGTAGCGGGAGCAACACGGAGCTATTGCCACCCACTCTTAGCCATTGTTTACCACGGCTTTTGACAACAATTTCATGACTCTAATAGTATTCTAGGATGGCATATTGCTTTTTCAGCTTGAGTTCTTAAGGAGAATAAGTCATGACCATTTGGGTAAATGAACAAATTGATTCATCCGGCATGATTCATGCTTGTATTGCTTGCTGTAACGAGTCTCAAGCCAAAGATTGCCATCAGTCCTTTGAGCAAAATTTGACTGAAGAGCAAAAGGCATGGGGTTGGGTGGCGCGATTGCGGACGGTCAATTCTTGGGATGACGTTCCAGTCAATGCTTTAAAGCTGGATTAACAGTTATATTCGTTCCTTACGGTATCGGGAAAAAAAGAATTCTTTCCTTGCCAAATAGAACATATTTTATTTGTGGGGACGCAACTGTATTGTGCGTTCTTCTTAATTTTTCGTTTCTTTTACCGATTCCTATAGGGGCGCAAGCCACTGCGCCTCTACTGCCTTAGTTTCTATAGCGCAACTCAATTGAACAAAGTAATTATAAATCTCGTGTCCACCCCCCTCATTCCCCTTACAAGAGGGTGGAAGACAGAGGAAAAACTTTTATTTATTGTTGCATAAGTGGTTCATTATTTCTTTGGTGTACCTTACTCCGGGTTCTTACCGCTATATTGGCACAACCACAGCAGGTATATCAGAATATGAGCGAAGATAAGGTTAAAGAAATATTAAGAAAATAATATAATATTAGAAAAGCTTCAAATAAACTAATCTATTATGGAAAATAGATGTGTTTGTTGACTATTTAAGAGTTATCATCGGTACAAAAGATGAATTGAAAAAAAAACTTGTAAAAAAGAAAGAAAGTTGAGTGAACTATCCAACAGTTTACACTGCTCTTCCAGGCTCTCCCATCCATTTGGTTGGCAAAACGGGACAAGCTGTTCAAATTTCAATTCATTCTCCTAGTCAGTATATCTGTGCCAACCGCGAGCAGATATTACCAGATTGGAAAAAACAAGTTTCTTTGTGGGTCGTGATTGTTTTACAGCAATCAGGATATGAATTAGTGGAAAGTACCCCGGAAATTGAGACAGAAAAAGAACGGTTGCGGGAAAAGTTTATGAGATTTGGTTGTGATGTTGCCTTTAATCTGCGCGATCGCAACTATTTAACAGACGTGATCGACCCCCGCACAGGCTATCCTTTGCTTTCGCGTCCGGGGAAAATTTTGCACGACGACACTGCAGCGGTGAAAGCTTTACTGCGCTACCCAGTCATTCAAAACAAATGCCGCGTGCTCATCCATCCCAGTTGGGGAATGGCAGTTTATCCCGGCATTTTGATCTCACAAGCTCCCCCATTCTTGATCGAATGGGTGATCAGGAGCATAGCTCCCTTGCATGGTTGGAAAATGAAGACTGAAGACTGAAGAATAATAAAGGATGAAGACTTCATAATTTTTTGTACTCTTGATACCATTGCACAAAAGAATTTATACCTTGCTCAAGGGGAGTACTGGGCTTAAATCCAACATCACGCATCAGGTCATCTACATCAGCATAAGTTGCGGGAACATCTCCGGGTTGCATCGGTAATAGGTTTTTCACTGCTTTCTTGCCAAGCGCCTTTTCTAGCACCTCAATAAACGTCATCAATTCCACAGGATTATTGTTACCGATGTTGTAAAGTTTGTAACGGGCATTACTGTTCGCTGTGTTGGATTCAGGTGGTTTGAGCATCACCCGCAAGACGCCCTCAATGACATCGTCAATGTAGGTAAAATCTCGCTGCATTTTGCCGAAGTTGTAGACATCTATGGGCTTACCTTCTTCTATCGCTTTCACGAATTTGAAATACGCCATGTCGGGTCTTCCCCAAGGACCATAAACTGTAAAAAAGCGCAGCCCGGTTGTGGGAATTTGATAGAGATGACTATAAGTATGGGCAATCAATTCATTTGCTTTTTTGGTTGCAGCATACAGCGAAATCGGGTGGTCAACATGATCGCTGACGGCGAAGGGAACTTTGGTATTGACACCATAAACAGAACTTGAGGAAGCAAATACCAAGTGCTTGATTTGACTTTGTCGGCATCCTTCTAAGAGGTTAACAAAGCCTGTAACATTGCTATCTAAGTAAGCCCAAGGGTTTTGCAAAGAGTAGCGCACGCCTGCTTGGGCAGCAAGGTGAACGACATAGTCAAAGCTGTAGTCTTGAAAGAGTTGAGCAATCTCAAGGCGATCGCCGTCTGGGCGTCCCCCTTTGGGGCGATCGCTCAACTCTAAAAACTGAAACGTAAACCCAGGCTGCGGGTGAAGCTGCGCCAAACGAGCTTTTTTTAGGTTGACATCGTAATAGTCATTCAAATTATCAATCCCTATGACCTCGATTCCTTGTTGCAAAAGACGCTGTGCTAAGTGATAGCCAATAAATCCAGCAACACCAGTAACCAGTACCCTCATCGTTAACACCACTCAAAAGTCCATAATAGACATCATATTCATTCACCGAAGTAGGGGTGTGCTGTTTGTCGAAGGATCATCAATAACGCTATACCAAATAAATGAATACCAAGTTGCGTTCCTACATCTTACCCTCCCTCCCTCTTACCCTCTCTCCCTCTTACCCTCCCTTTCTCCTATAAACTAACCCTTACGAGGTCGTCGCAACTTCTTAGAACGAATAGGTCCTAAAACTTGGTTGAGTGCGCGCAGCTGTTCGGCTGTCCCCATAGCGATCAGAACATCTCCCGGCATAAAGACCGTTTCAGCTGTAGGACCACCGATGAGTTCACCATTGGCGCGGCGAATTGCCAAAAGCAGGGCACCTGTTTGCGCTCGTAATTGTGCCTCTTCTAAAGTTTGACCAATAAAAGGACAAACACCAGGAGCTAGCAAAAATTCTTCCATGTACAACTGTCGGTCCGTACCAGAGATGATCCCGTCTACAAAGTCCATGACTTCGGGTCTGAGGGCTGCTGCCGCCATACGTTTTCCGCCAGTGATGTAGGGAGAAATGACGGCATCTGCGCCGGCACGTTGTAATTTTTGTAAAGCTTCCTCTGTGCTGGCGCGGGCGATCGCCCTAATCTTTGAATTCAATGTTTTCGCTGATAAAACTACGTATAAATTTTCAGCATCTGAAGGAAGTGCCGCAACGATACAAATTGCCCGTTCAATACCAACTTTAAACAATGTTTCATCCAGAGTCGCGTCTCCTTGGCATACAACGTAACCTTGAGCTTGGGCGATTTGTACAGATTCTAAACGCGAGTCAATAATGACAAAAGGAACGCCTTCTGCCCGAAATTCTATGGCAATTTGGCGACCTGTCCGGCTAAATCCACAGATGATATAATGTTCTACTAAGGATTCCATTAAACGCCTCTGTTGTCGTATTATAATTCCGTGTTGGAAGTAACCTTGAATGACAGCTTCTGTGAATCTGTTCACAATGTAACCAATACTGATAACTCCCATCAAAATTAAGGCGATGGTAAATAATCTTCCTCTCGGTCCTAGCGGTTGGGTTTCACCGTAGCCAACAGTCGCCAACGTGATGACAGTCATGTAAGCTGCGTCCTCCCAAGACCAATGCTCCACAAATCGATACCACAAAGTGCCAATCAGGAAGACACCAGCAAGGGCGATAATCCCCGCCTTTAACTCTTGCTGGATACGTTGATATTTTTGCTCAAGTGTTGAGTACACAGTTTTTTCCCATCACCACTCGTTTGAGAATATCTGAGTGCTAGCTTAATATGAAGTTTGTAAGAAGATTTTTTTCCAGATTCTCATAGAAACCAGCAACCAACGATAAGATGACAAGTTTTTAGGAGTTAAGTCAGTAGTGAGCATACAAACTCTGGTTGAACAAGCGACGATAGCGTCTAGCCCCTTTGACACAGATAGTTTCAATCAAGCTGTCATGTCCACCTACGCACGGTTTCCTATAGCCCTAGAACGGGGCGCTGGATGCCGTGTTTGGGATACACAGGGGCGAGAATATCTCGACTTTGTGGCTGGGATTGCCACTTGCACTCTCGGACACGCCCACCCTGCTTTGGTGGAAGCAGTGACACGGCAAATACAGAAGCTACACCACGTTTCTAATTTGTACTACATCCCTGAGCAGGGAGAGTTGGCAAAGTGGATAGTGCAACATTCCTGTGCTGAACGCGTATTCTTCTGCAACTCCGGGGCAGAAGCTAATGAAGCCGCAATTAAACTGGTGCGAAAATACGCACACACAGTACTACAAATTGAAAAACCAATCATTTTAACGGCACGCGACAGTTTCCACGGAAGGACTTTGGCAACAATTACCGCCACAGCTCAACCGAAGTATCAAAAGAACTTTGAACCTTTGATGCCTGGTTTCCACTATGTGCCTTACAATGATATTGGTGCGGTGGAAGCAGCGATCAGCGAACTGGATGAAGGCGATTACCGCGTGGCAGCAATTTTGATAGAACCATTGCAGGGCGAAGGCGGCGTACGACCAGGGGATCTTGCCTACTTCCAAAAGTTACGGCAGATTTGCAATGAAACTGGCGTTTTACTCATTTTCGATGAAGTGCAAGTCGGTATGGGACGCAGCGGCAAGTTATGGGGTTACGAGTGTCTTGGCGTTGAACCGGATATCTTCACCAGCGCCAAAGGCTTGGGCGGTGGTATCCCCATCGGGGCAATGATGTGCAAATCATTCTGCGATGTTTTCCAACCAGGAGAGCACGCTAGCACTTTTGGCGGAAATCCTTTTGCCTGTGGAGTTGCTCTCACCGTTTGCCAAACTTTGGAACGGGAGAACATTTTGCAAAATGTACAGGATCGGGGTGAACAGTTGCGAGATGGTTTGCGGGCGATCGCCGCAAAATACCCCAATCACATCACCGAAGTACGCGGTTGGGGTTTGATCAATGGTTTGGTGTTGAACCCAGATACCCAGTTAACAGCGGCGGACGTTGTCAAAGCGGGGATAGATGAGGGTTTATTGCTCGTTCCAGCAGGTCCCAAAGTCGTACGGTTTGTGCCACCCTTAATTGTGACACAGGCAGAAGTAGAGCAAGCGTTACAAGCTGTTGACAAAGCAATGGCGGCTGTGACAAAAGAGTGAAGATAAAAGAATGAAGAGAGAAGAATTTATTCTTTCTTTTTTCTTCTATCTTCATTCTTTTCTCTTTTTCCCCTATCAAAACATAATGGGAGCGCGAGAACCCCTGTGTTTTTAACCCTTGTCATTACCAACATCTTTGTAGTGACTGGGTGGCAAAATCAGCCCCCCAGCACATATCTTGTAATCGCATCCAACCTCGCCATAAAGTTTGCCAACCAGGAAGGGCATCTGCTTTGCGTGCTAAAAAACCACCAAGACGAGCGATCGCCACCCAAAACTCGGCAAGGGTGAGTTCAGGGGAAGACAAGCGCAAGCGGGCGACGAGAACTTGTAACATGGCTTTTGGCACAAAAAAAGAAGCTTTGGCATGATAGATGAGTGCGGCTTAGGGAACGTAGCTGTAGCAATCGCACTTAGGCAATCGCAAAAAAGCCAAGTAATGTCACCAAAGAAGTAGCTTGTTCGAGTTGACGCTTTTCCAGAGCGCAACCAGTTTTAAGACACTTGTGATATTCCTCAATTAACCAACGTGTGCTGTACCAATCGAGTTGTATCAAGGCGTCACAAGCATCAGTCACAGGCACGGTAGTAAACAGAATCCATTCCAAATCGCCATCAGGTTCCCAACAACGAATCCACCAACCTGGAATGGGCTGAAGATTCGCTCACAACCAGTTGCAGGTGGTTGAATCGTTAGTGATGACCAAGCAACCTGTAGGTACACATCACGTTTGGGTTCACCGTTACGACCACGCAGTGCAATTGTCTTTGCTGCCATTGGTTCTAAACAACGAGCAAAGGCTTTAAGATGTCCTTTAGTGCCATCTGGTTGCGTAATTACACGGTTTTGAGTGATGCGTAGCAAACACTGCCAGTTTTTGGCGCGAGATCGTCGAAGATAAGACGAAAATACTACCTCTATCTCCCACGCTCACCCACTGCGAACCCGTTTCTGGTGCAGGTGCGCAGCCAATAGATTCAACCATCTCTGCCCAAATCTCGCCTTCACTATCAGTTCTCAACAGTTCTGGGACAACCTCAGCTTTATCATTGTTGTCAAATCCACGCAACCACGGCATTTGTCCTGCTAGTCCCAAAATTAGAGGGTTTGCTGGTGTCGGTACAATTGCAAGACAACTATGTAGCATGATTCCTTTTCCCTTACCATCACCAATGTGTCCTAACCCTTGAACCTGTTTTTGGTGTGTGTAATCAAGTTCGGTTGTATCCTGAACAAACAGTACAACCTTGCCTTGGTGATTCTCAGCCGTTGTTGTCGTCAAGTTAATATGTGGTTCGAGCAAGGCGGCGTGAGTCACATCTTCAGTTGCAAACAATCGATACGCCGCTCTAATTTCATTCCAACCCTGCATGATATCCGGTAGACTCGCTTGCGGATTTTCTGCCATTGCTGCGCCGATGGCGTTCGCGAAGCGTGTGCGAAGCACTCTCGCTCGTTTTGTACGTCGGCTATCTCCCAACTGCGCTGCTCCCCACTGCGCCTGTGCCCAACTCCGGACATCTGTAAAGTTTTCCAACATCATTGTCTCATATAGAACTCCCCCACTACCACTTTAAAAAATGTTGGTAATGACAAGGGCTTTAGACCCAGTTTTTTGGTAAAAAGATTTTTTCCGAGACGCATAGCGCGAGGAAAAAAGGCGTCCTTGTTTCAAGCCCCCAATTTCGGTTATAGGGATTTCAATTTTGAATTGGTATAAAGTCCAGAACAACACTAGCAGGGGAAAAAGCAGCTTGTTCCACTTCTGCAAAATAGTTTTGGGGATTGCGGTCACGAGGTCCCGGCGAGCGAAAAACAGCACGAGCGTATTTACCACGCGTAAACGAGGGGGCTTGACGATCAACACCTCAGCTTTGCTGTTTTTCTCTTCGCAAGACGGCGTCAAGAACGAGCCGACCGATGGGAATCAGAGGATAGGCATGTTGGCTCACCCGGCGGCTCCCGGAGAATGTCGGGAGCATCGACGGTTTTCATGCCGTATTTCTTGAAGAGTTCCTGCACCTTATGTGAGTTCATCTCTGGCAGATTTAAAGGTGGCAGAGTACGTGTTGTGGCGGGCACTCCCAGTTCCATCACCACCTGCTCAAATCCTGCCGGCTCGTAGAAGTTGAGAACACGCGCTGTTTCAGTGTCAACGCGGAAGCTGTGTACCGTATTACGCGGAATCGAAACAAACGCTCCCGTCGATGCCTTTATGGTCTGCTCTCCAACAACGAAGGTAGCTTCTCCTTCTATTATGTAGAACGCCTCGTCCTGCCACTCGTGTATGTGGGGCGGAGCACCCGAGCCTTTTGGGCAAAGTTCCTCCATTAACGAATACTGTCCTGCTGTCTGGTCGCCAGTGGCGAGCATGAACCAGAGGATATCTACGTGCCAGAAGGCAGGCGCGTCGGTAGAACTTACAAAATAAGGTTTCGCTTTGTTACTGTTGTGCATATCATTCTCCACGAATAACCTTCTTCACTACACTCGACACATATAAGTAGGTCAGTGCTATTAAACAAATGAATATAAACTTTTTTGACCTCTCCCTGCGGCTAAAGCCGCAGGGATTCTAAACTCTTGCTACGAGGGAGCATCTATTGCCATCCCTCTGGGCTTTTTAGTTTTGGTTTCCCAGATACGAAATCTGGTAGCAAGGGTCAAAACTTGCCTACAGACCAAGACTCCGGCTTAAACCTAATTGTGTCTCTACTTTCTTGAGAATATTTGCTGCACCGTTCAAATCAGCGTTGATAAGTTTTCCTGTACCAGTGCGGTACATCCCGCGTTTAACTCGTTTTCCGCTCTTGTTCCACCCTTCAGGTTTTGCGCCGAAAGTAGGCAGAAAATCACCATCTAGAAAAGACGATTTGCTAGTGTAGGATTCTTCAGTTTCAACAAATTTGATACCGTAGTACTCGCACAATTGCTTTACTCGTTCTTTGAGTTTTGCTGTTGGTATCTGTACAAAAGATTGAGTTGTTCTACCAAGTTGTGCTTCTTGTCGTTGTCCTTGGTTCCACCCAAAAACAACTACACCAATCTGATGTTCAATACAGTGGTCAACAAGCTAAGGTTTAGTAAAGGTTAAGGGTTTTGGGTAAGCTTTTCTTACCAGCCCTAAGGGCTGGCTTTTCTTACCCTTACCCTGACTCTTCCTATGCCATTCCACCGGTGATATGAATCACTTGCCCGGTAATCCATCCACCTTCGTCAGAAGCAAGGAAAGCAACTACATTGGCGATATCTTCCGGCGTTCCAACTCGTCCTAAAGGCGAAAACTTCTTCATTTGTTGATCAACGGACAATTTTGAATCTGGATCGCGATAGAGAGCCGCGTTCTGTTCGTACATATCGGTTTTGGTTGCTCCCGGCGCGATCGCGTTGACTGTGATTCCGCGTGGACCAAGGTCAACTGCTAAATTGCGAGCAAATGCTTCGATTGCGCCCTTGCTACCGCCGTAAACAGAATGATTAACAAAACCCTTGCTTGCACTTATGGACGAAGTGCAGATCAGTCGTCCACCATTTTTCATCTGCTTGGCTGCTTTCTGCATAGCAAAAAACTGTCCTCGTGTGTTAACAGCAAAAGTTTTGTCAAATTCCTCTTGTGTGACCTCTTCAAATGGTCCAAAATGTTCGATACCCGCATTGCTGACAAGAATGTCCAGTTTGCCGTACTTCTCGACAGTTAGTGCAACTAATTGCTCGCTTTGGGCTACATCGCTCATATCAGCCTTAATTGCGATCGCTTCGCCGTTCTGTTTCTTGATTTCGTTGACAACTTCTTCTGCTTTACCAAGGCTACTGCTGTAATTGACGACTACTTGAGCGCCTTCAAGCGCCAACTTCATGGCGATACTTCTTCCAATACCACGGCTCGACCCAGTAACAATAGCTACTTTTCCTTCCAGTCTTTTCACTTTGAACTTCTCCTAAAGCTGTATCCGCAAATTGGCTGTAAATATTCCCAAATTTTTTCCCAGATGTCCGCTTTCTGCCATCGGTAAAAGCGACTTGATACTGTCTTCCAAGAGCCAAACTCTTGGGCCAAATCTCGCCACGATGCATCTGTACGTAAAATCCATAAGATTCCGTTAATGACTTGATGGTGGTCATTATTTGGGCGTCCTGTTCTTGGTTTCTGTAGAGCGAGTAGCAATAACAACTTCTCCCACTGCTGGTCGGTCAAAATATCTCTACTCACAACTTGCACCAAGAAAAATTGATGGCTTTTAGTCACTCAGTACTAAACCAAAAATCCTTTCTGACCGCGATAAAAGCCAATATAAATCATGTAGCGATTAGAGTGCAGATTTTTATATTGTACGGATATATACGGTTAGGTGCAAGATATGAGCCTCTGACTAGCCGCGAAAATCGCCGCTAGCAACTTTTGAAAGATGCACCTGCATTCTTCACTTTCTTCTCGCCTTGCTCTGTAAGCGTTATAAAATCTGCATCTTAGGAGTCTAGCCATATTGAAGAGATTATCGTTCATATGCAGGCATACCTTAAATAGGCACGAAAGATATAACTATTTTCATAGTTTATAAACTTTATAACTAGTAAACATTAACAAGTTAAGGAAGAACTTAAGGATTTGAATAAAACAGAAAATATCTACCCGAGTAATCTTAGAGCAAATTGCTGACTCAGAGCCAAAGTACTATACCAGGACTTACGCAACTGGCACACAGCAAGATCGACTACCCTTGCAATACGTGGAGTGCGATGCCGAAGGCAACGGCTTAAGCCGTATCGGCTGCACAAGAAAAAGTGGTAAGTAGGTGCAGGTAAATCAACTAAACATAACTGTATGCTGATATAGCTATTGAAGAGAAATATGTGCTAAGAATCAGCTCGTTGGTAAGTAATGATGATGATTATAAAGATGCCAACAGCAGTTGCGATCGCCAACTACAATATATGATAGTAAAATCTTGTCCAAAGTCTTAACTAAAAAGCTTTTAAGGGTGAAGGGGTGAAGCACTATACGCCCTTCACCCCCCTCTTATTTGATGAGCATTATAGATAATATGTATATTTAAAATAGATTGTCTTTGTTGTTCTCAAATCAAATAGATTTCCGTCAATAATAAACAGAACTTAATAGATAGCTTCATAGAAATATTTTCGTTCCAAACACAGACTGAGGCTATGATGTACTAAATAGGTTTATAATTATAACTCCCTACTAGTGAATTGAATATTGAATCTAACTAACTTCGTAACATTATCAGGTACTGATTTTATGAAAGCGGAATCTTTGGGAGGCATAACCGTTTTTTCGACCTCGTTCTTCCACAGCTGCAATCACTGCCATTGCCAACTCATATTCATCTTCAAACATACGTCCAGCTATTTCATGTTCTTTGATTTGATGCCACTCATTCTCAATCCGATTCCACTCACAACAGTATTCTGGTAAATAGAATAAGAAAAGATGCTGCTGCTCCCACTGTTGAGTTTTTGCTTAAACAGCAGTACTTTTATGAATTGAGTAATTGTCTAGAACAATAACTGTGTCTTGTTGTGTCATATGCCACCATGTATGGGCGCTCTTAGCTTGTGACTCCATGATTTTTATAAAACTAGCGCTACTAATTCCCTTGACTGCCAAACCATACTCAAAACTGACTCCCGGCTGAAACACTCCTAAAATACTGATTCTTCTAGGACGGCGTTTTCTTTGAAATAAACATTTTTGTACTCCCTTTTTTGCCCAAGTTTAACTAACACTTGATCAACCACTAAAGCCGGATTCATCTAAATATTTAATTCGCATTTTTCCACAAGCGGCTAGCACTGTGCTATATCAAAGTCTGCTTGTTTATAATTCTTTCTTGTTTGATTTTGTTTGTTTTTGTTACTAGTACACTATGGCGTAAATAGAGCAACCCTTCGGGTTCACCAGTCGCCTAGGTCGGGAAACCCTCCTGCATAGCGCTGGATCACCATTTAAAATCCCCAAAAAGCCGATTCCATAATACTTTTGAATGCGTGAATGCGTGAATGCGTGACTTCCGCCTTGCGGTACTAGCTCTTGTCCGTTTCCAGATATACTTTCGCTTTTTGAGAATTTCTCGAATTTGATGTTCACTCAAATTCACCTGTCGATGCTTTTTTAGAAGTTCCCTCAGCTGACGACTGCTGTAGGTACGTTGCTCAGTTAAAAGTTTTTCTTCTAAATACTCTATGTCTTGGCTTTGCCATCGGCAACGTCTCCCTCGACGCGAAGCACCCCACAAACTATCGAATCCGCCTCTATACCATCGATGTCAAAGTGTACGCACAGTCTGAGGATTCCATTTTAAGTATTCTGCTATTTGTCTCACTGTCCATGAGCGTGCTGATAACCGTAGTGCTGTAGCACGGCAACGAGTTCTTGGCGATATATCGTTTGCTTGCGATACTAATCGTAGAAGTTCATCTTGTTGAGGTGTCAAGTCAACTTTTAAGGGCGCTGGCATGATTTTACAAAGTAACAACATCTGCAACTCAACCTAATTATCCCAAAACTTGAAACTCTCAAAACAATTACAGTTAGCTCTGCTTAGAACTTAAATATAATGATCATCATATAGGAAGGTGAAGGGCGTATCGTGCTTCACCCCTTCACCCTTAAAAGCTTTTTAGTTAAGACTTTAGACAAGATTTTACTGTCATATATTGTAGTTGGCGATCGCAACTGCCGCTCTTCATCTTTATAATCATCATCATTACTTACCAACGAGCTGATTCTTAGCACACGTTTCTCTTAAATAACTATATCAGCATACAGTTATTTTTAGTTTATTTACCTGCACCTACTTAAAGGACGACGCATTTATCTACACAAAACGCAAGGGCCCTCGCCCTTCGGGTTCGCAGTCCTCTGGGCGTGGGAGACCCGCCTGCTTTCTCTGTCTCACCAAATCAAGCAGGATTTTTAGGATAATTGAGAATTTATTCTAAAAATCCTGCTTGATTTGGCTGCCTCCACGAGTATTCGTGCAGCGCAGAACGATTAATCGTAATAGGGCCCTTGCGTTTTGTGCAGGTTTTTCCCTCGACTGGCAAAACAGGTCGTGCGATTGCGATTCGGGGCACTGCGCAACAGTGCAATCGCCTGCGTAAAATCCGTACACCTCTACCTCCCTTATTTCCTGTTGCCTGTTGCCTGTTGCCTACCTCTACGAGTCAATTCACAAATCAAACCGGATTCCTATAGCATTACAATGTTCTTGCGCAATTGAGAATACACGCTGTTTCCGCGGTTGGGTAAAACTATTTTTCAGAAAACTTTATCAACAGCCTTAAGTTCAACATTAACGTGTGGATCTTCGCTGGTAAAGACAGGTTTGAAGCGAAATAATACTAATGATAGTATTTCTCTTCTTTAATGCCGCATACCTCAGTAAAAGGCAAAGGCGAAAAGTTAACTTTTTATTCTCTTTTTGCCTTTACCTTATTTCTCAATTCCCCTTCTCTTGTTCTCTGCTCCTTAGCCTACAGGAGAAAATAACAGTACTCATCCCACGACTTGATGAACGCAAGGCTTTACGCCCCTAAGCAAGTATCTGTCGCATTGTTTGTCAAAATTAGTATAACTTTTGCAATCAGATGGGGCATCGTTTTCACATCTCCACAGGATGTTGCCCGTAAAATGGTAATGCTTCTGACCAGTTAGGACGCTGCCCTCGTTGCCAGTCTAAATATGCTAGTTGCAACACGCTTGTCACTGTCGCTGCTAATCCAGATTGGGCTTCAATGAGTTGATAATCGGTATTGCAGGTTGCTAATTTGTCCTGCCATGCTTCTGGTGTCATCACAGTATCTGGTACTAAAACCTTAAGTTCAGAAGCATCTGGGGTGGGTTGATAAATAGCCCCGAAAACTTGACCTCGTTGGGCGGGCATTTGTACGGCTATGACCTGATCCCCCCCTTTATAAGGGGGGTTAGGGGGGATTTGTGACCATACCACAGCTGCCAAAGTAGAAATGGCAAATACAGGAATGCCTAGCTGTTGCCCCAAAGTGCGGGCGGTAACAACCCCAATGCGAGTTCCAGTAAAACCTCCTGGTCCCTTTGCTACAGCAATGAATGCCAAGTCTGCCCAAGTTTGCGGTTTAATAAATTCAACTAAATATTGATGCAAATGACTGGATAAATCACGATCTAAATCCCAAACTTTAGAACGGGTTTCGCCAGCAAAGTTATTGATTGCCAAACCCAATTCACGAGTCGTGGTGTGCAGCCCTAGTCCGTATTGCGTTGGTTGGAGATGTTCCAGTTGGGTGGTCAAAGCTAATTCAAATATAAGTATTTGCTAACAATTAAAAACCTTTTTATAAGTATTAACTCATTTTTCGCTCATTTTGATCTGAGTTTTCATGCATATTTACCGAAAAAATGGGTTTAAAGCCCCGTCCTTCGTTTGACGGCTTTCTCTATGATAGAATATTTTGCGTAGGGTTTTTCCACGTAAAATACTAGTTGTAGAGTTTAAGGCTAAAGGAAAAACAACTCAATACTCTGCCATCGATGAGGCGATTAGGACGGTTCAATTTGTCCGCAACCAGGCTATCCGCTACTGGATGGATAACCGAGGCGTAGGACAGAAAGAGTTGTATCGCCTTAGCAAGACGTTGAGAGCGGAGTTTCCTTTTGCTAAAACCTTAAACTCCAGTGCTTGCCAAGCGGCTATCGAAAGAGCCTATAGCTCAATAGCAAGGGTACACGATAACTGGAAAAAGTCTATTCCAGGAAAGAAAGGCTATCCACAATTTAAGAAGAATTGCCGCTCAGTTGAGTACAAAACTTCAGGGTGGAAACTTTCGATAGATAGGAAGCAGATTACTTTCACGGATAAAAATGGAATTGGTAAGCTTAAACTCAAAGGGACGTGGGATCTAAACTTTTACCAAATAGAGCAGATAAAACGAGTAAGGTTGGTACGTCGTGCCGATGGCTACTACGTTCAGTTTTTGGTTGATGCCGAAAACAAAATAGATACGAAGCCAACAGGCAAGACTATTGGATTAGATGTAGGAATCAAGGAATTCTACACTGATAGCAATGGTCATACCGAACCGAATCCTAAGTTTTATCGAACTGGCGAAAAACGCTTGAAGTTTAGACAACGCCGCGTTTCTCGTAAGAAAAAAGGCTCTACCAACCGCAAGAAAGCCATTAATAGATTAGGGCGAGTACACCTCAAAATAAGTAGGCAGCGTGAAGAACATGCCAAGAGAGTGGCACGTTGCGTAATCCAATCTAACGATTTGGTTGCCTACGAAGATTTGAGGATTAAGAACTTAGTCAAGAATCACTGTCTCGCCAAATCGATTAATGATGCAGGTTGGTATCAATTTAGAAAATGGCTGGAGTATTTCGGAGTTAAGTTCGGCAGAATAACTGTAACAGTCAATCCTGCCTACACTTCCCAACAATGCTCTAATTGCGGCACTCTAATCCAAAAGTCTTTGTCAACAAGAACCCATGTTTGTAAATGTGGATTTGTGTTAGACAGAGACTGGAATGCAGCCATTAATATTCTGAAGTCAGCCTTAAGTACCACAGGGCATGTGGGAACTTGGGTCAAAGACCGGAACGCTTCGGGAGATTCGACCTCTACTCAGGTTGGAGCAATCCTGCCTGAGCAAGTTGGGTCTGTGAACGAAGAATCTCCGCCCTAGAAGGGCGGAGAGTGTCAAAAGGCAAACAACCTGAACCAAATGGCACGCTTGTTAAGGTGGAAACTTTAATCAGCAAGACTTACCTGAACTTTACCTAAACTTTTCCAGAGCTTAGCTGTATCGACTATAACCAGTTGATGGCAAAAACTGAGATCAGAACGAATGGAGTGAAGTTTATCTGAGATGCCCTGTTTGAAAACCAAGACAAGTTGAGTGGATCTCTCTATGTCACAACTGCTAAAGCCCTGAATTTGGATCTCAAGCGGTTTAACCAGGACTGTCATAGCAGTGCTGCGAGTGCGGTAATTGAGAAAGATGTTAAATTGACGCAATAGATTGGAGTTGATGGTACTCCTATGCTTGCAATGAATGGAGAGCCAATAAGCCCATCTGTTCAACTTGCTGAACTCAAAGCACTTCTGACTCGTTTGAGGAAGTCATAAAGTTGTCGTTAGAACTTCTTTGCGCATTGATTCAAACATAAAAATAATCACGACTACCACACTAAACAGCAGTAGCCGCGTTTAACACACACAACACAACTCATTATCAAGTTGGCACCAACTCACCAGGACGTAACTTCGACCACTTACCCATTTCGCGCTTAAAGCTGAGACATCCTACAACATCCCATTCCATTTCAATGACATCATCGCGTGTGCGGATGTTGACATTGATGGAGGGTTCATTCGGCTCAAAATTTGGCGTTTCGGTCAAGTGAGGTTGTTGGTGCTGCGTTTCTACCGCATGGTAGGTAATACAGCGGTCTACATAGTGGCAATTGACACAAACACACATAATTCAACCAACTCCGGGGATCTTTATTGATAATCTAGCTTAAGCCCCATTGTTATTCACTAGTCGCTGGGTTTATTTTTATTACGATGGACTGTTCAG
Source organism: Scytonema sp. HK-05 (assembly GCF_002368235.1). GTDB lineage: Bacteria > Cyanobacteriota > Cyanobacteriia > Cyanobacteriales > Nostocaceae > Kalymmatonema. The sequence continues at coordinate 7,643,418 of NZ_AP018194.1, read as the reverse complement.
TTCCTTCTATGCTTTCCCCAGAAAATTGGCCTTTTAGTTTGGAATTATTGCCACAACCTACTTACATGGTGGGTGGTGCTGTGCGGGATGCGATTTTGGGAAGGACTCGCGAATATTTGGATCTGGATTTTGTTCTACCATCTGATGCGGTGGAAGTCGCCCGTAAAATAGCGACACATTACAAAGCTGGTTTTGTGTTATTAGATCCACAACGACAAATTGCTCGTGTTGTGTTTCCCCACGCTACAGCAGATTTTGCACAAGCTGAAGGCAATAGCTTAGAAACAGACTTGCATAGGCGGGATTTCACAGTAAATGCTATAGCATACAATCCCCACACTCAAGAAATCATTGACCCTCTGCAAGGCTCTATTGATTTGCAACAGCGTCTTTTGCGAATGATATCACCTGCGAACTTGGAAGACGACCCCTTGCGGTTGATGCGGGCATATCGCCAAGCTGCCCAACTCGGTTTTACAATTGAGCCAGATACTCAGGCAGTAATTCGCTCTTTGGCATCACACATCACAAAAGTTGCCCCCGAAAGAGTGCGGGTAGAATTAGGCTATATGCTGGCAAATGCTCAAGGAAGTCCCTGGATTGCAAGTGCTTGGGAAGATGGTTTACTTACTCCTTTCTTTAAATCCGCCACAAAAGAAAGTGTGACTTCATTGGCGGTGGTTGACAAAGCAGGTTCTCAACTTGCCGAAATTTGGCCACAACTTGGGGTGGAACTTGCCAAATATGTACGCGATACCGTCAAAACAACTTGGTTGGGAATAGCTAAACTTGCAAGTCTAGTCAACCCGGAACCAGAAACAGCCGAAATAGAGTTGGTGGAACTCACCTATAGTCGTGCAGAAATAAAAGCGGTAACTACCGTCTTAAGGCTGTTACCGCAACTTAAAGCACCCCTGATGTCCTTGCGAGAAGAATATTTCTTATTCCAAGAAGCGGGACTTGTGTTTCCAGCGATCGCCACTTTAGCAGTCGCACACACCATATCCGTAGACGCCATGTCTGACGACAACGCCTTAAATATGTACGCACCCTTAATTACCCGCTACTTTAACCCTGATGATCTGGTTGCTCATCCCACAGTATTACTTAGTGGGAAAGATCTTATGTTAGCACTGAAAATTCCTGCTTCGCCACTCGTCGGTCAACTTCTTACAGAAATTGCCGTGGCACAGATTGAGGGGAAGGTTTCCACGGCAGAACAAGCGATAGAGTTTGCATCTGGGTTGTTAGGGATTAGCGATTAGGGAATTCCCACTCAAGAGTCAACAGTCCCCTTCACGATTTCTGAATTTAAAAAAATTTCATCTAGCGATACAGCGGTGATTTATCTATTCCTCCAACTTGATTCAGAGGCCAAAAGCGAATAACAGCACGTCCGATAATGTTCTCGCGGGGAACAACACCCCAGCACCGACTATCATAGCTACTGTTACGGTTATCTCCTAATACTAAGTATGAATTGGCTGGTATGGTGACCGGTTGCGATAGGAAAGGTGGTTGCTGACCTGATGTGCAAACATCGATGGCTGTACGCTGTCCAGTTGCTAAGTACTTTTCTGGCAGGGCTTTGTTATCGATATAAACTTTGCCATTCCTAAGTTCTACCTTTTCTCCTGGTAAGCCAATGACACGCTTAATAAAGGCATCTTGGTATTGTTCTTTTTGTAGCTCTTGTGTAGGGGAAAATACTACAATATCGCCTCGCTCTGGGTTAGAAAATTTATAACTTAATTTATCGACAATAATTTTGTCTGCCTCCCACTGGTTTGGAGTACCGTGTAGGGTTGGTTCCATCGAACCAGAGGGAATCCAACGCGCTTCAGCAACAAAGGTGCGAATTCCCAGGGCTAGGACGATGCTTAATACAACCGTCCTACTGAGTTCTGCAAGCCAAGAAGAATTATTAGGTTGTGGGTGGCTAGAGTTATTATCAGACACTTGATTTTGCATGAAATTACAAAAGTAATGGCAATAGAAGCAGGTGATTCACTTGCTCAAGCAGAGATCGTGTATTTGTTTATCTTAACTTTACAAATTAGCTCTTGAGGTTATGTACTCATCTTCACAAGGTTCTCCGTTAATTAAGAAGAATAAACTTTTTGTAATAAACAAGACAAATCTTCAGGGAAGAGTTCAACTAAGTTTAACCTATAAGCATAGTTATGTGTTAAGCTCAACTCTTGTTTTAACGCAGTTGACCGCATGTCATCTCCTAGGAGTTTGCTGATTCGTCGCGCTCGCATAATATTACCCAATGGTGAATCGTTTGTTGGGGATGTGCTGACGCGTGATCGCACGATAGTCGAAGTTGCACCAGAAATTTCTCCTGCAACGTCAACCATAGAAATTGACGCAGAAGGGTTAACTTTGTTGCCAGGAGTCATTGATCCACAAGTCCACTTCCGGGAACCAGGACTGGAACACAAGGAAGATTTATTTACCGCTAGTTGCGCTTGTGCCAAAGGGGGAGTCACCTCATTTTTGGAAATGCCGAACACACGCCCCATAACCAGCACCCAGGAAGCTCTTGATGACAAGCTACAACGAGCTTCGCAAAAGTGCTTGGTTAATTATGGCTTTTTTATCGGGGCAACGGCAGAAAATTTGCCGGATTTAGTTCAGGCAAAGCCAACTTGTGGGATCAAAATTTTCATGGGTTCAATGCATGGACAGTTGCTGGTTGACCAAGATGCTGCCTTGGAAGCTATATTTTCTGAAGGCGAGCGTTTGATTGCCGTTCATGCTGAAGACCAAGCTAGAATCAAGGAACGCCGCAAGGAATTCGCTGGAATTCATGATCCTGCAGTTCATTCCCAAATTCAAGATAATCAGGCAGCGCTCCTGGCAACTCAGCAAGCATTAAGACTTTCTAAAAAATACCAACGTCGTTTGCATATTCTGCATATGTCAACAGCAGAAGAAGCAGACTTACTGCGTCATGATAAACCAAGTTGGGTCACAGCAGAGGTGACGCCCCAGCATTTACTTCTCAATACCAGTGCGTATGCAAAGATTGGCACCTTGGCGCAGATGAATCCACCTTTGCGATCGCCCCACGATAACGAAGTCCTTTGGCAAGCTTTGCGTGATGGGGTGATTGACTTCATTGCCACAGATCACGCACCGCATACTTTGGAAGAAAAAGCTCAAGAGTACCCAAACACTCCCTCCGGGATGCCTGGTGTAGAAACTTCCCTACCTCTGATGTTGACAGCTGCAATGCAGGGAAAATGTACTGTTGCTCAAGTGACTCACTGGATGTCACAAGCCGTAGCTCAGGGATATGGTATTCCAAATAAGGGGGCGATCGCTCCTGGCTATGATGCCGATTTAGTGCTTGTAGATTTGAATACCTATCGCCCTGTGTTACGCGAGGAATTGTTGACCAAATGTGGTTGGAGTCCTTTTGAAGGCTGGAACCTCACTGGATGGCCTGTGACCACTATAGTAGGCGGTCAGATTGTGTATGAAAAAGGAAAAGTACATACACAAGTACGGGGTCAAGCCTTAACTTTTCGTCATTAGTCAAGCCACTGAGCTTCGCTTGGTGCAGTCAACAATCCAGAATAGGGACATAGGGCGTAGCCGCTACACCTAAAATCACGCGGGAGCGAGGTCACGCCCCGAAGTATGAGGTCAAGGAATTAAAGGAATTGACCTCATACGTCATTTATATCGGGGTGGAAATGCGACGCGGCGTTATTTTTAGCCGTCATGATTTCTTGCCCAAACCTCAATTAACTCACTGAAACTGGTATTTTGTCGTATTGTTTTTTCAACGTCTTCTGGAGACATCGGCATATGTCATATTTGACGCTACATCTTGTTTCATAATAAGCGACACCTCAAACAAAAGAAATTATCTTAGTGTAACAAAAGATATTTTTTATAGAATATTTACTTAGTCTGAAAAATATTTTGCACCATTTTTTTATCCACAGTCACAGCCGCTTTATCCAACTCGGCAATCTCGCTAGAATCTAATTGCCAACCCAAAGCACCAATATTCTCCTTTGCCTGTTCCACACTCTTTGCTCCAGGGATCGGAATGGTTCCTTTACAGATGCACCAATTAGTTGCCACCTGCGACATCGTCTTGTTTCTTGATTGAGCGACTTCTCGTAAACATGACAAAAGCGATCGCACTCCTGGCAATATCTGCCTAAACAGCAAACCTCGGATGCCTTTTGGAAAAGGACCGTTTTCTGAGTACTTCCCTGTCAACACTCCTAATGCCAGAGGGCTGTAGGCAATGAGTTTTATCCCAAGCTGATCACAAACGTCTTTCAGCCCTAATGTCGTCACAGGATAAGTGGACAGCAGAGAGTACTGAACCTGTAAAGTAGCGATTGGAACTCCTCGCTCAACAAATTTTTGATGCACCTGTTTGAGCCGTTTCGGTCCGTAGTTGGATAAGCCCACTCCCTTAACCAGTCCTTGCTCGTACAAATCCGCAAGACCATCCAAAAGCGCTCCTTCCTGCCAAGGAGCATAGTTTGCCGTAGACCAATGCATCTGTACCAGATCTACATTTCTTCCCAAGCGCTTGGCAGACGCCTTGCCAGCAGACACCATTGAGGAGCGTGTCAATCTCCACGGATAAGCAGCAAGCTTTGTGGCAATGCAAATATTTTCTTTACCTGAACCAAGATATTCCTTAGAAAAGCGTCCCAGGAGTTGCTCACTGCGCCCATTCAATCTCCCAGTTCCGTAAGAATCACCCGTGTCAAATAAGGTTACGTCGTTACTTACACAAAGGTTAAAAACGGCTTGCAACTGGTCATCCATGCTTTCGTCGTATCCCCAGAGCAGACGGTTTCCCCATGCCCAAGTTCCGCAGCCCATAGTTGGAAGGTAGAGTTTTTGGCTAATTTGCATATTTACTGTTTGTAGATTTTCACAATCTTTACAAATACTTTTTAAGTAATTCCGCGAAATTCCCCATCCCTCTTACAGGCTGGGCGAGGTTGCCGGAACAAGGAGATAACGCCCTCTGACCATATTTTTGCATAGTTACAACAGCCGACGAGTGAGTAATTAATCTTTGGGATATAACGCAGTATCTTCGTTTCACAGATTTAATGGTAAAATATGAGACATGGAAAAAGCCTACTACTGAATCAGATTTTAAGTTACTGCTAAAAAAGACTATTTTGCCTTGTCAAACTCGAGAACTTGATGGAAGCTAAACAAGCAAAGCTTTCACTCGCTCAACTGGTCTTCAGCAAATAAGGTAGGGCTAGACTCACATGCAGCAAACTTCTGGCGTAAGTTCTAATGACTTATTAGCGATCGCTATTTACAAAGAAAGCTGTAGTGGGCACTACTAACCTACCAACTGCGTCTACCATCTTACTGTGCTAAGTCTGGTTCAATTTTTCGGATGCAACGATTTGATGGGTCGCATTGAATGAACAACTACCAACTAACCAAGTCTCTAATAAGCATAAATACTTGTAGACTATATGACGAGTAGATTTCATCACAAAAGCATGCGATGGCGCGTGTGGGTAGCTGATACATCATTCAAGCCCATGAAATTACGTTTCATTGCTCAAGGTTGGCGGCGATTGCACTCTGTGCAGCGCCCTAAAGGGCGATCGCTCAAGAGTCTTTTTCCACTCCTGGTTCTGATATCGTTCGTTACAGTACTGTTGGTCGATAGCCTCACTCCTGCGATCGCCCAGCTACCCCGTCAGGAGATTCGCGGGGTTTGGATGACGAACAATGATTTTGACATCCTCAAGGATCGAGCCAAAGTGCAGGATGGCGTGAGTCAATTGAGGCGGCTGAACTTCAACACGATCTATCCAGTGGTGTGGAATTCTGGGTATGTGATGTATCCCAGCGCCGTGGCAAAACGTGCTGGTATCCAACCGTTTGTCTTGCGAGGTTCAGATGGACGTGATATTCTCGCAGACCTGATTACCCAGGCACATCGCCAAGGCTTGTTGGTGATTCCCTGGTTTGAGTTTGGCTTCATGGCTCCCCCGACGTCGGAACTTGCCTTGAATTATCCGGATTGGTTCACGCAAAAGCGGGATGGCAGCGAAACTTCGATCAGTGCGGCTGGTGAGGTTGCATGGCTCAATCCCTTCCATCCAAAAGTGCAGCAGTTTATCACCGATCTCGTACTGGAAACCGTCACCCAATATGATGTTGATGGCATTCAGTTTGACGATCACATGAGTTTGCCCCACGAATTTGGCTACGATAAATACACAGTTGCGTTGTATACTCAGGAAACCAAGAATAGTCCTCCGACTGATCCCCAAGATCCGGCATGGATGCGCTGGCGGGCAGATAAAATCACGGCATTCATGGTACAACTCAATCAAGCTGTGAAAGCGAGAAAACCCAACGCGATTTTCTCCATTTCTCCCAATTACTATGACTTTGCTTACAAGTTCCAACTCCAAGACTGGCTTGCCTGGGTGCGGCTGAATATTGTGGACGAGCTGATTGTGCAAATTTATCGTCCTAATCTCCAAAGTTTTATCGCCAATATTTCCCGTTCAGAAATTCAAGAAGCGCAACAAATCATTCCAACTGGAGTTGGTGTTATGGCAGGGTTACGAACTAACCCAGTTTCAATGCAACAAATTCAGTCCCAGGTGCGGGCTGCCCAACAACGAGGCTTGGGCGTAGCCTTCTTTTACTACGAAAGCCTCTGGAACTCTGCTCCAGAGCCAGTTGCACAGCGGCAAGCTGGATTTCAAACCCTCTTTCCCGCTTTCGTGGTTCGCGCTAGAGGCAGAATTGAATCACTCGACACACGTGCACAAGAACCATAGCGGCTTGTCATTAGCGATCGCAATTATGCGGGCGCTCCGCGCCATCGCTCTTGCCCAAGATCATACAACAGAGGGATTGCTTGATGTGTCGGTAGCTGAGTAACACAGGCGATCGCAAAGGTGCCAGTGCCGGAGCCAATCGCTTCAGGGTGCCCTGAAGCGCCAGAAACTACCAAGTCTTAGAATTCACATAATGGTTACTTTGTAAAGTGCGTAACTTCTACTAATTACCCCACATATCGGGAGTTTTAGGATATGAGTGGAATTTCTTCATATCATAATCAATATTGTCCAAAAAGATAGCGAAGCTTTGTCGGCTATATTCTCCCTCTAGAACTGAAGTCAAAACAATAATAGGGGGACTATCTTCGAAGGAACAAATGTGTGCCTTCACGAATAAGAAGATACTATTTAGTTCATTGACGTACATATATAGCGGAATGAGGTCATTGTAAAACCTTTTTGGAAACGCATAAATAATTTGAGCCATCACACCAATATTTTGCTTCAGTAGAATTAATTGGAGCAAATCCCTTCTTGGGTGACGACAAACAATAGAGAATTGATCTTCTTCCTCTACAGAATACCCCAAAAATTCACAGTGGTTCTTGTAGTACTCAAGAGCATGGGTAATTGACATCTTTTCTAGCTTTCTTTCTGGTTAAGCCATTTTGAACCTCATTCTGAAGTAGGGGACACGACTGCAACAGCTCAGCACAAAGTTTCTGATCTTAGGAGGGAACGACAGAATTTACCGTTCCTCAAAAGTAAATCAGTCTTTTAGGCAACTTGCTGCTCAATTTCTAGTGTTCCCCAACTGCAGGAAAATCTAACGGCTTAGCTCACCAGTGACAGTTAGCAGCTTAATTTATGTGAATGAGTTCCTTGCACTATGAAGGAAGGGCGTTATCTTCAAGAGCTACTGATACTGCCCCGCACCCCAATATCCGAGGCGATCGCTTTACAAACAAAGCCAAATAGGAGTGCAGCGAACTTGTTAAGCTGAATCTGTGTACTTGAAGCAACCGACCTCCGATTCTGATCGTTTTATAGATACATCATCACCCAATTGACATGAGGTCACCCTACACGATACTCATGAATTCAATGTCTATGGTTAAGTTTCTTACAATGCAAAGTTTTTTTAATTTTCGGTTTCATCAGCACAAGGAGCGATAGACATGGATGCCAGCTTGATCATATCCAACATTCTGAATCCGCCAATCCTGTTTTTCTTCCTGGGAATGACAGCCGTTTTTGTCAAGTCTGATTTGGAAATTCCTGCACCTGTACCCAAACTCCTGTCGCTTTATCTGCTGTTGGCGATTGGGTTTAAGGGAGGAGTTGAACTGATCAAAAGTGGAATCACTCAGGAAGTGGCCCTGACGCTCTTGGCAGCCATGTTGATGGCATGTTTTGTCCCAATTTACACCTTTTTTATCCTCAAACTAAGGCTGGATACTTATGATGCTGCAGCGATCGCCGCAACCTATGGTTCTATCAGTGCTGTCACGTTCATCACAGCTAGTGCTTTTTTAACTCAGCTTGGCATTGCTTTTGATGGCTACATGGTGGCAGCTCTTGCCCTAATGGAATCTCCAGCTATCATTGTTGGTCTGATCCTGGTAAATTTATTTACTGTTGACCAAGGCAAACCACGGGAAACTGCCTGGTCTGAAGTTTTGCAAGAGGCGTTTCTAAACAGTTCAGTCTTTCTCCTGGTTGGTAGCCTCGTGATTGGCGTTTTGACGGGAGAACGCGGTTGGAAGGTTTTGGAACCCTTTACTCAGGGGATGTTTTATGGGGTTCTTACCTTCTTTTTACTGGACATGGGACTGGTTGCTGCTCGAAGAATTAAAGACTTGCAAAAAACCGGATTTTTCCTCATTTCATTTGCGATACTAATTCCAATACTCAATGCAACTATTGGGTTATTGATTGCCAGATTGATTGGTATGTCTCAGGGAAATGCGCTGTTGTTCGCTGTGCTGTGTGCGAGTGCCTCTTACATCGCTGTCCCAGCAGCTATCCGGATGACTGTCCCGGAAGCGAATCCCAGTCTGTATGTTTCTACTGCTTTAGCAGTGACATTTCCGTTCAATATTATTGTGGGAATTCCGCTATATCTGTACGGGATTAACCTGTTGTGGAGGTAATAATATGCACTTAGTTAAAAAGATAGAAATTATTGCTAACTCCTTTGAGCTTGGCAAAATTTTAGATGGTTTAGATAAGTCTGGTGTAAATGCTCATATTGTGATCCGAAATGTTGCCGGCAAAGGATTATCAGGCACGAGGGAAGATTTAGACATGACGATGCTTGATAATGTTTATGTGATTGCATTCTGTATGCCTGAGCAAATCAAGCCTGTTGTGGAAAAGATCAAACCCCTGCTTAATAAGTTTGGAGGTACTTGTTATATCTCGGATGTCATGGAAGTTCGTTCTGTAAGATGTGTCGCGTCGATGTAAGACAATCATGAAGCCAATGAAGCATTTTATGGAACGTCGTAACTTCTTGAAGTTGGGAGTCACGGGGGCATTTGGTTTAGTGGTCACTGCGAGTGATTTGGTGTGGCAGGTTGAACAGGTTAAAGCCGCCGAATTGCCCTCTGCGGCTCCTCAATCCCTCAGTCCCGATGCCGCATTGCAAAAGCTAATGGAGGGAAATCAGCGGTTTGCTCAGCATCACCCTCAATATCCCGATCAATCTCAGGCTCGATTGCAGGAAGTCGCTCAAGCTCAACATCCATTTGTAACCATCCTGAGTTGTGCGGATTCACGAGTGCCGGCAGAAATTGTTTTTGATCAGGGCATCGGAGACATCTTTGATGTTCGTATTGCCGGAAATATTGCCATCCCCGAAGCAATCGGTAGTATTGAATATGCGGTTGTCCTGTTAGGTACTCCTGTGCTTATGGTGCTGGGTCATGAACGATGCGGGGCAGTTACCGCAGCTGTACAAAACGAAGCCCTACTCGGTGATATTAGTAGCTTTGTTAAGGCAATTAAGCCAGCCGTGGAAAAAGTCAAGGGTCAGTCGGGGGACGCAGTTGAAAACGCTGTGGTAGCAAATGTGCAGTATCAAATTGAACGGTTGAAGCGATCGCCACTCTTGACTGAGCGGTTGCAATCCGGCAAATTGAAAATTGTCGGAGGTCGTTATGATTTAGATACAGGAAGCGTGACTATTGTTACGTAAAATTACATAATTTACAACATCTTGCTGACAACATCCCAAGCCAAGCGTTGAACTATTGCAGCATCTATTTGCGTCAAACTCTCTAACTCAAGTGTTTTTCCTTCTTGTGGAGTCCCAAATTGAGTGTCGTAGATACGATAACTCAATCCTACTGGACTCTTTTGATAGAATGTTGCATAGAACACACACGCTGCTACATACGATCCAATAGGACTAGGGTGGCTTTGATCCGGATAGTAAAGATCCAATTTTGGATTCTCCTCCTGAACTTTTTGCCACGCAAGTCCTACAGGTGCAACCTTGGCTCTCAGTTCTCTGGCAATCCTCGTGTAGGAATCGGTCAGTATTTGTTGCGTTTCTGGTCGATTCTGCCTTGCCCAGGTTAGGTAGAAAACCGTTCGGGCGTTAACTCGCTTAATCTGGGTATCAAACAAACGGGCATACTGATACATGACCTTCGGATGGGTAATGGGTAAAGTACTCTGTTCTTGCAGCACTACGTAGTCCCATCGCTCATTCTGAATTCGCCTAAGTGCTTCACCCCGCTCCCAATGACTTTTCAGCGTAGCCCCACCAACTGTAACCATATCAGTTTCCAGCGTTCTAGTTTCTCCCGCCGAGACGGACAACTGTTGCGTCAACCAGGGAAGGTCATTGACATAGGTATAGCTGTTACCAATAAATAAAACTCTCAGCGGCTGCTCATTGGATACTCTAAAAGCATTTGCATCAACCTGTTTCCCCATCATCCCCATGCAGGTAACCACCGAAAATAGAATTAACCCAATCCGATATCCTATCCTTCTTTTTTTCATGACTGCTGAGACTTTTGTAACATACCTAAAATGATGCGGGAGGCAGATAGCCCCGAAGTAAGAGGTTCAATAAATTAAATGAATTGAACCTCTTACGTTATTTATATCGGGGTGGAATGCTGACACGGGCAGATTTATCTGCCGTGATATTTTCTTATTAATTGCTCAATATATTCGCTACGACTTAGATTGTTTAAGACCGCTTGTTGTTCTATTAGTCCCCATGTTTCAGTTGTTAACCATATGCCTTTCTGTTTTTTCAAAGAATCATAGAGAACTGGATTATTTTTTACTCGTTTTTTCCCTTTACTGGTTGTCACTTTTAGAACCATGCATTAAGCTAAATATAGTATATAAGAAACAAGGAGGTGATTAGATCTGCCACGAAGTACGTAAGGATTCAGGTCTAGAATTAAAACATAAGAGACGGACCTGGGAAAGAACTACCAGAGTGTGCTTTCAAAGCTTGTACGAAAAAATTAATCACAGACCGACCTTGACGGCGACAAGTTTGTACCACCGTCAACAAATTAGCAGTATGTTGAAATCGTTCCATTGAACGGGAACCACCACTAACTTTACGTTTTGTGACCGCTAGCCGTAGCGTTCGCGAAGCGTGTCCGAAGGACTCTCGCTCCGCCAAGTTATTATCTGGAGGTACTTCAGGGTGGTTAAGAAAATACCACCATTGTTTAGCTTTTTGGTGTAAGTTCCGTAACAGATTGCCTGCGGTTGCTCCGGCGTGCTCAATCCATCGATTGAGCGTCAATTGCACCTTGGTTTGAAACTGCTGCGCCCAATCATTGTAACTGAGCGCATCTCTGGAAAACTGCCATTGACGATAATTGCGGAAAGCTTCGTCAATCAGGTTGACAAATTCTGAGCGCAAAGCGCACGCTACGCGAACGCCAATTGCGCGATTATGTTGTCCCGGAAGTTTAATGAGCTTCAAAAAATGACGACGCAGATGTGCCAGACATTTCTGCTGGGCGGCAGCGTTGTAGCCGTTGTAAACACTGTAATCGTCGCTGCTAAGTACCCCACGATACTCTGTTCCTAAGAAGGTTTCTAATTCGGCACGCGAACGCGTATCTGCCGCTCGGAACAAACAGAATTGCGGATGGGCTATCACCCATAACCATTCTTTTAAGCCCTTAACTGACCAAGGGGTTTCATCGACGTGTACGTTAGGTTGTTCCAGTTTTACCCACTCACCCAACTGTGTGACAGGAGATGCAATCGCTTGTTCCACCCGTTGATTGGTCGCAACCAAAGTTCCTACGCCAACGTCAATTTGTCCCAACTCCCACAACATTTCTTGTTGTTTTTCGTAGGGCAAATGACCATAATTTCCTATCCATCCCAGAAAAGCTTGTAATCTTACTCCCAAATCTTGACCTGGAATAATTTCGTTTGACCACTCGGCAGTTTGTATTGCATCACAATGCCGACACTGACAACTGTGACGATGATACTCAACTATTTCTATTGGACGTTCTACTAACTGCGCTACTTGCTGTTTTTCGACTTTAACTGCGGAAGCTACAAACTCTGTATGACCACAAGCCAAGCAAACTTGGGGACGCAGTACTTCGTATCTGTCTACTCTCCCAAATCCCTTACGCGTTTTTCCCGTATGCCCTAACTGTCCCCCTGGTTTTCGCTTTCGATCATTGGTTTGCGATTCACTTTCAGCTTTCTTGTTTTCTGATTTTTTCAGTAAGTCACTTGATGGCGGTTTTGAGGAAGTCTTACTATCTAGTGCAGGCTGGCAAAAATAACTGACCAGTGATAGATGTTGGCTCGAGTACTGATAAGCTGAAAAGAATCCTTTCAAAACACAGAGGGAAGAAATGCCCCAACCAGTTGCGATCGCGATTAGATTATCCGAACAAAAAAAAACGGTTGTTAGAACGAAATACTGTGTCAAAAAAGAGAATTAACCCCTTTTAAACTAGGGGGTTAAAATTGACGTTGTGGCCACTATAGGCAGTTAATAAGTGACCGTTGAGAACTGCACCGTGAGAACAGAAAACAGTCGAGTCACTTATTAACTGCCCGTGACAAAAAGGAAAAATTGTGGTAATTGAACAACCCTACCGTGCCTTCGGCTGAAGGTAGGGTTGTTCAAAGATTTATGACCGCATTTAAGAACTGCTTGGCAGAACAGAAATCAACGAGTTCTACCAGAAAGCATTCAGAATTGGATTTCGCCGGGGATGGAATTGGTGAGTGGGTAGTTTGACCTTATGTGGCAGCAGATGTTAATTATACAATTGATGATAAAGTACCGGGTTCCCAAGTAGGCTTACTACAAAACTTTATTTCCCTATTGATTTTTTAAGAAACTTGTTAACAACTAATTGCCAAAACTCGTTAACAGGTTTTTAAGTTTCTTCTGTGCAGGCTGGCAAAAATAACTGACCAGTTTAAGCAGAATTAGGATAGCCTAAAAACTTCCAAATAAATGGCTTTGCCAAAGTACTATTAAAGTAATCGATGAAATTCAAAATTTGTTGCTTGAGGTCGTCAGTAGACATGAAGTTGCCACGTCGAAGTAAACGACGTACTAAGATACTAAACCAGCACTCAATCTGATTAAGCCAAGAACTATGCTTTGGAGTATAAACAAAACGAATTCGATGAGTTGTATCAGTTAAAAACGTTGCACGTGACTCCATGGAATGAAGAATTCCAGATTTACCTTTAACACCTAAATCAATGTCAATAGCGCAGTTAGTAGCGACAAGTCGAACTAAGGACTCTGACTTATGAGTATTGAGTTGATCGGTGACAAAAATCCAGCCATCGTTTGGATTAGTGGCGATGATTTGAGCAATATGATTAGCAAAATCTTCTTCGTTGCGTGTCTCTTTAACAGAGGCATTGACTACAAGTCCCTCAGCTACACTTATTGAGGCAATTAATGAAAGCGTTCCATGGCGAATATACTCAAATTCTTGGTATTCAACTTTACCCAGTTCCATTTCCTGAGTGGGATATGCTCGTTCGAGTGCTTGAATGCCTGTCATCTCATCCGTACTCACAACATTCACACTTTGAAGCTTTAGTTCTTCTGACGAATGGTATAAATGACAAACTTGATTCACTTCAAGTTTAAACGCTTTTGGATCTCCAGGATTTGCATTTAACCAGTAACGACTTCGATGTGGTTGCAACATTGCTTGATTTTAAAAAACGACCCACGCTTCGGGGTGAAATCTCTGGAACTATTTTACGCTTGATGACTTCGTCTGCAAGTTCTCTAGGCGTCCAGTGGCTAACTGGACGCCCAGAAGTTACTGGTATTTCACACGCAACTGCAATAATCTGAACGATTTCTTCTAGACTAAATTTTCCTGGATTCCCACGTCGTGGCTGATCGGAAAGCATCGAGATGATCTGTGTGAGCAAGTTTTCATCCGAGATCCCTTCTGATTCCCCTTGCTCAAATTTTTGGGCTGCATTTTCCCATCGTGTTCGCCATAATCGTACTTGTCCCCTTGTTAATCGTAGAGATGACGCCATTTCCGTATTCGTCATTCCTTGAGCTGCCCATAGGATCAACTGTGCCCTTTGCACTAACCGATACGGATTTGTCCGGGCACGGACTATTCGTTCTAACAACCGTTTTTGTTGAGAGGATAATCTAATCGCGATCGCAACTGGTTGGGGCATTTCTTCCCTCTGTGTTTTGAAAGGATTCTTTTCAGCTTATCAGTATTCAAGCCAACATCTATCACTGGTCAGTTATTTTTGCCAGCCTGCACTAGGTTTCTACTTACAACAAGACGCTGTATCTCTTGTTTGAGTTCTGTTATCGTTCCTTGCAACTGCTTGATTACGATCGCCTGTTCAATAATGATATCTACCAGTTCTTCTTTTGACAGCTGGCACAGACTTTCCCGGTCTAGTTTTTCAGGCAGGTCTTGGTTCATGATTGTGATACTCTACCTCAAGCGTCTCCTTTGTCAATACCCCCACCTGAATCCTTACCGAAGTACAAAACCATCGTTCGTTCTAGAACTGCCATTAAAAACAGACAGCAAGCAGGACTTAGAGCTACAAGCAAGATTTAACGCAGCTATGCGGCTGTACAACAATGTTCTTGGAGAAGCTAAAACGCGGATGGAGTTAGTACGTACTTCCGTAGCATATCAGGCAGCAAGGAAAATATCTCGTGACCAGAAAAAAGCGCGTAGCGATGCTTTTAAATCGGCACGTGAAGCATATCGCTTTGCCGATTACGATTTACAATCCTACGCAAATAGAGCCGCTAAAGACTCAAAGTGGATTGCTCAAAAAATAGATGCTCAAGTTCAACAAAAACTAGCAACACGTGCGTTTCAAGCTGTTGAGCGTGTTCTTTTTGGCAAAGCGAAGGATGTTCGGTTCAAGGTTGAATCTCGGTTTCGCTCTGTCGAAGGGAAGACCAACAAACAAGGTATTAGATGGAAAGACAATCGTGTTGTCTGGAGTGGGTTAGAACTTTCAGCAATCATTGATACCGAAAATGTTGTCGTTCAGCATGGTCTCTCCTGTCCTGTCAAGTACTGCCGTCTCATCCGGCGTACCTTCGGAGGAAAGCCTAGATGGTTCGTGCAGCTTGTTCTGGAAGGTAAACCTTACCAAAACCCGCAAAACTATGTTTCTGATGGGATAGTTGGTCTCGACCTCAATGTTTCCAATATTGCATTTGTTGCAGATAACCATGCTGATTTGTTGCCATTTGCTGAAGGTGTTCCTACTTTCTCCAAGGAAATAACCAAGTTGCAGCGGCAGATGCAACGCTCTCAACGTGCCAATAATCCCAATAACTTTGAGCAGAACTTTGAAGCTAGCATTGGACGTAAAACTGTTGTCAAAAAAGGTAAACCCAAGAAAGGTAAGCAGCAATGGAAAAAGTCCAACAATTACCGCAACGCCGCAAAAAAGAAACGTGAACTAGAACGTCGTAAAACAGCATATGCCAAGACTCAAAATCGGTGTGTCGTCAACGAGATTTTGAGACATGGGAAGCATATAAAAACTGAGAATGTCTCAGTAAGAGGTTGGCAGAAGCGATATGGGAAAGCCATATCTGCCAAGTCTCCGGGTTTTGTTCAATCAGAATTAGCTCGCAAGGCTGAAAGTGCTGGTGGGCAATTCATTAAGTTCTCTACTCAAAAGACGGCGCTATCTCAAACTCATTTGGATGGTAGTCGCATCAAAAAGTCATTGTCCCAACGAGTTCACCGCGATGTCACGGGTATTCCAGAACATCAACGCGATTTGTTCAGCGCCTTTTTGAGTAGGTCAGTTAATCAGAATCAGTTGGTGTTGCAAGATGCGAGAGAGCAGTATCTGAGGCTGGAACCAGTCTTGTTGGAGGCACATCAACGTTATTTAACCCGCAATTCCCGTAAGCGCGTCTGAAAGCAGGCTGCCTGATTCACCCTCGGAGCGGGTCTCCAACGAGCTACTAATCTCTAGCCAGATAGCCAAGAAGGGCGACAAGCTAGACGTGGATGTGGCGTGATTCTCCGTGTCTTTAGACCGGAGAGGGTTCAATTTAACTGCATTAGACATATTCTTTAAATCTACTTTCTTTCATTCATGTAATAGTTTTCTCAATATAAGCGTTCAGAAACACCAGTTGGTTCGCCATCTCCTTGGCTGACTTATCAGCAGCTAATTTGAGCAAACCGCGTAACTGCTGTCCAACCGAGTATTGTTGTTGCGGTGCGAGAACGATGCCAGCATGACATCTTTGTTGAACCACAAACTCACCGTGCAATCTGCAAAAATCCCTAATGTTGAAGCTATAAATGACTCGCCCTTGCTCAACTGCCCAAATTAGTTGTTCTTCATCGGGATATCCTAATCTATCAGCATCCGCGACTGTAATGATATCCAAATCTGCATTTCGCAGAGCTTGTATCAGCGCCCCTTTAATCGTGTCTTCATCCAAGTACAAACGAATTCGGCTCACGACAGATTTCCTGCTTTATACTCAGCTTCGAGGCGACGACATTCCTCGTTGTAGGCTGCAAATTCGGCGTCAAGCGATTCTTTGTTGGCATAATAGTACGCCAAAGCGCTATAAATCCCTGCTAGCGTCAAGTGCGGTTTATCTTCCAAAATTTCTTCAGGCGTGACACCTGCTTTAATCTCATTCACGATGTACTGAACCGTAATGCGAGTTTCGGCGATGCGGGGACGACCACCGCAAGTTCCCGGCGTACGGACAATTAGCGTACCAATGTCGGTAATGGTCTGCATAGCTCGTTTGCTAAATTTTGCTCCCATAATTAAGAACTCTAGCACTTATCATAGAGGGGTTAGAAACTGTAACTTAATTCCTGGACAAAACTACCCACTACTACTCCTGATTGGGTAGGTTTGATATAAGTTGGTCAACAAAATCTCTAAGCTGTTCTTGCCAATTGGGGACGGCTTTAAGTTTTTCTAGCTGTCCTTTTCGACCTTTAAAGCTTATCGGTTTAGTGTCTAAAGGTTCATCTCCATACGGTAAAGCACCAAGTTTATGTTTTTTCTGAAAAGGCATTGACTATTGTTCTCTATATCAGTAGACTAATATATAGCAGATATGAAGAGGTCGAGTCAATGCTGCTAGGTTTTAAAACAGAATTGAAACTGAATAAGGCGCAGCGCATAGCATTAACAAAACATTGCGGTGTAGCTCGCCATGCTTGGAATTGGGGTCTTGGGCTGACAAAGCAGATACTTGACCACAACAAGACAAATCCCGATTCTAAAATCAAATTTCCTAGCGCTATTGACTTACACAAATGGTTAGTAGTATTGGTGAAGTCTGAAAATGAATGGTATTACGAGTGTTCTAAAAGCACGCCACAACAAGCATTAATAGCTTTGCGAGAAGCTTGGAAACGTTGCTTTAACAAAACTGCTGGCGTTCCTAAGTTCAAGAAAAAAGGTAGACGTGACTCTTTCACGCTTGAAGGCACAATCAAAATTCTGGGCAATAACAAAATCCAAGTACCTGTAATTGGTGTACTCAAAACTTATGAACGACTACCACAGGTATTAACTAAGTCTTGTACAATATCTCGCCAAGCGGATAGATGGTTTATTAGTTTCAGATTCGATGTAGAAATCCAAGAATCACATAACACAGACGTTGTAGGCGTTGATCTTGGAGTCAAAGCACTCGCTACAATCTCAACTGGTGAAGTAATTCTAGGAGCTAAATTCTACAAAAAATATGAAGAAAAACTATCCAAAATGCAATGGTTGAACCGCCATAAAATTATCGGTTCGGCTAATTGGAAAAAAGCACAGATGCAAATAGCTAGACTTCATATGAAGATAGCTAGCATCCGAAAAGATACCTTGCACAAACTCACAACACTGCGCGAGCCTTGAACCACGGCACAGTAGTCATTGAGAATTTGAACGTATCAGGAATGTTAGCTAATCATAAACTGGCTAAAGCAATAGCTGATATGTCTTTCTTTGAGTTTCGTCGTCAATTGACCTACAAATGTCAGTTGTATGGTTCAAAGTTGGTTGTGGTTGACCGATGGTTCCCATCTAGCAAGACTTGCTCTAACTGTGGAACCAAGAAAGAAACACTCGGACTGAATGAACGAGTATTTGAATGTGGTCATTGTGGCTTTGTCATTGACCGCGACTTGAACGCAGCAATCAATTTGAAGCGAAGCGGTTCCTTTTAGGAACTAGAACGCGGTCAGTTAGACCGTTTGAGCCTGTGGACTGGTTAACGCCGACGTTGCCAGGATGAAGCAAGGAAGTAAACGAAACCCAAAGCAACTCGGCTAGTACAAGTTATCTAGGATAGAAAAGTCTAGTTATGGGTAGCTTTGGGTAGGTGTTATGTAACGGTTGAAACAACAATCGTGATGTCATCAGATATGGAGAACAACTAGATTTCCAACCATACCTTCTATGATGGTTCTGTATCCGCTTTCAGATTTTATAGACTGCAATTGTGCTATCAGCAATTCCTCTGCCAGCTATGACTATTAAGGGCGTTGTCGTCAAACGGGCGAACTCCTGCGACTACCCCGCACACCTTTGGTAAAGGCGATTGCGCCGAGCGCAGTGGGCTAAAGCCCAATCGCCTATCAAAGCATAATGGGAGAGCGAGAACCCCTGTGTTTTTAACCAGGGGATGAAGCTCGACGCAAAGGGATTTATCCCTTTGTTTCTGTCGATCTCTTAACTTCTACAAAATGTGATATGATTTTGTAGGAGGTGATGAACAAGTGTTAACTTTAACTTACGAGTACAAAGCAAAGCCTACAAAGGAGCAAATTCAAGTCATTGAACATACTTTAGAAGTATGTCGCAAAGTCTGGAATTTTGCTCTTCGTGAGCGAAAAGACTGGCTAAAGTCTCGTTCGTGTCAGATTAACGCTTGTTCATTAACATCCGAATATATTATTCCAGCCTCAAAGGCTTATCCGACTTACAACAATCAAGCCAAGTCTTTAACACTGGCAAAAGAACAGTATCCAGAACTTAAAACAGTCAACGCTCAAGTGTTGCAGCAAGTATTGAGAAAACTAGAGACCGCATTCATCGATATGAAGCGTAAGGGAATGGGATTTCCTCGCTTTAAAAATCGATACAGAATGCGGTCATTTGTTTACCCTCAATTAGGGAAATCTCAGTTTTTAAGAGGTAACCAAATCAAGCTGCCACAGTTGGGATGGTTAGAGTATGTCAAGTCTCGTGAAATACCTAACGGGTTCGTCGTAAAACAAGCTCGAATAGTTCGGAAGGCTTCTGGATACTTTGTGATGTTGACGTTGGAATCTGACGTTAACGTACCAAATCCAGTCGCCTCTGGTCATCCAGTTGGACTGGATTTGGGTCTAGATAAGTTTGCTGCAACTAGTGATGGAGAGTTAGTTGAACGTCCTCGGTTTTTGAGTTCATTGCATCGCAAGCTGAAATTGCTGCAACGCAAATTGAAGCACAAAAAGAAGGGGTCGAGCAATCGACATAAACTCAATCGCAGGATTGCCCGATTGCATCAACGTATTTCTGATACTCGCAAAGACTGGCATTTCAAGTTAGCTCATAAGCTTTGTGATAAAGCTGGAATGATGTTTGTTGAAGACATCGACTTCCGGACATGGGCTAAAGGAATGCTAGGCAAACATACGTTAGATGCGGGATTTGGGCAATTTATCGAAATCCTGAAATGGGTATGCTGGAAGCGTGGAGTGTATTTTGAGAAGGTGAGCGCATACTACACCTCCCAAGTATGCCCACAATGTGATACTCATACTGGAAAAAAGGAATTGAAGGACAGGGTTCATTCTTGTCCGGAATGCGGTTACACGACTCATCGAGACGTAGCAGCCGCACAAGTGATCCGTAATAGAGGGGTCTCTGGGCTGGGACGCAGCCTGGAAGAAAATGCCTGTGGAGACGATCTGACGGGGACGGGAAACGGTCTAGTTAAGAGTCAAAGAAGCAGGAAGAAGGGTGGAGAGGCGCGACTTCAGTCCGCCTCGTAACATCATTCGAGAATCCCCGCGCATTTATGCCGGGGAGTACGTCAAAGTTTCATGCAATACGTTGCCAATAATCACCGTATTGAATCAACAATTTTTGCTAAAGTTCCTACTCAAGATACTAGTCATTGAGCTCCAAATCGGTAGATGATGTTTAACCATCGCGATTTTTGTCTGGCAGAGGCGATCGCAAACTTATGAGTTGGACTCCGACTAATTTCAGATCATGGCAGTTTATGAAAATCGAGAAGCGTTCATTCCCTACCGTCGCACCGATATTATCAAACTTTGCCTGGAAGATGGTCAGCTAAGTGCCGCTGATGCTCAAAAGTTTCAAGATTTCTGCCAAATCTTATCCGCGTATTACCACTTTCGCTTTCACAAAACGCTGGAAATTATCAAAGACAACTACGTACCCTTCAATCCCAATGCAGATGTTCAACCACTCACTCAACCAACCTTCGACCAATACGACGAGATGGAGTCAAAAGTAGTTGATGCATTTCAACACATTTTAGAAAGAGCGAATTACATTCTTTTGCCTGAATCAATTGTACAACGAGCATTGGGAAAGAAATCTCTGATTGATTTGAAAACTCAGGTTGATTTCGATGACTTTGAGCGTTTCTGTTGCTATTACCAAGGCGATATTGACCAGAAAATTTCGCTGAAAAAGTTCTTCTTTTGGCAGGAAGAAAAGACGATTAATATTTTGGAACGAATTGTTTTACTCATTAAGTTCAAAGAAGCGGCTTACTTTCGTGCCAGAAAAGTCAAGATAGAGGAGTTGAACTTTACCCCTGGTAAAATGTATGTTTACTTCTACAAGAATATTCCAAAACTAGATATTGACTTACTCTTTCCGAATGTTATTACCAGTATGACTTGGAAAGATCGACTGTTATTTGGAATTCCTGCAATTGGGGCTGCAATTCCCCTCGTCTTAAAAGCATTACCGAATCTGTTATTGCTCATAGCTGCAATTTCGTTAGTGTTTAATGCATCATCTTTAGTGGAATTGCTAGATGTAGAACAGGAGCAGATCCGAGATGTCATGCCCATTCTAGTAGCAACGCTATCTTTGGGGATTGCCCTGGGTGGATTTGCCTTCAAGCAATACACCAATTACAAAAACAAAAAAATCAAGTTCCAAAAAGATGTTACTGACACACTTTTCTTCAAAAATTTAGCCAACAATGCCAGCGTCTTTCAAATGCTCATCGACATGGCTGAGGAAGAAGAGTGTAAGGAAATTATTCTGGTATATTACCATCTCCTTACCAGTCCGACTCCGTTGAATCCTAAACAGTTAGACTCTCGCATCGAAACTTGGATGGAAAGGAAGCTGGGTATTACGATTAACTTCGATATCCAGGGTCCGTTAAACAATCTGCAAGATATTCGTGGCAAAGTGATCACAAATGCTGAAGAAGCAGATATTGTCCCGGAAATGCCTTTATTAAGCTATGATAACCAGGGATTTTGCCATGTTCTACCTTTGGAGGATGCCAGAGCAGTGATTGATTATGTTTGGGATAATGCCTTCCTTTATAACGGGATAGCCTTATAGAAAAGTTGCTGATAAGTTTAAGTAATATCATGTCCGGATAAACAGTTGTAAAAACGAAGAACCTCACCCGCCTCCGGCACCCTCTCCTTGCTAAGGAGAGGGTTGGGGTGAGGTAAAGCAGGAATTATAAGTAATCAACCGGACTTGATATAAGCCAGATTAGAAGCTTTATATGGTAGTTCTGCACTCGCTTTCAGATTTCATAAACTGCAATTCTGCTGTCAGCGACTTATCTGTTAGCTATTGGTATGAAGGGCGTTGTCCTCAAACTAGTGAACTCCTGAGACTACCCCGCACCCCAATGTCTGAGGCGATCGCCCATGCTTTAATGCAACATCTTGCCACGGATGACCGTTATTCCTCTGAAGGCAAAATGTATGGAGTATTACTAGTGGAACTGCCTACTGGCGAACAACGGGTACTCAAAGCTTTCTCCGGGCTACTGAATGGTGACAGCGTGGCTGAGGGCTGGGTACCGCCCATTCCAGGACGAGACGAAGTGGCATTAGAGGAAATCCGCACTTTGGCGCAATTGGACGCTATCAAGCAGGAACTGATTACCCTCAAGCAACTTCCACAAAGGCAGCAATACGAAACGCTTAGGAGTGAGTTTGAGTTACGCCTGCAACAAATGAGCGATCGCCATCGAGATTGCAA
The DNA here is from genome assembly GCF_002368235.1 of Scytonema sp. HK-05. Classification (GTDB taxonomy): domain Bacteria; phylum Cyanobacteriota; class Cyanobacteriia; order Cyanobacteriales; family Nostocaceae; genus Kalymmatonema. Next base: position 7,620,850 of record NZ_AP018194.1, on the reverse strand, counting down.
AAACCAACGACACGAAAAACGTCAGATATGCTACGAAAAGCTAATTGGAGAAGCGCTCATAGTTGCGTTGGAACAACTCGACGAAGAAAGTCGTCAGCATGGAATTCAGCGACGGCAACTTAAACGCCAACGGGATGAAGTCTTGCAGCCGCTTCAGCACCTCATTGCAGCAGCAGATGCCCGGATGGGTGAACTGAAACAGAGACGTAAAGAACTGTCCCGCCAACTCCAGGCACAGATGCACGCTACTTACACCCTGATGAATTTTTTAGGACAATCTTTATCGTTGCAGCAGTTGATACCAGAAGGTATGCCCACAGGAACAGGAGACTGTTGTGCGCCAAAGCTGCTGCATTATGCGGCAACACATAGTCTAAAACCATTGGCAATGGCAGAGTTTTGGTGGGGAAAGTCGTCCTGCAATCAGGACAAAGTCCAGGGAGAATTCTATGGAGCTTGTGCAGAACGCTGTCAGCCATTAATGGGGTTTCTGCTGTCAGGATTGAGACCTAACCCCCCTACCCCCTTCCCTCGTAGGGAAGGGGGAGTTTTAAGCCTCTCCTCACCTCCCCCTAACCCCCTCCTACAAGGAGGGGGACAAGGAGCAGCTTTTGTTGCTAAAGGGGTTTGGGGAGAGGTAATACCTATTCTTTATGAAGACGAATGGTTGATTGCTGTCAACAAACCCGCAGGGCTACTTTCAGTACCTGGTCGTTATCGCGACACCCAAGATAGTGTCCTCAGTCGTTTGCGTCAACTGTCACCAGATGGGATGGAGATTATTGCGGTGCATCGTTTGGATCAGGAAACATCTGGTATTCTTCTGTTGGCTCGTGACAGGCATACCTATCGTCAACTCAGTGAGCAGTTTCAAAAACGGCAGGTTCACAAAGTGTATGAAGCGGTACTTTCCGGTTCTCTAACCACTGACAAAGGTGTGATTGAACTGCCACTGTGGGGAGATCCTCAGAATCGCCCTTATCAGCAAGTCAATTTGCAATATGGGAAACCCAGCGTAACTCACTTCCAGGTGATAGCAACAGAAGGAAACAACACTCGTGTAGAGTTTATGCCGCGAACAGGACGCACCCATCAATTGAGAGTTCATGCTGCTGATGCAAGAGGACTTGGTATACCTATTTTGGGCGATCGCCTTTATGGATGTCATGCAATTGCAAGTCGGTTACATCTGCATGCAAGGGAACTTTCTTTTGAGCATCCACAGTTAGGAGAAACCCTTCATTTACAGGTAAAAACACCATTTTGACGCATCAATTCTAGTTGTGGTAAAATGTCTTACCACATTATTTAAAGTTGCTGCATAAAACTTGACCGACCAATGGACTTTTCATGTCCTCCACAAGTTTTTGCAACATAACCCTCCATGTCAGCTTCCCTAATATTGGATCCTCCGCGCGATGCGCTGCTGGAAAATCACTACCAGAAGCAAGAAGCCGCCCCGGAGCACGAGCTGCCACCACGGGGTAATGGTCCCCTCGAGATTCAGAAGGTTGTACATCATTCCCAGCAGAAGGACACCGACAAGCGTCGGAAACACGCTCCCCTGCCCCCCTCCGAGAAACGTTCCTCCCATGACGGCAGCGGCGATCGCATCCGTCTCCCAGCCAAAGGCGGCCACTGGCTGACCCGCCCCTAGACGACCCGCGAGAACGACACCAGCAAGCCCTGAAAGCAGACCGCTTATCGTGTAGACTGCGAGCTTCACCCGGTCTGGGCTTACGCCCATGAGCCGGGAGGCCTCCTCGTTGTCGCCGACAGCGAATATGTGCAACCCTAATCGGCTCCTATGCAGCATGAACCAGGCTGCGAAATACAGGAGCGCAACCATAAGCACGGGGACAGGGACAGGACCAATAAACCCCCTGCCCAGCCAAACAAGTCCTGAGGCTGCTGATGATACGGCAATTGACTTCTCCTCGGTGATGCTCAGGGCAAGCCCGCGTGCAGCGCTCGCGGTGAATAACGTAACAACGAACGGCTGGAGCCTCGCGCGGGACACGAGAAGACCGTTTACCACACCGAACAAGGTGGTGCTTGCAATGCCGCCGACGATTGCCATGAGGCTTCCCTGAGGAGCGAGCATTGCTGCGACGACGCCGCCTAGAGCAACGAGGGCACCCACCGAGAGATCAATTCCCCCGCTCAGGATCACGACGGTCATGCCCAGAGCCACGATCGCGAGCATGCTGTTCTGTCGCATGATGTTCATGAGGTTAAGAGGCGTCAGGAAGGTTTGATAACGAAACGATGCGAACAGAGCCAAACTAAACAGCAAAAGCAGCGCGCCCTGCGAGGTGAGGAGTCTCGCGAGACGCCTCGAGAGCTGCATACCCGCAAGCGCAAGAGACCTTGTGGCAGCCATGACGCGTTAGACCTCCTTAGGACGCTGTAAAAAAACAGCGAAAAGAATAATTACCGATTTTAAAACCAATGACCAGGTGAACGGAATGAGGAGCATATTGAAGCTGGTGGAGATCACCTGCATGATGAGGGCTCCGACAACAGTTCCGAGCACATTCGCGCGGCCACCGGAGAAGGGTGTGCCGCCAACAACAACAGCCGCGATGGCATCGAATTCCGCGTTGACACCGACCTTGCTGGGATCGGCCATGCTGAGCCTCGCCGTCTCGATGAGCCCGGCAAGCCCAGCAAGCAGGGCGGTAATTATATAGACGATGTATTTCACACGCTCCGCACGGATGCCCGCAAGCCGTGCGGCCTCCTCGTTGCCGCCAACTGCAACGATATGACGCCCGAAAAGCGTAGAGCGGATACAGAAGAAAGCTCCCACAATGACGACGAGCGCAATCACAACCTGAATCGGGATGGACCCGAGATAGCCCTTTCCGAGCGCTTCAAACGTGGAATGGGCAAAGGGAACGAGCTGACCGTCCCCGACGACCTGAGCGACGCCACGCCACATGATCAGAGCCGCCAAGGTGGTGATCAGGGGCTCAAGTTTCAGACGTGAGATGAGAAAGCCGTTGACAAGGCCAATCAACAGGGCGCTCCCCAAGGCGACCGAGATGGCGATCGCCATCCCGTGATTGATAAGCAATGCCACAATGACTGAAACCAATGCCATGGTGGAGCCGACCGTGAGGTCGATGCCACGTGAAGCAATAGCGAACGTCATCCCGACGGCAACGATCATCGTCGTAGACACCTGGAGCAACATATTTAGGGTGTTGCTCACTGTAGCGAAACGCGGAGTAAAGACGGCGTTCGCAACATAGAGAATGAGGAGCGCCGCAGGTGCGCCGAAGTTTGGGTTCCACAGGGTTCCCCAACCCAAACCACGCTTCTTGCTATTCATTTGCGTCTTGCTGTGTTTCATACTGTCCACCGACGGCTCCCCTAGGATCTGCGCCTTCCGCCATGGCATGCAAAATTGCCTTTATGTTCTTCTGCTCGCCGCTGAGTTGGGCGACTGACCGCCCGTCACGCAGGACGACGACACGCTGTGAGCCTTCAACGAGCTCTTCCACTTCTGATGAAATCATGAGAACCCCAAGCCCTTGCTCCGCCAGTTCGGCAATGAGCCTTTGGATCTCGCTTTTTGCACCAACGTCGATACCGCGAGTCGGCTCGTCGAGGAGAAGAAGTTTCGTATTCTTGCACAGCCATCGCGCGAGAAGGACCTTCTGCTGATTGCCGCCCGAGAGTTCGTGGATCTTCTGCTCGGCGCTCGCCGCCTTGATGCCAAGACGCTGCATGAAACGGGCGACGAGCTCGCCCTGTCGTTTCCTGGAAACGATGCCCCATTGCGTCAGGGCTGGTAGGGCGGCGAGCGTGAGGTTTTCGCGCACCGAAAGCTCAGGGATGATCCCGTCCGCCTTGCGGTCTTCTGAGAGGAAAGCCATCCCCGCGTCGATGGCGTCATGGGGATCACTCAGGGAGAGAAGGCTACCTTCGAGTTTTACGGTTCCATTGTCAAGTGGTTCAGCCCCAAACAGAGCGCGCGCCGTTTCGCTGCGACCAGAGCCGAGCAAACCCGCAAGCCCAACAATTTCGCCATGCCGCACTTCAATTGAGACGCCGTTGAGCCGGTTCTGATATTTGAGAGCTTCCGCCTGCAGGAGCACTGGCTGACCTGCCGCGTTTTGCGGTCGTCCCGCGAACGCCGTGACTCCTTTGCTCACCTCCGAGGGCTTGCGCCCCAGCATATGACAAACGAGATCTAGGCGATTGAGCGTGGTCAGCGACTGCGTCACGATGTTACGCCCATCACGCAGGACCGTCACGCGATCGCACACGGCGTAGAGTTCTTCAAAACGGTGGCTGACGTAAACAATCGACGTTCCTTCCGACTTGAGTCTACGCATAACGTCAAAAAGAACAGATACCTCGGTTTCCGTAAGCGAGCTTGTGGGTTCATCGAGGATGAGCACCCGTGCATCAAAGGATATAGCCCGCGCGATCGCCACCATCTGGCGATGGGCAATATTGAGCGAACCAACCACCGAGCGCGGGTCGATATGCAACCCCAAGCGCTCCAGGATCTCAGCTGCCCCGATGTTCATGCGCCGTCTATCGATGATGCCGAGGCGATGCGGCTCTCTGCCAAGAAAAATATTCTCGGCAACGGTTCGGAAATCCACCAGCTGGATCTCCTGGTAGACGGCTACGATGCCTACCGCCTGCGCTTCGGTCGGATTCTGAAATGCAACGCTGCTTTGGTCGTACTCTATGACGCCCGAGTCCCGTCGATACGCTCCCGTCATGATTTTGATGAGCGTCGATTTGCCAGCGCCGTTTTCACCGACCAGCGCATGGATCTCGCCTGCCTTCAGTTCAAAATCGACGCCCCAGAGCGCTGGCACGCCGGAAAAACTTTTCTTTATGTCCGTCATGCGCAGGACACTTCGAGTCGCCTGGTTCATCGAAAATTCTGGGTAGAAACCCCGTCCTTCTTTTCTTTATTTTAGGACAGTAACTACTAGTATGCTTCATGCACGAAATCCTTGGCGTTGGTCACGTCGAAGAGTCTGTCCTTGAGAATGATTTTAGGAGGAATTTTCTCGCCAGCAAAATACTTCTCCATTGTGGCGAAAACAAGTGGCCCAAAACGCGGGTTTGACTCGACACTCACGCCCAGCTCACCGCGAATAATCGCCTCGAGCGCGGCTTTCTGACCATCGATTGAACCGACCATTACATCCTTGCCGGGCTTCATGCCATAGGACTTGAGAGCCTGAATGGCACCCAATGCCATTTCGTCGTTGTGAGCATACACTGCGGTGATGTCGGAGCCCTTGGCCTGGATGATGTTTTCCATTACGCGCTGAGCTGCAGCCCGCGAAAAATCCGCCGTCTGCGTGGCGATGATCTTCATGTTGGGATAACTGCCGATGGCGTCGCGAAACCCCTTAGCGCGATCGATTGCGACCGACGAGCCTGCCGTTCCGGTGAGCTCCACGATTGACGCCTTGCCGTTGGTCGCCTGCGCCAGCCATTCGCCAACGCGGCGGCCTTGCGCGATGAAATCCGACCCGAGAAAGCTGACGAAGTGCTCGCCCGGTTTTCCCGCAGCTTCACGATCAATGAGAAACACCGGTATTTTTGCCGCTCTCGCCGCTTCGAGAGCGGGCGTGAGGCCCTCATACTCGCGTGGCGCGAGGAATATGGCGTCAACTTGCCGTGCGATCAGATCCTCGATGTCGGCGAACTGCTTCGACGTCTGCCCCTGGGCGTCCGTCATCAGGAAATCGTAAATTTCCTTACGCTTGGCGGCTTCGTCCTTGATGCTATTCGTTTCGGCGACGCGCCACGGGCCGATGTTCTCCGTCTGCGAAAATCCGACAATCTTTTTCGTTTTCTCGCGCATACAGCCGGACAGCGAGAAAGCCGCGACGGTAATTGCAACGTAGGCGCTAAATACCAGGAACCTTGATATATAAACTCGGACACCTGAGCATCCAACACAGGTTTGATTTTTCATAGCCGTTCCTATCCATCGTGTCTTAGTACTGCATTTCATAAATTCGTATCGCAATAAGGGCTTGTAGTTGCGCTGTCTTCGCGCTTAGCGCAACTACGAACTATAACGCTACGAACTTGTGCAATCTTGTACTTAGCGCTACTTAGAGCTTATCTCGAAACAAAACTTTCACAGAAAAAGAATTACGACGCAAACAAGCTCCCAATCGTAGTGACATCCTCCCACACTAACCGTAAGCGGTATAGTGTGGGCTTCCTCAAATCACTTTGAAGATTTCCTGGTTGCTCTGTTACGAGGTTTCGACACTTGCCTAGACTGAGTGACCTCAATCCCCGGTAGATCGTCTGCACAGGCAGTTTCCATTCCCGCAAGTCCTGCGGTACTAATGAGGGCTATCCCTCGGTTTCTAATATTTTGACCTGCGGCTACATCCCTATCGGTTTTGTATCCACAGTGTGGGCAGCTATGAACTCTAACGCTCAAGTCTTTTTTCACTTCACCACCACATTCGGGACACTCTTGAGAAGTCCCTCTTGCATCGACTTCTGAGAAGAACTTTCCACGCTTCCAGCACACATATTTGACGATGGTTCTAAACTGACCAAACCCAGCATCAAGCATATGTTTTCCGAACATCCCTTTGGCACTGGTGCGGTAATTCAAGTCTTCCATAAACACCATGTCGCCAGCATCACAAAGGGCGTGTGCCTGTTTGTAGTGAAAGTCCTTCCTTGTGTTGTCGATTTGGTGGTGAAGTCGGGCAACTTTAAGGCGTTGTTTCTCGTAGTTTCTCGACCTCCGTTGCTTCCTAGACAATCTGCGTTGCAGCAATTTCAACTCGCTTTGCAGTTGTTTAAAAAACTTCGGCGGCGATACTCGAACACCATCGCTGGTTGCTAAAAATTTTTCCAACCCAATGTCTACCCCAATAGGATGTCCATGAGGAATTGGGTCGGGAACGCTGACATCACATTGCAGCGAAATAGAGGCATACCATCTATCAGCTTTCCTCAAGATTCGCACCTGCTTGACCACAAATCCTGTAGGAATGGGTCGATGCAAGTTAATTGGAATTACTCCAATCTTGGGCAGTTTGATATGCAGAGTCGTTACTGGATTCTCCTTGAACTGAGGAAAAAGTAACGACTTAAACTGACCATGTTTTTTAAACCGAGGAAAGCCAAATCCTCTCTCCTGAAAATACTCCCAACCTCTATGCAACTGTTTAATCGCTTGCTGAAGAACTTGAGAGGGAACTTCTCCTAATCTGGGGAAATCTTTCTTAGATACAGGCAATCTGTTCAGTTGATAGACTTCGCTTGGAAATTTTAATTCAGAAGAGAGGATATATTCTTTTTGAATGGAGCATCTATCTATCAAACACTTACGACTATCACACCAATCTTTTATTTCTCGAAGAGCATAGTTGTAAGCTCCTCGACAAATTTCCATCCACTCAATTAATGTTTGCTCTTGAGTGACATCTGGATAGATTCGGTAGCGGTGAGTAAGTGTTATCATGAAATGAATTATAACATATTTACTAGAGATGCTATGTCTAGTAAATGCTGTTTTTGTCGCCATCGAGGCGACGAAAACAGCGCGGGGGTCCATGTATCCCGCGCTAAATCGAAGATTATAGCGCGGGTCTTATAGCCCCCGAACCCCCACTAGATAAGAAAATCAAGGCGTCTCAACGTTGGAAGAAAGTGAACAGGCGTGTTGCAAAACTACAACGCAAAGCTGGAACTCAACGTCGAGATTGGCAACATAAAGTTACCTCAGAAATTGCAAGTCGTTATGACATCGGCTATCCCTTGGAACTTAATACGAAAGGGATGACGAAAAAGGCGAAAAAAGGTAGTAAACGAAAGAAACAAAAAGCAGGACTCAACAAATCCATCCTTTCAGTTGGTTTTAGCACTTTGAACAAGAGTAGAGACGCCCTAGCAGGGCGTCTCTACACACAAGATTGAGGCGAAAGGTGGACTGATGGTCATACTACCTACAAGGGAAATCAAGCCATCCCAGCGCTGCCCAAAATGTGGAGCGGTTCATAAAGAATGGGCAGAGTTATCAAATCGTCACCATGCCTGCCCGGATTGTGGATTTGAAATACCACGTGATAGTGGCAGCGCTTTGGGTGATGTACAATGTTGTGACCAATCAACAACCGGGGTTAGGAACTAGCCTCGACAGTCTCGGATGTCTAAGCTCTACTTCAAAGACCAGTAAACCCAAGAATACCGGATCGATGAAGCAACTTGGGCAAGCGAGGAGACAAAAATCCAGCCACGGGGCGGAACCGGGTGAAACCCCGTCCGCCGGGAGCGGCGGGGTAGTTCATAATAAAGCAGCGCAATTTGCAGCCATAGCATAACCTGCGCTACTACAATGCAGGTATCCACCAGGCGGCGTGCTGTCTACCCACGTAAATCCAGAAGACGATCCATGAGTAATCAACTCCAAGACTATAATCCCAGCGGCGTAGGTCAAATCAATGGCAACCTCTTGGGTTTGCCGTTCGATTACGAGTCGGCAAACTTGATTGTCTTTGGTGTACCGTGGGAAGTGACCGTTTCCTATGGCGCAGGTACCGCCAACGGACCACAGCGGATTTTGGATGCTTCGCCGCAACTGGATTTGTTCGATTTCGATCATCCTGATGGATGGAAACAGGGAATTTTCATGGTGGAAATTCCCCAGGATATTTTAGAGAAGAACAAATACTATCGCGCCTTAGCGGCAAAAATTATCAAACGACTAGAGCAAGGTAAACCACTGACAGAAACACCAGATTTAACACCTGTCTTGACAGAAATTAATCAAGCTTGTCAACAGGTGAATCAATGGCTGTTTGAACAGTGTCAGGAAGCAATTAACAATGGTAAGCGAGTCGCAGTTATTGGTGGGGATCACAGTTCACCTTTAGGTTATTATCAAGCATTAGCAGCTAAATACGCAAGCTACGGTATTTTGCACATTGACGCACACGCAGATTTACGCGATGCCTATGAGGGATTTGAGTTTTCCCATGCGTCCATTATGTTTAATGCGATGAAGCTACCGCAAATTTCCAAGTTAGTGCAGGTAGCGTTGCGTGATATTTCTCATGATGAAGTGCAAATGATTAACGAATCGAATGCTCGAATTGTTGCTTATTACGACCCAGCAATTAAACAAAAGCTCTACTCTGGAACGACTTGGATTGATTTATGCCGAGAAATTATCGCTCATTTGCCCGAGTACGTTTACATTAGCTTTGATGTCGATGGTCTTGATCCAAAATTCTGTCAGAGTACAGGGACTCCTGTTCCTGGAGGACTGGAATTGGAGCAAGCTTTTTGTCTGTTCCGTGAGTTGGTTAATAGCGGTAGAAAAATTATTGGTTTTGATGTCTGCGAAGTTGGTGATGCTGAGTGGGATGGCAATGTCGGTGCGCGGATTGTTTATAAGCTGGCAAATTTCATGGATTTATCTCAGCAAGGATAATTCTTGATTCAAGAGCATGATGGAAGTAGATACAATATTACCCAACATCCTCCAATGTGATAGGCTCTCTTGACTATCTAATAGCGTTAAGCTATAGAAAGCCCAGTCAACTTTTACTCGCTTCCCGCCCGAAGATTACTTAATTAAAAAACCGCAGAGGCGCAGAGGACACAGAGGTAAGAGTTAGAGAAATTTAGGTAATTTTAGACTGGGAAGGGAGTAGTAATGCTTGATTTCAAAGAACACGCAGACACTTTTGCAAGAAAATTTGTTCCATCGTATAGATTCATTCGGACACAAGAATCCACAATTGATAGAAGCCATGTTCTTCAAACAGAACTCAATAGTACATCAATTAAAGTGTTGAGTTGGAATATTGCGAAGAAAAATCATGACAAAATTTGGATTAAAGATTTTTTAGCCATTCTTGAACAATACAAACCAGAGCTTATCTTTTTGCAAGAAGTTCGCTTGAGAATGGATGCAGAACATGCCGCTGAATTGAGAGAAATGAGTTGGAATTTTGCCCCTAATTTTATCGATGCTCATCATCAGACTTATTCTGGAATTTTAACGGCAGCTAAAATCAGTCCACTCACCAGCAGAGCGATTCTCACTAAACATCATGAACCGATTGTTAAAACTCCTAAGGTTTCCCTCATTACGGAGTATCCGTTATCTAATAAACGAGAAACTCTGTTAGTTATCAATAGTCATTTCATCAATTTTGTGGATTTAAACAAATTCAAAACACAACTCCATGAGTTAGAGTTTGCCTTATCTACACATCATGGTCCTGTTATATTTTCAGGAGACTTCAATACCTGGAGTCGAAAAAGAGCTGCTTTGCTTGAACAAGCGGTTACTCGTTTGGGGTTAGCACCAGTCGTTTTTGCACCCCATGAAAGCAAGAAAATTAAACGATTTCTGTTATCACCTCCTCTAGACTATATCTTTTACCGAGGACTCAGTGAAAAGAAAGCCAGTGCTAAAGTGTTAGATTATGTTTCTTCGTCCGATCACAAACCTTTACTGGCAGAATTTTCTTATATCGATACTCAATAAAAATTTAAGATGCTTGTAGATAGCGGTGTTTTAGCCCTTCTTAGTGCAGCTACAGTAGTTGTTGTTCATAGCTTGGGAATTTTGCATGCTGCCCATGCGGTGATGAATGTGCGTTCTTCTCAAGGGGCGATCGCCTGGGGAATTTCTCTGATCACCTTTCCCTGGCTAGCTATTCCATTATATTGGATTTTAGGAAGAACTAAATTTCATGGATATGCTGAAGCCCTGCGTTCAGTTTACGCCCAACACCATAAGCTTGTTCGTGAAACCTACACTGAAATTGCTAAATTTAAGGTCGCACCACCAAAGAAATTAGCAGGTCTGCAACCACTTGCTGAGGCTTTTACAGGAATTCCCTTTACATCAGGTAATGCAGCTCAATTGCTAATTGATGGTCAGCAAACTTATGAGGCGATGTTGAAAGCGATCGCAGAAGCTAGCGATTATATTCTACTACAATCCTACATCGTTAATGATGACCAGGCAGGTAACGATTTTAAGGAAGCGTTGATTGCCAAAGCAAACCAAGGAGTACGCATCTACTTTCTCTACGATGAAATTGGTTCAAACAAACTATCTCGCTCCTATATCAAGTCTCTGCGCAAAAATGGCATTCACGTGAGTGCATTCCACACCACCAAAGGCAGAGGCAATCGTTTCCAGCTCAATTTCCGCAACCATCGCAAGATTCTAGTGGTAGATGGTGAAACAGCATTTGTGGGTGGTCTGAATATTGGTGACGAATACTTGGGAAAAAATCCTCGCCTCAGTCCTTGGCGTGATACCCATATGATGCTGCAAGGTCCCACTGTACAAAGTCTGCAAAATTCCTTTCTGCGAGATTGGTACTGGGCAACTCGAAAAGTTCTCGATGTTAACTGGCAGATTAAAGTAAATCGGGAAACCAACCAAACCGCCTTGGTACTTCCTACCGGACCAGCAGATCGGCTAAAAGCCTGTAACCTTTTTTTCGTGAATGCTATCAATCAAGCGCAGACTCGCCTGTGGATTGCCACTCCTTATTTTGTGCCGGATGAGTCAACCCTAACTGCCTTGAAACTAGCAGCGATGCGCGGTGTAGATGTGCGAATTATCTTACCAAACCGACCGGATCACTTATTTGTTTATCTATGTTCTTTCTCGTACTACACTGAAATGGAGGCGATCGCTATTAAGCTGTATCGCTACAAAAATGGGTTCATGCACCAGAAAATCATGCTCATCGATCAGGACATGGCAGGGGTAGGAACTGTCAACCTGGATAATCGCTCGTTCTTTCTCAACTTTGAAGTGATGGGATTTGTTGCTGATCCTCACTTTGTCCAAAGTCTGGAGAAAATGTTACAAGATGACTTGGCTGTCTCTGTTGCTGTTGATCTATCTGAGTACGATAGAAAACCTCTATGGTTCAAGTTAGCCGTGAGAGTATCTCGGTTGCTGACCCCCTTGCTCTAAAATGTCTGTACTGAGCAAGAGCCTGCCAGATTGCCTGGTCAAGAACAGCACAGGTATGGATGAGACGGGAATGAATTGGACTACGATATAGCCTTCCCTAAGTAGGACTGTCTATCAAATCAGTGCTGTCCCTGTGACAGATGATTTGGATGAATGGAATGATTAATATTTTTGGTGAATGATGCAAGGTCTAGCTTGGCTGCTATCGCACCTAGCTCACTAACATTTCTGCCAGGTTGAGTAGTTTGGAGACTCGCTAGTTATGCGCTGGGAATTCGGTCGTAGAAGCACCAATGTTGAGGACAGGCGCGGAAGTCGGATTTCGGCTCCTGTAGTGGGGGGTGGCATTGGAGCAATCATTCTGTCAGTGATTGTTACCCTCTTGGGCGGCGATCCGAGTGTACTTTGGGAGCAACAAGAAGCGCCGAGCGATCGCCCCTACCCGGAGTCTCCTCAAACACAACGTTCTGCCGCAAGCGATCGCATGGCTGATTTTGTTTCCGTTGTCCTAGCGGATACTGAGGATACGTGGCAGAGTTTGTTTCGGCAAAGAGGACAGACGTATGTCGAGCCGAAGTTAGTTCTCTATTCGGGTGCGGTGCAGTCTGCCTGTGGCTATACGCGATCAGCGGTTGGTCCGTTTTATTGCCCCGGTGATCAAAAGCTCTACATTGACTTAAGCTTTTATCAGGATCTGAAGAATCGATACCAGGCACCGGGAGACTTTGCCCAAGCGTATGTGATTGCTCACGAAGTTGGACATCATGTCCAGAATCTCATGGGCATTTCCAATCAGGTTCATGCATTGCAGCGTCAAGTTGACCGAGTACAGGCGAATCAACTTTCAGTCCGGCAGGAGTTACAGGCAGACTGTTTTGCTGGCATTTGGGCACACCATGCCAATCGCTCGCGGCAGATCCTTGAACAAGGCGACGTTGAAGAGGCGCTGAATGCTGCCAGCAGTATTGGGGATGATCGTTTGCAAAGTCAGGCAAGAGGGTATGTTACCCCAGAGTCTTTTACACACGGTAGTTCAGCCCAGCGAGTCCGGTGGTTTAAGCGAGGCATTCAGACGGGTAATCCTGCACAATGCGATACTTTTGCGCTAGCAAATCCTTAGAATTTGACCATGAAGTGTTTTACAGAACATGAGTGAACTGTAAAAAACTTTGTGATCTACTGAATGTCTAAACCCATTGCACAGTATCTAGTTGATAGTAGCGTTGCAGTTGCTCATAAAGTGCCGGATGGTTCTTCAGCAATTGCTGTGGTTTTTCAAAGAATGTTTCAGTTGCTACGGCAAAAAATTCTGCGGGATTAGTAGCGCCGTAGCTATCCATTACGGTTTTTATGCCTCGTTGAACATCATTGCACAGTTGTTGATATTCTTCTGTCATCACCTTAGCCCATATGGCATAATCTGATTTTCGTTGCAAAATAGGAACACCCTCAGCTCTACCATCCTCTTGATCTAACTGGTGGGCGAATTCATGAAGCACAACGTTATGTCCATCCCTCCAGTCGAGAGTGTCTTGTTGTACCTGTTCCCAAGACAATATCACTTGGTCATGAGTCCAGGATTCCCCCAGTCTTGCCACACGCCTTTCCTCAACAATATAATTCCCGGTGGCAACAGTTTCATTAACAAAATAAGTGCTGGGATAAATCAGAATTGAACGAAGTTTAGGGAAGTATTCTCCTCGCTCGTTGAGCAGGAGCAAACAGGCGACAGCAGCGATCGCCAATTTCATTTCTTCCGTTACCTGCAATCCTCCACACCCAATAAATTGTTTTTCCGCTAAAAATACTTGAATATGTCCCTGAAGCCGTCGGCGTTCAGCGGGAGAAAGATGGACATAAACGGGAAGATTATTCTCAATAATCGCATTCCAAAGTGGGGGAAAAGGACGATGTTTAAGACGGTTTCTTCGTTGTTTAATTAAGATGGGACTGACTAAGATGCCAGTGATAATCACCCCAATGATCACAAAAACAATAATTGTTTGAACCATAAATTAAATTTTTCACCACACCCCAGATAAAGGTGGATGGACTCAAAGCACAAACGAGTCGATCAGCTTGCGGGCAATACTCAACTTAGGAGGAATTTGCGGTAAGTTGTGCTTACTAAACCAGCCTGCCTCTACTAATTCTTGCGGTTCGATGACAATGTCACCACTTGCATAAGTGGCTGTGAATCCAATCATCAGTGAGTTGGGAAACGGCCAGGGTTGCGAGCCAAAATAGCGAATATCTTTGACCTCAATTCCTACTTCCTCGCGGACTTCGCGCACCACCGTCTCTTCCAACGATTCTCCCGGTTCCACGAAGCCAGCGAGCACGCTGTACATCCCCGGTGGAAACCGAGGGGCGCGAGCTAACAACAGTTCTTCACCCCGAGAAACCAGAACAATAATCGCAGGCGAGAGGCGAGGATAATTCACGAGTCCACAGCTGGGGCAACGTTTAGCACGTTCATGAGATAATTGGGTTGTTGGAGTTGCGCAGTGTCCGCAGTACTGGTGAGTGCGGTCCCATTCCACGATTTGGATGGCGCGACCGCTGAGCGTATACAAGTCTTCATCCAACGTTCCGTACAATTCGCGCAATCCTTGCAACGTGAAGCCATCGGGGGCTAACGCATCCTTGGGCAGTTCTGCCGAGTAACAGGGCTGTCCATCCAGGGTGCCTAGGAACTGCGATCGCACTGGCTCTAAGGCAATTTCTGCCAGAGTGATGAGCTTAGGAATTTCGCTGACCTTTCCTTCGGCGCGAACCAGCAATTTATTGCCAACAAACGCAAACCACCAGGAGGGTTCAGGCTGAACTGTGAGTGGAGCAATGCCAGGGATAAAGGTTCGATACATATCAGTAGAAGGCGATTGCTTTGATCGTATCACCGCCGCTATGACATAGCCTTTCCTAAGTAGGAGTGCCTATCAAATAAGTGCTGTCCCTCTGGCAGAGGATTTTGATGAATGAAATCATTAATATTTTTGGTGAATTATGGAAAGTTTGACTTTGGTGCGTTCGCCCTTTGGACTTACCGAAAGCAATTGCACTTTGTTCACTTTTGCCAGGTTAAGTAGTTTGGAGACTCTTGGTTATGCGCTGGGAATTCGGTCGTAGAAGCACCAATGTTGAGGACAGGCGCGGAAGTCGGATTTCGGCTCCTGTAGTGGGGGGTGGCATTGGAGCCATCATTTTGTCAGTGATTGTTACCCTCTTGGGCGGCGATCCCAGTGTTCTTTGGGAGCAACAACAAGCGCCGAGCGACAGCCCTTACTCGCAGTCTCCTCAAACACAACCTTCTGCGGCGAGCGATCGCATGGCTGATTTTGTTTCGGTTGTCCTAGCAGATACCGAAGATACGTGGCAAAGTTTGTTTCGGCAAAGAGGACAGACTTATGTAGAGCCTAAGTTAGTTCTCTATTCTGATGCGGTGCAGTCTGCCTGTGGCTTTACGCGATCAGCGGTTGGTCCATTCTATTGCCCCGCCGATCAAAAGCTCTACATTGACTTAAGCTTTTATCAGGATCTGAAGAATCGATACCAGGCACCAGGAGACTTTGCCCAAGCGTATGTGATTGCTCACGAGGTTGGGCATCATGTCCAGAATCTCATGGGTATTTCCGATCAAGTTCACGCAATGCAGCGTCAAGTTGATCGAGTACAGGCAAATCAACTTTCAGTCCGGCAAGAGTTACAGGCGGACTGTTTTGCTGGCATTTGGGCACATCATGCCAATCGTTCGCGCCAAATCCTGGAACAAGGCGACATTGAAGAGGCACTCAATGCTGCCAGCAGTATTGGGGATGATCGTTTGCAACGTCAGGCAAAAGGGTATGTTACCCCAGAGTCTTTTACCCACGGTAGTTCAGCCCAGCGAGTTCGTTGGTTTCAGCGGGGCATTCAGACGGGTAATCCTGCACAATGTAATACTTTTGCGGCAGCAAATCCGTAACATCCTCCCGCACTATAGCAGGGAACAGGGAACAGGGAACAGGCTTGTAAGTCTCTTGACATCCTCCCACCGCTAACCCTTGCGGGTGTAGCGGGGGATTCCAAGAATTACTTCTTGGGCTTCCTCTTTCCACGAGTCGGCTTATCTTGAGGAATTGCTTCACCAAGACAGAGGTCGGTCTCTCCAGAGGCGTGACTCCCCGTGTGCCCCACGGTACGTAATGCCTTTTCTAGTATGTTTCGTGCTGCATTGTGGTCGCGGTCTTGAATGTGTCCGCAATGAGAACAATTATGCGTCCTAGTACTGAGACTTTTCTTGACTTCGGAGCCACAATTGGAGCAATTTTGACTTGTGTATTGAGGTGGGACGGCAACTGTCGCCACACCGAACACTTTTCCAAAATACTCAACCCATTCTCGAAACTGAGTCCATGCAGCATCTGATATTGACTTGGCAAGGCGTCGATTCCTCACCATGTTACGCACCTTCAAATCCTCATACGCCACGAGGTCGTTAGACATCACTACGCACCTTGCTGTCTTTACGGCAAAGTCTTTACGCTGGCGACTTACTTTGAGGTGTTTCCTTGCTAGCACCTGTCTAAACTTCGCTCTATTTTTAGAGCCTTTCTCGGTCTTAGAAAGACGACGTTGCAATCGTTTTAACGACTTTTCACTTTTACGCAGATGCCTTGGATTGGGAGCGGTGTTCCCATCTGAATCCGTGTAAAAGTGGTTTAGTCCAACGTCAATCCCTACTGTCGTATAAGTTGGTTCACGTTTCTCAATTCGTTCTTGGTCAATACAAAACTGAACATAATAGCCATCTGCTCGGCGCACGACGCGCACACGCTTGATTTGCTTGATTTGATAAAAATGCAAATCGCGGGTTCCCCACATTTTAAAGGTTCCCGCACTAAAACCGTCACGGAAGGTTATATTCCTCCTGTCTTCTGAAAGCTTCCACCCATCGACTTTGTACTCTACGCTTCCGTGGGTTTGCTCTCTCTTGAATTTGGGATAACCTTTCTTCCCTGGTTTAGCCTTTTTGCAATTATCAAGGAAACGAGAGATTGCTGACCAGGCACGCTCAGCAGAAGCTTGACACGCTTGTGCAGACAGCTTTTTGCACCAATCAAACTGTTCTCGCAATACTTTGCAGTATGCGCTCAGGTCATATCGACCTATGTTCTTCCCATCCATCCAGTGTCGAAGGCAAGCGTTGCGAACAAAACGAGCAGTCCTGATTGCCTCGTCTAGCAATCTGTACTGCTCCTCTGTTCCTTGCAACTTTGCCTCAAAAACTAGCATGGCGTTCCTGAATCCTACGTTTAAAATTATAACGTAGGATTGTTCTTTCTGTGGGCATTGAACCCACACAAAGAACCTGGAGGGTCCATGTACCCCACCACTAAACGGAGTACCGTTGTAGTGGGGGCACTATCGCCCTCCAGACCTCCCATTAAGGTAGGTTTGTGGAAGACGCGATAACTTTCTACTTGCGATATCTAGAAGGAAAGTACCCAGTTGTACCCATAAATTCTGTAATCAGCCCGGTAATTTCTCGGGAAGTTGTACCCATTACACCGTCAACAGCTTCTACAACGATAGAGACTGACGACCCAGAAGAATTTGACGGTGGTATCGAATTATGATTCAAATGAGCTTGATTAATTTTGACGACGAAATAAATTAAGGAGAAAACTCAATAATGGACAACTTCAATAAAAAATCTAAAACTTACGCTCAAAAATACGCTCAAGATTTACTTATTAAATTCTTGAGAGAAGAAGCCAAATTTGTCGGATATGACGCATATGTCAAGAGTGAAGTCTTACCAACTATTACTTGGCGTGTAAACAGAGACGCACCATACTGGGGGATTTTTCCAGATTATCCAATTGCAAAAAGTGAAAACACCATTATTGAGATAGTTTGGGATGAATATTTATTTAATACTGAGTCAACAAGAAAAGATGCGATTCCAACAATCGATGAACTTTGGAATTTTGGTCTGGTACTTGAAACAGTTTTAGATATTGCTATTCAACATAAAGGAGTTATACACACGGCTGTATTTTTTGACGAAATACCCAATCATGCAATAAATTTTCTGAAGACTGGCGCTATTCCTCAAATAGTCGTAGTCAACTCTTATGACCTTTTGAATCAACCATTATTTTCTACTTTTAACGGTATAAAAATGCCTATCCAAATCTTAGAACCATTTAATCTCTAAAAGCAAAAGACACTGGAATTTCCGGGAGCAAGTCACCAATGACCTAGAAATTGCAAATCCCTCAAAGCGTGGTCTAGAGAGGGATTTTAGGTATTGGGTTTTTGACTGCTAGGTTAAATTATTTGCTTTCTCAACTACTTCCTTTAACTCTTCAAAGGTAATACTACCGTCTTCGACTAAACCATACCGTGACAGTAACTCCTGGGGGCTACTGGTATTTGTTTCTGATAAGATAATTGCACTTAATCCAGGACTTAAAAAAAGCTCATTAATAGAGATTTTGCCGTCTTGATCGCGATCTAAATTATTAAAAAGAGATTGAAGCTCTTGCTCGGTTGCCATAACTTTTTATCGGAATTAATTTTTCAATTTAATATCTTAATATCTCATGAATATCTCATTAATATCTCAAAATTAAATAAAGTTATATCCTTAGACGTAGAAACGGGTATCGCTAGTGCTTAGATCAGGTGTAGGCTGTGGAGCACAGTGGTTTTGGTCTAGGGATGAAAATCAACAGGCACGATCGCGCCAAGATTATGACAGGGGACTTACTGCTTTCCAGAACCCACATTAGTTAAAATTTGACCAGGAAGCATTTGGCACAAGATAATTGAGCGATCGCTTTCTTTCTTTCTTTATTCAGCCTGGCGTTTTTTGTAGCGTGCCAAACGCATTCGCCTGATTGCCAATCTAAATCTCTGCTCAACTTGAAACTCCTAAACTCCTTGAACACTTGAAGTACTATTCTCAACACCAAGACGCCTTCTCAATCACTTACCTCAACGATTTGCGAGGAGAAATTCTAGCGTGCCCTTATCTTGGAATCAATAACCTTAACCGCGACTTTGTTGACACAAAAGGGTTTTCTGTGGTGTTTCAACGTTCAGAAATTGCAGAAGTGGAACGGCGGTTTCCTTTTTTCAAGCCCTATCTCGACCAAGCACTACAGCCCACCTGCAACGCTTTCTATCTTAACCCCCTGCTGCTCAAAGAAGGCTCCCGCGTCGATCCACATATTGATCGCTCGCTGCGATCTTACTGCAAAACGGTTGAGCCTCCCGTGGTGGTTAGTGTTCTTTATGTGCAAGTACCGCCAAACTTGCAAGGCGGAGAACTGGTGTTGCGCCGTCAAAAACAGCAAGTCGGGCAGGTTAAGCCACAAGCTAACACACTTCTGTATTTCCAGGGCGATCTGATGCATTCCGTGAATGCGGTTAAAACCACCGGCACTCGTCTAAGCTTGGTGTGTGAACAATACAGCCTCAGTGAAACTGAACTGCAAGACATTCCAGCGTTTACAGTCGAGTCTAGGGCAGTAAAGGCAAAACGCAAGTAGCGATCGCGCCCATAATAAAACTTATATGTAGTAAGGACTTTAGTCCTTGTTTTCCTGGAAGAGGACGCGGATTCCTCACTACAAACTTATATCAGTAGATAAGGACTGATAGTCATTATTGCCACTCGTGTTTTTTAGGAATGAGCGATCGCTTTCTTCATTCACGATTGCATTTACCTAGTGTACTGAGGGCGCTCGCCTCATTACCCAATCTGAATTTGTTTTCAAAGTTGAGTGAAGTTGTTACGACTAACAAGTCGCCTACGGCTGAAGAAATAGATAAATATAAGCTAGCTTTAGCTCCTAATCATCTTCATTCAAGTCTAAATTATCAAGTTTTAGGCTCAGTTGAACTGCGTTCCCATCCCAAAAAGTTTGACTTGAAGAACAAATCTTTTCAGAATAATATTTATCATAAACTTCTTGATCTGGTGCAATTGAGTTTAAGAATTCCATTAACCTTTTACCGCATTTTTCTTTTCGATAAAAATTAATAACTGGCATACAAATTTTCCACATTGCTTCATAGTCTGAAATATGCTCTTCAGGTGGTGAATCAAGTAGAACGTCCAGATAACCTGGACACATAGAACCGTAATATATTTCACCAAGAGTATCCAGGGCTAAATATAGCCCATCAATGTATTCCTGTGCAGCCTCATTACTTAGTTGATATAAACCAACTTCGTGAATTAAAGACTGAAGAAATACCTTGGGAGCAATATAGCCAAGAGCCTTTGAAGCCCCAACTCTGACAGTTGATGAGTGATGCTGCATTAAATCACTTAGAATATCTGTAATATATGAGCCTTCATCTGAACTATCATCCCAATGCAATGTTCTCAAAGAATCCAGAATTATCTGACCTGCGTTACCTAAACTTAATGAATATTCTTCATCTACTTCTAACAAGTTAACAACTAAGTCTTCCAAGTATTGTTCAACAGCAAGGATTGATACTAACAAGTGGGCATCAGCGAATTCTGCTACCAACTTGGCAGCCTCTACTCTAACAAGCATACTAGAGTCTTTTGCAGCTTGCTCGATAATATCTTTAATCCAATGAGGCTGATTATTGGTAAAACAATTAGGATTACTACGTACAGATAACAGAATCGCTCTTTTTACAGAAGGGTCTTTTTGTAATTGGAAACATTGAGTAGTAGATTCAAGATAAGTATAATTTTGCGGTTGTTTCAAGAACCAAATTAGGGCATCCACCTCAACTGATTGGCAGGTGGAGTCTGCAAGAAGGGATAGGAAAGTTTTAAATTTATCCAGTGATTTTTGAAACCAATTTCTCACCCAAGCAGCAATAACAAAATCTCTTTCTCGACCATAGTAAAAATCAAAGCAAGGTATATTTTTATCACTATATACTTTAGCTATAAGTGCTGCTTCAAATAAACCCTTCGGTAACTCTGCTGTCGTCGGAATACCCCATCTTTTTCTCGCTACAACTTGAGTAACTGGAGTATCATCCATGAGCATCGCATCTGCAAGCTCTGAAAGAAGTAATACCACAACATCTTCGTCTAAATCTACAGCACGAGACGCTTTTAGTGATATACTTTTCCCCAGTAGGAAAGGCTCATCAAGAGCTTCCGGCAAACACCTTCCCTTTGAAAGCTCCATCCCAATCCTGAGTAGAAAAGGATCATTTACCTTTTGATGTGACTCAGGAATTTGGACTACATAAACTTTTGAGTAGATATCATATGCTTTTTGTATTTCTTCAGGACTATATTTCTTGATTTCAATCACACTAGAACGTTGAGCTATTTTTTCAGGACTAATTTCAAGTAATGGAACTGAAGCACTACTAATCGAAGCAGATTCAGCTATGTAAGAAGGATTGCCCACATTATCTAGCAGCAGCCGACGTGCTGCTATGTTAGTTAAACTAATAACTATTTGAATTTCATCACATGAGAGCCTTGCACTGCTATGATCAATTGCTTGTGCTAACGCCTGACTAGCTTCATTCCAACCATCAATAAAGATGATGAGCCTTTGCCCGGTACGTCGAAGAATACGGGTCAGTTTATTAACAATTTGATAAGGCGCACTACTATCTCTAACAATCCAACCAAAATCTTCACCAATTTCTTCGAGTAAACTTCCCTGCATCCCAATGGCTGGATAGAAGAGGCAAAGAATTCCTTGCTCTAGTTTTTCTTCTACAGCGTGGCAAACAAAATTCGTCTTGCCAACTTGCGGCGCACCAAATAAAACCACAACTTGGCGCTTTTCCTCGTCTAAACGTTTACTAAGCTGCTTTTTTACTTCCTCTCTTTCGATGTACAAAGTAGGGATATACTTCTTTCCGCTAAACGGATCATCACTTCGTAAAAGTCGCATTCGATAATCGACTTGAATTCGGCAAAACTCAAGGAGGTTCTCTGAAGAAATCGAAACAAACGTCTCTAATGCTTCTGCTCGCAGTTCAATATCGTCAACGCTGACACGAAAACCATTTTGTACATGGGGATGATTCGTGGGGACTTGAGCATCACTGACCAATTCACCAGAGATGCTGTCATAGATTTGGGTATTGTGACCATTGGTCAACACTACAAAAGGAGCAATCCCGCCATTACGCAAGAGGCGGGCATAAGAGATGCCTTGCTCCTTAGCATCATTGTCTAGAATTTTATCTGGTGCTTTGACCTCAACTATCAGCAAATTACGTCCATCACAGCTACGCACTAAAACATCTGCACGAGGTCTAAACACTGATGACTTAACAGGTTTATTCTCACCGACTCTGTATATGTTCCTGCCGAGGCGTAATTCAAAGGAAAACTCAACAGATATGCTCTCTGCGCTAAACCCATGTTCGAATAACCAAATAGCTACAACCCGTGTCCTAATATCGTCTTCAGAAACAAGGGATACTGATCTGTCTGGAACGTTCATTATTTGAGGGGGTGGAATGGAGGTTGAATTGTGTGCTTCTACTTATTTTTACTATTGTATCAATTTTACTTAGGAGAACTGTATTTAACACATAGGATCTACAGTTTGGGTACATAAGTGCCGTATAATTTTTCTCCATACAGCGTTTCTGGCTCTAGCTCTTGTGTCTTTTCTACTCGAACTTGCGCGATAACAGCACAATTTAACAATTCTGACTGCTGATCAAGCAGTTATGTCTTATCAAATGGCTCAATTTTTGAAATAGTCAACATTATCTACAGAATAGGTACGCAACTATCGTAAAATTATCATCCATCCGGCATTTACCAACTTGTTGACGCCCATGTATTGCGATTACCTGGTACAAATCCTGACTGCCCGTGTGTATGATGTAGCCCAGGAAACACCACTGGAGTATGCCCCAAATTTGTCTACACGGCTAAATAATAAACTGCTGCTCAAGCGGGAAGATATGCAGTCAGTATTTTCCTTTAAATTACGTGGTGCTTATAACAAAATGGCACAACTGCCGCCGGATCTGTTGGCACAGGGTGTAATTGCTTCATCTGCCGGAAACCACGCCCAAGGGGTTGCCCTTGGTGCTCGTCACCTGGGAACAAGAGCTATTATCGTTATGCCGATAACGACACCACGAATGAAGGTGGATGCGGTAAAAGCCCGTGGGGGAGAGGTTGTGTTGCATGGCGATACCTACGACGATGCCTATGCCTACGCCCGTCAATTGGAGGCAGAAAAAGGGTTAACCTTTGTTCATCCCTTTGATGATCCGTATGTGATTGCTGGACAAGGAACGATAGGGATGGAGATTTTACGGCAATACCAGCAACCTATCCATGCTATTTTTGTCGCAATTGGCGGTGGCGGATTAATCTCGGGTATTGCAGCATACGTGAAACGGTTACGTCCCGAAATTAAGATTATTGGCGTTGAACCAGTCGATGCCGATGCCATGTATCAATCGTTGAAAGCTGGACACCGGGTGCGTTTGCCTCAGGTTGGTTTATTTGCTGATGGAGTCGCAGTGCGGGAAGTGGGTGAAGAAACGTTCCGGTTGTGTCAGCAGTATGTGGATGACATCATTCTCGTCGATACAGATGACACTTGTGCCGCAATTAAAGATGTGTTTGAAGATACGCGATCCATTTTAGAACCAGCAGGGGCGCTGGCGATCGCCGGTGCAAAAGCCTACGTTGAACGGGAACAAATCCAAGGACAAACCTTAATTGCGGTTGCTTGCGGTGCCAACATGAACTTTGATCGACTCCGCTTTGTTGCCGAACGGGCAGAGTTGGGTGAACGCCGCGAAGCCATTTTTGCTGTGGCGATCCCCGAAGAACGGGGGAGTCTACGCAAGTTTTGTGAATGTATTGGCAAACGCAATCTGACTGAATTTAACTATCGCATTGCGGATGAAAAAGAAGCACATATTTTTGTGGGGGTGCAAATTCAAAACCGTGCCGATGCAGCAAAGATGGTTGAAACCTTTGAAGCCTGTGGGTTCAAAACCATTGACTTAACCGATGACGAACTGACAAAATTGCATTTGCGGCACATGGTTGGTGGGCGCTCTTCTCTGGCTCACAATGAATTGCTTTACCGTTTCGAGTTTCCCGAACGTCCTGGTGCATTGATGAAGTTCGTCGCTTCCATGAGCCCCAACTGGAATATCAGCGTGTTCCACTACCGCAACAACGGGGCAGACTACGGGCGAATTGTCGTTGGGATGCAAGTACCTCCCCACGAGATGGAGGAATGGCAAGCATTTCTCGATACACTCGGTTACCGCTATTGGGATGAAAGCCAGAACCCTGCATACAAGCTGTTTTTGGGGTAGGAGCTTAATCACTTGGTTGAACTCTCCCTGCAATGAATGCGCAAGGATTCTAGACTGTAGGAGTTACCCACTGTACAAATCGACCATAATCTGCATCACGAAATTGTCATTTTAGGCGCTTCGTATAACGCTGATTTGCTTGCTCTCAAGCTCGTGTTGAGTGCTAGACATGATTGAAATATCCAATCCTATAGTACTTATGTACGATGCGTAAGTCCTAGAAAGGACAGATGAATAGCCATAGTTACAACACCCCATTGGGTGTTTTTATCAAAATTTTGGGTATAAAACCCCGTCCTAAAGGAGCGGCTTTATGCAAAACATGGTAGTATAAATATGGAGTTGGTTGGGTCGAACCGATGATAGTGTACGAGTTTAAATGCAAAGGAAAAGATAAGCAGTATAGAGCGATAGACGATGCTATTCGTACGAGTCAATTCATTCAGAACAAATGTTTACGTTACTGGATGGACAACAAAGATAAGAAAGTTGACAAATATGCGTTGAATAAGCATTGTGCAGTTCTGGCGGCTGAGTTTCCCTTCGCGGATGAACTCAATTCAATGGCTAGGCAATCGGCTGCGGAGCGTGCTTGGAGTGCGATAGCTGGATTCTACGATAACTGCAAAAAGAAGGTTAAAGGCAAGAAAGGATTTCCGAACTTTAAAAAATATTCCCGTTCTGTTGAATATAAGACAAGCGGCTGGAAACTTTCGCCAAACCGTAAAGCCATAACTTTCAAGAGACAAAAAAGGAATAGGAACTCTGAAATTAAAGGGAACCTACGATCTCAATTGCTACGACATCAAGCAGATTAAGCGAGTTCGGTTGGTACGTCGTGCCGACGGTTACTACGCTCAATTTGCAGTTGATGTTGATGTTCGCATTGAATCTCAGCCAACAGGTCAAGTCGTAGGGATTGATTTAGGGCTAAAGTATTTCATTGCTGATAATAAAGGCAATGTTGAAGAGTCACCCCAGTTTTACCGCAAGGCTGAAAAGCAGCTTATACGCGCTAACCGCAAAAAGTCCAAGAAGTACGACCCTAAAAAGAAAAAAGCGAAACAACCCCAATCAACCAACTACCACAAAGCACGAGGAAGGTATGCCCGGAAGCATTTAAGAGTAAGCACCATCCAGCGAAAAGAGTATTGCATTCGATTGGCATACTCCGCCATCCAATCTAACGACTTGGTCGCCTATGTAGACGCGAAGCGGCGTGCCGCAGGCTAGACTTGAATGTCAAAGGGCTGGTAAGAAACCGACATCTGGCTAAATCAATATCTGATGCTGGCTGGTCAACTTTCCGGTCATGGTTAGAGTATCTTGGTCACAAATATGGGAAGGTAACGGTTGCCGTCCCTCCCCATAATACAAGCCAGAATTGTTCTAACTGTGGCGAGAAGGTGAAGAAATCTCTATCCACTAGGACTCATGTCTGTCCGCATTGTGGTTTTGTGGAAGATAGAGACGTGAACGCAGCCATCAACATCCTGCAACGGGGACTCAGTACCGTGGGGCACACGGGAACGTCGCGCAGGCGTGATTTACCCTCCTGGGCAGTTGGCGCAAGTCTGCTGTCTAGTGGTGAGTCGTTGAGCCAAGAATCTCCGACCCTTTAGGGCGGAGAGTGTCAACTTTGGACTCAAAGTATTTCTCAACAGTTGTTTTTGTAGCGATCGCCGCTTCATACTCATCACCACCATTAGCCAGCAACCGTTCCCGTACGCGAGAGCGGATATCGGAGACAATTTTACCATTGACCTTACGGGTCATTGACCAATCTAAAATAGGCTTTTGATATGAACCTAGTTCAATGTACTTGCCTTGAATAATCTCAAATAAACTATAACCCAGCAACTCTGGTATCCAATGGTAAATAAAGCGTAAATCTGAGTCTTTCTCCTCAAGATTCTTATTGGGATTGTAAATGCGAAAAGTGTCACTGAGGGGATTAGTAATGCCAGCCTGCATTTGCCATTGCCAATTGTTAATAGCCAAGTCCCCATCTACCAAATAATTCATATAGTGTCTAGCACCATGATGCCAAGAGATACCGCAATTGATAGTCAAGAAAGTGGCACACATTGCCCGCATTCTGAAGTTCATCCAACCCATCGTTTTGAGTTGTCTCATACTTGCATCAACCATTGGGAAACCAGTTATACCTTCACACCAGGCATGAAATAACTCTTGTTGCTGCTGAGTCAATTCATCTGGTCGGTAGTACTCGTCAAACTCTGAGTAACGATTAGTATGAGCAATTTCCGGATGAAAATACAAACGCTGAGTAAAACTATCGTGCCAACGCAATCGGTCTCGAAACGCCTTAAGAGAAAACTCTGCCTTTGGTTGGTGAGATAGTTCTGCCGCTCGTGCTTTGGTGCGTTGGTAGATTGTGCGAACTGAGATTGTACCAAAGGCAAGGTGAGGTGATAGATGAGACGTTGCTTTTTGTTGTGCTAACCAGGGGCGTGATAGTTTCCAATGATACCCATGAAATCTTTTGGTAAGAAATGAGTTCAGTGTCGCTTGCGCTTGCGTTTCTCCACCTTTGAAGTAAACTCGCTTTGTTTCGTAGAAAGTACTGTACTTCTGTTTGACTTCAGTGAAGGTAAGTTGGGGTAGATTGAGGGATAGCTGTGGGGTTAAAATGCGAATTGGCGTTAGGTGAGGCGCTTGTCTAACATATGTATAATACTCATCAAACCATTGATCGCGATGGTCGTCATCTGTTTGCAAGAAGTTGTTGAGACCGATGTGATACTCAAGATTGAGTTGGTGGTAAAAGTTGATGATAGCGCGATCGCGGGTTATTCCATACTCAACTTGCACGTCACGATTAAAGTAGAGCTTGGGTTTGTGCCCAATTTCCATTAACTGTTGCGTAAGTTGTTGTAAAATATCTACAGATTTTCCCTCAAATAAATAGAGTTGACTTCCTCTTGAACGTAAGTTGCGGTCCAGATTTTCCAGAGACTCAAACAGAAACGTCACTCGTGCTTTACCTACCTCTAGTTGGTCGTAAAACCAAGGGTCAATGATGAAGCAGGGTAAGACAGGAGCATCGTTATTCACTGCGCTAATTACACTTTCATTGTCGTTCAACCGCAAGTCTCGCCGAAACCAGAGAATGTGCATACATCCGTACTATTACTTCATCTCTAGTTTGGCATTTTTAATGTCTTAGCTCACTGCTGAAGATAAGCTCACATCATAGCCTATGCAATCTGCCCAGCTTGGAAACAGTAGACTTTTTGCAAAAAATCGACTTCACAAAGCTTCAGATTTACCATTTATGTAAGAGGTCTAATCGAGGCAGGCATAAGGCAATGGTGCGATTAAAACTGTGGCAATGGATCGTGTTGGCAACACCGATCGCCTTCATCATCATTTTCTTACTGGTATCCGCAGGGTTGCAAATTCACGAGTGGGGCATTAATTGGATTTGGGGCGTGTTCATCCTCATATTCGTGGGCTGGCGTTGGCTGCTAGCCAAATGGACTCGATCTGCGGTAGAGCAGGTGGAAACCGTAATGGCGCAAGTCAGCCAAGAACTGGAATCCACTGCGGATGATACAATACCCTTACTAGGAACTGACGCCGCGAAGCAAGCAGAAGCGGCACTCCAAGAAATCCTGAAAACGGCACAAAGCGATCGCCCGATTTGGGAAGACTGGCAAACTTTTTGGCAGCGATGCCAGGATGTTGTAGTTGCGATCGCTCATATCTATAATCCCCAAGAAAAGTATCCCCTGCTGAACATTTACGTTCCCCAGGCATACGCGCTGATCCGGGGAACAGTGGATGATCTCGATCAGTGGATGCAGAAGTTATCCCCTGCCCTTAATCAAGTCACAGTTGGGCAGGCATACCAGGGATACGAAGTCTACCGTAAGTTGGAACCATCCGCTCGTAAACTCGCTCAAGCATGGAGCTGGGCACAGTGGCTGTTGAACCCGGTGGTGGCGGTGGCTAAAGTTGCCAGTCAGCGTTCCAGTAACCGAGCAACTGAGCAACTGCTGGTAAATTTGAGTCAGCTGCTCCGGGAAGCTGCTCTCAGAAACTTATGTCGGCAGGCGATCGCGCTCTATGGCGGTAGCACACTGCCCACTTCACCATCCTCCGTTTCCACACCAACTCTACCCAAAGCAAAGACTCAAACACTCCGAGACATCCTTGTTCAAGCAGAACCCACCGAGGCGGTTGAGCAAAAACCAGTCAATATTCTGCTTACAGGGCGAACAGGCTCCGGAAAAAGCAGCCTGATTAACACGCTGTTTCAGGCAGATTTGGCTGCCGTCGATGTTTTGCCTAGTACAGATAAAATTCAGAATTACCAATGGCAAACCCAAACCGGGGAAACTCTGACACTTTGGGATACCCCTGGTTATGAACAAATCAACCGTGGTGACTTCCGCAAACTCGTGCTAGACTATGCCAAAAATGCCGATTTGCTGCTACTCGTCACCCCCGCCCTAGATCCAGCGCTACAAATGGATGTAGACTTTCTCACAGACATGAAAACGGAAATTGCAGACTTGCCTGCAATTACTATCGTCACCCAGGTAGATCGCCTCCGTCCCATCCGCGAGTGGGAGCCACCTTATGACTGGCAATGGGGCGATCGCCCAAAGGAAATTGCCATTCGCCAAGCTACTGAGTATCGTGCTAAGCTTCTGGGCGACTTCTCTAATTTGGTTCTGCCTGTCGTCACAAGTGATAACAAAACCAATCGAACTGCTTGGGGAGTAGACGCGTTATCGTTGGGGCTGATAAATGCGATCGCACCTGCCAAACAACTCCGTCTTGCCCGCTTTTTGCGTAACCTAGAAGCCCGCACCGTTGCTAGTGCCAAAATTATCGACCACTATACCTTCCAAATGACAACCACACAAGGGCTAGCTGCACTGCTGAAAAGTCCCGTTCTTCAGTTCATTTCCACTGTATCAACTGGAGCGCCAACTCTGGCATATCTGCTAGCAGAGAAAATTCCAGTGGAACAAACACCCGTTGTCATTGGCAAGCTCCAAATGGCATACGACCTTTTCTCGCTCTTGAATACGGGCAATTCTAACACGCTCAACTTTGACCTGCGATCGCTGTGGCCGTTGCTGCTGGAAAACTCTGCTTCACCTGATCGCAACGCTTGGGCATTTGGTCACGCTCTAGTAGAATACTGGACTAGGAATCTAACCGTTGAACAACTGCAAGAGCGGTTTGAATACTATCTCAAGCTCTCTTAACTTTGTTATGTCACAGAGCTATTTAAATATGGCAATCATCATATTTGCCAGTAACTGTGCCAGCAGTGATAACACCGCAACAATCAACCCTATCAGCCACCGAATCCCTAATTTATTTGCTATCATTCCTTTTTTATACAGGTGGCTACTAAGCCAGAACATACCCAAAGGGTTTAGTGCTATTAGCAGGTAGGCTGTGAGTTGCGCATATTGATGATTGTGTGTTACCCATAACAGCGCTAACCAGCAACCGCCAGTTGCACCCAACCACCACCCAGCAAATACTCCTACTGCAACGTAAAATGCTACTCCGAAATCACTTGTTTTGGTGAGATAGCACGTGACTTGGATGACCAATATGATTGCAGTAATCGATAATGCAGCTCCTGTCACACTCCCAACTACTGCTGCCAAATGTTCACTTAAAGATTGCAGAATTGAAGCATTAATCATAACTGTATTAATTAACACAGCTTTTTGTAACTTGAACTCGTGCTGTAGAAAGGGGATTTACAAATGCTCGCATCGATAGTATTGAGCAAATGAAAGCGGTTCAGCAGAAGCCTCCAGTTGTTGCACCCACTGGGGGCTTTTAATTGTAAGCTGTGGATTGCAGTGGTTTTTGGTCTGGCGATGAAAATCACTCGCCACGGTCGAGTCAAAATTCTCACGACTCATGAGATACAGCTAGCACCGCAAGGCGGAAGTCATGCATTCAAAAGTCACGCATTCAAAAGTATTATGGAATGGGCTTTTTGTGGATTTTAAATGGTGAACCAGCGCTATGCAGGAGGGTTTCCCGACCTAGGCGACTGGTGAACCCGAAGGGTTGCTCTATTTACGGCGTGACGTACTAGTTTTTGCCCAAAGGTTTGACAGTGAGCACGATAAAATCTTGTTTGGCGTGTGTAGACGCGCTTTGTAGAAAGTGGTGTAGAGCCCAGTGCCTCGGCTCAATGGCGGTGAATTCCCCCAGTTTTTCTTTCAAAAGAGCGTCAATAGCGTTGAGTGCAAGAAATAATTTTGGGTCAAGCCAGGGTTTGTGGACAGTAGCCCAATCCCCTGATGAAATGTTGCCGGAACGCTTCTATCTCTTCTTTTTCTGGCTTACCATGAGAAACTACAGCAACCTGGTAGCGACGCATCACATCAACCGGGGACTGTCCGCCCGCCAAACTCCAAAGTGCCAATTGTACCCGCTTTGGTGGTGAGTAGCTCATTCCTAATTCACTTAAAATTGCCCTCAAGTCACCATCTTCTTGAGGCGAGACCTGATGCTTTAATTTGACTCTAACCACCCACCCGTCAATAGTATTAATCACGGTGACGAAGCTGACTCTGAGTTGAGGTTTCCTGTGCAGGTATTCAACCAACCGCAGTGTAAGGCTGGCATTCGCAAGATAGCAGAGGTATTCCATATGAGTGCTGGTGAATTGGGGTTAGTTCACTTTAAAGATAGGGAAACAATTTGAGGAACTTGTGAGCAAGACATTTATCAGTTTTAGGATATTTTTATAGATTTCTGCTTTACTAGGGTCACATCAGATGCAACGCTGGCTATGTTGTCTCCTGTTGGCGAAAATGTCGGGAAATAGTGACAACATTATGAGCGGAGCAAATATAGAACACGCCTAACCTGAAAAACAGCAGCAGGTTGTTACATTTACACCAATGGGTCGTCGTGGTAAACCAGAAGAATTAGTTGGTTCCGTGGTATTTTTAGCATCAGATGCATCGTCACATATCACAGGTACTGTACTTTTTGTCGATGGCGGTTATACTGCCGCATAGCTGGAATTCAATGGTTGGTTTAAATTTGTAATCAGATGAGCGCTTAAGTTAAACATGACTCAAACCCTAACTCCAGCCACACCACCTTTTGAGGGTTCTCACCTCGTTCTATATGACGTCAGTTGGGAAATGTACGAGCAGCTTTTAGAAGTATTTGCTGAACGTTCAACACCTCGTATGACTTATTATAAAGGAACTCTGGAACTGATGACCCCCCTACCAGAACATGAAACCTATAGCTGGAACCTTGCACGGCTCATAACTGTACTTTCTGAGGAACTAGGTTTAGAAATTAGGGGTTTAAAATCTACAACTTGGCGTTCGAGACCGAAGGCTGTTGGCAAAGAAGCAGATGAATGTTTTTACATTCAAAATGAAGCTGCTGTTCGTGGCAAATTAAAAATTAACATCAAAGTTGATCCACCGCCTGATTTAGCAATTGAGATTGATGTCACCAACTCATCAATGGATAAGATGGCTGTTTATGCTGAACTTAAAGTGCCGGAAGTTTGGCGTTTCGCTGATGGTCAACTAACAATTCATATTTTGACAGATGCTGGTTATATCGAGTCTGAAACAAGTTTGGCTTTTGGCTCGTTTCCTGTCAAAGAATTAGCACATTTTATCCAGCTAGACTCTCAAAAAGGTGAGAACGCTAGAATGCGAGAATTTAGATCATGGGTGCGTTCACATAGCTAAGGGTAAATTTATGCATAATATACTTCTTGCAAAACTATGATTAATGGATATTTAGAAACAGATAGACACAGATAAATATCGGTGTCCATCTGTGTCCATCTGTGGTTTAATATAAAAAATATTGGATGAGTGCAAAAGTTCTAATATTCAACTTTTATTGCTCGGCTATTTATATGGACAGAACATCAACATATTTTCAAAACCAGTGGAATGCAGAACTCTACGATAGTAAACATTCTTTTGTTTCAGAACTTGCGGCTGATTTAGTCGAAATACTCTCCCCAAAACCAGGCGAGTGTATTCTCGACTTAGGTTGTGGCACAGGTCATTTAACTCATAAAATTGCTAGCAAGGGAGCAGAAGTTATCGGCATTGATAGCGCTCCCACAATGGTTGAACAAGCTCTTCATAACTATCCTCAGATAGATTTTTCTGTGGTGGATGCCAGAAATTTGCCATTTACAGAAAAATTTGATGCTGTCTTTTCTAATGCTGTGCTTCATTGGATTAAAGAAGCTGAAGAAGTTGTCATTGGTATAAACAAGGCACTGAAACCTGGTGGGCGATTTGTGGCAGAATTTGGTGGCAAAGGCAACGTAAAAGCCATTGTTACCGCAATTTATAACGCCTTACAAAAAGCTGGTTATCCTGCTGATTCAGGATTAAACCCTTGGCACTTCCCGAGTATTGGCGAATATGGAAGCTTACTAGAAAAACATGGGTTGCAGTTAACTTTTGCAACTCTTTTTGAACGTCCAACGCCTTTGGACGATGGAGAACAAGGGATGCAAAACTGGCTGAAAATGTTTGCAAATAGCTTTTTTAATGGATTATCTCTTGACGCTCAGATGAGCATCTTAACTGATATCGAGAATCAGTTGCGTCCAACTTTATACAAAAACGGTACTTGGTTTGCAGACTATAAACGTATTCGAGTCATTGCAATAAAATAAAGTTATTAATCATGAGGCTAGGAATTGCAGCATTATAAATGACTACAACTGCTAGCAAGTTAATCTCAGTGGCATTGTGGTTAGGGAGTACCAAAAAATAAATTATCCATTATGTAGGGTGGGTTAGGCGCACGACAGTTGAGGTCTTACATACAGGACTTGCCGCAGCGCCGTAACCCACCATTGTTTTGGAGAGTACTACAAATTGCAGATTTTTTTAATTGGAAGTCCCTTAATCATTGCTGATGATTCAAACAAAGTATAGAAAAATATTTAGATAATAATTATACATATTTTCACTAGTTATTAGGTTCGCTATCGCCGTAATTATCGGTACTTAAGGCATTAGTCAAGGAACACCATTTTTATGACAATACAGTTCTTTGTAGAGACGAGAGGTGGCGCGTCTCTACATTGTCTTACTGATAAGGGTTTTGCTCTTATCTGAACCCTATTGATTTTTATGAGCCTAAAAAATGACTGACATAAAAATTCTATGCTCTAGTTTTAACTATAAGTAAAATTAAATACAAAACAGCAAAATGTATAATATTGCTTTTTTTGTTCGCTAAAAATAGCGAGAATTTACTGATCATTCAATTTCGGCAAATTCTCTTCATTAAGATTTATAACTGAAGGCAGAGGGCTGTTACATTATCTGCATCTAAGCTGGAAGTAAGAACCAAAATTATTTCTTAGCTTCAGTTGTTATCAATTTTGTGAATAACTTTTTAAATCACTATGTCTATTAATCTTATTAAAGATGACGACATCAAGACGGAGAAAAACCGTCCTTCTATAGAATTAGATCTTGCTCTGTCTATATTGAGACTTAAAAGTGGTATTTGGTTCATTGGAATTCCATCTTTTCTTTTTGGGCTCACAGATAGAAGCCTTGCTGCCTTTGCTGATGGATATTTATCTCCTATAGAAATCATACACATATTTACAGCCTCATTCTTTTTCTTGACTTGGCTGTTTTTAAAACCAGAGCAGAGTTTTGATGTTAATGATGTAGACAGCATTCAGAGTTATCTACATCAATCCTATCTATGTCCGAGTCAAGCCAGCGAGTTTGATTTAAAGAAGCGACATATGATTAGTCAGGAGTATCTTTTACCTTTTCCTTATGTCTGCCAAATCTACCATCTGTTGAATTTAAAACATTTGGAAAGTATTCACAAGTTCAGCCTGAATAACTTGAGAGTGATTAAGGTTAGCAATGTCCAATCTACGTCCATTGGGGGAATGATCACATTTCAAACAATGTTGGATTCTCCAGTTAATATTTTGAGAATTTGGAGACAACCAATTGTTGAAGTAGATTTAATATTGCATAATCCATACACCGTAGAACTGAGTATTCCAGTCTACAGAGACAAAAGAATAACTGTGATGTTTTATGCCTGCCCATTAACAGAAAACGAGCATTATTTCTTCATTGAGATCTACAGTGACCTAGAGTGGCCCAAACCCATATTGCAAATTATCTTGCACATTGCCTCTTGTTTGACTTTGTTTGAGGATTTGCCTTATCTACGGAAACTGGCGCAGAGAAATATAGCTCATCTAATGAACCGAAACAGGATTTCAAATCACGAAACGATGTGGCTTTTTAACAGATTTGTTGAGCTACATGGTTCGACTCTAGAAATGCCCAAATTAATTGAAGCAAGCAAATGAAATCCTGAGTCATGACTACTGAGTACTAAATATATCAGATGTAGCACTGCTTATATCTTGCAAGAGTTGCAACAGTGAGGAGGCGAAGCCTCCAAACCCTCGTTACCAGGTTCAACCTGGTAACTTTGATATTAGAGCCTCTGGCTCTTGTTGCGTGCAAGATCTGAGACTCGATACTTATCTATGCTCGTGCCAACAAAGGAGCCGCTGCAAGCAGGGTTTTTGTGTAAGGGTGTTGCGGATTGCCAAAAATCTCTTTAGTGGGACCAATTTCTACAATCTTGCCACTGTTCATCACGGCAATTCTATCACACAAAAACCGTGCTAACCACAAGTCATGAGTGATAAACAAATACGTTAACTCAAATTCTTCTTTCAACTCCAACATCAAATCTAAAACTTGCGATTGTACCGTAGCATCTAACATACTCACTGGTTCATCGCAGATGAGCAGTTTAGGACGAGTAATCAAAGCACGGGCGATCGCAACTCTTTGCTGCTGTCCACCAGATAAATCTGAGGGATAACGCTCATAGTAAACTGATGGTGGTTTTAACCCGACTTTTTCCAGCATCGAGAGCACTTCTTGTTTTGCCTTTGCCCCATCGGCTAGGTTATGAATCAGCAAAGGATCAGCTATACTTTGTCCTACTGTCATCGCTGGATTTAAGCAAGCATGGGGATCTTGAAACACCATTTGGATTTGCCGCCTAGAAACACGCATTTCTTGGCGCGACAGATGAGTTAAATCTTGTCCCAAAAACTCGACTTTACCCGCAGTCGGACGAATAAGTTGCAATATTGTCCGCGATAACGTACTTTTACCGCAACCAGACTCCCCAACCAATCCGAGAATTTCTCCTGGATAAAGTTCTAGGTTGATTCCATCCACTGCTTTAATCGTCTGATTTTGCTGTTTCAACAGTCGTTCTACAATGTTGGGTTCTAAAGTGTAATGCTGTTTTAATTCTAGGATGCGTAAAATCGGGGTTCGGGGATCAGAGATTGGTGATTGGGAAGAATGTCTCCCTGTCTCTGTTTCATCCACTGTTTGAATATGCAAAGCTGCTTTTAGGAGAGACTGGGTGTATTCGTGCTGGGGTTGCTGGAACACAGCTTTTGAAGAACCCATTTCCACCATTTTGCCGTAGTACATCACGCCAATGCGATCGCAATACTCGGCAACCATAGCCAAATCGTGGGAAATTAACAGCAGTGCCATGTTTTCTTCGCTGCACAGCCGTGTGAGTTCCTGCAAAATCTGTGCGGAGACGGTGACATCCAAGCTTGTCGTGGGTTCATCCGCAACAATCAACTTGGGGTTGAGAAGCAAGGCGAGGGCGATCGCGACTCTTTGGCGCATTCCTCCGCTAAACTCATGAGGATACTGATGCCAACGACTGGCAGGAATTTTCACCTTTTCTAAAGTGGCGATCGCTTTTTCCTTGGCTTGTTTGCTCGACAATTGCGGTGAGTGAGCCTTTAATGTTTCTAGACAGTGGTTACCTATACTCATCAACGGATCGAGGCGCGTCATCGGATCTTGGAACACCAATGATACTGCTTCTCCCCGGAATTTTCGCAACTGTTCCGGCGTCATATCAAACACTGAACGCCCTTGAAACGTCACGCGTCCCTCAATTTGGCTAGATGGCGGTAGCAATCGCATTGCAGCCCGCCCTAAAGTGGACTTACCGCACCCCGACTCTCCAACCAATCCCATTCTTTCACCAGGCTGCAATGTGAAGGATACACCATCTATTGCCCATCGAAGTTCTTCATGACCATGATGAGGATAGGCGACTCGTAAATTTTCAATACAAAATAAGGCTTCACTCATAATTACTTATTCAGCTTTTAAATTTTAAAATTAAGATAGTGTATCACATTACATACGTCAGGGTTATTACCTAAGTATTTTTTGAGAAGAATACAAAACGTAAATAAAGTTCATCATAAATTCACTGATAAATCGAGGGGATTCAGTATCAACCAATTCCTTGATATCCACGGATATATTCGGATACTTTCACCTCGATTGGTAACTGGCTTATAAAGTATTCATACTGATTTTTGATGGTTCCGTTCCGAGTTTTTTATTGGTCAAAATCTTAAATTTCAAGAATTCTTGACTTTACCTCTTGACTTTTGACGAGATTTACGACAAATTGTGCCAATTAAATATGTAATGATAACTACAAATAGAGGAGGAATATGAACCAAAAAAGTTAAGATTTTTTCATTTTCAATTTTTAATTTTTATTTGTCATTTTTTCTTGTGCGAGTGCTTGCCCTGCTGGTACTTTCTATTGCAATATGGCATTAGAGTATTCAATGAGAGTTGTCAGGCGATCGCCGATGGCATCAAGTCTATGCTTGGCAGTGGAAGCTTGCCGCGCTCCTTGGAGAAATATCACATCTATTTCCAGTAGCCGCAGCTGCTTACTTATCTCCGTCTGATAAGACTGTAACCGACCCTCATCGATACTGTCTGTGTCATTCACTAAAGGCACAATCTGTTGCTGAAAAAATTGCTGCAAGGATGTCACACTCTGCCGCAGTTGGGGTGGATCTACTTTGGTAGTCGTGACATCTGAATGCAATTGCTTCAGCAATACGTTCAATGCGTTGTATTTCTCGCGAGTTAGAGACATCAAGTTCTTCTTGAGATAGTATTAAAATCAAGGTAATGTCAAGAAATTTTTCTAATAGGTTAAAGTTTCCTAAATTTTATTTCCGAATCTCTCGCCTCATTTAGAATTTGGGGCTGGATTTGGTATAAATCCATTTTCCCAACTATGATGCTATACACCCGCACAGAAATGCGAGAGTGCGTGTGTTATTTACAGTTTCTTGTGACGGCGAGCCCGTCAATATTTTCCACTTTTGCACTTTAGTAGTAATCACGTAGGCGCGCCTATTCTATCTATGAGCAGCACTGTATTAACTTCCAGAATTGATCTTACCCTTCCGGAATGGCTACAGACTTGTCTAAAGGGGTCATCTGTACAAAGCGCCGAAGCAGAAGATGACCGAAGACAAAGTGATATGGGTTTGATTTGTCGAGCATTTGATTTTGCCTATCAGTTGCATCAGGGTCAGTACCGCAAGTCAGGAGAACCATACATATGTCATCCTGTCGCTGTTGCTGGAATGCTACGAGATTTAGGGGGCAGTGGTGATATGATAGCAGCTGGATTTCTCCATGACGTAGTGGAAGATACAGATGTTACCATTGAAGAGATAGAGCAGCGCTTTGGCAAAGAAGTGCGGCTATTAGTAGAAGGTGTCACAAAACTTTCTAAAATTAATTTCAAAAGCAAGACCGAAAGCCAAGCAGAGAACTTCCGTCGTATGTTTCTGGCAATGGCGCAAGACATTCGGGTGATTGTGGTCAAGTTAGCAGACCGACTGCACAATATGCGGACTCTGGAACACCTGGCTGACGAAAAACGTCGCCGGATTGCTTTGGAAACACGAGAAATTTTTGCTCCTCTAGCGAATCGCTTGGGCATCTGGCACATGAAATGGGAACTGGAAGATCTCGCTTTCAAGTACCTGGAACCAGAAGCTTACCGTCAAATTCAGGAGTATGTCGCTGAAAAACGGACGGCGCGGGAAGAGAGATTAACAAAAATTGCCCAAACTTTGCAGACTCGGCTAGTGGAAGCGGGAATTAAGTGTCTGGATATTAGTGGGCGTCCGAAGCACCTCTACAGCATTTACCAAAAAATGCAGAGGCAAAACAAAGAATTTCACGAAATATATGATTTAGCAGCATTGCGGGTAATTGTCAACAGCAATGAGGAATGTTACCGTGCTTTAGCAATTGTTCATGATGCTTGTCGCCCAATTCCTGGTAGGTTTAAGGATTACATAGGATTGCCCAAACCCAACCGTTACCAATCATTGCATACTGGAGTCATTGGTCCGTGGGGTCGTCCTTTAGAGGTGCAAATCCGGACACTGGAAATGCATCACGTCGCTGAGTATGGAATTGCGGCTCACTGGAAGTATAAAGAAACAGGAGGCTCGAATAATAGCCATTGGACGGCATCAGATGACAAGTTTACCTGGTTGCGCCAGCTGTTGGAATGGCAAAATGACCTCAAGGATGCTCAAGAATATTTGGAAAGCATCAAGGATAACTTATTTGAAGACGATGTTTATGTTTTCACTCCTAAGGGAGATTTGGTTGCTTTAAATCCTGGTTCTACAGCTATAGATTTTGCCTATCGCATTCATACAGAAGTTGGAAACCACTGTGCAGGGGTGCGGGTAAATGGGCGGATGGTACCACTTTCAACACGGCTGCAAAATGGTGATATCGTAGAAATTGTCACCCACAAAAACGGCCACCCCAGTTTGGATTGGTTAAATTTTGTCAGAACTTCGGCGGCGAAGAATCGGATTAAGCAGTGGTACAAGCGATCGCGCCGGGAAGAAAATATTGCTCGTGGTCGGGAATTGTTAGAAAAAGAATTGGGTAGATCTGGTGTGGAAAACCTGATTAAGTCCCAACCGATGCAGCTAGTTGCAGAGCGATGTAATTATCATTCAATGGAAGATTTACTCGCCGCTTTGGGTTATGGTGAGGTGACGCTGAATTTGGTGCTAAACCGTTGGCGAGAACTCGTCAAAGCACAACAACCTATCGTGACGACACCCCAAATTCCTACGAAAGAGGCGGCTTCAACAGCCAAAGCTTTGCGAGATATCCCACCAAGTACCTCACGCACGAGTGACTCGCCAATAGTTGGGGTAGAAGGGTTAGTATATTATCTGGCGAAATGTTGCACTCCCATTCCTGGAGAATCGATCATTGGTGCCGTGACGCGAGGTAGAGGCATTTCGATTCATCGTCAAGGATGTCATAATCTAGAAACTGTGGAGTGCGATCGCCTAGTACCAGTTCATTGGAACCCAGCAAGCGAACCCCAAAACCGTCCTCAGACTTACCCCGTGAATATTCAAATTGAAGCGCTAGATCGGGTGGGAGTGCTCAAGGATATTCTCTCTCGCTTAAGTGACCAGGGGATCAACGTACGCTATGCTCAGGTAAAAACTGCTAATGGTCAACCCGCATTAATGGACTTGGGGATCGAGATACGCGATCGACCACAACTCGAACAACTGTTCACTCAAATCAAAAAACTTAGCGACATTCTTAATATTCGTCGCGTCGGTCAGATTGATGAGTAGTCAAACTCATTCCTAAATTGTCATTCGTAATTCGTAATTGAGTTTGTAATTACGAATTACGAATTATAAATGATTTGGAACCTTTTACTGCTTGAGAAAGTCCCTAAAATTTAAATAAGATTTGGTTAATAAATACATCGGCTAGTGTATACTAACAAGCTCAACCCTAAGTGCAAACTCCTAAAAACTTAAATTTAGTCTGACCTCTGGAGGAAATTTCTATGAGGGACAAGCCACTTATGCTTTCTATGCTAGTCATGATTATAGTTTCTGGGCTAGCAACAATAGGTGTAGTGTTAGTACAACAGCCAGTTCGCACGGCTTCTGGTGGGATCGCTGATTCTGAATCGACTTCCAAAGACTTTACAAAGACAATAACACAACAGATTGCGAAACTGGAGATACAGCGTGCAATGCTAGAGCCTGTATTTACAGCAGATGCTTCAATTATCGAAAAAATTGAATCTCAGCTTGGACGCTTGCGGCAACGCCTTTCACAAGTACAGCCAGATGGCAATCAAGCAGCTGTTAATGATGCAGTATTTGAAGCTATCAAAGCGAAGATTGCAGAACTAGAAGTCAAGCGAGCATTGCTAGAGCCTGTATTTACGTCAGAAGCCCCAGTCATACAAAAAATCGACTCTCAAATTGGAAGCTTGTCGCAACGCATTGCAAAAATACAGCCAGATAACAAAGCCGCGCTCAATCATGCTGTATCTGAAGCTATCAAAGCGAAGATTACGGAACTTAAGGCAAAGCGTTCCTTGGAAGCAACTCAAGACTCCTCCACATCTCCAAACGTGACTTCAATAGACTCTAAGCTTAAAAGCTTGGAAAAACGTCTTGTCGGTCGTTGACATCCTCCCCACTCGAAGCATTGTTTGAGGGTGGGGATTCACATCATCGTTGACGTCCGCTACAGTCATCTCATGTCCAGTGAAATACACATTCCTTAGGGCTGACGCACAGAAACGGAGACACTCAGACGCGTTGAGCTTTTTGTTATGGGCTAAATCGAGTTGATAGAAATCACCAGAGTGCCCTTTTGTGATCACAAGAATAATACGCGCGTTGCATTCATACGTATACCTCATCCCGCCCTTACGGGCACCCCTTTGGGAACCTGCGGAGAGGGGCGGGGGTGAGGTTTTGAACGCAACTTGGTATAAGAAATACCTACAGCATCTTTGGGAAAGAAACCCGTAGACAAATCAATATTTTGTGTGTAATTTTGTATTAGTGATATATATTAAAATTTATTTATTTTGCAATTTAAATATAGAAATTATTTATCAAAATGATTAAAAAAATGAGATTCAGAGTAAAGACAACTCAATGGCTTGTAGTTCTTTTGGTGTTTGTTGGTTTTACATTGGGGCTGCTTCTCAGAAGAGTAGAGTTTTTTCAGGAGAAGACAACCTCAAAACCAGAAACAGCTATTTCTAGTGAATATTCAGACTTCCAACCTCAGATCAAGACAGTAAGATCAAATCCAGAGACGGTGTCTAGCCAAGATTCAAAGTCACAGCCTCAGATCAAGACAGCAACGCCAAATCCAAACACGGCTATCTCCACTCAAGTTTCAAAATCCCAACCTCAAGACAAGATAAACCAAAACAGCCAACCAGAAGTCAAGACAACACCAAATCCAAACACGGCTATCTCCACTCAAGCTTCAAAATCCCAACCTCAAGACAAGACAAACCAAAAGGGCAAATCCCAAAAGACTCCCAGTGGTTCAGTCAAAACCACTGCGGCTTTTAGGGCTTACAAACCTAGATACGAGA
This sequence comes from Scytonema sp. HK-05, assembly GCF_002368235.1. Taxonomy (GTDB): domain Bacteria; phylum Cyanobacteriota; class Cyanobacteriia; order Cyanobacteriales; family Nostocaceae; genus Kalymmatonema. The sequence goes on along the minus strand of NZ_AP018194.1, from coordinate 7,579,200 downwards.
TTGCTTGGGCAAATCCAACTAACTTTGGAGAGCGGTTTACCACAGACGTTTATGGTAGACCTGTTAACAATCAGCCAATTATAGTGCTTCATGAAACCGATGCACCAGCATCTAGTGCCGTTAATTTCTTTCAAAGTCCTAACGAGGACGAGAAGGTTCAGGCAAGCTACCATACTATGATTAAGCTAGATGGAACAGTTGTTTACATAGTCCCTCCAGAAAAGCGAGCGTTTGGTGCGGCTAACTCAGTGTTTGATGGACCGGTGGGTTCAGAAACTGTAAAGACGAATCCCCTGCTACCCGCGTCTGTGAATAACTTTGCTTATCACATCGGCTTAGAAACCCCGCCTTCCGGTATAGGAAATAACGCACAAACCCATAGCGGCTACACAGATGCTCAATACCAATCCCTTGCTTGGCTCATTGCTCAAAGTAATGTTCCAGATCAAAGGATTACAACCCATAAATTAGTGGATCGTTCAGGTCAAAAAATCGACCCTAGAAGTTTCGATTTCAATAAATTTTTGAACATACTTCATTCCTTTCGTGGCGTGGTTTGAATCAATTAAAACAGTACCAGCCGTAGTACCAGCCGCAGTGCGGGCGCTTTGGGGGATTTAAAAGAGCCACCAACGCTTTCGGTCCAATTGGTGTGGTGTTTCCCCCGGAGGATGAAACTGATAACTGATAACTGATAACTGGTAACTGTTAAAGCTAGCCACTTCCACAGAATGTTCAATAGCCAAGCTTTTACGATTTCGTTTAATGCGCTCGATTTCGTCAAGCCTTGCTGCTGTTAAGTCGCTCTCATCGTCTTCACTTGACTACCACTAGCCAAGGTCTGACCCTAAGGAGTAAATGCAACTGACCAAACAAAACGACTAACTAAAATTACCAATAATCGAGGAAAATTTCAGTATTTATACGACTAAAGGGTAGTCCAAAAATCAAGCCTGACCTGGTTTAAAATTTGAATTGATTGACACTCCCCACGGCTAAAAGCCGGGGGATTCTTGGCTCATCGACGTTTCTTGCTTTTGCAGGTGTTACTACCAACATTCGTAGAGGAAACATCTCCCCAAGCGTTACTTCCCGGATGCCCTCCGGTAGACTTTGCTTTTGACAAAATATTAATAGCTGCATTCACATCACGTTGTAGAACACATCCACATTTACAAGCGTGTGTTCGGGTTGACAACCCTTTGTTGACGATGTTTCGACAACCACTACACTTCTGACTTGTGTAGTGAGGTGGAACAGCTACAACTTGAGTCCCCAACTTAATCGCAAAGTATTCTAACCAACGACGAAAAGCACTCCAAGCCACATCACTTATTGACTTGGCTAGACGACGATTTTTTACCAGTCCTTTGACATTTAACTCTTCATAGGCGACTAAGGCGTTAGCCTTGCATACGTTACGCGCTATTCTCTTCGCGTGTTCTTCCCGTTGCCTACTTACTTTTAAATGCTTCCTTTGATATCGCCCTCTGGCTTTTCGTCTGTTGTTTTTCCCTTTTTCTTTCGTATAGATACGACGTTGAGCGTGCTTGATAGCTTTTGAGCCTTTACGCAAGAACCTGGGATTTTCTTCGTGATACCCGTTTGAGTCAGAGTAAAAGTACTCTAAGCCAACGAAAGAGTCCAATCTCTCCATCTCCAGTTCTAGACTCGGTGATGATATCCACTTTTACGCAAAATTGCACGTAGTACCCATCAGCCCGACGAACAATCCTCACTCGTTTAATCAAATCTAGTGGGTATGTGTGAATATCCCACTTACCCAGTAATTTAAGTTCACCAATTCCTTTTTTGTCTGAAAAGGTGATTCGGCGCTTGGTTGGGTGCAGCTTCCATCCTGATGTTTTGTACTCAACAGAACGAGCATCTTTCTTAAAACGCGGATACCCGCTCGATCCCGGTTTATTCTTTTTGCAATTATCGAAAAATCGTGAAATAGCTCGTTCTACATTTTCAACCGATGCTTGGCAAGCATGGCTATTTAAATCTTTAACAAACTCAAACTCTGCACGTAATTGAGTGTTGTACTGGTATAACTCTTTTTTCCCAACACCACGGTTATCCATCCAATATCTCAAAACCTTGTTTCGCACAAACTGACTTGTTCGGATAGCTTCATTTATTGCTGTTGATTGGGACTTCTTAACCACAGCTTTATATTCCAGTACCAACACCCGTAAATCACCTCCTTTTATTTGTTAGTATATACTTAGTATATACGGCATATCTAATAATGACAACAAAGAAAGGACAAAAAAGATTAAAAAATATACCAATATTGCATGAAGAAGTTAAGACAAAAAGAACGGTGGTGTTAACACCATCTGCATGGGAAAATATCAAGAATGAAGCGATATCTCGTGGGATAAGTGCTAGCGAGTTGATAGAAGAATTTGGACGGGGACTAAAGTCCCCTACGGGCTTATCCCCATAAATGGAATTTAGGGGCTTGCGCCCTCCGATTTGCGGTCAAAAAAACAAAATGGTCAAGAGGGGTCAAACCCCCTGACCATTGATTAACCAAGTTTTACAACACACAACCACACACAATTTAGTGGGGTCTTTTACCATGTTAAACAATCTTGCGGTTTTGGTCTAGATTTTTACTGCCACTACCAGCTATTGACATTTTTCTTATTGATAGTTATTTGCATATAGCAATCCTAAATGATTGGTGAAAAACAAGATCCCCGACAACTCTTACGAAGTCGGGGATCTGAAGGGTAGTCAATTTTCATAAATGTGCGGAGGATTGCTATAACAGAGAATTGAGAGGACTAAGTCTGAAATGAGGCATTATTATTAGATGTGTCTATCGGTGTAAATTCTCATGCAACAGCTATTTCCTGGAGAAGTGTTCGCCAACACTGCTGATTTTGACACTGGTATTCGCCAGCTGTTGCCGCGATATGATGAAATACTTTTAGTCATCACGCGCTGTCTACCTTTTACAAGTCGTCGCATCTTGGAACTAGGCTGCGGTACAGGTGAACTCAGTCTAAGGATACTCAACCGTTGCCCAGATGCCCAAGTCGTTGCCATAGACTACTCACCCCGAATGCTGCAATTTGCCCAAGCTAAAATCACAGCAGCTGGATATCAACAAAGGTGGACTGGTCTAGAAGTGGACTTTGGCGAGTGGGCAAATCATCCAGAGAAAATAGGCATTCGTCAGGAATTTGATGCCTGTGTGTCATCCTTGGCAATTCATCATCTTCAGGATGAAATGAAATTAAAATTATTTCAGCGAATTCGTGAAAGTCTTTGTGAGGGCGGTTGTTTTTGGAATGCAGACCCCATTCTGCCGGAGTCACCCATTTTAGCAGAAGTTTACAAGGCAGTACGAGAGGAATGGGCAGCCCAACAGGGAACAACCCTCACAGAGATTCGTGCTAAAACTGGCACTACCAGTACTTACGGGCACTCTAGTCAAGACCAGCTTGCTACATTAGATGCTCATTTGCAGATGCTGACAAAAGCTGGTTTTGAGACGGTAGCAGTTCCTTGGAAGTACTACGGTTTGGCGGTGTTTGGTGGTTGGGTGTAGACAGACATGGAAATGCGGAACACTTGCTTTAATGATTCCCCGCATTACCGCGTCCCCGTGTCCCTCGTCAGTGTTAACCCGTCAATTTTAACTTGGCGAACTACTATGCATTTGTTTATTCAACAAAGCCCACGGTATTTAAAGTTATTTATTTAACTTCTTAATCCACTTTTTTACATCTCCAAACTCGCTGTATTTAGGTGACACTTCCTTGAGCATTTTGACTGCTTCTGCTTTCTGACCAGATGAAGCCAATACTTCTATGGCATACTTATGCTTCAGTCTACTCAAACGCTGCTCACCTTGCTCGTCTAGCCGAACTCCTTGTTTGTTTTTCAGTGTTTGAAGTTCATTTAAGGAGTCTCTGAGAACAGAACCATCCTTCGTTTTTTGAAATTCAATGATAGTCGCCTCAGCTTGAGAGATCAGGTTAGGTGGAGTTGATTCAACAGGTTGATTATCAACCTGTGCTTGAGCAACAACAGTCGTGGAATGATTCTTTGTAAAGAAGCCAGTTCCTAACAAGGTAACCACTGCAACACACGCAACTGCTATGCTGAGAGCCACAGGGCTGAAAAACCGATTTTTTTGGGGTTTTAAGGTAGAAGATTGATCAGCTTGCTGAGAATTCTGATGGCTTTTCCTTGGTTGCTCTGCGGCTGCACTTTTTAGTCTGGGTTGTTCCGCAACTTGTTCTATGCGCCGTGGTTGTTTTTCCTCTTTTCCTACTACATGATTGCGCCGATTGCCATTGTGCCCACCTGAAGCTGTGAATGGTTCTTTTGGGAACTGTTTCATCCGCTGGTATGTGTCGTGCACGGCTTGAGGAACCTTGTTTTGGTAATAGAGGTTGTGAAACCACTCAGCAATATCCTTGGCAGTAAGATAGCAGAAATTAGGCAACCCCGACTGTTTGACTAGAGCCTGCATAGTCGCATCATAGGTGACAAGTATGACCGCAGAATTTGGATTCTCAGCCGCCAATCTGTAAGCACAAGCCAGAATCTGTCTATCTTTCGGATTGTCTAGGGGAATTTTACGATTATCTTCCGTGGGTTGGGTTTTGTAGTGACCTCCTTTACTTTGAAACTCAAGAAATGCCCTAGCTCTGGCTTGGTCTTTCGAGTTTTTGTAATCCTGAGCAAACTTACTTATTTCTGCATAGGTGGCTCCTGGGATGTAGCATTCTCCCAGCTGCTCGTTATTACGCCAAACTTGAACTCGATTTGACTCATCGGCGCTCAACAGAGCAATCGTATCAAAAACTAATAAATGCTTGTATTTCGATTTTTGATTCCCAAAGGACAGGTTACTCATTAGAAATTCTCCAGTAGAATAGGCTTGTGAGAAAGCATTTTTTAAGTGATACAAATTTAAGATTTAAGAGTTATTGATGATATTTAGCGGCAATTACCTGAAATGTCATTTTTTAGGGTTTGAATACGGTGTTGCAGTTGACGCCACTGTTCCCTTTCTAGGCGAGTGATACGTTCTAAGTCGCATCCTTGTTTCAGCAAAGCCCCAGCACGAGCAAAGTTACGGTCTTGTACTTCTAATTCAGCAAGATCCACACAGGCTCTCAGATTTATCTTCTGCTTCAGAGAGTTTTCAAAACACTTGCGGGCTTCTGTTCGGTTCTTCAGAGCATCTCGCCAAAAGCAGCCAAACTCGTACCAAAAGTGACCTGCTTGCTGCTTGTCCAATGCAATCGCCTGTTGAAAGCTATAGATAGCTTCATTGTTGAATTTCTTACCTTTTTCTTGATAACACTCAGCCATATACAAGTGAGCAAGAGCGTGGTTGGGATTATCAGCTAGGACATACCCGAGATACTTAATTGCTTCGTTCGGTTTGGAAGGCTGGCGTATGATTAAGAGACGGGCATAATTTAAATGGGCATATTGAATGGTTTGATTAATTTGCTGGATATCTGATGCCTGCTTTTTAAGCCGCAATTTTGCTGCATTCAAGACTTGTAGATAAATTTGTTCTGCTTTGTCTAAGTCATTTTTATAATCTCTAAATACATTAGCAGCATTAATAAATAATACCCAATAATATATAGGTAAATTGAATGTTTTTTGGATAACAAAATCTGCTAATAGGTCGCAGTGTTTATCGTTTAAATACTCCCTAAATGAGCCAAACATACTAAATAAAATGTTTTGATGTTCTAGGGTTTTTGGGTTATAATCTAGAGTAATATTAATAAATTTTTGCAGTAAAGCAATCAACTCAGTCCTCAGCTTGGCATCTTCACGAAGAGCAGATTGAAATGCTTGCTGATGCTTTTGCAGCCAAGTGGTGGTTTCGGCGATCGCCGAACGCTTTTGTTCGACTGTCCCACACTTCTCAATCAGAATTAGGTATCTGGTGCGAACGCTCTTATCCTCTGGATGCTTTTGCAGCCAAACGGTAGTTTCGGCGATCACCGAACGCTGCTGTTCTGCTGTCCCATACTGCTTAATCAGTCCCAGGTATTTGCCGCGAATGATTGTATCGTCTGGTTGCTTTTGCAGCAGTGCTTCATATATCTTTATCCAAATAGACCACTCAGGAGACTGATCCTTTGGTTTGAGAGCTTGAATTTGGGTTGGATAGTCCTGCAAAACTTTACGAACCAAACTATCTTCACCATTGATAGCCAAGTTTCTCAACCCATAAGATGCCCAGCGCTGGTGGGTTTCTTTAGTTGCGTCTAAAACCTGAATTGCTGCTGTCAAATATTTTTCTAAGGAGTTGGGGGGATAACCCTGCATTGCTTTTTGGGGATTCAGTTTGTCACTCGTCCCCAACCGCTCAAACCTACCCTGAATAACCAAGTCCTTTAATTCTTTGTTGAGAGCATCATCAACGACCTTCTGAACCGCTTTTTTAGAATATTCTGGTAAACAGAGCGGCAGAATTTCAGCAGGTGTGGCGATATTATACTGGCAGAAGCTGCAAATAACCCCAAAAACTTGATAAACTGGATATTCCTGACTTCTGGGCAAGGCTTTGATAACATCGGCAATATTTTTTTCCTTGGGTAACACCTCAGGTGCTGGTGTTTGAGGACTTTTCTGCGTGCTAGGACTTACAGGGGATGTAACCACTGGGGGACGTTCCAGTTGGGAAGAGCGAGTCCTCATGTTCCCCGGTTCGCTTGAAGCGGGCGAATTTTGTTTATTGTTTGTCTGTGTTTGAGCAGGGTTGTTTTCTAAACTCCTTCCGACAACCGTACTCCTCTGCTCAAGAATACCGGGAGTATTTGTTGCACGACATAGCTGTTGCCAAGTTGGGGGTACTTGAGTTGGCAACTGGTAAATCACCGGCAACCAAGTGGCATTGGGAGCTTCAAATTCTAAGCCTTCCAGTCTCTCCCTTGCTTTTCGCACAGCTAGGTAGAGAGACTTGCCACCTGAAAATTCTGTGAGAAAGTACTTTAAAAATGCTTGGGCTACTTTATCGGGCACAGGCTCCCGCATGACAATAATTTGGGGAATATGTAATTCAGCCAAGTTCCGAGCCAAGCCCAACCCATCACAGGAGTTGAAAATAGCTAGCTGCAAACCTCGTTCCAAGGCTGTTTTCAGGGCACGCTTTAACTGGCTAATTTGTAATTGGTCAGTTTTGTTGATATTGATATAACCCCTTTCGGCATTGTCGTCACTGGAACTATGCCCAGCAAAAAACAGAATGTCCCAGCCCTGTTCATCCCACAGACAATCATGTAATTTTTTAGGTTGTGGTTCTGCCAGAAGTACGGTTTCTGCATCGGGTAACAACTGTTTTAGTAACTGTTCGTCTCTGTTGACATCAATTCCGTCACTATCGCCTAAAACAGCTAAAATTCTGACTTTATTTCTTTTAGTTGTTGATAGAAGTGGTGGCTGATAGTACTCTGGCGTACTCAAAGCAACTTCAGCTTTAGTGTACAAGTATAGAAAAGTATCAAAAAATAAATGCCAAGGCAACCGTCGCAAATTGCTATCTTCGGTTTGAATCAGCAAGCGAATTTCATCAGATTTATTGAGATCTCCATACAATGTCTCTCTAATTTTGGCAAACTGCGGGTAGTCGAACCAAACCTTCATGCTATTTTCCAATGCTTTACCAGAAATCTCGCATTGTTGAGGATTTCTACTAGTTCTTCCTTGTTGGATAGGCTTAGCTCGACGACGTATATCTAGCTCGCGATAAGCGCTCCGCCAATTTTCGTGGTGTTTGGCGACTTCTAGAGATTCAGGTAATGTCCCTATGACACGCGCTAAACGGATACCGTTATCGTTGTCAATCTCAAGAGTGACAGCAAAATCCTGCTGAAATTCTGCTTTTCTCAGTTCTAGAACAACTTTCTTTGCCACTATTGCCTCCTGTCAACCTGAATTCAGTCAAACTTCAAAATCTTGAGTGAAGCTGGCATCACCTAAAGCAACTTGGATAGTGAAACTTTCTCCAGGTTCAAATTCCGGAATCACCGCTTCAATTAACTCTCTGTCGCTGCCAGCTTGGTCTTCGTATACTTCTGATAGAGTGATTAAGATGAGTTTCAGATCCTCTGGCAAATAAATTTCATCGCTGGTAGGCTCCAATTGCACCCGGATGCTGATTTTCTCTTCCTCTTCTGGTCTGCTTTCGATGGTCAGCAGCACAGTCTGACCATCCAGCGTAATTTCTTGGCTGTGTATATCTTGCCATCTGTCAGCGCTGGTTGACCTGAAAGCCAACCTTGCTTCTAGCGTAGTATCTAACAAGGTGTCCACAGCATCTCCAATAGAGCCAAGAACCTGCTGCAACTGTCTCAGGTTGACGCGCCTTGTAGGTTCTGATTGAGAAGTGGTTGCTGACGCTAGTTTATGCACCAGTGTGAGATACTGTTCGCGTACATACTGATCCTGCGGATGCGATCGCAGCCATATAGTGGTTTGGGCAACCGCCCACTGCTGCTGTTCTCTTGTCCCCACCTTCCCAACCAGTGCCAGGTATTGTTCGCGTACATACCTATCCTCTGGATGGGATTCTAGCCAAATTGCGGTTTCGGCGATCGCCTCCTGGTGCTGTTGTCGCGTCCCCACTTTCCCAACCAGTACCAGGTACTGTTCGCGCACGTATACATCCTGTGGATGAGATTTCAGCCAGTCATTAGTTTGGGCAAGTGCTTCCTGCTGCTGTTGGCTTGTCCCGACTTTGCCTATTAATATCAGGTATTTTTCCCGAACCGTTGCCGTCTCTAAATGGGATGCTAGCCATGAGGCGGTTTGTCTAATAGCTTCTTGCTGTTGTTCTAAAGTGCCTTGGGAGTCAACTAGAGTGAGGTACTGAGTCCGAACCGCCATAGCATCCGGATGGTTTTGCACCCAACTGGCTACCCTTTCAATAGCTTCCTGTTGCTGTTGTGGAGTCAAGGGAGTGTAGCTGACGTTTTCCTGACTTGCCATCTGTGGGAGTTCGTTATTTGTTTCGTTCAATAAATCTTCTTCTTCACCCCTGGTTTGGAGCCAATTATCATCCCCACCTTCAACATTTACATAGTCAGTACCAAGAGATAGTTTGTCCCGCTGCAATCTTTGAGCCACTTGGAGAGCTTGCATGGCTTTTTCTATAATATTTTTGCTTGAGTTTGTACTTCCGTTATTCATAACTTTTTTAAAAAGAGTAATAAATATTTATTAATTTATAAAAATTTAATTTTATTTTATAGATACTTGTTTATATTCTCCTGTCTTGATACCATCAGTACCCGACAGTATATTAGCTACTAGCGAATTAATGTAGCTCGCTACGCGGGGATTATAACTAGCAAACAGTCCTCGTTTGATTTCCCAATAAACAAGCGTCTCTTGCCAACATTGCAACTTATTGTGAGTATGTTTATCAGAACTTTGAGTAAGTTGAACGCACAGAGGATTCGCTTTGCTCGCAACTATCATTAAGTCCGTTGCCATTGCTTTATCAGCAACCATTTTATTTAAAACATCAGCACCTTGATACTTGCTGTCTTTACCTTCTTCCCGACCTTTAATAATATTGCTACTAATTTGTCTAATTACATTGGCATCATTTTGTTGGCACATTCCGCGAATAAAATATTCTTTCCATTTTTCAAACTTTTTGTCGTGCTTATGAAACCAATTACGAAACATATACAAATACCAATATCTATAGATAGGCTGTAACAAGCCTGCAAGAATTTGCTGATCTTCTGGAGAAGCCTGACGATAACAAAGCCAAAACTCAGCATCTGCCAGTATCTCTTCTAGACCTTTGATTAAATACTTTCTGCTTGCCAAATCTCCGGCTTTCATTTTTATTATTGGTTGCTGAATTGCTCGTAACCTACTTGCTAAATTAGGTTCTACCCTAGACGCTATATCAATTAGTTCCTTGAGTTTCTGCCTAAGCTGTTTGGCTTTTAAAAGTTGTTCTTCCATAAGTAATTCACAATTGAGAAGGAAAACAAGAGATAATTGTAGCTAAAATTATAAGTATATTACTGTTGTTTAGAAAGGACTTGTATAAATAAGTCTTTAAGTACCTATCAATTTATAGTACAATATTGTAACTGAGTGATGTAAAACTATACTGATACCACTAGTGTCACTTTGTGGCAATAAACACATTTTCGCCTAAATTGGTCAATGTTAGAGCGATCACGCTCTAGCTGATATTCAAAGTGAGAGTGCTCGAAACTATTAGATATACAAGGGCTGGACATTACTTTCCGGAAAGTTTACCTATTTTGTCCCTGCTTTTTCTACTTTCTCCTTTTTCCTGCTGCTTCAGATTGCCCTCACCTCACTGAGAATGGCTATGGTTGTCTGTTTCTTGTTGCAATTAATGCACGTTTTATAAATATCTGTAGAATCTACAGTTATACATTTACCAATAGGAGTGATTTATGTCATATAATATACTGTAACAAATCACGTTTGCAAAGATTTTGACTGCATATAATCAATAAAAATCAGTATTTTTACTGCTTTATCCGGATATATGCTCAAGCTTTTGCATAGTAGTTGTGTGCTTCTACTCAAAAGCAGTCACCCCAGAGCCAACCTGCTGAATGAGCAATAGGTGCATGGTTCGTAAAACACAATTTATAAGCTTAACCAACTTAAATCAAGGATTAGTAGCATGACAACCTTGAGAAATCATCTAAAGACTTCCCGACTTTTAGTTGATACAAGTAGTCTCATGCATTCCGATGCAGAAAAGGTGTTTTTAGGAGAGGTAAAACAGGCTCTCATAGAGTCTGGAAGCCAACTGCTTGTGCTTCAGGTTGTCATAGATGAGTTAAAGCGGCTTGGCTCCAATCAAGATATAGAAAGAAGAAAATTAGCTGAAAAAGGATATGAAATTTTATTAAAGCTTCACAGTAGTAAGCTTGTTGAATTGCGAGGGGGAGAGCCAAATAAATTTGTTGACAATATGTTTCAGCAAGTCTTTATGCACCATCGCGTAAATGCTCCACTCTCATTGATTACCCAAGATGTTTCCTTAATGGTAGATATTCTAGAGCTACAAACAAGTAACTCTGTTCAAGGTATAAAGCCCATTGCAGTTTGGGAAATTCAAAATGGTAGTCTTGTAGAAGTTGATGCTCAAGATGTTAAGGCTCGTCTTCAAAGACAGATAAAGCGAAAACAAATAGATGCGGTATGCAATATAAATCCAGATCCAACACCACTTAATGCGCGAGTGGAAGTATCTGTAGGTTCTCAACTAAATCATAGTCGAGGATATTGTGTTTTAGAAAGAGAGATTGGCTCTGGTGGTGAAGGTAAGGTTTTTGCCACATCAATTAGCGGCACAGTTGCCAAAATTTATAAGCCTGAAAAACTCACAAAAGGACTATATACTAAACTTCAGTGCATGTTAGCTAGGGGACTTGATGTGTCAGGTGATGGAAGAGGTATTTGCTGGCCTCTAGATATACTGACCGATGAAGATGGAGTCTTTCGTGGCTATTTGATGCGCGAAGCCTTGGGAACAGATTTAGGTTCGTGTGTATTTATTAGACCTGAATTAGAAAAACACTTCCCTTACTGGAAAAGACGAAATTTGGTAACTCTTTGTATTAACTTACTGAAGAAAATCAAAATCCTTCACGATAATGACATTATTATTGGTGATATTAATCCTTACAATATCCGCGTTGAAGATGAAAATAACATATTTTTTGTAGACACTGATAGTTATCAAATCGGTAACTATCCATGTCCGGTGGGATTTACTTACACCACACCGCCAGAACTACAGAATGTGGATTTTGCAAAAGTATTTCGTACTTATGAACACGAAGCATTTGCGATCGCCACCATGCTGTTCATGATTCTCCATGCAGGAAAACAGCCTTACGCCCAACTTGGAGGAGGAACAATTATTGAAAATATTCGCAATATGCGATTTCCTTATCCATTAGGAGAAAGGGCTGAAAGAACAGCTCCAGAGGGACCGTGGAAGTACATTTGGAGTAATTTAACTTACAAGGTGAAAGAAGCTTTCTATGAAACATTCCATGAATCTTGTCAAGGGCAAAAGCGAAGAAATGTAGATATTTGGATATCTCTTCTCAAAGCGTATGCAAATGACCTTGATAAGAATTACGTTTTAAACGAACTTTTCCCTGATTCGTATAAACAAATCAGTCCACATGCAGAAGAAAGCAGAAGAAAAATTCGGTTGAGAAGAAGAACTAGAACTCAAGGAAATAATAACCATGCAGAGCAAATACAAAATATTAGACCAGGATTTGATTCATAATCCCACTCCGCGTGTAGCAGTTTGCCTTTGTCTTGATATCAGCCCTTCAATGGGAATTTATACCTCATCGGGTATACCTATTGATGAACTCAATCAGGGAGTTGCCACTTTTTACAATGCCATCCAGAATGATGCACGGGCGAGATATGCTGTAGAAGTAGCAATTGTTGCCTTCTCAAGTAATGCCAGCGTTGTACGTGATTTTGGCTCCATTCTGGATGCAGTTCCTCCTCGTCTTCAAAGTTGCAATACTGGAGGAACAAGCATCGGAACGGCAATGGCAACTTGTTTAAAACTTTTAGAAGACCGCAAGCAGCAATATAAAGACACAGGTGTTGATTATTATCAGCCTTGGCTAGTTTTAATTACTGACGGTACTCCGACTGACGACACGCATATTTCTGCTGCTTTGGATGTTGCTGAGCAAGTTAGAAAGAAACAATTAACCGTCATTCCTATTAGTGTTGGAGTCGGCGTAGATAGTCAAGTTCTTGCTAGCTTTTCTCCCAAAATAGCCCCCTTAAAACTTAAAGGCTTAGAATTTGACAAGTTTTTTCAATGGTTGAGTGCAAGTGTTTGTCAAGTCTCTATGAGTAGACTTGATGAGGATTTTCAACAAGATATGGAAGCAGCAAAAAGCTGGTATGACCCACTATGATAATGATAAAAGCTATGGAGTCAGCATTTGAAGCCATAAACTGGAAAGCTGCCCATGCTTCGGTTGCAGGGAGCAAGCATAATAAGGCTGGTGTTCCCTGCCAAGATGCATCTGCAATTCAAATTAATCAGGCAAAAGATGCTCTTGCAGCTTGTGTATGTGATGGTGCAGGTAGCGCCCGCCTTTCTCATTTGGGCGCTCAAGCTGTGGCTAATGCAGTAACTCAACTTCTCTGTGAGAAAGCTAACGAGTTCATCAGTAAAACCCTTACTGAAGAAGATATTGTGAATACTGCTCGTGCAGTAATTGATCAACAAGTAAAAACTCATGGAGGTAAAGCCAAAGACTATGCATGTACAATCGTGGCTTTGCTTGTTACTAACGAGAAAGTCGTCACAGTTCATTTAGGAGATGGAGTGATTGCTATGGTGGAGGATGGCTCACCAAGAGTGCTATCTCCTCCAGATAATGGTGAGTTTGCAAACGAGACTTTTTTCGTAACCTCCTCTTCTGCTCTACACAGAATGCGAGTGAATGTTCTTCCAATCACCTCACTCGTCAAGTCTTTTGTATTAATGTCTGATGGTGCGCAAGCCTCTCTATATGATAAGAAAAATAATATTGTTTCTTCTGTCGTCGAGCAGATGGCAAGCTGGCTTGATGATGCGCCTGCTGAAGAAGTCAATCTTGGTATGCAATCGGCAATTCAAAATTCTCTCATACCTAGGACTGATGATGACTGCACGGTCGCTGTCATTCGTCGCGGCATATTTATTCAACCATACTCATGTCCTATTTGTAGAGCATCAGAATCTCTACGTGGCTTTGGTGGTAAAACCAAGTTTAAAATTCGCTGTGAGTCCTGCGGACACATCCAACTATTTAAGGCAGAAACACGTCGAGCATATCCTATACACGTCCGAAATTGGGTAAGGTATCTAGCCTGTAACAAGAATAAAGATCCAAAACAGATTCGTAAAATAACAAGTATTTCAGTAGATACTGTTCGCAGGTGGATAAGAGAAGGTTAGGTTATAAAAAATCTTCATATTCTAGTTATCCTGATTTTGGGAAACATATCTGTTCGTAAGTAATGAGCAATCAAACAAGAACTTGAGTCAAGCTTATAATGTTTAAAACGTGCTCGTTTGAGCTACTACCCTATGTCAGACAAAGGAAGAGGTAGAAGCCAGCCCTTGTATAAACACGGTACTACTTTTCATTTTTTAAAATTTATTAAGATACATAATCAAATTTCTAGTAACAAAACACTAATAAATCACACCATTACCTCTCAAGAGGAACTATGATGTAAAGCCGTTGGGTCTATGAAGGAGAAGCGACTCATTAACGCAACGGTTTGCTGATTGTACTTGCGACATCAAGGTGCTAGGAGTACTCTGAAAGTACCCTTACAGGGTACTGCTTGTCTTAACAGACAAATCTGAAAATAGAAGGTAGAAAATACCGGGTGTTTGTCGTTTGCAGTCATTCTCTGCTTTTTGTTATGAAGAGTAAGAGCGACTGTTTTTCATCACTTATCTGAAAAAGGAGAACATCTTTAAGATGGCTCGAAAAAAGAAAAAATCTGTTGGGTTTGAATGTGACCATCAAATTTACTCCAGATGCCCTATCTGTTGTATTCTGCCACCCCATATACTCGAACATGTCGCAGTGAATGGTAACGAAGAGCAGCGTGAGTGGGCGTTTCGCACATTAAATGTCTCAGCACAATTTCGCGGACGGCGGAATATCATAGGTGCCGTCAATTTTGCGGTTTCCCCTGGTCAGAAGCGCCGTACCATTTTTGATGGTAAAAATAGTGAAGAACTCCCTGGCGTACTTGTGCGTGGAGAAGGCGATCCCCCCAGCAAAGATGAGGCGGTGAACGAAGCCTATGATGGGGCTGGCGCAACTTATGACTTGTTTAAAGAGGTTTTTGAGCGCAATTCTATTGATGACAAGGGACTGCGTTTAGACTCTACCGTGCATCACAGTGTGAAATATGACAACGCCTTTTGGAATGGCGACCAGATGGTTTATGGTGATGGCGATGGAGATCTGTTTCAACGCTTTACCAAGTCAATAGATGTGATTGGGCATGAGTTAACTCATGGGGTTACTCAGTATGAAGCCGGTCTCATCTATTTTGGAGAATCTGGGGCACTTAATGAGTCATTCTCTGATGTTTTCGGCTCTCTAGTTAAACAGCGAGTCAAAAAACAAACTGCGGATCAGGCAGACTGGATCATTGGAGAAGGTCTATTTACACCTAAGGTCAAAGGCGTGGGTGTTCGCTCAATGAAAGCGCCAGGAACAGCATACGATGACCCAGCGTTGGGTAAAGACCCGCAGCCAGCCCATATGAAAAACATCTACAAGGGTACTCAAGATAACGGTGGTGTCCATATCAACTCAGGTATCCCCAATCAAGCCTTTTACCTAGCGGCGGTAGAGATTGGCGGCTTTGCTTGGGAAAAAGCTGGAAAAATATGGTACATAACTTTACGCGATCGCCTGCGCTCTAAAGCCAATTTCAAACAAGCTGCCAATACAACTATCCAAGTGGCTGGAGAACTGTACGGTCAAGGAAGTAAAGAACAAAAAGCAGTGCAGAACGCTTGGCAAAAGGTAGGAGTTCTTTAAAATTATGAATGATGGATGAATTATGAAACTTTTAACGTCTCATAATTCATCATTGAGTGTTGTTGGTTCTTGCTAAACTGGGAGATATTATATTATCCTCCCAGTTTTTACTATTTCTTGCAAAAAATGGCAAGACGGAGAGCAAGAAAATGCGGATATCATTTGAACGCACGGGTGGTTTTGCTGGGATAAGCAGCAGAAAAACTGTCGATACAGCAGACATTCCGGCAAATGAAGCCGACCAACTCCCCCAATTGGTACAAGCCTCAGATTTTTTCAATTTACCCGAAAAAATCACAGCTTCTACGGCTCAGGCTGACCGTTTTCAGTACAGGTTAACGGTAGAAGACGAGGGGAGAAAACACACAGTCACCGTGAGTGAGGCTGCTCTACCAGGAACCTTAAGACCCCTGATAGAATGGCTCCAAAAAAGATAGAAGAAAAAAGAATGAATTTAGAAAAAATGCTTAATTCTTTCATCTGGATAAGGACGAAAGAATTAAGCATGAAAAAAGAAAAAATTCTTTTGTCTTTCGGCTTCTTTCTTGTTTAGTTTTACAACAGTTGCCAAGCCTGTTCTTTATATCCATATTGAAAGATTTCTGGATGCAGAATTTCCGCCAAAATTTCTAGGGATTCTACGAGTCGTGGTCCTGGACGATTGAAGTAGAAATTCCCATCTGTAATGTAAACTCTGCCACTTTGGACGGCGTGCAATTGTTGCCATTCTGGACGTTGGCTGAACAACTGGGCTTCTTGACGGGTACGATTTAAATCAAACCCGCAGGGCATAAAAATGATCGCATCTGGATTGCTAGAAATGAGTGTTTCCCATTTTAAAGGAGTAGAAGGTTGACCTGTGATGCTTAGGAGTGGCTGTCCTCCTGCTAAGGTCACTAGTTCAGGAATCCAATTAGCAGCAACCATCAAAGGATCAGTCCACTCGATGCAAGCAACGGTGGGGAGATGCTCTGTTTGAGAAAGACCTTGTGTTTTTTGGTCTACTATTTTCACCCGCGCTTCTAAGTTTTCTATGACCTGTAGCGAGTCTACCCCAAACACGTTACCCACTCGCCGAATATCCTCCCAAACATCGTTGAGAATATTTGGCTGTAGGGAAATAATCTGAGGTGAACTATTGGTGAGAGTGCCAACTGCTTGTTCAACATCTTTTAAGCTAACAGCACAAACATCACATTGGTCTTGGGTAACGATGTGAGTGGGCTGTAACTTTTCTAAAACATCTGTTTTGATTTGATAAATGCTTAGGGCAGATTGCAACAAATTATTGACTTTGTCATGAATTTCGCCACTAGGAGCAGCGCTATTTATCCGGGCTTGAGTGCAAACAGGACGGTCTTTGATTTCTGGGGGATAATCACATTCGTGCGATCGCCCGACAATTGCATCAGTCAACCCGAGTGCTGCTACAATTTCTGTTCCACTTGGAATTAGCGAGACAATTCTTAAACTGCCATCTGTCATCTCAACCTCCATAACAGCTGCCATTGCCTTAATTTTCGCAAAATTCCACAAGATAGCAATCTTTCTCTAGGTCAGTGGATCGAGTCAGAGAAGTCGGCAAAGATGGGGTGGTGGAAGGAGTCATATGATACCATGCCACAGCCAGAACTCTTCATATTACGTTTTTTTAAATATTTATAATAAGGGTTGAGTGCTGCTTGCTAATATCTTGGCATATCTCTGCAAAACTACTTTTCTACATAGATATGGACTGTTTGACTGCTTAAATATTACTCCGCATCAAGTCTTTGCTTTTCTGCCCAAGCTTCGATCTGTTTCCTAACCCATCCCCCATACGACTCGGATGGGGCTTTGATTTTGTTCACTTCTTCAACAACCCACGGTTTAAGGACGACAGTAACAACCGTGTTGTTTTCATTATACTTTGCGGAGAGTTCTAAATGATAAGTCATTAGACGCACTTGATATCATCTACCAATGAAAAATATTTCTCTTAGGTATCAGTCAAAGGAATTTGGCGTCGCTACACCTAGTGACCAATTGCCAACATGAGTTTTTCTCAGAGTTTTTCACACTCGCCGTCTTCTAGGGGGGTTGCTATGCTATCATGGCAAATGAGAAGAAATTCGGTGATAGTGTTTGTTTTTAGTATTGACAGGCTTTTTCCTTTTAGTCTTGACAAGCTTGTCTCCGAAATCTAAATCTCCACACAGTTATGATTTTGGAGACAATATATGTCACTTTATGTAGGTAATCTCTCTTACGAAGTTACACAAGATGATCTGACTGCTGTTTTTGCAGAATATGGTTCTGTAAAGCGAGTTCAGTTACCTACTGACCGCGAAACAGGTCGGCTACGTGGTTTTGGTTTTGTGGAAATGGGTACAGATGCTGAAGAATCAGCAGCTATTGAAGCTCTTGATGGTGCTGAGTGGATGGGCCGTGACTTGAAAGTCAATAAGGCAAGACCCAGGGAAGAAAAAGGTTCATTTAATCGCGGTAATGGCGGCGGAAACCGAGGAAATTACAGCGGACGTAGCCGCTACTAAGCTTCATAACTCGAATTTTAGCTTTGAAATCCAATAGGCAAAAGCTAAAAGACCAAAATACTTTATGGATTTTGCCCCCGACTTCTCTCGGGGGCTTTTTGTTGCTTTTTGAGAAAAACTAGCACAGATGGGCTAACGGATGAAGTATCATTTACTGCCCTCACCCCCGTCCCTCTTGCTGTAAGTGCAGAGGGGCAGGGGAGGAGTTAAATTAATAACCACCTTCTTCTTCGTACTCTGGCTGTCTTTCTTTGACTTTCTTGGGAATATTCACTGGCTTTGGTGGCTCATCATCCCAAGCATCACGGTCTAAATCGTCGTCTAAATCGTCGTATTGATCAGCGTATGACTTGTTATTGTAAGAACCTGAGTCATACTTTGGTTGTGCTTGATACCTGTCTTTACCTGTTGCCTCGCTCCAGTTATCTTCTTCTTCCTCTTCGTATTGAATCGGCTCATACTGTCGCGCCTTCATAACCTGGCGCTGGGGACGTTCTTCTTCGTAGTAGTCTTCATCCCATTCTTCCTGCGCTACAGGTTCGGGTGTACGAATGATTTTCGGCTTAGGCTGCTCTAATGGCACTCCACTTGGCAGTTGCTTGTCTGGTGTGACTGTACGAGGAGTGTAGGTGGAGTATTCTTCTTCGACATCGCGCTCCCACGGTGCTCTGCCGATACCCAAGCGTTCTAGCACACCAACAGTCAATTGGGTGACTCGCTCTTCAGCCCCCTCAAAGACAATCAATCTATTAGGACCTGTGCTGACAATTTCATCTACTGAAAACTCGTAGGTACTCAAGAATTGGTCGGGAATTTGCGCTATTCCCAAAGAGGCGATGACAATTGAGTAAAGCTTGCCTGTTTCGCCATTAAACTTGAAGCCCCGCACCCTGCCTAAAACTTCACCAGTCTCTGTAATAACCTCCCAGTTCATCAGGTTGCTGTAGAGTTCAACCTCAATATCGTCAATCACATCCTCGTTATCCACGAGGATGACATCACCGATTTGGTTGATGCTGTTGAGGTACATATAACGTGGCACTCCAGAAATAGAGATCAGGCTGTCTCGCAAGCCAAGAGCCACAACCTCTCGCTGATCTACATCAACCCAAACTTGGCTCACGATTCCTAATCGCTTGCCGTTGTCGCGAGTGATTACCTGGGTGTTTAAAATATCGGAACGTCTAATACTTTGTTCAGAGGTCATTCTATACCGAGTCCTGATCTCGAATCCGGTTTATCTATACACTATTATTAACAAAAACTCAAGCAGAAGTATGGTTGGATTGTAACTTAATACCCAAAACTTGGGTATAAGCTCCCCTTGCTTGAGTAACGCCAATTGTGCGTTCGGCTGATTCTATCATCGGGCGACGCAAACTGACAACGATAAATTGTGCTTGTTGCGCCTGTTGCTTAATCATTTTAGCTAATCGTTCTACGTTTGCCCCATCTAAAAACATATCTACTTCATCAAATGCATAAAATGGCGACGGACGGTAGCGTTGCAAAGCAAAAATAAAGCTCAAAGCAGTCAGAGATTTTTCTCCTCCTGACATAGAAGCCAGTCGCTGCACAGGCTTGCCTTTGGGGTGTGCTACCAAGTTCAATCCGCTGTTGAACGGATCTTCTGGATTGTCGAGTTGCAAGTAGCCGTCGCCTTCGGAAAGGGTGGCAAAAATTGATTGAAAGTTTTCATTTACGGCATCAAAGGCTTCTTTAAATGCGCGTTGACGCAAAGTTGTAAAATTTTCAATCCTTAACAGTAATTCCGTTCGTTCTGCTTCTAAAGTCTGCAATTTTTGGCTAAGTTCTTCAAGACGTTTTTGTGTGCGTTCATATTGTTCCAAGGCAAGCATATTCACAGGTTCCATTGCTTGCAGGCGTTTGGCAAGAGAGCGCAATTCTTTTTGCAATTCTTCTAAATTGACTTTATCTGGCACTTCTGGCAAAGGATTGGGTAATTCTGCTGCCGTAGTTTGCATTTGAGTTTGCAATGCAGTGAGTTCCTCCGCTCTTGTTTGTTGGGTTTCTTGCAGTTTTTGCAGTTCCCATTCCAAGTGTTGTTGACGCATTGTGTGCGATCGCAATTCCTGTTCTGTGGCGTCGCGTTGTTGTTTCTCTTCCCCCAGATTTTGTTCCATTTGACTCAAAGCAGCGCGAGTCTCAGCAATTTGACTGCTGAGTGTTGAGTGCTGAGTACTCAGTGCTGTGAGTTGACTTTGCTGATTTCTCTGCTCCTCGTGGTATGCTTCGATACGCTGTTCACCTTCTTGAATTTTTTCTTGCAACCGCTGCTGCTGATTTTCCAAATTTTTTAATCTTTGCTCTCCTTCCCTTAACGCTGAATCGCGTTGTTGCAATTGTTGCTCTTGAATTTTTATTGTTGCCTGGATTTGTTGCCATTCTTGGGGAGTTTGCGATTGTTCTAACTCCGTTAAAGCGTGTCGCAATTGTTGTAATTGCTGCTCTTGACCTGGTAATTCCCGATCCAAAACTTCTAGGCGGACTTGGACGGTGGCTAGTCTTTCACGATTTTGGGAAAGCTGCGATCGCGTTGTTTCCAATTGCGCCGTCAAACTCTTAATTTCTTTGTGCAACTGTTCCAATTGCAGTTGTTGTTCTCGCCGCGCCTGTCGTGCTTCTGTCAGTTCTTGCGTGAGTCGTTTTGTCCTGGTAGATAAAGTACTTATTGCCTCGCTACAACGTTCTAAAATCCTCTCAATATCCGCCAAGCGACTTTTCAAAGAAGAAACTTCCTCAGATTCCGCAGCTTCCACCCCCGCAAACCGCAACGACGAACGTTGGTTTGTGCTACCACCAGTCATCGCACCACTGGTTTCCAACAATTCCCCGTCTAAGGTGACGATGCGATACAGTCCCAAATGCTGACGCGCTTGATTTATGGTTTCAAAGACGACTGTGTTACCAAACACGTAGGTAAACACATCCTTATAGCGGCGATCGCACTCAATCAAGTTCACAGCATAGTTGACAAAGCCGTTGGCATAACGCAACGTAAAATCTTGGGTAAATTTGGAAGCATGAATTTTATTCAGCGGTAAGAAAGTCGCTCTACCTGCACGTTTTTGTTTGAGTAGTTCAATTCCTGCGGCTGCGATGCTGTCATCTTCCACAACTATATGCCCCAGACGCGCCCCTGCGGCTATTTCCAAAGCTAATTGATGACGGGGTTCCACGCGTCCCAACTGCACAACCAACCCACAGACACCAGGCATACCTGATTGTAAGATGACTTTGCTTGCTTGGGTTCCTTGAACTTCCTGCTGGGCTGCTTGTTGCGCCTCTAGTTTATCCAATTGGCGTTGTTTCTCTCGTTGCTCTTGCAACAGCCGCTTTTGGGTTTCTTGCTGGATTTGCAGTTCTTGTTCTGTGGCGGATACTGTTTCGGCTAAAGATTCGACTTGTTGTAGAGACGTTGTATCCGAAAGTTCTACATTAGCAATTTGAGATTGTTTTTCAGCAATTTCCGGTTCTATTGTTTGAACTAGTTCGGTTTGCTCCTGAATTTGCTGCTGGAGTTGGTTATTACGTTCTCTCAGTTGTGCTTGCTCTGTGCGCTGAGGTTCAACCGTTTGCAGCACAGCTTCAATTTGGCGGTTCAGGGCTGTTTGTTGCTGTACCCACGCTTCCGAAGCAGAAGCAATTTGGGCTGCGGCTTCACGCGAGATGTCTAATGCTTGTCGTGCTTCATCTCGTTCTGTTTGTAGAGACGCGCCATGGCGCGTCTCTACAATTTGTTGTTGTGCGAGTTGTTCTATAGTTTGCTGATGCTGTTTAATTTCCTCTTGAGTTTGTTGCAGGCGCTTAGCGGTTTCTTGGGAAGCTGTTTCTAGTTCCTTTTGTTGACGCTGAAGTTGTTTGCGTTCGGCTTCTTGAGTCGCAAGGGTAGATTGTACCGCCAAAAGTTCTTCTTCTCCCAATGCTTTCACATGGGCGTTGAGTTGCTCTAGTTCAACGGTTTTTTGGGCGATTTGTGTGTTAAGGGTTGTGAGTTGATTTGTGATTTCAGCCGAGGTGCGATCGCCTGCTTGAATGCTTGCAACTAACTTTTCTTGTTGTGCTTGTAGGGAACGCCATGATAAAACCGCTTCCCAAGATTGTTTTTCTTGAAATTCCGTGCGGAGTCTTTGGTATTTTTCCGCTTTGGCGCGATCTTGAGACAGGCGATCGCGCTGTGCAATTAACTCTGTCTCTACAATCCGACAGCTGTCTTCCTTATCCTTAACTTCATCTAAAGTTTCTTTTGCTTGGTTAATTTTACGGTCAAATGCTGCCACCCCTGCCAATTCATCAATAATTTCCCGTCTTTCTCGCACATTCATCGAGATAATGCTGGTGACATCACCCTGTAGTACGACATTGTACCCTTCAGGATAAATACGTAGCTCTTCTAGTTCTTGGTGTAATTCTGTCAGAGTGCAGGAGATACCGTTAATGTAGTAATTCGATGTATAGGTTCCTTGTGGAGTGACTCGCAACCTTCTGGTGACACTCCACTCGCTACCTGGTGTCGCGCGGATTTTTTCTTGACGATTTTTTTCATCCTCGCTTTCTTCCTTTGGCGCTTCCTCTACTTCCCCAACTTCCTCATCTTCAACAACGGATACAACAGGCAAGGTTTCCAGTTCATCCTCTGGTTGATGATCTGACAAATCAAACGTCACCGTGACGCTGGCTTCGACGGCGGAACGAGATTTGCTGGTTTGGGTGGTGTTGACTAAATCGGGTAGGCGATCGGCACGCATGCCCTTAGAACTCGCAAGCCCCAGGCAAAACAGCAGCGAGTCAAGGATGTTTGATTTACCGGAACCGTTGGGACCAGAAATGACAGTAAACCCGGACAGCAGGGGGACAGAAGTCGTACCGCCGAAGGATTTAAAGTTGGTGAGTTCCACGCGCTTTACATAGACCATAGGCGCTGGTTAACTGGGCTAATGAAGTTCAAGTGTATCAATAAAGCTTTCAAAAGGTGAGGGGGTCTGGATTATTAAACCGCAGAGGACGCAGAGGGCGCAGAGGAGGAGGGGAGTTTAGCAGGAAATTTTTTGGCACAGTATAGTTTATAGCAAGGCTACCAATTGTCAATATGCAAGCATTTGACCCCCGTCTGATATGGCTATTTGTTATCGGTCTACTGACTGTGATAGTCAATAATTGTCTGAGTTTTATTCTCAATCAATTATCTGACATATACAAATGGAAAGATGTTATTCCGAATCATGTCATCTGGCTGCTGGCATTGATATTGTCTGTGCTGTTTGCTTATCTTACTTGGTGGGCTGTTAAACTCCAGAATAATCTCAGCAGTGGAACAACACCAGGCAAAACAATTTCTCCTCAAATGCTGCAAGATTGGCGGCGCAAGTTGTTGAGGGTTGTGAAAGGCGATGTTGATGAACGCCTAGAAAAATCATTGCACAATCAAGTGCTGATTCGTCTGGATATGGATGAATGGGGGAAACAGTCACTGGTTCCGCAGCCAGAAAATACAAATAAGCAGGAAGCCAATTTTCTGGCAGCTACTGCTGAATTATGGAAACCGATTCTATTTTGGAGAAGAAGTGGACAAAATACCCCTCTACCTCCACAAACAAAGATTATTGATGTTTTTCATCAAGAAGGGAAATTACTGATTTTGGGTTCTCCAGGTTCAGGGAAAACTACGTTACTGCTGCAATTAGCGCAGGATTTAATCGCCAACGCTGAAGCGGAGGATAATAAACCTATCCCAGTTATATTTGAATTAACTAACTGGAAAAATAATCAACAAATTCCTAATTGGCTGATAGAGCAACTCAAATTTCAGTACAACATTCCAGAAGATATTGCTAAAGAGTGGCTCAAGACCAATCAACTCTTACCTTTACTGGATGGTTTAGATGAACTCAAAGAAAATCAAATAAATTGTATTCACGCCATCAATGATTATATTAACCAAGACACTCAACCTTTCCATTTAGTTGTTTGCTGTCGCTCTCAAGAATATGACGAAGGCAATACCGTGTTACGGCTAAATGCGGTGGGTGTGCAAGCGCTTAATCAAACTCAAATTCAAGCATACTTTGCTCGTGCCAATCGCTTAGATTTATGGAATGGTATCAACAAAGATAATGATTTATTAAAATTGGCAGAGACGCCGCTGATTTTAAAGATTATGGTGCAGGCATATCAACAAGCTCCTGCTAGCAAATTGCAGAATTTTAGTTCGCCTGAAGCCCGTCGTCAGGCTTATCTTGACGATTTGTTTGATGCTTATATTAAGCATAAGCTAGAAGAACCCAAGGAAAGCAAGTGGTACGAACGAGGAAAAGAGCCAACACCAGAAGAGACTAAGCGTTGGCTGGCTTGGTTAGCAAAAAAGCTAAAAGACAAAAAGCAGACAGAATTTTTGATTGAAAAGATGCAGCCTACTTGGTTAGAAAAATCTTATCAAAAATGGTTGTATAGAGTTGCAGTAGGGCTGATTTTAGGGCTAATTGTTGGGCTGATTTTAGGGCTGATTTATGGGCTGATTTATGGGCTAATTGTTGGGCTAATTTTAGGGCTGATTGTAGGGCTATCCAAGAAAATAGAACTTACTGAATCGTTCAATTTATCCTGGCAACAAATAAGAGATAATTGGAAAAAAATAATAAATTGGCTGATTTATGGGCTGATTTTAGGGCTAATTGTTGGGCTGATTGTTGGGCTGATTGTTGGGCTGATTGTTGGGCTGATTTTAGGGCTAATTGTTGGGCTGATTGTTGGACTGATTTTAGGGCTGATTGTTGGGCTGATTGTTGGGCTGATTGTTGGGCTACAAACTGACATTAAAAATAGAATAATTCCCAATCAAGGTATTTGGAAGTCACTAAAATATGGACTAATTCTTACTCTGATTACCAATCCTTTTGGAGTATTAATTTATTATGTGCGATATCATTTGCTGGCAGTGGAAAGAACAGTAGAGCCAGTCACTGCAATAACTTTTGGACTTGGTTTAGGATTAATTTTCGGCTTTAGTTTTGGCGGTATTCCTGCCATCCAACATTGCATTCTGCGCTTCATTCTTTGGCAAAGTGGCTCTAGTCCTCGCAGCTATAAACATTTTCTTGGCTATGCAGTTGAAGGCGGATTTATCCTGCAAATTGGTGGGCGCTATCGCTTCATCCACGACTTGCTACGAGAGCATTTTGCGAAGATGGGATAATAGTTATTAGCCAAAGGCTCAACACTTTCTAGCATCAGAAGGACTCACAAAATCATGTAAATTTGCATCCCATACACTGATATAAATTAAATCACAGTCCTGACGCACAATCTGACCCTTCAACGAACCTATACTAAAACGAAAACTATTTAACTGACGCTGTTGTACCTGTTGCAGTCCCTGGTTAATTTCTTGTGTTGCTTTATTGCCTAACATTCCTTCTAAAGTTGTCAGCATAACTTGAAAGTCTACAGATTGAGCAAAAGCGACTTCGGTTTGGCGAATGACTCCAGAATCAGCATCGAATAAATAACCAAGCTCAATTTGATTTGGCACTAATACATAGGTGACAGCACGAGTATTGCGCCAAAAACCTCTTGAATCTCGAACTGGTTTACCAAAAACTTCTTCTACACTGCTTCTTGATGTACCCGTAGGAAATCCTGGAACGCGAGCTATGTTACTACTAGTACCGAGTGAGTTTTTACGTGGTGCTGTACGTGTTTTGGGTGTGAAAACCGGAGAATTTTGATTGTCTTTTTCTGGTGGTACCGATGTGACAGGAACTACGGGAGCAGGTGAGGTAGGTTGCGAAGCTACAGGTGTATTGCGTTTTTTTGAAGTGGAAGCCGGGGATTGTGGTGAAAGTGTTGGATTTGTGGTGTGATCTGACGCAGGTGCGGATGCTGGCGATGTCGCAATCGGGACTTCAGATGCGGGCTTGCGGGTTATAAAGGCGATCGCCAGCACACTCATCAATCCACCCACAACCAGACTGCTGACGATCCAAGTCGGCT
This sequence comes from Scytonema sp. HK-05, assembly GCF_002368235.1. GTDB lineage: Bacteria > Cyanobacteriota > Cyanobacteriia > Cyanobacteriales > Nostocaceae > Kalymmatonema. The sequence continues at coordinate 7,553,039 of NZ_AP018194.1, read as the reverse complement.
TTTGCCAGTTTTTCCTAGTGGAATACACAAGTGTCAGTAGAGTATTTTGTGAAGAAGACAATACCTGGGTTTGCTGGAGTGATGCATTAGTAGGAGATTGGGCTACTGTAGGTTTTGCAACGGTTGGTGTAGGGGAATCAGCAGTTTGCGGGGGTTTGTTTCCGTTGTAGCCATTGTTATGGAACTGCTGTAAAGCAGTGCGTTGGGGGAGCAACCTTCTTTGTAGCGCTTTTTGTAACCACAATGGTCGAGCAATAGCAGACTGCAAAGCACGTAACATTTTACTAGCAGTGGTGTAGCGATCGCTTGCTTGCGGCTTAATTGCTCGATTCAGCACCTTCGCCAAACTTGCAGATACCCCAGAAGCATAATCTTGCCAAACTATTTCCCCTGTTTCAGGGTTGGTTCGGAACTCCTGCGGACGTTTACCAGTCAACAAATAAATTGCTGTCAAGCCTAGGCTGTAAATATCAGTCGCGTAAACTGGGCGTCCAATAGCTTGCTCGCTAGGCATATACCCTGGTGTACCCACTACAAGTGATTGAGTAAGGTTTCCTGGAGACACTACTGAATGAATCATTGCCTTGACTGCACCGAAATCAATCAACACGGGCTTACTATTGGAGGAGCGGAGAATGATGTTATCAGGCTTGATGTCCCGGTGAATAATACCTTTGCTGTGAATATAATCCAATACTGACAGCAGACTCAATAAAATTTCCCTGACTACAGTTTCCCTGACTGGCCCTTTCGCTTTGACAACATTTGACAGGGTTGATCCTTCAATCCATTCCTGAATCAGGTAAAATTGCCCGTTTTCAGTAAAGTAGGCAAACAGTTTAGGAATTTGGTCACTACCTTCGCCCAGATACTCTAAGGTTGCTGCTTCGCGTTCAAACCGCCGTTGAATCTTTCCGTAAATTTGAGCATCATGGGTGATTGGTTTCAGTTGCTTAATAACACAGCGACGGCGAGAAGGTACGTAGGTATCTTCTGCCAAAAAGGTTTCGCTAAAGCCACCACCGCCCAGCACCTCGATAACTTGATAGCGATTGTTTAGCAGCGTTGTCATGCTCCGTTAAAAGCGCTCGCCCCCTTAGCGTCAATTGTAAGATGCGTCAATTTCCCCAAAAATGCTGAAACATACATTAAGCAAAAGCTTTTCAGCCTTTATTGACTCTCCACACGGTTCGGCTTAATGCCGTAATGGGTTGCAAAATTTGCTTTTTTCTGAAATTTGCTTTCCAGCATTTCTGTATAATTTTTAAGCTTATAGATTTTCAGTTAAACTACATTCAATCTAAAGCTGCAACTTAAAAGTTTTTAAACTCTAACTTTTGATAGGTTTTTTTAATCATCAAACATTTGATGTCTTAAGTTACCTGTTTGACTCCAGCCTGCTATTTGCCTTATGTATGTAAGTTTTGATTAATAATACTTTTGCTGATTACAATTTTATTTATAATACTTAGTTATAGGAGAATAACTAATGCAAACAAATCTAAATGCAACCAATCTAAGGTTGAAAGATGTTCAACGGCTTTTAAAATTTGAAGAGCATTTGAATAACTCATTTACATCCTTGTTATTATTAAATAATATTACAGAATATGAGCAGCAAGAATTAGAGGACATTCGCAATGTTTTTCGCGAATATTACTCAGAAGGAAAAATCTCCGAAGGGCAAATAAAATTTCTCATCCTTGCGCCGTTAATGAAGGTAGCAGGGTTTTATCAGTCTAGCATTAAGATAACTTTGGAAGAAAATATTGCTGATATCTCCGTCGAAGATGAAGACACAATCATTAAAGGACGGATGGATATTTTAGCTGTTAACAAAACGCAAGGAAGAACAGTAACTACACCGTTTTGGATACTAGTGATTGAATCTAAAAATAGTAGTTTGAATGCCTCCGAAGGGTTGCCGCAATTACTCACTTATGCATATACAAGTTTAGAGCAGCAAACCTCAGTTTGGGGACTGACGACAAACGGGATGGATTATCAGTTTGTTTATCTTCAGCAAGGAAATCCCTCAATATATCAATTATTGCCAAAACTAGATATCACTCGCCCGGAATCGTCAAGTGAATTGCTACAAGTTCTTAAAGCAATCCGCCAAGAGTAGTTTATTTCTTACGCCAACGGCAGTGAAAATCGAAACGTACTTCCCTTATTTAGTTCACTTTCTACTAAAATTTCACCTCCCTGCAATATAACTAGACGATGGGAAATAGCTAGACCCATCCCAGAACCACCAGGATGGCGATCGCGAGAACGTTCTGAACGCCAAAACCGATTAAACACAAACGGTAGATCCTCTGGCTTCATACCATGACCTGTATCAATCACTGCAATCCATAACTTTGGAGGTTCGCTCCAAACTCGCACTTTGATAGAACCCGTCGCAGTGTAGCGTACTGCATTGCCAAGTAAGTTGACTAGAATCTGCTCAACTCGCTCAGGATCAGCAGATACTAAAGGAGGATTGGGTGGACACTCCAAAAGCAACACGGGACCTTCTTCTAAAAGTTGATCCGAGAACCGTTTCATTAAAGAAAGCAGAAGTGGATATAAATCGATGGGTTGAATTTTGATGGGTAAGTATCCCGCTTCTGCCTTAGAAAGTTCTTGTGTATCATTCACTAACCGACCCAAGCGGGCTGTTTCTGTGGCTAATCGCTGAAACAGTTCTGCTTTTGGTTCAATCGCGCCATCTGCTAAACCCTCTAGATAACCTTCTAAGATTGTCAATGGTGTACGTAGTTCATGGGTGAGATCTCCCATGAGTTCTTGACGGCGCTGTTCTACCCCTTCAAGGTTTGATGCCATTCGGTTAAAGTTTATGGCAAGGCGGTTCAACTCTGGAATTTCACTCTCAGGTATACGGGCTGTCAAATTCCCCTGAGCAAATTGCTCAGTAATTTTCTCCATCTGAATCAGAGGTTGTATAATTTCCTTGGCAACTAGGTAACTTAAAGCACCTACTAAAGTTGCGCTGATCAGTAATGACCACAAAGCTCCTTGGTTCCAGGCTGTCTTAAACTCCTCAATCAACTGATTACGAATTGCACCCAGGTAAAATCCTTGTGCTTCTAAAAGCGTTAAGTGTAACCCAAACAGGTGCTGCGAGAAGAACCAGCCCAGTGTGAGTAAAGTACTTAAACCAAGCAACATTACAGCAATGTGGCACAAGAGGAGTCGCGATTGCGCGAAGCGCAGTGCCTTCGGCAATCGCAGGCTAAGTTTACTCACACTTCGTCCTACATAACTAGTCTTCAAATTTATAACCCGATCCAATTACAGTTTTAATAAAGGTTGGATTAGCTGGGTCGGGTTCAATCTTCTTGCGTAACCGTGCAACGTGGGTGTCAACAACCCGCTCATCACCATAAAAGTCAGTACCCCACAGTTTGTTAATCAGTTCAGTGCGATTCCAAACTCGACCAGAGGAACTCACGAATGTTGCTAGCAGTTCAAACTCCAAAGTTGTGAGATCCAAAGAAGCCGATTGATTGGTACTCACAATTTTATTCGCTGAGTGCCGCTCGATATTAATCACAAAGTGTTGGCTGCGATAAATTTGGCTTTGCTTACCATGACGTAGCGTGCGTCGTAGGAGCGATCGCACACGGGCTACCAATTCTTTTGGGCTGAAGGGCTTGACCATGTAGTCATCTGCCCCGGTAGATAAACCGACAATCCGGTCATTTTCCTCACCCTTCGCCGTCAACATCAAGATGTAAGGGTCTTTAAAGCTTGGTTGCTGTCGAATGCGGGCACAAACTTCCAGTCCGTCCAAACCGGGAATCTTCAAATCTAGGATAATCAAGTCAGGCGGATGCTCTTGAAATACAGAAATTGCACACAATCCATCTCGACAGTGGCGACAAGAAAATCCTTCCCTTTCCAAATACAGTTGAATTAACTGAGCAATCTCAATTTCATCCTCAACAATCAAAATCTCCATTAGCTTGATAAAGATTTTTTCTGCTAACGAGCAATCATAAACTACTTTATCCGGCTACATCAACGACAAACGAAGTTGGAAGCAAGAGCTTACTGGCAGCAGCGCGAATATGTCACACCTGCACCACAAAATTTACATACTCTTAACAAACTGTGTAGCTTGCATTAACAAATCTTAGCGAATATGTCACAGGTTCGCCACAGGATTTACACATCTTAAGTCGGAGAAAAGTCTAAATTTACAAATAGCAACAACATAGTTGGCGGAAAGGCTGCGAATGGACAATCTAGTTTTCCACAGCCGTTCCGTTTCCCTTTGACAGGCTTCTGTAACACTTTTATTCTAGTGTCGGTGCATTGATTCCTAATAATTGTGTTTCGTCAAACTGTCAAATTGACGCGCGAAAAAGCTAATAGCAACTCTTTCTAAATGAATTTCATAAAAATTGTGATGTGTGGGAAATGATCTGATGTTGATTGATGCAGGTACTTTACCTAAAGAGTGAAACTATTGAAACTGAAGTTTGTATTGTTGGTGGTGGTCCAGCAGGCATTACCTTAGCATGTGAATTCAGACTTGCTTGGGATAGTTGCTCATACCGAGACAAATATAAACCACAGAAATATTACCTATATTGCAAATAACAAAAGCTGAAAAGGAGCAACATTTTGAGGTACCATATAGCTCTAAGCTATGCATCCAATCTAGAACTGATCGCTCAAAATGCTCAAGCAGGCAAATGTCCGATGGATGCGATGTGGGACATCAGTAAGCTTTTGAAAGCGAAAGTTCATCTACCAATTGCAGACTCATTGTCTGGTTTAGATATTATCCGTTCCAAGATTATAGGCAAACCTCAACACTGGGCACTGGCACGGTCTTTGTCTAAGCAACTTCACAGCGATGATGTCATATTTTGCGCAGGCGAAGACGTCGGCTTTCCAATTGCCAGGCTTTGTGGTGCTAAAGTTGCGCCACCCAAGATTGTTGTCTTTGTCCACAACATCACTCAACTACAGGGGCGTCTGGCACTCAAACTATTGAATGTGCAAGAGTGGGTTGATTTGTTCCTGACTATTTCCCCGGTTCAAGCTGATTTCCTGCGTAACTCTCTGTGCTTACCATATAAGCGTGTTTGTCAAGTTGTTGAGGCACCACCTACAGACATATCCTTCTTTACACCAGGACCAGCTTCACCCAAAAAGCTGCGTCCAATAATTGGAAGTCGAGATTTACAAAAACGGGATTATCAAACTCTGGCTGATGCGACTCAAGATTTAAATGTTGATGTCAAGATTTGTGCTTTTTCACCGGACGCAAAGGCATTAAAACAGGCGTTGCCAAGTCATATGCCAAGTCATATGCCAAGTCATATGTCGTGTTGTTTTTACGACTGGTGTCAGTTGGTGCAATTTTACCGCGATTCCGACATAGTTGTTATTAGCGCTGTTGAAAATAATTTGCCAGCCAGCCTTAACACTTTGTTTGAAGCAATGGCTTGTCGGCGACCTGTGATCATCACCCGTTCCTCGGGAATTATTGCCAATCTGATTGATGCAGGTATTGTTACTGGTGTAAATCCTGGTGATATTGTCGGATTAAAGCAGGCGATCGCCAACCTCTTAAATGACCCTCAAAAAGCTTTTCAACAGGCTCAGCAAGGTTATGAACTAGTAGTTAATCAATTTAATCATCATAAGTATACTCAAGCTTTGGTGACAAAACTCACTTCTAGATTTGGGAGTATCAATCATCCCAATTTGCTCTGTCAGACTAGAGAAAACCTTTGTACTTAGTCTAGAAGTGGTTTTATGTCAAGCTTTGATAATTATTTAATTTTAGGATGTCATTATGTCAGAAAACATCGCTTCCTCTCTTGGTGAAGCATCACGGGTATTACTCGTGTCAATGCGGAATCTAAAATTTCATGTTTCTCGTTCTGGCTCCTATGAATTTGAGGATGTCATCTGTAATTGTGATACGGTTGATTTAGTTACACCACACTTCAATCCTACTCTTTTTAAGGTAACGAATACGTTAGCTAATTCAGCGGCCAAGCTTTTCAAAAATGGCAAACTGGTAAAATCGTTAGTTAACTATAAATTTAAACTCGATAAAGAATACGATTTATTCTTTATTTTTTGCCAGTCAATTCAAGACATTCTCATTTTAAATTCTATACAAGGTTGGCAAGAAAAATGCCGCTACGCTGTTTGTTGGCTAGATAAAATTTGGGCAAAAGATGTTGATAATTGGCTAGTTCAACTACAGCTTCTCAAAGACTTTGATTATATTTTCATGAACTTTAGTTCTAGTCTTGATCAAGTTGCCGATATTATCCAGCGCCCTTGTTACTCAATTCCTTATGGCGTTGACGCTATAAAATTCTGCGCTTACCCAGAGAACCTTTACCGCTGTATTGATGTTTTAAATATTGGACGGCGTTCAAAAGTCACCCACGATGCTTTACAAGAACTTGTAGAACGGGAAAAACTTTTTTATATTTACGATACAATCAAAGATTTATACATGCTGGATTATCGCTACCATCGAAATCTATATACAAATTTTGTAAAAAGAACCCGCTATATGATAGTCAATAAAGCAAAGTTTGATTTAACTGGTAAAAACAACCCTCAAGAGGAGGTTGGACCACGATTCTTTGAAGGAGCAGCGGGTGGAACAATCATGTTAGGTGTTCCTCCAAAATGTGAGGATTTTACTAAAAATTTTGACTGGTCAGATGCTGTGATTGAAATCCCATTCGATTGCTCGAATATAGCTGATATAATAGCAGATTTAAATACAGAGCCTGAGCGCCAAGAGAGAATACGGAAAAATAATACTGTTAACTCACTTCTCAAGCATGACTGGGTATACCGTTGGGAAGCTATTTTGACAGCTGTAGGACTTGATAGCACTCCACAAATGATAGAACGCAAAGCGCGTTTAAGGGACTTAGCACAGATAGTGAATACATCAGCAATCAGCCATCCAGATCCCCCATCATACCGCTTGTCAGTTAGTGGGGGTAATTGACCAATATCTTCGTTGCAAAACCCGCACGCTTGCAGCTATGGGGATGGAGCGACAAGCGTTTTATGAAAGCTGTAAGTAAGCGAGAAAAAATCAAAATATGTAAAGAAAAGTAAAGCTTAAAAACTAGTTCGTAGTAAGCGCTGTCTTGCCTGCGGCACGCAAGAGCGGCGAACGCTAAAGCGCTTACTACATACCTTTAATTATTTACATTGACCTACTTACAAAATTCAACCTTGTAGGTTAAATCACTAGTCATTTTTGAGCAAATTTAAGTCATTTCAACAAAAGTAAGAGGGGTATTGGGCATGGTTTTAGCCAACTGTGAAAAATTGAGTATACATGGAAAAGCCAAGACTGAACTGATTTCGTTAGTTAAGCAAATAACTTGGGTTGGCTTAGGTTTTACAGTCATGCTCCTGCTTACAAAAGGTAAACCACCAACGTTAGTAGTTGGTATTTACTTATGCTTATCTAGTTTATTTTTTGCTTGGAGCGAACTGCAGTGGTTCAAGAAGGAGTCGGAAGAAATCTTGATAATTTCTCAAGCTCTCAATCATACAGATTCAAGTGACGCAAAAAAAGAACCTGATGGACTTGAAAAAATTATTCATTTGAAATCTAAAGCTCAAGATATTCACAATGTAAACCTCATCTTTGGTAACCTCAAGAATGCTCAACTTGCAAATGTTGACTTTAACTGTGCCTACCTTAGTGGTAGTAACCTCAGTCATGCCAATCTTAGTGGAGCCAATTTAGGGAATACTAACCTCAGTGGTGCTCAGTTAGTAGAAACCAACCTCAGCGATGCTAACTTGAAGAATGCAAACCTCAGTAGTACTAATCTTATAAATGCAAATCTCAGCAATGCTAACTTAAAAGATACAAATCTCAGTAATGCAAACCTCAGTAATGCAAACCTTAGCAGTGCTGAATTGACGGATGCAAACCTTAGCAATGCTCAGTTGAGTGATGCAAACCTCAGCAGTGCAAACCTCAGTAGTGTCCATTTATGGAGTGCAAATCTTAGCAGCGCTAAACTTTTGGGTGCGAATCTCAGCAGTGCTTACATGAACAGTACAAAACTTAAAAAGGCAAACCTTTGTGGTGCTTTGCTTCAAGATGCCAACCTAAGTAATGCCAAACTTCAGGAAGCGAACCTTAACGGTACTAACTTGTGTGGTGCTAATCTTTGTAGTGCCAATTTCAAAAACGCTAACCTCAGCGACGCCAACTTAGAAAATGCTAATTTGGAGGGTGCTAATTTGGAAGGTGCTGACCTCAGTAGAGCCAATCTCAATGGTGCTAACTTGAGTAGTGTCAGAATTAACCAGGCAACACAGTTGGAGAAAAAATGGCTTTTAGTGTGGGAAACTTTGAATCAGGCAAATGAAAAAAGTGTAATTATCGAAGATGAAAATTTTTAAATAGAGATGAACAATAGTAAGCCAAACGAAATGAAAGAAGTTGCTGAAGATATAGAAGCTTGCTCTGTTTGCAGAACGTAGACAAGTCTGTTCCTGAGTTGTCGCACTAGTAGAGTCAAGACGTTTTCTGGTTTATTCTGCTTAATTCTCAAAATTCCCGTGAGGTAAGTACCTGGGCTGAATTAAATTTCAAGGACGCGTCTTTGCGTCTCCGACTCCCCGCGTCTGTGCGTCCTTGAAATCCCTGCACTCTGGATGTGGTGGTAGCACAATCAAAAAGCCACAATAGAAGACACAGGCTGTATACAATAAAGCCTTGCCTTGAATAAGGAGTGTGTTATCAGTGGTATTACAAGTACAAAAAAGCACCTACGAAGCAAAAACCCAAGAAATCGCTAAACAACTCCTATCGGCGACACAGGAGAATCGTTCGTTCTTTGGTGCGTTGCGCGATCAGATGCGCTGGGATGACAAGCTTTTGGCTTGGGCAATGAGTAATCCTGGGCTGCGGGTGCAATTATTTCGCTTTATTGATACTCTTCCTGCTTTACGTAGTAAACCAGAAATTGCAGCTCATTTACAAGAATATCTGGGCGATGAGTCGGTGGAGCTTCCAGCAGCCCTTAAGGGAATGCTCAACTTTGCTAACCCCGATTCTATGCCAGGGCAAGTTGCTGCGACAACTGTTTCTACAGGTGTAGAAACATTAGCTCATAAATATATTTCTGGGGAAAATATTAAACAGGCGCTGAAGACGATTGAGCGACTGCGTAAAGAAAAAATGGCTTTCACCGTAGACTTATTAGGTGAGGCGGTAATTACCGAAGCAGAAGCGCAGTCTTACTTGGAACGTTACCTAGATTTGATGCAAGAATTGGTGGAAGCATCGAAAAATTGGACAACGGTTCCTTTAATTGACGAAGCAGATGGACAATCACTACCAAAAGTCCAAGTTTCTGTAAAATTAACGGCGTTTTACTCGCAATTTGACCCGTTGGATGCTACAGGTAGTGAGGAACGGGTAAGTTCGCGCATCCGCACTTTGTTGCGTCGTGCTAAAGAACTCGGTGCTGCTGTTCATTTTGACATGGAACAGTATGCTTACAAAGATCTGACTTTCAGCATCCTGAAAAAACTTTTGCTAGAAGAAGAGTTTCGCACTCGCACAGATATTGGTCTGACAATTCAAGCATATCTGCGCGATAGCGAGGAAGATGCAAAAGATTTGATAGCTTGGGCGAAACAGCGCGGTTATCCGATTACCATTCGTTTGGTGAAAGGGGCGTACTGGGATCAGGAAACTATTAAAGCAGAGCAGAAACATTGGCAACAGCCAGTTTACAACGATAAAGCAGCAACGGATGCAAATTTTGAAACGATAACTCAGTTATTGCTGGAAAATCATCAATATGTGTATGCTGCAATTGGTAGCCATAACGTGCGATCGCAAGCTCATGCCATAGCAATAGCCCAAACCTTAAATGTCCCCCGCCGTTGCTTTGAAATGCAAGTTCTGTACGGCATGGGCGATAAACTAGCAAAAGCTTTAGTTGATAGAGGTTATCGTGTCCGAGTTTACTGTCCCTACGGCGAACTTCTCCCAGGTATGGCGTATTTGATTCGTCGCTTGCTGGAAAATACTGCTAATAGTTCTTTTTTGCGGCAGAATATGGAGAATCGCCCCATCGAGGAATTGATCGCACCGCCAGTCATAAAATCTACCCCTCCTGCTTCCCCCTCGCTTGCGGGGGGGACTGAGGGGGGGTTCTCCGGGGCTGCGGATACAGATTATGCTGAGGACGAGGAAAGAAAAGAAGCGACTCTTGCTTTCCAAAATGTCCGCCAGCAATTAGGAAAAACTTATTTACCTCTGATTAATGGTGAATACGTCCAAACTCAACAAGTTATAGATTCTGTGAACCCCTCGAATTTTAGCGAGGTGGTTGGTAAAATCGGACTACTTAGTGTTGAACAAGCCGAACAGGCGATGCAAGCCGCGAAAGCTGCTTTTCCGCTTTGGCGCAAAACACCTGTAAAACAACGCGCTGCAATATTGCGGAAAGCTGCTGATTTGATGGAACAACGCCGCGCTGAATTATCAGCTTGGATAGTTTTGGAAGTTGGCAAACCAGTACGCGAGGCAGATGGTGAGGTTTCCGAGGCGATAGATTTCTGTCGCTACTACGCCGACGAAATCGAACGGTTAGATGAGGGTTACAATTACGACGTTGCTGGCGAGACGAACCGATATATCTACCAGCCTCGGGGAATTGCTGTGGTGATTTCTCCTTGGAATTTCCCGTTGGCGATCGCTACGGGAATGACGGTTGCAGCTTTGGTTACTGGCAATTGTACTTTGCTTAAACCAGCAGAAACATCTTCTGTGATTACGGCAAAGCTGACGGAAATCCTAGTAGAAGCCGGGATACCTAAAGGTGTTTTTCAATACGTTCCGGGTAAGGGTTCCCAAGTTGGTGCTTACCTGGTGAATCATCCTGACACTCATGTCATCGCTTTTACTGGTTCGCAGGAAGTCGGCTGTCGAATTTACGCAGAAGCGGCAATTGTTAAACCTGGTCAAAAGCACATGAAACGGGTCATTGCTGAGATGGGTGGCAAGAATGCTATCATCGTGGACGAAAGTGCTGATTTAGACCAAGCAGTTGTTGGTGTTGTGCAGTCGGCGTTTGGTTACAGCGGACAAAAATGTTCTGCTTGTTCACGGGTGGTGGTGCTAGAACCAGTTTATGATACCTTTGTGCAACGCTTCGTGGAAGCAACGAAATCGCTGAACATTGGGGAGACGGAGTTACCCAGCACCCAAGTTGGACCGGTGATTGATGCTAATGCACACAGCCGCATCCGTGAGTATATCGAAAAGGGTAAGGCAGAAGCAAAAGTGGCTTTGGAAATGCCAGCACCAGATAACGGGTATTTTATCGGTCCTGTGATCTTTAAAGATGTATCAGCAAATGCGGTAATTGCCCAAGAAGAAATTTTTGGTCCAGTTGTGGCGGTGATTAGGGTAAAGGACTTTAAGGAAGCGCTGGAAGTTGCAAATGGTACCAACTACGCCTTAACTGGCGGACTTTATTCCAGAACTCCTTCGCATATTCAGCAGGCGCAGGAAGAGTTTGAAGTCGGGAACTTATACATTAACCGCAACATCACGGGTGCTATTGTGGCACGACAACCGTTTGGTGGTTTCAAGCTTTCTGGAGTTGGTTCTAAGGCTGGGGGACCAGATTACTTGCTACAATTCCTGGAACCGCGTACGGTGACAGAGAATATTCAGCGTCAAGGTTTTGCGCCGATTGAAGGGGCAGATTAAATTGAGTAGGGTGGGCAATAATTGCCCACCTTTGTTTTATCAAACCGCAAAGATTCATATAGCACACAGAGAGTTTGATGAGTGATGTTATTGTTAAAGTTGCTGATTGGGGTAAGGAATTTGCTGCCATTCAAGCAATTAGAAAGTCTGTTTTTCAGGAAGAACAAGGGGTAGATTCAGCTATAGATTTTGATGGTAAGGATGGAACTTCTAACCACTTGATTGCTTCTTTAAATGGAGAGTATGTGGGAACTGCCAGGATTAGATATTTGGATGAGACAACAGCGAAAATTGAAAGGCTTGCGGTTTTGCCAATAGCAAGAGGCTATGGTGTCGGCAAGAAAATTATGCAAAAGGCTTTGGAAGTTATAGATAGTAAAAATATTTTAGAAGTGCTAATTCATGCTCAAGAGTATATTAAGGGTTTGCATCAAAAGTTAGGTTTTCAGCAAGAGGGAGAGGTTTTTGAAGAGGCGGGTATTCGCCATGTGAAAATGAGGAGGAAATTAAAGTAGGTATAGAATCAACCTCTTGCCTAGTGAAAATTATGAAAATTGAACCACAGATGGACACAGATAATTAACTAGTGTTAATCTGTGTCCATCTGTGGTTTTAAATATTTTTAAATCATACTTTTGCTAGAGGTTGAATGCGTGGACTTGTAGTAAGGCTTAAGCCCAAATGCGAATCGATTCGCGATTAGTACTGTTCCGTTACATAAATCCTACTCAGAATTAGTCAAAGCTTATCAAAGCTATACAACAAAGTCTGAGTTTCGTTTACTTCCTGCTTCATTCTGGCAACGGGGCGCGTTAACCAGTCCACAGGCGCGAGCACTGTCTAACTGACAGCTATTAAAAAATTGCTTTCGAGGGGCTACTAACGATCCTCTGTCTGTGGAGCTTGCACTTCGCCTGTGGCACGTTTATCAAACGCCAGTCCTTTGCTGGAAGGGTTATCCTCTGACGGCACGGTTGTTAACCGTTAATATATTGCCTATCCTAGCATCTTTTAGCTATACCTACTCAAAATTGACTATCTTTGATGAGGCTTGAATAGCTTTTAGGTTACAGTTCCATACCCTAATCATGAGCAATCACAAATATAAGCGAAAGAGATATAAAAATTTACTCATACTTGGCATCATTTGGTTATTGGGGGCGGTGTGCGATCGCATTTGGTTTGCCTTAGATCGCTCTATTCCCGCCTGGGATCAAGCAGATTATTTAACTGGTACTCTAAACTATTGGCGATCGCTACAGAATCCCCAGTGGTGGAATCAAGAGTGGTGGCAAAGTCTTTGGCTGCTGTCTTCCAAAATACCGCCTTTAACCTACATCGTCACAGCGGTTGTTCAGAATATCTTTGGGATTGGACTAGATCAAGCAACCCTGGTGATGCTATTGTTCAGTGCAATTTTACTGAGTTCAGTGTATGGCTTAGGGAGTGTACTGTTTAGCGAGTCTGTTGGTTTATGGGCTGCTGCACTCTGTCAAGTTTTGCCTGCTCTTTATGGGTTTCGTCTAGAATTTCTCTTGGATTATCCCCTGACAGCTGTTGTTAGCTTGAGTTTCTTTTGCCTCACTGTTTGGCGGAGTTTTGGAACCGCAGAGGCGCAGAGGACGCCGAGGAAGAGAGGAGAAGTCTCCCTATCTCTTCTCTGGGCTGTAGCCTTCGGTATAACCTTGGGGCTGGCGTTGCTGGTGAAGCAGACAGCGTTGTTTTTTCTGTTGACGCCGATAGTCTGGGTTGGGGTGGGGGCTGTACTTGATCGGCGTTGGGGACGGTTAGTGCAGTTGCTGGGCAGTTTGTGTTTATCGGTGTTGGTTTTTGGTCCTTGGTATCGCACGAATTGGCTGCTTATCTTGACTTCTGGTAAACGTGCAACAATTGACTCTGCTATTGCTGAAGGTCAGCCAGGACTGGATAAGCTGGAATCTTGGTTTTATTATTGGAACCAGTTACCCTACCAGGTTTCTGTGCCTTTGTTAATTGTGCCTGTGGTGACATTGCTTTTGTGGTGGGGTCGTTCAAAATTTGCAGCTGAGAATGCAAAGCTCAAAACTATAGCCTTAAGTAAAGCGAAGTTTCAAAATTCACCACTCACATGGTTAGTTGTGTTTTGGGTTGGCGGATATTTTCTCTCATGTTTGAACGTTAACAAACATGAGCGTTATGTGTTGCCTTATTTACCAGTATTGGCGGTGCTTTTAGCTTATGGTTTGACGCGTTCTCGTAGTCTCCTAGGACAGCGTATCCGCTGGGGTACTATTGGTTTGGCAGTCATACTGATGTTGCTTAACTTATTTCCAGTGGGAGGTGTTGTTGGTGCTTGGGTGACACAAGCTTTGAGTCCCAATGCCCAGCATTATCCTTATATGAAAGCAGAGTTACCCCATCAGCAGGTGATTGCCCAAATTATCCAAACAGAACCATATTTACGTTCAACTCTGGGAGTTTTGCCATCAACGGCAGAAATTAACCAACACAATTTGAATTACTACGGGGCGCTACAAAACTTTCAAGTTTATGGGCGTCAGGTGGGAATTAGGAAAAAGTATGTCGATCAGGATGGGCGATCGCTTGAGTGGTTCCTCACAAAAACAGGAAAACAAGGACCAGTCAAAGAATCTCAAGCTGTTATGGTAAACACTGTGGAGCAAGGTGGTAATTTCCAACTCAATAAGTCTTGGAATTTACCGGATGAAAGTGTTCTCAAACTTTATCATCAAAAAACACCAACAGTTGAGGTAAAACACACCTCTGAACAAAAACCACAAGCCAGAATTGCCTTGTCGCAAGTTACAGTTCCAGAAAAAGCCCCGCCAGGATTATCAGTACCCGTAACTTACGAATGGTCTGGTTCTTGGGATGAACTACAACACGGGTTAGTACTGCTGACTTGGCATAATTCTAGGCAACCACCACTGATGAAAAACCTAACCCCCCAACCCCCTTCCCTGCAAGGGAAGGGGGAAGCAGATTCCCCTCCCCTATTAGGGGAGAGGTCAAAATCCCTATGGATACATGACCACGGTATTGCAATGGGGAATTTACATCCTGGTGGAAAAAAACCTGAAGGCACATTTCAGGTGATTGAAAAGATGGCGATGTTACCTCCTGCTGACATATCACCAGGAACCTACACCCTAGAAGCAATGTATCTCAACAGACTGTCAGGAGAAAGTTATTCTATTAAAGTGCCAAAAGTCACGCTGCAAATCGAACCTCAAGCACCTGCCGCACAAACACCAGAACTAGATTTAGTAACGCAGTTAGAGACTTTAGGCGCTCAATTAACTAAAGGAACTGAAGCAGTCAGTCAAGTTTTTGAGGAAATAGGGCGTATTAATCAATACGACCCGACTCAGGATTATTTGGTACAGGCGCGGTTGACTTTGGAATATCGATTGCAGCATATGACTCCAAACCGGGATTGGGCTTATGCTTTAGCTTTAGCAAACGTGTTGCAGCGACGGGTGGACGGTGCGATCGCATCTCTCAAACAAGTCATTCAGTTAGATTCCGAAAATCCCTACGCATATGCTTACCTGGCATTTGTCCAACTCTACAACTGGCAGCCAGCAGCAGCTCAAAAGTCCCTAGAACCCAGTTTAGCCAAAAATCCCAATTTACCTGAATTTAGAGGTCTTTCAGGGGTTGCTGCCCTGATGCAAGGCAATTTCGTTAAAGCGTGGAAAGACTTGTCAGCCCTGCGGGGAATTCAAAATTAAAAACCCCATACCTTATAGGGTATTGGGAAATTCAAAATAGTTTTTTAAACTTTGAATTTTGATAGCGTAAGCGCAAAGCATATCCCAGCAGAATATAGCGCTTCTTGTGTGGATGAAGTAATTATTTATCTGTGTCCATCTGTGTCCATCTGTGGTTCTCCTAACTTGATGTATTGCACTCAACCAACACTCGAAGCGCTATATGTCAATTAGTTTCTACAACCGCGACTGCTGACATTCCAGGAGTAATTCGAGATTCATAACCTTGAATACTCTCAGGTTCAAACACAATTTTCACCGGAATTCGTTGCACGTCTTGAGTCAGCGTGGAATTAGCCGTGGGATTCTCTTGTGGGAGAACGGCAACTTTGCCAAAAGAAGCGGGGGACATACTATCCACTTTGCCGCGAAACTTCCGATTCGGGAAAGCAGCGATTTTAACCGTCACGTTTTGCCCAGGCTGGATTTTTTCTAATTGGGTTTCTTTAAAGTTGGCAATAATCCAAGGATTCGGCTGCACTACCGTAATCAGAGTTTGTCCTGGTTGTACCTGCTGCCCTACAGAAACGTTTTTGTTACCAACTTTTCCAGGGACTAGCGCCGTAACATTGGTGTAAGATAGCTGGAGTTCAGCTTTTTTGACCTCCGCCTGCTTTTGGGCGACTGTAGCCAACGCTGTTTTGTACTTTTGCTGATTTATCTCTCTTTGCTGATTAATGGTTCGTGCCTGTAGTATTTTATTTCTGTTAGCAGCCTGTGTTGCTTGGGTATTCTTGTTTCCTCGAGTTGGCTTCGATTCAGGAACATTAATAGTGATGGCATCTTTGATATTTTCCGCTGCCAATGCTGCTTGCTGCTTGGCTAATTCTAGAGATGCTTTTGCCTGTGTCAGAGAGACTTGGTAGTCGTTCTTGTCAAGCTTCACCAAGACATCCTTTGGAGACACGACCTGGTTATCATTAACTGGTACTTCGGTGACTATTCCGGCTACGCGCGAAGTAACTTTGTAAATATTTGCCGTGACATAAGCGTTATCCGTTTGCTGAAACTTCATAGCATACTGCTGATTATACTGCCATGATCGGTACGCGTACGTTCCCGAGGCGATCGCTCCTGCGCCTAGCAACACTCCCAATATCACTTTCGGTAGCACATGGCGCTTGGACGGGGCTACAGGTTTTTTAATATCACCGTCAGAACCTTGCTCTAAAACTGTTTTTTCCTCTAATCCGGAAAAGTTCTGGTTTTGTTGTGAAGAATCTATGTGTTCCATTAGTGACCTTGCTTATTACAAATTATAAATACTGGGACTTCACGCACCGTAGTGATACATCTATATTTTTGGTCTTTTTGATTGATGCTTTTAGTGTATAAACTGTTCCCCCCAGAGTCCATACAGTTCATATTCTCCCTGTTAACTTGAGTTATGTCATTTTTTGCCTAAAATCTCATAAACTAGAAATCATCATTAAAATATAAGAAGCTTTAAAAGCTAAGTGATAATGATAATCATAAACAAGAGGCTAGGGCATGGTAGCTGACGTAATAGCTGACACAATAACAGATTCAGTTCCCGTTACTGTTTTAACAGGTTACTTGGGAGCAGGCAAAACGACACTTCTCAATCACATCCTGACTTATGAACATGGCAAGAAAGTCGCTGTGATTGTGAATGAGTTTGGAGAAGTGGGTATCGATAATCAATTAGTGATCGATACCGATGAAGAAATCTTCGAGATGAACAACGGCTGCATCTGTTGTACTGTGCGCGGCGACTTGATTCGCATCATCGGTAATTTGATGAAGCGGCGTAATAAATTTGACCATTTGGTTATAGAAACTACTGGTCTAGCTGACCCCGCGCCAGTGATTCAGACATTCTTTGTCGATGAAGATATGCGGGAAAAGCTAGAGTTAGATGCTGTAGTGACGGTGGTGGATGCTAAGCATATATGGCAGCACTGGGACGCAGATGAAGCGCAAGAACAGATTGCCTTTGCCGATGTGATTCTCCTGAATAAAACCGATTTAGTCCCAGCAGAACAGCTTGATGAGTTAGAAAAGCGGATTCGGGGGATGAATGCAATGGCTAAAATTTACCGCACCCGCAATTCTGAGGTATCAATGGATGCCCTGTTGGGTGTCAAAGCCTTTGACCTTAACCGCGCCTTGGAAATTGACCCAGAATTTTTGGGAGAAGATGCTCACCAACATGATGAAACGGTGTATTCTGTGGCTTTGGTAGCAGAAGGCGCACTCGATGGCGATAAGTTAAACGATTGGTTGGGACACTTACTGCAAACCCAAGGACCAGATATCTTCCGCATGAAGGGTATTTTGAGTATTGCTGGGGAAGATAACCGCTTTGTGTTCCAAGGGGTACATATGTTGTTTGAAGGTAAACCAGAACGCCCCTGGAAAGATGGCGAAACCCGCAAAAACGAACTGGTTTTCATCGGTCGTAATTTGGATGAAGCCCAACTTAGACAAGATTTTCTCGCTTGCTTGGCTTAACTGAAATGGGGAAGATGAGGGAGAGTAGTCATTAGACAAGATTGCATCTGTTTGATTCCATTTGTGTCCATCTGTGTCCATCTGTGGTTAATTATTCTTTTTTTTGGAATGAATGCAAGAAGTCTATTGTTCATCTACTTCCTCATCCCCCTCATCCCCCTCATCCCCCTCATCTTCCCTACACAACCATGAACCCCTCAACCCTCAACACTCAAGAATTTGAAGAGCAATATTCGGGGACACTTTCAGATTATGTCACTGCGATCGCCTGGTCCCCACAAGGTACAACCCTAACAGCAACTTCTGCTGCTGGTGAAGTCGTGCTGTGGCAAAATGGTGACTTAGCAAGTTTACAGACTCCACAAGGTGAATCAGTAGACTGCGTTGCCTTTTCTCAAGATGGGCAATTTTTAGCCGTTGGTGGACAGGATGGAAAAGTGAAAATTTGGCGAGAAAGTGAATTAATCGCCACTTTAGAAAATGCCCCCGCTTGGGTTGATAAGCTGGCGTGGAGTCCCACCAGTCATTTACTCGCTTTCAGTTTAGGGCGTTACGTGCAAGTGTGGGACGCCGATACTCGCGAGGTTGTCGTTACCCTGAATTTTGATAACTCTTCGGTACTAGGTATTGATTGGCGTTGTGATGGACAGTACCTTGCCATTGGTGGATATCAGGGAGTAAAGGTATGGGATTGCCAAAACTGGGATGATGATCCATACATCCTGCACATACCTTCTGTCAGTTTAGCTATAGGTTGGTCACCAGACGGGAAATATCTTGCCTCTGGTAATATGGATCGCACCATTACTGTTGTAGAATCACACTCATTATGCTCTGGTGGCGAAAGCGAACCTTGGGTGATGCGAGGTTTTCCTGGCAAAATTCGCGATCTTGCATGGTCACAACTCACGACTCAACAAGGCGCACCTCTGCTTGCTTGTTCCAGTGTGGACGGTATTGTGGTATGGGAGAAGCAGGCTGATGATTCTTCAGGTTGGGAAGCAACAATATTAACGAATCATGTTGATGTGATTGGGGCGATCGCCTTTGCCCCTAAAAGCTTGCTTCTTGCTTCCGCTGGCGCTGATGGCTGGATTTGCTTATGGGAAGAAGCAAAGCAAGTCTCCCAAATTCTCACAGGTGCATCCTCCGGCTTTTCAAGACTCGCTTGGCATCCCCAAGGTAAGCAACTTGCCGCAGGTGGTGAAAATGGCGAATTGTTCCTTTGGTCAAAAACGACGCGGGGTTGCGGAAGTTCGTAGTGAGGACTTTAGTCCTCTTTCCCGATACACCGAGGACTGAAGTTTTTACTACAAACAAGTTTTTTATGGGCAATTAAGCGAACATCATATCAACCCTTCATGATATGCAAAGGTATTGTTGAATCAAGAGGATTTCTATTTTTAGAAGTTTAAAATATCTAATGATTCTTCTATTTCTAAATCTAAAATTTTTTCCCTGACATTTTTGTGTTTCTCTACCTTACCTTCTTTTCGATAAAACTCTGCTGCTTTTTGAAAATCATCAATAACCCCCTGCTTATCTCCTAAGTTATAACGAGCATAACCACGATTGTAATAGGCATCTGCATCATTGGGATTCATCTTAAGAACCTGAGTATAGTCCTCAATCGCGCCCTGATAATCTCCCAAGTCATAACGAGCATGACCACGGTTATAATAAGTATCAACATCATTGGGGCTCATCTTAAGAACCTGAGTATAATCCTCAATCGCTCCCTTGTAATCGCCTAAATCAAAACGAGAATTACCACGTTTTTTGTAACTAAGAGCATCATTAGGGCTCATTTCAATTGACTGACTAAAAAGCTCAATAGCTCTGTTTGAATCTCCAAAATTAGAACTATTTGGATTAATCTTGATAGCCTGATTATAATCCTCAATAGCTCCGTGATAATCGCCTACATGATAGCGAATATCAGCGCGGTTTCTGTAAGCAACGGCATCATTGGGATTGATTCTGATCGCTTGAGTGTAATCTGCGATCGCTCCTTCGTAATCTCCTAATTGATAACGAGCCAAACCAAGTTTGGTGTAAACTTTACCGTAATAAGGATTAATTTGTATTACCTGAGTGTAGTCTGCAATTGCTTTCTCGTAACTGCCTAAGTGATAATGAGCTAGACCACGTTTATAATAAGTATCAGCATCTTTAGAGTTAAGTTTTAAAGCTTGATTGTAGTGATTGATTGCAGCGTTGTACTGTTTTTTCTCAAACGATTCATCACCCTGTTTTACATAAAGCAGATTTAAATCTCCATTATGGAAACGGAGATAGTCCTTTTGCTCAGGAGAAAAGTTAGTTTTAAGAACCTGTTGCTTTGGTAGTTGCTGATAGCTAGGTTCCTGCTTAGTTTTATAGTTTTCAATTTGAGGTTTTTGGTTATAAGAGTTGAGAACCGTAAAGGATTCTAACTGTTCTAAATAGCACCGTAAGCCACCGCCATACAGTAATTGTTCTATCCCAAACGAAATTTTCCCAGTTTTCAGTTTAATCATTTGGGTAGGAAGAAAGCCAGCGAAGAAGAGGTGATATTCAGGTTGCGCTTCATTGACTTCCTCTTGAATTAAAATGCAGGCTACAACTGCATTTTTTTGAACTTCTTCTGCATTAATTGTCCATCTGACTTTATTGATACTGCCGTGGCGAGATTTTACTGCAATACCAACAGATGGATCAAAAGTCAGCGTAAAATCAACTTTACCATCGCCAATGCCGAATCGTTTTTCATAATCGACTTCAGTCACAAAAGCAGCCAAACGTTCTTTGACAACTTCTTCACCTAATTTTCCTTTCAAATTACTGATAAAAACATCACGGACTGCTGAAGTGCGCTTATATTTCTCAGCCATCTGCCAGCAAAATTCTCGTAGTGTCTTTAACCTCTCTCCGGAGATCACCGTTAATTCGCTATATTGTCCTTCTGTTTCACAATGCAGCAAACAACCAGATGTTAACCTTTTAATGAAATCAGATTGTAGCGATCGCAGTAGGGTAATCCAGTCCATTTATAGTTCTGCGAATCTTTTTGTTTATTGTATTAAAATAGCAAAGAGCGCGAGAACTTGTCTTTGTTGTACTGAATTTAACATCCTCACGCATAGAACCCCACCCCCAACCCCCTCCCCGCAAGCAGGGAGGGGGCTAATGATGTGGTGAGTGGGGGTGCAATGGTGTTTGCGAGGAAGTGCAAGCGTTCTTTGTTGAGGGTGATGGTGTTGTTTAGTGGTTGGAGTCCGGTAGTTGGGAACAATAAATTAACATCAATCAGATACCAATCCACCAAATGACTCAACAAGACAACCCACCCAACTTTGCATCTCACTCTAATCCCCCCTCCTCGCTTGCGGGGAGGGGGTTAGGGGGTGGGGTTCCGGGACACGCTTGGCAAACGCCGCCTGAACTCTGGGAGAAACTCAAACCACTTGCGCGACAGATGCGGCGCGAACCCACCCCAGCAGAAGAGAAACTTTGGCAGAAATTGAGACACAAGCAGCTTTTAGGGTTTAAGTTTCGCCGTCAGCACGTAATTGACCGCTTTATTGTGGATTTTTACTGCGGGGAAGCGCGATTAGTTGTGGAGGTGGATGGCGGTGTTCACCAGTACACTCAGCAGGAAGATGCAATTCGTCAAGAATTTTTGGAGAGTCTGGGGTTGCGGGTGGTGCGGTTTAGGAATGAGGATGTTTTGAATTCAATTGATGCGGTGTTGGAGGAGATTGCCGGTTGGTTGCAGAGGTAGAACCCCACCCCCAACCCCCTCCCCGCAAGCGAGGAGGGGGCTAATGATGTGGTGAGTGGGCTTGTAATAGTGTTTGGCAAGAAGTGCGATCGCGTTTCTGCTATCAATCAATGCCAATGTGATTTTTAGATTACAATACAAAACAATACAAACGCGACCAATAAGCTACAGGTGCTCCCCTTTTCAGAGCCGCTGAATAATTTGATCAAGAGCGTCTTCGCAATCAGTAATACGCTGCTTTACAACAAGTACATTTTGGTTGTACACCTTGTGGTGTCCCTGTACCATTTTTGATAGTGGTTGTCCTAAGTGAGCAGCTACAACACCTGCAGTGTTAAAGTCACGAAGCGGCACAGAGTAAGTATCTCGAAATTCCTCTATGGAATTAATCGATTGATTCCGTGGAGTAAATCGTTCAGGATTTGCTTTGTAAGCATTATATAGAGTATCTGCTGTGGCATCAGAAAGCGCTCTAAAAGCTTGTGCTGGACCTTGATATTGGGTTAGCCTGTTCCCTACAACTATGTGAATCTTGGGTACGTCCAGATGAGCCTGAACTCCACGTGTTGCATAAGTCCAACTACCATATATTGGATGTGGTGGATTTGTGCCATGCAGGAGTGTAAACATTGCTCTTGTTGCAACTCTTGATGAATCGTCAGCATTTACCGGAACAATCAATCTGCTTACTGAAGATATAGCAATTTCTGTGTAAATACTGAAACTTGGATTTGTATCAACGAAAACCATCCAGTCTGCTTGACGATCTTCTTGAGAAATCTTATTGATGAACTCACGCAATATAGTGTGCACCCACAGCCAAGGATCTGAATTGGGAGTCAGTGCTGGTGCTGCGGCAGCCTGATTTATTGCTGGTACCATTGGTTCAAGGTTGCCATCACCACAGAGCAAGTACAGGTTTTCTGGCATTTTACTGTTAACTTGAACAATCTGAGTAACAAAGTCCATTGGTGGTGGCAACGGAGCACGAGCACCACTACAGATTACTTCGCTTAAGTATCCAACTACTGTTTTTGGAATTGGTTGTACTGTGCAGTATTCGAGTAGTTTTCTTTCACCCACTTGGCCACCACCCAACAGCATCATGGATGAGTTACCTTGTGGGTACATATCAATTACTAAAACTTTTTTATTTTGGAATTTTTCGGCGTACCTGGAGGCAATATGAAAAGTGATAGTACTTTTGCCAACTCCACCTTTGTTATTCCAAATAGCGTAACTATTAATTAATGCCATAATATTTGTTATTTAAAGCTTTTGGGCAAGATAATGTTCTTCTGATAGTAGCAACAAAATTTGGATTTGCCTCCAACAGTTCTAAATTTAATAATCTACGTAAATCCTGAAAATAATTCAGGATGTTCTAAAAAAGGCTTCATTCCACGAAATAGCGAAGGCATTGATATAATTTTGATTTTCAACGAAGTCCTTGCTGCCGCAACCAAGTATCATTCCATGCGGCATCCTCTTCTGATAGTGGTGGCACTGGTTCACGGCTATAATCTATGACTAAATCATAACTAGCCCGATTATATATTTCACTTATTAATGTTTGTAAATAAATTAATGGTTCAACATCTTCTGAACGCAAAGGCAACGGAAAAGAAGGAATCACATTTTGTAAATAAAAAGCATATAAATCAGCTTTGGGACGGTTTTCACCGCGACTGACCAAAATCCGATAATCACTTTGAATATCATTGTGCAAAATCGGCATTGGTTTGCCGTCTCGCAGCAAGTCGATTTCAACTAAATTGGTGAAACTTCCTAGCACCCGCTGACGCTTTCTTTCATATGCCTTGCGTCCTTCTCCTGCACGTTTATTCTTAGGTGAGAGAACCTCAATAACTGTCACCACTTCCCGCGTCGTCACTTCTCGCACTTCCAGATAACTTTCCCTAACAGTTTCAGGCATAGGAATTGTCACTGTCATGGGCGTAACTGGAGGTGTCGCAACAGCAATATTCGCCGTTTCTGGGTTTGTTGCAGTTTGGGAACGTTGTACCGCAACATCAGGAATACCCACTAACAGAGAATCTTCTCCACTTGTTTGATACACCCGTTCTTCAATGTCCACTATGTATTTAGGACGCACTTGGGGAGAAAGAGAATCTGCAATTGCCACTATCAATCGCTTATGAACTTTCTGCCATAATGCAGGGTTTTCTAAATACGGATTCATTCCAGGAAACGGCGAAGGCATAAAAACACCTCAACAGCAAATTTGAGAATCTTCTCTTATCCCCCTCCTCGCTTGCGGGGAGGGGGTTAGGGGGTGGGGTTCTACCTCACATCGTAGCCAAACAAATTCACATCCACTTCTCCCAACTGCAAATCCCCCAAACCATACTCCGCCCAACGCCTCTCAACCATCGCCGCCACCTCTGGATCTGACTCCAAAGGCGCACCCCACTCATGTTCAGTTTCCGGCGGAATCTTTGTTGTTGCATCAATTCCCATTCTTCCACCCAAACCAATCTTCTCGCTGGCAAAATCCAAACTGTCAAATGGCGTATTCGGCAAAATAAACACATCTCGCGTCGGATCAACTTTAGAACTAATCGCCCACACCACTTGACGCGGATCTCTAATATTGATGTCTTTATCCACCACAATCACAAACTTGGTGTAAGTAAACTGTGGTAAAGCACTCCAAAAAGCAAGAGCTGCCCGTCGCGCTTGTCCGGGATATGCTTTATCTATAGATATAATCGCTGCTTTGTACGATAGCGCTTCCATCGGCAAGAAGAAATCCACAATTTCTGAGACTTGTTGCCGCAAAATGGGGGTGTAGATGCGATTGAGGGCGATCGCCATCATTGCTTCTTCTTTCGGTGGACGCCCGCTAAATGTGGTTAAATAAATCGGGTCTTTGCGATGCGTCATGCAATGGAAGCGAATCAGGGGCGAATCTTCCACGCCGCCGTAATAACCCATGTGATCACCAAACGGACCATCTGGCAATACTTCTCCTGGTGTAATTGTCCCTTCCAGGACGAATTCCGAATCCGCTGGAACTTGCAAATCTACCGTTTTACACTTTGCTAACTGCACACCAGAACCGCCGTAAAGCCCAGCGAACAGCCATTCTGACAAGTCTACAGGGATTGGCGTTGCAGCCGCCATGATAATCAGAGGATCTACACCAAGGGCGATCGCCACTTCTAATTTTTTCCCACGTTCTGCTGCCTTGCGTAAATGTCTTGCGCCACCCCGCACGGATAGCCAGTGAACGGTCATCGTATTCTCAGATTGCAGTTGCAAGCGATACACCCCCACATTTGGGGTTCCCGTTTCACAATCCTTGGTTATCACTAGCCCAAGCGTGATAATCTTGCCTGCATCACCCACGTAAGGACGTATCAAAGGTAACTTATTTAAATCCAACTTATCACCTTCAACAACCACCTGCTGACAAGCGGGGAAAAAGTCGCGTCCTGGTTTTGCCTTCAGGACATCAAACAGCACCTTACCAAACTCTACCGCCTGAGAAATCTTCTTAGGTGGTTTTGGTTGTTGCAGCATTGCTAACTTTTTGCCCAATTCCTCTAACTCCTGGGGATGCTGCATATTCATCGCCCAGCATATCCGTTCCACTGTTCCCAGCAAGTTCACCGCCACCGGGAAGGATGCACCTTTGACATTTTCAAATAGGAGTCCAGGACCACCTTTTTGCAGCATCCGGTTGGCAATCTCAGCAATTTCTAAATCTGGGTCAACTGGCGCTGCAATCCGCCGTAATTGTCCCTTTTCTTCCAGAATTTTGATGAATCCCCGCAAATCTCTTGCCATTGTTCCAATAAATTAATATTTAAGAAGTGTGAAGCGCTTTCTTATATTATTAGTCATGAGTCATGAGTCACTCGTTATGATATGTTTTTCCTCTAGTCCCCCACTCGCTTTAACTGCCAATTAACTTGGGAATTCATTTTCTTTAACTAATAATAAAAATAATTCTGCTATTCTCACCGGAGTATGCATTTATTTTTACCAGTAAGGGCTTACCTGATTCAATATGACTAGAATATATGATACTTTTCTAGCAGGCGGTCTTGTCATGTGGCCTCTGTTGGGTTTATCCGTAGTAACTTTAGCATGTATCTTGGAACGCAGTTGGTTCTGGTTGATGCTAGTGATTCGAGAAAAACAAGTAGTGCGTGAAATTTTTGCCGCGGCAAAGGTAGACTTAGAGAAAGCCGAAAAAATTGCAGAAACTAGCCAAACTTTAGCCATTAGTCGCTTTTTAGTGGAACCTCTGAGGCTAAAAAATCCCACTCCCGAAACGTTTCATTTGGCAATCAAAGCCGCTTGTGATAAAGAATGCATAGCAATGCGTAAAGGTGATATGCTACTGGAAAGTGTAGTGGCGATCGCCCCTTTGCTGGGTATCCTAGGTACGGCAAATGGTCTGTTCACTGTTTTCACTCATCTCAAAACTAACTCTGTGGGCATTACTGATTTCTCTACAGTAACCTCTGGTATCATTGAGGCGCTGATTACCTCTATAACTGGGATAGCTGTAGCAATTTTTGCCTTTGTATTCTTCAGAATTTTTTTATGTTTGCAATCACAGCAAATGAGCTTTTTTTCTCAAGTTGGTAACGAATTGGAACTCATTTACTTGCAATGTTGGCATCAACCTTCTACCCAACCAAGCACCCAGACTAATAATGACCAGTAAACAGTGAACAGTTATTTAGTGATGAGTGAACAAAACATAACTACTCCCTTCCCGCCCGTTCGCCGCTCTTGCGTTCCCCCAGGGTAAAATACCTAATATCACTAGTTCTAAATATCCATTAATCATACTTTTTCAAGAAATCTAATAGACAAGATTGCAGAATGTGAGTTCTATCTGTGTCCATCTGTGTCCATCTGTGTCCATCTGTGGTTAATTATTCTTTTTTTTGGAATGAATGCAAGAAATCTAATGACTAATTCACAACTCACAACTGATAACTGACTGAAACAGGAGCAGTTCTCCAAGTAACAATAATTGCTCCTGTTCCATCTGTGGTAGGCGCAAAAGAAATGTATTCGGTGAAAGTACTCTTTTTAACTTCATAAAGTGGTCCTCCGCCGTAAGTATTTATTTGAGATACTTGAAAACCTTGCGCCTCCAGTTTTGTCTTGATAAGCAAGGCTAATTCATCAGGAGTTTTGTCTATAGCGGTACCAAAGATATTCTCTACTCCAGGTTTTGAAAGAGAAAATTTATCTGGTTCTGCAAAATTTAAATCTGCTGTCAAGATAATTTCTCTTCCAAGACTGATAAAGGTAGTATCAAATGCTTCTTTGTCGGAAATCTGGGGTAGCATCTCGGATGTTTGCAGATCAGGTTTATCTATATATCCTGGTAACGAATCAACGTAAACTTTTTGAGTACTCGTGTTTGTAGAAAAGTCAGAAACAACACCAGAAGCAGTAGAATCTTTAGAAGGGCGAGCAAGAGATTTCTTCTTTTGTTTTAAATAAGGTTTTCGCTTAGTTGTGGAAGTAGGCAATTGTTTCTTATTCTTAGTTGTCTGCTCCTGAGAATTAGCTATGACAGGCGAGGGTACCGAAGACGGGGAGAGTAAAGGAAGCGATGCAGTGAGTTCTTCTCTATTCTCGGTGTCCTCTTCCATGTATCCCTCCGGAAGCGCATTCTCTTGACTGCGTTCCCATGTTTCCATAAATTCGGGGGTAGCAAGCGGTGGTGAGACTTCCTCAATCAGAGGGTCAGGTTCTGTTACCACAGAAGTATCCACAGGTGGTTTAGGAGCTACAAGCGTTTTATCTGCGCTGAAAAGTTCAGTACCTGTTGTTACTGGAAACACATTTAAGTCTTTTTCATTTTTTGCCGTTTCTTCATTTTTTGCTGTTTCTTCATTTTTTGCTGTTATAAACAGTTGTGTCTTTCCAGGAAACAATGAAGATATTGGTATTGCAAGTAATATGCCATGTAATATTAATGAAAGTAGCAGCATATATGGAGATATTTGCTGCAAGCCTAGAAGTAAAGTTTTAGGAGAAAATGATTGGAGCATAAGGGTTTTGCGCTCTTTGAATTGCTCAATTAGCCTTCAAACTCATTCAAACAAAATCTAAAATATAGCAATCCGCGCAGGATTTATGAAAAATCTTAAGTATTGTAGGGTGGGCAGTGCTTACCGTATTTTCCCGACTACATCCGGGTTTTGCGTTCGCACTGCCCACAGAAGCGTGTCGTTCAAAAATCTGCGGAGGAGTCCTATACCATCAATTCATTATTTTTAAAGTATAAAATTATATCTTATTTTATGCAATATAAAAATATTTACTCTTAAGAGGTTTTATAATTTTCTTAGGAATTAAATATAATACCTAGGAAAAAAAATAGCCTTTACTTTTTAATATTGAGTCTACATAATAAATATTTGAAATTTACTTTTCCAAAATATTGAGGACATTTAAAAAATATTTAATTTTTAATTTATCATCCCTTAATCTTTTATTAACTAGCGTCATAGTAGGGTATTTGCGTATTGTCGTTCAACAAAATTTTTTTCGTTAATTAACGAGGCATATGAAATTTTCAACTACCGTTTTGAATCGTGTAGTTAGTGCTTCAGCGCTCACGGCTGTTGTTGCTTTTGGACCGATTTTTACAGCAAATTCCCAACAAGCACAAACTATCAATGGTGCAGGAGCAACCTTTCCGGCTCCGCTCTACGAACGTTATGCTCGTGAAGTAAAAAAGAAGCATCCAGAGCTAGGAGTGAACTATCAAGCCGTTGGTAGTGGTGCTGGTATCCGTCAAGTCATTAGCGGAACTGTTGACTTTGGTGCTAGTGATGCTGCAATGAAAGATGAGGAAATCGCCAAAGTCAAGAATGGTGTCATCCTAGTACCGACTGCAGGTGGTGCTGTTTCTGTTGTTTATAATATTCCTGGTGTAAAAGAACTGAAATTGTCTCGCAAGACACTCCCAGGTATTTTCTCTGGTCAAATTACTAACTGGAACGACGCTCAAATTAAAGCTGATAATCCTGGTGTCAATTTACCAAATCAGCCGATTAAGGTTGTTGTTCGCGCTGATAGTAGCGGTACAAGTTTTATTTTCTCCAACCACTTAACTAGCATTAGTCCTTATTTCAAGGGCAGAATTGGTGCCAGCACCACTCCGAACTGGACTATTCCAAATGCGCTTAAGGGGAAAGGAAACCCAGGCGTTGCTAATTTAGTAACTCGCACTCCTGGTGCTATTGGTTATGTTGAATATCAATATGCCCAGACGAACAAATTAAGTTCAGCACAGGTGCAGAACAAGCAAGGACAATTTGTAGCTCCTTCTTTACAAGCTGCAAATGAAGCATTGTCAAATGTAAGCTTCCCAGAAAATTACCGCGTTTTTGTTGGCGATCCAACACAAGGTTATCCTATCGTTGGTCTGACCTGGCTATTGGTCTACAAGAGTTATCCTAATGCTGCCAAAGGAACTGCTGTGAAGAACTTTGTGAATTGGGTGTTAACCGATGGTCAACAGATTAATGACGACCTCAACTACACTCGCATTCCAGCTCCTGTAGCTCAAAAGGTAATACAAACGGTTAACAGCGCTATCAAATAATTTATCATCTGACACTTTTTGCTCTACCAGGGTGGCCAAGCAGTCCACCCTAATGTCATGAAAATAGTTTAATTTACTGATGAGTAATGGCTAATTCCTCTGAACCAGCTAATAGCAATCAACCTAATTTGATTGATGAGAGTATAGACATAACAGCGACCAGTGGGAAAAATTTTTGGATAGACCAAGGATTTACATGGCTAGTTTACGTACTTGCTGGCGTGACGGTTGCTGTCCTGTTGTGGATGAGTTTGGTCGTTTTCCAACAAGCTTTACCAGCTATTCAAAAGTTTGGACTCGGCTTCTTATGGGGTCAAGAATGGAATACAGGGAATCTGGTTTTTGGTGCTTTGCCTTACATTTACGGAACTCTGGTTAGTAGTGCGATCGCCATGTTGTTAGCTGTACCAGTAGGGATAGCGGTCGCTTTAATTACCAGTGAAAATTTTATCGCTCCTTCAGCACGAACGACCATAGCTTTTGTTGTCGAGCTGATCGCCGCTATTCCTAGCGTCATTATCGGTTTGTGGGGTGTTTATATCTTTATTCCGGCGCTGGTACCCCTACAAACTTTGCTATCCAGCACCTTTTCTTGGATACCTCTGTTTAGTACACCAGGTCCGGCTGGATTCAATATGTTGACTGCTGGCATAATTCTTGCGATTATGATTCTGCCTACGATGGCAGCAATTAGTCGTGAAGTTTTGTTAGTCGTTCCTAAGGAGTTGCGAAGCGGCTCAATGGCTTTGGGTTCTACCCGTTGGGAAACCATTTTTCGGGTCATACTACCTGCTGCATTTTCTGGAATTGTCGGTGCAGCTATGCTTGCCTTGGGAAGAGCTTTGGGAGAAACAATGGCTGTCACTATGGTGATTGGTAACTCGGCTCAGATTAGTGCTTCACTACTCGACCCAGGTTACACAATTCCCTCTGTACTAGCCAATGAATTTGCTGAAGCTCAAGATCCATTGCACATTGGTGCTCTGACATATTTGGGTTTGATTTTGTTTGTTGTGACTTTAGTTGTCAATATTTGTGCTGTGGTGATAGTACAGTTTGTTGGTCGTAAGAGTAGATAAGAAGCTATTTCAATCCCTAATAAGGATTCATACACTTTATTTTCTACAGTTATGTAGAAAATATTACATCCAAAAATCGGGATGTGTATTCGGCTCAAATGAAAACCGCCATAACTGTAAACACGCTAAGGACACATACTTGTAGCGCAAATCATTGACAACAATCTCCTCTTAGGGATATTTCCAAAGAGAGACGCCAAAGTTGCCAACTCATTTGAATATGTAAAGGCGTAAGCGATATGACCAGTAATCGAGAATCTGAAATAGATAAATCTGTGGCAGCAGAAATATATAGTCCTCTACCGTCTGTCAGGCTGATATTTGACAATGGAATGACTGTGATAGCATTCTTGCTCTCAGCTTTAGCTCTGATTCCTTTGCTGTCATTACTGTGGGAAATCATCGGACGAGGTATAACAAGCCTCAAGCCGTCAATGTTTGTAACATCAGTCCTCTATGATGGATTTGGCAATGCAATTCTTGGTACCTTAGAAATGGTAGCAATTGCTGTGCTATTGAGTGTTCCCACTGGACTCATGACAGGCATATTTCTATCAGAAATTGGTAGAGGAAATCGAATTGGTCGTGCTGTTCGCTTTGTCGCCTCTATCCTCACTGGAGTTCCTTCGATTGTAGTAGGTATTTTTGCATATGCTGTGATTGTATCAATCACTAAGCAATTTAGTGCGATCGCAGGTGGTTTTGCATTAGCAGTTCTCATGCTTCCTGTTGTCGTACTGACAACAGAAGAAGCCTTAAAACTTGTTCCCACCTCTGTACGTCTTGGATCTGCCGCTTTGGGAGGAACTCGCTTCCAGACCATTTTTCGCGTCGTTGTTACCGCAGCACTTCCTGCAATTACCACAGGAGTTTTGTTAGCCGTAGCGCGTGCTGCTGGTGAAACAGCACCATTGATTTTTACTGCTTTGTTTAGTCTAGATTGGTCAAGCGACTTAATCAGTCCAACAGCTTCGCTATCAGTATTAGTTTTTAACTTATATAACGATCCCTCACCAGAAAAAACAGCATTAGTCTGGACAGCTTCTCTGGTCTTAGTTGGGATCATTATGTTAATCAGTATTCTCTCTCGTGTCTTCACTAGAAAGAGAAACGTATAATCACAACATCAGCAACGGTGTGAGTTTTTGTTGTAGTACCTAGCACAGTATGAGTAAGTTAAACCCAGCCATCCAAGTCAAGAATCTCCGCTTCTACTATGGCACTTCCAAAGCGTTGGAAGGCGTGTCAATGGACATCTACCAGAACCAAGTTACCGCAATTATTGGTCCTAGTGGTTGTGGAAAATCAACTTTTATTAAATGCCTTAATCGTATTAGCGAATTAGAAGGACCAGTAAAAGTAGATGGCAGCGTAGAATTTTATGGTCAGAATATTTACAACTCTCGTGTGAACTTAAATCGGCTACGCCGCCAGATAGGTATGGTGTTCCAAAAGCCGAATCTTTTTCCCATGAGTATTTACGATAATATCGTCTACGGTATAAAAATAGCTGGATGGCGTCCGAGAGCAGAGTTAGATGCAATTGTCGAATCGGCTCTCAAAGGTGCTGCTATCTGGAATGAAGTAAAAGATAAACTACAGAAATCTGCTTTGGGGCTTTCTGGGGGTCAACAACAAAGACTGTGCATTGCCCGTGCTTTGGCAGTTAAACCAAAAGTTTTATTAATGGATGAGCCTTGTTCGGCTCTTGACCCCATTGCAACAATGAAAATAGAGGAACTTATCTACAGTTTACGCGACGAACTGACAATTGCAATTGTTACTCATAATATGCAGCAAGCAGCTCGGGTTTCTGATTTCACCGCTTTCTTCAGCACCGACGAAAGTCGGATTGGTCAAATGGTTGAATTTGGATCAACAACTCAAATCTTCAGCAACGCCCTAGATCCTCGTACCCGCGACTACACTTCCGGACGTTTTGGATAAAGAGTTTAACCATCTAAAAAAAATCGCTAGCTTGTGTCTAAAAGGCTAGAAAAAGAGATGCTCTAACCTGACTCAGGTTATCACAGTATTTTTATGAAGTATACCTTCAAGAAAAGTTCACAAGCTGATCATTCAAGTATCATTTGTGTTCCCGCTTGATAAGCTAGCTTCTTACTCTCAAATAAGTGCCTTATTGATAATCTTCAACTTTAATTAATGTTTCACTTTTACAAATAATATGAAATTATAAGCTTTTTTAATTAAGTGCAATACAGGAGGTAGTACGCCCTTGGAGGTCTCCTCAAGAGTTTAAACTGGCGTCACAATTGTAGGGACACAGCATTGCTGTGTCCTTAGCCATGCTGTACGCAATATTAGAACCGCTATGAGTGAATTTTTCAGTGACTTCATAGTGATACTAGCTTTAATTGGATTGCTGCTACTTCAGAAAAAAATATTTTTAATCAAAGCATTTCTTATTCTTAACCTACGTATGAGAGGTTCGATGGGAATGTAGAGAAGTAAATATCATAACTTCAGTACATTTCAAGATTGACAGATGTTTACAGTTTCTTTTCCACCGCATCTGTCATAAAAAAGAGATTCAATCTCGATATTTGTGCTGCAAAAAAAACTTCTCCTCAATGCTAGGCAGATAGTTAGTTACCGCTTAAGAAATTAGGTTGCGACAAACAAGGGAAAAACTATGGCAAACGTAACACTCAAGGGATTTGCAGTTTTAAACGCAGATACATTTGCTGAGGGTCCTCCCTCTGGAAACTTTATCACAGGCACTACAAATGGAAGGGCAACACCGTTTCCAAATCAGCCTGTTCAAGGCTTTAGTGCCGTGCAGTTTGCTGATCCAAACACTTTCTGGTTTCTGCCTGACAACGGTTTCGGCGCAAAGAACAACAGTGCTGATTTCCAACTGCGGATTTATCGCCTTAACCCTAGCTTTCGTGGTACGCACGGAGGTGACGGTAGCGTTCAGGTATCGAATTTCATCCAGCTTTCTGATCCCAATAATCAAGTCCCCTTCAAAATCGTCAACGAAGGTACCACAGACCGTCTGCTAACTGGTGCAGATTTCGACACAGAATCCTTTGTCTTACCTGGCGATGATACTATCTGGATTGGCGATGAATTTGGTCCTTACCTATTGCACTTTGATACAACAGGTAAATTATTAGAGGCTCCGATTCCCACGCCCAACTACTACAATCTGAACACTCTCAATGGTCAACCCCCCATTGTGATTGGTCACCGAGGTGCCAGTGGTGAGCGTCCAGAACATACCCTAGAGTCATACAAATTGGCAATCCAGCGAGGAGCTGACTTTATTGAGCCAGACCTAGTTTCCACCAAAGATGGAGTGTTAATCGCTCGCCATGAAGTAAATATAACAGAAACCACCGATGTAGCAAGTCGTCCAGAGTTTGGCGATCGCTATACGACCAAAACCATTGACGGTGTCACTGAAAAAGGATGGTTTGCGGACGACTTTACCTTGGAAGAAATTAAGACTTTGCGAGCCAAAGAACGTCTTTCTTTCCGGGATCAGTCATATAATGGCAAGTTTGAAATTCCTACCTTTCAAGAAATCATCGATTTGGTCAAGCAGGTAGAAGCCGAAACAGGTCGCAAAATTGGTATCTACCCCGAAACCAAGCACCCCACTTACCACGATTCTGTGGGCTTGTCCTTGGAAGAACCACTGGTTGAAACTCTCGAGAAAAACGATTTTACTGATCCAAGCCGGGTGTTCATCCAGTCTTTTGAAGTTGGGAATCTTAAAGAACTCAACCAGAAAATAGATGTACCGCTGATCCAATTACTGGATGCAACTGATGTTAACCTTGACGGTACGCTGATTGAAAAGCAGCCCTACGATTTTGTCGTGAGTGGTGATCCCCGTACCTATGGGGACCTGCGGACTCCTGAGGGTTTGCAGGAAATTGCGACATACGCCGATGGTATTGGTCCTTGGAAGCGGATGATTGTCTCTGTTAAGGGTGTTGATGCCGATGGCGATGGCAAAGCGGATGATGTCAATGGAGATGGTGCCGTCAACGACGCTGACAAAACCACTCTACCTCCCACAACTTTGGTACAAGATGCCCATGCAGCAAGTTTGCTGGTACATCCCTACACTTTCCGTAATGAAAGTCAATACTTGGCAGCAGATTACAACGGAAACCCAGAACTGGAGTTCCAGCAGTTTATCAAGTTAGGAGTGGATGGCTACTTCACCGACTTCCCTGGTACCGGAGACAAAGTCCGCGATCAAATTACTGGCGAATTTGTGCGATCGCCCGACAACCCTGATGTGCTTGCAGCCCTTGCCCCCTCTAACCTCGGCGGTTCCAAAGGCTTTGAAGGCTTGGCAATTAGTCCTGACAAAACCAAACTATATCCCCTGCTAGAAGGAACAGTTCTCGGCGATCCCAGCAATGCCCTGCGAATTTATGAGTTTGATGTTGCTAGCAAACAGTATGACGGACTAGTTGGGTACTACCGTCTAGAAGACACCAGCCATGCGATTGGTGACTTTACCGTTGTCAACGACAATGAATATTTGGTGATTGAGCGCGATAACGGACAGGCAGACGCCGCCAAATTCAAGAAAATATATAAGGTTGACTTCTCTGAGAAAGATGCCAATGGATATGTAGCAAAAGAAGAAGTCGCGGATCTACTCAATATTCAAGACCCAAATGATTTGAATCAAGATGGCAGCACAAAGTTCACCTTCCCCTTCCAAACCATTGAAAATGTGCTCGTGATTGATGAAAAGACCATTTTAGTTGCCAATGACAACAACTATCCATTTTCTGTAGGTCGTCCTCCTGCGATCGATAATGACGAAATCATCCTTTTGGGGTTAGAAAAATCTCTCAACGTTGATCCGCGTGTCGGTCTTGCCGGACTTACCTTTGCCACTAAAGGCGGTGGTACACAAAACGAGCCAAGCCTCTCTGGTGTCGTTGACATCCAGGTTTCCCTTGGCTTCACCTCGATTGACCAAATCAGTCCCGATAGTGGTCTTTCTGCCAGCACTCCACTCACAGCTAGCAATGTTACTCTGACGCAGGAGTGGGCACAGCCAACCACGTTGAGTACTGTCTAGTTAAAGTCATAACTGGGAAATGTCTTAATTTTTTTAGTTCAGTTCGCCTTTACCCCCCTAATGCAGCAAATACAGGGGAATTTTTTATAGTGAGCCAAGTAGTGAAGTCAAGAAGACTTTGGCAGACCGAAGCTTTGAAAACAAAACAGGGGAAGCAAAAAGCTGAGTAGAAGATTTTGAGTTATGATAGGACAGTTGCCGCAAAGCGACTCATAGCCATTAAAAATCAAGGGCAAGAAAAAAGTTTGAAAAACCCCTTGACAAAAAAAAAAGCGGTGGCTAGACTAGATTAAGTGTGAAGAAAGAAAACACACGCCGAACCAAGACAAAACAATAGTTTGAAAGCCAAAAGCAGCAAAAATCCTCGTCAAAGAAATCAAGTCAACGGGGGAACCCGAAGACAAAAAAAACGAAGATAGGGTTTCGGAAATTTATTTCCGGGAGCTTAGACAAACTCAAAACAAAACGGAGAGTTTGATCCTGGCTCAGGATGAACGCTGGCGGTATGCTTAACACATGCAAGTCGAACGGGCTCTTCGGAGCTAGTGGCGGACGGGTGAGTAACGCGTGAGAATCTGGCTTCAGGTTCGGGACAACAGTTGGAAACGGCTGCTAATACCGGATGTGCCCTTGGGTGAAAGATTTATCACCTGAAGATGAGCTCGCGTCTGATTAGCTAGTAGGTGTGGTAAGAGCGCACCTAGGCGACGATCAGTAGCTGGTCTGAGAGGATGATCAGCCACACTGGGACTGAGACACGGCCCAGACTCCTACGGGAGGCAGCAGTGGGGAATTTTCCGCAATGGGCGAAAGCCTGACGGAGCAATACCGCGTGAGGGAGGAAGGCTCTTGGGTTGTAAACCTCTTTTCTCAGGGAAGAAAGATGACGGTACCTGAGGAATAAGCATCGGCTAACTCCGTGCCAGCAGCCGCGGTAATACGGAGGATGCAAGCGTTATCCGGAATGATTGGGCGTAAAGCGTCCGCAGGTGGCAATGTAAGTCTGCTGTCAAAGCGTCTGGCTCAACCAGATAAAGGCAGTGGAAACTACATAGCTAGAGTAAGGTAGGGGTAGAGGGAATTCCTGGTGTAGCGGTGAAATGCGTAGAGATCAGGAAGAACACCGGTGGCGAAAGCGCTCTGCTGGACCTAAACTGACACTGAGGGACGAAAGCTAGGGGAGCGAATGGGATTAGATACCCCAGTAGTCCTAGCCGTAAACGATGGATACTAGGCGTTGCCCGTATCGACCCGGGCAGTGTCGTAGCTAACGCGTTAAGTATCCCGCCTGGGGAGTACGCAGGCAACTGTGAAACTCAAAGGAATTGACGGGGGCCCGCACAAGCGGTGGAGTATGTGGTTTAATTCGATGCAACGCGAAGAACCTTACCAGGGCTTGACATGTCCGGAATCCTCTTGAAAGAGAGGAGTGCCTTCGGGAGCCGGAACACAGGTGGTGCATGGCTGTCGTCAGCTCGTGTCGTGAGATGTTGGGTTAAGTCCCGCAACGAGCGCAACCCTCGTTCTTAGTTGCCAGCATTAAGTTGGGCACTCTAAGGAGACTGCCGGTGACAAACCGGAGGAAGGTGGGGATGACGTCAAGTCAGCATGCCCCTTACGCCCTGGGCTACACACGTACTACAATGCTATGGACAAAGGGCAGCAAGCCAGCGATGGCAAGCAAATCTCGTAAACCATGGCTCAGTTCAGATCGCAGGCTGCAACTCGCCTGCGTGAAGGTGGAATCGCTAGTAATTGCAGGTCAGCATACTGCAGTGAATTCGTTCCCGGGCCTTGTACACACCGCCCGTCACACCATGGAAGCTGGTCACGCCCGAAGTCGTTACCCTAACCTTTCGAGGAGGGGGACGCCGAAGGTAGGACTGGTGACTGGGGTGAAGTCGTAACAAGGTAGCCGTACCGGAAGGTGTGGCTGGATCACCTCCTTTTTAGGGAGACCCACTTTTCAGTGAACAAGAAACAGTGAACAGTTAACAGTGAACAAAAGATAACTGTTAATTGATAACTGATAACTGAAAAGACATCCCTCGGTCGGTCGAGGAAAAGTGATTGGCTTTCAAACTATCATTGGTTCTTTTCCAAGTCGGACAAAGAAAACCGAACAACAAAGTACGGTTGTGAGTGGGTAAACAGTCAAATCGATTGTGACACTCAAAAATGGCGACTGCAAGTATTGCTAAAAAGCAATAATTGATTCGAGAAATTGCTTCAGCAATCTTGTTTGAAACAGCAAGACTGCTGGAAAAGTATCCAGCCAGAACCTTGAAAACTGCATAGTAACGCGAAGCAGGTAGACACAGACATTGTATGATTGCATAAATGAAAGTGTTTGCTAAAAAGATATCACCAATTGTGAAGTGGTCAAGCGAATAAGGGCTAATGGTGGATACCTAGGCACACAGAGGCGAAGAAGGACGTGGTGACCGACGAAACGCTCCGGGGAGCTGGAAGCAAGCGACTGAGCCGGAGATATCCGAATGGGGCAACCCTATAATACTGCCTGTTGAATATATAGACAGGTTAGAGCCAACCCAGCGAATTGAAACATCTTAGTAGCTGGAGGAAAAGAAATCAATCAGAGATTCCCCAAGTAGTGGTGAGCGAACGGGGAAGAGCCTAAACCAACGAGCTTGCTTGTTGGGGTAGTGGGACAGCAATATCGAATCTGGCGGTTAGACGAAGCAGCTAAATACTGCACCAAAGAAGGTGAGAGTCCTGTAGTCGAAAACTTAAGGATAGTAGCTGAATCCCGAGTAGCATGGGACACGTGAAATCCCATGTGAATCAGTCTCGACCACGAGATAAGGCTAAATACTACTGTGTGACCGATAGTGAACCAGTACCGCGAGGGAAAGGTGAAAAGAACCCCGATAAGGGGAGTGAAATAGAACATGAAACCATTAGCTTACAAGCAGTGGGAGGACGATTCAACGTCTGACCGCGTGCCTGTTGAAGAATGAGCCGGCGAGTTATAAGCACTGGTAGGTTAAGTCACGGACGTAGCCAAAGCGAAAGCGAGTCTGAAAAGGGCGCTGATCAGTGTTTATAGACCCGAACCCGGGTGATCTAACCATGTCCAGGATGAAGCTTGGGTAACACCAAGTGGAGGTCCGCACCGACCGATGTTGAAAAATCGGCGGATGAGGTGTGGTTAGGGGTGAAATGCCAATCGAACCCGGAGCTAGCTGGTTCTCCCCGAAATGTGTTTAGGCGCAGCGGTAACGAATATATCTGGGGGGTAAAGCACTGTTGAGGTGCGGGCTGGGAGACCGGTACCAAATCTCGACAAACTCAGAATACCCAGAGCACACGTTGCCAGTGAGACGGTGGGGGATAAGCTTCATCGTCAAGAGGGAAACAGCCCAGACCACCAGCTAAGGTCCCGAAATCATCGCTAAGTGGCAAAGGAGGTGGGAGTGCACAGACAACCAGGAGGTTTGCCTAGAAGCAGCCACCCTTGAAAGAGTGCGTAATAGCTCACTGGTCAAGCGCTCCTGCGCCGAAAATGAATGGGACTAAGCGATGTACCGAAGCTGTGGACTTAGAAATAAGTGGTAGGGGAGCGTTCCGTAGTAGAGAGAAGCACTAGCGGCAAGCAGGTGTGGACGAAACGGAAGTGAGAATGTCGGCTTGAGTAGCGCAAACATTGGTGAGAATCCAATGCCCCGAAACCCCAAGGGTTCCAGAGCCAGGTTCGTCCACTCTGGGTTAGTCGGGACCTAAGGCGAGGCTGAAAAGCGTAGTCGATGGACACAGGGTCAACAATCCCTGACTATTAAGCCGGAGCATGCACTGGACGCATAAAGATAAGCTACACCCTGACTGGATTGGGAGCTTTCTACGGAAAGCGCGTAGTGAAAATAGTGCCAAGAAAAGCGGTGTATGTGATGAAAGCTTAGTACCCGTACCCCAAACCGACACAGGTGGGGGGGTAGAGAATACTAAGGGGCGCGAGATAACTCTCTCTAAGGAACTCGGCAAAATGGCCCCGTAACTTCGGAAGAAGGGGTACCCGAGCAATCGGGTCGCAGTGAAGAGGCCCAGGCGACTGTTTACCAAAAACACAGGTCTCCGCCAACTCGTAAGAGGAAGTATGGGGGCTGACGCCTGCCCAGTGCCGGAAGGTTAAGGAAGTTGGTCAGGGGTTCGCCCTAAAGCTGACGACTGAAGCCCCGGTGAACGGCGGCCGTAACTATAACGGTCCTAAGGTAGCGAAATTCCTTGTCGGGTAAGTTCCGACCCGCACGAAAGGCGTAACGATCTGGGCACTGTCTCGGAGAGAGACTCGGCGAAATAGGAATGTCTGTGAAGATACGGACTACCTGCACCTGGACAGAAAGACCCTATGAAGCTTTACTGTAGCCTGGAATTGGGTCCGGGCTTGGCTTGCGCAGGATAGGTGGGAGGCATTGATTCACTCCTTGTGGGGAGTGAGGAGCCAACGGTGAGATACCACTCTGGCGAAGCTAGGATTCTAACCGATTTCCGTAATCCGGAAACGAGACAGTTTCAGGTGGGCAGTTTGACTGGGGCGGTCGCCTCCTAAAAGGTAACGGAGGCGCACAAAGGTTCCCTCAGCACGCTTGGAAACCGTGCGTTGAGTGTAAAGGCAATAAGGGAGCTTGACTGCAAGACCAACAAGTCGAGCAGGGTGGAAACACGGTCTTAGTGATCCGACGGCACAGCGTGGAATGGCCGTCGCTCAACGGATAAAAGTTACTCTAGGGATAACAGGCTGATCTCCCCCAAGAGTCCACATCGACGGGGAGGTTTGGCACCTCGATGTCGGCTCATCGCAACCTGGGGCGGAAGTACGTCCCAAGGGTTGGGCTGTTCGCCCATTAAAGCGGTACGTGAGCTGGGTTCAGAACGTCGTGAGACAGTTCGGTCCATATCCGGTGCAGGCGTAAGAGTATTGAGAGGAGCCCTCCTTAGTACGAGAGGACCGGGAGGGACGCACCGCTGGTGTACCAGTTATCGTGCCAACGGTAAACGCTGGGTAGCCAAGTGCGGAGCGGATAACCGCTGAAAGCATCTAAGTGGGAAGCCCACCTCAAGATGAGTACTCTCACAGCAATAAGCTGGTAAGGTCACAGGAAGAACACCTGTTGATAGGCGGGCGGTGTAAGTGCAGTGATGTGCTCAGCCAACCCGTGCTAATAGACCGAGGGCTTGACTTCAACAACATTGGTACAATTCGCGTGACTATGCAGCCTTCAGGGTTTTGAATCAGTTCTCAGTTAACAGTTATCACTGAACATGATGCCTGATAACTGTTAACTGTTAACTGACCACTGTTTTTCCTGGTGCCTATGGCGCGGTGGAACCACTCTGACCCCATCCCGAACTCAGTTGTGAAACGCTGCTGTGGCGACGATAGTTGGCGGGTAGCTGCCTGTGACAATAGCTCGGTGCCAGGACTATTTTTAAAAGCAAAAAGCCCTCCAATAGACGTCTGGGGGGCTTTTGGTTTGCAATAAAGGCTAACAAATATTTTATTTAAAATTCTTTATTTAAAATTCAAAGACTTGTATATTTTTTAGGTAATAAAATCAGAACAAAAAAATCCCAAGAGGATTACCGCCTAAGTCAATAAGGGGACTGTTTTGGGAACGACCAGTAATCCTCTGAGACCAGCTTAACACCCATCAAGAAGTTAACTGTTTTTGTTTTGCGCACACTTCTACCGCAAGAAGGATGTAAATGTAACATTTCAATGTATGCTTGAATACGTTGTCAGCATAAAACCAGTGTAATGAATCTTGCGGATGATCTAAGCGGGTCGAGGTGCGATGGGCAGCGTAAAGTGAAACTCACTACCCTGATTTTTGCCACCAGAAACAGCCCAAATCTTTCCCCCTAGTCTTTGAATAATTTGACGACAAATTGCTAAACCCAATCCAGTACCACCAATGGTACGTTGCAAGAATCCTTCTTCTTGATAGAACAGTTCAAAGATAGCTTCTAGCTGACTTGGCTCTATTCCTCGACCTGTATCTGCAATAACCACTTCTAACATTTGAGTATTGTGCTGACCTTGGAAATTCACAACTTCAATACATTCCACATCTAGAACTTGGGCACGAATTGTCACTGTTCCCTCGGGATTGGTGAACTTGCAGGCGTTGTCCAAAAGTTTCATTAAGACTTCTATGACTCCTTCCCCATCGGCTTGAACCAAAGGTAAGTCAGAAGCCAATTCTAAAATAATCTGGGGTAAACTCTTGGGTGATTGATTTTTTTTGAAGCTACTGAGAACGAGATCTAAACTTGCCTGGAGTGAGATAGGTTCAAGTTGCCAGTTGACCCAACCACCCTCTAACCGAGAAAGAGTGAGAAAATCTTGAATCAGCTGACGCATACGCTCTGAATCAGCCAGAGCAGTTTGCAGCATTGACTGCTGGAATTGTAGCGGCATGTCTGGTTCGGTAGCTAAACTTTCCAAGCAAACTTGGATTGTAGACAAGGGAGTCCGTAATTCATGCCCTACAATGGCAATGAGATTACTTTGGGTACGCTCTAAAGCTGCCAGTTGACGGTTAAGAGTTTCCAGGTTGTTGTATGCTTGAGCTTGTATCAGGGCGACTCCGACTTGGGTGGCGATCGCTTCTACTAATGCTTTGTCCGAATCACTCCAAACTAATGGTTCAACCCCACAGTGATGCAGTTCCAAAATTCCCAACCAGCTTTCTTGATAGCGAATAGGAACCACAAGGCAAGACCGAATCATAAAGCGCTGAAGTTGAGCGCTTAACTTAGGATACCCCCGAATACCCAAATCTTGTGTCGTGTCAGCAATGGCAACAGCTCTATCCTCAGCCAAAGCCACTTGAAACAGCTCATGCTTTGCTAAAGACCAAATTTCTCCCTTTAAAGAAGGTAGACCATCAGTTACTGCTTCATACTCAATAGGCGCTGGTTGGTCAATTGCATTATAGCGGTAAAGCAGACACCGGCAAGGACTAAAAACCTCACCCAGTTCCGTCACCGTAATTTGGAAAATCTCTTCTGGGTTGAGAGAGTGGCGGATAGCGGTACTAATGGTATTGATGAGGCGCTCTTGGCGCTCCTTTTTAGTAATGGTACGGTAAGCCTTGAGCTGCTTGTATTGACTGGATTGCAAATAGGTCACCAGTCGGTCGGTAAACAATCTGGCATCAATTTCCAGTACGCGTTCAGATGCGGTTTGATTCGAGCTGATCTGAGTTAAACCATAACGTTGCCGCGCTATTTCTACTTTATCAGCCAGTTCCGGTCGATCACTTAGAATCCGCTCCAGTAAAAGTCGGGCTGCATGAGTACTAACTTCACGCTCAAATGTCCAAATTCCTTTAAACTGTCTTGCCTGGTCTAAGGATGCTGCGTCTACTGGGGAAGCGTATTCTTGGCAGACTATGCAAGCGCTATACTGTTGTCCAATAATAATGAGATGCCACTCTTGGGCTAGACTGTCGTTGGGGTCAAAAGGAACTGTAACATAAGGGTCTGAAATGGCGGCAAAGTTAGATTCTGGTGCAGCTAAGATATATACCTGATCTGTCCGTTGGGCAATTCGCTGATAGCGACGGCTCTCCTGACGATAAAAACGCTCCTGCTGAAAATTGGCGATGACTAGCGGCTTATCTGTCCCTACCAGTACCAAGTCTTCCATTGCGTGAGATAGCGCTGTCAAGGAAGCTTTGAAATAAACTTGACAACGTAAATGTGGTGAAAGCTGGAGGACATCGTGCAATAGGGAATTTAAAGTTTTCATCACTAGTAAACTATGGAGTCCCGTTTTGTTGCCAATTTCCAGTCAAAACGGAGGAGGCGCTCTTAGAGTTTACTCCCCAAAAAATGATACCCCGTAAATTCATTAATGGATGAATAATACCACTGTCCAGGGTGGTGTTAGTTTGCCCTACTTGAAAGTGATTCAGGTAAGTTTGCGCCGATTAAGTTTGCTTCACCCAGATCCACACCATCCAAATTGATGCTGCTTAAGTCGGCATAACATAGGTCGGTTCTTGACAAAATGGCTTTCGTGAAGTTTACTTTATACAAGTCTGCCTTACTCAGTTTTGTACCCGTCAGGTTTGCCCTGCTTAGGTTCGCTCCTGCCAAGTTAGCACCACTAAGGTCAGCATAGCGCAAGTCCGCACCTTCTAGATTTGTGTTGCCCAGGTCAGCGTAGCGTAAATCAGCTAACCGTAAGTCTGCCTTAGCTAGAGTAGCATTGTGCAAGTCCACTTTAAAAAGACTTGCTCGGATCAAATTTGCTTTACTCAAGTTTGCCCAAATCATAAAGGCTTCGCTTAAGTCGGCTCTCCATAGGTTTGCTTCCGCCAAAGTCGCTTCACTCAAATTTGCTCCTCGCAAATTCGCCCCTGATAGAGTCGCTCCAGTTAGATCCGACCGACTTAGGTTGATTCCAGCTAAACAGGTTTCGCTCAGGTGCGCTTGTCGCAAGCTCACTTGCAAAAAATCCCTGTTACCCACCCCGTAGTGTCTTATCAATTCATTAGCATCCATGATACAGACTGCAAAGATTGAAACTTCATAACCTGGATTTGACTGGAGAACCATAGTAAGCAATTCAAAATTGAAAATACCCTGCCTTAAGCCGCTCCGCCTCTACAAAATTCACACATAGGGAAAGCCAGCTCCCGCAACCATCCTGCCAGGATGCTGCCTGCAAATTTAATGTGCATGACTCCTATATGGCGATGACTGCATAGTTGTTGAGATGCCTCTATTGTCTTTGGTGTAGTACATGAGGGTGTTTGATTTTAAGATTTACATTAATAAATGTAA
Organism: Scytonema sp. HK-05; assembly: GCF_002368235.1. Classification (GTDB taxonomy): domain Bacteria; phylum Cyanobacteriota; class Cyanobacteriia; order Cyanobacteriales; family Nostocaceae; genus Kalymmatonema. The sequence goes on along the minus strand of NZ_AP018194.1, from coordinate 7,508,682 downwards.
CAAAATATTAAGACTATTCAAGGTATCTTAACGATTTTATAATTAGTTTTACCTTGAGAAATTATAAATAATACTTATATGAGCAATGGCTTATGAGAGTGGGTAAAAAAATTGGCGATTGGCTCTCGGGATGCCCCTTGGGCGATGGCGCAGAGCGCCCGCCTCTTCGAGGCGATCGCTCCTTTGGAGAAAAACTTTTTGGTTTACTCAATGTCGGTCACGCAAATCCTTTGGGTTTATTCGGAACAACAGGTTGGTATGCTTACTCAAATTTCTCGTTATTTGCTATGTAAAAAATTCTGGTTCAATCGTTGTAAAAACTAACGTTGTAAAAACTAAAACCCATCCCCACAAGCGGGGATGAGTTGTGTATCCGTTACATCCGTTACAAATCGGTTGCCACCTATCTCTGCAAACTACGCGGATCTAAAGCATCCCTTAACCCGTCACCCAGTAAGTTGAAAGCCAACACTGTAAGAATAATCAACACAGCGGGAGGCCAAATTAGCCAAGGTTGCAACACCAAAATTGAAGCGTTCGTTGCCAAAGACAACATATTACCCCACGAGGGGTCTGGTTGTTGAATTCCCAACCCGATGAGACTGAGTACCGCCTCTGCCGCAATAAAGCTAGGAACGGCAAGCGTAGCAGAGATAATGATATAAGTGGCGGTTTGCGGTAATACGTGACGCACGATGATATAAAGTGGATTAGCACCCATTGCTTTTGCCGCTTGGACATATTCTCTTTCTTTAAGAGATAGTACTTGTCCGCGAATCACTCGTGCTAATCCTGCCCAACTGATAAACGAAGTAATCACGACTATCAGCAAAAAGCGTTGGGTACTGGATAATCCTGGCGGTAATACTGCGCCTAAGGTAACCAAAAGATAAATACTGGGAAAAGTCATCAGCACTTCGGCTAGGCGCATGATAACACTGTCAGTCCATCCACCGAAATACCCAGAAATTCCCCCAATCAACATCCCCAAGGGAAAGGTGAGTGCAACTCCGATAATACCGATAAATAGACTGATGCGACCGCCATGCAGCAGGCGACTAAGTTGATCCCGACCTTGGTCATCTGTACCTAAAAGGTTATACTTTGCGTCACCGGCAGCACCAAACAAATGTATATTTAACGGGATACCACCAAATATTTCTACCTCATCCCATTTTGGGGGTAGAGGTAAACTCGTCTGCAACAGACGATACTCTGGTCCAGTGACAAATAGCCTGAGGGGAGAGGGCTTTTTGAAGTCTACAATAATTTGGCGATCGCCCGTTTTTAAATCTGTGTCTCCCTGAGTTGTTGGATAAATATGAGGACCAATAAACTGTCCTGATTGTTGAGAAACCCAATAAACACGAGTTGGTGGCAATAGAGAACCATTTGGTTGTGAGACGTAAGGGTTGTAAGGGGCAACAAAGTCCGCTGCAATAACTGCCACATAGAAAACCAACAGTAAAATTGCCCCAAATCTTGCCAAAGGATTTTTCTTGAGTCGATGCCACCAATTCATAGGAGTGATAACTTATAAGTTATAAATTATGGATTTTAAATTATGAATTATGAAACTTTCTAATTATTCATAATTCATAATTCTTAATTTTTAAGCACGAAGTTTTTCAAGGAGATATAGGGGTTCTTCCTGAGGTTTTTCGTGTTCTACGACAAATACATTCGAGTAGAGATTAGCAATGATTTGCTTTCCCTGCTGTGTTAGGGAAAGGTAGCGCAATGCATCTTTGATATAAGGATAAACGACATTCCAGTAGAACTTGGCATAGTTTTTGCGTAAGTCGGCAGGGGTTTGATAACCCAACACCTTATTCATTCCAGTTTCTTCAAACTCGTAGAACAAAGAAGTAATTTTCTTTAAGTAACGCGGATCACTCAGTTGTCCAATCAAATCAGCAGCACGCACTAACCCTGCAAAATTATTTGTATCTTGATGGTCTTCTGCGGCTGGTACTGGAAACCGGGTCAACTCAATATTGCTCTTAATTGCCTGTGAATCTATCAACTTGTGACCACCAAAACGCTCATCAATGAACAGTTTGGCTCTGTCTACATGATATGGTGTGAGACTGGCATCAGAAGCTCCAGGAGGAAGAGGAATCATTTTTCCATCTTTACCAGTGGCATACAAACCTTCGTCCTCTCGGTCTTGTCGGCAAACTCCTTTAACATAACCAATATCATGACACACCAAGGAGATCATAAAATGCAACCAGTCTTCACTGGAAACACCTCCTTCACGGATATGTTTGCCGCGTAAAATTTCTTGTCCAACCAGCGTGACTAAGATAGAGTGTTCTACATTATGATACAGGGCGTCACTATTAGCAATGTTTTCCAAAGCCATATTGCCCGCCCAAGCTATGATATCTTGGTAATCGTTTTTTAAGCAGCCGTAGGTGCGCCGATAGCCTTCGCGAATTTGAGCTACAAACGCATCAATTAAGATTTCAGTGGCATTAAACATACTAGTGACTCAGTTGTATACCAAATTATTTATTATTGGTTTATCTCAAAGAAAGCATAATCTGATGGCTGTTGGGGAATTTAGAACAATGCAGATAATTCCTTGTAGCTGCTTATAATGTAAACATAGGTGCTAGCAGTATGTGTAAGCGGCATATAGCAAATCTTTACGATAGCACAACATGAGCCGTGCCTCGTGACTAGCACACAGCCCCAAACCACCACAAGAGTAGAAGTTGAGGAAAAAACGAGTTTTTTTTCCCATACTCGACGGCAGTTGCCATAAGTCAGATAATTCCGAAGCGCGCACTGCTTCCTCTACCTTGGAAAAATGGTGACGATAGTCATGGGTATATTTGGGGAATAATGCAACAAAATGCGTCATATTTAATATACAGTAATCAATTGTAAACTTTCTTAAGCATAACTGCCTATCGGTGGTAGGGCAGAAAGTGGAGGCACAACTGTGGGTGAGGAAAGTTTTTCAGAACTAGAGGTGGAAGAACCAGTGGCGTTTGAAGACGCTAATTGGCAGAAAAAAAAAGCGTATAGAAGGCGACGTTCATGGCTGGTACCACTGGTAGTAGGTACTGGCTTGGGAGTTGTCATCGCCTTAGGGGGAATGCGTGTACTGAGTCAGCGTGCACCTGGGAATACAACAGTATCTGAAAATAAATCAGCAGCACAAAAAGTTGCGCCAACGATGACAGTCACCGTCGCCCCGGCAGAAACGACTCGTGTTGCTCGAAGTCTCAGCGTTACGGGGACAGTTGCAGCACGTGATTTAACTCCAGTTTTGCCTCAAGCGAACGGCTTGCAAATCAAAAAAATTCTCGTGAATGTAGGAGATGTTGTCAAAGCAGGTCAAGTGATCGCAGTGCTGGATGATTCCCTACTGCAAGACCAAATTAGACAAGCAAAAGCGGATGTGGAAGCAAAGCAGGCAGATGTTGCTTCAAAGCAGGCGGACTTGGCATCAAAGCAGGCAGGTGTGACATCAAGTCAGGCAGGTGTGACATCAAATCAGGCGATCGTCCAGCAAAAATTAGCAGACTTGGCTCAAGCTAAGGCAAAATTACGAGATGCCGAAATCAATTTCAAGCGCGATCAAGAACTGGCAGATCAAGGGGTGATTAGCCGTCGGGTGTTGGATACTGCTTCCACAAATTTGGCAACAGCAACAGAAGGGGTGCGCCTTGCTGAGGCAAATATCAAAAGCGCTGAAGCCAATGTCAGTAGTGCAAGAGCGAATATTGGTAGTGCCGAAGCAAGTGTCAAGATTGCCGAAGCGAATATCAACAGTGCCCAAGCAAGCGTCAAAAGTAGTGCCGCCAAGGTAGAACAACTGAAAACTCAGTTAGGACAAACAATAGTTCGCGCCCCAGTTTCAGGTGTTGTGGCGGAGAAACTAGCAAGAGTGGGAGATGTGACCGGTGTACCACCGCAAACACAGATAGCAACTGTGGTTGGTGGAACACAAAAGCTATTTTCGATTATTCAAGATGGGAAGTTGGAATTGCAAGCCCTCGTTCCCGAAGTTCAACTACCACAGGTGAAAATTGGCGCTGGAGTCCAAATTAGTTCTGATGCTGATAGCCGCGTGCGCTTGCAGGGGCAAGTCAGAGAAATAGAACCTGTGGTGAATCAGCAAAGACGTGAAGCGACGGTAAAAATTGATTTACCGCAGACCAACTTGTTCAAACCAGGAATGTTTGCCCGTGCTGCGATTACCACCGTAACGACAAAAAGCTTGGCGGTTCCCCAAAAAGCTGTGCAGCCTCAACCAGATGGGAGTGCAATTGTATTCATGCTATCGGGTGTAGACGCGCAAAGCACCGGTTCCCGCCGGGAAGACACAGTTCGCGCCCAGAAAGTAGAAGTAGGAGAAATCCTTGTTGGTGGCAGGGTGGAAATCAAAAATGGTTTGAAATTAGGCGATCGCGTGGTCGTTGACGGTGCTGGATATATCAAAGATGGCGACAAAGTGCGAGTCGTTAATAGTCAACAGCCAATAGTCAACAGCCAATAGTCAACACTTTTGACTCTATAGCTCATGTACAGACGCTTCAAACAGCACGTCTCTACAACTGATAACTGATAACTGATAACTAGTTCCATGTCCTTCAATATTTCAGCTTGGTCGATAAAAAAACCTGTTCCAACGATAGTTATATTCTTAATTTTGACGGTAGTGGGTTGGTTTTCCTTCACTTCCTTAGGGATTGATACCAACCCAAATATTGATGTCCCTACAGTATCGGTTACAGTAACACAACCGGGAGCAGGTCCTGCGGAACTCGAATTCCAAGTAACGAAAAAAATTGAAGATGCCGTTGCTGGATTGGGTAATATCGACGAATTGCGATCAACAGTTGCCGATGGCTATTCTACGACCACGATAAATTTTGTTTTGGGGACAAACACGGATCGCGCCACCAACGACGTTCGTAACGCTGTGGCGCAAATTCGCCAAAACCTCCCTCAAGACATCAACGACCCGATAGTCAAGCGCGTGGAATTTTCCGGGGGTGCAATTATGACCTACGCGGTGAGATCCAACAAGCGTTCGGTAGAAGAATTGAGTAACCTGGTTGACCAAACCATTAGCCGCGCTTTGTTGGCTGTTCGGGGAGTGGCACAAGTTAAGCGAGTGGGTGGAGTTGACCGGGAAATTCGCATAAACCTTGCGAGCGATCGCTTGCAGTCTTTGGGCATCACCGCCACTCAGGTGAACGACCAAATCCGCGCTCTTAACATTAACCTACCAGGCGGACGTGCTGAAGTTGGCGGTAGCGAACAAACGATCCGCACCCTTGGCAGCGCCTCTAATGTGAATCTTCTAAAAACCTACGAAATCGTTCTGCCAAATGGTGGTTCCGTCCCCTTGTCCAGCCTAGGAACGATAGAGGATAGCTATGGCGAAGTGAGACAAACCGCACGTTTAAACAACCAACCTGTCGTGGCGTTCCAGGTGTTGCGTAGCACTGGCAGCGTTTTGGTGACAGTGGAACAAGGAGTGAAGGAAGCGGCAGCACAACTGCAAAAAACACTCCCCCCAGATGTAAAACTGGAATTAATTTTTACCAGAGCAACTTTCGTGGAGGACTCTTACGAAAGCACAATTGATGAATTGATCCAAGCATCACTGCTAGCGGTGATAGTCATTTTGGTGTTTTTACGAGACTGGCGAGCAACATTGATTACAGCGGTAGCCCTGCCGTTGTCAATCATTCCCACCTTTGCAGTGCAGCAAGCGCTCGGTTACACCCTCAACAATATGACTTTGTTGGGATTAGCACTAGCGGTGGGTAACTTGGTGGATGATGCGGTCGTGGAAATTGAAAACATGGAACGGCACATGGCAATGGGTAAATCAGCTTGGGAAGCTTCTTTTGACTCGTCTGACGAAGTGGGTCTAGCAGTGATAGCAAGTTCGGCAACAATTATTGCCGTGTTTCTGCCTGTTGCCTTTATGGGCGGTGTTCCCGGTCAATTTTTCCAACCTTTTGGAGTCACCGTTGCCGTTTCCACGATTTTCTCAACCTTCGTAGCCCGGATGGTGACGCCGATGATGGGGGCGTATCTGCTTAAGGATAAGGAAAAGCACCAGGGGGAGCAGGGGGAGCAGGGGAGCAAGAAAGCAGTAAGAAAACTGTTCAATCTAAAATCCAAAATCCAAAATCCAAAATCGTCGCGGCGGCGCTTTCAACCTTATAAATCCCTGCTGAAATGGGCGATCAGCCACAGGTTGACAACCATCGGTATTGCGATCGCTTTCTTCATTGCCAGTTTGACGCTGGTTCCGTTAATCCCTAAGGGATTAGTTGATGGTGGCGATATTGGAATTTCCTTCATTACTGTAGAATTACCTCCGGGTTCCACCATAGAAGATACCAACAAGGTTGTGTCGCAAGTGACCAACCTCGTGCGGCAAAACCCGAATGTGATCAGCGTGCTGGCTACAGAACAGGTAAATGCTGCTAGTCTCACCGCCAAACTTAAGCCTAAAAAAGAACGGAAAATTTCTCAAAAGGAGTTTGAGCAGCAAGTGCGTCCGCAGTTCCAGGAAATTGCGGGAGCGAAAATTAGTTTTGAAAGTGCGGGAGCAGTTGGCGGTCTTAAAGATTTAACAATACTTCTGCGGAGTGAAAATCCGGAAGCGTTGAATCAAGCGGCGGCTGCAGTAGAAAGGCAGATGCGGACGATACCTGGATTGGTGGAAGTGTCTTCTAGTGCGAGTTTGGTAAAACCAGAGATTGTGGTGGTACCCGATCCGCAGCGAGCAGCAGATTTGGCAGTGACAGTGGAATCAATTGCCCGTACTGCCTCTCTGGCAACCATAGGAGACAACGATGCGAATTTGGCGAAGTTTAATTTGAGCGATCGCCAAATCCCCATTCGCGTGCAAATTGACCCGAAAGCGCGTGAGGACATCAACACGATCAAAAATCTCCAAGTTCCCACTCAAAATGGCAGCTTGGTTCCCCTCCTAGCAGTTGCAGATATCCGCTTTGGCAGCGGTCCTGCGACCATTAACCGCTACGATCGCTCTCGTCAAGTTTCCCTAGAAGCGAATTTGCAAGGCATTTCCTTGGGAGATGCACTCAAAGCAGTCAATCAGCTACCAGCCATGCAAAACTTGCCGCCTGGAGTCAGACTGCAAAACTCTGGTGATGCCAAGATTATGTCTGACATCTTTGGTCGCTTTGGTGGCGCACTCGGGCTAGCACTCATGTGTATCTATGCCATTCTCGTCCTGTTGTATAACAACTTCTTGCATCCCTTGACAATTATGGCGGCTTTGCCCTTCTGTTTGGGTGGCGCACTGGTAGCGTTGATGGTTGCCCAAAAAGCTTTAGGAATATATGCCCTGATTGGTATCGTCCTGTTGATGGGCATTGTGACGAAAAACTCGATTCTCTTGGTGGATTATGCAATTATTAACCTGCAGGAAGGGAAAACCCAACGTCATGCGCTTCTAGAAGCTGGGTTGTCCCGTTTGCGCCCGATTATGATGACTTCTCTAGCAACGATCGCGGGTATCGTTCCCCTTGCCTTGGGAATTGGTGCCGGTGCCGAAGTCCGCCAGCCAATGGGTATTGCAATCCTGGGAGGTTTCACAACTTCTACCCTCCTGACCCTTGTAGTCGTGCCGGTGTTGTTCTCTTACGTTGACGACTTTCAATGCTGGATTCTAGATGTCGCGAAATACGGCTTTGGCAAGAAACAACGGCGCAAAATTGCTGAAGAAAATCGAGTGGTGAGGAATCTGCCACCGACTGGTTGAAATGGGCAAATCGTGTTATAATGGGGGTTAGCTTTATTGAGGCTAACATCCATTTGCGGGTGTAATTCAGTGGTAGAATGTCACCTTCCCAAGGTGAACGTCGTGGGTTCGAGTCCCATCGCCCGCTTTCAAATGTAGAGCGACAAATTATTTGACCGTGGCGACAAATTATTTGTCAAAAGTGGTAAAGCGACAAATTATTTGTCTTATAGTCATTTAATGTAGCCGACTCTTATTGAGTATTGTACAGTGACAAATTATTTGTCAGTGTTACTTGAATGTCAGTAGATCACAAACTTTTCCCCGAGCTTAATCCCTAAAAAATAAACTCGTATAGTCAAGTAATCTAGGATACTTTAGAGCGACAAACAATTTGTCATTTGTTTGAACGACTAATTGTTTGTCACTCTTGCTTTTTTATAACTGGTAGAATCTTTTCTTTGCAAAAAAATAGCGATTAATTTCAACCTTCCATTAGCCAGCATAGCTTTTGACACTCTTCTAGTATTGGGAAGGTGACATTCCTTTCAACCCTCACAAGCAAACTTGACCCGGGATAGTTGTTGAAACCTTGCTGCATACAGCAGTAACAGATTTGCTCTTCCCGTCGTTTAAACCCACCCCTAGCCGGGATGGTCGTTGAACCTGGATTATTTTCACAGCATCATTGCATTCAATCTGCTTTCAACCCACCCCTAGCCGGGATGGTTGTTGAAACGTTCGAGTCCTCTGGCTCCTCGATGACAATTTCCTCTTTCAACCCACCCCTAGCCGGGATGGTTGTTGAAACTTGTGACAATGCGCCTTGTCAGTTCTGCTCAGCAGAACTTTCAACCCACCCCTAGCCGGGATGGTTGTTGAAACGTAACTTTCCGGCGTCTCAAGACGTAATTATTAAGAACTTTCAACCCACCCCTAGCCGGGATGGTTGTTGAAACCGATCGCTTCTTTTCTTATCGAAAGTATTGTGATCCCCTTTCAACCCACCCCTAGCCGGGATGGTTGTTGAAACCTTTTATAGAGCCTGGATGTAGAGCAGCAGATTCTTCTCTTTCAACCCACCCCTAGCCGGGATGGTTGTTGAAACTTGTTATGGTCGAGATTATTCTAGTAGTTTTTTTTGCAACTTTCAACCCACCCCTAGCCGGGATGGTTGTTGAAACTCTGCCCGTCTAGACCCTTGTTACTGAAGCTTTTCGCATACAAATTTGACAATGCTGCTAAAAAGCTTCTTCAATCTAATTTGAAAAAACTAAATCAATTGACACCTTAGTTTATGAAACTAATATAGAACAAGGGTTTTAAGATTTTGGCAAGGACTCCAGGGATTTCGCCCCCGCTTCGCTTTGCCAAAAAAAATATTTGGGAGGGTTCCCCCGACGAAGGGGGTGATTCAGTAGCCACCACTGTGGTAATCCACACCGTTATGAATAACGACTATGGCTAAAAGCCTTACTCCTTATTGCTGGGAGCGCACCTATCCCATCTATAGAATTCTACAGATGGCAGCATCAGAAGCGGGCAGCTACCAGGGTCAGAAAGCATGACAGTCTGACAACTGCCAAACTAACCCAGATTTTTCACAGTACAGAGGCTCGAAAGAGCATGAACTGCGGCGCTGTTATAACAATATTATATTTTCAAGGTTCAGATTAGTGAATTAAACTAAAGCGGCTTGACGTTCTTGGTAAGCAAAGACGGCTAAATCTCGTGCTTTTTCTTCTGGACTACCTCTGATTGGCTGTGTCCCAATTTCAGTAGAGATTCCGACTTTTGCAGCTTGGGATTTGATACTCTCAATTAATCGTCCATAACTCCAGCGATGAACGCTCAGACGATATTCTTTGGCGTATTTTTGTTGAGCTTCCTTGTAACCAGGACATTTCTTCTCTGCTCTGGATTGGATTTCACTGGTGATTTGCTCACGCATATCGCGGAGTTTTGGGATAACTATGCTGCCTGCTTGATAGGTTTTGGCGATCGCAATAATTGCATCAGCTAATAATCTATCTACATATTGACCTAATTCAGATTCACCAAAAGAATTGGGTGCATTTCGTTTCTGAGCTTTGTGCCGTTCGTGAGATAGGCGTTGCTGTTGTTGTCGCTGACGATTTAGTAGATTGTAGTTTTTTCCAAGTAGTTGTTTAGTGCTGCGATATGCCAAAACTTTCTTGTTGGCAACATCTACCACAGCTACCGTTGCAGGTTTATCCAGCCCAAAGCTGACACCGACAATAATATTGGGTTTACCTTTATATATAGGTTTGCTGGGACGATTTGGAAAGAGGTTGTTAAGTTTCTGTCTATGAGATAACACTTTTTGTTTTGGCTTTCCTTTTTGTTCGCTCTCTCTAATTTCAGTTTCAGCTTGATTAATTTTCTCAATACGAACGAGTTCTGTTTCCTCTTCTGTCCATAAGCGTGTCTCTATAGAGCATTGAAGAATCAAGCGGTTAACCTTCCAAGGTGCGCCTGTACCTTTTCTTTTTTGCCAGAGTAGACGTGCAGAACGAAGAAAAAATAAGCTAGAAGAATAGGTTTCTTCATTATCATGCCAAACTTGCCAATCCTGGCATAAGCGTTGAAAATAATGACGCTGGCGAGAATCACAACAAATATAAAATTCAGGATTAATGATATTTTTCCTCAAGCCATTAAACTTAACGAAAATACGACCTGCTTTGTTTTTCAGATTCAACCAATTCACATCTCTTTTAGGTAAGCATCCCCTTTGGAAATAAAGATATTTAATGAAACTGTATGAACCGGATTTTATTAACTGCTTTAAAAAATATATCTGCCAAACTAAGATTACCTTTTTCTTAATGTCATCATCATTAGAATGTATTAACCAATCTAAGTCTGTATTGCTTTCATAATCAACCGGATACGGTATATCGCTAGTTACTTTTAACAGACTAGCTTGCCAAGATTTTGCCTCCAATTGATCCACGGGAACTTGATTAGTTGCCTCTTTTAAAGCTGTTAACCATTTTTCTCCTGTTAAATCTCTACCTTTGGGTTTTCGACTTTTGAGTTGCTTTCTTAACCGTTCAATTTCTATTTCTTTCCGACGCCGACGTTTAACATATTCCTCTGGGTCTTCATCAATCTCACTAACCTGACAATTATTTTTGAGTAAATATGCAAGAGCACATTGAGACAGACAGTCTTTAGTTTTATCGTAAATCTTAAATAATGCGTTGAAAAGTGTAGACTCTTCCTCTTCTTTTTTATTTTTTTTAGTCTTATTGCCTTTTTTTTTAAATTGCTGATTTCTATTCTCAGTGAAATTGGCAACAAATGAAGTCAAAATTTCGTTAGCTTTGTTGCGAATAATATCCAAATTGCACTGGCTTTCTTGCTGTAATTCTATATCGCTCTTCAACATCTTGAGCCAACGTTCTTTTCCTTCTATTTTGCGTTGTCGTTCCTGTTGTAAGGCAAACCAAGATTTGTATATTTCTTTAACTAAAGTAACTGCTGATGTGTAAAAACGACCTGGTTGACCAGCAAAAGGCTCTTGAGTTATGAGAGATTTTTTTATCGTGTCGATAGCTTCTTCAGGTACTTCACCTTTTTTTAGCCATTTCTCGAAGTTCGGATGTTGTCCTACTTGTTCTAATAATTCATTAATGAGTGGCGTATTTTTCTCAGCCATCAGTTCCCACAGTTGACGGAGGGTGTTTTCTTCAGCAACCAAGCGACATTGAATTGTAATAACGCTCATGGTGTCCTCAGCTTTGTGGATTCTGTGAAACTGACAGGCTTGTTGATTGTTTTTTTACTTCTCTTATTATAGCGCAATGCCGCAATAGCGCAATGACGCAAATGTTCTTTTGCTGAGAGGCTGTGCAAAAATGAAAGCCGCAAGCTTTGGCTTCAAATTAGGATGGCAGAAGAAACTAGAGAAGTGCGGGGGAGACTCCCTAAAGACTTAAAAATCGCGTTTGAAATTGCTTGTGCGCGTCTGGAAGTGACGCAAACTGCGGCTTTGGAGGAGGCGATTAGAGATTGGTTGCAAAAAAAAGATTCCCCTACTGGTGGAAAGTCGCAAGGGAGTTAAAGGGTTATGGTTAAAATTGCTGAATTTCTTGTATAATGTACGTCCTGAAACTTTTGGAACACTGATTTCTCAGCCTTTGGGAGAAATCCGGGTTTACAGCTACATGAATCGGGAAATTTAATTTAGATTTGGGAATCTTAAATTGGAGTAACTATGTACGGTCTTTTGACCGTGATTTAGCACTCAACGAATCTCACGCTCATTTCACGCCGTAGGTGCAAGATGTGAGCCAAGCCATTAATATTAAAAATGCCACAGTAAAGCTAAATGTTTGAGCAAACTTTTAAAAATATTGATGATGTTCTCTGGAAGGAGGCGGGTTGTACTACAGAGTTAGATTACACGGAGCAAACCTCTTGGCTGCTGTTTCTGAAGTATTTGGATGATTTGGAGCAGGAAAGGGCGCTAGAGGCGGAATTGATCGGCAAGCCCTATGAATTTATTATTGATGAGGCGCATCGGTGGTCATCTTGGGCGGCTCCAAAAAACGCGGATGGGACGTTGGATCATGATAATGCGCTGATTGGCGATGATTTGATAGATTATGTCAACCGCAAGCTATTCCCATATTTACAAGGTTTCAAGCAACGGGCTACTAGTCCAGACACAATAGAATACAAGATTGGGGAAATTTTTAGCGAGATTAAGAACAGGTTCCAAAGCGGCTACAGCTTGCGGGATGCGCTGGAATATATTGATGAGCTACGGTTTAGATCGCAACAGGAGAAACACGAGCTATCGCATCTCTATGAAGCGAAAATCAAAAATATGGGGAATGCGGGGCGCAATGGGGGTGAGTATTACACGCCGCGTCCGCTGATTCGCGCCATGATTCAGGTGGTGAAGCCCAAGATTGGCGATCGCATTTATGATGGGGCTTGCGGTTCGGCGGGGTTCTTGTGCGAGAGTTACGAATATTTACGTCGGGGTAATCTCACGACAAAAGAGCTTGAGACACTTCAGAAAGATACATTTACGGGTAAGGAAAAGAAAAGTTTGGCGTATGTGATTGCCATCATGAATATGATTTTGCATGGCATTGATGCGCCAAATATTATCCACACCAACACGCTGACGGAAAATCTCAGTGATATTCAGGACAAGAATCGCTTTGATATAATCTTGGCTAATCCGCCATTTGGGGGAAAGGAACGCAAGGAAGTACAGCAGAATTTCCCGATTAAGACTGGGGAAACAGCGTTTCTGTTTTTGCAGCATTTCATCAAAATCCTGAAGATGGGCGGTAGGGCTGCGGTGGTCATCAAAAATACTTTCCTGTCAAATTCGGATAATGCTTCGCGGGCTTTGCGTCAAGAGCTTTTGAGTAGTTGCAATTTGCACACGATTTTGGATTGTCCGAGTGGGACATTTATCGGGGCGGGGGTGAAAACGGTGGTGCTGTTTTTTGACAAAGGAAAGCCCTTTGACTTCGTTCAGGGAACGCCTTTATTTTCTCAGGGAAAACCTTTAACTCAGGGGATGGCAACTCAGAAAATTTGGTATTACCAACTTGATCCGGGGCGGAATATGGGTAAAACCAATTCGCTGAATGATGAGGATTTGCGGGAGTTTGTGGAGTTACAGGCTACATTTGCGGAAACAGAAAAATCTTGGCTGGTGGATATTGCTGATGTGGATCGGGAGACGTTCGATTTGTCGGTGAAGAATCCAAATAAGGCAGAGGAATCGGCGTTGCGGGAACCGCAGGAAATTTTGGATGAAATTGCAGCACTGGATGCGGAGAGTGCAGAGATTTTGGCTGGCATTGGGGGGATGTTATGAGGGAAGGTTGGCGGACTAGTTCTTTTGAAGAAGTCGTTAAATTTATTGATTACAGAGGTAAAACACCCCAGAAGACAGAAGCCGGATTGCGTTTAATCACAGCCAAAAACGTAAAAATGGGGTATCTACAACGCAATCCAATGGAGTTTGTAGATCCGGAAATATATGATACATGGATGACAAGAGGAATTCCGAATAAAGGTGATGTTTTATTTACTACAGAAGCTCCACTAGGTAATGCGGCTCAACTTGATACAGATGAAAAGGTTGTTTTTGCCCAACGAATCATAGTAATGCAGCCTAATCGAGAAGTCCTTGATTCAACATTTCTCAAATATATGCTTCTCTCAGATTTGATGCAGGAGCGAATCCATGAGCAAGGAACTGGGGCAACTGTAAAAGGAATTAAGTCTCAATTATTGAAAAAAATTCAGATATCTTTCCCTAAATCCCTTCTTGAACAACAGCGGATTGTGGTAATTTTGGATGAGGCGTTTGAGGGGATTGATAGAGCGATCGCAAACACCGAAAAAAACCTCGCCAACTCCCGTGAACTCTTTGAAAGCTATCTAAACGCCATCTTCACCCAGAAAGGCGACGGGTGGAAAGAGAAGAAGTTAGGTGAAATTGGTGGCAAAGTTTTTACGGGACCATTTGGCTCACTTTTACATAAATCTGACTATGTTTCTAATGGGATTCCGATAGTCAATCCAGCAAATATTGAAAATGATAAAATCATTCCAAATTTCAACAAGACTGTTAGTCAAGATATAGTTAAACGACTGCAAGCGTACATCTTAAAACAAAATGATGTCGTAGTAGGTAGAAGAGGGGAGATTGGAAGATGTGCAGTTGTAAGAGAAGAACAAGCTGGATGGCTTTGTGGAAGTGGTTCTTTCTTTATCAAACCATTTGAAAATGTTGATTCAGTATTTCTTGCTCATTTGCTTAGGTCAGCTGTATACAGAAACAAGCTAGAGAGCCTTTCTACTGGAGCAACAATGCAAAATTTAAGTAATCAGTCACTTTCGGATCTTGTTATTGCTATGCCGTCCTTAGATGAGCAGAATCGAATAACAAACAAAATTGATGATTTAAGAACTGAAACTCAACAACTCGAAACCATCTACCGCCAAAAAATCGCCGCCCTCAACGAACTCAAACAATCCATCCTGCAAAAAGCATTCACTGGCGAACTCACCGCAGACACCGCGAACCAAACAACAAAAGCTGCTCAAGAAGTAAACGCTGCATGATTACCCTTGAAAACCTTGAAAAATGGCTCAATGCACCCGCAGAAACAGAACAGCTAGAATTCAAAGAAGCCAAACAACAGTTTGATTCGACTAAGCTGCTGAAATATTGCGTAGCGCTGGCGAATGAAGGAGGTGGTTATATTGTTTTGGGTGTTACTAATAAGCGACCTCGCCAAGTAGTAGGTTCGCTAGCTTGGTCAACAGCAGAAACTCTGAACAGTATTAAGGCGAGAATAGTTAATGAACTCGGATTTCGGGTAGAAGTTACAGAATTACAACATCCAAATGGTCGAGTGCTAGTTTTTGAAGCGCCTCCCCGTCCCGTAGGTCGTGCATTGGACTATGAGGGAGCCTACCTGATGAGAGTCGGCGAAGAACTGCGACCAATGACTCCTGATATGCTGAAGCGGATTTTTGCTGAAGACCAACAAGATTGGTTTTCCCAACCTGCCCGATGTAACGCTAGCCCTGACGATGTAATCGCCCTCCTAGATACCCAAACCTACTTTGAACTGCTAAAAATCCCCTATCCGACTAGCCGTGATGCTGTCCTAGAACGATTACAGAGCCAAGATTTAATCAAACAGACAGCACAGGGTTGGACAATCAGCAACTTAACCGCCATCCTTTTGGCGAAAAAACTGAATGCCTTTTCCCCTGCATTGGCTCGTAAAGCACCCCGTGTCGTTGTCTATGAAGGTATCAATAAGCTACAAACTCGTGATGACAAGACAGGCAACCGAGGATATGCTGTTGGCTTTGACGGATTAGTGGGTTTTGTCCACTCAGCAGCACCGCAAAATCGCTTTATCGAGGAAGTTGTGCGGGAAGAAGTAAAGATGTTCCCAAAACAGGCTTTACGAGAACTTATTGCTAATGCTTTGGTGCATCAGGATTTTCTAGCAACAGGTACTTCAGTGATGATCGAGATGTATAGCGATCGCATTGAGATATCTAATCCCGGCATCCCGCCCATTAAGGTAGAGCGATTTATTGATGAAAATCGCTCCCGTAACGAACAACTCGCAGACATAATGCGACGTTTCGGTATATGTGAAGAAAAAGGCAGTGGCATTGACAAAGTTGTAAGCGCAGCAGAGATGTTTCAACTACCCGCACCAGATTTTCGAGTAGGTGACACCCGCACGACAGCAGTACTGTTTGCCCATCAAGATTTTGCAGATATGAGCAAAACAGACCGAATTCGAGCCTGCTACCAACATTGCTGTCTGCTGTATGTCAGCAATAAACGAATGTCTAATCAAACCTTACGGGAGCGGTTCCGTCTAAGTGACTCGCAAGTAGCAACCGTTTCTCTGATTATAGGAGCTACCAAAGAAGCTGGCTTGATCAAGGCTGACGAATCCGAATCAACCTCTACCCGCTATGCTCGCTACCTTCCTTTTTGGGCGTAAAAGTGTTTTAACGCAAATCGAGATGAGTCACTCCCAAATCCTGAAACCCTGTCAAAACCAACAAAAAAGTGTTTTAACGCAAATCGAGATGAGTCACTCCCAAATCTTGAAACCCTCTCAAAACCAACAAAAAAGTGTTTTAACGCAAATCGAGATGAGTCACTCCCAAATCCTGAAACCCTGTCAAAACCAACAAAAAAGTGTTTTAACGCAAATCGAGATGAGTCACTCTCAAAGCCTGAAACCCTTTGAGAATAAGCTAAAAAGTGTTTTAACGCAAACCGATGCAGGCGAAATATGAACGAAGTTGACCCCTTCGAGGAACAGATTTGCGGTCACGGTACGGGTAAGTCAGACAGTTGCTTGGTTTTGGAAGATGATGGAGGAAATCACAAACTAGTGAGCTTGTCCTAAGACACCATTATCATAGACAAATCTAGTCACTCATTGACAATTGTCATTATCTTCAATGAACTCATCGATAAGATTTCTTAGCCGTTCCTGCCAATTAGGGATGGTTTTTAGCTTATCTTTCACACCTTCACGCACTCTCACGCAAAGAGGGGACTTATCGAAAGGCTCTTCATTAAAAGGAAAAACTTGTAGTAATTGCGGCACCAAAAAAGAATCCCTGTTGTTAAGTGAACGTTTTTATTCATGTGAACATTGCGGGCACGTGATGGACAGGGACTTGAATGCCGCAATCAATCTATCGCGTCTGGCTTACGGCGTGAATGCTTTCTGAGGGATAACCGCTCCCATGCTCCCTATGAAGAAAGAAGTAAATGTCTAGACTTGTCTAGGTTTTATGTAGCAGACATAATTGGTGTGACACTACAGGATGCGGAATGTAGGGTATTGTTTTTTTAGCTGGAAAATCTCATACTCATCTTGTATTAGAAATACTTTTAAGACAATACGTGCGGGGACTTCTCTATGCCTATGGAAGCTTACGCTATATTAGACGGTGGCGGGGTTAAGGGTGCTGCGCTGGTAGGATGTCTTCAGGCGGCAAAAGAGCAGGGCATTAAGTTTATAGGCTATGGCGGTACATCCGCTGGAAGTATTGTAGCTTTACTTGCTAGTGTCGGATATTCCCCACAACAAATCAAAGAGATAATGATTGAGGAAATTAATTTTAATGATTTTTTGGATGGTACTGACAATGACTTAAATCGTCTCAAAAAAATTCCTCAAGGATTTATCACTTCTTTTTTTAAAACTCTCTTTTTATTGCAAAATAAAGATTTAATTGACAAGCTTAATAAAAAATTAGGACTATGCAATGCCAAAACACTTACTGATTTTGTTTTAGAAAAAATTAAAAATAGCCCAATTTTTCAAGAGAAAACTAGTAACAATTCTGAATTAAGACAAAAAATCCAAAACGCAACAGACATCACTTTTCAAGAACTCAAAGATTTAGGATGTTCTCCTCTCAAAGTTATTGCTTCGGATATTAAAAACCATAAAGCTGTAATATACCCAGGAGATGAAGAAAAAGAAGCTTTAAATTATTCTGTTATTAAAGCAGTACGGGCGTCGATGTGTTTCCCGTTTGTTTTTATTCCAGTTAGACCAGAAAATGGCAGTGTTTTGGTAGATGGTGGGTTAAGTAGCAACTTGCCAATATTCCTCTTTCAGAAAGAGAGGTCTATTAATCACAAACCAGTAATAGCATTTGATTTGTGTGACGAGGAAGATAACATCCCTGCTCAGACTAACAATACGCAAGAATATCAACTAGGTGAATTGCTCGGAGATATGCTGGCAACAGCGCTAGAGTCAAGCGATGCCTTACTAAGGCAGGTGATAGATAATATTTATCACGTACGCATTCCTTTACCAAAAGATATAAATACACTTGACTTTTCAATTGATAAAGAGAAAAGAAAACGACTTTTTGATAGAGGACATAGTGTTACTTCGAGCTTCATAGGAACTAATTTATTGGCATGGAAACGAGCCAATAATACGGTAGAACGGCTGCAAGCCCTATATGCTCCTCCTCGTTTGGTTCAACCTATACTAAAAACAGTTGTGAGAGAACTGGAAGAAAGCCAAACTCTCAGTGATTGTCGTTCCTATATTATGTTGCCAACTGACGAAGGTAAATTGGCTACTGTATATCAATACCGTATGGATGACGATCCAGATATTGATTGGGAAATAGAAAAAAATAATGGAGGAGCTTGGTCGGAGACTTGGAATTTTAATCGAAAACCTGCTCTTCAAAATCTTGAAGTTCTTAGAGAAAACATTTTTAAATATAACATCACCAAAGCTCAAGCCAACAAAATACCAAAGGATAAAAAGACTACAGTTGTTGTTCCCATATTTAACTGGAAAATAATTACAGAACTTACAGATAAGCAATATAAAAAGTTTCTAAATTCTGATTTTCAAAATTTCCAAGACATTATTGACAAATATGATCTGATTGGAATTCTGTGTATAGATACTACCACCCCTACTCAGGATATACTTAATTCATCAAATTTACTTAATGTTTATCGCAGTATAATGGTAGAAGCTAGTATTCTATCAGGAATATTAAGATAGAGGATTAGATTAGATTATGATAGACCCAAGCGGAATTAAACCAAAGAATGACAAGTTGATAGTCAAAGAGGTAAAGCCTGGTGTATATACCATCGAAAATGCCTATGAAGGCGTTCACGAAGATTTCACCACCTCTAATTTTGATGTTGTAGAATCGTCTACTGTAGAAGAACAGTCTGATTCTAAAGAGAGGTTAGTTAAGGTTCTACTAAGTAAGGATGTTCTCTTGGAGGCGATACTCAATCGAACCCCATTGGTTGAATCAGCTCAAGTGTGGTTCAAAAGTGAATTAATAAACAGGAGTGTCTCAAAAGGGGTTGTAGAAACGTACCTTCTTAAAACTAGCGTAGACGTTATCTTGTTCATTCTTAGCTCAAAAAATGAGCAAAAAGCAAAAGAGTTTGTCTCCTATTTTATAAGCGAATATAACGTTTGCCAAACAACATATGACGATATTGAAAACAAAATACCTTTAGAACTTTTATATCAAGAAAAAAATAGTATATCAGAAATATTAAGATCATATGAGAAAGAGTATGCGAAGAAAAATGGTTACTATTATGTAACCCTAGAACCTCTATTACCTCTATTATCTGTAAATAATGATATTAGTAAGGTAATAACACCGCAGATGCTTGCAGATAGTTTGGTAATTGTAGAAGCTAGTTATGAGGATATGTCCAACAATGCAGCGCCACAAGCATTACGGGGGGTAGTTGAAAAAACAAGATTGATAACTCAGCGAAGAGAAGCACTTCGACAAATACTAGACGATAAACTAAAGGATCAACCTCAAACAATCGTTCAATTGTCCCTCGAACCACCCCCTGTGTCCCTCCCACTCGACGTCGATGTGTCCCGAGTACTCCAACGTTTACAGTTGTTGAAACAATTAAAGTAAAAACAACAATTAATCAACATCTAAATTAATGACAAATTGACTAATAATAACACATAAGCACTACTGCCTTTTATAAAGATTTGTTCTCTGAAATACTCTGAACGAATTCATAGGCATTTGGTGCATCATTTCTCATACCTGGCACCGTCCTGAACAAATAACTTCATGGCTATCCCTCTTCTGTCACTTTCCGGGTATTCTGAATAAAAGAATCAAAAGAAAAAACTCTGGAAGGTAAGCAGAGCAATGGATGTAGAATTACAAATCCTAAAACATTTGGCAATCTTATGCTCACCCAACAGTTGCCATCATAGATAAATATTGTGCAGAGTATAAAGACCTATTTAAAGAAGTAAGGAATTATGAGTGCTTCAAATATTTACACATGGGGATAATATCAACGATAAAACGAAAATCGTTACCAGAGATAGCGAAGGTAGTAAGTATAAATTCTGCACAATCATTACACCATTTTTTAGCAAATTCAGATTGGTCAGTAAATAAGTTAAAACAACGAAGATTAAATAAGTTGAAGAAACAATTAGATGGTCGGGCAATTACATTAGTAATAGATGAAACAGGAGACAGGAAAAAAGGTAAAAAGACTGATTATGTAGCAAGACTTTATTTAGGAAGCGTGGGAAAAGTAGATAATGGAATAGTTTCAGTCAATGCTTATGGAGTTTACGCTAACATAACTTTTCCATTAATCGTCAAAGTATTTAAACCAAAAGGAACACTAAAGGAGTCAAATAAATATAAAACTAAAATAGAGTTAGCATCAGAGATAATTACAGAATTAATGGAATCAGGGTTCAATATTGAATTAGTACTGGCTGATAGTTTATATGGTGAAAGTAGCCAATTTATTAGAAAAATATCTGAATATAACTTAGGTTATGTGGTATCGATTTCGTTGTAATCATGGAGTCTGGTTACCAGCAGGGCAAAGCGTTAGGGCGAATAAGTGGTGTAAATTTGAGAGAACATTTAGGAATCAAAAATCAGAGACAAGATATATTAGGGAAATAATTTATGGAAAAAAAAGAGCCATAACTTACTGGGAAATAACTACTGACCCAGAAACCATGCCAGAAAATTCTACAACATTCGTGATGACAAATCTGCAAGGTAATCTCAAGAAAACTGTAGGTGACTTATATGGATTAAGAACCTGGGTAGAATATGGTTTTCGCTACTTGTAAACAGGAACTAGGCTGGACAGATTACCGTTTCACTAATTTTCAACATATTGAGAGGTGGTGAGCCAGCGCGTTGCGGGGGTTCCCCCCGTTGTAGCGACTGGCGAACCCGAAGGGTGGGAGATTATTTTTTGTGTTTACACTGCGGTTTAGTTTAAATTCTCCAGTCTTCTTAAGCTTAAATCAATCTCGTCAACTTGAGATTGAGGCACAAGAAAATAGTGATACTGATTTTTCTAATCATCCACAATGGAACCATGAATGGGGATGGAAAAATACTTTAAATAACCTGCGTCTCATTATCCAACCACTCTTACTATTTTGGTTGATTTATCCCTGGCTAAATATTTTCAAAAATTCACATTTATTGCTGGGATTCAATAATTTAATTGCTGCAATGAATCAATTTAAACCCGGTTTTGCTTCTGGATAATTTAACTCCTGAACTACTTGCTTATTCCGGAAAGTGACAGAAGAGGGATATTTTCGGGTCATAACAATTAGCTAGTACAAACTTTTCTGCAACCGCCTGAACTTCTGTTGTTAATGGCTCCCATTCTGCCCAAGGTAATTTCATCTGCCCTGGTGATGTCTTTTTCTTCTTCCCCTTCACCACCTTGGATAACAACTTACTTCCCCAATGATAGCTTTTGTCTTGTTTTGGCTGTGGTCGATATCTCTTACAAAAACCACGATATTTAGAAGCGCATTCTTCTAACGATTTTCCTAAAGATAAAAATGCTGGATGCCACTCAGTTAGCCCATCATCAGTTAACCTATCGTGAGTTCCATAGTTACTAAAGTCATAGAAAAACCCCTGCTGCATTCCCGATGCTTTAGGGTTGGCATGAATGTATCGCAGCGTGTTTAATGCTCTTTTATAATCATTTTTTTCAAAGCCACTGCTGTGATATCTTTTCTCCCAAAAATGACCAGTGCGATTTAGCATTTGATTAAAACACATAGCGGTATACCAGTTTACCCAGTGCATGATTTTGGGAAGGTCTTCTGGTGTAGCTGGTTCAATCAAGTAGTGAATGTGATTTGACATTATGCACAGCGCATAAAGTTTAAATTGAAATTTATTGATAGCTTTTTTAATAGCGTAGAGAAACACTTCCCGGCATTCATGACGGCTTAATTTAAACTCGCGATTATTGTAACGAGAGGTGATGTGATAGCAAAAATTGGATTGAAAGTTACGTTTAGGACGGGGCATTGAGGGTTTTGATTTACTTGCGTCTTTTACCAACACGAGCTGCTAATTTATTAGTTAACTCCAGTTGGTACTGATTCTTGTTGTCCTCATAAACTAGAATTGTTCTGGGGTCGGCGTGACGGCTAAGATGTTGTACTTTCCCGTAATCACCTTCCGCCAAATTAAAAGCATCGGTAATACCTGAATGCCTAATTTATGGGGTGTCATCCGCTTTTTGATGCTAGCTAGTTCGTAGGTTTTACGCACAATAGCATAAATGCCGTCGCCGTCGCTGATGTCCGTCGTTTGTGTGGAAGTCTAGCGCAATAAACAACGGGTCACTAGGTTTGAGGTTGGTACGGCAACTTAACCAGTCAGCGATCGCGATTCGGGGCAGTGGCAAAGCCAATCGCCTAAGTGGAAAGTTTTACCTTCCTTTTCATCCTTCTTTCATATCTTGCCTTTTTTGTCAATGCGTAAGTCGTATAACCGTAAACTCAAACGCCTCTTCGCCATCGACCTCAAACTAGGTAACTTCCGTCACAAATACAAAAGACAAATGGAACTTTACCTGCCTTGGTTTGCCAAATACTATCAGGAGAGTGACGAACAGCCACCACAGGGAATCATCTTATGTACAGGTAACAAACAATCTTCAGATCGAATTGCTATAACTAGACAAAACTTGATCCACGTTGCCGAATTCTTCACCGTATTACCACTTAAAGAGTTGTTACAGGCTAAACTACAAGAAGCGATCGCGATCGCCCGCCGCCGACTGCCATATTCCAAAGACGAGCCATCATGAACGAAGCCGAAACTCGCGCTGAACTAATCGACCCCGCACTCAAAGCCGCAGGCTGGGGCATCATCGAAGGTAGTCGCATCCGCCGCGAAGTTATCGCCCCTGGTCGCTTGGTTGGCAATGGTAAACGTGCCCAATCAGACATCGCCGATTACGTGTTGGTCTATCGCGGCGAAAAACTCGCGGTCATCGAAGCTAAAAAACGCGACCTGCCCGATACCGAAGGTTTAGGACAAGCCAAAAAATACGCCGAAAAATTGCAGACTCGATTCGCTTACTCCACAAATGGCGATCGCATCTATCAAGTAGATATGCACACAGGTGCGGAAGGCTACATCAACCAATACCCCACCCCGGATCAACTGTGGTCAGCCACCTTTAGCGAAGATAATGAGTGGCGGGATCTCTTTGCTGCTATTCCCTTTGAAGACAAAAGCGGTACATGGGAAGCCCGTTATTATCAACACAATGCCATTAAGCACGTCCTAGAAGCGATCTGCCAAGGAAAAAACCGGATTCTGTTAACGATGGCAACTGGCACGGGTAAAACCTTCATCGCTTTCCAACTCGCCTGGAAACTCTTTCAAAGCCGTTGGAACCTCAGCCGACAACCCACCCGTCGCCCGCGAATTTTGTTTCTAGCAGATCGCAATATCTTAGCCAACCAAGCCTATAACTCTTTCTCTGCCTTCCCCGATGATTCCCTCGTCCGCATCGACCCCGAAGCTATCAAAAAACGGGGTCGAGTCCCCAAAAATGGCAGTATCTTTTTTACCATTTTCCAGACTTTTATGACCGGACGGGACGACGCTGGCAATCCTACGCCCAAATTCAGCGACTATCCCCCCGACTTCTTTGACTTCATCATCATTGATGAATGTCACCGAGGCGGAGCCAGTGACGAAAGCACCTGGCGCAGTATTTTAGAATACTTTTCGCCAGCAGTACAACTTGGACTCACTGCTACTCCTAAACGAGAAAACAACGCAGACACCTACGCCTACTTCGGTAACCCCGTCTACACCTATGCCCTCAAAGACGGCATTAATGATGGTTTCCTCACCCCCTTCAAAGTTAGGCAGATCGATACTACCCTTGATGAATACATCTACAGCGCCGAAGACCAACTCATTGAAGGTACGGTAGAAAAAGAGAGAATTTACACCGAAGCCGACTTCAACCGCATCATCGAAATTACCGAGCGCGAACGCTACCGGGTGCAACTGTTCATGGAAGAAATCAACCAGAATCAAAAAACTCTGGTATTCTGCGCCAACCAAGACCATGCTCTGGCTGTGCGGGATTTAATCAACCAAATGAAGATTAGCAGTAACCCTAATTACTGTGTCCGCGTCACCGCCGATGATGGGAAACTCGGTGAACAGCACCTCAGCACCTTTCAAGACAACGAGAAAACTATCCCCACCATTCTCACTACCTCCCAAAAGCTCTCCACTGGGGTTGATGCTCGGAACGTTCGCAACATTGTGCTGATGCGCCCAATCAACTCAATGATTGAATTTAAGCAGATTATTGGTCGCGGTACTCGCCTATTTGATGGGAAAGACTACTTCACGATCTATGATTTTGTCAAAGCCTACGAACACTTCAACGATCCGCAATGGGACGGCGAACCCCAAGAACCTGTACTGGTCAAAATTTCAAAGGGGCGGCAGGAATCAGGTAAATACAATGTCTCCACAACAGATACTGGTAAAGATAAAGGCAAAAATAGAAATGAAAGTACAGAAGTTCCCCGCCCCAAAACAATCAAAATCAAACTCGCTGATGGTAAAGAACGCACCCTCCAGCACCGGATGTCTACCAGCTTCTGGAGCCCAGACGGTAAACCCATGAGCGCCGCAGAATTTGTGGAACGTCTCTTTGGTGAAATTCCTGAACTATTCACAGATGAAGACGAATTAAGAGCAATCTGGAGCCGTCCTGACACCCGTAAAGCCCTATTAGAAGGACTGGCTGAGAAGGGCTACGGGGAGGAACAACTCACAGAAATTAGCCGCCTGATTGATGCCGAGAAAAGCGATTTATATGATGTGCTGGCTTATATCGCCTATGCCTCTCCACCCATGAGCCGCAGAGAGCGCGTCCTCGCTCACAAGTCCTTAATCTTCTCGCAGTATATAGGCAAACAGCAAGAATTTCTCGACTTTGTACTAGAGCAATACATCAACGCCGGGGTAGGAGAACTCGATCGCACTAAATTACCTCAACTGTTAGAGTTGAAATATCATACCGTTCGTGATGCTGTGGAAGAACTAGGGAGCGTTGCGAATATCAGTGAAGTATTTATCGGGTTTCAGCAGTATTTGTATTCACAGGATAGAGCAGCTTAATTGGGTAGATCACTACAATTAAGCACCCCAGTTAGAAGATTAACTCAAAGCTACATAACCATAGCTAAAAATGGCGATCGCCTATCAAAATACTTCAAAGCGTATTAATCTATACGTATAAATTAAAACTTACTCCTTACGTTCTATCTTTAACAGTTTTTTGCAGCTGGCTATTCTAGTGATATAGCAACATAGACTCTACGAAACTACATTAACAATAGAACTTTCTTTACTATCATCAGGCACATATTCCAAAAGCTCCCCAGGTTGACAATTCAATGCTATGCAAATGCCGTTTAAACGTTCTGGCGTTAGTCGGGGCATTTCATCAACTTTACGCAGCCTGTACACCGAATTTTCAGTTATTCCTAGCACCTCAGCCAAATCCTTGTTCCTCACTCGCGATCGCGCCATCACTTCATTTAATTTCCAGCGAATCACTTTATCCATAGGCATATTACTACATCCCCAGTTTAGTGGCTGCTAGGCGTAGATATCTCTACTTGTCACTATTTTAGCCTAAACGTAGATTTGTCCACATTTCAAGGTTATAAATCTACGCTTGACGTATTTCTACATGAGGCGTAGATTATTGAATAGACAAAAAAGGCGATCGCCCTCCGTCCAAAGATTGCGATCGCCTCTCTGAGGCGGCTCCTTTGGAGCATCGCCTTCTGTTAAACCCCATCAACGAGGTTCTTAATGATGATTGTACAAGATGAATTTGATAACCAAAGCTCAGCTGAATCAGAGCTTGAGGATTACATTGAGCAGCTAAGTGAAAAAGTAGCACCAGAAATCGAAATCGATTCAGTACCAGATGAATTAGGAGAACTATATCGAGTTTGGAACAGCTATCATCTGCTGGGAACTTTTTATCAGAATCTTGAAGGCAAATGGGTAGCACAACCCTGTAATAGAGATGAAAGAGCTTGTTGCGACACGCCTGAGTTAGCACAGCTTTTCATCATTGCTGTCAACGGGTTACTGGTGGCAGATGTAGCGTAACCACTAGCATCAATTATTTTTCCATCGCCTGGAGACGTGCTTAAATTCACGTCTCTTTCTTGTTTGGTGTTTTTGTCAATAGCGCTTCTGACGCCTTGCCATTTTTGCAAAAGGTAAAAAACAATGCGGACATTCTCCTTGCACCCAATCTGCGGGAATCGGGAAGGGTGTTTCACAGTTGGTGCATTTTGTGAGTAAGCCTAATTGATGGCGAGCATCCTTCGGATGAGCTTCGCTAACGCACTTAAGTTTGTCCTTAAACTGCCACTCGACACGGTGACAGGGTGACTCCTGATAACAAGCACCACACAATCGAATAGGTCTTGGTTTCATCGTCACACCTTTTGGTGGTAGCATCTCGATTAATCTGTCAACTTTAACTTCCACCACAGCAGCCAACGCTTCTAACTCCTGCGGTGTCGGAAATGGATTCAAATAAAACTTCTCCCAACGTGAAATAACTGCGCCAATTCCCGTTAATTTACCTAATTGAGTTGCAGTTAAATAATTTTCCCGACGAAAACGACCCAAAAAATGGCTTAAGCTTTCTCCTTCGAGCGGCTCTACTTGAAAAAATCGTGGTTGTTCCGCAGGTATTTCCATTACTCAAACCACTCCAAAACCTCATCCAAAGTAGCCTTATCAATGTTTTTCAAACCTTTTCTCAAGGATAAAATTGCAGCCCTTCTTAATACCCTATCTACCAAACCAATTTTGCCACTTGTTTTTTGATATAGCGGCTTTAAAGTTTCACTTTTTATTAAATTCGATGGCACAGGTAAACATAAAACTTCATCTTCCCAAATTTGTACAAATTCAGGAAATTTATTTTCTGATACTAATGGTAATTTATAACATTCTATAAATCTATCGTGAATATATCGCTCTTTTTTAATGAGATTATCCAGACCATCTGTCCCCACAAGAACAATTGAAATTTTCAATAAATCATAAATGCGAGCAATTTCACTAAAAGTATTTAACTTCAGAAAATTTGCTTCGTCGATCACCAGCATTTCAACTCTGGACTCCTTTAAAAGCCTTAACACTCGTCGTCTCAGGTCTGTAAGTTTCCCTGAAGTGGCATCATATTTCAAACTTTCAAGTATTAAAGTTAGCAACTCCCCAGCCGAACAATCTCCAGGTGCTTGCATATACAAGACGGGTACAATATCGCGTTTTCCTGTTCTTTTCTGCGGCTTATTTAGGAGTTTATAAACATCACAAGTCACCGACTTACCTGCTCGTGGTGGTGCAACAATTCGACCGCATTGTTTAGAGAGTCGTAAACTGTCTAACCAGTCATGAATTTTTTGGATATGCTCAAGTTCGACAACACTAGGAGTAATTAGCCGTTCAATTATCGGCAGTAATTCTTCCGGTATCGGGTCATCTCCCCATAAATTCTGCACCCACTTCCGCAAATAATCTTCTGCCATAATCAGTGGTTTCTCAAATATAAAATGCGTTCAAAATCGATAAACCAAAAACATCAATCAGATTAATCATCGTAGTCTTTGCGAAGTTGCTCGTAGTCAAATACTCTGGGGCGACGCTTTTGAGGTTGAGGTATTTCTTCTACAGTTTCTACTGGCTCCTTAGTTTGAAACGATTTGACAGAATGCACCTGAGCTTGTTCTTCTTTCTTGCGTTGCTTGTGACTCTTTTTCTTTTGCTTAATAAAAGTGTCTCTATCCTGCACTTCTGCTAAAATTGATTTATTACTTAATTGCTTGCCTGCATTCCGGATTTTCCGACTTGCAGCTTTTGTCTCCTCTAAGGAAATCTGCTCAGTTTCTAAGTCAATCGCATGAGCTTGAGACAGTAGCACTTCCTTGCCCGAATCTTGGCGGTACACGAACACAGTTGATATGTCTCTAGGGTCATATCGCAGCAACACACTTTCTCCTGCATAAGCTGATAAATAATCTCCCCGATACATAATGTTTTCAAAGCTTACATATCCGCCTTTGTAGATACTGCGGCGGGTCTTTTTCATCAGGCAGATATCCAACTCTCGCTCATTGACCAAATTCGGCAGTGCAGGTAATCCCGCTTCCCAGCGTTGAAACCTGGTTTGGTTTCCACTACGAGCATCAATTCGCTGATTGTAGTTATCAACGATGTAACGCACTATTAATAGATGTAATTCTCGCAGAGTAATACAAGCTTCCTCTTCTGCTCCTTCTGGACGCTTTTGTACATTTGAATCTAGATAACCGTAAAATCCTGACAAAAAACTGGTGTTGATAGTCCCAAATCCACGTTCTTCAATTCCACCTTCTGGTGGGCGATCGCGTAAATGGCACTCAAAACCAAGTTGAAAACCAATTTGCTTCAAATGCTCGGAGCGAAAATCTTTACCACCATCAGTAAATAGGTTTTCTGGAACCCCGTAAGTTCCCCACTCGCAATGAAGTTTATATTCCGAACTATACTGCTTGCGTAACATCGCATGACGCATAGCTAAGGCGACTACCAGAGAACTAGGTGCATCAAAACCTAAATGGATGCCCATAATGCAGCGCGAATAGCTATCTGTAATTTTTGTCAACCAAGGACGTGCCAAAGTTTCACCGTACTGGTCAACTAGCATGACATCCAATTTTGTATGGTCGCACTGCCAAACATGGTTACTATGATGTACATCGAGCGTCTGACCATCACGAGTTTGATGGGAAACTCTCGATCCACGCCAACCAATATTTCTTACCTTCTGCTTCTGCTCTTTACGTTCAATAATCGGGTTAAGAACGCGATAAACCGTCATGTGGCAGGGATATTTCTCTAAACCTAGCTGTCCGGCTCTAACCTGAACTCGAATTGCGACTTGGGCAGGTGTCATTTTTCTACCGCCCTTGTTACCTTCTTTATAAGTTTTGACGATAAAATCTTGCCAATCATCATCAATCCGATACCCACCTTTGTCAGAACGTTCGACTTCAGTAACGCCTGATAACCCCTGTTCTTGATATTTTTTGACGAGTCGCTGTACCGTCCGAACCGTCTTGCCAAGTTTTTCTGCGGCTTGCTTTAATTTAATTCCGTAGGTTTTGCGATCGCACGGCTCAATAAGACTTTGCAGTACCTGCATTCTCAGCTTGGCTTCCTCTGAGAGTTCAGTAACAATTACATTGCTTTGTTTTGTATCCTCACTCTCGGAAATTTCATCAACCTCATCCGAACCGTCGTACAAAACTAAAGATTCATCAACCTCGTTGGAGTTTAGCGTTTCACCCATAAACAAACTTCATCGCTTGAAACTAGTTGGTTAGCCAATACGGTACAGCAAGTCTAAGAGCGAAAAAGCAAAGTATACAGCCTCAACTCACATCAACCTTTAACGCAATATGAGGAATGACTTTGCAAGTAGAGAGAAATAAGAAGACTTGAGTACAACTATGTTTGTAAGCTGACGCGCATCTAAATGTAATATTTTGCAGCCTAAAGTCCTTGCTGCAAGGCTTTTGGGCAAAAAAATTAAATGCGTAACACCTTATTCGTACATAATTACTATTACCTAGTAAATATACTACTACTTTATTCCAAAAAGCGACACGTAATTTTAGATTTTTTACTCACTTCCAAAAGACGACACTTATTTTGTTATGAGCCGTTAAAAACTTTGGAAAGAGATTTTTTGAAAAAACGACACTTATTTTGTTATATTTACAAATTACGACGTTTAATTAGTTAAATATTTAGGAATGCTAAATAGAAATCAAAAAGGCTATAATCCTTGCTTAGTAACGATTATAGCCTTTACGTTTTGAGCGACATTAATTTGTTAAGACGACATTTAATTAGTTATTCGACAACTATTTATGGTGCAGTAACAACGGGGGATATTTGGAAGTTTTTGAAGTTAGAAGGCTGTGATGTGTTTATTGATTTGAATAATTATTATATTAAGGAGATCAATAAGATTTTGGGTATTTTATCTCAAGGTGTTCAGATTTGAGGGAGTTTTTGCAGGGGTTGGGGTATGCGTGAGGTTTTGGTGAAAGCTGAGGAGTTTAAGGATTCCCCTTTGGGGAAGATTCCAAAGGATTGGAAAGTTTATACCCTTGAGGAGTGTGTTCGTCCCGATGCACAAATTACTTACGGAATTGTTCAAGCTGGTCCTCATGTCGAGGATGGTGTCCCATACATTCGTACTGGAGATATGGCAGGAGACAGATTGAGCATTGAGGGACTGTTGCGAACTTCCCCGCAAATAGCTGCATCATATCGTCGTTCTACCGTCAAAACTGGTGAAATCGTATGCGCGATTCGAGCGACTGTTGGTAAGGTTTTAGAGGTTCCGCCAGAACTGGACGGTGCCAACCTAACACAAGGAACTGCTCGGATAGCTCCTTGCGAAGGAATTAACAGTCGTTTCCTTCTGTGGGCGCTACGCTCAACTTATGCACAGCGAGAGTTTAATTTAGCAGTAAAAGGAACAACATTTTCAGAAATCACACTGGAGAATCTAAGAAAGATAAATATTGCCCTTGCTGCAAGCCGAAACGAACAAGACAAAATTGCAGAAATTTTGGACACGGTGGATGATGCGATCGCCCGCACGTCCTCCCTCATTACAAAACTTAAACAAATCAAAGCTGG
Source organism: Scytonema sp. HK-05 (assembly GCF_002368235.1). Classification (GTDB taxonomy): domain Bacteria; phylum Cyanobacteriota; class Cyanobacteriia; order Cyanobacteriales; family Nostocaceae; genus Kalymmatonema. The sequence continues at coordinate 7,477,751 of NZ_AP018194.1, read as the reverse complement.
ACTCCTGCACGACTTGCTCACACGCGGGTTAGATGAGAATGGACATTTGAGAGATCCACAAGCGCATCCTGAACAGTTCAAAGATTCGCCACTGGGAAGAATTCCGAAAGATTGGGAGGTTTTCAAAATTGAGTCATTACTCAATGGGCGACCAAAGAATGGATATAGCCCAAAGGAAGTTAATGAATGGACTGGCACATTAATGCTTGGGCTTAGTTGTCTCACCGAGGAAGGCTTTGAACCGCTTCAGTTGAAAAATGCACCGAGGAATGACCTAAAAGTTCACACTACTCTACTATGTGATGGTGATTTTCTATTAAGCAGATCCAATACTCGTGAGCGAGTTGCACTAACTGGAATTTATCAAAATATAGGCGTACCCTGCATCTATCCAGACTTAATGATGCGTCTAAGCATTAACGAGAAGACCTCTAGCCGCTTTCTGGAGCTACTATTGCGCCATTCTCCCGTCAGAAGACAGCTTACAGGTAATGCTCAGGGAACTTCTGGCAGTATGGTGAAAATCAGTTCTCAAACGGTAATTGAGACATTGGTAGCACTCCCAAATTCTACAGAACAAGCGAGGATTATTGAGTGCATCAACACCTACGACACCCGCATCCGTAAAGAAGAAGCCTACCTTAACAAGCTCAAACTTCAGAAACAAGGACTCATGCACGACTTATTAACTGGAAAAGTGCGAGTCAAGAATACCAAAAATTAGACTCATCACTCTTGCTCTTCCTCAAAAATAGCGGGGATATCTCGCGCTGCATGAACTACCCGCACTACCTCAATAGACTCATCGTCATATCGATAGAAAATCAAATATTTTTTAAAATCTTTCACTGCCCACTTACGCAACCCGACCAGACGAGGGTTTATAATCTGGAAGGCGCTACCCATACCAGGAGTTTTTGCTAATTGCGAAAACGTCAACCGTGCTGAGTCAAAAAATTGCAGTGCAGCATCAAAATTATCTTGGGCAATGTAAGCAAAGTGCTCATCAATATCTTGGCTTGCCCTTGGCGTAATAATAATGCGTCGCGTCATTTCTTTTGCTGGCGGAACCGTTGCATCATTTGAGCGCGTTTTTGTTCCCACCACTCATCTGTCACTTCAATGGGTTCACCACTTTCCAAACCCTCCAACAACATCGCCTCTAACTTCTCTTGCTCTGCTTTCTTTTGGGCTTGGCGAAGCAGATCGCGGATGTACTCACTCGCAGTGCTGTAGCCACCTTTTGCAACCTGCTGATCAATAAAAGCTCGCATCGAATCTGGTAAAGAGATGTTGAGTGTGGTCATTGATGGTTTACCTCTTATACTTTAACAGTTACCAGTTACCAGTTATCAGTTATCAGTTTCATCCGCAGGGTTTAAGTCCCCCACTAAGAGCACCGAAAGCGTTGGTGGCGGGTTTAAATCCCCCACCAGCCCGCTGGCGTCACTGGTCACTGTTCACTGTTTTAATATCTATATATTGGCAAAAATTGGCAATTTATGCCAACAATGCAAATGGTAATTCCTAAACTATTCAAACCTGAACATATAGTGGTTTGCATTTAAGTGCAATACATCAAGAAATAAAGAACCACAGATGAACAACGGACACTTGCTTCAACGGGGGGAACCCCCGCAACGCAGTGTCCTCCAGATGGACACAGATAAATCTGTACTTCATTCAAACGAGAAGCGCTATATTCGTAAAGCTTGGCAGCGCTTGCATGAGCAAAACTGGCTGACTTTGAGGTAAATGTTATAACAGCATTTGAATCAAGTTACTCCCTTCCCGGTGCAAGATTACCTATCTTTTCCTTGGCGTTCTTGGCGTCTTGGCGGTTCGTTAATAAGTAATCTACCTTACGGGAACGCCTAGCGGCGAACGAGCGTGAAAGGACTAAGAGGGTGAGCGATCGCTCTTCGCCTAACTATATCGCTATCAAATGCTGTGACTTTCCTCAAAAACTGCCACCATGTCTAAACAAACTCCTGAGTATATTCATGTAGAACTGCCCACTATTCAACAACTCAGTGAGATGGGTTGGCAGCATATCGAAGGTCATCAGTTCGACTTGCGAGTCACCGAACGCGAAAACTTCAAGCAAGTTCTGCTCATCCAACGCTTGAAAACCGTCATCAAACGCATCAACCTAGATGACAATGGTAATCCTTGGCTCGATGATACCCAAGTCAACGCAGTGGTGAGTCAACTTGAGCGTTTAGCAGCACCAAGACTCATGGAAGCAAATAAAGCTGCTACAGAATTACTGCTTTCTGGCACTACCATTTTAGGAAAAGACGGCAAACAGCACACCGTCCACTATATTGATTTTGAGCATCCTGAAAATAACGACTTTCTGGCAATCAATCAATACCGAGTAGATCCCCTTTGGATAACAGGCGATCGCGGTTTTATCGTTCCTGATATTGTGCTATTGGTCAACGGTATCCCCCTGGTTGTGATTGAATGCAAAAGTCCCAAGTTAGATAATCCCATCACCGCAGCAATTAATGACCTATTGCAATACTCGAACCAACGCAATAGCACTCAACCAGAAGGCGCAGAAAAACTATTTCATTACAACCTGCTAATGATAGCCGCTTCTAGGGGACGGGCGGTAGCTGGTGCAGTGGGTGCAAACCATGAGTATTACGTTGAGTGGAAGGATACCATACCCCGTTCCAAGGCTGAAATAGCCGCAGAGTTAGGCGTTTCCGAACTAAATACCCGACAAATGCTGATCGCCGGAATGCTCAAACCTGCGAACCTCCTCGATATCCTGCGGAACTTTACCTTATATGAAACCAGTGGCGGACGCACAATTAAAATTGTCCCTCGTTACCAACAATATCGAGCAGTCCAAGAAGCAATTGATCGACTGCTACACAATCAAACCCGTTTGCAACACGGTACAGATGACCAACGCGGTGGTATTATCTGGCATACTCAAGGTGCTGGCAAAAGCCTAACAATGGTTTACCTGATTCGGAAAATCCGCACGATTCCGGAATTACGCCGCTTTAAAATAGTCGTCGTGACTGATCGCACCGACTTAGAAAAGCAACTTTCCGATACTGCTGTTCTGACAGGCGAACCGTTGCAGATAGCGAAAAAAGTCAAAAAGCTAGAACAATACCTGCAACAACCAGGTGCAGGGTTAGTTTTCGGGATGATTCAGAAATTCAAAGGCGGCGAAGATTCCGAAGAAGAGGAACAGCCGGAAAAAATGCCAAAAAGCCTCAACCTTTCCGAAGATATCCTAGTACTCATTGACGAAGCGCACCGTTCCCACGCCAGCACTCTCCACACCAATTTACTCGAAGCCTTACCCAACTGCGTCCGTATTGGCTTTACTGGTACTCCCATCGTCAAATCTGCCAAAAAAACCACCAAACAAATTTTTGGTTCGTTTATCGATCAGTACAACATCCGTCAGTCCCAAGAAGACGGTGTTACCTTACCCATTCTCTACGAAGGTTTAGAAGCAAGGGGCGCAGTCACCCAAGGGGACGATTTAGATAAACTTTTTGAAATCATCTTTGCAGACAAAACCCCAGAAGAACAGGCGCATTCTAAAGCGAGATACGCTACCAAAACCCAAGTTGCTGAAGCACGCGAACTCATTAAAGCCAAAGCAAAAAATATGCTGCGCCACTATATACAGCGTATCCTACCCGGAGGCTTTAAGGCGCAAGTCGTCGCCCCTACCCGTCGCGCTGCTGTCCGCTACTACGATGCGTTTGTCGAAGCACAGCGGGAACTGGTGCAACAACTAGAAACTCGTGCCCCCATTCTGCGAAGTCTGGACCCAGAAGCTTTAGAATCTATTGATAATGAAGAAACGCGCTTTTTAGCCCAAGCACTTTCTTATTTGGAAACCATCCGCCGCTTACAATTTGGCGTTATCATCTCTGCGGACAAAAACGACGACCCCAGTTGGGAAGAGTGGACGAATAAAAGTAAGCAAGAAGCACGCATTGAACGCTTCAAAAAACCCCTAGTAAATTCTGACTCCACAAAACAGGATGGTCTAGCTTTCTTAATTGTCAAAAGTATGTTACTGGTTGGTTTTAACGCCCCAAATGAACAAGTTTTATATTTAGACCGGGAGATGAAAGAATATGAATTGTTGCAGGCGATCGCCCGTGTGAACCGCGTTTATAACGACACGAAAAAATATGGCTTAGTCGTCGATTACTACGGTGTCAACCTTGCAGAAGCTTTAGCAATCTACGAAGAAGTCGATACAGAATCAGCCTGGTTTGATATTGCGGACGAAATACCAAAATTACGCGATCGCCATCAGCGAGTTATCAATTTATTTACTCAAAACGGCTGCAAAATAGACAACGTAGATGCTTGTGTAGACTTACTCAGAGATGAACGCCTGAGAGTAGAATTCAACGAATTCTTGAAAGACTTCATCGATACCCTTGATACAATTCTGCCACGACCAGAAGCACGTCATCCCTATAATTTTGTTAAGGATGCTAAAAAACTCGGTTTCATTAAAAAATCTGTTGCAGACCTCTATCGAGATGAAAAACTTAACATAGTCACAGCCAAAGAGAAGGTGAGAGCATTAATTGACCAATATATTGAAGCACAGGGAATTGACCTGAAAGTTCCACGAATTGATATTCTGTCCCTAGACTTCAAAACCCACGTTCAACGCCATCGTTCAACTAAAGCGCAAGCCGCAGAAATGGAATTTGCTGCTCGTCATCACATTAGCGTACATTACGATGAAGACCCAGTTTATTACAAAAAATTAAGCGATAAATTAACAGAGATTCTCGAATCTTTTGCCGATAATTGGCAAGAAAAAGTGAATGTCTTGTGGCAATATATCCAAGAAATTCAAGCAGGTCGTTCTACAGATGAAACCGGACTCGACCCGAAAACTCAACTTCCATTTCTCAATATTTTAGCCGAACATTCCACCAAAGAATTAACCCAACTTGCCCAAGCCACACAAGAAATTGTCGAACACATCCGCCAAGATATTCGTCGAGTCAATTGGGACAGTCTTGTCAGTCAAGAAGACTTGCGAAAGTGGATAGCAGGTTACTTGGATGATAATGATGTCGTGAGTTACGACGAATTAGAAATAGTAGCAGATAAACTTGTGCAACTAGCTCGCCGAAATCGTGATAGTTTAATTGTATGACAACAATCACCTTTGGCGACCTCAGTTTTGAATTACGCCACAGTGCAAAACGTCGTACCGTAGGTATTACCGTCGAACGTGACGGTCAATTAATCATAGCTTCACCTCCAGAAGTGCCAATAGAAACTCTGGAGAAGATAGTCAATGAAAAACGCTACTGGATTTACAGCAAACTGTTAAAAAAAGAGTCATTCAATCCACCAGTAGGTGTTAAAGAATACGTTTGCGGTGAGAGATTTTACTACTTAGGACGCAGCTATCGCCTCAAATTAGTAGATAGGGTGAAAGGACAACCGCCACTCAAGTTTTACCAAAGCCGTTTTGAATTACACCGCGAAGAACAGCTACGGGGAAGAGAATGTTTTGTGAAATGGTATGGCGATCGCCTCTATCCAATTTTAAACACACATATTACTGTTTTTGTCAACCGTATTGGAGCTTTTCCCCGCTCAGTTCAGGTACGCGAGTTAGGCTACCGTTGGGGTTCATGCGGACACAAGGGGGATTTATATTTTCACTGGCGAGTGGCGATGCTGCCGCGAACCATGATTGAATATGTGGTGGTTCACGAGTTGGTGCATCTGATTGAACCGCATCATACTAATGCGTTTTGGGACAAAGTGGAGCGGATTGTGCCGGATTACCTTGAGCGCAAGCGGTGGTTAGCTGAGCATGGGGCGAGTTATGACCTATGACCCTGCATTTGAATTCTCTGCGAGGGAAATCATCCTCTACTTGTGAATTTTGATATTGTCGCAGAGGTGGCGAGCGATCGCCAGATCCATCTTTGATAGTTAAAAGCCACGCTGGAATAAATCAGAATTTATTTGTCAATTATAACAAAATAAAAAAAATATGAAACTATCAGATGATACATAAATTTTAATTACATAAGTTTAAGATAGCTAACAGTGGTAAACAGCCCAGGGGAAGAATTTACCACAAAAATGCAAATTTATTGGGCATGGGGCTGCGATTGAATCAGGTTTTTACTGAAAACCTGTGTCTATTTCATTATGTCATGATTGACCATCTGAGCCTCAAAATAGGTGTGGAATCATTGCGCGTGTTTATTGTGTGTCAGATTGCTCAAAATCCAGCCTATTAATACAGTAGGTTTCAATTAAACACTGTCCACAGCGGCTTACAGAAAAAGTTATTCTGTTACAACTTGACAGACATGAAATGTTGTAGAAGTTGCACTTTATTTAGACTGATAAACTTCAGTATAAACAGTATTCGCTGAATACATGATTTGCTGTCTTCAAATAGCAAATGGTTCAGAAAATATGTCTAGGAGACCATTATGTTTGAGTATCTTCCGGCTTTGAACGACCACAATTTACCGTATCCCGATACGATTCATCCCATCGTTGTACACTTCGTAATTGCGATGGTGTTGTTTGCCTTTGTTTGCGATGTCATTGGCTTTTTCACAGGGAAATACCGTCTTTTTGAAGCGAGTTGGTGGAATATGTTTTTCGCCACAATTTCCATCTTCATCGCCATCATTTTTGGTCAGTTTGAAGCAGGCTTGGCAGAACCTTACGATGCCGTTGAGTCAGTGCTGAATTTACATACACTGCTTGGCTGGTCGCTTTCAGGAATCCTTGCAGCGATTACAGCTTGGCGCTATGTGATTCGTATTCGCACTCCATATAAAGTACCGTTTTCGTATCTTGCAATCGGATTTATTTTGACAGTTCTAGTTGGTATACAAGTGTATCTCGGAGACAAACTCGTTTGGGTGTATGGACTGCATACAGTGCCAGTTGTTGAAGCACTAAAAGAGGGGTTGTTGCAATGAATGCTGAAGTTATTGACCAATTAAAAACGCATCTTGGCGCAAACGGATTGCCCTACGCAATACCAATTCATCCAAACTTGGTTCATCTCACGCTAGGTTTGTTCATCATTGGAATTGCCTTTGATTTCATTGGTGTACTGTTCCACCTCCAAACTCCAGTCTTCAAATTTTTGGTAATTCCCGTCGTTCGCTCCAATTTCTTTGATGTTGGCTGGTTCAATATGCTGGCTTCTGCCATCATCACCTTTTTTACTGTAGCAGCAGGCTTTTACGAAATCATGCTGGCAGAAGCACCATCTGATCTCAAGAGTGCTTGGGGATTGCACCCGCTGGAAACAATGCTCTGGCATGGTGTCGGTGGTGTCTTCTTATTAGCCCTGATTGTTGGTATGACTGTCTGGAGAGGATTACAGCGCTACGTTTGGTGCAAAAACGAAAGCCAACAAGTGCAGTGGAGTTATCTGCTCTCTGGGGTGACAATCATGTTGCTGATGTATCTACATGGAACACTAGGAGCGCAATTAGCTGCGGAGTTTGGCGTACATAATACCGCCGATATGTTGTTGCGATTGGGTCTTGACCCCAACACCTTGCTGAAGTAAATGATTTTAGTCCTTAGTCATTTGTACGAGTGCTAGTGACTACTAACCAATGACTAATGACTAATGACCAATGACTAATGACTTTTGTTGCTATGAAAATCTGGAATGTTTTGATATTAATTGTAAGTGCGATCGCTCTCACGGCTGCTAGTCTATGGATAGGGCAGCAAGCTTATTCCTGGCTTCCTCCACAAGCGGCAGCAGAATCGCAGCTGATAGATGATTTGTTTAGCTTTCTAGTCACACTCGGCGCATTCATCTTCCTGGGAGTGACTGCAACTTTGATGTATTCTGTGACTTTCCATCGCGCAGGCAAGTATGACTTTAGAGATGGTCCCCCTATTGAAGGGAATGTCACGCTAGAAGTTGTCTGGACAGCTATTCCAATTTTGGTCGTTTTATGGATTGCAGGCTACAGCTACCAAGTTTACGAGCAAATGGCAATTCGCGGTCCGATGGAGGTTGTCCACCTACATATGCCAATGGGAATGGAATCAGCGTATGCTGCGCCAATAAACTCCCCAACTCAACCCGTAGAAAACATTGAGGTCAATGCCAAACAGTGGGCTTGGGTGTTCCGTTATCCAAATCAAGGTGTCACCAGTACCGAATTGCATTTACCCGCCAATCACCGCGTTCGCTTAGCACTGCAATCAGAAGACGTTCTCCACGGCTTCTATATTCCTGCTTTCCGACTCAAGCAAGATATCATTCCCAAACGCAAGATTGACTTTGAATTCACTCCCGTCCGCATTGGCAAATATCAATTGACCGATTCCCAATTCAGCGGTACTTACTTCGCGACGATGCAGGCGAATGTGGTTGTTGATTCTCCTGAAGATTACGATAAGTGGCTTGCCGAAATAGCAACGCACAAACCATCCCCTGCACCTAATCAGGCAGTTGCCGAGTATACCCAGGAAACAAAGGGACTGATCAAAACTGGCTGGGCTACAGTTGAGCCTGCACAGCCTCCTGTAGTCAATTACAGCAATTAGTTAATGGTTAGTGGTCAACAACCAACAACTACTCCCTTCCCGGTATAAGATTACTTATCTTTTCCTTGGCGTTCTTGGCGTCTTGGCGGTTCGTTATTAAGTAATCTTCCAGCGTGACAGGAGTACAAACGAACAATCAACAACAAACAAAAGACAAATGACCAATATTTCTGTCAAAGACATCAGCATGAGTGGTGCGGAACCTCACCACGAAACTGCAACAGGCTGGAAGCAATACTTCAGCTTCAGCACTGACCACAAGGTCATTGGTATCCAGTACATTGTTAGCGCTTTCATTTTCTTTCTTGTTGGCGGCATATTTGCAATGGTGATTCGAGGGGAACTGATGACCCCAGAATCAGACCTCGTTGACCGCACAGTTTACAATGCCATGTTCACCATGCATGGCACGGTGATGTTATTCGGTTGGACATTCCCAGTGCTGGCAGGTCTTGCTAACTACCTTGTGCCACTGATGATTGGGGCGCGAGATATGGCATTTCCCCGCTTGAATGCTGCTGCCTTCTGGATGATTCCAATCGCCGGAACTTTGCTGATGGTGAGCTTCTTTCTCCCAAGCGGTCCAGCACAAGCGGGCTGGTGGTCTTACCCTCCCGTCAGTTTGCAAAACCCATCAGGTCAATTGATCAATGGGCAATTTGTCTGGCTTCTGGCTGTGGCAATATCGGGGGTTTCCTCGATTATGGGTGCAGTCAACTTCGTAACAACAATTGTCAAGATGCGGGCACCAGGCATGACATTCTTCCGGATGCCTATGTTTGTCTGGGCAGTGTTTAGCGCTCAGATTATCCAACTCTTTGGACTACCTGCATTGACTGCGGGTGCGGTGATGCTTCTGTTCGACCTGACGGTTGGAACGAGCTTTTTTGACCCTGCTAAAGGAGGAAATGCAATTCTTTTCCAACACTTTTTCTGGTTCTACTCGCACCCTGCCGTTTACGTCATCATTCTGCCCGTCTTCGGAATTTTTTCCGAACTGTTTCCTGTGTATGCTCGCAAACCTTTGTTTGGTTACAAAGTGGTTGCAATTTCATCACTCTTGATTGCTGGCGTCAGCGCTTTGGTTTGGGTACACCATTTGTATGTCAGCGGTACACCAGGCTGGATGCGGATGATTTTCATGCTCTCGACAATGTTCGTTTCTGTGCCTACGGGTATTAAGGTGTTTGCTTGGGTTGCAACCATCTGGGGAGGCAAGTTGCGGCTGAATACACCTATGCTGTTTGCACTGGGTGGATTAATATTGTTTGTCTTCGCGGGTATTACTGGTATCACACTCTCCTCTGTTCCGGTTGATGTTCACGTCAACAATACGTACTATGTGGTAGGTCATTTCCACTACGTCCTCTACGGCACAGTCACGATGGGAGTGTACGCTGCTATTTACCACTGGTTTCCCAAGATGACTGGGCGTATGTACCACGAGAGCTGGGGCAAGTTGCACTTTTGGCTGGCATTTATTGGCACTAACCTCAACTTCTTTCCAATGCACCCATTAGGATTGCAAGGAATGTTGCGTCGGGTTTCTTCTTACGCCCCAGAGTATGAATTCTGGAACATTATTGCCAGTCTCGGAGCGTTTTTGCTGGGGATGTCCACTTTGCCCTTCATTGTCAACATGATTGCTTCCTGGATGCATGGAAAGCAGGCTCCTAAAAATCCTTGGCGAGCAATTGGACTAGAGTGGATGGTTTCTTCGCCACCTCCTGTAGAGAATTTTGAGGAAATTCCTGTCGTTGTCTCTGAACCTTACGGGTACGGGAAGTCTGAACCGTTAGTAGCTAGTCAAGCGAATGGTCACAAATAGAGGTGTCAGGGGGTAAGGGCACAAAGCTTTAGGCTCTTAGGGTGTAAAAGAAATTCAAAATTATTCCCTGACACCCCTACACCGTTTATTTATATAGCTGTTTGCAAATAGAAAGAAATAATGAACCACAGATGGACACAGATGAACACAGATAAATACAGATAAATACAGATAGATTTGTACTTCCTTGAAATGAGCAGCGCTATATATAGGAGAATTCGATCAATGGACAGTTCTATCATTGCAGAACAGTTAGAGCAATCTGTGCATGAGCATACCCACGACGAAGAAGGCAACAAGATGTTCGGCTTTGTTGTATTCTTGCTCTCAGAAAGTGTGATTTTCTTGAGTTTTTTCGCCGGATACATTGTCTACAAAACTACGACTCCCGACTGGTTACCAGCTGGTGTTTCCGGATTGGAAATTAAAGAACCTGGCATCAACACGGTGGTTCTTGTTGCAAGTAGCTTTGTGATTTACTTGGCAGAACGCGCCCTAGCACGCCACGACTTGAATAAATTTCGCCTGTTTCTTTTAGCAACGATCGCTATGGGAACTTACTTCCTAGTTGGACAGGCGATTGAATGGAGCAATCTTGCTTTTGGCTTTACCACAGGTGTCTTCGGTGGGATGTTCTATTTGCTGACTGGTTTCCACGGTTTACACGTTCTCAGCGGCATTATATTGCAATTGATTATTTTTGCTCGCTCGTTCATTCCTGGTAATTATGACTCAGGTCACTTTGGTGTGAATGCAACATCGTTGTTCTGGCACTTTGTTGATGTCATCTGGATTATTTTGTTTGTCCTCATTTATGTCTGGCAATGAATATAACGGTTCTCGTTTCGATGCAGTACGCTTTGACCCCACCCCTTACCCCTCCCCGCAAGCGAGGAGGGGCGAATGTTCCCCCTCTCTGCTTGCGGAGAGAGGGGGGTAGGGGGTGAGGTTCCGAGTGCGTGCAATGAACAGAGAATTGCTATATCTCCCCTACACCCGTAGGACGCCATACGTTCTTGCGCCCCTACATCCCTACATCCCTACACCCTTAAGAGAGGAGAATTCCTATGATTATTGATGACCAGCACTATGACTTAATTATCGTTGGTACAGGTGCAGGTGGAGGTACATTATTACACAAACTTGCACCCACAGGTAAGAAGATTCTCGTCTTGGAACGAGGAAATTTCTTACCCAAAGAGAATGAAAACTGGAATGCTGTCGAGGTGTTTGGAAAAGGACGCTATAACGCTCAGGAACAATGGTACGACATTTCAGGAGAGCCTTTTCGTCCCCAAACTAATTATTGGGTTGGTGGTAACACTAAGGTTTATGGTGCCGCTTTGCTGCGCATGCGGGAAAAGGATTTTGAGAAGGTTCAACATCAAGATGGCACCTCTCCAGAATGGTGTGTCAAATACCAGGAATTTGAACCGTACTACACCGAAGCAGAAAAGCTTTACTCTGTCCACGGTAAACAAGGAGACGACCCAACAGAACCTCCTCGCAGCGAAGATTACCCTTGTCCTCCGGTAAGTCACGAACCCCGAATGCAGCAAATTTGCGATGCTATCTCTAAGCAGGGGCTGCATCCATCACATCTACCTTTGGGCTTAAAGCTGAATGAAAGCGATGCCGATGAGAGTTTTTGTATCCGTTGTAAAACTTGTGATGGGTTTCCCTGTAAGGTTGATGGCAAAGGTGATGCTGAGGTAACAGGAATTGTTCCAGCCCTGGAGTTTCCCAATGTCACACTAAAGACAGATGCTAAAGTCGTACGTTTACACACTACTCCGTCTGGTCGAGAAGTCAAAGCTGTCGAAGCGGAAATTGCTGGACACTCTTATCTGTTCTTTGGTGATATTGTTGTGCTGGCGTGTGGTGCTGTGAACTCGGCGGCGTTGTTGCTGCGATCGCCAAATGAACAGCACCCCACCGGACTAGCTAATAGTTCTGATCAGGTGGGACGCAATTTCATGAAACACCTGCTGTCAGCAGTGGTGCAACTCAGTCCCGCACCCAATCCTGCGGTGTTCCAAAAGACGATTTGCGTCCACGATTTTTACTGGGGATACTCGGATTTTGAATATCCGATGGGTCATATCCAGAATACGGGTAATCTTCTTCAGGAGATGATTCTGACTGAAGCACCACCCTTGTTGGCTCTTTTGTCAAGATTCATGCCAGGGCTTGGGCTGCGGCAGTTGGCATCGCGTACAATTGGTTGGTGGTTGCAGACGGAAGATTTACCCGACCCCAACAATAGAGTGCGCGTGGATGGTTCTAAGCTGCATTTGGATTACACGCCGAATAATGTTGAGGCTCATGACCGCCTGATTTATCATTGGACAGAAGTACTCAAAGCAGTAGACAAAGATACAAACAGCCCGGTGGGCATTTATCCTTATAGCAATACGACGATTCGAGTGGTGGCACATCAGTGTGGTACTCTCCGTTTTGGAGAAGACCCGACAACATCTGTTCTCGACCTTAATTGTCGCACTCATGATGTCGATAATCTCTACGTTGTGGATGGTAGTTTCTTCCCATCGAGTGCTGCGGTTAGTCCAACGCTGACAATTATGGCTAATGCGTTGCGTGTTGGCGAACACTTGATTTCACGGTTGAATTAGGGGCAAAGTACGAAGGTGATACCAAATTCTCGTTCAATACCTTCAGAATAGAATTTTGGGGCTATACAAACTAAGCCCCGAAGTTCCCTAGGTTGGGAAACCCCTTCGGATTCGCCAGTTGCCTGCGGAGGGAAACCCTCCTGCAGCACTGGTCTCACCGCCTGCAGGACTTCTCTCCGCCTGTGCGGGCTATAAAATTATTGACAGGCTACTACCTATCAACCTTGCTGAAACAGTTGAGACACAACTCGTGACAATTCCTCAGTCATCCTGTCAGAACCAGTCTCCCGAAATACCTGCACCAAGGACTGATAAAACCAGAATGTATCCTCCTTGCTACCGTTAAACTGACTCCAGATCACATCGCCTTGTTGTTGCCATTCTGCTAGTAGGGAACGAGCATTGTGAAGTTTATCAGCAAGCGACACTCGTCGCACTGATGGTGAAGCATAGCGCAGATGTTCTATGTAGCGGGTTTTGCGTTCTAGCCAAGGGGGTTTGGGTGTGATGTCTGTTTCTGTGCAACCATCCACAATTTCCACAACTTGTTCGCCGAATTGCTGGCGAATTTCCTCACGAGTCGCTTTGCCTCCTTGGTCTTCTACAGCATCATGTAAAAGGGCGGCGATCGCCTCATCTTCATTTCCTCCTGCTTCGAGTACCAAAGCCGCCACACTTAACAGATGTGCAATGTAAGGAACGTTGCCAAGTTTGCGAGTTTGGGTTGCGTGCAAGCGAGTGGCATATATCAATGCTGCTTCAAATCGTTCTGTCAATTTTGGTGCATTCATGTCTACTGCATACTGAGGTCAAGATAGAATTGTGTCGCGTACTTTTCCAGAATTCACGCTGACAGTCGAGCAGGTTTTGGTAGCATGATAGAGCCATGCAATAATTACAGAGGTATTGACGCAATTGTCAAAGAATTTCAAGTTCTAGTAGACCTTATGAATGAAAAAGTTTTTGCTAAACTTTGTTGAATCATACTCTTCATCCCAACAACAAACTTAATAAATTGCTCTTTTAAAGACTGATTAATTGGAAAACCTTTTTCTCGCATCTCTTTAATGACATCCATCAGCCCCTGTTTCATGCCTGGCTCTTGTTCAAGATACCTGGGCAGAGAATTTGCCAATTTTTCAATCAGAGCCGATACTATCAAAATAGTCTCTTCACGGTTGATTTCTGGGTCAATATATAGTTTAACAGCTTGCTCATACTTATCAATTGCATTTATTAAAGCTTTGGATTCATGCAAGTGAACCAATAAAGGCTCGTTGTCCCTACTCAATTTATTCGAGTTATCTTGTTCTCCTGAATTTCGTGGAGCAAAATATGGTTTTTCTTCCATATTATTAATGTTTTCCTATTAGCATGACACTTAGAATTGATATGGAAAAAATCAAGAAATACACTAATATCTCTTGAATCTTTGCTATTTCTCTATATTAGAATTAATGGCTAATCATAAATATGATAATTCATAAGTATTCCCAATGTAATCACTCAAGTTTGCACTCGTTGTATTATTAAAATGTGTTTTTCATGTTAACCCAATGAACCTCTAGTTAGTTCTCAGTGTCAGTTAAATTGTTTTACCTAAGAAATATCATTTCTTCACAGACGTAAAAAATAAGTATAAATACTCACCATAAGCAACGGTAGAAAAGTTGGAAAAGTGCGTTTTCCACAAGATAGAAAAACCCCCGCCTGACAAAATGACAGTGCAGGGAGTATTCGTGATTGTTGTTGCAGCATATGTTATAGTTCTCAGCTCAAACAAAGGAAATTACGCAAGATTTGCTATTTCTTTATAAAACTTAATCTAAAACTTCGGCTTAACCAAGGCGGGTGAGAATTTCCCTTCCTCACATGAAAGAAATCTGAAACGCAAGCAACAGAAATTAGCGAAGAAGCAAAAGGGCTAGGAACTGTAACTTATTTTCTGGACAAAGCTACCCATTGCTACTGATTTTTGGGTAGCTTTTTTCAAACTTGTTCGGTTGTAGTATGGTTTTCACTACTGACTTTATAGTCATATAATTGGCATAATATAACTATAAGCACAAAAAGATTATGCCAAAAAGAGATAGATGGTTAAAGATACTGCTAACTCAACAAGAGTTAGACAAGCTTGAAGCTTATGCCGAAAGTCAAGGATGGAATAAATCACAAGCACTTAGAGAATGGATTAAACAGTTGCCATGTTGCTCGGATTCAAAACAGAACTGAAACTAAACAATCAGCAACGTACGGCACTAGCAAAACATTGTGGAGTAGCACGCCATGCTTGGAATTGGGGACTTGCTCTGACTAAACAGATTTTAGATCACAACAAAGCGAATCCCGAATCCAAAATTAAGTTTCCCACTGCTATCGACTTGCATAAGTGGTTAGTAGCGTTGGTTAAGTCTGAGAATGAGTGGTACTACGAATGCTCAAAAAGTACTCCGCAACAAGCTTTAATGGCGTTGCGCGAATCTTGGAAACGTTGTTTTAACAAGACGGCAGGTGTTCCAAAGTTTAAGAAAAAAGGTAAACGTGATTCTTTTACGTTGGAAGGTACAGTTAAAATTTTAAGCAATAACAAAATCCAAGTCCCTGTTATTGGTGTTCTCAAAACTTATGAACGACTACCACAGGTAATAACTAAATCTTGCACAATATCTCGTCAAGCTGATAGATGGTTTATCAGTTTCCGGTTTGAGGTAGAAACTCAAGAATGCACTTCCAAGAGCGTTGTAGGCGTTGATCTTGGTGTAAAAAACCTTGCTACTCTTTCTACTGGTGAGGTAGTACTTGGAGCTAAATCCTACAAAAAGTACGAAGCCAAGCTATCCAGAATGCAATGGTTGCATCGTCATAAAATCATCGGTTCAGCTAACTGGAAAAAAGCGCTCCTTCAAATAGCTAGATTGCACAGAAAGATTGCCAACATCCGCAAAGATACATTGCACAAACTAACAACATTGCTTGCCAAGAACCACGGCACGGTAGTAATTGAAGACCTCAATGTATCCGGTATGATGGCTAATCACAAATTGGCTAAGGCTATCGCTGACATGAGCTTTTTCGAGTTCCGTAGACAGTTAACCTACAAGTGCCAGTTGTACGGCTCAAAGCTGGTTGGGGTTGATAGATGGTTTCCTAGTTCCAAGACCTGCTCTAGCTGCGGAACAAAGAAAGAAACGCTCACTTTGAGTGAGCGAGTATTTGAATGCAGCCATTGTGGCTTTGTCATTGACCGCGATTTAAACGCTGCAATCAATTTGTCAAGAGTCGTCAGTTAGACGATGCTAGCCTGTGGACTGGTTAACGCCGACGTTGCCAGGATGAAGCAAGGAAGTAAACGAAACCCAAAGTGTAGAAAAGTCCAATTATGGGTAGCTTTGGGTAGGTGTTATGTAACGGGAGTAAGTCACGGCGGAAATATAGAAAAGTTGTTGCCAAAGTGGGATTGTCGTACTGAACTGCAACAAGTATGCTTGCCTAAACGGTTTAGTTTCAATTTGATGTACATACAACCGTTTAGAGCGATCGCTTTAATTCCCAAAATCATAAGGAAATATCAAATTTATCAAAAAATTTATCATTGCCAATGGCTTTCATTATCTTCAATATCTCATTGGGCTATTGTCAACAATTCGCGTATATGGCGATCGCCCTCTAGTTCCAACTTACCGCTAAAAAAAGAAGCCCTGGTTACGTTGACCAGGGCTTTGAGAATAGTTCGTATTAACGATAATCTGGACAGAGCTTATTCATGCAAGGTGAGTGAAAACAGCTCCCCCCAGACTCCCAGCCACTGTGATAGCAATCAGCAGGTTAGTGAAAAATTTACCCAATTCAGCATTTCGTCCCAGTGCTTTATCTTCCTGACCGCCGGTGAAAAACAATGACCAAGCTTGATTAGCGCTGATGACTTCAAAGTTATTGAAATCAGGTCTAAACACAACAGGTCCAAGTAAGTCCGCTTTAGGAAAGTCAAAGTCAGTTCTCATCGTTATTTCTCCAAATTTGATTTATATAGATTGATCAATTTCTAAGAATTCAGCTTTATATTTACAAGCTACTGAGCCACCCAATCAAACCGTGTCCGGTAAGAACTTCGAGCGCGATAAGTGAGACAAAGCCAATCATTGCCAAACGCCCATTGAGCTTTTCAGCATACTCAGTGAAGCCAAACTTCTGGGTTTCGTCCACATAAATCTTGGGTTCAATTGCGTAATTGTTCAATCGATTCCCTTCTTCTACTACGTAGCTGCGTGCCGTCATGGTTTTTTTCCTTTTTCTCTCTGTTGTAAACAATAGTAAAGCTTTGTAAATAAAGTTTGCAATAACTTGACAAAGTTATTTAGGAGTATAAACAGTAATAAATCTATACGGAATTCCGTACTTGACTAAAATAAAGTGCCTTGTTTGGGGCTACATATGCCCCTGTTGTTGCCTTTCGATGAGCATCTTTGCCATTGCTGGGTCTCAGTTCAATGCTTGGTAATTGCTATGCTAGTTGATCCTGGAGTCACCCCAATACAGTACGGGAACGCCATGTTCATCCTTCAAAGATCTCCTCTAGCCGTTTATAGGGGGGAAATTAGCCCCCCTTAAGAAGGGGGGTTGGGGGGATCAAGTCTTATCCGAACCGTATTGAGAGTCACCGCTGATCTCTTAGTAGACATCGATTGTTACAAAAGTAATGGAAATTGAACAAGGCTAAAAGCATGACAGAAAAGGTAAAACCGCGTAAGCAATTTGCTCAGCATTGGCTCAAAAGTGAAAAAGCCCTCAACGAAATTATTCAAGCTTCCCAATTACAATCAACTGACTGCGTCCTGGAAATTGGTCCTGGTACAGGTATCCTGACTCGCCGCCTATTACCGTTGGTACAATCTTTGCTGGCGGTGGAAATAGACCGAGACTTGTGTAAGGTATTGACAAAAGAATTCGGACGCAAAGAAAATTTTTTACTTGTGCAAGGAGATTTTCTAGAGCTAGATTTACCATCCTTGCTAGCACCATTTCCAGCTTTTCAAAACCAGAATAAAGTTGTTGCCAATATTCCCTACAACATCACAGGACCAATTCTAGAAAAACTACTGGGTACAATTGCCAACCCAAACCTTGAACCTTATGACTCGATAGTGCTATTGGTACAAAAAGAAGTTGCTCAAAGGCTGGCAGCAAAACCAGGGTCAAAAGCTTTTGGGGCGCTATCAGTACGAGTGCAGTATTTGGCAGAGTGCGAGTTGATTTATACCGTACCAGCTGGAGCATTCTACCCACCACCCAAGGTAGACTCAGCAGTCGTGCGCCTTGTTCCACGCCAATTTGAACCACAAGCCACAGACACGCGACGATTAGAAACTTTGGTGAAGTTGGGATTCGGGGAAAAACGTAAAATGTTACGAAATAATTTGCAATCGCTCGTAGAACGCGATCGCCTGTCACAATTGCTGGAAAAATTAGAGATAAATCCTCAAGCTCGCGCTGAAGAACTCAGCGTTAGTCAATGGGTAGCTCTAGCAAATGAGTTAGGAGATTTGTCTTGACGCTTTCATGAGAGTGCGTCTGTACAAAAGTCCTAAGAACTTACGTAAGCACTGTAAAATGCGTTCCTACACCCTAATAGCCCCTGCCAAAATCAACTTATACCTGGAAATCATTGGCGCTCGCCCTGATGGTTATCATGAGTTAGTTATGATACTCCAAAGTATCGACCTAGCGGACGAAATTCATTTAGAAGCAAGCGACAATCAAGCCATAAGCGTTCGTTGCCCCCATCCGGAAGTTCCATTAGACAAAAGTAATATTGCATACAAAGCAGCAGAACTCATGGCGGCAGAGTTTCCAAACGCCTTTGCCAGGTATGGCGGTGTCAACATCACCATAAACAAGCGCATACCTGTTGCAGCGGGGTTAGCTGGGGGTTCGACGAATGCAGCAGCAGTGTTGGTAGGGATAGATTTACTTTGGAAGCTAGGACTGACTCAATCAGAGTTAGAGGAATTGGGAGCGCAATTAGGTTCAGATGTGCCGTTTTGTGTCGCTGGCGGAACGGCGATCGCCACAGGAAGAGGTGAGCAACTTTCTGCGCTTCCCAGTTTAGACAACATATATATAGTATTGGGTAAATATCGTAGCCTTGCAGTGTCTACCCCTTGGGCATACAAAACCTATCGACAACAGTTTGGTGATTCCTATCTCAAAGATACCGACAGCTTGTCAGCCCGTGCAGCAGCTATACATTCCGGACCAATAGTAAAAGCTATTTTAAATAAGGACGCAACGGAGATTGCTCAAAAGCTGCACAATGATTTAGAGCGCGTGGTGTTACCAGCACATCCGCAAGTATTGCAACTGCGGGAGACTTTTGCAAGTGCTGGTGTTTTGGGAACAATGATGTCTGGTTCTGGTCCGAGTGTATTTGCTATTTGTGAGTCGCAACAGCAGGCGGAAAAAGTTAAACTTCAAGTGAGGGAGACTCTTGCTGATGAGGATTTAGAATTGTTTGTGGCACGGATGACATCACATGGGGTTCAGGTGGCATCATCGATGTAAGGATTCAGATACGAACCCCAAAGGACAAAGAAGATTTTATGAGTGACAAAAATTTAACACAACAAG
The DNA here is from genome assembly GCF_002368235.1 of Scytonema sp. HK-05. Lineage (GTDB taxonomy): Bacteria > Cyanobacteriota > Cyanobacteriia > Cyanobacteriales > Nostocaceae > Kalymmatonema. The sequence continues at coordinate 7,458,086 of NZ_AP018194.1, read as the reverse complement.
CAGAGACTCAAGCGCAGGTTCAACCAACTCCGTTACGTTGTATAACTGGAGCGGTGATTTCCGGGGGACTTGGGTATGCAGCGTACTCTCTGATGATTGCTATAGCCACAACTTTTGCCACTAAACCTATTCATTCAGATAACCCGATGGTAGTGAATATCGCCTCTGCGGTGCGTACCTTAGTTGTAGGTGTGATTGCTTTGGGAACTGGGATATTTGGGATAGTGGCGGTTGGGTTGCTGGCGTTAGGGGTACAGTTGTTGGTGCAGCAGTTGACACAGAAGAGCTGATGCGGCGTAAATTTGAGCAAAGCCATTATGGTGACATTGCAACTCAAACAAATTCGAGTTCCACCAGGTCAGCGGGTGCTGCTGGAAGATATTAGTTGGCAAGAATTTGAGGCAATTCTCAACGAGTTGGGGGAACACCGCAGCAGTCGAGTTGCATATAGGCAAGGCACATTAGAGATTATGGTTCCACTCCCAGAACATGAGAGAGCCAAAGTCATTATTGGAGATTTAGTAAAAATCTTACTAGATGAACTTGACCTTAATTGGGAGTCATTTGGTTCAACCACCTTTAAGCGCGAGGATATGACCGCAGGTGTTGAACCAGATGATTGCTTCTATATTAAAAATTATAAGCTGATGATTGGCACAGATAGGATAAACCTAAATGTTGACCCTCCTCCTGACCTAGCAATTGAAATAGATGTCACCTCACAAACCAAAATTAGTGCTTATCAAGCGTTAAGAGTACCTGAAATTTGGCGCTACGAAAACGGTAATTTGGAAATCAATCTGCTGCAAGGTGAGCAATACATCAAGTCCCAAACGAGTCTCACTTTTCCTAATTTTCCAATCATTGAAGGGATTTATCGATTTGTGCAGATGAGTCGAACAATAGGAACAACTCCAGCACTCAGGGAATTCCGAAAGTGGGTTAGAGAAGTAAAGAAATAAAAAAATGACCATAGGCGTTTGGATACTAGGCGACCAACTTTGGATAGAACAAGTAGCACTGCAAAGTTGTCAACAGAAAGTCCCTGTGATCATGATTGAGTCGCTGCGTCATGTCCAAGCACGCCCATAGCATCGGCAAAAGCTGGTTTTAGTATGGTCAGCAATGCGGCATTTTGCTGAGGAATTGCGACAACTCGATTATCAAGTCACCTACAAGTTAGCTGAGGATTTTGAAACACCACTCCTTTACAGCGTTTTTTAGGTAAATGGACCACAATCCTGACCTCGCTTCCATTCCTCTCTCCACCTCTTTTTAACCCTCCCCTAAAAGGGGAGGGAAGAGGAGCAGCTTTTATTACGGAGAGAGGCTTACTCCCCAACGCTAGTAGGGAAGGGGTTGGGGGTTAGGTTTCTTGGCATAGTCTAAAAGCGTGAAAATTGCTCTAAGAATGAACGATAAGTGCGTTGACAGTTGACTAATGAGTGAAATTCCGGTCAATAGTCGATAGCCTACTGTCAACAGATCCAGCAGTCAATGACTGCCTTGACGAAAAAAAACTGCAATTTTCGACACGTATCTGCTGATAAGTCTTTATTTTCTTAACATAATGTGAGTACTTACTTCAATATCTTTGACTTTAAATAACATTTTTTAACTTTGAATTACGTAATGATTAAATAATCGTGATAGTTGAAAGAATTTGATTTAATACCAAAGCCAAACAAGAGTCGAGCTTGTGATTGATGAACTGAACAAGGCTAAACTCATAGACTGCTTGCTAGATGCTAGAAAACGGAGGCATTTATGCAGATGATTCACTGGCAAATCAAGCTAGTTAAGTTCTGTAAAGAAGCTTATGGTTACCTCTGTAACAAAAACAGTCCTGAGGAGCCAGCGCCCAGCGGAGGAGACTCCCGTTGACGAGCCACTGCGCCCTTGGGGGTTCCCCCCGAGTCCCGCAAGTGGCGTGCGACTAACGTTGCTGAGTATTCAGTACTAGGTGTGTCATCTATTAAATCGACAAAGCTTTTCTCAGGAAAACTTTTTCAAACATTTTTAAGAGGCATTAATGAGTATTAATACCACTGAAAAAGGTGTCATCTTAATCGTGGATGACAATAAGGCACATATAGAACTCTTGCTCAATTTGTTAGATAATGCTGGCTTTACAGTTTTAATCGCTGACAATGGGGAAAGAGCAGTGGAAATAGCAGAATCTGCCTTACCAGACCTGATATTATTAGATATATTAATGCCGAAAATAGACGGTTTTGAAACGTGCCGTCGCTTGAAAACAAATCCAGGTACCCAAGATATTCCTGTCATTTTTTTGACCGCTCTTGCACAGAGGGTAGATAGGGTCAAAGGTTTGAATATTGGGGCAGTAGATTATATCACCAAACCTTTCGAGAGTGAAGAAGTTTTAGCAAGAGTTAATATTCACCTACGTCTGCGAAACCTCACGAAAAGACTAAAAGAGCAAAATGAGCATTTGGAGAAGGAAATTTCTAAACGCAAGCGTTCAGAACAAGAACGTTCGCAAGCTTTTCAAGCACTCCAAGAAAGTGAGGCTCGGTTTAGACGTTTGGTTGAGTCTAATATCATAGGGATTATTTTGGCAGACTTAAGCGGCAAAATCACAGAAGCAAACAATGCTTTTCTCCAGATGGTGGGATATTCGCGCGAAGAACTGCTGTCAGGAAAATTGCATTGGAACGAAATGACTTCCCCAGAATATTGGAGTGCGGATGAAAGGGCGATCGCACAACTCATCAATTCTGGAGTATGTACTCCCTTCGAGAAGGAATACATTCGCAAAGATGGTGGTCGTGTTCCTGTACTTATTGGTATTGCGTTCTGTAAGGTTCAAGAACAAAGCATAGTTGGTTTTGTCTTGAACCTTACACAACACAAGCAAGCAGAACAGAAAATCCGCGAACAAGCTGCTTTGCTCGATATTACGACAGATGCGATTCTTGTACGAGACTTAGATAACCAAATCCAATTTTGGAACAAAGGGGCTGAATATCTCTACGGATGGAACACAGAAGAAGCAATTGGCAAAAATGCCAATGAATTTCTCTATCGACAGGAAACTTTATCTCAACTTCAAGATATCCAAACAAGCTTGATTGAACATGGTTCATGGCAGGGTGAATTGAGCCAGGTACACAAAGACGGCAAGGAAATTATCGTTGCCAGTCGCTGGACACTCATGCAAGATGAGCAGGGACAACCTAAATCTATCCTGACAGTCAACACTGACATTACAGAGAAAAAACAACTCGAAGCGCAATTTCTCCAAGCACAGCGCATGGAAAGCCTTGGCACTTTGGCAAGCGGTATTGCCCACGACTTAAATAACGCGTTGACACCAATGATGATGACGGTTCAACTTTTACAGACACAACTGTTCGATAAGCAGGGCAAGCAGTGGCTTTCTATACTGGAAAATAACGTTAGACGTGCCGCAGATTTGGTAAAACAAGTGTTGTGGTTTTCACGAGGTCATGAAGTTAACTTCACGACTTTGGAGGTGAGACACTTAATTTTAGAAGTTGAACAGATTGTTAGACAGACATTTCCTAAAGCAATTGATATCTGCGTAGATATTCCCACGCCAAACCTCTGGACAATCTCTGGTGATGCTACCCAGCTACACCAAGCCCTGATGAATCTCTGCATTAATGCTCGTGATGCCATGCCAGAAGGAGGTGTTTTGCGGATTTTCGCTAAAAATATGTGGATTGATACGCAGCAGCTACGTAAAAATATTGATGTTCAGGTTGGTCCTTATGTTGCTATCACCGTATCTGATACCGGAACGGGAATTTCCAAGGAAATAATAGATAGGATCTTTGAACCATTTTTCACAACAAAAGAATTGGGTCAAGGCACAGGTCTTGGTCTTTCTACAGTGATGGGTATCGTTAAAAGCCACGGCGGTTTTGTGAACGTAGTTAGTGAAATCAAAAAGGGAACAGAGTTTCAGGTGTGCCTACCAGTTAAGCAGACAGTGGAAACAGATGAGATATTAACAGGGCACAACGAGTTACTGGTAGGACATGGAGAATTAGTTCTTCTTGTTGACGATGACGACTCAATTCGTGAGATTACTAAAAACTTGTTGGAAAGAAATGGCTACAAAGTTGTCGTTGCTCGTGACGGCATCGAGGCTGTGGCATTGTATACACAACATCAGCATGAAATTAGTGTCGTGTTGCTTGATATGATGATGCCCTCTATGGATGGTTCAACGACTATCCGCATCTTGAAAAGAATGAACCCAAAAGTCAAAATTATTGGCGTTAGCGGGTTAGTATCAAACCATGAAATGATTAAAATTGTTGGTGATAGCATCACAACCTTTTTGTCAAAGCCTTTTACCTCAGATGAATTGTTAAAAAATTTACAGCTAACTCTCAACACAAACTAGTACAAAAAGGCAGAAGGCTTTCAAAAGCATAAACTACAAACTACATGGTAGGGGCACAGCATTGCTCATACGTGTCAACTTAAGCTGAAAAGCTTGTAATTACCTTGCCTCATGCCCTTATACTTGTCCACAATTGTTGCGCAACCCCACCCCGGTTTTGTCTAACGCCAAAACCGCCCCTCCCCTTATTAAGGGGAGGGGATTAAGGGGTGGGGTCAAACCAACGTGGGATAAAGCTTTGAACGTGATTGTTGACACCAATGAGCAAAGCTTCGTGCCCCCACAGCCAACCTGTATCCTAATTACAGCGCTTCTTCTATGATTAGACCACAATATCGTAGGGTGGGCGTTGCCCCGAAAAGCCTATGTGATGGACATTTGAGATATTGGTGAGCAGTCCGTTGCGGAGCCAGCACTGAACGCGAGTGCGTGGCACTCCGTGCCATAGACGGAGAAGCCAGTGCAGGTGACTGGCGTTGGGGTTCCCCCCGTTGTAGGCGGAACGCCTTCGGTGCAGGGTAGGAACTGCTCACCCTCCGGGTGAGCAATGCCCACTCAAAAGAAAACCGCTGTAATAGAAAACTGCTGTAAAAAAACCAGATTTCTAAATTTACTCAGCACTCAGTACCGAAGCAAGGTGGGTAGGGCGAGACAGATAGGGGCAGTGTCCTCCAGGCAGTTCTATGGCATCAACTCCCAGGCGTTTACGTGCAGCATACCGCGACCATACAGGGGAAATTGTCCGGTCATCAGTGCAGGCAATATACGTGTACTCTACATCCGGGAAAGCTTGCAGGGGAGTGACCTCGAAAATGTGTGCCATTGATTGTTGATTCCGTAGTTTGGAGATTGCCCAACGCGCCACATCAGGTTCACAGTCGTGAAACAGAACTTCCATTGCTAGTGCTTCGCTCCCTGAAGAGTCTTTGCCAAGCGCAGCGCCAAGCACAGCTGGGTTGTACATATCAGGCTCATCACGGAACTGCTCGAACTTACTCGCCTCTGGCAGTTCGTAACCTAGTGCTTTAAGGGCATTGGGATCAACCTCATCATAGAACTGGTCGAGGACACTTGTTCCTACATGCGGAATGAGCGCGGCGAGGAACACTAGCCGACGGACTCGACGTTGGGTGGCGACAAGGGGAATAACAGTACCAGCCATCGAGTGACCGACTACTACCACATCCTCATCTTCTGGTATCGCTTGAACGACTGCATCTGCAAAATCAGACAAAGTGGCGGATGCATCTTCAATAGGCAAATCCATTGCGACGGCTTTGTGACCTCGTGCTTCCAATTCGGGAATCAGCAAATCCCAACACCACGCGCCTTGCAAAGCGCCGTGAACTAAACAGAAAAGACTCATACAACCTCCTTTAAAATCCTAATCTGGATGCCTTATTGTGTGACTTTGATTTCATGAATGTTCCAAAATTTGTGAGCAATGGGGGCGTATTTGGCGGAGTATTTGATGCCTTGGACGCGATCGCCGAAGGCGGGCACTTCGTGCCATCGCGCACTGCCATCATTTCCAAGCGGTTAATCAAGTAAATACACGGTAAATACTCCTGAGCAAGCCGCTGAGTTTCGGCATAAATTGCTTTACGCTTTGCTTCATCAAACTCTTGTGCAGCTTGGCTATACAGCTTGCCGATTTCTGCTTCCCAATCAGCTACCTTCCTACCTTGTATCGGCTTGTGTCCGGCTTGAGGGCTTAGATTAAACAAAAGACCTCCGTTTTCGGCAGTCCAGACACCTGCTAAATCGTTCGGTTCTAAACTGCTAAGAAAACTTCCAAAAGAAGTTTCCCAATCCTGGGAGTTAAAGAGCTTGTCTATGAGAGCATTATTTACCATTGTGACGAAATCGACGAGCATCTTTGCGCCAGTAGTAAGGGTTGCGCCGGAACACCAAACGTTGACCAATATCGTAACGCTCTAGTATATAAGGACCGTTAGCGATCAGTTGATCGGGAGGAGTATCGGTGCCCCACTTGGTTATAAACATCGGCTTCCCCTCTTTGTCTTTCGTTTTCACCGACGCTTGGAGAGCATGGGCGGGCAAAACTTCAGCAGCTGTAATACCCAAGAAAGGAACATAGGGTTCTGGTAGAATAAATTCAATCCGATGCTCATCTAATTTGCGAACCTTGGGCAATACCCTATTTTCACCAATCCGGAATGTATCAATGAGAACTGTGGAAATCTCTTCGTTAAGGTAAATATCTTTGTAGGTAAACACCACATCATCTGCTGTTAGAGGCTTACCATCAGACCATTTCAACCCATAACGCAAGTTAAAAACAATCCGTAATTTGTCGTCGGAAATTCGCCAAGATTCGGCTAAGGCTGGTTCAACTTTACCAGTTACTGGGTTTTCTTTGACCAACCCCTCATAAGTCAAGCCAAAAATATTAACTCCAGCTTGATTGAAAGCAGTGTTAAAGGTTTGGGGTTCGCCAAGGATAGTAGTTACTAATTGATTAACTGGAGCAGATTGTGTTTGAAAGTGAGCTGAGTTGTAAGCGAAAACTATAAGTGCTGTTGTCACAATCAGGATGATTGGTAACCAAAAACGCTGGATTGGGGAAAGGATTGTACTGAAAAATTTCATACAAGCTTGGTCAAAATAGCATCTTCAGTTCCGTAGTCCAGTAACCAAGGTTCCGCCAACTTCTCAGGTTCCTTTGGTGGATGAGTCCGCTCCCAGTCTATAGTTCGTTGCAGTGCTTCTTCTGGGGGTACAACTTCCTTGTATCCCAACTCTTGGCGGATGCGAGTTGAGTCTACAAACCAGTGTTGCTCTGCGTTCACCGGCAGTTTCCACTCTGTTAACAACTTGTCTTTAGATACAGAAACTACTTTACCCTGCCATCCTGCGACCTTGCCAACTCTAGTTATGCGTTCAGCCTCGGAAAACACCTCTGCGTCGGCGACATGATAAATCCGACCCTTTGCCTGTTCATGACACACTGCTAGAGCGATCGCATATGCCACATTCTCCACATATCCATACGAGCCTCGCCACTCAGCAATACTCTCTTCCAACACAATAGCAGGGCGGTTATCATCGATGCGTTGTAAGTAGGGAAACAAGCGGTGTCGAATATCTCCTGGACCATAAACCATTGGCAAGCGTACAATTGTTCCTGGTAAGTCAGGCTCTGACATGACCACCCGTTCAACTAGAATCTTTTCGTAATCAACTGGCGCGTCTAGAGGTCTATTAGGCATCTCCCGAAAAGGATAAAGTGAAGAGCGCAGAGGCGAATCTTCAGTTAACGGTACCAAAACAACTTCAGATTCCCTGCCTAAAATCACCCCATAGGCACGATACACATCCATACTGCTAATAACAACAACACGCTGGGCAATACCCTTAAACGTCTTCATCAGTGTCTGTGCATCCTGTTCAGTGTAGGCAAACATATCCAGGACGACTTGGGGCGAAATCTCCTCAAACTTGTTTTTGAACTTGTCTAGGTGAGTGCGTTCACCGAAGGTGTGCCGAAGGCTCTCGCCCAAAATGTGATGCACATCTGATGGTAATTCAGCTATGCTTTTTCCTCGATGGAAGACAGTCACCTCATGATCCATAGCACAGAGGTGACGAACGACAGGAGGACCAATAAAGTTAGTGCCACCAATGACTAGAATTTTCATCTTTGAAATCCTGTTCATCAATCAGTTTTTTATCTAAGCAGCAAGACGCCAAGGACACTAAGAAGTTTTGTGTCTTTACATCTTTGCATCAAGTAAATTCAAAACAAATATCAGCCTCCATTCAACTGATTGTCAATGTGGGAGTTGGTTGAAGAGTTAGACTTCTTGCATTCATTCCAAAAAAAAGAATAATTAACCACAGATGGACACAGATGGACACAGATGGAATCAAACAAATGCAATCTTGTCTATTGAACAGAGGTAGGTGTTCTCAGGATAACACCGTCAATTAAGCCGTAAGCTTTTGCCTCTTCAGCACTCATGAAAAAGTCTCGGTCTGAATCACGTTGAATCTTCTCTAATGCTTGACCTGTATTAGCAGCTAATATCTTGTTGATAGTTTCTTTGGTACGCAAAAGTTCTCTAGCTGCAACCTCAATATCACTAGCCATTCCCTGAGCGCCTCCTGAAGGTTGATGAATCATAATCCGAGCATTTGGCAAAGCATATCTTTTGCCCTGAGTACCTGAAGAAAGCAAGAATGCTCCCATTGAAGCGGCAAAACCGACACAGACAGTACAAACATCACAACGAATCTGATTCATGGCATCGTAAACAGCCATTCCTGCTGTTACTGAACCTCCAGGACTGTTAATGTATAATGTGATGTCTCGTTCTGGGTCATCAGCATCCAGAAACAACAATTGTGCAACTATCAAATTAGCCGTTTCATCTGTGACTTCACTCTTCAAAAATACAATTCGCTCTGCAAGTAAGCGCGAATAAATATCAAAGGCTTTGTCTCCTTTGTCTGATGGTTGAATAACCATTGGAATGCTGAGTTGAGGATTGTTCATAGTGTTTTTATCCAAATAGTAGACAATTTGAAATTAACCTAACTGCCCAAATAGCTAGGATATTTACAAAATAATTTTGCTGACAAAATCTCAAGTAGTAAGCTACTGAAAAACTCCCATCTTACCAAGACGAATCGTCAAGATTTCGACAGATGTGATAGCTGTGTGAGGACCATTTTTAGTGTTAGCAGGTGTACACCAAAATGTTCCTGGTGTGCATTCACGTCCTCCTGTTTCGATAGTTCCATTAAGAACATAGACATACTCGTCGCAGGGATGAAAATGAACCGGAATTACCGTACCAGCAGCCATTTGTAATTTATGGATTGAACCTTGTGGTACTGGTTCCGCCAATGACAGTATTTTTGTTCCTGGAAGTTGCTCAATATCCTGCCACTGTCCAGTGTGAGTGTCAACAAAATTTTGTTCAGTCATATTTCATTGCTCAAGTTTGAAACTTATCTCACCAAAGTTTGTAATGCTAGAAGCATCGACTTTTACAGAGATAATTTATCTGTGTTCCATAAGTGTGCAGATGTGGTTCTAAATATTCATTAATCATGCTTTTGTAAGAAGACTATTATTTTCCTCACGAGAGAACTTGTGGCAATGTATGTTCAAGTTTGTACTCCCACCTACCACAGAAATAGGAAGTAAGAATCACGCTCGTCGATGCCTGAAATTCCATACCTCTTGACCAATAATTGGACAATTGATGTTCGCCACTCGTTCTTATAAAAGTTCTTGTTTGCAAGGCAGATGCTGATTTTATCTGTGCAAGTGACTTTTTATATAGAGCAGTTGTTGTCGTTTGCTCATGCATAGACTCGCCTTGCCACGGTTGTCGCGATCCAGTCATGGCGGTTTCTAGAATTCTATGTTGCAAGCGCACCTGAGTACCGCCTTCTTGTGGTTCCAAAATCCAGGTGACAATGGAAGGCTGAGGCATGAATTTATCCTGCCAAGTGTAGGAAAGCCGTTTTGGCTCTTCTAGTTCAATGACTTCGCAATCAATACTTTCATCGAGTCCTGGCAGTGTAGACTCCTGAAATCGGAATTTGTGTCCTACACGCGGCTCAAAGTCATTTTCCATCAACCATGCAGCTAAGGCGCGACGGTTGGTGAGTACCTGCCAAACTCGTTGCGGTGGATATGGATAGAAAACTTCCTTGTTCAAGTTTCCGAGCATGAATCTTCCTCCAAATAGTTGCTTAGGGCATCCAGTTTTTCTTGCCAGAACTGTTCGTAATGTGCAATCCAGTCAGAAATCTGCTTAAGAGGCTCGGGGTTCAGGCGATATAACCGCTGTCGCCCTGCTTTTCGCATTTGTACTAATCCTACTTCACAAAGCACTTGTAAGTGCTGAGAAATCGCTGGCAAGCTCATGGCGAAAGGCTCAGCCAACTGTTTGACTGGTTGCTCACCAGTACGTAACTGATCCAATATCGCCCGTCGTGTTGGATCTGCGATCGCTGCAAAAACATCAGCACTGGCAGCTAGTCTACTCATAGCGATTTGGGATTGTGGACTGTGGATTTTGGAGCAGGTAAACCAGGCTAATGGGGATTGTCAGGCGATCGCTCCATCGCTTGAAAAAGCAAAAATCTGATCATTGGCGTCATCCCAATACTTAAGCGAATACTTAACTATCTTTAGTTTATATAAGCAATTGCTTAAATGTCAACGGCGAATTTTAAGAAATGTTACGAGAACACCTTATTTTGCGTAATACTAACCTACTGGAACTGAGTAATTACTTAGATGTGGCAGTACAGGAACAGAATACCTAACTTTTGTCTGCTGCATAAGCTCAATGAGTTGTTCCCTATAAAATTATGTTGCTTATGCTAATAAAAGCCACCGCTCATAATTAACTGCACTATTTCCGGAGGAATGATTGTGATTATGAAATCTGAGATTCACGGGGGCGGGAATTGCGCGGTTCAGTCTGCAATGGCGTTGACACATAACACCGCAGAAAAGTATGGGCAAACAGGACGTGGAGATTATCGCTCTACCAATGTTTGGATGGCACAAAAAACAGTGAAAAAAATTCTGGTGATTGAAAATGGAGCAAAAACCCGAAAACTTTTTCTAGAATGCCTGGAAGCGGAAGGTTTCTACACTATAGGTGCTGAAAACGGTCTTATCGGTGTCCAGCGAGCACAGGAAGAGTTACCCGATTTGGTAATCAGCGACACAATGTTGCCAAAACTCGATGGTTACGGCGTCCTGACTACGCTGCGCCAAAACCCAGCCACAGCGATTATCCCCTTTATTTTTGTCACTGGCGAAGTGACTCAGGCTGACATTCGCAAAGGTATGGAACTGGGAGCAGATGACTATCTTACTAAACCCTGTACACCAGAGGAATTACTGAGGGCGATAAGAGCCCGATTGGAAAGACAAGCCACCTTCTGTCAATGGTACGCTGCAAACTCACTATCAGTCCGAGAACCACCATGTGCTGACCTTATAAGACCGACTGCCCCTCAATGCATCTTTCCCTCCGACCCTCAGTTGAGTAAGGTCTTCGACTTTATCGAGGCAAATTATCACCAATCGCTTACCCTTAGCGACGTGGCTGTTGCTGTTGGTTACTCTCCAAGTTACCTCACTAACCTGGTGCGACGTCAAACGGGACAAACTGTACAAAACTGGATTATTGAGCGTCGCATGGCAGCAGCACGTTCCTTGCTCTTGGAAACCGATGAGAGAGTGGAGGAGATTGCTGCTAAGGTGGGCTATCAATGTGCGGTTCACTTCTTCCGCCAGTTTCGCCAACATCACGGGACAACTCCCCAAGCTTGGAGAAAGTCGCAGATCACTCAGCACAAACAACAGCGACAAAAGAGTTACTTCTATCGATAGATTGTCTATTGTTACCGCATACTGTATTTCAGTAAACTGATTAACGATTGCAGCCTTTCTCATCTCGTACTTAATATGCGTTTACTCTGCTTTTAACTTACGGGCATTGTAATGTTTCACCTTTTGATAGTTCTCCCTGTTCTCACTCTCAATAGCCATTGAAAATAGTCAAGGTCTCCAAAAAATTAGTGAATGAGTGAATGGTGTTAATTAGCAGAGTCAACTTGAGGAATGATTACTTTTGGAAATTGTAAAATTATGTAATTAAAAAGTGGCATTTTGCATCAAACTGGCTAACGGCAACTGATTAATTAATAGATATGCCAGTCCAATCGCAAAACACAAATTGTGTCTGTAATAGTAATTTGACAGTCAGTGTAATAAGTGATATAAAACGTTATCTCACTCAAAACGACTCTGACTAATTGCAATATTTTGAGAAATTGTAATTAATTATAGTCGTACTTAAGCGCTGTTCGTGTCCAGTGCAATCAGCAGGGGCAATCTCCAAATTCTGCTAAACACACTAACGGTGTTTCCAGGAATTCAAACACGTGAACATCATGTAAAAAGCTGGGCATATACTCTGAAATTTGAGGTAAAAGTTAATGATTTTTTTAGAAACTAGATTAATAAGAAAATATTATTTAGGAATTTTGCGTAAAACAGAGAAATGGACTTGATTACTACTTATAGAGGTTCAATGAAACGAGATGCAACTGAAATAACTGAGGTTAAGTCAGTCACGCAACACGATTATTTGCAATATTTAAAGAGGAATGTGAATCAATGATTATCATCATGAAATCCGACACTCCAGCAGCAGAAATTGAGCGAGTCAGCTCTGAACTCCGCCGATGGGAAATCACTCCAGAAAAATCTGTAGGTCAGCAGAAAGTGGTGATTGGTTTGGTAGGTGATACGTCAGAAATTGACCCGCGACAGATTCAAAATTTGAGCCCTTTTATTGAGCAGGTTCTACGGGTGAAAAAGCCTTTTAAACGGGCTTCAAAAGAATTTCGCTATGGCGAACCTAGTGAGGTCGTTGTACCAACACCCAATGGACCTGTAACCTTTGGACAAAACCATCCTTTAGTTGTAGTCGCTGGACCTTGTTCCGTAGAAAACGAAGAGATGATTGTAGAAACAGCGTCAGCAGTAAAAGCAGCAGGAGCGCAGTTTCTCCGAGGTGGGGCATACAAACCCCGCACCTCACCTTACGCTTTCCAAGGGCACGGTGAGAGTGCTTTAGAGTTGTTAGCTAAGGCTCGTGAAGCTACAGGTTTGGGGATTATCACCGAAGTCATGGATACAGCTGACATAGAGAAGGTTGCATCTGTCGCAGATGTGGTGCAAATCGGTGCGCGCAATATGCAGAATTTCTCGCTCCTCAAGAAAGTAGGGGCAACTCTTAAGCCAGTTCTCCTCAAGCGCGGACTTTCTGCCACGATTGAAGATTGGTTGATGTCAGCTGAGTACATTTTGGCAGCAGGCAACCCCAATGTGATTCTGTGCGAGCGGGGAATCCGTACCTTTGACAAACAGTACACCCGCAATACCCTTGATATATCTGCGCTCCCAGTATTGCGTACGCTGACTCACTTGCCCATCATGATTGATCCCAGCCACGCCACTGGTTTTTCAGAGTTTGTACCCACGATGGCAATGGCGGCGATCGCAGCTGGTGCAGATTCCCTGATGATTGAGGTTCATCCCAACCCGGCAAAGGCACTTTCAGATGGACCTCAGTCTCTCACAATCGAAGGATTTGAGCAACTAATGCTCAAGTTGGCTCCCCTTGCCCAATTCTTTGGTCGTTGGACTAAAATACCGTTTGCAACTGCAACGCCAAATTTTGCTCCAAGAGTTTCCTCCACCGCAGGCGTTTCCACATGACTTGTGTGCCAAGAGGCTCCAGTTCGACAATTACTCTTGGTATGGGAGGGATGGGTTATGCGATCGCGCCTCGCAATTCGTGCCCAACTAGGCTCACCGCCAGGCACAAGGACAGTAGTTTTTGCTGGTAATGGAGTCTTATGACCGGATTTGAAATCCATACAGCCTAGGACTTACGCCAGGAAACTGACTATGTGCATTCAATCCCACATTCTGTTTTAGATATTCCAGCACTAGGTACGAGCCACTTGAAGAGACAAATTTCGCTATCAAAAATTCAAGAGAAATTAAGATGAACGGTAAAACGGCTGTATTAACCCCCAACAACTCCAATCGAGATTTTTCATCTTCTCAGAAATGCTATATTGACCCCGTTGTATTGAGTATTTTTCAGAGAATTTTACTAATCAATAATGGCACGATCACCGATTTGATCGAAACCTATACGGGCGAATCGATTAAGGTGAAAAAATTGTCAGAAAACATTATGAAATTAAATGATAAATTGCTACCAATGCAGCTTAATGAGGGCGCGGTAGTCCTTGATAGAAAAATTCTCCTACAAGGCGGCATTAGTGGACGCAATTATATTTATGCAGAGTCAATCATTGCCTTGGAAAGACTTGATGAGCAAATCCGAGAAGATTTATTAACGACTAAAAAACCGATTGGTAAAATTTGGCTCGAAAACAAAGTTGAAATTTTCAAAGAAAACCTCGAAACAGGTAAAGTACCAGCTCAAGATTTAGCGCATTACTTTGATATTGCTCCCGATGAAAACCTACTTTGTCGGACATATTGTGTTCTTTCTAATCGTAATTACACCATGATGATTACCGAAAAATTTCCTGAGAGCTATTTCATTAGACAGTTTTAAAAAATTCTCAAATTTGAGGTTTTCAGATGTTAGCTCACCTGTTTAAAAAAGCGGTAAAAAGATTTCCCAAACAAACGGCTATCGTTTATGACCAATTACAGATTAGTTACCAAGAACTTGACTCGAAGGTTGAGAGATTGAGTGCAGGATTAAGCAGTTTAGGAATAACGCAAGGAAACTGTATCGCCGTCGTTTTGCCAAACTGTCCTGAATTTGTCTTTAGTTTTTATGCGATCGCTCAGTTAAATGCTATTATTCTTCCCTTAAATCATCTGTTTAAAGAGGAGGAATTAAGCTACTGTATCGAGGATAGTCAGGCAAAAGCAATCATTACCGACTATAAGCGACTAGAAATTTGTACTAGAGCGATCGCCAAGCTTAATCGAGAGATTGAAATAATTGTCGTTGATCGCGTGGCTTCTCAGACACACTTCTTTTACGACTTAGTAACCAAAGTATCAACAAGCGCCACGAGTCAATCAGATACAGTCTTTGGGGGAAATTTCCTTTATCAATATTCATCTGGTTCGACGGGAAAACCGAAGCGAGTTTGTCGCACCCAAGACAACTTATATCATGAGGCGAAAAACTTTGCTCAAACAACTCAAATTACTCCAAACGATAAAATTTTGTGCGCTGTTCCTCTGTATCACTCACATGGGTTAGGTAATTGTTTATTAGCCGCCACCTGTAATGGTGCAACCCTCGTTATTCTCGAACCCGTTTTGCAAAAAGATGGCACACCTGTTGAGGTTCCCTTTGTCTTCCGTCGTCCGAGGATTTTGTCACTGATTAAAACTGAAAAAATCACCATTTTTCCAGGCGTTCCTTATATCTTTAACACAATGGCGGAAACTCCTGCTGACCAAAGCGTTGATCTATCTAGTTTGAGATTGTGCTTTTCAGCAGGAAACTTCTTATCCGAGGAGATTTTTGACAAATTTTTAGCCCGCTTTAACTTGCCAATTCGACAGCTTTATGGTTGTACAGAAGCGGGGGCTATTGCGATTAATTCAGAAATATATCCCGTACCAACTCGGACTTCTGTCGGTTTCCCTTTAAAGAATGTCGAAATCAAAATTATCGATGAAGCAGAGAATGAACTACCCGACGGCATGATTGGGGAAATTGTGATCAAAAGTCTCTCTCTAACCAGTGGTTATGCAAATCAGCCTGAATTGAATCAACAAGCTTTTAAAAATAGTTATTTCTTAACAGGAGATATAGGAAAAAAAGACCACACTGGACGGCTTTATGTTACTGGGAGAAAAAAACTCTTGATTGATACAGGTGGTCGCAAAGTTGATTCCCTCGAAATTGAGGAAATTCTCATGAAGCACCCCAAAATTCAAGAAGCGGTTGTGGTGGGAGTCAAAGGCGAGTATGCCGGAGAACTGATCAAAGCCGTTCTAGTCAAGAAGCCACAAGAACCCTGTGAATATTCAGAAATTATTTCTTTCTGTAAAACGCAGATGGCAGAATTTAAAATTCCCAAAATCATCGAATTTCGTCCAGAAATTCCTAAAAGTCCTTTAGGGAAAATTCTGAGAAAAGAATTAGTTTAGTCCATAAATACTTAGAGGTATCAAAGCAATGGTCATGTCTGCAATCAACATCAAACAACAAATCACCCAAGTGATTTTACAAATTATTCCTGATATCACTTCAGAAAATTTACAAGAACATGTGGATATTTTCAATCTGGGTCTTGATTCAATTAACGCAATGACCCTCGTTTCTAACCTCCAAGATGTCTTTGATATTCAGCTAGATCCTAATGAAATTAGTTTCGAGAATTTTCAAAACATTGCAACAATTGCGGCGATGGTCGAGCAGAAGAAAGGCTTTTGATCTTCCTGGCGCTCTATTTAATCTTGTGGAATTGAAAACTTATACCAATTTGAAAAAAGAATACGACAGATATACATTCTCAAACCCTTGTTCTGTCTGGCTTTCTTCATTTTGAACTTTGAATTTTGAATTTTGAATTGGTATTATGGTCAGTCAACTTGAACCTGTCCCCAAAAAAGAAGCCATCAGCCAGACTGCAAAACAAAACCTGTGGCAAGCCATCCAGACCGTGATCGGTTGGCAGAATCAGGCACCGCCATTGGTTCGTGTTTCTCGTCAAGAGTCTCTCCCACTTTCGTTTTCCCAAGAACGTCTGTGGTTCCTCCATCAGTTAGAACCCACCAAGGCCTCTGCTTACAACATTGCCCTTGCTTTTCGGATCGCTGGCTCTCTTAGCTACTATATTCTGGAAAAAAGCCTCAACGAAATTCTTTGCCGCCATGAAGCCTTACGAACCACCTTTGGCTGGGTCGAAGGGAAACCCGTTCAGTTGATTCATCCACCTGTTCCTTTCCCCTTAACGGTGATTGATTTACAACAATTACCAGCAACCCAACGGGAAGCCAAGGCAATGCAACAGGTGACAGAGGATATTCAGCAACCTTTTGACCTGCAAGATGTGCCTCTGATACGAGGAACCCTCATCCAGCTTGATTGCGAAGAACATATCCTTTTGCTAACGGTTCACCATATCGCTGTTGATGCTTGGTCAAAAGGCGTTCTCTTTGAAGAATTAGCAGCCCTTTACCAAGCTTTCTCCCAAGGTCAATCTTCTCCATTACCTGAACTGCCGATTCAGTACGCCGATTTTGCCGCTTGGCAACGCGAATGGTTGCAGGGAGATTTTTTACAAATCTTATTGGATTATTGGAAGCAGCAACTAGGCAGCAATCTTAAAGAATTACAGCTACCAATTGACCACCCTCGACCCGCTGCGCCAACCTGTCGTAGTGCCTCCCAAAAGGTCAAGCTACCGAAGGCATTAAGCGAAGCCCTCAAAACCCTGAGTCGTCAGGAAAAAGTAACCTTATTTGTGACGCTATTAGCCGCTTTCAACGTGCTATTGCATCGTTACACTGAGCAAGAACAACTCTTTGTTTGTAGTCCCACTGCTAACCGGACGCGGAAAGAGATTAAAGGGCTAATGGGTTACTTTGTCAACCTACTGATTTTAAAGACCGATCTTTCAGGAAATCCGAGTTTTCAAGAGTTCTTAGGTCGAGTTAGTCAGGTGGCTTCAGGAGGCTATGCTTACCAAGATTTGCCCGTTCAGCAGTTGTTGCGATCGCTCAATTTGCTGCAAGCACCTCTTTCTCAAGTGATGTTTGCCCTCCAGAATACAACTATTCATCAGCTAGAACTACCCGGTTTAACGGTGCAGAATCTCGACGTGGATACCGGAACAGCCGATTTTGATTTGTATCTGTACCTCATCGAAGAAGCAGGAAGCTTAACGGCAGTATTCAAGTACAACACCGATTTATTTGAGACGACAACGATTCAGCAGATGCTGCAACACTTTCAGACGATTCTGGAAAACATTGTCACCCATCCTGAGCAGTCGCTTTCATCCCTGTTGCCGTTAACTGAAGCCGAACAACAACAGTTACACCAAAAAAGAGCAAAACAGCAGAATTCCAAACTGGAAAACGTTTATATCGCTCCTCAAAATGCCTTGGAACTAAAACTAGCTCAGCTTTGGAGTGAGGTGTTAAACATCCCATCAATAGGTGTAAAGGATAACTTCTTCGAGTTGGGTGGACAATCGTTACTGGCAATGACGTTGTTTGCTCGCATCGAAGAGACTTTCGGTCAAACTCTACCCCTAACGACCTTACTCCAAGCACCAACGGTAGAGCAATTGGCAAAACTTCTGGGACAGGAGGCCACGCCATCTTGGTCTTCCCTAGTCCCCCTGCAATCCAATGGTCACAAACCGCCTTTCTTTTGCATCCACGGGCAACAGGGCAGTGTTTTAAACTTGCGAGACTTGGCGCACTATCTTGGCTCTGAGCAACCCTTTTATGGCTTACAGGCGCGGGGACTCGACAGCAAACAAGCCCCGCATTTTCGGATAGAGGATATGGCTGCCCACTACATCCAAGAAATCCGCACTATTCAGCCAGAAGGCCCTTATTTTCTGGGGGGTAACTCGATGGGGGGAATAGTTGCTTTTGAGATGGCGCAGCAACTCCACCAACAAGGTCAGACGGTTGCCGCATTGGTAATGTTTGATACTTTTGGTCGGGGCTGTTTTCCACGCCTCTCATTCCGACAACAGCACTACTGGACTTATCTTTGGCAACTCGGTCTATCCAAATCGCTGTGGCAAGAAGTTAGGGAACTACTACAGCGCAAGCGAGAAGTGATGATCGGTCAGCTTTATCTAAGTTTAGGGCATTCTCTGAGCCAGGCTTACTCAAGAGCGTTGGTGACAGAAGCCAACATGCAAGCCAAAAAAGGTTATACCCCAAAAGTTTATCCCGGTCGGGTGACGCTGTTTCGAGCTAGTGAGCCATCTACTTTTAGCAAGTTGTATTTACCGACTCCCAAAGACTGGTCGAGTCGAGATCCTCAACATGGCTGGAGTGGACTAGCCAGTGAAGGATTAGAGATTCACGATGTTCCCGGTGATCACTTTTCCCTGTTTCAAGAGCCTCATGTGCAAGTTTTAGCTCAAAAGTTAAAAGCTTGCCTCAATCAAGCACAAACAAATTCTTACTAATCATCCAAGATAGAGGTTTACTCCAATGACGAAGATTTATGATGTTGCCATTTGCGGTTCAGGTTTAGCAGGTTTAACTTTAGCACGCCAGTTAAAACTGAAAATGCCTGATATTTCTATTGTTCTGCTAGACAGGCTAGCTCGTCCTCTTCCGGAAGCGGGTTTCAAAGTCGGGGAATCAACAGTTGAGGTGGGTGCTTTTTATCTGTCTCAGGTTCTCCAGCTAACCGATTACTTTGAAGCACATCACTTTCATAAACTGGGCTTTCGCTATTTTTTAGGTGATACAACTGGCCCGTTTCATCAGCGACCTGAAATCGGGCTTTCAGAATTTCATCAGCCAAACTCTTATCAAGTTGACAGAGGTTTGTTAGAAAATGATTTACGTCAATTCAATGAAGAGGCAGGGATTGAGTTACTCGAAGGCTGTCTGATCAAAGATATCAAATTAGCTTCCGAGCCAGAACAGTTACATGAAGTGATTTATACTCAAGGTCATGATAAAACCAATCGAACAATTCAAGCGCGTTGGATTGTTGACTCGACAGGTCGCCGTCGAATTTTGCAAAAGAAATTGGATTTATGTAAACCCTTTGAAACTAACTTTAGTGCCGTATGGTTCCGGGTCGAAGGTCGTTTTGATGTAGATGATTTTGTGCCCCAAACTGAAACAGAATGGCATGAGCGAGTTCCGAATCAAATCCGCTATTTTTCGACGAATCATTTGTGTGGTGAAGGCTATTGGGTTTGGATTATTCCTTTATCAACGGGATTTACCAGTTTGGGCATTGTTACCAATGAAGACGTTCATCCTTTTAGTACCTACCATACCTATGAAAAAGCGTTTCAGTGGTTAGAAAAATATGAACCTGCGGTAGCTAACCAACTGAGAAAGCAACAACCCGTAGATTTTATGAAATTGCCTGAATATACTTACTCATCTGAGCAGGTTTTTTCTAGCGATCGCTGGGCTTGTGTTGGTGTGGCGGGTGTATTTGCTGACCCCTTCTATTCTCCAGGTACTGATTTAATTGGTTTTGGTAATTCCCTGATTACCCAGATGGTTGAACTTGATCGTCAGGGTAAACTCACTCCCAAAATTGTCGATGACGCGAATCGTTTCCTCATTTCATATAACGAAAGTGTAACAGCCAATATTCACGCTACCTATCTCTGTTTCGGTAATCAAACAGTGATGTCGATGAAATTCTTGTGGGATGTTTTATCGGCATGGGCTTTCAGTGCGCCGTTAATGTTTAATTCTCTGTTCCTTGAACCCAGCAAAAGAGCCAAAGTTCGCAAAGGAACTGGACAATTTTTCCTCTTGTCCCATCGGATGAGCCAATTTTTCCGTGATTGGATTGCCAAGTCACAGCGACGCGGTTCTTTTGAGTTTATAGATTATTTGACGATTCCTTTTGTCAGTGAGTTACGCACTCGCAATCTGAAAACTGATAAAACCGAACAAGAGTTAATTGACGATCATATCGCCAGTATCGAACGATTTGAAGAATTCGTTCAGGTGATTTTCCGCTTTGCGATTGAAGATACAATGCCGGAGCAATTAGCCAAGTTTCCCCCAGATCTTTGGTTAAATGCCTGGGCAATTAGTTTAGACCCCGAACGTTGGGAAGCTGATGGACTGTTCCGACCCACGACGCAGCCGCGCGATTTGCGTCCGATGACCGAACAACTGCGTAAACAGATTCGATTTAATGCTGTCGTTAAAGAACTGGCTGCTGTTTAAGTCATAAGTGAAGCGTTAGCGACGTTCGCGTCGCGTCTCCCCTTCGGAGAAGGGGCATCACTCCGAAGGGGTTAATAGTCCAAAAAAGCTTGATTAAAGACTATTGATTGTGGATTGTTGACAATTCTAATTTAGATTTTAGTGTGTCAGTTGCGTCAGTCTTAGAGATTTTTGACCCAAAATATTACCCCAACCACAACCATTCATGATATATTAAAACAACATTATTTTTGTCAATTAGTAATTTCACTTAAAATTTAGAAAAAGTTAATGTATGAAGTTAACTCCTGTAATAAACTGATAAAGCAAAAATAAAACAGGGGTATCAAGATTTAGTGTAAGCGCGTTCAACGAAGTCGTTATCAAACAGTAGCGCTTTGCCCTTGGGCATCGCTTGCCTAAAAATTGTGTTTCTAACCCCCATTTCCAGGTTACTTATTGCTTCTTGACAAATGAGATATGGTCTTAACCTCTCACGAATTAACCCCAACTCAGAGGTAGGCAATAATCTAGTTACTAGACAGATCGACAGTCCTTCAAAAATGGTGAATCATGGTAAGTCTCAATGAGATTTTTGACCAACAATACTACCTTAACCACAACCCAGATGTAGCCAATGCTATAGCTAGCGGACAGGTAGGCAGTGCATTGGAGCATTATGTTAAGTTCGGTCAGTTTGAGGGACGTAGCCCCCGTTCTCTATTTAGTGACTTCTATGTATTTGGTGATAGCTTTTCGGATACGGGCAATGTTTTTGCATTAACGAAAGGTATATTCCCTGACTTTCCTAATTATCAAGGACGTTTTTCTAATGGGAAAATTTGGATAGAAACCCTAGCTCAGCAACTGTCAGTATCAGCAAATCCTGCTTACAACTTTGCAGTAGGGGGAGCATCGGCCGGAACACAGAATATTCTGAATTTTCTTGACCCGAATAATCCTGGCAAGCCTGTTCCTATCTCTTACGACCCATTGCCAGGTATTCAGACAACCATCGATACTTTCGTAGCGCAGACATCAAGTGCAGATCCGAACGCACTTTACGTGGTTTGGGGGGCAAGTAATGACTATGTGGGTTTTGCTTCAACCGATGTAGAGACGACGGTGCATAACTTGGAGACATCGATCAACAAGTTAGCTGCAATTGGAGCAAAAAATTTTCTGGTACCAAATCTCTTTGACTTGGGAAAACTACCTCTAGCTCAACAGAGTTCTTCTGATGTCAAGGAGAGATTAACCAAGGTTAGTCAAGAACACAATCATTCCTTGTCCGAGGCTTTGATTGGTCTGGAGCAATCGAAAAAGGTCAACATTATCAATCTTGATGTCTCTTCTCTGTTTGATGACATCATTGCCGAGCCGGCTAAATTTGGCTTTAGCAATGTAACGGATGATTTCCTGACCTCTGGTACAACGAATCCAGATCCGTATCTGTTCTGGAACATCATTCATCCAACAACTCTTGGACATGACTTGATTGCTGACGAGGCTGCTAAAGCGATTACGTCAGTTCCAGAGGTGTTAGAGATCGTCCAAGCGACTCGATCTGTTCCTGAACCTGAGATGTCACTTTTGGGCTATGTTTTGGTCTTTGGTCTGGCTGTAACAGTCTTGCGGAAACTGAAATATTGCTGAAATCAACTGAGAGGGTTTAAAGCATGAATGACGAAACAGCACTGAAAACATCTGTTTGTATTTTAGGGTCAGGCCCGGCGGGCATCGTACTAGGCAATATCTTGCTACAGAATGGTATTGATTGCATAGTAATTGATCGCTACAATCGAGAAGAAATTTACGCCAGAGGAAGAGCGGGCGCAATTGAAAGTACAACGATCGCTCTACTCAAAAAACACGGATTAGCTGATACGATTCTGCTCAAAGGATATCCACATGATCGCTGTGAATTTCGTTATCCCGATGATAGCTTTGTCTTGGAATATGGTAAATTGAGCGATGGTGATGTACATTACTTTTATCCCCAAAGTGATCTCAATGAAGATCTCATTCAAAAATACCTCGATACTGGCGGTCAAATTCTGTTCCACCATCAAGGAATCCAGCTAACTCAAAGCGACGATGGGATTATAGTGGAGTGTGAGAACAAAAATACTGACACAACACTTAAGATTCAGGCTGATTTTGTGGCTGGATGTGATGGCTATCACGGATTAGCCCGTCAATCCGTTCCCGCTGAGGCTGCCAAGATTTACACCAAGGAGTACGGTTATCGTTGGTTAGCCATTTTAGCCGATGCTCCCCCTGCATCCTCCCATACGCTTTACGGGGTACATCCTGAAGGCTTTGCCGCTTATATGCGACGTAATAGTCACATTTCTCGCTATTACTTGCAGATTTCTGCCCATGATCAATTGACAGACTGGTCAGACGAACGGGTCTGGAGAAGCTTGCACCAGCGATTGGCCAAGCCGCTGACACAAGGCAAGATCATGCAAAAGCAAATCATGGTCTTACGCAACTATGTCATTGAACCGCTTCGTTACCAACGATTACTCTTGGCAGGTGATGCTGCTCACATCATTACGCCAATGGGTGGCAAAGGGTTAAATCTAGCGGTACAAGATGCAGGTGTGTTGGCAGAAACTTTGATAGGTTACTACTTGGAAAACCATGACCTTTCTTATTTAGATCGCTACTCAGAGATTCGTCTACCTTACATTTGGCAGGCGCAAGAATTTTCTTATAGCCTGTTAAATATGGTGCATTTACCCGAAGGAAGCAACCCTGAAGACGTGGATTTTCTGCATAAATTGAGTGCTTCCAAATTGGCGCAATTGAGGACTTCAACAACATTCGCCAAAAACTTTGCCCGCAACTATGTTGGCATTGTCTAAGAGTCAAATCAACTGTTTTTTACGTAGAAATTAAATCATGAAAACAACTGGTTTTGGATTAGGTATTACAGGTTCTTTACTATTAACCATTGCGATTAATACCAAAGTTCAAGCGCATACTTTTGACGGTCTTCCCCCGGTTCCAGGCGACTTGATGGAGTATATCCATATGGCTGAAGAGGGGACGTTACCTGATCCTCTCGATCCAGACAAGACAAAGTTTTGGGTTGCTGGGGGACGCAATACCTATTTAAAAACCACTGCGGATACCAACGGACAGTATTCACTCTTCGATTTATATGTACCGCCTAATGTTGGTCCTCCTTTACACGTCCACCATAGAGAAGCTGAGTGGTTTTATGTTATCGATGGAAATCCGTTATTTCAGATGAATGATGAGGTAATGGCGGGGAGCCCAGGTACTTTGATCTATGGACCCAAAGATCACCTACACACCTTTAAAAATCTGACCGATACGCCCGTGAGAATGCTGCTATTTTATGAGCCTTCGGGAATTGAAAATTTCTTTACTGAAGTGGGTCAACCTGTCATTGATCCGATCAATCCGCCTGGTTTTGAACCTGCAACACTTTTAGTAGCGGGAGCAAAGTATGGATTAGAGTTTCCAAGTACGTTTGTTTTTGCGACTTCTCAATTTAGTTCTGATACAGGAGTTACAATTATCCGTACTGGAGATCCCAGTGAAGCGGTGGGCGTTAGCTTAGAAGTGGGAGATAGAACCGAAATTCCGATCAACTTTGACATTGGCGAAAGTCTAAAGACGCTAGACATCTTTATCCCTCAAGGAAGTCAATCGGTGAATTTGCGTTTGAAATCTCCAACGAATGGAGCATACCTGGGACTTTTAGAAAATCAGGCTACTTTGAATCGTGCTACTTCAGTCCCTGAAGGTTCTTTCTCCTATGGATTATTGTCTTTAGGTGCTTTATGGCTCGCTTTTAAGCTTGCCCATCAGCAAAAATCGAGTTCACAGAAGAATTCTAATTCACATGTCTTCAATTCATAGTTTTTACTAAGATAACAGGAGTTTCCATGATTGACCTGTACACCGAAAATACCCCCAATGGTTACAAGATTTCGATTTGTCTAGAAGAACTCAATCTCCCCTATACCGTTAAGGTGGTCAATGTTCGCCAAGGAGAACAGTTCAAAGATGAATTTTTGGCTTTGAACCCAAATGCCAAAATTCCAGTAATTGTCGATCACGAAACGGGTCAGACTATTTTTGAATCTTGCGCGATTCTTCTCTATTTAGCCGAGAAAACGGGCAAATTGATGCCCAAAGATCGATGGGAAGCGATTCAATGGCTCTTTTTCCAAGCGGCTAGTATTGGACCAATGTTTGGACAACGAGCACATTTTACATTTTTTGCTCCCGAAAAAATACCCTATGCAATTGAACGTTACACCAAGGAAAATGAGCGACTTTATGGTGTTTTAGAAGGACGACTCAAAAAGCGAGATTATCTATGTGATGAATATTCGATCGTTGATATTGCTCATTTTGGCTGGATACACACAGTCAAGCGCATGGGCTTTAGTTTTGAGCAGTATCCTAACTTAGCCGCTTGGTATGAGCGCGTTGCGGCTCGTCCTGCGGTGGCTAAAGGAATTACGATTCCGGCTCCTTTACCGATGTAAAATTTCCAGACAAGTTCCTAAATTCAATACCTTCGCCAAAAAAAGAGGATGAAGAGAGAAGGCTTAGGGACTTCCAAGAAATAAAATTAGGACTTACGCATTGACAGAAACAATCAATTATGGGGCGGTTATTTCAAGCATTAAAGCTTGATGTTTCCAGCCTGACGAGCAATAAACTACCACCGAAGAAGTTCGATTGCCCTTTCGGCACTGCGCTGCGCGCAATCGCTAACAACCTGAAACGACCGAATATCGTTATCCACACGAGGGTCAATTCGTACAGTGCGTAAGTCCTACAAGTTGGCGATCGCCTTAATATTTCAGGTGCAAACACAAGTCCTGCTAACAACTAATCAGCATTATTGGCTTCTCTATTTTTTGACAGTAAGACTGTCAAGTTATCTAAACAAATGTAACAAGAACTGCACATTTATCTAGTATTTTCTAAGCTATATTTCTTATCACAAGATAAAAGATTAAGGCAACCCCAATGGCGAGATCGGCGTTGATGGCATCATTACGGCGAGCTTACAAAATCACCAAGGCATCTGTTGAAACAGGAATTCCTGCGGACGAAATCGTTGATATTCTCCACCAAAAGACCACTCGTCGTCGCCTGATATATGGGGGTTTGGGATTAGCAAGTGCCATCAGTGCGGTGACATGGCATGGTGGAGCTGACTCGGCTGCATTTGCCACAATTCCCAAAGTATTGGTAGTCGGTGCGGGAATTGCTGGACTCGTCGCGGCTTATCGTCTTTCTCAAGCTGGAGTGCCTGTAGATATTATCGAAGCAAGAAATCGCGTTGGCGGTCGGATATATACATTACAAAATTTTGCTGGTACTTCTATACCTGTAGACTTGGGTGGAGAATTTATCGACACAAGCCATACCAGCTTACGTTCTTTGGCGCAGGAATTAGGTTTGCAAATTGCAGATTTGTATACTGGTGATAAGGATTTGATACAATGGACACAGTATTTTCAAGGACGTAAAATATCAGAAAAAGAAATCACACAGTGGTTCACTCCACTGGTGCAGAAGATAAAGCAGGATTTAGCTGCTCTTGGCAAGACAGCCGTAACCTATGGCATACGCAATCAGGTTGCGATTAAGTTGGATAATACCTCTATCACTCAGTACTTGAACGACGCGCAAATTCACCCAATTCTGAGTCAGATAATACAAGTCGCTTACACTGGTTTATACGGTCGAGAAGCGAGCGAGCAGTCTAGTCTGAATATGCTGCTTTTTATTGGCACAGATCCAAGCAGCTTCCAGATTACTGGGGAAAGTGATGAACGTTATCAGATTGTTGGTGGGAATGACCAAGTTCCTCGTTTATTAGCGCGATTTTTGACAAATTCTATTGAAACAGGGACCGAATTAGAAGCTATCACGACTCGAAGCGATCGCACTTACCGAGTCAGTTTACGTTCTGCTAATCGCTCCTTTGAACGCACATATGAGCGAATTTTGCTGGCGCTACCATTTACTACTCTGCGCCAAGTCTCGTTAAATGTCGATTTGCCACCAGTGAAAAAAAATGCGATCGCCCAATTAGGTTATGGTAACAATGCCAAGTTAATTACTGCTTATCAAGAACGCATATGGCGCACACGGTATAACTCAACTGCATTTGTTTCTACTGACTTAGACTTTGCAGCCATCTGGGAAGCTTCTCGTTATCAACCAGGTGCAAGTGGTGTACTCACCAATTTTACTGGCGGTCAAAAAAGTTTACCTCTAGGGCTACGTTCGCCTGAATCTCAAGCTCAAAAACTGCTATCACAATTAGAGAATGTTTTCCCAGGAATGAGTAGTGTACGCCAGGGTCAACCCATCCGTGCTTATTGGCGCAGAGAACCGTATACACAAGGCTCCTATGCTTGCTATTTGGTTGGACAGTGGACAACAATTGCAGGAGCTGAACAAGAACAGGTAGGGAATCTGTTTTTTGCTGGCGAACATTGCTCCCAAAAGTTCCAAGGTTATATGGAAGGTGGTTGTAGAACGGGTGAAATGGCTGCTGTCCAAATTCTACGTTCTTTGGGTTTGAAAAAGAGCGCGGCTCAACTAGAAGCGCGAATCACTGCTTACCAAAAATCTCTCCAGTTTCCTTATAATTTTACTTGACAGACGTCACTCCAGTTTTCTGTCAATGGGTAAGTTCTAGTATTTTGGGTAGCTTTTGAGTTGTCGTTCTGGAAGACAATAACTCTACTACATCAGCAGAGCAAACGCATCTAAGTATTGAATCCCGAAGCCATTCGATATGTATAGCCATGTTTAATCACTCTCACCAGATTAAAATCTAAAACCCTTTGCTAGTCAAGGTTTTGTCTATGAACAAATGTGCTTGGTGCGATTGCACTCGTAGCGCAGTGCCGTAAGCGCAAAGCGCACACTGAGCGCAGAGCGCTCCCTTCGGGTACGTGTTGGCGTAGCCTGTCCGTAAGGACTTACGCGGAGCGTCTGGGCTACTGAGAAGGCGATCGCGCAAAGTGCAGTGCCAGAGGCGATCGCACGGGTGAAGGAGGCAGTGAATGCAAGAGGGATCGTGTGAAAACCCCACTGGCTTATTTATTCGACATCTACTTCTTAAGTAGTATTAAGCGTTTATTAAATATTTTCTTAACTGTCTTAACTGTCCTTGCAAACTTACTATCAAAAGCATAGTGGGAGGGTGAGAACCCCTGTGATTCCATCCGGGGGATGAAACCCGACTCAAGGGGATTTATCCCCGCGTTTCAAGCGTTTGCCTTACTCCTAGTAAATAGAATATAATTTTGTAGGAGGTGAGGAACAGTGCTAACTTTGACTTACGAATACAAAGCCAAACCCACAAAAGAGCAGATCAAATTAATTGAACATATATTAGATGTATGTCGCAAAGTTTGGAATTTTGCTCTGCGTGAACGAAAGGATTGGCTGAATTCTCGTAAATGTCCGGTTAACGCTTGCTCGATAACCTCTGAATATATCATTCCAGCAGATGCGCCGTACCCAAACTACAATACCCAAGCCAAAGCTCTCACCCAAGCTAAAAAGCAGTATCCAGAACTAAAAACTGTTAACGCTCAAGTGCTGCAACAGGTATTGAGAAAACTAGAAACGGCATTCATTGATATGAAACGCAAAGGAATGGGTTTTCCTCGTTTCAAGAATCGGTACAGAATGCGTTCTTATGTTTATCCTCAACTTGGGGAAGGTCAGATATTGAGAGGCAATCAAATTAAGTTGCCTCAAATTGGGTGGATGGAGTATGTGAAATCACGCGATATCCCTGATGGATTTACAGTTAAACAAGTTCGGGTTGTTCGCAAAGCCTCTGGGTATTTCTTAATGTTCACTCTGGAATGCAACGTCAACGTCCCTGATACTTTTCCTGCTGGGTATGCTGTAGGTTTAGATTTAGGTCTAGATAAGTTTGCAGCTACTTCTGATGGTACCTTAGTTGAACGCCCTAGATTCCTGACTCAGCTGCACGGCAAGCTGAAATTGCTGCAACGCAGACTGAAGAACAAAAAGAAAGGATCAAGCAATCGTCACAAGTTAAATCGGAAGATAGCAAGGCTACATCAACGTATTTCTGATACTCGCAAGGACTGGCATTTCAAGCTTGCTCATAAGCTTTGTGATGATACAGGAATGATTTTTGTTGAGGATATCGATTTCCGTGTGTGGGCTAAAGGAATGTTTTGCAAACATACTCTAGATGCTGGATTTGGGCAATTTGTTTCAATCTTGCAATGGGTATGTTGGAAGCGAGGGGTGTATTTCGCCAAAGTAGATAAGGACTACACCTCGCAGGTTTGTCCTCAATGTGATACTCACACCGGAAAAAAGGAATTGAAAGACAGGGTTCACTCCTGTCCTGAATGTGGCTACATGACACATCGAGATGTGGCAGCCGCACAAGTGATCCGCAACAGAGGGATCAACGCGCTGGGACGCAGCGTGGTAGAAAATGCTTGTGGAGACGGTCTGACGGGGACTGGCGACAGTCTAGTTAAGAGTCAAAGAAGCAAGAAGAAAGGTGGAGAGGCGCGGTAACAAAGCCGCCTCGTAACCATCTTTTGAGAATCCCCTCGACTTTAGTCAGGGGAGTACGTCAAATGCCAAAGGACTTCAGGATTGGCAGTCGGGGGGTCATGAGTGGCACATGAGATCGAGCCGCTACATGAACCAGACATCAGACAAATCTTCGACAGCAAGCTGGTTTTTAGGCGGCCCTACTGGACTAGGCACATCGGCAGCCCGTCTGGGAGCTTTATACGATAGTTTGGGACTAAAACGGTTCAAAAGCTTCACTCATGTCCCCTATCAGCCTGTAGGGCCAGTAACTCTGCCGCAGTTTTATATGCCCTTCTCCACCAGTTTAAATCCCCATCTAGGAGAGGCTCGGCGGCATTCTAAGGAATGGGCGCGTCAAATGGGGATGTTGGACGTAGTGCCAGGAATGCCCGGCATTTACATCTGGGATGACCACAAATTCGATGTGGCCGACGTAGCTTTATGCGGTGCCTATATTCATCCCAATGGGTCTAGTCCTGAGTTGAATATCACAGCTTGCTGGCTGGTTTGGGGAACCTATGCCGATGACTACTTCCCTGCACTGTATGGTCATAGCCGCAACATGGCAGGGGCAAAAGTTTTCAACGCTCGGCTATCAGCGTTTATGCCCCTTGATGGGAGTCCTATTCCCGTACCAACAAACCCAGTCGAACGGGGTTTAGCGGATATTTGGGCGCGGACGGCTGGACCGATGACAGCTAATGCTCGCCGTCTGTTCCGCCGTGCGATCGAGGATATGACCGAAAGTTGGTTATGGGAACTCGCTAACCAGATCCAAAATCGCATTCCCGACCCGATAGATTATGTGGAAATGCGCCGTAAGACCTTTGGCTCCGATCTAACCATGAGCCTGTCTCGGCTTTCCCAAGGGGACGAGATCCCACCAGAGATCTTCCGCACCCGAACCATGCAGGGAATTGAGAATTCAGCCGCCGACTTCGCCTGTTTGACGAATGATATTTTCTCTTACCAGAAAGAAATCGAATTTGAGGGCGAGATTAATAACGGTGTGTTGGCGGTTCAAAATTTCCTTAACTGCAATATCCCCCAAGCCGTCGCAATTGTTAACGACTTGATGACTTCTCGTGCTCGTCAGTTTGAACATATCGTCGCGACTGAACTCCCTATCTTGTGTGATGATTTCGACCTGGATACCAGTACCCGCAAGAAACTGTACGGATACGTCAAGAAACTGGAACAGTGGATGTGCGGCGTACTCAAGTGGCATAGGGCGGTAGACCGCTATAAGGAATTTGAATTGCGGAATAACTCGACAGAAAAGCGGTTACTCCAAGGTCCCACAGGATTAGGCACTGCCGCGACCCAGATTAGACCAAGTGTCCGTCAGGAAACAACTCAAACTAATGTTCAGCCAGTGGTGCAGAACGTACTGAGTGGTCCGACAGGGTTAGGGACTTCAGCTACCAAAATCGGATCGCTGTTAGGAACGAAAGGTTAGCTCAATTTGAGTCCCTATTCCGGTCAATCAAATAACTTGTCAACAAACATTACAGTGTTGGGAGCAGAAAGCCCACGGCTTCCAGCCGTGCGGATGAATGCGTGGCAAATGCGCGTTGCTGTCATTCCTTGACATAAACTTTGCGTTAGCTTGATATATTGTCTTACCCATGCGCGTAAAATAGTAATATCAAGGAGGTGATAGATTTGAGACGAGTAACACGAACAATTAAGTTAAAGTTTCCACAACTAAATAAAACCAAAACTGAACTATTTGAAGAAATGACGGTTGAGGCAACAGACTTAGCTAATTGGTTGCTAACTATTCCTCTTCCAGAAAGACGAAAATTGACAACCTCTAAAGTTCAGACTCGTCTCATGTCTGCTCTGTCTAATCAAATCATCCGACATACCACGTCTGATGCTGGTAAAAAAGCAAAATCTTTCAAGCGATTGCCACCAGAAGTCAACAATCAAAACTGGGCACTGCATAAAGTAGGGACTACGTATAGCATTAGCTTCCCCACTATCAAAGGAACAAAACGTGTTCCTGTTGAAGTTGCATCTAAACACTGGCAGCCTGTTCTAGAAGGAATTCTTAACGGTACGGTTGAAAGAGGTAGCGCCAAAATAATTAAGCATCGGAATAAATGGTATGTCTATGTTTCTGTAACCGAGGAAGTTCCAGAGGTTGTAGTAACTAATAAGATTGGCTGCGATAGAGGGCAAAACAACCTTGCAGTAGTAGCGTCCAAAAATGGGTTTGGAAAGTTTTTTAGCGGCAAAGAAGTTATGCATCGTCGTCGTTATTTTCAACAAAGGCGCAAGCAACTACAGGAAGCTAAAAAATTTAGAGCGCTTAAAAAGTGGGACAAGAAAGAACGCCGTTGGATGGATGCAGTAAACCATACTGTCTCGCGTCGGATAGTGCGTTTTGCTGAATATAAATGTGCTGATGTGGTGGTTGAGGACTTAGAAGAATGTCGCAAAACCATGAAGCAATCCAAAAAGCAGCGCAGCGATTCTGGCCAATCCCGCCACTCGTGGTCATTCTACTCACTGGAAATGAAGCTAGACTACAAGCTAGCTATGTCAGGCTTGAAGTTAATCAAGCGTCCTGCGCCATACACTTCCAAATCCTGCTCAAGTTGTGGAACGCTGGGAATAAGGAACGGACATCACTTCAATTGTCCACATGGACACTACCATAATGCAGATCTCAATGCTGCCAGGAATATAGCGCAGTGGGATGGTTTTGCTTGTTCTTTGGATCTAAAGAGAGACATAGCTGCAATGGTTATGTCCGATTCAGAGAATGGGCTGCTTGGCGCAGCCCCTAACTGGATGAAAATCCAATCCACGGGGATTGGGGACTAGATGCCAGAATCCCACGGCTTTATGCCACATTGGAGCGGAGCGAAAATGTGGTAGCCGTGGGAGCGTCAAGGGATATCTTAGCTGAGGGCGATCATTTTGGGGGTCAAGCTATAGTTCTGTCTCAGGATACTTGGGATGTTAGCTTCAGAGCCGTTACGCGCTGCATAGTTTTGTCTTTGCCAGTACAGGCGTTTCGGGAGTTGATGAACCAGTCTGAAGCATTGCAGACTCAGGTTGATCGCTTTAGAGCTATATTAAGCAAACCCCAGGATAAGTACAATCAAGCCGAGATCGCCATATCCGCAGGTCATAGTCAGGAAACTGAGTTACCCAGGACATTTGCTGATTACGACTTGAGTCCACGGGAGTATGAGTTAAGCGTCGCTGAAACCATTTTACAGGTAAATACGCGAGTTGCTGACCTCTACAACGAACCCATGAACCAGACCGAGCAACAATTACGGCTGACTATAGAAGCGTTGCGGGAACGGCAAGAATACGAAATGCTTAATAATCCTGATTTCGGGTTGTTGCACAATGCTCATCTCAACCAACGCATCTTTACCCGCACCGGTCCACCGACTCCAGATGATTTTGATGAATTGCTTTCTCGGCGGCGCAAATCCCATTTTTTCCTAGCTCACCCTCGCGCGATCGCTGCTTTTGGCCGCGAGTGTAACCGTCGTGGACTCTATTCCCCAAGCAGGGAGGTTAACGGAAAGATTGTACCTGCTTGGCGCAACTATCCGATTTTTCCTTGTAACAAAATTCCTATCACCAAGGAGGGTACTAGCTCTATTTTGGTACTTCGTGTCGGAGAAGAAAACCAAGGGGTGGTAGGTCTACACAAAACGGGTATCCCTGATGAATACCAACCCAGTTTGTCTGTACGGTTTATGGGTATCAATGACAAGGCAATCACTTCCTACTTAGTGAGTGCTTACTACTCCGCAGCCATACTTATCCCTGACGCATTGGGTATTCTTGAAAATGTGGAAATTGGACTCTAACTAAGATGTTTTTTGAATGTTATAGCACTATATTTAAAAAACTATGGTGCTATATTTTTTGAGGGTTTTTCTATTTCTTTCTGAGAGAATGCGGTAATCTAGTTCTGGAAGCACGGTATATCACTATATGACTCGACGTTTTGTTCGCGAAGCGTTGCGTAGCAAAGGATTGAGCGAGTTGGAATAGAGGCTATTTAACGATATTTTTTCCAAAGAACCACAAAAGCGCGCGATCGCCAGGGCAAACAAATCAAAATTTCCAAAAAGCTGCAATACGTTTCTGGAAGCTTGTCGAAAAAAGATTTTAACTAATTAAACAAGGAATTTGATGAGTTAAAATTTTAGTCAAAGATAATATTAATAATTAAATCTAATTTTTGAGAGCATATCAGAAATTATTGTGCATGAGACAATGGGGCTTATAATAAACTTTGAAACCCAAACTAAAATCTGAAATATAAAATATAAAATTGTGCTTATAGCAATCCTAAATGATTCCTGAAAAGGAATCATACATAAATATTTTGGGAAAATTAAAGATTTGACGGAGAGTGGCAAGTTCAAATAATCTTTTAAGGGAATATTCTGAGTTCTTGTTAATCTTGATTTGTTACATAGACCTCTGAGCCTATATCTAAAGCAAATTGCAGTGGAATTGGTGAATTTGATTCCTGATTGCTGCGATTGATTTGAAAAGAGAGCGATCGCACTCTTTGCAAATCCAATTGGAAGCCATCAACAATTCTCCCACGAATCTTTGCTCTAAAGTGGTTCAAAGGAAGCTTCACCTTTGTCCACTCTGTCCCAACAACAAACTCTTGCTCAAATGTGAGAGTACCAGTGTCCTGTTGAGCTTGCTCATCTTTAAGTGTGAGGGTATAAACAACTCCAGGCTCTTTGGACTTAGCGTAAAATTCAATGTATTTGTATGCGCTTAAATCTAACGACAAAGGCGTTTCTACAAACGCAAACCCGACAAGTCCCTCATTACCCGCAATAGCAGCCAGTTCACCCTGAAATTGTAGTTCATCTTCGGCTTTGAGCAATGTTGCAGAACTACTACCAACTTGGGGTCTTTCAGTTTTATCAGTCTTGATTAACCAATCCGCCTCAACAGTTGAGAGCGTCAGTCTGGGGTCTTCAAAATTACTAATTTGTGCGCTTGCAAAAGAAGAGTTCATCAAACAAAGAAAAATAGAGGCTACAACTAACTTTTTTCTCATGTCAAGAATTTTACAAGTAATTGAGTCAGATATCGCAATCTTCTCACAATTCACTTTTATACCACGTAAGTTCGACAGAGTGATTAAACCGTAGTCGTTGTAGCGAAGAGCAAACAACAGGATTTTCAACCTAGACTTGCGCGATAGGCGTTACGGCGTCCTGCGATCGCACAATCCATGATCATGTCTAATTAGCTGGGTAAGTATAATATTTTTCTCTTTTCAGAGTAACAAAAAAGGCATAATTTTTGATTCGACAAGCGGCTTTTTAGCTATTTGCAAAAGAATAGAGGGATTTTCCGAAAAATTTTATATTGTGAATCAATTTTTTCTATGTAATTTTATATACTTATAACCCATTGATATTACCCGAATGCCCAGCAAATCTTATCTTGAGAACACAATAAGAGTCTAAATTATGAAAATTTTCCCCAAAACTATCAAAACAGTCATCATTGCTAGTATAGTTGCTGCTCTAGTAGTGTTTGGAAGTCCCGCACTTTCCCATAATCCTCAGCATCAACAGGCATCAAATCACATCGTCAACGGCAGTTCTAATACCAAGCTGCCAGTATTTTATAACGCTGGTTCTGCTCTTGCTCCCTCAAACAGCAAACTTGTTATTAGTAAAAGGATTCCTCCTTATAGAGCACGTGTTAGAAGGAACGTTGTTGACCTGACCTCATCCGAGAAACAAGCATTCGTTCATGCTGTGCAGACATTAAAACATACATTCCCAGAAGGTAGCAATGTCAGTATCTATGACCAGTTTGTTGCAGTGCATGTGGCAGCAATGGGTTTAATGTACGAGAATGCCCAAGGTCCGGCTGCTGGACATGATGGTGCTCATGAAAGCGATCTGTTTCTACCGTGGCATCGTGAGTTTATACACCGATTTGAAGAGGCCTTGCAATCAGTAGACCCGAATGTGGCGCTTCCCTACTGGGATTGGACAGATCCTAAAGCATTGGAAGTGATCTTTCAAGATGACTTTTTGGGACCAAATGGTCAAGGAGTCAATTTCAACATCCCGGAATTAGGTAATGTTCAAGGAGGACCTGTTGTGTCTGGTCCTTTTACAAAAGCCAATGGATGGGTTATCAACCCAAACTTACATATTAAACCCTCGCAAGAATCATTGGGCGACACACTCTTACGCTTTCTGCAAGTGCCTCCTACAAATAGTTACCCTGTTCCTAAAGAAGATGTGGAGCAAGTCCTTGCTATTAAAGACTATGGAACTTTTCGTCTAGCTTTAGAAGGATTTATCAAACTGGATAGTTCTAGTCAACAACCAACGCCTGGAGTCTTTCAACATAACTATTTTCATAGCTTCGTCGGTGGGGCTACTTTTGACCCTGCTGTAGGTCGTCCTGAACCTTTAGGCACAATGGCTGCCCTTGCTAGTTCTATCAACGATCCAGTATTTTGGCTGATTCATTCTAATGTAGATCGCCTTTGGGCTGAATGGCAGGCAAACGGGCATGAAGGTAGCAATTATTATCCTGCCTCAGGTGGACATTATGGAGAAAATCTCAATGACCGATTGTGGCCTTGGGATGGCGGTGAGTCCACTCCAGCGAATTGGACTCCAGGGGATTTGTTTTCCTTGCTACCTGCTTTTTCACCAGATGATATTGTCACACCAAGAGACACTTTGGATTTGAAAAAGTATGGCTACAGCTATGACACCGTTATTAGAGCAAATGTCATCAAGCTGATACCGGGAGCAAAGTAAGCTTTCAGAGCACGCCATCCCCACCTTATGAGTACATTGAAGGTGGGGACTTTCGCGCAATATTAAAATCCCTGTTTAATTATCGTCCAGCTCCCGCGAAAAAAATCGCTCTTCCTGTTGAGCCATACTTACGGCCTTGCTTCGCGCTTCTATAATTTGACCTATCTCACGCCCCAAGCTTGGTTGACGTTCAATCATCAGATTTACAGCATCTGAGTAGATGACAAGAACTTGCAAATCGTCAACGGCGGCGATTGATACCGGACTCGGTTCCCCACTAAACAGTGCCATCTCGCCAAAGAACTCACCACGCAAGATAGTCATTACCTCCAACTCCATGCCAAACTCGTTCGTGACGGTGACTAGAGCTTGACCTGCAATGATAATGTACAAAGCCTTACCAGGCTCGCCCTGCCGGATGACTTTCTCGCCAGCACCGAACTGTTGTAAAATAGTTCCCTTCGCTAAGTCATCCAAATTTTTCTGCTCACGAGCATAAGGCATAAATCCGGGAATTGAGTGCAGGCTTTGGGCTAATTTATTTGAAGCGCTATCTGTCTTATCAGCAGTTTCCACAGCATACTCGTATCGGTAGCGATATAGCGTCAGATTGTTTCGCTGCGCTGCGTACCAGACTCGCGTCATAAATCTATCAAGTATCTGCTCCACATCCTCAAAGTTTTCTATAAAGAACTCCACCTCATAAATAATTGCAGTTTCATCATAGGATGTAGTTTTGCTCTCTGGTTCGGGTTCGGCTAATATGCCCTGTGTAGCCAGAGCTGTACTTGTTAGTACCTGCTTGACGAGGTTAGGGGGGCTATCGTAGGAGAAGCCAATATTGATGCGTTGGTTATAAATGCGTTCTGGTTGGCTGTAATTATGGATTATTTGTTTTCCAATGAACTGATGAGGAACGACAATCACCTGACGCTGGAGATTTAGCAGGCGAACAGATCGCCAATTGATATCAATTACCTGCCCTTCGATCGCCTTGCCTTCGCCTTCGCTATTCCCAACGCGCAACCAATCACCGACGCTGAAGGGGCGTTCGAGAAGCAGCGCAATGCCAGACATGATGCTACCCAATGTGTCCTGAAGCGCCAAACCGATCACAATCGAGCTAACGCCTAATCCGGTAGCAAGACCTGCCAAATCTGCACCCCACACCGCCGCCAGCACGATCGCGCTTCCCACAAGCACCAAAAACAATCTGGAAAGGTCGATCAGTAGTTTGGGCATCCTTGCCCGCCATGTATTTGCCTCAGCTTCTTCAAACAAAATCACATTCAACAGCGAGAGAGAGGCGTAGATAACAGATATCCAAAACAGCGTTTCGACGAGCTTTGCAAAATTCCCGTTAACGTCAAGCTTCAGGACATTCCTGATTAAAACCATCAGCATTAAGACGGGCAGGACGAGGTTTTTCACAACCCGCAGCGTAGCCGCTATCGGTCTACCGCGCCTTTGTAGATGATAAATAACTTCTCCTAGTAAAACGACCAGGAGTGGGAACCCTAATCCGACAATTACTGCCCAGGTGTGCCAGTCACTTGAAAAGCTTAAATTACTCATAGACTTCTTCCCCTCCAACACTTACGGTCATCTGGGAACTTTTGAGTTGCCAAGCCACTAGCTTTTCTTTTCCAGGTTCTTGAATTTCACCAAAGAACTCAAAATCGTAGAGATCGTGCAGGCGATCGCAGACGTTTTGAGAAACTAAGATAGCTCCTGGCGGACAAGCCGACTTCAACCTATTGGCAATATTTACGGTATCACCCCAAACGTCGTAGAGCAATTTATTTTTGCCAATCACGCCTGCAACCACATCTCCTGAATTCATGCCAAGCCGCAGGTCTAAATGCAAGCCTTTTTCATAATTAAATCGCCGGACAAACGACAGCATTTCCAAAGCAAAATCTACTGTGCGTTTGTCATGATCCAGACGCGGCACACTCAGCCCGCATACAGCCATGTAACCGTCACCAATCGTTTTAATCTTCTCCAAACCGTATTTATCTGTCATTTCATCGAAGGCTGTTACCAGTTCATTAAGCAAGCTAACAACTTCTTGAGCAGACATCATTTGAGAAAGCTTGGTAAATCGGTCGAGGTCGGAAAACAAGACCGACACATTAGAAATCTGCTCGGCAATTTCTCTATCGCCCTGTTTGAGGCGTTTGGCGATCGCAGGACTAAATATATTTAAGACTAATGCTTCATTTTCACGATTTTTCTGTTCGATCAGTTTCGTTTCCGTGCGAAGGCTGCCTATTGTTTGGTTAAATGATTTAGCTAACTCTCCAAATTCATCTTGGGAACCAGATGTGACAACGGCATCAAATTCCCCAGCCCCCACCTTGCGGGCGCTTTTGATTAAAGTATTGATGGGTTTGACAAAGATTGTGGTCAGCCACATGGCAACAAGCGTGATTAGGGCGATGATTAAAGTAGCCCCAATCAAAACTGTTTTTTCAAACGAGTGAATTGGGGCATAAGCCTCAGAAACATCTATTTCCGCCAAGATAACCCACCTCAAGCCATCAATATTTAGTGGAGCATAAGAACTCAAAACTGGAATATTACGATAATCGTTGATAACCTGCGTACCCTGTTTGCCAAACAACGCTTCCTTTACTGCTTTTGTTTGCACGAGCTGTAGGAGGATTGTAGTATTGAACTCTTTGATTTTGTTGATGGTCTTTTCATCAGTACCGATAGAGCGTAGGGTTTTTGCATGACCTTTTGGGTTTTCAATCTGGAAACGAGACGCAGAGCGCATTAGATAATCCGATCCCACCAGATAACTTTCTCCGGAATCGCCCAAACCATTTTGTTTCCACTGTTTGTTGCCAGTCATAACATTGTTAATTTTGTCAACCGGAAGCTGGAACGCCAAAATACCAATGAATTGGGAGCCGTTAAAAATTGGGGCAGCGATAAAAGCCGCAGGCGCACTCCCAGAAGGGCTATACGGTTTAAAATCTACTATTTTCACATAGCCCTTTCCGTTTGCTACTCGTGCGGCGGCGATCGCTTCTGCTAGGTTACTCTCTTTGTAGGGTCCGTTAGTGAAGTTTGTGGTAAAATCGGTTTCTTTAAAAACCGTGTAGACAACGGTTCCTTGGGGATCGATCAAAAACATATCGTAGTAACCGTATTTTTGCACTAGATTGCGAAAAATCGGCTGGTAGCGGGCGTGAACGCGGCTGTAGGAGCTGCCATCGCCTGGGTCGTCAAGGAGAAGTTTCTTGCCAACGGGGTTGGGGTTAGCGACGGTGTAGTAGTATTGTAGGTAACGGGCAGCAGTTGTTTTTGGCGTGTAAGATGCGACAACGGGCGAACCCTCGTTAGTTCGCGCCAGTCTGGGGAGAAATTGTGTTTGGTAGTAGGTATCAATTTTTTTGTCAAAATCCGCTGGTACTGTTGATTTTTCCAGTTCGCGGTAAGCTGTGTTAAACTCCTGCATGGCGGCGACGATTGTCAAATCTTCGCTTAAAGTTTGGCTATGGATGTAAAGGTTTTCAAAATAATCTTCGATTTGATAAGTTTTGGCAGCCCGAAGGCTGGTTAATTGATTGAAGACCCTTTCGGTCAGAAGAGATCTACCAGCACTAGAGCATGTAAAGGTGCTTGCGAGCATAGCG
Organism: Scytonema sp. HK-05; assembly: GCF_002368235.1. Taxonomy (GTDB): domain Bacteria; phylum Cyanobacteriota; class Cyanobacteriia; order Cyanobacteriales; family Nostocaceae; genus Kalymmatonema. The sequence goes on along the minus strand of NZ_AP018194.1, from coordinate 7,418,156 downwards.
CAAAGGCTAACTACCAGCAACATGACTATGAGTTTTGTTTTTATACTTAATTGCTTAAATAATTGCATAAAAATTTTCCTGATATTCTTTGCCTTATTTCTCTCATCAGACATCTGGTAAAAATTCAACTTTTGCCCCTATGCTACAAGGAGTATTGTTTATGGTCTTGTACAGCTTGTCCATTAATCCTTGAAGATTCAAGCCTCTTTCGAGCATCTCTATAAACTGCCGATTGCTTGATTTGACCTCTGAAAACTGGTTACACAGGTATTTGAGGCTCTGAATCCTTCAATAGCCCCGCATTCAGTCGATGGTACGACTGCTCTAAAGATGACAAATCAATATCCGCACTAGATATTCCGTTGTACTCAAAAGGATTGTCAAGATCGTAGATGAGCAACAACAAATACATGAATGACATAAATAGAAAACCTGAAATAATCAAATTGGTATTAAAATCGTCGCTACGCGTCATTAACAAAGTAATGCTTGAGGCAATTATCAGAAAATGCAGCAATGTATAGTCTGCTTTGTCAATTTTTGATCGGTTCTAAGTTATTTTGAGCTTCTCCAAGGTTGGTTTGGAGTTGCACCGGATAATAAGTGAATAGATTAATCTGCTCTTTTTCCAGTTGGCTCAGTATCGCTAAGTTGAGTTTTTCGATGGTATCAAAGTATAATTGAGGATTACCATTTGTATTAGCAAAAACCCGAATTTTAATCACACGAGAATTTCGATCAAGTTCGCTAAAGTAGATAAAAAACTTTTCCGTCAATATATCAATTGACTTCGGAATTTCTCGAAGAGCGACACAAATTTTCTCTATTTTTTCCGCAGAAATACCATCAATTTTTAGGGTTAAGTTGATACCTATTGAATTATCATTCCCTACCGATTGGAAGCAATTTTCAACGACTCCATTAATCATTTTAGAATTGGGCACTTTTTGGATAGTGTTTCTGCTCAGTATACGAAGGGTTGTACTTCTGAGTCCAACATTTTCCACCTTAATTAGACCCTCTACTCCATGCATCGTCACTTGGTCACCGGGTCGAAACAGATTATCTACGTAGATAATGATGGTACAACACAAGTCATAGATCAGGTCTTTGAGTAACAAACCTATGGCAACACCCGCTCCACCAAGCAGACCGATGAGTGCCCCTGCCGATGCACCCAAAAACACTTCACTTGCTTTGAGCAAGATAATCGCGATCGCCAACACCTGAAACAACTTCGGCAGATAGGGCACAAGCAAATCGTCTAGCTCGGTTTCAGTTGAGAGCGTCCATTGTTTAAGCACCTCTCCCAACACAGGAGCGGCACGGTAAACAACAAAGGCGAAGGTAGCGATCGCACCAAACCTGAGAATCCCTTCTACTTTTTCGTTCAATTGTGTTCCGAAATTTTCTGCCAGAATTAGCTGCACTATCCAGAGTCCACCGATAACAATCAGCCAGTTTAAAGGTTGCTTGATAATCTCGATTAACTCATCGTCAAAAGTGGTCTGCGTTTTGCTAGTCAGACGCTCGATTCTCCGAATGATAATTTCGGAGAAAACTTGTTTTAACGCCAGGGTAAGTGTGAGGACAATGACGATAATAACGATTTTGAACAGCGGTATCGGTGTATTGACGATAGAGATGTCTGCATTAAAAATGATTTTCAAAAAATCAGAACCAGCAAGAGCTTCTGTAAATGATATTGCAAAAGTTTTCATGTTTCCTAATTTGATACTTACACAGCGTTGTAGTCTCTTCTGTTTCAACTACCCCGACTTGCTTGTTAAAAATCGGGGATTGTTTCGTCGTTATTCAACTTGAACGCAACACAAAGCGATTGTTTAACGGTTGCACAGGTCTGGCGTCAATGGATATTAAGTTGGCAAATCGCTGGATCTGATTTTGTGAGATTTCAATAGGCTGCTGCATCACAATCCAGTTCACTCCTTGGGAGCAGGGTGGTGTCGTCAGAGAGCCAAAGTAGCGGTAAACTTTTCGGTCTTTTGGTAAAAATTGCTCTGCATTTACCTTCACTGTGTTCACTAATTGCTCTGGTTCATTGCGATTTGGGAATGCGTCCCAGATCGGTTGCAGGGCTGCATTGTGTTGTCCCTGCTTCAATAACACTCCAATCACAGCTAGCCCACCAGCCTCGCTGCGATGTACTAGATGCAGTTCCATGTCAAATGGTTTTTTATCAATGGTGTGTTCGCTTAGATTTTTTTCAAATAAATATGGTCTAACTCAACGATATTTAATAAAGATAAGTGTTCAACTTATGCTTGTTAAAGTTGAACAGATATTCACCTGATCATAGGAAAAAACTACAATTCTTAGAGAGTTCCTGTAGTGATACAATTAATTTTTTATCACTTAAAAAAATAGTATCACTTGAAAAAATAGTAAAATTCTATTTTCATACTATAAACAGTTATAAAGATACGGGTTCATGATTTTTGATCACTCCTAACGCAAGTGCGAAAAGTTTTGTGGAACAGCCTATAGTAAACATACTGATACTATGTAATTTAGTGTTTTTTGTCAAATGCATAAAACAAATAATACATATGCATAAAATAGATTTGTTGCAATTGGATCTTAATCTTTTACTGGTGTTACATGCTTTGCTGCTTGAGCGTAATGTCACGAATGCTGGAGAAAGAATTGGTTTGAGTCAATCAGCTACTAGTCACGCCCTGGGGCGATTACGCGAAATATTCAACGATCCACTGCTTGTGCGCTCAAACAAAAACATGGTTCCCACACCACGTGCTCTTGAGCTACTCGAACCACTAGAGAAAATTTTGTTAGATATCGAGGGATTGATTCAACCAACCATTTTTGAACCGAAAACAGCACAAGGTACTATTCAATTAGCGGCATCAGATTACTCAATCGTTGTGATTCTGCCAAAGGTTCTCAAGCTTCTTTCTGACAATGCACCTCATCTGAATTTAGAGTGTCATCATTGGCGTTCTGACATATTAGATTTACTGAGAAATGGAGAGATCGATCTAGGCTTAGGAGTTCTAAATCTACCCCAAACTTCGGAGTTGAGGTTCCAAACGTTATTTGTCGAAGATTTGGTATCTGTGGTTCGGGCTGACCATCCCATCACTCAAACAAATTTGACAATTGAGTCTTACGTTGCTTGGTCACACGCTTCAATCACTATCCCGAACTCGCCTGCAAGCCCAATCTTGCACTCGCCGATAAAGCATGTCGATAATGCGCTGTCAAACTTAGGTGTGAAGCGTCGGGTGATGTTGAAGTTACCGCATTTTCTCGCGGCTCCTGTGATTGTCGCTCAGAGCGATCTGATTCTGACATTACCTCGTCGAATAGCAATGATGTTTGCTGAATATGTAAACCTTGCTATCCTAGAGCCACCGATTGATTTTGGTCAGTACGACTATATGCAGTTTTGGCATGAGCGTCGCGATCGCGACCCGCTACACATTTGGCTACGCCAGCTCATAGCGTCCCAAACCCAGCTACTCTAAAACTTTAACAAAAATGCGTGTAACCAACAGATTGCCACCAATACACGCGCCCAGGCTTTGTTAAAATTTACGCTGGAACAACAAGTTGAATGTATGGCGATCGCGCTACTGCCTCCGAAGGAGCGCCTTTCAGTTAGACAAAGCTTTTATACTGACGGATTCCTCAACTGTTAGTATAAAAGCCCATAAAATACCTTTTATCTTCTTCCTCTTATGTTGTTACCGGGGATGCAGCAGCAGAGACAACGTTAAGGTTAGCAACTAACCCATAAGTTGATACATAGTCTTCTAACTCTTGCATATCGACTGTGCCATTTTTATCGGAGTCAAGAGTGGCAAAAAGATAATCAGTTACGTACCTCCTAACATCTTCAGAGCTACGTTCACCTGTTGTCATATCTTCAATTCGACCTAAAAGCTCCATAATCTCGTCTCTATCGAGTGCATTGCTACCATCTGTATCCAATTGCTGAAACAGTTTTCTCACATCTTCAGTTGCCATTCTCGAAGAACGCAGTGTTTCTCGCAATAATTCATTACCAAATGAATTCATAAACAATATCTGCTCGACGAGTGGTATGCAGAAGAACCCCAGTGCTGCCCAAAAAATTGCATATTTTACGGCTTCGGGATTTGCAGTTGCACTAACTCCAAGGAAAAGAGCTGCCCAAAGGAAAAAGTTTGGATTAACTAGCAGGATATAAGCATCCCTCGCTTCTGCCTTAATAAGCTTGTCTTTTGTAACCACTGAAGTTAATACGGCAAAGACGCGCATTAAGATAAAGACTAATGTTGCCACTGCCAATTGTTGCAGACAAGCTAGGGAACGGTTTGCATCCGTTGAGGAAAATAAATCGCCCAGAAATGTTGATGGAGTAAACTGAAACCCAGTTGCCAAAGCCATTAATGCGACAGCAAGCACTCCAATAAATTTCCAGTTCTTACTGTGGTGATTTGATTCAACAGGAGATTTGTCACGCCAAAATTGAGCTAAAGCTCCCGGTATTGCCAAACCAACAATTAGAATGACACCGAAAAATATCAGGCTTGAAGAGTTAATTGGTAATTGTTTTGCCAAGCCAAATGTAACAATCAGTGCAACTGGAGCGATAATTGATAATGTCCTTGATAAGATAGCCGACGGATAAAGATTACCGCCCCAGAGTACCGATAAAACTGGGGAAGTAAGAGCGGGTGGAACCATCCAAAAAAGCACCCACATAACTTTGTACAAATCCGCCGGACCTTGATACAAGATTCCAGAAAATATTAAAGCTAGCCCAACTACCCATCTCACCAACATCCACGCATAGACTATATACTTCACAGTTGAAGTTACTTTGCGTTTACTCGCTGCAAAGTCAATGTCTAGGTAGGTATAAAACGTTGAAGCCGCGAGACAAACAACGATTATCGCTCGAAATAGTTCTGAGGGAATTCCGACCGAGGAGGCGCTTATTGCCCTAAGGGAGCATCCCAGTAAGAAAGCAGCAGCATACAGCAAAATTGCCCACATAATTGACAGATCGTTGATCTGTTTACGCACCGAAGCTGCACCGCCAGATTCCTTGTCGCGAAACTTGACTAGCTCTTCACCACTGAGAGCTTTACCGTTAGGGAGTTTCAAATGTTTATAAGCCTGCGGTGGTAAATCACTTAAATAAAGTGCTAGAGGCTCCAATACATATTGGTGGCACACTACTAAAACAGTTTCGCCCCGTTTTAAGTGCGGTACAACCCGCTCTTCGTAGAAAGAAGCAGCGCGTCCGTAAACTTGTGCAATCTTCTCGCCAGCCGGAGGTGCAACGCCAGTGGGAATGCAACATTTCCTCGAAGCCTTCGTAGCCAAGGGCAAGACGTAGTAGATTCAGGTTACGACCCGCAAAAATGCCAAAGGATTTCTCGCTAATCCGATGGTCGATTTCAACAGGAATATCTGGTGACTTTAGCGCCTGACTTTCAGCAAGCGCGATCTCGCAAGTTTGCCGCGCCCGTCTCATGTGAGAGACATATACTGCATCAAACTTCACACCTTTTTTCTTAATGTCAACACCTGCACGGCGTGCCTGCAATCTACCAAATGCTGTCAGGTCAACATCCAGTACCCCGGCAAAAATGTTACGTTCATTGCTGGTACTTTCACCATGCCGAATAAAATAGGCACGTCCTGGCAGATTATTCTTTTCTGCAACAGACGCGCTGGTATTATTAGTTTTTACCACAATTGTTAAAAGTTTTAAGCCGAACTGTTTTAAAGTAGAATAAGGCTAAGTCACAAATTTTTCAATGATTTTTTTACAAGTTTAGTAAAGATTTAATGCTTCATTTAATACAAACCGGACAATAGAAGCCTCTTTCCTTTGCCTCAAGGCAGTCATACTTTTGTACTAGGTCATCGAGTTCCGCTTGCATCATCGCACGAACCCTTTCGTAACAAGCATCTATGTAACCACGGTCACGAGCTGCGGCACAACCGTAACGCTCAAACACAATCGGTGCACAGACACGAGTATGAATCTGCATGGGGAGCGGGAAATTTGGTACAGGTCCAATCCCCACCCCCCAAGGTAGCCCAAGGTAAACTGGGAAGACACCGGTGTTGCCATCAAGTAACCAGGGAAAGCCCCATTCATGCAATTGTTTCACCTGTTGGTAGAGGTCCGCTAGCACAATCAGAGTTGAGTGTGCACCATGAGAAATAATCGGCACAATTGGCACCTCCTCCCGCAAAGCCAGCTTGATGAACGCTTTATTATTTGCCAGATGAATTCGGTTTCGCCAACTGTAGGGACGAAACAAATCCTGGGCACCTCCAGGGTAAACGAGTAGCGCTGCATCGCTTCGTAGAGCAGCGATCGCCATTTTGGGATGCGCTATAATTGCCCCCACCTGGGCACCCGGCAAAGCGAAGATGGGAGTTTGCCAGGCTGACGGGTGCATCAAAGCGTAGACTAATCGTTCATAGCCAAAGGTACGGAACCAGTCATACATAAACATCGATGTATCTGGTGAAGCTAACCCGCCATTATGGGAACCGACAATCAACACTTTCCCAACCGATGGCATATGATGCCAACCAGAGGTTTGAACCTGAAAATAGTAGCGGTAGAACCATCCCCATATCGGCATCCAAGCTTTTATCGCCTCAGGGTTTCGCTCCGACAAAGACCAACCATCGAACCTACGACGCGAAGCTTTATCGTCAGCACCCGAGTTGTGTGTGAAAATACTTAACTTATCTAATAGTTCCTCAAACGGGTTAAAAATTTTGTCGCCTTCGCCGTGGCTGCCCATAAAAATATTCAAGTAGCTTAACAATCATTATTACAGCGTTGGAAGCAGAAAGCCCACAAGTGTATGGGTTCCTGAGTCACCCATACACGTCCGCGATTGTGTGGGATGAATGCGTTGCACCGTTCGGCTGAGCGCGGTTCGGCTGAGATCAGCGTCGAAGCCTCACGGCGAAGCCTTCAGGTGCAGTCAAAATGTTTTCTAATTAATTGCTCAATAAATTCACTTGCACTTACTTCTTTTTCTTTTGCAGCTTGTCTAACTTTCTGCCAACTACTATCAGTCAAAAAAATTTCATGCCCCTTTTTTAACTCTGCATAAAAAACAGGGTTATTTTTCGTTCTTTTTATTCCCTTTCCTGTTGACATTTTTAGAATACCTGGCTATACTAAATTAACTATAGGCAATACAAGGAGGTGAGTCAAGCGTGTTAGTTCTAGAGTACAAAGCTAAGGCTAGTAAAGCACAATACACGGCAATTGAGTCAGCTATTAAAACTACTCAATTTGTTAGAAATAAGTGTTTAAGGTATTGGATGGATGCTTCAAGAGAGGACAATATTAACAATGCAGCCATTAGCCGATACTCAACAGTGCTACGCGCTGACTTCCCCTTTGTTGCGGCGCTAAACTCAATGGCGGTACAAGCTGCTGCCGAAAGAGCCTGGCTTGCAATTTCGCGGTTCTATGACAACTGCAAAAAGAATAAACCAGGGAAAAAGGGATATCCCCGGTTTCAACACGATAACCGTTCTGTTGAATACAAGACGAGCGGTTGGTCATTGCATCCAACTAAACGGCGTATCACCTTCACTGACAAAAAACAGATAGGTGAACTTAAATTAATGGGCAAATGGGATATTCACACCTATCCTGTTAAATCCATCAAACGAGTTAGGATTGTCCGGCGTGCTGATGGATTTTATGTACAATTTTGTGTTGATGTTGAATGCAAAGAGGATGTTTCATTTACAGGGCAAGAGATTGGCTTAGATTTTGGCTTGGAACATTTCTACACTGACTCAAACGGACACCACGAACCCAATCCCAGGTTTTTGCGTAAAGCCGAGAAACAAGTTAAACACGCTCAACGCAGAATATACAAAAAGGAGAAAGGCAAGAACGGAAGAAAGAAGGCTCGAAATCGATACGCACGCAAACACCTGCATATAAGTAGACAACGCACCGAACACGCCAAATCAAGGGCACGTCACGTCATGCGGTCTAACGACTTATGCGTCTACGAAAACTTGCAGGTTATAAATATGGTGCGTAACCATCATCTAGCGCATAGTATCAATGACGCTGGATGGCGGCAGTTTCGGGGATATCTAGAATACTTTGCCAACAAGTATGGAAAAGTGGCACTAGCTGTAGAGCCTCACTACACCTCACAGCAGTGCCCAGATTGCGGCACGATGGTCAAGAAGTCGCTGTCAACCAGGACTCATACTTGTCAATGTGGTTGTGTCCTGCAACGTGACCATGCTGCTGCAATCAACATACTACGCAAGGGCAAAGAAAAAATTGCTACCTCTGGGCAAGGGGGAAGCAAGACTTCTAAACGGAAGTCAAGAAACGCTAGGGGAGTTGGAACCGCTACTCAGGTTGGTGCAAACCTGCTTGAGCAAGTTCCGACGTTGAGCCTAGAATCCCGCTCCTTCTAAGGGTGGGAGTGTCAAACGGGTAAACAAATGAACGGTGTTCGCTTAGTTCAAATCCATCCCAAAGTAGCGCAAGCAGCAGGCATTAACAACGGCGATGAGATCATTGTCGAAAGCCCCAGAGGATCTATCACAGGTACAGCTTTAATTTGGGAGGGAATTCGCGAGGACACAATTTTTGTGCCAAATTGGTTTGGTCAACAGCAGAAAATGGCGGAAGAACTCCGTACTCCCTACTACGAAGCAGCTAACCAATTGATAGACAACCAGTACTACGACAATCTTTCAGGACAGCTTGCCTTTAAGTGCTTTGCCTGCCGTGTGAAAAAGGCTTGATATCATAAGACCTCGTGGGAAGTATGGAAACGAGCGCGTCTATGCCTGCGGCACGCTGCGCGAACAGACCTGAGAGGAAATACGACTCGTGCGGCTTTAGTCGCTTTGTTCCATTACCGCCTTGGGGTTACTTGAATCGGTGTACTTTTGTAATGTACTTTCGAGCTTGACAATTACCATCTCAACTCGTTCACCCCTTCGGGTTCGCAGTTCCCTGGGCGTGGGAAACCCGCCTATGGCACTTCGTGCCACGCTGCGCGAACAGGACTGGACTCACCTGTACGCATAACGGTTTTGCACTCGATGTGCCTTCCCGAAAGGGAGTAATGTTAGCCTCTCCCAAGGGGAGACGCTGAGCCCTGCGGGCACGCTGCGCGAACGCGAACGACAATGTTAACGGTCGGTAACTATACCAAAGACACTGGCTTAACCCAATAAACTTGTTTAATCCCTGGTTTCTAGAGCTTGGAACTGGCTATGCCTAACGTCCCGTTGAGGGATACGCATTGTCCTCGGTAGGAACTTGAACACTTACCGTTAACGTAGTACTCAAGGTACGCGCGTCTGGTCAACTATGGTCAAGTCTTAGGCTAGAAGCCCAGTGTCTTTAGACCTGGGTTGTTGACGTCCGGTTAAGATGCAATTAAACAGAACATGTCTTTATAATGTTAGGACAGCCATGACCGCAATTACCATCAACTTTAATAATGTCGTTAAACTTAACGACGACCAATTTTACCAACTGTGTCGGGATAATCCCGATGTTAAATTTGAACGTAATGCTTTTGGAGAACTAATTGTAATGCCACCAACGGGGGGAGAAACAGGGAAACGTAATGCATTGATTATTGCGGATTTTGTAATTTGGAACCGTCAAACAAAACTCGGAGAGGTATTCGACTCCTCCACCTGTTTCAAACTCCCCAACGGTCCCGACCGCTCCCCCGATGTATCCTGGATACAATCAGAAAGATGGAACGCCCTTAAACCAGAACAACGCGAGAAATTTCCTCCTATCGCTCCAGATTTTGTTTTAGAGTTAATGTCCCCATCCGACAGTTTGAGTGAAACGCAAGCCAAAATGCAAGAATATATGAATGCAGGCGTAAAATTGGGTTGGCTTATCGACAGAAAAACTCGCTGTGTCGAAATTTATCGACAAGGACAACCAAAAGAAGTATTAGAGTCCCCCACAAGCTTATCTGGAGAAGATATATTACCTGGTTTTGTCTTAGATTTACAGATTGTATGGGGTTAATTTCAATTCCAAACAAGCTAAAATTTTAACTTTTTTAAAAGTGCTGAGAACGGGCGTGTTATTGTTATGCTTTTGGTCGCACAATCGCTCACTGAATCCCCCGACTTTTTGTCTAAATAGTTATGAGTAGCTTTGTCCAGAAATTAACTGACAGTTTCACACCCCTCAAGGCATTAATTCCTCTTAGACTCTAAAAATCAGCGAACGTACAGTTATCTACGCTAAAATCTTTCCCTCTCCTTTATAAGGAGAGGAATGCCCGACAGGGCAGGGTGAGGTTCGGTGCGCGTACAAAAGGAATTTTGAGTCATTCGATGACTTGTGCGTACACCGTAGCCTTTTTAGGGGAGGGGAGATCAACCCTTATCTGAACCCGTATTGGCTTTTAATTTCCAATTGGTGGTGCTAAAGGTTGGCGTGGTGTACCGCCCCCACCAACGCTCTTCGGTCCGTTGTTGTCCACAACCTTCACGGCACCAATGATTTTGGCGAAATCAGCTTGGAGTGCGGCATCTCCATGAACTTCATGCCCAGTGACTTGCTCGTACTCTTGCTCGGCACTGCGCTCAAGGCAGAGGTAATTGTAGTCCCACCCGGAATCGTCAACAACATAAGCACCGTAATTTTGCATTGCTTCAAAGATTTTCTTGCCTGCTTTACTAGTCAGTCCGAGGCTTTCTGCTGTACTTTCCGGCGGAATTGCTAGCAACGAACCCATGACCAGCGCCGGATTGGAGCCATGGTATTGGTTTGGTGCATTAAAATCAGCGAGACGGGCAGGCCAGCGGCGACCGGGGGTTGACGATGAAGAATTGTAGTGCAACCATTTGCCCCAGATAACAATCTTGAGTGCATGACGAATAGGCTCGTCGTTCAACAACTCACCTTTGCGAATGCTACCGCCAATGCTCGACATTCCTGAGCCACCATGTCCACCGTCAATGCCATCACCGTAAATATCCTGCTCTCCAAACCAAACACCGTAAAGCGGCGCACCCTCCTGACAACGGGTGGTGACGTTATAAGACACCAAAGTTCTACCATCTGGCTTCAAAAACGCTGAGGAGTTGTTTGGAGTAAATCCTGGCTTTGCATCCTGAATGACAAGATCGTAAGGAACCTTCAACGGTTGACCCGCTTCAGAATGCCATTGTGCTTGCTGCTGTGGGGTAGAGCCGGTGCAGCGACCTTCACCCCAGGCACCAGGCATATAAGTGGACACACCCGGATCGCTTTCCTTGGTTATGATGAACCAGTCGGTGTCAACTCCAACGCTCTTTGAGCCAATATAGGCATCAACATATTGGGCGTTTGATCCAATCGGCATATTCCAAATGCTGTCGCAGGCGAACGGCTGTGTGTACTTATCACGTGCTTGACCAGAACCGCATTTGCTAGTATCTGAACTGAATGTTGGAGTGCTAGCTTCAGCTATGAAAGTGGGAGTAGTAGGAGTTTGATGTGAAAGCCTTTTTGAGCTATTTGCTAGCTGCGAATCTGTTTCTTTACTCAGACTCAAGCTTGATTGATTTTTAATGCTAACGCCGATTACAGAAGCAGCATTGAGGGCATGGCTAATAGAACTCAAGGTACTAGGTTCAGAAATTATCATTTGCCTCTTCTCTCCTTATCAAGGTTGGCTAAAGCTCACATTTAATGAGTCTTCTTGCTCCAAGTTGGTAGAGGCAAAACCCTGAGAAACTGAAATTTTATTCCAAGGGATTTGACGCCCTGATCGGATTTGAGCTTACATAAACCCAGAGTGGAATTTAGCTTGCTCACGCAAGTAAGGGTTGCTCAAACTTTTCTAATGGTCATCTAATCAACGCAAACTTGTTAACAATATGTCAAAACCTATAAATATGTCAATCCGTAAGTTCTAGCTCTGCCACTAATAAAGTGTGCCAAGTCAGTCTGCAATTGTAGCAGTAAATTATACCAATTCAAAAAATCAACCGGAAACGAGTCTAAAAGATATATCGTACAATTACTAGTCTCTTTAAGTATTATCTCTGTTTAATGAAATAAATTGTCGATTAGCATCGAGACATTATGTAATCGCCATTTCAATAGTAATTTTTATAACATAATTAGTGCCAAATTATCGTCTTTCATATAGCTATAAATTATCACCTTTCATATAGCTATAAGGCTTATAAAACAGAGATGAACGCTAAAAAAGGCGTTCAACACTCTGTCAAAATTAAGAGTCCGTCAAAAATATCCGAAACGCAGTCTGGGTAAAGGTTGTTAGGAGTGCGATCGCCCAAAAGGCACTGCCTGCCGTAAGTCCTAAAGGAGGCTTGTGCCAACACAGCGTCTGGGCTACACCAGAAGGCAATCGCAAAACTTGTGAGAAATGCTATTTCTATCACTGTGAGCGTAAGGCTTGGACTGGGTCGATCTGGCTGGCTCGCAGGGCGGGAGGCAAACCAGCGCCCACCCCCACCAGTAGCGCTGAACCCAACGCTAGCGTTGCGATAGAAGTGTCAAACTCGTACGGCAATTTAAAGGTATCAGTGACTACAACCGTCAATCCATGCACCACCCCAAGACCAACTGTTCCTCCTAGTAAACTTAAAAGCGCAGCTTCCAGAATAAACTGCAGCATGATTTCCTGCTTTGTTGCTCCCACTGCCCGTCTCAAACCAATTTCAGCAGTTCGTTCCGTCACCGAGGCAATCATAATATTCGCAATTCCGACACCGCCAACTAAGAGGGCGATCACCCCTACCACCGTCAGTCCTTGGGACGCCATCTCAAGGGTTTGCTGCTGCTGTAGAAGATCTGAGACATTGTTCCAAAACCTAAATTTTTGACCTGGGTATCGTTGCTGTAGCAGTTCCTCAGCTTGGTGGCTCAAGTCTTCCACGTCTTCGAGTTTGTCGGGACGCATTTGAATGCTACCAATGTCGCGGCTACCAGTCAGAGCATTGTAAGCAGACATTGTTATATACAGTTGCCCCTCCGGAGGAGCATTTTCATCTAGAGTAGTCGTTACTACCCCCACAACGATATAAGGTCTATTCCCAGTATAAATCATCTTACCCACAGCGTTTTGCCCACCGAAAAGTTGTTCTGCCAGTAGTTGATCGATGACGGCTACTGGTCGGTAGCTGGCAAAATCTTCCGCCGTAAAGAATCGTCCTGACACTAATGCTTTTCCTGAAGTCAGCAAAAAATCTTGGGAAACAGGTGACATGGGCGGAGTGAACTCCTTGTCCTGAAATACAGTTGGTGTAGCACCAGCCCAATTAAAAGAACTGATTGCCCGCAAGCCCACCAGCCGTTCTCGTAAGAATTCCATATCTTCTAACTTGAGTTGAGTGGTCCGACCACCATCCTTTTTTGGGTATACTGAGGCTTGAGGTGCGCCTCGCTTTGCCAGTTCCTGAGCAATCATAGCTCGGCTAATGTTACCGACTTGAAGCGTAGCGCTGACAGCAGCCACACCCATAAACACTCCTAAAGTTGTCAGTCCAGAACGTAAAGGGTTCTTAGCCAAGGAGCGAAAGGTGATATTCAGTAAATCTAAAGGTGAAAGACCCATAGTGCAAATTCAAAATTCACGCATTCAAAATTCAAAAAAATTAATTAGTTTGGAATTCAAAAATTTTTAATTACAATTCAAAAAACGGCGTTGCTGAATCAAGATATGAATTTCAAAATTCTCTCAAAATTCTCATTGATGTAGAACTTTCGGAGCCGAGCGTTCGTACAGAGATTGCAGGAAATTCAACATCGTGCTACAACCATAATTCATTACCAAATTCATCAACGCCCAAAAAACTCATTTTGAATTTATCATTTTGAATTTTGAATTCCCCTTGGGGTTCCCCCTTGGGGGGTGACTGGGATTCCTGGCTTGAGTTGCGACTGGGCGGGCGGTACTATAACCTGTTCGCCTGCACGCAAACCAGAGGTCACTTCTACGGTCACTAATCCCTCCAATCCCAAGTTAATGGTTCGTTTTTGTGCCTTATGTTGACTATCCTGAACCCAGACAAAGGGCTGGGGTCCAGAGCGTTGAATAGCATCTGTACTCAAAACGACTACGTTTTGCCGTTGTTCTAAAACAATCTCAACATTCACCCGGCTACCAGGGAGCAACTTGGTAGTAGGGGTATTAAGCAGCACTGTTGCAGGTACCGTTGCTTGAGTCGATTGGTTTTGGTTGCCGCCCTCTTTCTGAGTTTCTTCAGGTGTCAGTGCTTGAGGATACAAACTTTGCACATATCCAGTGAACGTCTGTGCTGATGGTCCGATCGCATTGACGCGGGCAACTTGGTTGACCCGGACTCGGGCTGCATTGAGCGTAGAAAGCTGAAGCTTCACGAGTACTTGCTTAGGGTCGCCTAAGGTGAGCAAATTGGTGCGTAACTCAACCCCCTCACCGTCCTTAACATAAATACCCAAAACTGCGCCATCAAACGGTGCACTCACGGTGGTGTCTTGGAGTTGCTGCTCAATACCTTGGCGATCTAACTGTAGGCTTTGCAGTTCGAGGGCGGATTCACGAGCTTCTTTTTGAGCTTCTCGCTGGTCAGCCCTCGCTAGGCGGACTTCGTCCTCTTGCTGCTGGAATAGTTGTCTTGTAATAGCTCCTTCTTTGATCAAGGGAGTAAGCTTCTGGAGTTCCCGTTCCTTCGCTATGAGCTTCTCCTGAGCCTCGGTAATTTTATCCTGACTGCGTGCGAGCTTGAGTTTCTCTTGCTCAATCTTCAACTGCTGTTTGGCAAGAGCAATTTTTCGCTCAGGGTAACGCAGGGTGAGTAGCACTTGACCTGACCTGACTTTCTCCCCTGGCGTTACCAGTACCCGATCCACTGCACCCTCTGTTGGGGATTTGACGATCCTCTGTTCGCGCAGTTCAACAGTACCGCCTTCTGTGATTGTGGTTTCAACATTGCCACGCTCTACAGTCAGCAAGCGTACTGCCACTGGTTCGGGAGATTGATTTAAAACTAGGAAATACGTCAGCCAGCCGCCGCCGCCGACAACAGCCAGAGCAGCTGGCCACGCTAGCCATTGCACTCCGGTTTTGAATTTCTTTTTTTCCTTTTGCCAGATCATGACACTTCACCCGATCAGTTTGCAGTTCACTCTTAAGCGAGTGCAGCCCAAGGCGCTCACCTCACATTAATGTCGAAAGACCTCATGGTCCCAAATCGAACACAACAAGGCGACTGTTGTGCAAAATGCAGCGGAAATTTGAATTGAGATAATTTCTGAACTGAGAGTAGTAATCAAGCCACCAGAAGGCTGGCCAGCCAATGACCATAAAGCTTGCTCCGCAGTCGCGCATTCGTTCAAGTTCCCGGATGGCGGTTTCGTCATCAGATGGCGCTCCCCAGTACTGACCTTCATGTTCGAGGAAAGGAAGGGCATCGAATTCTGGAAAAATTTCTGCACCCCATTGATTTTCATCAACCAAAATAAAACGCTTCCCTGTAGGAATCACGGCTGCAATCTCCCGAATGGCAATTTCCAGCCGTTCTGACCAGTTCAGATTGAGTTTTGGTACAAGCTTATACGTAAATTCACTACGACGCATACTTATGTGCAACAGCCGCTCTGCCAGCCAGCGACGATAGGATGCATCTTCTGCACGCGGCGACTGTAGCAAATAAGCGATCGCATCAGTACGTTCTGCCATCACAGCAAGCGCTCCTGTTCCACTAAGAGAGTGAAAGCTAACCTGGGAATCCTGTTCAACGTGAAACCGGACTTGAGCCAACTGTTTGGCAATAAAAAAGAAATCGAATTGCGTCGCCATGCGCAAGTATAAGTTCAAGTCTAGCAAGTACTTTGAGTGCGTTATGTCGAATCCCCCAACCGCCCTGAGGGCAGAAGCGCGAAACATCACCGCACTGGTGCGCAAAATCCATTTCCGTCCATCAACAATTTGGTGGATGAACTCTAGACCGTCGATCAACCCTTGTGGCAAGTTGTCTGAAAATTCTGTGCCTTTGACCTGTAGTACAACACCGTTAGTGTCGATAAATTCAGCTTGGGCAGCCGATAGACCAGCATGAGGATGGTTGTCCAATCCTAAGACAGACTCGCGGATGAAGTTGGGCAGCAGTATGTCATCGTCCGACAAGATGCTCAGATAGGGGCTAGAATTTATCTCAATCGTTCGCTGCCAATTGCCAAATATTCCTATATTAGCATCATTACGTACATAAGTGATTCGCGAATCTGAGAATGAGCGTACAACTGCCTCTGTATCATCGCAAGAAGCATTATCCAGCACAAGAACTTGGAAATCTGGATAGTCCTGTGCCAGTGCGCTCTTAAGGCTAGCTTTTAGTAACTTCGAGCGATTGTAGGTTGGGATTGCGATGGTAACTTTGGTTTCAGGTATCATATGGTTTCTACTCACCCCCAATGTGGGAATAACGCCTACACAGTATCAAGCTGATATGCGCAAATCAAAGACAACCAAGCGCTGCGAATCTAAAACACAGCGAAACTTGGTACGCAGATAGCGAGCGAATTCAGCATAGTAGTCAAACCACCAAAAAGCTGGCGATCCAAACACGATGAAACTTGCCCCTTCACGGCGCAACCGCTCAAATTCCTCTATTGCAATAACATCATCACTGGGTACTCCCCAATACATACCATCTTTTTCTAAAAAGGGGATTGACTGACTATGTTCAAGTAGCTGTCCATTCCATCCCCATTCATTCATATCAACTAAAATATAGTTTTGTTTTGGTGGAATTAAGGGTTCGAGTTCCTGACCCAATTCGACCATATGCTGGATATACTTATAGCCAGAACTTTGAGCGCATTCAAAAGCATCTTTAATTTGAATGTCCTGTTCCTGTAAAAACTTACGCAGGACTGTCATTTCATAGTGATATTGGTTAAGTTGCCAGCGATAAGTAGTCTTGCTAGTGCCATTATCACCATGAATGCGATACAAAGCCTGATACTCAACAATGCGCTTGATGCTGCCAAACAAGGGAGCAAGAATTGCTAGGTAGGAATCGGCATTGATTCGATAGTGAATCTCCGGTATGGGCAAAACCCTTTTTAAGTAACTACGTGCCCAAGCATTGCCGCTAGTAGGGGAGAAGACATGACCATCTACACCACCAGTGAGTTGTGCATCAAGCAAATCTCCTTCTGGCAAAGGTTTTTCAGGAAATAACTTGTCCAACGGTTTCCCATGAACATCAATAGCACACAAAGGCCAATGTACCTTGACCACGTTTGGTTCGTGCAGCAGTGAGACTGCTTTTTCAACAGCACTGGGTAGCAAAACATCATCTGCATCTAAGAAGCAGACAACCTCACCACGACTGACGGCAAAACCGGCGTTGAATGCTGACCCCTGCCCACCATTCTCTTTCAAAACGGGAATAATTCGTTTTCCGTAATTGGCGATGATTTGCTGTGAGCCATCTATTGAACCATCATCCACTACGATGACTTCCGTAGGTTGATAGGTTTGATTCAAAGCACTTGCGATCGCCTCACGCAGAAAACGCCCGTAGTTGTAGTTAGTTATTATAATACTTGCTATAGGTTTTTCCATTAGATATGTGTGAAAACTAATCTCAAATTGTTGCTGTCTTTGGGCTAATGTTTAATTTCTGGAGATGTCTATTAGCGTAAGTCAAACACAATGAGACGCTCATTTTGTAATACACAGGGAAACTTTTGACGCAAATAGTCATGAAATCCGCTATAATACTCCAGCCACCAAAAAGTGTGCATCAGAAAAACTATCGCGCTGGCACCAGCTTGGTGTAGGCGATCAAATTCTCGAATAGCCGTGTCGTCATCTGTTGGAGCTCCCCAATACTTTCCATTGTGTTCAGTAAAGGGTATAGTCCGAAAACCCTCGATGATTTCATTGCCATTTAGCCAATCTTCATCGACCAAAATAAAGGGTTTGTGCGCCGGTATCAGAGCTTTGAGTTCCTCCATGCTTGCATGAAGCTGACCGATACGATTTCGCTCGATCGCAAAATCCAGATCTGCTGTCACCTGAACCAGATTCCACTTCTTTGGAATACGATCAAGATCCTGTTGAGCTCGTTCGAGATCCCATCTCATAAAGAAATAGTCCAGGTCATCACGACGGGGAGGAAAAGGGTGCCAGAAATGAACAACAGACTTCGGCTCAAACACAACTGGAATCTTGGCATTATATAAAGCCAAACTAGAATCGATCCAGTCTAGATAAACAACCTCTTCATCAAAAGGAGCGACTTGGTCAAAAACGCTTCGGCGATAGAGCTGACAGTGAGCCTCTCCAGACAGTTCTATCGTTCGGCGATGGGAACCTTTATCAAGTTGTTGCTCGTCTGTAAACGGAAGGATTTTGTATTTGACTCCGTCGGTTGTTTGCACTGAGTGGATCTGACCCAGGTTTGGGTCCCAGTGAAGTTTTGTCTCTCCCAAACGCCCCTCGATAATGCGTGGTATTGCCACATCAGCCGGATGCTCTTCGCATGCTGCCATAAGTTGAGATAGCCAGCCCTCCTCAACAATAACGTCACTCTCTATAAAGCACACAAAATCATCTTTGGCTTGCTGAATCACCAGATTTTTGCACTGGTTAGGCGTTAGGTAATGGTTCTTGTGGATAACTTCCACATGACTACGTCCGTCTAGCACCTGTTCAATCTGCTGCCAATACACCTTTGGGGTGTTGCAGTCCACTACGATCAGCTTAAAGGGGATGTGGGTGTAATCGAAAATCCGCTGCAAAGATTCAGCAGCTAAGGAGAATTGCTCGCGAGGAATGAATCCGATGGTTACTGTTGATGACATGTAGCAGTCTTATTTGAGTTGTAAAAATTATCAACCGCCAAGACGCCAAGAGCGCCAAGAAAAGAGAGAAAAGAGAATTTTACGTTCAAAGTAGCGTGCCCGTGCCTCCTAACGGAGGAGCTAACGCGCTTCACGAAGGGGGCGCGTAGGCTTAGGGCTTATGATTTAGGATTGCTATAGTGATATTTTATAAACTCAATGTATGGTTAACTCATAGCTGCCTCTAAAAGAGATGAAAGAACTTTATCTGCATTAAAATACTCCTGTGCTAACTGCCGTGCTGCATACCGATGTCGCTTATAGTCAGCGTTGATGGCTTCTATAGCGTTTACTGCCTCCTTTTGGTCACGGAAGGTTAAAATCCCTTCTCCTATCGGCAGCCAATCGCTTAAGCTTGTGTCTTGAACTAGAATAGGTCTGCCGGAAGCTAGGTAACAGACGCTGCGATCGCTAAACCAACCGCCCTTTGTGGCAACATAACCGTGTTTCGCCACTCCAAACTCAGCACGGGATTCTTGAACGAATTTTTGGTAAGACTCTGGTGAAAAAGACGCAATCCATCCAGGGAGGACTTCCCAGCCGTACTGGGATAGCTCATCGGGAAAGCCGCCACTTAATGCAATCCGAAACGGTTGTTTGGTGAGTTGGGGTATATCAATGAACTTGAGAAATTCTTTATCCTTGTTGCCATAGGTGACTCCTTCGTAGACTACCTCCCGATAACTGCGCCACTGCATAATCGAACTGAAGTGGGTGGCACCGTCGTCCTCAGTCACTGGCCAGTAAGGCAGTGCTACCGGAGGTAATGTCAACAGCCAATCCCTACCGATTGTGGGGATGAGACAGTCTGCGGCACCAATGCGCTGCCCAATTGTGAACAGGCGATCGCAATGTTCAACGGTGTTCGCTAATTCCGAATCACCACTGGCAATATTAATCTGAGTAAAACCTGGATCTGCATCAATATAAATGCGGCGTTGTGGCCACTTATATTCCTCTCTCCACAGAGAAATTGGTGAGCCACGGACAATCATCAAATCAGCTTCATTACATATTTCTTTAAAATTGTCAATACCCATCCCAACCGAATGGTCGCCAGCTCGGTAAATCCATTGATTTTCAAAGCCAAGCCCTTCCAGGCAGTTTCTCACATAATTGGTGGGATATTCCAAATCCGTGGTGAGTTGCTCGGTTTCCCAGTTGTAAACCCACGACTCTGGTCCACATTCTTCCAAATAGAAAACATTATGCCCAAGCGCACGCAAACCCAAAAGGTACTGCAGGTCAGACCAGGCATTGCCTCCTATAGGAAAACGACCGATCGCACTCGCAAAAATGATGATCATCTTACCTGGACTCTCCCTGACTCGTCACGAGCATGAATTGCTGTTTCCAGTAGTCGAGGCAGCACGACTTTGTAACTGAAGGTTTGCTCGGCTATTTCCCGTGCTGCAAGGCTTTGCGCCGGATAATCTGCGTTGACGCGCTCTATGCAGTCTACTGCGGACTCCAAGCAGGAAAACGCCAGCACGCCATGACCCGTTGGTAACCAATCGCTAAATCCGGTATCTTGTAAGATCACGGGGCGACTAGCGGCGAGATAGCAAACGCTGCGATCGCTAAACCAACCGCTACGGGTTTTGACATAAGCGTTTTTGGCAACGCTAAATTCTCCCCGCGAGCTAGTCAGGTAATTGATGTAAGTTGATACGTTAGCGCTCAGAACCCTGCCATCTCGAACTAACCAGCCTGCTGTCTGTAGAGACTTGGTAATCTCTGCTATTTCTGTATCCTTGCCCGAAAGCGCAAGTTCGAGTTTCTGGGCACAGTAGCTTGGGAGTTCCAGCAGGCGCATGAATTCCTCATCCTTCTGTCCATAGTGTTCGCCCTGGTAGATAATGCCACCATAGGCAGTCCAATTGGCAACTGTTGTCAATGGTATATCTACCCATTTTTCCCCACAATCTTCTGGAGTGAGTACAGGGCGTTGCCAGATCTCTGGCACAACAGGCGGTACAGTGGGGAGCCACTCTATACCATCACTCGGAATCCTGCAATCGGGTTTTCCGATATTCACACCATAACTAAAGTAGGCGTGATAGTCGTTGCGACCCTCAGCGGCGAATGTCCCAGTTTGAGTAAAGAATGGGTCCATATCGATTAATATCCGGCGCTTGCACAGAAAGAATTCAGGCAACCAGCAAACTCCACCGATATTCAATAGCAGATCCGCCGTCTTGAGCATCCGCTTTAGCTCTTGCCAATCCGCACCGTAGACGGTTCCCGTGTCCCGATTCACATAGCACACAGTGGCATTCACGCCATAAGTGTTTATAAGTGTTTCCACTGCGTGAATTCCAACGCTGGGGTCATCACTGTAACTGCGGTTTATCGGGTTATAGCAGGACTCAGACCAGCCGCTTTCCTCTAGGTATAGGACTTCATGCCCCAGAAGATGTAATCCTAACACATAGTGGAAGAAGGCCAAAAGATTACCAGCTAATGGATGACGGATCATATATCCGCAAACAACAATGCGTGCCATACTTATAACCCTGCTCGCTCCATAAGACTGCCAATCACCTTTTCTGCGGCAAAGTACTCTGATGCAATTTCGCGGGCTGCTTGGCAATTGCCTTTGTAGTCGCTTTCGATCGCGTCGAGTGCTGCTAGAATATCTTCCATATTGTTGAATGCAAAAAGTCCTTTACCCGTTGGCAGAAATTTGCTGAATCCTGTTTCCTGAGTAATCACAGGACGACCAGCTGCCAGATAGCAAGCAGAGCGATCGCTAAACCAGCCACTCAACAGGCGCGTGTATTGCTCCTTTGCCACCGTGAACTCCCCGCGCGATTCCTGGATATAAGCGCGGTAATTCTTCATATCTTGAGAGAGTTCCACCGCGTCTACCTGGCTCCAACCATGCTTCTGAAGCAGCGATCGCACATTCTCTCTTTCCTCCTCACTCACATTGGTCGCCATCTCAAATGGCAACGGACGCGCTTTGGGAAGATCCAGAAATTTTTCCAACTCACGCGCCTTGCGCCAGTAGTAAGTTTTGCCCTGATAAGTAATGTCCTTCCCCTTATTATTCCAAGTGGCGATGGTGTTGTAAGCAATCCCTGGTGTGAAGTTTGAGTCCCACAAATCCAGCACAACTGGTTGGCGGGTAGGTAACCACTGAAAGCCACCGACGGGAACACCACAATCTGGTGCCCCTAGATTTTCCCCAAAACTGAAGTGGGTATCGTGGGCGGACAGGTGAGCAATGAGTTTTTGGTCGTCCTGAGCAATCCGAATCTGAGAGGCAACCGGATCTGATTCTACATAGATGCGGCGGCGGCAAGCCAGATGCTCCTCGCGGATTTCCTGGTCACCCGTTACGTTCAAGAAGGCGTCTGCTTCCTGATATAATTGCAGGATTTGGGCTTCAGTCATCCCATAACATTCACCCCCGAGATAGTCGCGAAATCCCCACCGATCTTTGAAGCCATACGCCTCTAAAATGGGGGCAATTTGCTGGATATTCTCAGTAGCATCTGGAGAAAGGTCGTTGATGCGGGGATTGTAAATCCAACGCCATGAATCTTCTATATAATAAGCGTCATAACCTAAGCGACGAAGCCCTAGCAGGTAGTGGAGGAACTGGTAAGTCACCCCTGCTAAGGGATACCAAAATAGAATACCAAAAACTATAATTTTCCCTTTACTGGGGCGTTCACTTCTCACGGTCAATTCCTCCTGCATCTAACTCACGAACAACACGGGCAGGATTGCCAGCCACGATGGTGTACGGTGGGACATCCTGGGTGACAACAGACCGGGCACCGACGATCGCCCCCTCTCCAATCGTGACGCCTGGTAGTACACAGGCATCAAAACCAATCCAAACGTTAGAACCGATGAGAATCGGTTGCGCTGGTACCATGCCATCAATACATCGGGGCGAACGAAATGGTATCTGTTCTAGTTCACGCCGCCGCTGTGTCGGGTCGAACGGTAGTCGGTAGGTATCCATCAAAACAACATTCCAAGAGATGAGGGCATAATCACCGATTTCGATCTGGGCGTCACAGATAATCCTGGCTCCGTGGACAAGCGCATAGTTACCCAAGCTGACTTGCCCACGCGGACCAACATCAAACATCGTCCCCAGATAGGTGGAAGCACCGCGACCGTATTCTACCCCCACTGGTGCTTCGCTACGGTATAACTGAAAACTGAAGGTCGTTTCAACGTAGGCGGTTTCGTCAAGAACCACGTTTTCTGGAATCGTTCCTGGATACCAATCCCAGGAGAGAGTGCGTGTAGACATCGCCGTTAAACCTCCCCAATAATCTGTGCCGGGTTACCCATGACTCGGGTGCGTGGCGGTACATCTCGGTTCACCATTGCACCTGGCTCCACAATTGCCCCAGCTCCAATATGGACTCCCTTGAGGATTGTGGCGTTCGGTCCAATCCAGACGCCGTCGTCAATAACCACCGGTCGCTTTACGATTTCTGGTCGCGGTAAGGTCTTGCCCAGAGGTGAACAGGCGATCGCGTCAGCAATGCGTTCAGCAGGTGCGATCGGATGAAAGTCGGTATCAGCGAGTGTCGTATTCCATCCAATCACAACGTAGCTGCCAATGCGAAGTTCAAGTTCGCACAAAAGTACAGCGTTTGTGAAGTAGCAATAGTCGCCAATCTCGACCTGCCCCTTCTCACCAATATCGAAGTGAACGCCGTCCATAGTACAATGGTCACCGATGATTAGCCCCTGTGTCTTACGGCTATGGAATCGCTTGAACGCGAGATTGCCCATGATGACTGTGTTTGAACCAATTTGGACATTCTGTGGAAAATCCGTAATTCCCCTGTACTCCGACTCCTGATTAGTTAAATCGTTCACCTTCTCTCCCCTGGCTTATACTGTAATACAGTTCAGTTAAGCATTTCTTTTTTCTCTTTGCGTCCTCTGCGTCCTTGGCGGTTCGTTAAAAAAAATTGATTTTTACAAAAAGTTTTAGCCTTAGCATCAACCGTATTGCTTTATACCGATTCAGAATGGATGATTGGTCGGCTGGACTGGGTTTGGTGCAGGCGATAGTACAGCCCACGAGCGTTTAGCAATGCTTGATGGGTTCCTATCTCCGCAACTCGTCCTCGTTCCAACACCACGATCCGGTCTGCTCGTTGTACTGTCGAGAGGCGATGGGCAATAATAAACGTAGTTCGTCCTGCCATCAGTCGCTCTAATGCCTCCAGTAGCAGAAACTCGGTTTGAGCATCCAAAGCAGAGGTGGGTTCATCCAGAATCAGCACTGGAGCATCCTTGAGTAGGGCACGGGCGATCGCCAACCGTTGCTTTTCTCCCCCTGAAAGCGTAGCTCCTCGCTCACCAATGATGGTGTCATAACCTTGGGGTAATCGTTGAATAAAGGTGTCAGCATTGGCAGCTTGGGCGGCGGCGGCGATCGCTTGGCGGCTAGCACCAACACAGCCATAGGCAATGTTCTCCGCGATGCTTAGCGGTAGTAGAAACGGCTCCTGCAGCACCAGGGCAATCTGCTCGCGGAGGCTTTGCAGTTGCACGTCTCGGATATCTACCCCATCGAAGAGGACTCGTCCCTGCCAAGGATCGAAAAAACGGGGAATCAGAGAAACCAGGGTACTCTTACCTACTCCTGTCGCACCGACCAGCGCGATCATTTCCCCTGGCTGTGCTTCCAAGGAAATGTCTTGGAGTATGGGTTTCCCATGCTGGTAGCCGAAGGTGACTTTCTCTAGGCATACGTATCCACTCGCTTTACCGGGTTGTAAAAGCAGAGGTTTGGCATCAGCAATTTCCCGTACCTCCTCCTTGGCATCTAACACATCTAGCACTCTACGAGCACTAGCTGCCGCTGCTGCAAAACCAGACGACATATAAGCCAAAGTCTCCATCGGCGCATACAAGGAGGCGAGATAAGAAAGGAAGACCAGTAAAGACCCAATTGAAAGTAACCCATCCAAAACCTGGAAGCCGCCAAATAGCATAATTCCTGCTGTTCCGACTGCCGTTACCCCGCTCACCCCAATTTTGAATTGCATCTGGGCAAAAACAGCGCGCAAACAAGCCTGGAGCGCTTTTTGAGACAGGTAGCGAAAGCGCTCATCTTCGTGTGCTTCGCGACCAAATGCTTGAACAATTGGTAGCGCTGTTAACGTCTGCTCGCTAAGCGCCATAATCTCGCCTTCAAATTGTTGATGCTGATAGGTTCGCTCAATCATGGGCTTGTTAAAGACCCAAATCAGTAACACAATCAGGGGAGCAACGAGTAGCGAGAGCAGTGAAAGGAAGTGATCAAGTTGCCACATGACAACGAACATGACTACCAGATTCACCACGGAAGTCAGCACGGGCAGAAAAACCCCCATCGCCAGATTCCGAATACAGATGCTGTCAGTCATGACTCGCCGGACGAGATCGCCAGCTTGCTGTTGGTTGTGAAACTCCAGAGAAAGATGCTGTAGGCGATGAAACAGTGCTGCTCCCAAGTCATAACCCATTTGACTGCCAACGCCAGCACCAACATAGTCTTGGAGCAGACGAACTCCTTCACCAGCTAGAAATAGAGCGATTGTAGCACCCGCTAAGGGACCGAGTAGCCCAACATCGGCACCACCAACTAAGGTTTTGAGCCAAACAAGAGTATTTGGCAGGGATTGGTTACCCAGGACGCAATCAACAATCAACTTCAAAGGCCAGGGCTTGAGCACATTCAGCCCTACATTAATTAGCATGAGCAGCAGCACAAAGGCGAGTCCGCGCCAACGGACTCGGGCGTAATGTGCTAGTCGCAGCCACCACAGTTTCATAACACGACCTCCTGCGGCGAATCGGGAAACTGCAAGGAGTGCAAACGCTTGTAAAGACGAGAACCTGTCAGCAACTCCTGGTGCGTTCCCATCTCCACAATCCTCCCCTGCTCCAGCACCACGATGCGATCCGCCCGGAGAATAGTCGAGAGGCGATGAGCAATAATAAATACTGTCCGCCCCTGCATCAAGCGCTCTAAAGCTGCCAGCAGTAAGCTTTCAGTGTGGGCATCCAGAGCAGAAGTGGGTTCGTCGAGAATGAGTACCGGCGAATCCTTAAGCAGCGCCCGAGCGATCGCCAGCCGCTGTTTCTGTCCGCCAGAGAGGATAGCTCCTCTTTCACTCAGAACGGTGTCATACCCCTGAGGCAGCTGCCGGATGAATTCGTGTGCCTTAGCGGCTTTGGCGGCTGCGACAATCTCCTGTTGACTTGCTCCCGGACGACCGTAAGCAATGTTCTGTGCCACCGAGAGTGGCAGAAGAAACGGCTCCTGTAGCACCAGGGCAATCTGCTCGCGCAGGCTATTGAGTTGCACACCTCGTACGTCCACCCCATCGAATAAGACTCGTCCCTGCCAGGGATCAAAGAAACGAGGAATGAGAGAGACCAACGTACTCTTACCAGCACCCGTCGCACCGACCAGAGCAATAGTTTCTCCCGGTCGCGCTTCCAGGGTAATGTTTTCTAGCACAGGATAGCCAGCTTCGTAACCGAAGGTAACTCCCTCTAGACATATATGTCCCCGATCTCCCGGTGCACGAACAGGCAATGGTTTGGCTCCTGGGGCATCGTGCACCCCATCTTTAGCATCCAAAATCTCTAGCACTCTATCCATATTGGCTTCTACCGACTTCAGGCTCCCGTAGATGCCAAACAACCCCCGAAATGCTCCTTGTATGGATTGTAAATATGCCAGGAAAACCAGCAAGCTACCGACACTCATAGCTCCTGATAACACCTGCAGCCCGCCCATATAAAGGACAATCGCATTACCAACCGTTGTCACAGAACCATTTGCAAGACCGTAGGTACTTTTGAGCAGGGTTTCGCGTTGCGAAATCGTAACTGTGTCTTGAGCCAGGTGCTTAAACTGCTGGGTATTGTAACTCTCCCTGCTAAATGCCTGAATCATTGGGATTGCTGTGAGCGTTTGGTGGACAAAACTGGTGAGGCGAGACTGCGCCTCGCGATTCAGCTTTGTCCGGCGCTTGAGTCGGGAACCAAAGACGAGGGCAAAACCAGCCATCATTGGTGCAACCCATAGCGTTATCAGCGTTAGTGAAGAATTCAGGTTCCAGGCGACGATGCTAATAGTGAAGAGCATAAGCAGATGCTGCACAGGTGAAATTAGCACAGCACTGACTAGGGTATATACACAATAGGAATCTCCTGTCAAGCGGCTCAAAGAATCGCCGACAGTACGCTGGCTATGGAACAGCAGTGAAAGGCGTTGAAGACGAGAGAACTGGTTTTGAGCCAGTTCGTAGACCATACCTTGCCCAGCAGCACTCCAAGCCCAGCTCAAGCTCGTGTCAAGGATCGCGTTCAAAGCATAAAGTCCGAGGCTACTTAAAGCAGCGACAATGACCAGCAGTGGTGGCGTCAGGGACTCTTTGAAGTTCGCAAACGAAGAAACTAGGGGGGGGAGGGCTACCTGAGAGAGGGCATAATCCACCAGGATTTTCATTGGCCAAGGTTGAAGTGTTGCGGTGGCTGAGGTGCCAGCCGTGAGAGCGAGGATTGCTATTATGGTGCGCCACTGCCGCAGCGGATATTCGAGCAAGCGCCCGTATCGGTGCATCATTGCTTTTAACCCTTGCCTCATTTACAAATTCATCTCTCGTCTGACCATTTGCTCATTAGTATAAAGAAGCACTAAAACAAACGTTATGCTTGTATGACTGCACTTTGTACGACAGACTTGGTGCTCTTGGGGTGTATCGGCAGCAGGTGGAGTTTTTTGGCGACCATCTCCAGCACGTGGTAGAGAATACGCCCCAAACCGAAGTTCTGATAGAAAATGACGACGGCGTTGAGTACCCCTACTAAAGATGTAACTAAAGCGACTTCTGGCATTCCCAGAAGGATTGCCACAACTGTGTAGACGAAATACGCAACCATAGCCATAGTGGCAAACTGCGACATCCTCAGTCCACACCGTAGCCTCAGTAATCTCTTGTTGCCACCGTGATTTTCAGTACACACGTTCACCTGAATTTTTGACCAGATCCCCCGGTGAATCTCCAAATCCCAGTCGCTCCACCCATCATCGACAGTGATGAAATACTTGTAGGGCAGGAGGAAATCCATGACCTCTTGAAGCAGGTTCTCCTTTTCCAGTCCTGTTTCTGTCCAATAGGACAACTCATAGGCGCGATCGCGCCAACAAATGTGTACTCTTTTAGCTGATCGAGCAAACTTTATCAACTCCGGTTGAGTCAGTATTTGACTCTTGTTATTAGAAACTGCTTCCATTTTTCTTTACGGCTTATCAAACTTTATCGGTTCTACTTTAGTAAGTTGTTTTATGCGCCAGCGGTAGCGTTCTACACTGCGTACAATAGGACCCAGGTAGATCAGCACAGCAACAAGCAGGCGTGCCCTTGCTCCCTGAAACCGCTCTTCAATGCGTGCTTGTAAGGCACCAGCTATACACCAGACAAAAGAGGTGAGGAACATTGCCGCCGCCACCCACGGATAATCACCAGACACAAGCGCAGACACAAATAAAACACCAGCCGCTACATTCCACTCCAGCGTTAGGGGGAGGTAAGAAATGAGGGAGCCAGAAGGCTCATATAGGGTTTGAAACAACCCGCGACCAAACACCCCAGAGTAGATAACTGGTTGACCAAAACGAAGAAATGAGGATAAATCTCCGTAGATCCTCCCCGCCCAGCTGGGCTGTCCCAGAAGGTTAAAGCGGTTGGGATGCTTAAAATAAACGAGCGCCTCTGCCTTACCATAGCCTCGCTGCTGCTTAAGATACGCATCTACCGTGTTACGGCGAAAGTGCCATACTATTGCAGCTGGGCTAAAGCCAATTGCGTAGCCTTTGTCTTGCAGCCGCCAGCATATATCAACATCGTCACCCGCAGCACGATACTGCCGGTCGAACCCGTCAATTTCCTGTAGAACCTCCCGACGAAAAGCCATGTTGCAGCCAGCAATATGTTCGGCTACCTCATCGCTCAAAAGTACGTGGGTGGGTACACCGGGAGACACAGCAACGCAGGCTGGGACAAGAGAGTCTTCAGGAGGAGATAAGTTTGGACCACCGACGGCTGCCAAACCCGACGAGAGAAACTTTGCGACCAGATAGGTGAGCCAGTCTGGATCTGCCATACAATCAGAATCGGTAAAGGCAACAATCTCGCCCGTCGCGGCGGCGATGCCAACGTTACGTGCTGCGCTTAGTCCCTTGTTTTCCTGACTAATCAGGCGTACGTAGTCGTAGCGCTGAGTTATTTCTAGAGTGCCGTCAGTCGAGCCATCATTAACTACGATCACCTCATAGTTAGGGTAGTTGAGTTCTTTGAGAGAAGCTAGGCAACTATCCATAGTGCGCTCAGCATTGTACGCGCAGACAACCACTGAGACTTTAGGATACTCAGGTAGCACTGGCGGCAGAGGCGCTGTGTAATACTGCTGCACGGTGTCGAACGCAGGCTTTTTGTTACGTTCAGCATCAACCAAGCCAAAAGCCCAATCTTGTATAGCATACCCGCCAGTAAACCACTCATCCGTCCAAGAAAAGACGATCGTCCCTGCCGCTCCCATGTCAAAGCTTGATGACAACTTCTGGGAGAGGATCTGTGCTTGTTCCTGGGTTCCCTCACGGATCGAGTCAACACCAAACTCACTCAGCACGAGAGGTTTATCCCCCGCCAGGTTATGGAGTCGGGATAGGTAGCGGCGAAAATCTTTTTCTTGATGCAGGTAGACGTTAAAGCATAAAAAATCAGTAAAGTCAATATTTAAATATTCAGTACAGGGGTAATTGGCATAGCTTACCAGACCCTCTGGATCGCTGTCTTTTGCTACCGCCATTAACTCTTTGACAAAAGCACGAACCCGTTTTTGACCATGCCAACGCACAATATCTGAAGGAATCTCATTGCCCACCAAATAGGCAAAGGCAGCGGGATGGTTCCGGCAGGCTTTAACTCCGGTGGCAATGCAGTTACGGATTTCTGCCTGAACAGCAGAGGAGTCAAGGAAGGCGATATGTTGAGACCAGGGGATGCCAATAAGCAGCCGCAAACCGTAGGTTGCAGCTAGATCCAAAAGCCAATCAGGTGCAACGGTATAGATACGTAGACAGTTAGCGCCCAGCTGTGCCATCATGGCAAAGTCTTTCTCCACAACTGGTTTTTCTGGAAAAGGCTCGCCATGCGTGCCGGTGGAGAAAGGACCGTAGCTAACTCCTTTGAGAAAAAACTTCTGATCTCTCTTAAAGAAAAATTTGCCCTTTACTGTAACTGCCTCCCTATCTGCAAGCGTTGTAGGGCTGCGGCTAGAAGATGACATTAGATTTTGCAAAATACCCCCACCATTGACTGCAAATTCGCGTTTCTCGTTACGAGCTATCTTTACTCGCAACACACCCACCCGTAATATCCCCCTGGGGTGGAACCAACTGTTTATGAAATAACAGTGTGCAATCAACGTGTTTGCGATCGCGTCCTAGAAAATGTATGACTTAACGTATAAGTTCTATAGTTTTGGTCTGTTTGTGTCTCAGGTTGAGTCAACAATGCTCTCGTTACTGCAAATCCTTTCCCTTTTGACATCCTCGCCGCATAAATAAACGTCGCCACGGTTTCCGGCAGCACCTCATAGTCTTTACTCAAGCGACGATACCAATTAAACCAAAAGTGTAGGCAGTACCTCAAATCCTTTGACTTCTTCTAGGCAATCTTTCAGGTGTGTTATGAGCGATGACCAAATGGGAATCATAAGAAAAGAAGCTAATGCCATTTTTTGGTCTGAAGCGAACCAACGTAATACATACATAGTAAATTTGTTAATCCATGTCTGACAATCAAGAGCGTAATTCCGCTGTTAACGCCACTGCGACGACCAGCGTTCACCATGCCCAATTACAGGATTTACCCTTAAGTGCGGTGCGTAGATTATATAAAGGTGGGATTCGACCTGGTGAACTTCCAAGAACCAGAGTGCAAGCCGAACAGATGTTAGAAAAGATTCCCCCAGTTCAACGAGCTGGCATTGACAGCAAATCGGCTGGTGTTAATGCCCAAAAATATTTATCCGATAAGCACGCTAGTCACATCAAGCCCCACAGCCAAGGTGGCTCAAATGACCCCAAAAACATCTACTGGGAGAATGCCAGAGACAACATTGCTCGCGGCAATAAGCCTATGATCTGGCAAGAGCAAATGAGAATAAATGCCAAATGGCATTTTGACAATATGATGGGTGCTGTCAAAGCAGGTTTTCAAGCTGCTCCTCTAGGAGCAGCCATTGGTGCAGCAACAACAGCACCATTTTCGATGTTAACCAACGCGCTTCGTGTAATTCGGGGTGAAATTTCTGCACAACAAGCCACCGTAGAAACATTAAAAGATACCTTAGTTGGTGGCACAGTTGGAGGCGCTACAGCTTTTGCAACCACAGCAGTTGCAGCAGCTTGTCCACCAATTGCGATCGCCTTAACTACAGCAGCGCCAGCGTTAGCCGTTGTTGGAACTGCGGGTATGGTTTACGAGTTTTTCCAAATCCTCGATGACCATAAGCAAGCAGTAAAAACATATTACCAATCTTTGACTCAGCAAGAACTAGAACGTTTGCAACAGATTGAGAACGAACTCATTTATGAACACACTAAAAATCTAGAGTTCCTGGCTGAGGCGAAAGCAGTCAACGAAGACATTAAAAATCGACCCATTACACCAGGCATCGAAGGGGCAATGAAACGATATCTTGAATCATCTGCTATTGCTAAATCTCTAGGATTAACATCAGCAGATAGTAAGTTGCTTACTGATTCTCAACTTCCTCATCTTCCTCCTAATTCCTAGGGAACTCATCAAAGAATTATATGGTTTTTATACTTCCTTTTATTTTCGGCAAGCAAATATTAATCAGTGAATTTAGTTTGGGAATTCACAATTTTGCCTTAACTGCTAAAGAACAAATAAAAATAGAAATAGAAAAGGTCGTTGAAACTCAATTCAACAATACTTTAGAACGTGATGATGAGAAAAATATTTTTACATATATTTGGAAGAAGTTAAGTTCTTTATTTGAAGTTGACGCTAGCTCAGATCCATATAAGATTAGAGTCAATAAGAGAAAATATGCTGACGAAATTGGGAAAATAATTAATGATTACTGCACCCCTATAATACAAAATTTTTGGTTAGATACTCAAGATAAACTGGTCAGAGATGGAACAAAAATTCGCGAATATATAGTTCAAAAAATTCAAAAACAAATCCAAGCAATATCGGATGAAGTTTCTAAGTACATAGGAAATGCTTTAGAAGTTGAAATAGGTACTAATCCAATTGAGTTTCCTCAGTTTGAATTTTCAGGAATTGATGCCAAAATAGAAAAGCAGCAAGAAGTATTTACTAGAACTAGAAAAGAAACCAGAAACAAGAGTCGCTGCTGTGCCTCTGATGAATCATATGAAGTAGATGTTCCTTATCAGGAAACAGTTTCTTTCTATGAAATAGATTTAAAACTGACTTCACAAGCAATTCAGAAGAAGATAGACGAACAAGTGCAGAGAAACATAGAGTTGCTCCAGCGAGTCATTCAAAAACAAGTATCAGAAGATTTTCAAAAAGGCGAAAAGCAAATTAATGACTACATAAATAGATTTCAATCTCAATTTGACAACTTGCTTAAAGAACGAGCAACAAGGGAAGTAAAAGCTCCTGAGATTGTTGCTATGCTTGAGAGTCAGAGAATCAAAGTAAATGAATATCTCACTGAATTGCAGTCTATTCGAGAAGTACTTGATAGTTGGAAAGCAATGCCTTGATAAAATCTCAAATGTTGCTTTGAAATATTTAATCAGAGATTATGCTGGAGGCTTTTTGCGCGTTTCCTTATAACGAGCCACTATGCCCGCTAGACGCTCCAATTCGAGATTGGCTTCTTCTAACTGTTTATAAAGCCGGGATTGTTCGAGCAGACGACGCACGCGATGGCGCAGCACTGCCCAGTGAATCGGTTTTGTGATATAATCTGTAGCCCCGACTGCAAACGCTTGCTCAACCGAATCTGGATCGTCAAGCACCGTGATCATCAACACAGGCACAGTGCTGTCGTTTGCGGTTCGCAACTGGGTGCAACAGGCAAAGCCGTCTATCCCTGGCATCACAGCATCCAGCAAAATCGCGTCGGGCTTTTGATTTTGATAGGCGGCTAGACACGCCGCGCCATCTTGTGCTTCCAGCACTTGGTAGCCTTCTTGTTCCAGTGCGACACGCAGCAGCATCCGCATGGATTTGTCGTCATCGACAACAAAAATTAAGGGGGAGTTTTTTTGAACAGGGTCGATACTCATGTTTAAAGCCGCTCACGTTCGATTTGCAAGGCTGCCTTAACTGTTTCGTATGCCGCCTCAACTTGCAACACACCCGCCAATGCCCCTGTGGTGGTACCAGCGCCACCCATGACTTCCAAAGCCTTACAAAGCTCCAAAAGAGCGATCGCACCCAGGTTGGCACTCGCGGATCTTAGCGTGTGCGCCGCCTGTTGCAGTCGGCACGCGTCTCCTGTCGCAACAGCGGCACGCATCGCTTGCAGCAGTTGCGGCGCTTCTGCCAGATAATTATTGATGATTTCAGCCAGAACTTCGTTTGCTCGCTCACCCGCCATCTTGCGT
This sequence comes from Scytonema sp. HK-05, assembly GCF_002368235.1. Classification (GTDB taxonomy): domain Bacteria; phylum Cyanobacteriota; class Cyanobacteriia; order Cyanobacteriales; family Nostocaceae; genus Kalymmatonema. The sequence continues at coordinate 7,384,602 of NZ_AP018194.1, read as the reverse complement.
AATGATTGCAACGTCTTCGCATCAAGAGGGGCAGAGGATAGAAATTTTTCATTCTCAAGAGCTCCCCTGCTCCCTTGCTCAAGAGCTCCCCCTGCTCTATTTGGCTGACACTGGCTCAAAGCCTGAACGAGTTTTTCTATTTCAATTGGTTTGCTGATGTAGTCATCCATACCTGCTTCCAAACACTGCTCCCTAGCATAGTCGGTGGCATAGGCTGTCATGGCAATAATCCGGGGTCGCTGGTCTTTTGACCATTCTTGGCAGATATGACGGGTGGCTGTCAATCCGTCCATTTTTGGCATTTGTATGTCCATCAACACCACGTCATACATTTGACAGCGCAGCGATCGCAGTACCTCTAGTCCATTGCCAACGGCATCAGCTTGATACCCAAGCTTCTTTAAGATGAGCAGGGCAACCTGCTGGTTCACTTGATTGTCTTCGGCTAACAGAATCCGTAGGGGTAACTGTTCAGCTATTTGAGGTATCGCAACTCTTGACTCCACCTTAGGGGTATCCACTTGCATGGGACTGGATTGGGCAATTAACGTGAAATAAAAGGAGGAGCCTTGACCCAGCGTACTCTCCACCCAGATCCGTCCTCCCATGATTTCGGTTAGCTGTTTACAGATGGCAAGACCCAGCCCCGTGCCTCCATAGCGACGGCTGATCGAAGAATCGACTTGGGTGAAGGGCTCGAACAGATGCTCGATCCGCTCTTGGGGAATGCCGATGCCTGTGTCCTTGACAGCAAATTCAATTTCATAAGTGTCTAAGGAGTCAGGACTCACGAGAGAACGCCAGTCTTGCTTGCCCCTCACCTTCTTTGCCGTTACCGAAACAGTCACTTTCCCAAATTCTGTAAATTTAACCGCATTACTCAGTAGATTCACTAAGATTTGGCTGAGTCGGGCAGCATCTGCTACGAGCGTCTTTGGGGTGGAGGGAGCAATCGAGTATGCTAGCTTTAAGCCTTTTTCTGCTGCCTTGGAAGCTACTAAGCTGATGGATTCCTCAACACATTTTTGTAGATCGAAGGGTTGTTGTTCCAGTTCGAGTTTGCCGCACTCAATTTTGGAGAAGTCTAAAATGTCGTTTATGATGCTAAGTAATGCGTCATTGCTGTGGCGAATTGTCTGGACAAAGCCTCGTTGCTCGGGTTTGAGTTCCGTATTCAAAAGCAGATTCGTCATCCCAATGACAGCATTCAGCGGGGTACGGATCTCATGGCTCATGTTGGCTAGGAACTGAGATTTGAGACGCGATGCTTCAAAAGCTGCTTCCCGCGCTTCTACCAATGCTGCCTCTCCTCGCTTGCGCTCGGTGATGTCTTCAAAGCTGCCGAGTATGCCTACAACATTTCCTCTCGAATCATGAAGTGGAACCTTGTTAGTGTCTAGCCAAGCTTGTTTGCCATCAGCTAGCAGTAGAGGTTCAATAATATGATATTCGGGTGTACTCGTTTCCATGACTCTCTGGTCACACTTGCGAAAGAAGTCCGCCTCCTGTGTCTGGTATGTCAAGTCGTAATCTGTTTTGCCAACAATATTCTCTGGACTGCCAAGGCCCACTAGTTGTGCAAAGTTACGATTGCAACCCAAAAAGACAGAGTTCCTATCCTTCCAGAAGATGAATTGCGGAATGTTATCCATCACTAACTGCAGCATCTGTTGCGACTCCCGCAGCGCCTCCCCGGTCCGCTTGCGCTCGGTGATGTCGCGGCAAGTGGTAACAATACCAGCCACACTCGGCTCAGCCAGTAGATTATTGACTAGCACTTCAAAATCTCGCCACGAACCATCTGCGTGCTGTAAACGAAACTCAGCTGTGATCTTGGTCTTAGAATAATCGAGGGCTTCCCTCAAGAGACTTTCTGCCTTGGGGCGATCGTCAGGATGGACGAGTTCAAAACCCTTTTTGCCAAGCAAATTCTCGGGTTGATAACCCAGAATATTTTTGACGGATAGGCTTGTGTAGCAAATGATGCCATCGGCTGCGATAACCGCAATAATATCAGATGCATTTTGCACCAAGGAGCGGAAGCGCTCTTCGCTCTCGCACAGTGCCTCGGCTCTGGCGGTCTCGGCACCCAGGCGCTGATCGAAAAAGCTAGTCAGATCCGTTAGCTTCAGGATGACCAAAGTCGCAATTCCAATTGCAGTCGCCAGTAAAGAGTGGTTCAAGCCATGAACGGGCTGTACCACTTGGTCAGCGGGCTGAAAGCTGACCGCCGCCATTGCTGTATAGTGCATCCCGGCAATGGCACCTCCCATGATGCTCGCACCGCCGAGCTTCCACACGCTCCCGCTCAGCATGGTCTGGGAGCGCAGATGGAACACCAGCTTTAGGGCGATGAGGGATGCACAGATCGCAATCACGACAGAAAGTGCAACCAGGTTTGGATCGTAGCTCGCTTTCGCTTGTAGTTGCATTGCCGCCATGGCGATGTAGTGCATGGCTGCAATCCCAAGTCCCATTAAAACGCCCCCAAAGAGCAACCCAAGCGTCGCCAGCTTCTCACGCCTGACGATGCAGAGCGCTCCTCCAGAGGTAACAATTGCCACCCCCATCGAGACTAAGACAATTGAGAGGTCGTGAGTTATGGGGATCGGCAGCTTATAAGCCAATATCCCGATGAAGTGCGTTGACCAGATGCCAATTCCCAGGGCGATCGCGCCAACCAAGAGCCACAGATTACGCGCTTGCCCAGTGCTCACCTCCACCCGTCCACCCAGATCCAGTGCTGTGTAACAGGCGATGAATGCGATCGCCACCGAAAAGACAACAAGGGGTACATCATAAGTGGCTACCATAGCTTCACCACATTTCCAGTAGCTAAATATACCTTTTTTTCCGATGCACCACCTGATGTTCTGGTGATGGGCAACAACAACGTTTCCGAAATCTGCTCTCGCACAGTGGGACTGACTTCACAAGCGACCTTGAGGCAATCCACCAGCAACTGGTTGGCAGCGTAGTACTGCTTGAGGACTTCCTTTTGCTGATCGCTGAACTGCCATTGATGACCTATATTGCGACACCGAAGCATCAGAGACCTCAATTTCTCAACCCAAGTCTGACCGTTAGCGTTCCACCATTTCTTCAACCTTTCTCTGCCTTGATCTGGGGCTGGTAGTTGTTTTTTAAGTTGTTGCAGCGATTGCTCGAACTCACAGTCACAGAAAACATCTATGTCATAAGTCAGAGCAAAACTGAGGGCAAGGACTCGATCCAGAGTCGGGTCAGCTGCCAGGGCTAGGCTGAGGGATAGCGCACGGTTAAGAGCCAGATCTACGGTCAAATCAGTGGCAAGATTACCAGCAACCCTGGGATCGATGGCAAGGGAGAGAGTCAGGTCACGGGTTATGCTCAGATCGCGAGGAAGAACCAGTGTCAGGTAAAAAGCACGAATAGCTGCTGCTTTGTAGGGAGCCTGGACGGAAAGGGACTTCTGGTTGAGCCAGATGAGGAACTGCTGCAATTGCTCATCAGCGCCAACAAGCGCATCAATCTGTTGCTTCATTAACTGCAGCAGGTCAGGGGCATGACCCAACATACCAGCTGTGAGTAAAAAGACTTTGCGCCAACGGGGTTCGGTCACATGGCTGACCAACTCGAGCAATTTTTCTTCTAATATCTCTGGTTTAGGACTAGTAACAATGTTTCTAGCCGTTAAATACTCTTGAAACGTGAGATGCGAGAACGAGTAAATCCCCCGCGCCCGCTCCACCAGTAGACCATGTGCTAAGAGCGATTTCAGCACTGCCTCACTATTGAGTTGCAGTACCTCGGGATCATCAGCTTGGGCAGTGGGTAAGTTACGCAGATAGTCCGCGATGTATTGCCGGACATTGCTTTTTGTAAAAAAGTAACGTTCTTGCTTAAAGGTGATGGCAGCAATTTGACTCAGCAGTTTGAGCTTGTGGGGTAAAGACAAATCACCATAAATACCATCGCGTTTAATGCTCCTGACTTGATCCCAGCGATTGAGCAAAATGTCCAATCCTTGCTTGTAAAGTTCGACCTGCCTAGCGGGAAAGTCTGAGCGGGTTTGAAACACACAACAAACCAGGTTGAGCAAAAGCGGCGACACAGCTAGTTCTCGAATGTGCCCATTTTCCGATAACTGCAACTTTTGCATGAACTGACTAGCTTTGGCTTGTGCTTGTTCACTGGAATTCCTACCAACGTTGACAAACCACTTTTGGACAAAGGCTTCTATTTGGAAGGCGTCAAAATCGGCAATTTCAATATCGGTGAATCCCTCAAACCGATACTGCTGAGTACCAATCCGACAGGTAATAATAAACTGATTTTTGTAATATTCCTCAGATAACTTGCGAATTTTTTTCACGATTTCGGCGCTATCTTCTTCTGGAATTTCATCCAAGCCATCCAGTAGAATCAACAGTTTGCCATGAGCGAGTAATGTTTGGATTTGCTGGTCACAAATGCCGAAGTAAGCAAGCTCTTGAGTGATATAGTTCAATAAACTAAAATCCCCTGTTTCTCTGGCATCCTCAGCAAAATTTTTTAATCGTATAAAAATAGGTATCCGGTCTCTTTGGAACTTGCCTTGATTGCATTGGGTGGCGATATATTGTAAAAATGTGGTTTTACCAGACCCTGGTTTGCCTAGCACCATTAGTTTGGGATAGGTTGCAACTGTCTGTAGCGCTGGAACGAGTTCATGACATTGATCCCAAGGGAAGCGGTCGAATTCTTTTGAAAAGCCTTGTAATTCAAAGATATCTAACCATCTTTGACTTGTAATATTATTCTGAATATTGACATCAACATAAATGTCTTCTAGCTCAATCGGTTGAGAAATATCTAACAACCGCATCGTGGCGCACTGGGCTTGAATTTTATCGCTTCTTTGCTTTCGCACCATTTCCACCAAGGCATCAATATCCTGGCAGCTGTCCCAATCGAGCTTTTTTTCCGTTACTGCGCCTCCTGTCGGTAGCTCAGCAATCTTTTGCCAATCCAAACCAAGTTGAAAGCAGATCTCCATGAAGCTCTGACGCTCAATCGGCTTCCCTGTAAAAAACTTCCAAATTGGCTGGCGAGTTTCCAGCCCTACCTCACTAGCTAGATATTCTTGCGTCCATTCCCGGATTTGAAAAGCCCTTTTTGCTTTCTCGATGCCTACGATAGATGCCTTCAACGAACGTCGTGCCATAAACCAGAACTCGAACCTCTAGAAATTTTCAACCTAAGGCAGCAATAAATAAATTAAGGACAATAAATTTGTTTTGACTTGCCCGTATTGACTTGTCTGTTGCTTTTTTATGCAACCGCCTGCACCCCGACAAGCATAGCCAGTTATTTCCTACTTTTGTGGTAGGTTAACTTTTATTAATTACGAATAATAAACGTCATTTAAATGTATTTCATAACTTTTTGATTAGCTTTTGAAACTCTTTTGTAATTGTTAGTTTTAATACATTTTTTTTGTTTTCAAGTCTAATTCCTATCAAACTCCTTGCTTTATAAGGTTTTTTTCTTTTGGTGTTGGAGTGCCTATTGCTATCCTAATTTGAAAGCAATCGTCGGGGCAACTGTCGGCTTGATATCTTGCAAATTCTCAACTTTGTTTTTATTTGTTTTATGTATCTGGAAATTAAACTACTAATGTTTACATAATCTTCTACCTTTAGACAGACTTTCTCTTAACTTATCCGGCAATGCTAAGTACAAAGAAGACTTTTGTAAAGCACTGAATAAACTTTCATCCTCCTGTTTGTTATTTTGATGATTTTCATAAGATACATATTTACAAATCAATGATTTTATGATATTTTAAAAAAAAATATTCAAAAAAAAATTAATAATAATTAATATCATCCGGCAGGATTCCTCATCTTCAGCGCCAGTCAAGTGGACACGCCAAGTAGTAGCGTGGCTTTTGGCGAGTATCAAGCCAAGCTAAATTGGGCAGATTGACTATTGCCCAAAACAGTCAGGGTGACTGTTGCCTTTGCGTAGGGGCAATGCCTCCACAAAGCTGTTAGAGTCAGCCAATATCGAGTTGCAGCGTCTAGCCTGCCTTGTATGGATCGTTACGAGCAAATGAATTTGCAGTAAGTGTGAGCATTATTCCACCCAAAGCGAGGCATAAACAGACCCAAACTATACAACTTATACGTTAAATCATACATTTCCCAGAACGCGATCGCAAACAGGTTAGTTGCACACTGTTATTTTATAGACGATTGCGCTGATACCACAGTATGGGCACAATCGGCTGCTGCAAGCGGCTCTTCGTGCCAGAGAAGCTCGTTACTTTGTTCAGGGTTTTGTAGTCATTAAGTCTGGGAGGTATTTTACAGAACCTGAGTTTATTTAGTAATATTTAAGACCTATGAAAATACTTGTAACTGGAACTGAAGGTTATATCGGCTCGTTATTAGCCCCAATCTTGATGCAACACGGACATGAGGTTATTGGGGTTGACACAGGATTTTATAAAGTTGGCTGGCTATACAACGGTACCGAAGTAACTGCCAAAACCCTAAACAAAGACATCCGCCACATCACAAAAGAAGATTTACAAGGTGTCGAGGCTGTCGTTCATCTAGCTGAACTTTCCAACGATCCCGCCGGGCAATTATCTCCCAATGTGACTTACGACATTAACCATAAAGGTTCGGTTCGTCTCGCCGAACTAGCGAAAGCATCTGGTGTGCGTCGCTTTGTCTACACTTCTTCGTGCAGTGTCTATGGCGTTGCGAGTGAGGACTATGTTACCGAAGAGTCTAAAGTCAATCCACAAACAGCGTATGCAGAATGTAAAACCTTGGTAGAGCGAGATGTTAAATTACTAGCTGACGATGGTTTCTCTCCCACCTTTCTGCGGAATGCCACAGCCTACGGCGCATCTCCCAGAATGCGCTTCGATATTGTTTTAAACAACCTGGCTGGATTAGCATGGACGACTAAAGAAATCAAGATGACGAGCGACGGAACTCCTTGGCGTCCGTTGGTTCATCTGCTTGACATTTGCAAAGCAATCGTTTGTACGCTCGAAGCAGAGCGCAACATTGTTCACAACCAAATCTTCAATGTGGGTGATACTGCCAGCAACTATCAAGTCAAAGAAATTGCCCAGATTGTAGCTGAAGTCTTCACCGGATGCAAGCTTAGCTTTGGGGACAGTGGTGCGGACAACCGCAGCTATCGGGTTTCCTTCGAGAAGATTAACACGACACTACCAGGATTCAAGTGTGAGTGGGATGCAGCTAAAGGTGCCCAGCAGTTGTTCAATGTGTTTAGTTCTATTGATATATCAGAATCCACTTTTTTATCTAGAGGATTCACTCGCTTGAAGCAGCTAGAGTATCTGATTCGCACTGGGCAAATTGATCAAAATTTCTTCTGGAATCAGTCATGCTATTCACAGAAACTCCACTCAAAGGCGCATTCCTGATTGACTTAGAGCAACGGCAAGATACTCGTGGCTTCTTTGCTCGTACTTTCTGCCAAAAGGAATTTTCCGCTCACGGCTTAAAGCCAACAATTGCACAATGCAACGTAGCTTTCAACTACAACTTGGGAACTCTACGGGGCATGCATTATCAAGTTGCTCCTGCAACCGAGGTAAAGTTGGTTCGCTGCACTCATGGTGCTATCTACGATGTCATCATCGACTTGCGCCCTGAATCTCCTACGTACAAGTTACACTTTGGCGTTGAGTTAACAGCTGAGAATCGCGTAGCTCTGTACGTCCCTGAGATGTTCGCTCATGGCTACCAAACGCTTACTGATGATGCTGAGGTTGTGTATCAAATGAGTGAATTTTATGCGCCAGACTACCAGCGTGGTTTGCGTTATGACGATCCCGCCTTTGGGATTGAATGGCCTTTACCTATAAGTGAAATTTCCGAGAAAGATACTTGCTGGTCTCCGTTTGAACCTGTTCTAGATTTTACCCAATACTTTTCAGTTAAGACTTGATCCCCCCTAGCCCCCCTTAAAAAGGGGGGAACAAAACCCGCCTTGTTAAGCGAGGAACAAAGCCCGCCTTGTTAAGCGAGGAACAAAACCCCCCTTGTTAAGCGAGGAACAAAACCCCCCTTGTTAAGCGAGGAACAAAGCCCCCGTTATTAAGGGGGAACAAAACCCGCCTTGTTAAGCGAGGAACAAAACCCGCCTTGTTAAGCGAGGAACAAAACCCGCCTTGTTAAGCGAGGAACAAAACCCGCCTTGTTAAGCGAGGAACAAAGCCCCCGTTGTTAAGGGGGAACAAAACCCGCCTTGTTAAGCGAGGAACAAAGCCCCCGTTGTTAAGGGGGAACAAAACCCGCCTTGTTAACGGAAGAACAAAGCCCCCCTTGTTAAGGGGGGTTGGGGGGATCTCCCTTGGAGTCGCTCTATCAAGTTACACATAACACTTAAAGAAGCTAATAAATGATTAAGACAACTTTGGAGTCCTACGTACAGAATGGTACAACCCTCAATCGTGGTTGCTGTCGATTTTGTGGATCAACATTAAAGCATACCTTTGTTGATTTGGGAATGTCACCGCTTTGTGAAAGCTACGTGTCACCTGAACAGCTTAACCAAATGGAGGCTTTCTATCCGCTGCACGTCTATGTGTGCGATCGCTGTTTTTTAGTTCAACTTCAGGAATATGTCAGCCCGCAAGACATCTTCACTGAGTATGCTTACTTTTCGTCTTACTCTGACTCTTGGCTACAACACGCCAAGAATTATACCGAAAACGTAATAGCTCGCTTTAGGTTACACTCATATACTCAAGTCGTGGAAATAGCTAGTAACGATGGTTACTTATTGCAATATTTTCTTGCCAAAGGAATTAATGTTCTGGGCATAGAACCAGCAGCTAATGTCGCTAAGGTAGCTATAAAAAAAGGCATTCCCACAGTTGTAAAGTTCTTTGGAAAAAACACAGCGAATGAATTAGCTGCTGATGGTACGCAAGCCGATTTATTAGTGGCTAATAATGTACTTGCTCACGTACCTGATATCAACGATTTTGTAGCAGGCGCTAAAATTTTACTCAAACCTCAAGGTGTCATTACTATGGAGTTTCCTCATTTAATGCGACTGATGGAGGGAAACCAGTTTGACACCATTTATCACGAACACTTTTCTTACTTGTCGTTGCTCACAGTAGAGAAACTTTTTGCAGAGCACGGTTTAACAATCTTTGATGTAGAAGAACTGTCAACTCATGGTGGTTCTCTAAGAATTTATGCAAGACAAGCAGAAGATACTTCTAAACCTATTAGTCAGCAGGTAAAGGAACTAAGAGCAAGGGAAGAAGCTGCTGGATTTAGCAATCTAAAACATTATTTTTCCTTTGGTGAAAAGGTGAAAGAAACCAAGTTCAAACTTTTAGAATTTTTAATTTCAGCGAAACGACAAGGAAAAACAATTGCTGGTTACGGCGCTCCTGGTAAAGGTAACACCCTTTTGAATTATTGTGGGATTAGAGAAGATTTCATTGATTACACCGTAGATAGGAACCCATACAAACAAGGTAAATTCTTACCAGGAACTCATATACCAATCTTTCATCCAGATAAAATTCAAGAAACACAGCCAGACTATCTGTTGATTTTACCTTGGAATTTGAAAAACGAGATCATGTCACAGATGTCGTATGTACGTGATTGGGGTTGTCAATTTATCGTACCGATTCCCGAAGTTAATGTCTATTCTTGAGCCAGCTAGAAATCAAGTCAGTAATCTTGGAAGAACCTCTCCCCTAACCCCTCCCCTGGTAGGGGAGGGGAATTTAGCTCCCCCTTCCCACAAAAAAAGTTTTTCCGCTTCCCTCTCCTAAAAGGAGAGGCTTAGGGAGAGGTGGGAAGGACGCTGGGGGGTTAGGTTCGTGATTAGTGAATTCATGCTCTATAAATCAACTGAAAATTCATTGAAATTTAATCAGAGAAAAAAAGGAAAATACAATGAAAGTAGTTTTATTCTGCGGTGGTTTAGGAACAAGATTAAGAGAATTTTTCGCCAATGTCCCTAAACCGATGGTTAATATTGGCTACAGACCAATATTGTGGCATGTCATGAAATACTATGCCCACTACGGACACAAAGATTTTATTTTGTGCCTTGGTTATAAAGCAGACGTCATCAAGAATTACTTTCTCAATTATGATGAGTGTGTTTCTAATGATTTTACGTTACAGGAGGGAGGCAAAAAAATCCAACTTCTAAATAGTGATATTGAAGATTGGAAAATTACTTTTGTCGATACAGGCTTGACTTCAAATATTGGTCAAAGGTTCAAGGCTGTTGAAGAATACTTAGAAGGGGAAGAGGTATTTTTAGCTAATTACAGTGATGGCTTGACAGATTTACACCTGCCTGACATAATTGAAGACTTTTATAGAGATGACAAAATAGCTAGTTTTCTCTGCGTCAAACCCTCGCAAAGTTTCCATTTAGTTTCCATGCAAGAAAATGGTTTGGTCACTGATATTCAAAGTGTCCAGCAAGCCGGGATTCGGATAAATGGAGGCTTCTTTGTATTTAAGAAAGATATCTTTAAATATATCCAACCCGGAGAAGAATTGGTGAACGAACCATTTCAAAGATTAATTAAATTAAAACAGCTAGCTGCTTATAAATACAATGGCTTTTGGGCGTGCATGGATACCTTCAAAGAGCAACAGCAGTTAGATGATATGTATTGTCAAGGTAACGCTCCTTGGGCAGTATGGAATCATGAAAGAAAGGCAAAATCTTTGCAATATAGTCGTATTCACCATGTTGCTCATGATTCTGTACCAGTCAAATTGGCTTAAGGATAAATACCATCGAATTTTACCCACGAACCGGATGAATTTTTCGCGCAAAGACGCAAAGGCGCAAAGTTTTCATAGCGTCTTTGCGACGCCAGAGCCGGCACGAGGGAAACCCTCCTGCATAGCGCTGGCTCGTCTTTGCGCGATATTTAAAATTTTCTTTGCGAGATATTTGTGCAATATGCTGAAATTCAATTTTGAGGAAAAGAACGACTCAAGTTATAAAGTTTTGTGTTTAGGAGCGCATTGCGATGATATAGAAATTGGTTGTGGAGGCACAATCTTAAGATTGATAGAAAGTTACCCGAATATTGTGTTTTATTGGGTTGTATTTAGCTCAAATATACAAAGAGAAAAGGAAGCTTATCACAGCGCTAATAAATTTTTAGAAAAAGTCCCAGAAAAAAATATAGTAATCAAACAATTTCAAGATGGTTTTTTTCCTTTCATTGGAATTGAAATTAAACACTTTTTTGAGCAATTAAAGCAAGATTATAATCCTGATTTAATTTTGACTCATTCTCGTCACGATCTGCATCAAGACCATCGCTTAATTTGTGACTTTACTTGGAATACATTTAGGAATCATTTAATCCTAGAGTATGAAATACCTAAGTATGATGGAGATTTAGGAAATCCTAATTTTTTTGTACATTTAAACGAGGAAATTTGTCAAGAAAAAATTAAGTATATTATTGACAGCTTCCCATCGCAAAATAACAAACAATGGTTTACAGAAGAAACATTTTTATCAATTCTAAGACTACGAGGAATTGAATCCAATGCGCCCAATAAGTATGCTGAAGCTTTTTATTGTCGCAAAGTGATTTTTTAACTTGAAAACTAAACTAGCAAGCTGATTAGATTTAGCTTAGATTGAAAATTTAATTATTTCTATAAAAGGTTAAAAACGTGAATATTACTGATATTAAAGAGAGGCTTAAGCCAAACGAAGTTAGCCAAGAAATGTACCAGTTAATATCACAATTGTATCCTATTTGCCGCTCTATTACTGGCAATGGTTTTCGAGAAACGCTGCATTGGATTAAAAAACATATTGAATTAACTCAGCATGAAGTTCCAACTGGTACTCAAGTTTTTGATTGGACAGTGCCTAAAGAGTGGAATATCAAAGATGCGTATGTTAAGAATTCCAAAGGAGAAAGAATTATAGACTTTAATAAATCAAACTTGCACGTTGTTAATTACAGCGTGCCTGTTAAGCAAAAGATGCATTTAAAGGAATTAAAGAAACATTTATTTACACTAAGCGATCGCCCTGATTGGATTCCTTATCGAACTTCATATTACAAAGAAAGCTGGGGCTTTTGTCTTAGTCACAAACAATTCTTGGAACTACAAGACGAAGAGTATGAGGTGTGCATCGATTCTTCCCTGGAGGACGGTCATCTAACGTATGGCGAGTATTACCTTAAAGGAGAGAAACCAGACGAAGTACTCATATCATGCCATGCCTGTCATCCATCACTTTGTAATGATAATCTCTCTGGTATTGCGATCGCAACATTCCTGGCAAAATATCTGAGCCAAATAAATCTTTCGTACTCTTATCGATTTATCTTCATTCCTGGAACTATCGGTTCCATCACTTGGCTTTCTTTAAATGAAAATCAGGTTCACAAGATTAAACACGGTTTAGTTTTAACTTGTCTAGGCGATCCGGGCAAGTCTACTTATAAAAAAAGCCGTCGAGGTGATGCGGAAATCGACAAAGCCGTGACTCATGTCTTAAAGCATTCTGGTAAAGATTCTGAAATCATAGATTTCTTTCCTTATGGGTATGACGAACGGCAGTTTTGTTCACCAGGATTTAACTTACCTGTGGGTTGTTTCATGAGAACACCGCACAGTTGTTATCCAGAATATCATACATCAGCAGACAATTTGGATCTCGTACAAACCGAGTACCTTGCCGATTCATTCTCCAAGTGTTTGTCAGTTCTGCATATACTAGAAAACAACAAAAAATACCTCAACCAAAATCCAAAATGTGAGCCGCAGTTGGGGAAAAGGGGTCTATACGGCGCAATCGGTGGACAGACGGATACAAAAATGAGAGAAATGGCTATGTTGTGGGTTCTGAATTTGTCTGACGGGAACTATACTTTGCTGGATATTGCAGATAGATCCGGTATGAGTTTTGATTCTATCAATCAGGCAGCAGATGCCCTGCTGCAACACGATTTATTACAAGAGAAACTTGAGTAGTCTTTGAGTGCTAGTGTTGTGGAGTGAACCAATAAGAACCCTCCATCATCAATTGTTAGTTGTTAGTTGTAGAGACGCGCCATGGCGCGTCTGTACATAAGTTGGTAGTTGTTAGTTGTTGGTTATTCCACTATCTACTAAATCAAAAAGTTATTAGACACGAAGTTGCCCACATTTGTGCCTACTTGCACGCCATCTACAGCGGCTGTGTCAATATGGATTCCACCGTAAATGCGGCTAAGGGCATCTTCCTGGGCGAACTGCGTAAAGCTGCCGTATGAGCGAGCAACACCAGGTAATTCCTGTGAAGGAATGTCAAAACTGATGTTGTCCGTGCCGTAGAATTTTCTGAGAACTTCGGCTGTTGCACCAGCAAATACGGAATGCCCTGATATGTAGTCAGGGAAGTTCGGCGTCGTTAGCAGTGGGTTCCAATTTGGATCGGCAATCGTGTCTGGATTGTTGTCCTTATCTGCATTCTGGATTGCAGTAATTGGGCGCAATTCCTCGTAGGTGTACTTGGCATCCCACGCAGCAATGCCCGCATCAGCTTGAGCAATGCTATGCAGCGCAAACAAACGGGCGTTCTGCTCCAGCGTATTGCCCTTAGCTAATGCTACTTCTTCCACAGCCTCGAGCAACTGACCTGGTGGTCTGAAGGTGTCGTTGCGATCGTATGCCCAGAATTGAGCGATTTCCGTCTGGTCTGCGTTGCGGACAGTGCTATTATCTTGACCAAGCGACTTGACTTGGTTAAAATCTCTCGCGTACCGAGGGCTAGCATACTCAGGGATAGTATCCGGGCGGAACTGGTTACCACTCGATAGACCAAAGGGAGTAACATTGCCCCACTGCGCCAATAATGCTGGCTTAAAATCGGGGGGAGTTGGCTGCCAATCGCCAAAGCCCTTTCCTGGTGTGTAGGGTACTTGAGCAGTCGCTGCACCATCATTTACCCGATTAGCGAGTATTTCCTGGGCAACCTTTCCTCCTATAGCAATGCCCTTGGTTTTAGCATCGCCATTAGGGATTGCTGCGAGAGACCTGTTGAGTTGTTCGTCAAATGTGGCTTTTAATGTGTTTATTGTGTCTGAGCGTAGTCTATTTCCCTGTGGGTCTGGTGGGGAATATCGTGGGTCTGTGAACACAGCGACTAGTGTATCGTGTGCTGCTTGAACTGCCGCAGCTTCTTTCGACGCGCCAAGAGCTTCAGATGCGCTGATATCGTTCACTAGGTAAGGCTTGTGCGTCCGGTCAATTGCGTTGACGGCATCATAAATTGCCGTGTTCATTATCGCCAGATCGCGTGTTTGTAGTGGAGGTGATGTACCAATATCACCGTTTTTACCCGTAGTCTGTACAGCATTTAAGAAAACAGAATTCCATTGGATAACAGCGTCACCTTGAGTAATTAACTGGTTGGCTGTGTTGTTGGCTGTATTACTATCAGTAACATTGTTACCCGGCTCCACCTGTGCAAACAGATAATAGAGTCCTGGGGACACAACACTCGCAGTACGGAAATCAGATCCAGCAAAGTCTACAGTCAAGGTTTGGGACTGACCTGGCGCTAAGTTAACTGTTTGACCATTCAAATTACCCAGTAACTCATCTGTGCCTTCGAGGCGATCGCTTGCACCCCTTGTTGGACCAAGGGTATCTAGGTTATTCGTGTCAAGAATGTTGTCGGTTGATGCATAAAGTTTAAGGTTTACAGGTCCGTTGATCTGTGCATCGCCCTGATTCTTAACAACAATGTTTAGTTTGCCTTGTTCTTGGGGAAAGATTGTGGGGTTTTGCAGTATATCACCAAATTGAACTGCAATATCTGAAGCCATAAAGTTTTAATCCTTTCCTATGCAAGTAGGATTGAGCATGGTTTCCCAGCATGCTTGCGCTCAACCGAAAAGAAGCACAAAAGCTGAGATTTTGGTTTAGTACCTGAGTTACAATTTCCAATCAAACGAAAGTGAATTGACTGGTATTGGAAAGACTGAGATTTTGCTGCGAAATTCCCTCGACAATACCAATAAGTTCATGCACATCTTGACCTTGGGTGTAAAATACTGCTGTACCAGATACTGAGCTAACAGGAGATGCACCCAATGAATACCAGCTCTGTTCACCTGCCAGCTGGATTTTATCTACACCACGGTTAAAACTGTCGTTAACGAAGCCAAAATCTTTAATCAGAGCGTAGTCTCGAACGCCATTGGCGAAAACATTGCCATCATCGTATAAAACGACATCCTGTACAACAGTATCATTACCGTTTGCATCCCTGGCATTTGCTTGTGCAAGTCCAAGGACGAATGTGTCGTTACCTTTCCCACCGGTTAAGGTATCAATCTCGCCTAAGCCAAATCCTAGTTGCCGTTGACCATAGAACGCAGTGTCAGTACCAATCAATGTATCGTTACCGTCGCCGCCATCAAGGGTGTCGTTACCTTGTCCACCAACAATTAAATCTTTTCCAGCATTACCAAAGAGGCTATCATTCCCCCGACTACCATAAATGCTGTCATTGCCAGTCCCACCATAGATTGTGTCGTCACCGCTAACGCCGGAATTGTTCTCTATGTCATCACCGTAGAGTATGTCGTTGCCAGCCTCACCATAGATTAAGTCGATTCCTTTCCCACCCTCAATATAGTCATTTCCAGAACCACCAAAGATTTGGTCGTCACGGTCTTGACCAAAGATTTGGTCGTCTCCCTCATTACCATAGAGGATATCATTGCCACTTGCAATCAAGTCTAAATTTCCACTAGGATTAGAGTCCCCATAGATGATGTCAGCCCCAGCACCACCACTGACGGTGTCAATTCCGCTTCCTCCGCTGATAGTGTCATTTGCATCTAGACCATAGACTGTATCATTGCCACCCAAAGCGGCAATGATATCTTTACCATTAGTGCCATAGATTGTTTCGCCGTTTGGAGTGCCTTGAATTTGATTAAAACCAGAAGAACCAGAAGTTGTGAAGCTTCTATTATCAGTTGTGGATGTGCCTGATTCTAATGTATTTAGTACATCTATAGCAGATTGCTGCTCTGAAGTGAGTTGCGGTCTAGTTGGACTTGTTGTTGTTGATAGGTTGAAAACGGTTGCTTCTGGTTGTTCGAGTTCTTGAAGTGCTGTTCCTGCTGTTGATGGCTCGAATAAGTTTGTTTCTTTTTGGATTTCTTGCAATTCTGTTGATTCAATGTTGTTAAGTGCCGCGTCGCTAAGTGTTATCGCCATTGTTTTTACCTGGTTCCTTCAATAACTAATGCGAACAAACTCAACTGACTACTGGTAGTTCAGCTTCCAGCAGTCAGTTGAGAGAATTGAGAGGGTGGCATCGCAAAAACTTTTTGAGAACAAAAGAGTTGGAAGGTGCAATCTATTTCTGCAGCCATTTTAAAGAGTTAGGCAATGCATTTGACTTGCCCCTCAAAATCTCATTTGTTAACTTCCTGGATTTCTCCTTTGCGAATTATCTATATCGCATGGTAGATGTCGTCAAGGTTGATTTATACCACTGTTGATTCTCATGAATTTTGACTTCAATTTGAGAATCTTCATTGAGCAACTAAATTAGTTATTCAGCATTTCAAATGCTAAATAAATAGCTCAGAATATGCACGCACCCCTAAAAAATCGTCATCTAGCTATTTCTAGTTTCATCCAAAGATTTAGATAGAGATTAAACTGAGTTATTCAATCTACTTGATTTATATATTATGAGGGCAAAATAAGCACGTCAATAGTTTCAGTAAAGTTAATCAAACAAAACTAAAGTAGTAATGTTCAAATTTTTTTAGGTTTGAAATCTGAGTGAGACAAACAGTTTTCTATTATAGGAAAGCTTTTTCAAGCTTCATTTGCTACAAAAAAAACAAAAAAGAGTAGAATAGAAAATTTTACTCTCTAAATATAAAAAAATATAAAATCCTCCTTAAGGAGGAATGCAATCGTCGCAGCATGACCAACTAGAGTCGCCCTTTATGACCATTACCCAAATTTTAATTTTTGTAACAAGCGGCATAATTCTAGGCTTAGATTCTGAGAAGTAAATAGAAGTTTTCATCTTGGCAATAAAACCCAAATTTTCAATTTTTACCCAAGGAGCATACTTGAGAATCTCAAGCTTAAGGATGCTTTAGCTGAGGTAATAAGGGCTATCAGTGAGATATGAAAACTAATTGGAAGCATCTACTGTTTAGTAAATATATCTGGTGGATAATCCGAAATGCTGCGACTTTAGTTTGTAGTTTGATGTGTTCCTGCACGCATTGAGATGTACCCAACTAATGAGGCTGTTCTACTTAAGTTATGCAAGAGGGAATTGCAGTGGAAAATCAAGGTCATTACTTAACAGCTTTTGAGCGCAAGCTTCTGCACAAGAGTCTAAAAGCCGATTTACGTCCGGAATATCGCCGTCGTATTGAAATCATGTTGCTTGCAGATGCGGGTCAATCTCAAGCACAAATCTGTGAAGCGCTCTTGTGCGCTCAAGAGACTGCACGATACTGGATTACTATGGCACAGACAGGTCAGGCTCACAAGTGGGATGAACGCCCGATGGGACGCCCCAAGGCAATTAATCAGCAATATCTTGAGCGCTTGAAAGAACTGGCGAGCCATAGCCCGCGTGACTATGGCTATGCATTTGAACGCTGGACAGCGCAATGGTTAGGGAAACATCTCGCGCAAGAATTGGGAATTAAGGTTAGCAATTACCACATTACCCGTCTACTTAAGTCAATGGGGCTTTCTACTCGACGAACAAGCAAGACTGTAGAGAAAGAAATAAAGGACGCCAAGGATTGCAGCATGACTATTACTATTAGCAGTCTGCTATTGCCTTTAAGCCTGTTTTTCTGTGGTAACTGAATTCGATCAAGATGAATGCCCGGACAAAAAGAGTGCATTCCCCGACCAATGTCAACCATCGGTTGACGAGGGAGTGGGAATAGCGCTTTTTTTGTCTACCTCTATGGTTGGCAACGAGTCAATAAGCTCCTCTATTACTTGAGTCATAGTCTTATCAGCATGAACGGCGTATAGGCGCACTTTATTAAGCCGACGTTCACTAATTCGTATTTTTAATTCTTTGTTTTTCATTGTGTTCCACCATTGTTCCCTCATATATGTTAGCATAGGTGTACAAAGGAGGTGATTAAAGTGTTGAAGGCAGTGAAGGTCAGGTTATACCCAACAACTGAACAAGAAATATTTCTAGCCAAATCGTTTGGTTGTGCAAGGTGGTATTGGAACTATGCCCTTAATGCTTGCATCCAACACTATGAAGAAACTGGAAAGTCATTAAAGCTAAGCGTCTACAAGGCTTATCTTCCCAAATTAAAGCTAGAGAACCCTTGGTTAAAAGAGGATTGTTATTCTGCTGTCTTGCAATGTGTAGCAATCAATTTAAACAAAGCTTACTCCAACTTTTTTGAGGGACGTGCTAAATTCCCTAGGTTCAAGTCAAAACATCACAAACAATCGATTCAATATCCCCAAAACGTTAAAGTTGTGGGTGATTGCTTGGATGTCCCCAAGATTGGGACTGTTAAAGCGGTCTTTCATCGACCTATTGAAGGTAAAGTTAAGACTTGTACAATAGTCAAGACTCCTACAGATAAATACTTTGCTTCAATCCTGCTTGAGTTCGATGGTGAAACTGGTCAAGTATCTGGTGATAAGACACTTGGTATTGACCTTGGGTTGAAAGACTTTGCTATTGTTCATGATGGCGAACAAGTTACAAAGTACTCAAATCCGAAACACCTCAAGCGTCATGAGAAAAATCTAGCCAGGAAGCAGAAAAAGCTTGCTCGTAAAGTTAAAGGTAGTAACTCAAGAAATAAATACAGAAAACTCGTAGCCAAGGTTCATGAACGAGTATCAAATTCCCGCCAAGACTTTTTGCACAAATTAAGCAGGAAACTGGTAGACGAAAGCCAAATTATTGTTGTGGAGAATCTCCACGTCAAGGGAATGGTACGAAACCGTAAGCTATCAAAGTCAATATCCGATGTAGGTTGGGGAATGTTCATCAATTTCCTTGACTACAAGTTGAAATGGAAAGAAGGACAGCCCTCCGGGTTCGCAGTCGCCACAACGGGACGGCAGTTGCTACAACGGGGGGAACCCCCGCAACGCACTGCCTCGGGAACCCCCGCAAGGCGCTGCTCACTTGTGGAGATAGGGAGATTCTTCCCCAGTTCTAAAATGTGTTCATGCTGCGGTCATGTCCTAGACGAGCTAACGCTCTTATTCCGTGAATGGGATTGTCCCAAGTGCGAGACTCACCACGACCGTGATGGTAATGCAGCATTAAACATCAGAAACGAAGGAATTCGGATATTGCAAAACAATGACGGAGGGAACCCCGTTATTGCCGTGCCGAGGCGGAGTAAGACCAATAAGCCGAAAGGTAGAAAGGCATCTGTCAATGACGCCGGAAGCGCACACTTACTGCGTCAGCAGAAGTGTGGGTAGTTCACGATTTCATCCTAGCTTTGTCTTCAAGGCTTCCGAGACACCGTGCAATAACAATTTCTCGCGCAAGAAATCTAGATTCTTTGGCTTTGATGACTCCGTAAAAGGCTGACTTTGAAACTGAGTCGAATGAGGCTTTTGACTAGATAGAGTTGCTGCAAATTGCTTGTACAGCTCTGGGTTTATGGTAAGGTAAAAAGCTAGCTCTTGTCCCACCTCTTTCAATCGCCTTGGTAATTCTGTTTCTGTTGTCTGCAACAGTTGAGCAAGACTTGCTCGGAGCTTAGTATCATCTCGAACTACTCCAAGAAAATTATTTTGGGGTTGATTTTGTGATAATTCTTGCTCAAAGAGATGGGCGAAGGTGTCGAGTCTGCCGTTGTCTATAGACGGGTGTTGTTCTAAGGCAAACCCTGGTGCAATGATTGAACGAGTCACATTATCAGGTAGTGGTGCAGCAAGTACTTTCTCTGCATTCACGATACCTTCACCGAATTGATTTGGCTTCCATGTGGGAAATTTCTCACAACTGTCGCGTAGAATTTGATTAAAGATGAAAGGAATCTTTTCGGCTCCATAGCGTTCGATAAGTTGCGATCGCCCATGATATGATAGCCATAAAGCTGCTACACCCGCGACGAATGGTGCAGAAAATGAAGTGCCGGAGCCTTGCAGAACGTTATAGCTAATCTGACCATTATTCTTCTCGACTTTTGCATACCAAACTGACTCACCAGGAGCAGTGACATCAACTTGGCTTCCCCGCGATGCACCCCACCAAATCTCACGTCGCACATTACTGCCAGTCACAGCAATCACTTCCTCATAGGCAGCAGGCCAAACCACGTAGGGAACCATGGTACCAGATGCTGCAACGATGATTACGCCTCGTTTTTGGGCATAAGTTATTGCACTCCGCAGACGCGGGTTGAACAAACCAGTTCCCAGACTAATTGAAAGGACATGAACACCATGATCTGCGGCGTACTCAATCGCTTCAGATAAATTACGTACGCTCAATAGTACAACTGAGTATGAAACTCGAAGGGGTACTAATTTGGCACCAGGTGCCACCCCCGCCACAGTTTTTCCGCTTGGGTACTTGCCTTGTCCCCCTCTTGGGCTGATGATGACACTGGCTGTAGATGTGCCATGACCTGGATTGTTAATAATTTCGCCCCCAGATGTTTCGAGTTCGTCTTTTGGGTCTTTGTCACCCTTAAGAAAATCGTAACCTTGTTCAAGGAGCAGATTGGCAATAATTTCCGGATGTTCCGAATAGCCCGTATCAGGAAGCCCAACGATAATCCCATCCCCTGGTCGTTTTTTGGGGTCTGGGAAAAAGCGTGACCATGCCTCAAAGACTCGCAGCTGCTTGAGACTCCATTCTACATCACTGCTTTCGTCGAGATTTTTGGGCGCAAAGGTAGCCCTAGGCTGTGTTGACTCGTCATTCCAGGCGGGGTAGTTGGGTATAGGAACAGCAAACAGTGGCTGTGCATCTACAACTCCTGGCTGGGAACGCAGATAATAACTTTTATCCCAAGCTTGTTTAACTGACAAAGCATCTTGCTTTTTGGTTACCTCAAACTCAGTGAAATTGTCACCAATCGGTTTAATCTTCCAATCTGAACCTAGTCCTTGGGTAACAATTTTCTGGACTCTCTGCTGTAGTCCTGGCATAACCATCTGGAGAAAAAACCCTTCAAACTTAGGAGCGAAGTTATTTGGGTCACTCTGTTGCTCGCGAATATGCATACAATTCACCTTTGTAATAATAGCAGACATCAGGAGTTACATAACTGTCAGTGGCGATTGGCTCCGCCAGTGCTGGGGCGGCGTGATAGCAAGGCGCACCCATAATTTCAAAGGGGACTGGAGGAGTTACGAAACGCAAACACACTTTACCCTGGATTCTCTCACTATATTAACTTTCGCATACCAGCCAAAACGATTTCTCCAAGATTATCGGATAAAGTTAGCAGTGGCTTTTGAAGTCCCCATGATTTAACTTTACTTGCTGAAAGCGCACCATGAGCAGTTGCATTCCGAAGTGCTTTAGCAAGTCTTACAGCTTCTGTCCAGTTAGTCACAGGAGTAGATTTAACAATCGATTCTTCGATGATTGTTTTATCTCCATTCTCAAGACTGAGGAAATCAGCAATTGCACTTTTTTCTTCACGAGATGGTTTGTTTAGCCATTTTTCAAGATTTACCCTTGTAGTCGCTGGCGGATTTAATGAACTGTAGTCTGGTAAGTAGCATTTATTTGTAAAGTCTTTGATAGTTTCTGGGGTTAGATATTTTTCTTTAATTAGTAATGTCTTTGTAACCATCTCAAATCCATTGTATGCCATCACAAGTCGCCACTGAATACCACGCGCCTTATGTGTATCATTAGGTTCTTCAATTGAGTTGTGACCAGCAGCAGGTTCTTGCCATTCTAACCCAGATTTAATAAGGTTAAATCCTCTTGATAAAGCTTGAATAACATCATCAATAGAGTCTGGCTCGGCTGAATGAAGAGAGTTGAAGTATGAGAGCCTGTGCTGTATATCTTTGCACTTAGCGTTCTCAGATGTCCAGGATTCTCTAGTGCCCAAAGCTTGCCATAAATCGCGCCATACGTCTTCAAGATGAGTGGTAAGATATTCCATGTGTTATGGTTCCTGCTGATAAGAGTTGAGGTGAAAAGTGGATTTTACTGAGGAGCAGCATGATTTAGAGTATAATATCAATCATTCATGAGTTCTTCTTTTTATACATATCAGTCATAAATCTATCCGGATAAAACCCAACCATTTTTTATTTCAGCAATACCTTAGTTTTGATATGCCAGCAAGAGATATTTATCATGATGCTGTTAAAAATGCTTTGCTTAAAGACGGCTGGACAATTACAGACGACCCTCTACATTTAAAATGGGGGCAGAAAGATATGTATGTGGATTTAGGAGCACAACGACTACTAGCCGCCGAACAGGGAAATAAAAAGATAGCTGTGGAAATAAAAAGTTTTGTGAGTCCGTCGGAAATGCAAGACTTAAAAGATGCTATCGGGGGATTTGTCATGTACCGGGCTGTTATTGGGCGTCTTGAACCTGAACGGACATTGTATTTAGCAGTGCGCGACAATGTATTTACAGCTTTATTCGAGGAACCAATTGGTAAACTTTTGATAGAGAGCGAGAATCTCTACCTAGTCGTGTTCAATCCTGACAGTGAGACGATTGTGCAATGGATACCTTAAATACTTATCGTCGCATTATTAAAGACGTATTAGTTCCATATACACAAATTCCTTACTCGCACGGAGACATTCAGTGTAAAACAGTCTTCGATAGCGAAAATGATAGCTATTTACTTATTACTTTCGGATGGGATGGTGTTAAGCGGATTCACGGTTGTTTAGTCCATATTGACATTATTGATGGCAAGGTATGGGTGCAACGGGACGATACAGAAGATGGCGTAACCTATGAATTAGTAGCCGCAGGAATTCCTAAAGATAGGATTGTGTTAGGATTTCATCCACCTAATGTTCGTCCCCATACAGGATATGCTGTTGCTTAAGATTAGATAAATTGGTGTTCTAGATACCAATATTACTACGGTGGAGGTATTTCCAAATCTTTACAAATTTTCACAGCCAAAATATCAACTATCTCAGTATGTCTTGGAACTGCTGATGTTCTATTGTTTGATGGATTGTAGTAAATGGTGTGTTTTCCAGCTTCCCGAAGCAAAAGATAACCGTTAGCTTCCAGATGGCAATTTTATCGCGGTTTGGAATTCTTGTAAGGTACACCAAAGAAATAATGAACCACAGATGGACACAGATGGACACAGATAAATAATTACTTCATTCAATTGAGTTGCGCTATAATTCTCGTCTCTTCACGATATTTTGACTGTAATCTTTTCACGTACAACATCTTTACCGCAGAGTTGTTGCTCTGCAAGTTGCCGATTCGATATTATAATTAGCTCGATAGCTTCCCGCAGGCTTTCCCTTGCTTCTTCCAGAGTTCTTTCTTGGACATTTGCACCAGGTAACTCTTGGACGTAGCCAATATACCAGTCATCGACTTTTTCAAATATTGCAGTGAAAGAGTTTTCCATATAATTTGCTGTCTGACTCTGTAAGTGTAATCATTTGAAGACATAATAGCCTCAAAAGAGGTGAGTTTGTGTGGTGCCGTACTCTCGGCTAACCCACCCTACCTTCTAAACCGTCACACCTTCAATCTCCTCATCTGTCAACTCATACAACTCGCGTAACTTCTGTAACTTCTCATCACCAGCTTGCCAAAAACCTCGCCCATGAGCCTCTAACATCCTCGCTACAATATTACGGAAAGCTTCAGGATTCGCCTTCCGCAACTTCTCTGCCATCTCTGCATCCAAGGCATAAGTATCAGCAGCTTGGTCGTATACCCAATCATCAGTAAAATCCGCAGTACCACCCCAGCCAATCAACGCCGTCATGCGTTGGGAAATCTCAAAAGCACCGCCAGAACCTTGATTTGCCATAGCATCCGCCCATTTAGGATTCAGCAACTTCGTGCGATATTCCATCCGCAGCAAATCATCTAAATTGCGCGGTGTCGTGTCTTTCGAGAAACTTTCCACAAAGCTGGTTGTCACTTTTTTACCGCGTTGTTTTTCCGCTGCTTTCTTCAACCCCCCAGTATTGGCATAATATTCTTGAATGTCAGTTAAACCGTATTCCACCGAGTCAATTTCTTGGACAATGCGACTGGTACTTTGCAAAAGTTGGGTAAGCACTTCTGGTCTAGCTTGACCCTTATCTTGCCTACCATAGCTAAACACATTGCGACCTTGCCAAGTATCCCCCAACTCATCGCCAGATTCCCAGTTACCATCAACCACGCGATCGTTCACCAAAGAACCAAAATCACCCGCCGGGTTAGAAAATAACCTCGCCGCCACATTTTCCACCCCTTGCGCCTTCAAAGCCAAAGCGTGTTTTCTAATAAAATTCTGGTCTTCGGGTTCATCAGCCTCAGCCGCCCGCCCAAACAAATCATCCAACAACTCAATAATATTCACAAAACTATCGCGGAAAATCCCCGACAAATTCCCCAAAACATCAATGCGGGGATGTCCCACCTCAGCCAACGGCTTAAGTTCATACCGGACAATTCGCCCCGTCCCCTCCTTCACAGGTTCCGCACCCACCAACTCCAACAGAATACCAAGAGATTCTCCCTTAGTTTTAATCGCATCCAAACCCCACAACATCACCGCCACAGTCTCCGGATAACTCCCATGTTCTTCCAGATGCTGCGCGATAATTTTTTGACCAATTTCCCGTCCCCGTTCATACGCCGCAGGCGAAGGCATACGATAAGGATCTAAAGCATGAATATTTCTCCCCGTAGGCAAAACACCCGCACCATCCCGCAACAAATCACCACCAGGCGCAGGCGGAATATACTCCCCATTCAAACCCCGCAACAAATTCGTCAACTCATCAGTAGTTTGTTCCAATAACTCTCTAATTCTCTTCTCCTCCTCTTGGCGTCCTTGGCGACTTGGCGGTTCATTCCCAAAATAAGCCTCCAAATACGCCCCCATCTCCTCCTCATTCGGCACATCCCCCAAAATATGCAACCCAGAAGAGAACAGCCGATTTTCCAACACCTGCAAATACTCGTACAACTTCACGAGATAATCATTAAAAGCATGACCACTAAACATCCGGACATTCTCCGGCGAAAACCCAATCCCCAAACGCTTCGCATCCTCAAACGGACAATCAGCATCCAAACCCGTATCCACAATCTTTTTACAAATCGCTTCCTTAAGGGCATAATTCTTCTCTGAGTCTTCTCGATACTCCGAGATTAAATCCCGCAACGCCACCAACTCCTTATACAAACCCGCGCGACCATAAGGCGGTACATTGTGAGAAATTAACACTCCATAACCGCGACGCTTCGCCAAAATGGATTCCGAAGGATTATTCGCCGCATATATATATAGATTAGGCAAATCTCCCAACAAAATATCAGACCAAGAATAACCCGTATTCCCCAAAGGAGAACCCGGCAACCATTCTACAGTGCCGTGCATCCCAAAATGAACAACACCATCAGCTTCAAACTCATTTTGCAGCCATTTGTAGAAAGCAGCGTATTGGGGATGCGGCGTTAAATCGCGTTCAAACATCAACCGCATCGGATCACCTTGTATTCCCAAAGGTGGTTGCACGCCTATCCAAACATTCCCTAACTGAACACCGCCAATCTGAAACTCATCGCCATAGGTTTTAATCCCAGTACCCGTGAGAGATTTCCATTGTTTCTCAATCCGGGATGTGCGGAGATATCCCAGCCATTTTTCTAGGGTGCGGACATTAACAGTAGAACCCCCCCTAACCCCCCCGTTCACAGGGGGGTATTCAACTCCCTCTCCGCTTGCGGGGAGGGTAGGGGTGGGGTTCTCGTCCGCCTGTTTCACTTTGCGAATCAACTCTTCCCCATCTTCCGGCAAATCCCCGACAGTGTAACCTTGCTCTTTAAGCGCGTGGAGAAATTTGAGAAGACTGCGCGGTACATTTAACAAAGCAGCTGTTCCCACAGCACCGTAACCAGGCGGGAACCCATACAGAATAATTGCAATCTTCCGTTCCGATGCTGGTTTTTGTTTGATGTTAATCCAGCTTTTTACCCTACCAATTAATCGCTGTACCCGTTCGGGAACTAAATAAATCTTTTCTCCCACCAAACCACCGAGGGGAACGGTGTCAATTGCCCCATCCAGTTCTGGTAAAGCGTATAAAACAACGCTTTGCAACCCGCCGATACCCTGGCGCGTCCAAGAGGAAATATCTTGAATGAGCAGTGGCGCGGCGACGATGTACGGTATATTTTTAGCATTCAGGATGCGTTTTGCGACTTCCACCTGACGCCCTGCTTCCATTGAACCAGCAGGACCACCCACCAGAGGAAAGCCGATGGTTGAGACAATGGCATCAATGTTGACTGCTTCCGAAGAAAGGGAAGCAATTTCTACATTACCCTGTTGTCGTTGCTGGGTTTCGTAGTCGGTTGTCATCCAATCACGCACCGCCACATGACCTTCTACACCGTTGATGAAGATGGGTAATGGTATCAAACCAGCTTCTTCAAAATGGCGGATGAGTTGGGGTATGTAAGGTTGTTTGGTGATAACGTGCTTGCGATAGAGGAGAATTCCGACTACCCCCCTCTTTCCCCCCTTGGTAAGGGGGGATGAAAGGGGGGTCTGGTTGTTTCCCCCCTTGGTAAGGGGGGATGAAAGGGGGGTCTGGTTGTGTTGATACCATTCCAGGTATGCCCGTGGCGATTCAAAATAACCTGGGTAATCGGGATGCAGTAACCCCATATTGGGGGTTTCGACTGGCGGGGGAATGTCGCCAACTTTTAAACCTAAGTATTTTTCTGCCAGTGTCCAGAATAAAGCGGCAACGTTTTCTGGTCCGCCGGCATTCCAGTAACCATATATAATCAGCCAGTTGCGTAAGTCTTGCACTTTTTGCACTGGCACATATTTCAATAACTTTGGTCCTATCTTTAAAAAGCTAATATAACCTGCGAGTTTATCTTCCTCTCGTCCGTTGCTGAATTTGTCGAGGATAAATTTAACTGGTTTGGGCATTCCTTTGGGTTTATCGCCAATGGCAAAAGCACCCAGCTTGGTTAAACTCAGCAATTCCAAAGCTGACTCAAACACCAGGCGGATGGGGATGTGCGAGATGCGATCGCGCAACCACAACACCTGATCATAATCAAACAGCAAGCTGCCAAAAAACACATCAGCATCTTTCAGTGCTGCTTCTACCTCAGCGCGTTTGGTGGTGATGTCGCGATCGCTAAATACGCGAATATCCAAATCACTGACACGAGACGTAGCCAAAAAAGCCGCCTTCCGATACAAGTCAGCGTTGAACGATTCAAAACCTGCAATCAGGATAATGCGTTTCATGCCTTGAAATTGAAAGCCTGCTTAACGTTTTACATCTCTTATTGTTACACTCTTAACTGCTTTTAAGGGGGTTGAGATGAAAGTGCCGTATCTTTTGAATTTGCTCGCTTCATGTAACCGATTTTCGCCCATCGAACCGTAACTTCTCGAACGGTGGTGTTTTCCAGCGACGCATTTAATTAGGTGGATGTATCCTGGTTTTTTCTGAAAAAATGAGTGATTATCCGAAGATAGGGAATTTTTGCGAATACTAAATCAGGGCTTACGTACTCAACTGATTTGTTGAGACTGAATGCATGAGAATCTCCAAAAACTGTTTCCTAACAGAAATTGACATTTATAACTAGAATTGCTGAAAACGAAGCATCCAAATCATCTGAGGCGTATAAAATGAAATTTGGAATTGATAGTGGTCATAATTGTCCTCCTGATTCTGGAGCTAGAGGGATACAAATTGAGGATGATTTAACTTTAGAACTCGGGAATAGAGTGATAGCAAAGTTAAAAGCTTTAGGGCATGAAGCAATATCATGTAAACCATCAAAAGCTAATACAGTCAAAGAATCTCTAGGAAAAAGATGCGATACTGCTAATGCTGCTAATGTTGATGTTTTTGTCTCCATACATTTCAATTTTTTCAATGGTCAGGCATATGGAACAGAAGTCTTTGCCATTAGCGAAAAAGGTAGTAAAATTGCTCATTCTGTCTTAAATGAAATCGTCAAGCTAGGATTTTTCAATCGCGGCGTTAAGAGTGGTAATCACTTATTTGTCCTCAAAAATACAAAGATGCCTGCGATTCTTATAGAAGCTTGTTTTATTGATTCGCAAAAAGATATGAATTTATATAATGCAGAGGCAATGGCAAATGCGATCGTCAAAGGCTTAACCAGTTAATTGCCACTTGAGAAGCACGGAGAATTCAGAATTCAGAATCACCCCACAGATACAGCGGTTTCCTATAAGGTGGGCATTGCTCACGAATATCTCAAATGTCCATTACATTGGCTCTGGGCAATGCCCCGAAGTTCCCTACGGCGGGAAACCCCTTCGGGTATGCCTATGGCTAACGCCACGGCTATCGCCGTTAGCGCAGCTCCTCCGGAGGAGGCACGGCACGCTACTTTGTTGGCGGAGCCTGCGCTTTGCGCTTACGCCAGTTGCCTCCGGAGGGTTTCCCTCCGGAGGCACTGGTCTCACCGCCTGCAGGACTTCTCTCCACCCTACGATTTGTGGTCTAATCATAGAATAAGCGCTCTCGAATCTGGCGGCTTGGAACTCCAATTCTCCACCCAGTCGCACAGAACTCATACGCTCGTTCTCACTGCTGAGTTATAAGTTCTTTGTTGGTTACATTGGATGCATTATTGTTAAATGAAATCCTTGTCTTGTCTCAGCTTTCAGATATCGCTGCTGTAATGGTTGCCACTGCTGCCATAACTTGTAACGATTTTGAGCTAACAAAGAAGCAAGGGTAGGAAGCTCTGGGTGTATTTCTGACTTGAAGACATCTGCAAGCCACTCGGCTAAAACTACACTATCTTGCATTCCTCCCAAAATTTCTTGGATACTTTTTACGTCTGCAAGACAAACCGTATAAGACTCGCCGTATAAGTCAGTAAATAACTCCATTTGGTAGCGCAGGCGTTTGGCTTGTTTGCGTAAACTGTGAAGAGTGTCCCCATTCGTTGCTAATTCTTGCTCTACCCTCTGGGAATCCCAGTTTCTAGAAATAACAATCTCTGCTCCCTCTACTTGGCTACCAATCAGCCAACCTGGATGCAGAAAGAATTCACTCACCTCAGGTAAAAGTAAATCTGGTAGGACTTGCTGAATTGGCAAAGATGCTAGTGGTTGATAAGATGGTTCCTCCAACCAGTCCTTTAATGTCTGTTTGAGAGACTTATAACGCTCATCCTTTAATGTTGACTTTACATCTGCCAGAACTTCTTCACGTTGTTTAGCCAACGCATCCAAAGCTGTTTCTAGAGACTCCTGTTCTTTACGAGGTAAATGGGATTGCTCAAAGTTTTCCAAAGTCTCTTTGAGCACGTCTAAATCTCGCAGGTTCCCAAGACGACGCGCAATTTTACCGATATTTTTATCACTCGCAGCCTTTGGCAGATCTAACGCTGACGAAAACCCAGTTACAGCCGAGCGTAGGCGACGCATCCCCACTCGCATTTGATGCAGTGCTTCTGGATCTTTATCTTTCTTGACTGCTGTTTCCCACTTTAACGTTTTCTTAAAGTGTTTTTGAATCGCGTCACAAGCGTAATTTCCTAGAGTTTCGACCTTGGGTTTTGTGGCTAATGTCATTCTGATTGATACACCTTGAGAGAGTAACACCTAACTAAATGAGGTTATTGAATGGTAGCATTAGTTAAACAATTTCATCTATGTTTTGTTATCTTTATCTTACCTAATTATTAAGAAATATATCCCTGCTGAAAGTTATATATTTATACTATATATAATGACAGACCCTGATTATATAACATTTTTTTGCGGTAAACACTGATGGTTGAGTTATATTAATAACTATCATATTTATGATAGAATTTTATTAGGGATTATTTGCAATGCACAATTCATCTCTCATCAATCAAGTTTTTCTAACTTTTACTGATAGCTTTAAAGAACATCGTAAAGATATTTCAGCAGTGCTGCTAACTCCGGAGAAGCATTTGTGGTTGGGGTCAGATGAAACCTCAACTATTGAACGTCTATCTTTTGTAGATGCCAAGAATTTCGCAGAACATAAACAATTTCACGTAGCCGGATTTATCAGTTTACCTGCACCAGAAGAAGAGGAAATTGATATTGAAGGGTTAGCATATAGTGATTATTACCTGTGGTTAATAGGTTCTCATAGCTATAAACGTAAAAAACCGAAACCCAAACATTCTGATGAGAAAAATATTAAAAGACTGGCAAAAATTACATCAGAACCAAATCGTTATATCATCGGACGTATTCCGCTGGTGGATGGAGAACTATTTCCATCATGCCCACATCCAGAAAATCCTGATGTACAATTGAGTGCTGCCAAACTTGAGGTGACGCAACAAGGTAACTTGCTTATGGAAGCTTTGGCAGATGACCCACATTTGGGCTTTTTTGTGAAAGCTGCAATTCCAGGTAAAGATAATGGCTTTGACATTGAGGGAATAGCCGTTTATCAAAACCGAGTTTTTCTAGGTTTGCGCGGTCCGGTGTTGCGAGGTTGGTCTGTGATGCTGGAAATAGAGTTAGAAAATTCTAGTCCCGAACTGCTGAGACTGAAGACAATTGGAGAGGAAGAAAAGAGATACAAGAAGCATTTTATCTTCTTGAATGGCTTGGGAATTCGGGATTTATTTTTAGATGGTGAAGACTTGTTAATTTTAGCAGGACCAACAATGGATTTAGATGGTCCTGTGCAAGTTTATCGCTTGAAGAATGGTGTTAATTTGCAAGAAAATATTCTTAATCAGCCAGAGGTTGTGCTTGATATCCCATATGGAAACAGGGACGACCACGCCGAGGGAATGACTCTATTTCAAAATATAGCTGGGGTATCTTCACTACTGGTAGTTTATGATTCTCCGGCAGAGCATAAGCTGGTAGGAGATGCTGGTGTACTAGCAGATGTCTTTAAGCTGAATTCATCGAAAATTTGGGTAGAAACCCCGTCCTTCTAGGACGGCTTTACAATATTTATGAATTTGCGAACCATTACCGCCTTGGGGCTACTTGAATCGGTGTACCTTTGCAATGTACTTTCAAGCTTGACAGTTACCCTTACGGGTTCGCCAGTTACCTGCGGAGGGAGACCCTCCTTCAGTACTGGCTCACCATTTCAATTCGTTCACCCTGTACGCATAACGGTTTTGCTCATTCGAGCCTTCCCAAAAGGGAGTAATGTGAGCCTAGACAATGTTATTTGGTCGGTACTTTATCAAAGACACTGGCTTAACCCTCTAAACCTGTTTAATCCTCGATTTCTAGAGCTACAGACTGGCCAGAGCGCATCCATAGGTAGGAACTTAAACACTTACCAATAACGTAGTACTCAAGGTACGCGCGTCGGGTCAACTAATCCGCTTAGGTTTGAGGCTGGAAGCCCCTAGCCTTTAGGCAGGGGTGTTGACAAAGAGAGGAGAACTGGTTACAGTCTCGCTCTCATTTTACCAGGGTTTACCCAACCCAACGTTTTGTCGCCTCTGCAATGCGTTGCCCAAAGCGTTCTGAAGTGAGGCGATCGCCTGGATCTATTTCTGCTTCCTTACCGCTCATATCGAGTTGGGTTTGACCCATAACGCCCAAAAATCCCCCTAGTCGATTCACTCCATCATCCTTACCAAACAAAAAGCTTTGCAAATCTCCTACATTGACCCAAATCATACCGTGCTGAGCTGCGTTTGTTGCCAAATATAACAGTGTTCCTTGTTTATCGCCGCTGGGGGAGCTAGAGTGCGTAAAGCCAGCAGCGATTTTATCTTTCCATCCGTGTTGAAACCAAATTCCGCTGGCTGCATCAATAAATGCCTTAAACTGAGCCGCTGCGCCACCCATGTAGGTAGGTGTACCAAACACAATCGCATCAGCACCGTTCAGCTTTTCTATCGTTGCATCATCTTTCCAGCGACCATTGACAATCTGCTCGCCAATAATCCGCAAAACCTCAACAGTCGTACCCTCTACTTTGCTTGCGCCTTCAGCAACGGCTTGAGCCATAAGATGAGTATGACCAGCACCGGAAAAGTAAACAATCGCTACGGTGGGCATGGGAAACCTGCTTAGTGGATTGATGTCAAATGACCGAGTAATATCATAGGGGCTCTCAGTCATAAAGTGAAGTCGCAAATTTTCACTATTTATGAGTCAATCCTGTGAGTTACCAGTTTTAAAGGTTTGTCGAGATTGCCTCCACAGGACAAGTCGGAATACACTGTTCGCACACAATGCAGCGCGATCGCGTAAATGTCAGCTTATCCGTTTGGGGATCAATTTTTAAGGCTTCTGTTGGGCAAACTCCTGTACACAAGCCACAGTGGACGCACACATCTTCATCAATGATGATTTCCCCTAAAGCTAGGGAGACAGTGATGTTTTGCGATCGCATCCACTCAATCGCTGCATCCAATTCATCAATATCTCCCGAGAGTTCTACGACCAGTTTACCAATTTGATTCGGTGCAACCTGAGCGCGAATAATATTGGCAGCAACGTTAAAATCTCTTGCCAATCGGTAGGTAACTGGCATTTGAACGACGCGTTTGGGGAAAGTGAGGGTGACTCGTTTTTTCACAGTTGTATTTAATGGGTTCCCCAAGCATCTGGGGATACCCCCTTATTTTAGAGCTATGGTTTTACAAACCGCCAAGATTCAAAGGTCGCCAAGAGAGAAACAGAGCAGGTTAAACTGAAGAGGGTAATACTTAATAAGTTTTAATAAATCTGTTATGAGTAGCGATTCACCTGTTCATTCTCCAGAAAAATCCGAAGCTAAGGTTGGGGCGCGCTTGAGAAATTTCTTAATTGCAATAGTGGCGATCGCCCTAAGCGTTGCCCTAGTTTTGGGACTGCGAACTCAGACAACCTCTGCAACTCTTGCTCAGTTAGGCGAGCAATCTACACCAATAGATGTGGCTTTAACCAATAGTAAGCCATCACTCATCGAGTTTTATGCTGATTGGTGTACTGTCTGCCAGAAAATGGCTCCAGATATCGCCCAACTCGAACAGCAGTATGCTGACAAGCTGAATTTTGTCATGCTGAATGTGGATAACACCAAGTGGTTGCCAGAGATGTTGAAATATCGGGTAGATGGCATTCCCCATTTCGTGTATTTAAATAAGGATGGGGAAGCTATCGCCCAGGCAATTGGTGACCAACCTCGCACTATTATGTCAAGTAACCTAGAAGCCTTGGTTGCTGGTTCGTCTTTGCCTTATGCTCAAGCGAGTGGGAAAGTCTCCCAATTTAATGCACCAGTCGCACCAACAACTGGTCAGGATGATCCCCGCAGTCATGGCGCTCAAGTGGTTAACTGATGAAAGCAGAATTCCCCATCCGACAAGAGCGGTGGGGTAGTTCATACCCCATCCTCATGTGATTCTAAAATGCCACTGCGGATAACAAGTTGGGGCCAGATGATCAAAAAGAAACCCATCCATGTCAGTACAGGCACACAGACAAGAACCGTCAACCAAACTGTCTTAAATATTACCCAGCTACCACTTATGAGCGTCACGCCTGTGAGAAGAATAGACCAAGGCTGACACCACCAGGGTTTGTATTTCCAAGGACTCATAGCTTGTTTCTCAGACATTTCTTGTTTGGTAATTGCCTAGAATCTTACACATATTAATAAAAAATAAAAATCCTTTTCACTAAACTAAAATCTCGATTAGAAATCCTTAATTATTTACCCTATAGAGAGTTAGTATTCTTTATTAAATACTAACTCTTGTCTAATATTTTTTAGAGAAGTTGACAATTGGAAATTGTAAATTTTATTAGTATATTTTGTAACTTTATATCTTAACAGTTTTCTTGATTGTTATTTGTTACAAAATATAAAAGGCATTTTTGCTCTATTCAAAACTGAGCAGATTGAATTTTGTAAAAAATGTTATGGAGATTTAATTGAAATGCCAAAAATACTATTATAAAACAAATCAAGAAGAAAAATTTGCGAAATATATTCATCCAAGAGCAATCTTTGCCTGTGTTAGAAGCAATCAACAACACACTTAATTTTTGGCAGGAAAAACGGATTGAGATCTTTTCCTCAGCTTTGAGACAAGTTAATGACTAAAATCAGCCAGCCAAAAAACTTGAACCAAATATTTAACTACAAATGAATAAACGTGTTGGTCAATTTGCAGTAGCCTTTGTTACCCTCATAGGGTGCGGTGTCTTGCTGGGTTGGCTGCTTGACGTTCCTCTACTCAAGAATGGCTTCCCTGGCAGTCCTTACACAATTAAGGCAAATACAGCTGTGTGCCTCTTGTTAATAGGCGTATCGCTAGGACTGTTGCAGCGACAACGACTTCCTCGGTGGCTCTCTCTCATTGCCCAAGGATGCGCAATGCTTCCAGTAACCATCGGATTACTTACTCTTAGCGAGTATCTTGTTGGATGGAATCTCGGCATTGATGAATTGCTGTTTGATGATGGAATCCCAACCCTTAACTCTCCCTACCCAGGGCGAATGACGGAAATTACAGCGTTTAATTTTGTGCTGCTGGGGATTGCCCTTTTGTTGCTAGCACAAAAAACTAGGCAGTGTAATTGGCTTGCTCAGAGCCTAATTTGTGTTGTAGGTTTGAGCGCAACATCAGCACTGGTTGGTTATCTGTTTGAAGTAGGGGTTTTATATGAGTTTGACGTTTCCACAACGGCAATACCCCTCATGGCTGTGACATTAATTGTACTGTGTGTTGGGATTTTATTTACCCATCCAGACAAAGGGCTAATGCAGACCGTGAACAGCTCCTCAATCGGTGGGGCGATCGCACGTCGCTTATTACCCTGGGCAATTATTGTACCGCCTGCAATGAATTGGTTAACTATTTGGGGGCTTGAGAGCAAGAATTATGACCAGATATTAATTCACGCTTTGCAAACCGTGTTCATAATCTTCATACTCTCGATTCTCATCTTGTCGAATGCTAAGTCAATCGACCGGGTAGAAGCCCAGCGTCAAAAAGCAGAGCAAAAACTACGGGAATCAGAACAGCAATTCCGACGTGCTGTGATGTACTCTCCACTGCCCATTATGATTCATGCAGAGGACGGAGAAGTCGTGCAGATTAATCATGCGTGGACAGATATCACTGGATACAAGGCTGAAGATATCCCGACGATTGCCCAGTGGACAGAACGCGCCTACGGAGAGCGTCAAGAATCTGTTAGAGAAGCCATTGACGGCTTATACAATTTAGATTGCCGTGTTGCAGGTGGAGAATTTACAGTCTGCACGCGTAACGGGAATCAGCGCGTTTGGGACTTTTATTCTGCCCCTTTAGGCAAAGATCCAGATGGTAGGCGATTGGTGCTGAGCACTGCAATTGATACCACCGAACGCAAGCAGGCTGAAGAAGCTTTAGTGCAGATGAATGCTACTTTGGAAATGCGCGTGAGAAAGCGGACGGCAGAACTTGCAAAGATAAACCAGCAATTGCAGCAAGAACTTTATGAACGCCAACGAGTGGCACAAGCACTTCAAGAAAGTGAGCGCAAATTCCGAGCCATTTTTGAACAGACATTCCAATTTATTGGGCTTCTCACTCCTGACGGTACACTGTTGGAAGTTAACCAAACAGCGCTGGATTTTATTAAAGCGCGACGAGAGGATGTCGTCAACCGACCTTTCTGGGAGATTTCTTCCTGGAGCTGCAACTTAGAAACTCAAGAGAACTTAAAGGCGGCGATCGCCCAAGCCGCAGCAGGACAATTCATCCGCATGGAAGTTACTTTACCAGATGCTGATGGCGTCATGACAGATTTTGACTTTTCGCTCAAGCCAGTGCGAGATGAGTCAGGTGAGGTGGTGCTGCTGATTCCAGAAGGACGAGATATTACCAACCTCAAACGGACACAATCAGAACTGCGCGAAGTTCGCGATCGCTTAAAGTATCTACTTACAGCTAGCCCAGCAGTTATTTTCAGTTCCAGAGCTAATGGGGATTATGGAGCTACCTTTATCAGTGAAAACGTTACTGCAATTTTAGGATACCAGCCACAACACTTTTTAGATAACTCTGATTTTTGGGTAAATCACGTTCATCCAGAAGATATTGAACGCGTCTTGAGAAATATAGGGCAAAATTTTGAAACAAATTATCACTTCCACCAATATCGGTTCTTGCGTGCTGATGGCACGTATTGCTGGCTCGAAGAGCATGTGAAACTCGTCCGAGATAAAAATGGCAATCCTGTGGAGTTTGTGGGGTATTTAATAGACATTAATGAGCGCAAAGCAGCCGAAGCAGCCCTGCGTTCAAGTGAAGAACGTTTCCAAGCTTTTATGAACCACAGTCCAGCTTCCGCGTGGATAACAGATGCAGATGGCACGATACTGTACGCCAGTCAAACCTACATCCGCACATTCCACCAAGCCACTGACAGTATAATCGGGAAAAGTATATTTGATTTGTATCCTGCGGAGTTTGCCCAGCAGTGGATTGAGAAAATCAAAAAGGTTGCCGTATCCAATCAGGTTTTGGAAGTCATCGAAACTGCTCCCCGACGAGATGGTACCGTAGGCGATTTTTTGGTGTATAAGTTTCCCATTAAAAGTTTGTCTGGGCAACAGCTAGTGGGGGGTGTCGCCGTTGATATTACAGAGCGCAGGCGAGCAGAACAGGCTTTAGCAGAGCGGGAGACAATGCTGCGTTCTATCGGTGATAACCTGCCTAATGGTGCAATCTACCAAGTAGCCCGTGAACAAAATCGCAGCTACCGCTTACACTACATTAGTGCAGGCATAGAAAATATTTGTGAAGTCAAAGCAGAAGACGCCTTAAGGAATTTGAGTCTCCTCCTCAACCAGTTTGTAGAGGAGGACTACCCAAAGTTGCTACAAGTAACTTATGAGACGATAACAAATTTATCAGTTTTCAACATTGAACTGAGAATACGAACGCCTAGTGGCAAACTCAAGTGGTTGCATTTTCGTTCATCACCCCGTAGTTTTGATGATGGACGGATTGTTTGGGATGGGCTTATTGTAGATGTCACTGATATAAAACAAGCACAAGAAGCATTACGATTGCAGGCAGAAAAAGAAAAGGCACTGAATCGAGTCATTCATACAATTCGTAACTCACTCGACTTGCAAACTATTTTCAACACCGCTGCGACTGAGACTGCTCAACTCTTGCAAGCTGATCGAGTAGAAATTGTTCAGTACATACCAAGCCAAAAGCTCTGGAAGCACGTAGCAGAATATCTTCAAACTCCTGACTTAGTAAGTTATTTGGAAATCGATATCCCAGATGAAGGCAATAAAATTGCTGAGCAAATCAAAAAATTAGAAGTTGTGCGTATTGATGATCCTACGACTATAGATGATCAAGTTAACCCTAAGTTTGCTCAACTCTTTCCGGGAGCATGGCTGCTGGTGCCAATACAAATTGATTCAACAGTTTGGGGTAGCCTGAGTTTAGGAAGAAGCAAACAATCTACATGGCAGGACTCAGAAGTAGAACTGACTATGACAGTCGCTGACCAATTAATGATAGCCATTCAGCAATCGGAACTTTACCAGCAGTTGCAAATAGCCAATCAGGAACTGCAACGCCTAGCTAAGCTTGATGGACTGACTCAGCTTGCCAATCGACGACATTTTGATCAATATCTCAAACAAGAGTGGCTGCGCTTAATCCGGGAGCAAAATCCTTTATCCCTCATTTTGTGCGATGTCGATTATTTCAAGCTTTATAATGATACCTACGGTCATCCTGCTGGTGATGCTTGTTTAGTGCAGATTGCTCAAGCAATTAGCGGTGCTGTTAAGCGTCCTGCCGATTTAGTCGCTCGTTATGGTGGGGAAGAGTTTGTGGTGCTTTTGCCGAATACAGACAGTGATGGAGCAGTAAAAGTTGTTCAAGTTATCCAAAAAAAGGTTAGACAACTCCATCTTCCACATATTGCTTCTGTGGTAAAAAAATATGTCACCCTCAGCTTTGGCATTGCTACAACTTTGCCCTC
Source organism: Scytonema sp. HK-05 (assembly GCF_002368235.1). GTDB lineage: Bacteria > Cyanobacteriota > Cyanobacteriia > Cyanobacteriales > Nostocaceae > Kalymmatonema. The sequence goes on along the minus strand of NZ_AP018194.1, from coordinate 7,346,399 downwards.
TCACGATGGTTCTGTACAAGCTTTGATTAATGCAGCAGATAAAGCATTGTATCAAGCAAAAAACAAGGGACGAAATTGCTACCAAAGCATCGATATATAAATCAGCATCATACGTGTCAGCAGTATAGACTAGGGCTGACCGAAATTCCTCACCCCGGAAGCCCCTGCTTTCCAAGCATGGGGAGGAAGGGGTAGGGGAATTTATTCCCCGTCCAGATATCTTAGAATGCATACGAGTACCCGTCCTTTTGATGAATTAATGAGCAAAATTTGTGGCTAATACCTGCGACACGACCACTTTTTGTGGCAATATCAAAACTGCCCGTTTTGCGACACAACACTCGACCAACATACTCGCCAACCTTCTTCCCAGTAGTGACAACGGCTTTTACAATGTCGCCAGTTTTGAAACCAAAATGAACTGATGAACGTTCTCGGTGTCGAGTTGGAAACCCATAGCGGTCAGTTCCACACATTTGACGTGTTCCCCAACCAGTACACTTAATGCGTAATGGTTGTTGAGTTAGCAACTGAATTGTTTCCACGTCTCCAACACAAGCTGCATCAATCCAGTGTTGTTTAGGCAGTTCAAACCTCGTTCGGTTGTATTTCGTTTGTCCACCCGTTCCCGTTGTGGTGGGCAAGATGTTTTTTAAGGTACGAAATAATTCCCAACGAGTTGCATTGACTGCGGCTGCATCCTTTAATGGTTGCTTGGCTTGTCGTTTTATTTTTTCTAACCTAGAGCCATCCCTTTTGAGGAACTCGTCTATAGATTTAGTGCCTTTCTTGGTATTGCATCGTTCGCACGACAAAGTTAAGTTACTTACTCTGTTGCTACCTCCTTTTGCTCTAGGGTGAATATGCTCAACTTGGAGGGGTACACCTTCTTTGTCACAGTAGGCACATTTTCGACTCCACTTTTCTAAGAGATATTCACGGACTTCATACCCAGCAAGTTCACCTTGTTGGTATTCAACACCGCTAATCTCTGAGTTTTGCATTTTTTGAGTATCAAACTTGACTAACTCCATTACTATCTCGGTGATAGAAGAATACAAACAAAGCCGTTTTACCCATGTCTCAATTGTTAGGACGCGATGCATTAGCGATGGAGCAAACCATCCCTCTTTGCGCTTGCGGTTGTTAAATCGCGGTTGACGATACCGAGTTTTGCGATTGCGACGGCTGCGACGTAAAGAGCGTCTTGATTCTAAAGCATTCTTAATTTGCCAACCTCTGTGTTCTAATTCAGCCGCCCAAACAACCTTGTCTTGATCCAAAATTGCAATACCCGTAGTTTTGCTTCCAGGGTCAAGCTTGATAGTTAATGGCTTGGGGTTGGGGTTATCAACCACGTGTTTCAAAATGATTACAAACGGGTAAACCCGATACGCAGCAGCTTTTTGTTTTGTGAGTAACTCCCTTGCCCGTGCTTACGAGACTGGATTAAGTGGCTGTTTGTTTTGGTCGATAACGAAAACATAATTTTGCATTGCTGCATACTCCTTGCGGGTAAAGTTTGCCTCGTTCATGTTTACGATCGGTAACTATCCAAATTGCACAGTCCTAAACCTTCAAAGGACGTTTAACAATCTGGTTTCAGAGCTTGGAGCTGGCACGCACCCCAAGGTGAGTTCTTGAACGCTTGTCGTAAACGTAGCTCTTTAATGAACTTGAACTGGTCAACTAGAGTTAACTGCAAGCCCCTGCCTTATAGGCATGGGGTTGACACTCAACTGTTAGGTCGTTGACTTCTCCACCACATCACGCACCAATTGCGCCAATTTTTCGGCGCTATCAGGAACAGCGATCGCCAAAGCCTTTTCCCCCATTTTTCGCAACTCTTCTGGATTTTGCAACAACTCCAAAACCTTATTTTGCAATACCTCAGCTGTCAACTCCGACTGTTTAAAGGCGATCGCTGCACCGACTGAGGTGAAAACTTCTGCATTATAAGTCTGATGGTCTTCTGCGGCAAACGGGTAAGGAATCAAAATTGCTGGTGTTCCGCACACTGCCATTTCCGTTAAACTACCGGCTCCAGAACGAGTAATTGCCAGATTCGCCCGTCGCAGTAACGCAGCCATATTCTCATAAAATTGTAAATTAATATACTGCGCATCTTTCAGAGTGTCAGCCTCTGGATCTTTATCACCTGTCAGATGCACAACCCAAGCACCAGCATCAAACCAAGCATTGGCACACTGGCGCACCAGCTTATTGATAGCAACCGCTCCTTGGCTACCACCAAAGACAACGATTAAGGGAACGCCCTCAGGAATAGGTAGATCCAAGGATGCTTCAATTCCTTCTTCTAGGAATTGAGAACGTACCGGAGTACTGGTGTAAATTGTTTTGACGCGGGGCAAATACCCAGAAGCCACTTCAAAACCCACCGCCACCGCATTACACCAAGGTCCGAAAAAGCGAGTGACTTTACCAGGTAAGGCGTTGGCTTCGTGGAGAATGACAGGTAAACCCAAGGAACGCGCTGCAATCACAGCAGGTGCGGCGATGTAACCTCCTGTGGTGAACACTCCTTGAAATTTTCCTTCTTGTAAAATTTTCCTGACTTTTAGAATTGAACCAATAAGTTTTACCAAAATGCGAAGAGACGAAATTCCAAAACCTTGCTGAAAACCTTCAACTGCAATAGTATTCAATCGATACTGCTTAGGAACAAGCTGAGTTTCTAATCGATTGGGGACACCAAGCCATTCGATTTCATAATCGCTTAAGTGTTCAGCTAGTGCGATCGCCGGAAACACGTGTCCGCCAGTCCCACTAGCAGCTATCAGTAACCTTATAGGAGCGTGTACCATCTACTCTCCACCCTGTTAGCGCTTAGTTTAACGTGAACTACCTACACTCAGCCGAAGGCGAGTGTAGGCTTCTGGCACATTTTAATGTTTCCAGAACTTCCTTCAAGGTACTATTAGTAGTTGAAGCAGTTACTACTGGATTCCCTTTACGGCGTTTTATCGTTGGGAACAGACCGCGACCTACGCGTTTTAAATTGATTGCAGCATTGAGATCACGGTCAATCAAAAGCGAGAGTTCTGCATCCCAATATGAGCGGATATCGCAATCAATGAAGATAAACTCGTCACGATATGCCAGTAATTGAGATCTGTATTGCGGACTACAAGCAATCGTCCTAGCCCCAGCTTTTACGGCTATGTATTCTAGGACTGTGAAAAATTGTCCGAACGCGGCATCATTCCAGGATTTGTTCAACCCGGATTTTGCTGATTGTCCGTTTGGTAGATATTTGCCATGTTCATCCTGCTTTACCTGATTGCGCTTTGATAAAGCTTTAAGGTTCAAATCCTCATGAATAAAAACTTTCTTGCCAGTTCGTACCAATGCATGAGCAGTCTTGAATGCATGGTCACGACGAGAACGAGCAATACGTTGATGAACTCTTGCCTCGCGTTTTGCCAGTTTGCGACGTGACCGACTACCTTTGTTTTTGGTGGCTTTGCGTTTTGAAACTTTGGCTAGACGATTCTCGGACTTCCTGAAAGACTTAAGTGCTAGCAGCTTGGTATTTTCTGAGGTTGCTAGGTAGTCATCTTCATGAAGTACTGCATCCAGTCCGATGGAATTATCCCAAGTTGGTGCAATGCCATCAGGCTTGAATTCTGGTACTGTTGAATCTTCCAAGCAAATCGTGATGTACCAACCGTCAGATTTCAAAGTTAAGAGGAGGTTTCTTAGCTTCGCTCTATTAAGTAAGGGACGATGCAATCGCACCTTTACCCATCCTTTAAGCTTGGAAAGCGATAAAAACAGCGAATCTTTTTCTACTCGCTCAATGGTTACAGCCTGCGCTTCAATTCTCATAGTGCGGTAACGAGCAGCGTTCTTAAACCTTGGTTTCCCACTACGATTTCCGTTGCTGTCACCTTTGTTGAAGCGAGAAAAAGCCAGGTCTACTCGCTTTGATACATCTTGAAGTGTTTGTGATGGCACGCAGGTAAAGTCTAGTAACTCACCAGAATAATTTAGCTTAAGCAAGTCTTCCTTAATAACTGGAAGTTGTTTTTTCTGGGAGTAAAAATCTGGGTTGTCACGCAATACTGGCAACGAACATACCAAAGGACAAGAGTTTACAGCCGTGCGGTTATTTTCCCACCAATCAAACCTATCCCCTAGTTGATGGTTGTACCAGTACCTACAGATGCGTAGCCAGTAGCTTAGCTGCCTCTTCTGTTGTGTTGTCGGATATGCACGGTATTGGTAGTTCATCAACATTGGGGAATCACCTCCTTGTTTTACACTTGTCATCTGTGCTACGACCATAGTAGCAACGCAGTTTACAAGTGTCAACGATGCCAAAGCAAAAAGTGTCTGCAACAAGGAAAAATCAGGTTATGATTCGTCTTAATGACCAGGAGCTAGAAAAAATAGAGCGTTACGCAGAAAGTAGAGGGATATCTGTATCTGAAGCATTTCGTTCTCTGTTGGATAAACTCGGAGATTGATAATCAGGGCGCTGTCCCCCTGTCCTCTTCCTGCTGTGCAGAAAATTGGTTGGGAGACCCACCCTGATTGTCCCGCAATTCATCTCATCACCCCCTTGCGGGTGAGTGATAGGCTTGTTGCGGAGTTAGCTAAGATAAAACAATTTCCATATCTCTGTAGTCAAATTGCCTTGTTATTGCTCATGCCTAATTTTGTTTCCTTTCTACACAAACGTCCAACACTGTTGCCATCTAGTCGCTTGCTAGTTTTTTCCCTGCTGACACTGGGTTTATTGACGAATTGGAGCGCTCAAGCAAGTACACCCCAGCACTTAGCCCAAGCCGCAGAACCCGTCCCCAGTGCTTCCCAGAATGCACCCGCCCAATTGAAAAATTTATTGACGCAAATTGATACCGCAGCAAACCGACGCGATGTCAAAGGAGTGATGCAGTTCTACAGCCCAAATTTCATTCATGGGGATGGCTTAACCCGCCTGAATATGGAAAAAGCATTAACTGCACTTTGGCAGCGATACCCCCAATTGAAATACAGCACCCAGATACAATCTTGGCAACCAGAAGGTAATGCCATTGTCGCAGAAACAGTGACCAATATCACTGGCGTCCCCTCGACTAACACTGCTAACTCGGTTCTCAATGCCACAATTAGGTCGCGCCAACGCGTCGCTGGAGGTAAAATTGTCCGCCAAGACATTTTGTCTGAACGTACTCAAATAACCTCTGGTACCAAGCCACCTCAAGTAGATATTAAGTTACCCCAGCAAGTAAAAGTTGGTCAGCAGTATAGTTTGGACGCAATTGTCCAAGAACCGCTTGGTGATGATTATCTATTGGGAGCAGCGTTGGAAGAACCGATTAAACCAGATAAATTCCTGAGTCCCACACCTGTGGACTTGGAATTACTTTCATCTGGCGGAATTTTTAAAGTTGGACGCGCACCAGCTACCCCTGGTAGCCAATGGGTTTCTACGGTGATCATGCGAGGAGAAGGCATGGTTATGATTACTCAGCGTATGCAGGTCGTGAAAAACTAGTTATTAGTCATTAGTCATGAGTCATTAGTCTTAAAACAGTTATCAGTTATCAGTTATCAGTTATCAGTTATTAGTTATCAGGTTCACTGTTTACTGCTCACTGATTGTTGACTCTTGACTCTTAAAACAGTTATTAGTTATCAGGTTCACTGTTTAGTGTTTACTGTTTACTGATAACTGTTCACTGATTGTTGACTTTTGACTAAAAATGCTTTCTGTACAAAATCAAATCGTTTTAATTACTGGTGCAAGTAGTGGTATCGGTGCTGCTTGTGCCAAAGTCTTCGCAAATGCAGGTGCAAAACTGATTTTAGCGGCGCGGCGGTTGGAGCGCTTGCAGGAACTTGTAGAGACGTTGCATGCAACGTCTCTAGAGTTCCATTTGTTACAGCTAGATGTGAGCGATCGCTCTGCCGTAGAATCTGCTATCTCAAGCCTACCCCCTGCCTGGTCTGATATCGATATCTTAATCAATAACGCTGGTCTGAGTCGCGGTTTAGACAAACTCCACGAAGGCGACATCCAAGATTGGGAGGAAATGATTGATACCAACATCAAGGGTTTGCTCTACCTCACCCGCTACGTTGTTCCTGGAATGGTGAAACGCGATCGCGGTCATGTGGTAAATATTGGTTCGATTGCCGGACATCAAACCTATCCTAATGGTAATGTCTACTGTGGCACGAAAGCCGCTGTCAGAGCCATTTCCGAAGGTTTGAAACAAGACCTGTTAGGAACTCCTATCCGCGTAAGTTCTGTTGACCCTGGTATGGTAGAAACCGAGTTTAGCGAAGTGCGCTTTCATGGAGATAGCGATCGCGCCAAAAAAGTTTACCAGGGAGTCACTCCGCTCACTCCAGATGATGTTGCCGATGTGATATTTTTCTGCGTTACGCGACCAAGCCATGTAAATATCAACGAAGTTATACTTATGCCAGTGGATCAAGCTAGCGCAACCATGGTTAATAGGCGAACTTAAATTGAACAACCTCGTCTTGCCTTCGGCTGAAGACGGGGATTTTATTTTAACGAGCCTGTTCAATTGGCTCCTATTGCCTTAGCAACATTGTGCTGTACTTTTACGTTGTTTTTTTGTTCTTTGGAGCGCTTTCATAAGTAGATTCGATCCAAAAATTGACAACAGCTTATTGTAATTTTGTCGAGGGCAAGACCAATCTTATTTGCAACTTTCCGCAAAATATTGCAAGTTCCATTCGTGGTGATGGCAGTAACACTAACCGGAATCTTAATGTAGGATGAGCCTGCTGCGCCGTCTAGTCTACCGGGTTCTCCAACCTCTACAGCAACAGATGCGGTATTGGCAAAACCCTGCATGAATTGCTCAAACGACTGCTGGCTGGCAGCGCCATCTCTGTCCCAAGCTGAGTAGGCTTGTTTGTAGTCTCGACGGGCGATCTCGCTGTAATAGTTACAAAAATGAATTTCTCTGCGACGATTCTATGAAGGAAAGACAACCTTTTTTAATTGTCGAGAAACAAGACGTTTTTCTCAACGGCCTCACGGCTTATATGCAGATGATTAGCCGGAAAATCAGGATCGGAATAGCCAACGGCTAAGCCACAAATGATCAGTAATTCCGGTGGGATGTTCAGTTGGCTGCGGATGATTTCGGGATAAGCCGAAGCGCGAAACCTCTACGCAAGTGCCAATGCCACGAGCAGTTAGGCTCAGCACCAGCGTTTGTAGATACATCCCCACACCCAAGGCATCGGCAACGCCCAGATCTTGGTGCATGCAGACGATACCGACCACTGGTGCGCCAAAAAATTCGTAATTGCGCAGAACAGCTAGCTGTCTACTCACTTTATCGTCACGAGCAATCCCCATCGCCCCGTAGACTTGTGCGCCCAGTTCCTGACGGTAATGCTGGAAGGACTCTGGCAGCCCAAAGCTAGTGGGCGGCTGCTGCTTCGCTTGGTTTAGCAAAGCCTCTTGCAGACGATCTCGACGGGTGCCTTGGGCAAACACCACCCGCCACGGCTGGGTGTTTGAATTTGACGGCGCGAGCTGCGCTAGAGCGAGGGCTTCATCAAGCAAAGCCCGTGGCACTGGTTGAGATAAGAATTTGCGTGTTGAGTGCCGCTCTTTGATAGTTTGGTCAAGATCAAACATGTTTTATCAACCTCTATGACAAATAAATGTGAACGCTCAACCGGGATTCCAGGCATTTGCCTAATAAATAGGCTCCATCTAATCCTTTCTTGCATGCCTAACGGTAATGAGTGCAGGTTTATTCTTGAGTGTATGGTTCATCTTCGATACCGTGCGATGAGAAATTGGATAGTTTGCTGCGTGTGTCTAATGAAAAAAAACTGCTTGTGTAAGTTTTAGCTTGCCGTTTGCCTTGGGCACACTAGGTGAACGTTCAAGGTGAATCCGATGTCTAAAATCAACCTGTTTTAATGACACTGGCTACGTTAGTTCGACTGGCTCTTCCTCTGCCGCTCGAACGATGTCACTCGTCTGCGCGTCGATCACAGCCCGAATCGATTCAGGTAGAGCAGATCGGTTAGCATCGTGAGGGCTTTGAAAAGTGTCTTGAGCCTCTGGTTGTTGGCAAGCAATCATTGTTTTGACGTGTTCAAGTTCATCCTCTCGAACTGCAACAAACACATCGTAGAGATTTTCAATTTTGGGACGGCGGAACTCACTGGGGTGACTGGTTTGAAACTCGTCAAACATGTAGAGGTCGCCGTCTCGATAGTATTTGATCGCGATCTCTGGTGCAGGTAACTGCTTCAGTTCTTCCCCATGCTCTTTAAGGAAAGTGTTGTAGGTGTGATAAGCGTGTTCCTCGACAAGTTGCATGAAATGATAGGCAGAGCGGGGAGACAGAATATATACTCCAACGATAATCCAGTAGTAAACCAAGGCTCCACCATGGGCGATAAAGCGATCAATAAAATAGCGACTGCCGCCTAACGACTCTGAGATCAGCAGGTGATGGAGTTCGTTCCAGGATTCAGCAAAGTGAACTTTCAACCAATCAGATTTGCGCCACCAACCCATTGTTTCGTAGAGGTGGAGAACAGATGTGTAGGCAAAGTAGGGAACACGAGCAACGGTTTCTAAAACATAGAATCGTGGATAGACACGTTTGCGATAAAACGTGTTCAATAGCGCCTCTAAAAAGTTAACAAGAAGTCTGATCATAGTACTAATCTCCTTAGAGCTATTTCCGCTCTTTTGTTGTTAGCAGCAGCGATTGTGGCAAACTCTGTCGCAACCGTCTGTCCAACTGCAATCAGCATCATGGCATCGTTACCATATACGTCTCGCAGTTGTTTGCGTTTTTCTTCATCCGGCTGAGTCAGCTTAATAATTAGCCGTGTCATTTTGACGGCCAGTTGTCGTCCTTCTTCTGGTGTCTCAGTCAATAGGGAATTGTTAGGAACTAATGTAACTTCGGGTGGTGTTCCAACAGGTGAATGATTTGAACAGAAACCGTAAACATTCGCTTTTCATCTCGCAGGATCGCATCAACCAATTGAGCGACGCTTGTGGCAATGCCATAGCTGGTATGCCCTTTTCGCTGCATGATTGCGTTACCACGATCGCGAGTTACGTCGGCGAGTTCTATCTGAATCTGTTCTAATGACGTACCTTTGGGTAGCGGAAACTCAGTTAACGGAATCATCCCGATCGCAGCATTTGACCAAACTGGAAACTCACTATCGCCATGTTCTCCAATCACTGGCACATGCACATCGTACTTATCAACATTGAGTCGCTTGCCAAGCTGATATTGTAGTCGCGCAGTATCTAAAACCGTTCCTGAGCCAAAAATTAAATGCTCTGATCGCGTGGACGTTGCGATCGCAATTCGGGTGAGAATATCCACGGGGTTGCTGACGAGAATGATGATCGCATCAGGGGCAACTCGATCTAATTCCCGCACAATCGGACGCAGAATTGCTGCATTTGCGCCGAGTAGATCCAAGCGTGACTGTCCGGGTGTTGGGGTTGCGCCAACAGTCACAACGTGGAACGGTTTAGTACTGTTTTCATGGTGTTGTAGTCCTGTACTTACAAAGAAAGGCAGAGGGCAGAAGGCTGGAAGTATTAATAAAAAGATTTGTGCCCAGTTTGGATGGCTAAAGCCTGGACACCTAGGGCCTCTGCCGCCTGCACGACCTCGTTAGCCTGATTGGGCGAGCTAGTATAGGTGAGGGCGATATCAGCACCAACACTTGCTAAACGTTTGACAATGGCGGCACCGATGCCGCGACTGCCTCCGGTAATGAGTGCGCGTTTATTCTTGAGTGTGTGGTTCATGTTCCATACTGTGCGATGAGAAATTGGATCATTTGCTGCATGTGTCTAATAGAAACGATTTCGAGGTACTACTTCCGCTCTTTTGTTATTGGCGGAAGTCGTTGGCGAGAAAGATTATTGAGGATCGTCCAAGACTGAACTGTATGCTTGCGGCTCTTCAATGCGGTGGTGTATATTACTCAGTCGAGCCTTTGCTATCTCCTGATAAACCTTCTTGCGAGCTAAATTGACACTACCCAAGGGTGCGTGTTCAGGGAGGGTATGCCAGGGATTGAACGATAGTCCCTCATCCAGCCGCTTCCGCTCCTCAAAGTCGAATTTCTGAGCTGGAATTTTGATGGTAGCAAGTTTGATAAACGGTGAGTCCTTCTCTTCCCACTCTTGCATCGGATCTTCAATGGGAGTTTTCTCATCGTTGACATAGAGCTGTACCAAGAAGTCAAAGGTTGCATCTTTGCCATCTTCCGACAGGTGTTTGACCATTGCCTCACGCAAGTACGTCTCTGAATTGGGTGTTGAACCGGAAGTATCTGAGGAGTGAGGTTTTACAGAAAACTTGATGGATTGAGAGCCAAGTTGATAGGGAGTAGTGCTCCAGTATTGGATCAGCAGTGGATTCGCAACTTGTTTGCTAGCGATCGCTTTTAGGACTTCAAAAGTCGGTTCTAGCGATCGCAGCTCTTCTGCATCTGCCTGACCAATGCTCGCTTTTGTCAGGTTGGCGAATCCTTGGGCATCGCGCACAATGAAGACCGGATGATTAATCAGAAGAAAGTCCTGGGTTTCCTTCTCATCATCCAGCACTTTTTCACCCTCTACCTGTAGGAGTTTGATGGCGAGTGCCCGAACATCGGGTTCAAGATCCGACTTGAGCTTACCGCGCTTCTCTGCTTCGGAAGCATTCGAGAACCTCATCCAAATCGGATAGGTTTTAGGCTGGGCAAAGATACCCACCTTCAACGATTCAGGAATATTGTCCTCAATCCTGAACTCTCCCCAAACTAAGCCGTGGCTTTTAGGATGGTCTTTTCGCAGGTCTGGACCCTTCTGAGCTTGAACGTTGAGATCAATGTTCAAGATAGTATCGGTTGCCGCCTCCTGGGCAGCAGTGGATAAATTAGATTGGCTCATGGGTCTTTATCCTTGTAATGGAAGATAGTGTGAGTATTTCAAGGGGACGCTTAGATAGGAAAAGTAAGGGGCTTGCGGAGCGAGTTTGAGGCGTTGACCCCGTGTTTTTGAGTCTACCACAGATGTGCCAATAGTTCTATCGCTTACATGGGTACACATATATTTGCACGCTCAGGCTAAGTTCTTTATTTAACAAGGGTTTAAGGGCTATTTAGTACATTTGTACAGGAGAAGTTCAGGTTAGAATCCGCTCCACGTCTACACGCAATCGAGTTAGTTAGGCTTGTATTAGCTGTGAAACGGCACTTGCGGCTTTAATCAAATGGGCTGCTTTTTCACCGATCATGATGGTGGGCGCGTTTGTATGTCCTGTGATCAGCGTTGGCATGATGGATGCATCGACGACACGCAACCCTTGAACTCCATGTACCTGGAGTTCGGGGTCTACCACCGCCATTGGGTCAGTGCCCATTTTGCAGGTACCAATCGGATGAAACACCGTACCGCAGGTTTCCCGGATGTAGGCAACGAGTGCTTCATCGCTAGTCACGTCAGCACCAGGAGCGACTTCCCTACCTCGAAACTCATCAAAGGCACTAGTCTGGAACAATTGGCGCATTAATTTAATCGCGTCAACTAGCTTTTGTACATCGGATTGACTTTGCAGATAGTTCAGCCGAATCATCGGTGCATCTTTAGGATCGGGCGAACGCAAACTGACACTCCCAATGTTTTGGGGATGAGTCAAAACGACTAGACCCGTGAAGCCCAAACCCGAGTTGGGATAGCCAGGCGGTGCCCACAGAATCGGACCGAAGATTAATTCTAAATCTGGCGCAACATCCTGATTTCCCTCGCTATGCATAAACAATCCTGTTTCAGCAATGCCATTACTGGTAGTTGCTGTGTGTAAATCCTGAGTTGCTTCGTAGGGCACTGCAACGAGAATATGGTCTTGCAGGTTTTGACCGACACCGGGCAAGTCAACCACGACAGAAATCCCCAATGCTTGCAACTGTTCTGCATCCCCAATACCAGACAGCATTAGCAGCTTGGGCGAATCGAATGCGCCTGCACTGACAATTACTTCCTGATTGACCCTGGCCTGGTGCAGTGTGCCCTCGTGCAGGTATTCCACCCCAACGGTACGGGTGCCCTCAAACAGTAACCGCGTTGCTAAGGCTCCTGTCATTGTGGTCAAATTGGGACGCTTGAGAATGGGCAGGAGGAATGCAGCCGCAGTACTATGCCGTTTACCGTCCTTGACTGTGAACTGAAAAGGTCCCACACCCTCCTGCTGCACGCCGTTGAAATCTGGATTGCGATCGTATCCCAGTGCCACTGCTGCATCTACAAAGCGTTGCGAGATTGCAGCTGGGGCAATGACATCAGTAACGCTCAACTCGCCATCCACCCCATGGTATTGGGAGTCACCGCGTTGCTGATGCTCAGATTTCTTGAAATAGGGCAATACATCCTGATAACTCCAACTGGGATTGCCCAATGACTGCCAGTGGTCATAATCGTGAAGATTACCTCGAATATAGAGCAGGAAATTAATCGCACTGCTACCACCGAGGACTTTGCCACGAGGACAAAAGACTTTGCGATCGTTAAGGTAGGGTTCGGGTTCCGAGAAATAGCCCCAGTCCACCTCGGTGCCTGGTAGGTGTGTGCATTGCAGTGGGATTTGAATCTCTGGTTTCGTATCGGGATTGCCCGCTTCGAGCAACAGCACCGTGGTTTCTGGATTTTCTGTCAAACGATTGGCAACCACGCAGCCTGCCGAGCCTGCACCAATCACAATATAGTCATATTGAGTCATGACATTCTCCTGTTGAAGCCTGTGAGCTATTTATAGATAAGACGAAAGACCATTGTTTGTTGCCAGCGTAGGAAGGTTTCTTGCACCATATCTTCAGCATCGGTTACGGTGCCCAACATTCGGTAGGCGACCCTTGAACAGCAGCAGACGATGGTGGTTAAAATCACCCTTGAGAACTCATATAACCTTCTCTGGTTGCTGTACCGTTTTCAATGCCAATACGCTAATCCAACATCCCAATCCATCCACAATTAATATAAGGTAAGCTGTGACGAGCGAAAAGCAAACCCCAGCCTTCAAAGGAAACTTGAGAAACATGATCGGGACTCATTACGATGTGATGATTGTAGATCGCAAAAAGGAGTGATCCTGCTATTGAACTGAGCAAGAGCCAGCTACCGATGCGGTAGAAATGCGTCCAGAGTAAAACGACTGCAATGATTGGAGCCAGCGCAATCACAACACCAACAAACAAACTCTGAAGCAGAGAGAGGGAAACTGGGATTTCTATATGCGCTAAGCCATGTAGTCCATTAGCGATCGCATGCATGACCGCGACCATTGTTCCATATTGAGCAATCTTCATCTTTCTTCTCCCTTACATTGTTGACTGGCACAAGTTGTTAACTGGCATGAGCAACAGGGGTGTCAACCAGCCATTCTAACGGTCGAGGCTGAAAATCTAGTTCCCGTTTTGCCTTGGCATTCAATGCGCCTCGCATCTGAGTACCGTAGTAGACGGCGTCAGCACCGCTCATTCGCAGGGCATCCTCAACCGATACCTGCGGAGGCGGTGGCGCATTCAGCCATCGGGCATAAGCAGAGAGCCACTCGCGCACCGCTAAGGGGCGATCGTCCGTAATCAGATAAATGCCAGGATTGCCTCGCTCCACTGCCGCAACCGTTGCGATCGCCACATCCTCAATGTGAACCCATGACCATACACCTTCGCCATTGCCAACGATAGGAAACTGTTGCTGCCGCACTTGTTGAGCAACGTCGCCATCGGGAGCAAACCAGGTACCGGGTCCGTAAAAGAAGCCATAACGCAGGGCAATTCCTTCTAAATTGGGCGTTTCCAGGAGCCGACGCTCGATCTCAGTCACTGTGCGAGCATCTGCTGCAACTGCGGGTGAAGCATCTAAGGAGAGTGGTGTTTCTTCGTCTGCCAATCCGGTACCAGGAACTGCCCAAAATGCGATCGACTGCCTCAGATACCGACGCACGCCAGCCGCTTGCGCTGCTGCCAGCACATTGGTACCCCCTTCTAGACGAATACGATGGTTCAATGGTGCTGCGGCGCTCATCGACTCACCAGTATAGGTTTTGGGCAGGGCGGTGAGTTGTTCAATTACCACTTCCGGTTGAGCACGGATGACGGCAGCTTTAACAGCATCTGCATCGAACACATCTGCGATCGCAGGTTCTACACCTTGTTCAGCTAAAGTTCTGGCTGTGTCTGGAGAACGGGTCAACGCCACTACATCGTGTCCTTTTGCCAGCAATTGCGCGATTAGCGGACGACCGATCGCTCCCGTTGCCCCTGCAACAAAAATCCTCATCTGTGAACCTCCTGTTGAAGCATATAGAACCATTTTTTTAAACTTATATTTTTAATGCAGCTTTCATGACATCTGTGTCGATGTAAACCTCTAGTCAAACAATTTTCTCTCGCTGAACTGTCCAGATATGAGCCAAGTTACAATTGAAAGCTTTTCCAGTTTGCTTTGCTACGCCACTCGTCTTACCGATCGCAACGGTTTGATCACCCGCTTGAATGTAGTGAGATATCTTGACTGAAGAATCAATCAACGGAAAAATCTTTGAGAAAAAAACCTTGATTTCATCAAAACCACGATACTGACCACCCCAAGGTAGCTCTTCAGTTTGATAAAACTCAACATTCGGGGACATTAGTGAAAAATAACTAGGAGTATCTTTTTCGTTTAGGTATATGTAAGCCTTCTTGACAATTTCTACAGAGTTCACTTGCATACTTTAACGTCCTTTGCCCATATCTGGTTTCCTTGAAACTTCACGGTTTAGAATGATTGCCAGAGCGGGTTTTGTAGTGTTTGATTATTCTACTTAGTGCCAAGTGTGTTTCACCAGATTCCTTTTGAACTATCCCCATTCTTCGGCGTTTGCCTAATTTAGACCATGCAAGTTTGTCAAGATAGATATTAAGTTAATTTCAACTTAAGTGTTTTGAAGTGCGATCGCGGATTTCAACAGCACGCTTGAAAGTTACAGCGATAAAAGCAGAAAGCCCACTGGCTTTTAGCCATCGGACGGACAGTTGCCTAATGTCCACAGTGCGGCACGATGGTCAAGAAGTCACTGTCAACTAGAACTCATATCTGTAAGTGCCGTTGTAGAATACAACGTGATCATGTTGCTGCAATCAATATACTTCGACTAGGCAAAGAAAAAATTGCTACCTCAGGGCATGGGGGATCTTGCCTTCTAAACGGAAGTCAAGAAACGCGCTTGGGAGTTGAAACCTCTATTCAGTCTGGTGAGACAGCGCCCTTTGGAGGGTCTCCTGAACTCACAGCGACTGCGTAAGCGCAAAGCGTGCCGCAGGCATACGCGTAGCGTCTCCGTGCCTCCTCCGGAGGAGCTTGCGCTAACGGCCTCAAGCCGTGCCCGTGCCTCCTCCGGAGGAGCTTGCGCTAACGCGCAGCGTGTCCGTAAGGACTCAGGGCTCAGGAGATACCCGAAGGGAACAATCCTGGTTGAACAAGTTTCGACGTTGAGCCTAGAATCCCACGGTATAGCGTGAAAATGAGCGACAGCGGAATTTTCATAGCCTTGGGAGTGTCAAGGAAAGAGAATAGAACGCTTAAGTTGCATCTTAACTACAAAACTTGAGTGGACTGAATTGAATGAACGTTGAAGAATGATGACAGCAGCTATGTCACTAGGACTCTTGCTGTTTGTCGATGACAGCTGTGAATGGGCGGTTAAAAAAGAAGTTTCTTAAAGGCTTCTCGTGTGCCGCCAAGACACTTAAATTGGTTCAATTCGTCTTGGAACGAAAACAGCAGCTTAACTTAAATATTCCTTAAAAAGCGGGGTTTTAATTATGAGATTGCGTCTACTTTGGATTTTTGCAAGCGTCATGCTTATGTTCTTTGTTTTTTCACCACCAGTCTTTGCTACAGCTACCCAATGTGGAATACATAAAAATAGTGAATGGCGATGTGCAAAAGACAACTTTGGATCTGATTCAATTAGAATTGCTAACCTTATAAATCGTGATGTTTCTTTTAAGGTTGGTAGGTGGAGTAGTACATGTGGCAAAAAAGGAGCTGAATTTTCTGGTCAAAGTCTTACGGTAAAACCATCAAGTGTTATTGTGACTAATTTACCAGAAGCTGTTGCTAATCAGTGTATAGAATTGTTTGTTTTTGATTGTTCACCGGATTCGTGCACAAAAACTCTCGCAGTCAGTCCAATTCAGTAAAGTTTAGGAAAGTATGATCGCATTGGAAAGATAGTCATCTCTCCAGTGCCATTTGCGATTTATTAAAGGGTAAAACTTTTAGCTGAAGCTGCATGTTTAGGTTTACGCCATTGATTTGCGCTCTCGCGCCAGATCCTAAGCTAACTCACAAATAACTAATGACCAATATTTTAACCCACTTACTTACGTATCAAGGAGCATCAATATGTCTCGACTGAATGGAAAAGTCGCCCTAATTACGGGCGGCACGTCGTAAAGGTAGTTTAAGGATATGAGGGTAGCGATATGGCTCTTACAAAAGCAAACACAAGTGCATCCCAAGTGGAAACTCTTGCCCAACTCTACCTGGAAGGCAAGCCAGCCGAAATTTCTGACGAAACCATCGCTCAACTCTGTGACTGGCTTATGGGTGAGTTCCATCAATTGCCCTTAAATCTGCAATTTTCAGATTATATGCGTTACGCCAACGCTAAAGAGATGTTTGCAGATATTGAGCGAGGGCAGCTTTGGGTATCTGCCGATAGTTACGATTCTTCCGTGTATCCCAATCCGATCTATGGGTTTATTTTTCAGGGAATGCACGATTATGACCACTACTTGACGAATACCGACTTTAGCCTGAAGGGAGAAATCGTGGCTTACAACTTCACAGCAAAACGTGTTCCCAGTCTGGAGATTCAAAAGGTTCTCTACTCTGAAATTGTGCTGCGAACAACTGCGTATCTTCATCTAGGACATGCGGCTACTCCTAAAATTGTTTTTCCGTAATCAATTACAGAGGTAAACAATAATGCACCGCTGTCCTTATTGCTCTTACCCATTACTTCGGTACATCCAGCACCATGAAATTTGCTGGTTTTGCCCTGACTGTTGGACAACGGTGTCTGTCCTTTCAAAAGTAAAAGCCACCTCAAACAGCAGCATAGGAGAATCATGGAATGACTCAAAAATCGTTGACAATTCAGCTTCAAGAGCAAGCTGACTACACCAAGCCTGGAACTACCCGCAAGTCTTTGGTCAAAGATGAGCAGGTGCAATTCTCACTAGTTTGTCTAACGGCGGGTACTGAAATACCAGAACATGTCGCTTCACGGAATGTTTCGGTGACTGTAATCGAAGGACGCGGAGTACTCACCCTCGAAGGACGTGAAATTACTTTGCAGCCGGGAGTATTTGTCTATATGCCCGCAAACACCCCCCATGCGCTCCGTGCATTGGAAAATCTCGCATTTCTGCACACGTGAAGTTGCAAGAATCATCGTTCACAACAATTTTCTCGAACTTCAGTTACCGAACCTATCGGCTGCCAGCTAGTATCTAATTGCTTCTTAACGCCTTCTAGCGTTGTTTAAGCCTTGCTGATGGATACGAATGGTCAGCTAAATTTCTTCCAAACGGAACGTCTTAGTTTCAAATTATTGAATTGAATCATGTTGTAAAAGGAGAAGTCATCATGTCTCAGTATGATTATGTGGTGATTGGTGCTGGATCAGCAGGTGCTGTGATCGCAAATCGCCTCACGGAAGATCCTAAAACGACGGTGTTGCTACTCGAAGCGGGTACTCCCGATACCAAACCAGAAATCCAGATTCCTGTAGACTGGCCTACTCTCTCAGGTACTGAGGTGGACTGGGCATACTTCACTGAAGAAGAACCCTACTTAAATAACCGCAAAATCTTTCACCCCCGTGGCAAAGTCTTGGGTGGTAGCAGTTCGCTCAATGCCATGATTTATATTCGAGGCAATGCACATAACTACGAGCGGTGGCAAGCTTTAGGCAATCCGGGCTGGAACTATTCAGATGTGCTACCGTACTTCAAGAAATCAGAAAACCAGCAGCGGGGATCGTCAGAGTTTCATGGGATAGATGGGCCGCTAACCGTGACCGATCCACTCGCGCCTCACCCCCTGTCCTACTGCTTTGTAGACGCTGCCAGTAAGCTTGGCTACAATCGCAATCCCGACTTTAATGGCGTACAGCAGGAGGGTGCAGGGCTGTACCAACTCACCGTGAAAGAGGGCAGACGGCAAAGTACAGCGGTTGCCTACTTACACCCGATTCTCGATCGCCCGAATTTAACAATTCAAACGGGTGCGCTAGTCAGCCGAATTCTCTTTGAGGGACGGCGCACCTTTGGGGTAGCGTATACACAGAATGGAACCCAATACCATGTGCGGGCAAACCAGGAAGTCATTCTCAGTGCAGGAGTATTTGATTCACCTAAACTGTTGATGCTCTCTGGAATTGGTTCAGCGGAACATCTGCACGCGTTAGATATTCCAGTTATTGCTGATTTGCCTGGGGTGGGGCAGAACCTGCAAGATCACCTGCTGGTTGCCGTTGGCTACCTGTCTACCCAAGAGCAACAAGCGATCGCACCAACCAGTAATATAGTAGAAGCTGGGCTATTCCTACATAGCGGCACAAGCAACGAGGTTGCACCTGACTTACAGTTTCTCTTCAGTCCGGCTCTATTGGATAGTTCCACCCTTGCCCATGACGTTCCGGGCATCACATTAGTTGTTAGTCTGATCAATCCTCAAAGTCGTGGCACTGTGACGTTGCAATCAGCGAACCCGGCTGCTCCACCTGCCATTCAAGCGAACTATCTCCAACATGAGACTGATTTACAAGTGCTGGTAGAAGGTATTACAATTGCACGTCAGCTCGCTCATTCTGGTGCCTTTGATGACTTCTTGGGAGAGGAAGCGGCTCCCGGTTCAGATGTAACCAGTGATGAAGCGATTGCGCGGAGCGCAGTGCCAGAGGCAATCGCTGCTTACATTCGACAAACGGCTAATACCTTTTGGCATCCTGTGGGGACGTGCAAAATGGGTAACGATTCACTGGCAGTGGTTGATGCTCAACTGCGGGTTCACGGAATTGAAGGATTGCGCGTTGTCGATGCCTCCGTGATGCCAACCATTCCATCCGGAAATACTAACGCACCTACAATCATGATTGCTGAGAAGGCAGCGGATTTAATTAAAGCAACAGCGCACTCTGCAAACCATTCGCAACAAGTTTAACGTACAAAATCCAGCCCACTTAGGCTATCTGGGGATCGGCGATCTGCGCTTCTCCTTACGGAGAGGCTGAGTCCTCTGGACTCGCTCCGCGTATGCCTGCGGCACGCTTTGCGCTTACGCTATCGGGACTGGTGAGGGTTGGCAAATAAAAAATTGATGCTCGAATGAGCTAATAAGATGAACCTTCTACAAACCCTCCGGCAGCACGGGCAATCCGTCTGGCTCGATGGTCTTGAGCGTAATTTGATTCTCACAGGTCAGTTGGAGCGATCAATTGACAACGGCTTGCGCGGTGTGATCTCAAACTTCACGAGTTTAGAGCGGGCAATTCGAGAGAGAAGCTACGATTGCGATTTTCGAGCCACTGTACGTCAACCCAATATCAATGCTCAATGGATTTACGAATATCTCACGGTTCAGGATATGCAACTAACGGCTGATCTAATGAAAGCGGTTCATAACCGAACTCATGCTGGTGATGGCTTTGTCAACTTAGATCTGCCACCCCAGGTTGCGCTTGATCCTCAGGCAACGCTGACTGAAGCCCGTCGGCTCTGGCAAACCGTGGGTTGGTCTAATTTGATGCTCAAGATTCCAGCCACTTCTGCGACTGTGTCAGTGATTGAGCAACTGATCCACCAGGGCATCAACATTAATGTAACGTCGCTTTTTTCCCAAGCTGTCTACGAACAGGTCGCAGAAGCGTACTTGAGGGGACTAGAAGTCCTGGCGAAGCAAGGAAAGGAAGTCAGCACCATTGCGAGTGTCGCTAGTTTTTCAGTCAGTCGTCTTGATGAGGCGATCACTGCCCTGATCACCACGCACCTGGAAGCAGAACAGGAACGAGGACTACCAGAGCCCTTTCGCGGCGATGTTGCGATCTGCGCTACGCAGCAGCGCTTCGCTATCGCTCAGGCAAAGGTCATGTATCAGCGGTATCAAACCATTTATCAGAGCGATCGTTGGCAGGCGTTAGCGCGTTTGGGAGCACAGCCACAGCGTTTGCTGTGGGATATCACCAACATTAGGAATGCTCGATTCCACGCCCAGTATTACATCAAATCCCTCGTGGGTGCAGGCACAGTGCTAGCGCTGTCTCCACTGATTCTACAAGAGCAGGACCATTACAGCCCAACGCATGCTAGCCTCACGGTGGGTGTAGACGCTGCCTATCAAACCTTAGAAAACCTAGAGCAAATTATCTCTCTAGAGATGATCACACCTCAGCTGCTGTCTGAGGAATTGCAGCGATCGCAGGCGGCATACCAACAACTGTTAAGAACGATCGCACAGAAGCGACAGTCTAAGCAGTCTTTTTAGTTTTCAACTGCCCCTAATGCCAAGAGCGCTGCTTGCTGCGCGACGGTTAATCCTTGAGCGCCCCTAATGTTCATACCCTCGTACAGGCGATCGGCTGTTAGCGTTTTGAGACACTCACCTGTTCTCACATCCCAAAGCTTAATCGTCTCATCATGGCTGCCACTGGCAAGTATCTGACCATTTGGGCTGAACCTGATGGCAAAGACTGCCTCTGTGTGACCTTGCAAGACGTTGAGGCATTGACCGTTTTGCACATTCCATAAGCGAATCGAAGCATCGAAACCACCGCTTGCCAGAGTTTGACCACCAGGGCTGTTGGCGGAGCCTGCGCTTGGCGCATAGTTGACCGACCAGGCACAACCCGTATGACCATGCAACACCTGGAGACATTGACCACTTTGGATATCCCATATTCGGACAGTACCATCAAAATGTCCACTGGCTAAGGTGCGATCGTCAGGACTGAAGCGAACGGAGCAGATGCCTCTGGGAGCATACAACACCTTGAAGCACTCACCGTCTTGCACATTCCACAACCGCATGGTTCGGTCATCACTGCCACTCACCAAAGTCTGACCATCGGAACTGAAGCTAACAGAGTGAACCCAACCCGTATGACCATGCAACACCTTGAGGCACTCACCGTCTTGCACATTCCACAACCGCACGGTGGTATCTTGACTGCCGCTCGCCAAAGTCTGACCATTAGGGTTAAAGCTGACTGACCAGACCCAACCCGTATGACCGTGCAATATTCTCAGACACCGACCCTCTTGCACATTCCACAACCCTACAGTTCGCTCGGTGCTGCCACTCACCAAAAACTGACCATCGGGACTGAAGTTGACTGAATATATCCAACGGGTATGACCGTGCAGCGTGTTGAGGCACTGACCGTTGTGCACATCCCATAGGCGAATGGCAGCATCCTCTCCGCCACTGACCAAAGTCTGACCATCCGGGTTGAAGCTAATCGAGTGGATGCCACACGAATTTCCCTGTAGGACTTTGAGGCACCAACCGTTTTGCGCATCCCACAGACGGATGGAGAAATCATTGCTACCACTAGCCAGGATCTGACCATCGGGGCTAAAGCTGACTGAGCGGATGCGACCTCTATGACCGTGCAACACGTTAAGGCACTGACCGTTTTGCACGTTCCACAGGCGAATGGTAGCATCATCACCGCAGCTCGCGATCTGCTGACCAATGCCTGACGGCAGGCTAACGCCAACGGGACTGAAGCAGACAGACTGGATGCTGTCTGTATGACCGTGCAACACATTGAGGCATTGACCATTTTGCACGTTCCACAGGCGAATGGCAGCATCATCACCGCAGCTCGCGATCTGCTGACCATCCGGGCTGAAGCTGACTGACCAAATCCAACCCGTATGACCGTGCAACACATTGAGACACTGACCATTTTGCACGTTCCACAGCCGAATAGCAGCATCATCACCGCCAGTCACGAGAGTTTGACCATCCGGACTGAAGCTGATCGTCAAAGCTCGCTGAGTATTCTCCTGTAAAGTTTTAAGACACTGACCAGACGCAACATCCCACAAGCAAATGGTAGAGTCCTCGCTGCTACTGGCAAGCGTCTGCCCATCGGGACTAAAGCTGACAGAGCGTACTCCATTCGTCTGTCCCTGTAAGGTTTTAAGGCACTGACCAGACGTAGCATCCCACAAGCAAATGGCAGAGTCCTCGCTGCCACTAGCAAGCGTCTGCCCATCAGGGCTAAAGCCGATCGACCAGACCCAACTCCCATGTCCTTGAATCGTCAAAAGCTGCTTTCCATCCGCCACTCGCCACAAGCGGATCTTTCCATCTGCATCGCCCGTTGCCAATCGTTCGCCATCCGGGGTAAAAGCTAATGAAATAATACCACCTAAAGTTTCAGTAAACACAGATGTTGCCAAATCAGCGTTGCGAAAATTGACCCCTGCCAGGTTGACCTGCCGCAAGTCGGCTTGCCACACGGTTAGCGCTGAAAAGTCACAGCCTCGCAAATCAGCCTGCAGATGCACCAGCAGGTTGAGGAGATTGCCCGCAATATAGTTTGGCGATCGCGGCGCTTGCTGCTGTTGCCGCTCCAGCATGGCTTTCAACTGCTGTTGAAGGGCTTGAGGGTTGCCAAAGTGGATCAGCAACTGTTCGGCGAGCACCTCAATAATCAGCCGTTTCTGCATCTGGCGGACGTAATCTTTTGCTTGTGCTTTGATCAGCGCATGCGTTCTGAGTCGATCTGGCGTTTGCGTGACAATTTCCCTAGAGACGCACTCAACGAACTGATCGGTCGCATACTCCAGCACCACAGGCTGTAGAAAAAAGCGCTCACCCTCCTTTTCAATCAGCGTAGGCGTAGCCTTATCGATTAGACATCGCCGCAACAAAGACCGAATCGCGTCCGGTAGTTTGCGCTTAGAAGTAGTGGTGACAACATCCTCACTCAACTCAAAAAGCGAGATCGGTTCCCGGTTGACAGCTAACCAAAAGATCATTTCCTGCTCAATAAGAGACAAGCGATCAAATTGTCGCTGGAGCAAGTCTCGAATGTCGTCAAAAACGGCTAACCCCTGCTCGACATAGTTCAATACTTCGGCAATTCTGCCATTAAACAGTTCTTGAGTCGCAGCTGCCACCAGCTTTAGCGCCAGCGGGTTGCCACTATAATGTGCAACTAATCTCTCCCATTGGGATTCCGTACCCGCAAATGTCCCTTTGTACCGAAACAGTTCTCGTCCTGCTTCTGGGTTCAGTCCCTTGAGCAGCAGCGATCGCACCGAAAGTTTCTCACCTTCTAGTGGCACAATTTCTCTGGGCTTTTCGCGGCTGGTGAGCAGTAAGCAACTTTGATGGGATACCTCTCCAATATCCCTGAACAGTTGACCGTATCCCTCATAGCCCGCTCGATACTGTCCGGTTTGCCCTGCACTCAGGATAGTCTCGGCATTGTCCAGAATCAGCAAACAGCGGCAGGAGCGTAAACCCTCCATCAGCTTCAGCACTTTCCCCGACAAGCTACTTGGCACAGCGATGTCCTCTCCCTGCGCCCGCAGCAAAACAGGCAGCACACCTTCTAACCACTCTTCCAACGGCGGGGCATTTTGCAGCGATCGCCACACCACCACCTCAAACTCGCTTTGAATTTGCTGTACCAGTTTGGCTGCCAAGGTGCTTTTGCCAATCCCACCAATGCCCAGCAGCAGGACGAGGCGGCACTGTTCCTCCAACACCCACTGCTTGAGGCGCACCAGTTCTTCACTACGTCCACAGAAGGTAGAGGTATCGATGGCACTACCCCAATTTGGCTGGGGCTGCTCTGCTTGGACGATTACTTCTGCTTCCTCAATAGCAGCACTGGCTCGAGAATAATCATTCCTGCTTAACTCTAAGCCAAAGGCTCGGAATGCCCATTGCAACGATTGCTTGTCTACGGGATCTGAGTGTCCCAGCACTTTGGCGATCGTATTTAAGGACAAGCCCATGCGCTCACTGAGTTCTTCCAGTGTGAAGCGATCCCCGGCATTCTCGTTGAACTCAGCTTGGATTTTGGCAGCTTGAAACTTGCCCCACCCCTGTGTAGTTAGGATGACTCCTCGGTAGCGCCTAGTCTTTTGCAGTTGCATCAAAGTCACCTATAACAAGGACGCAGCCTATTCACACAAGTTTACAGTTTACATATGAGCTAAGCTTGAAGTCTACGAATGAAACTATTGTTAACAATCCACCTTCAGTAGACGGAAAAGTTTTGCGATTGCATTCTGGCACTGCGGTACAACCAGCAATCGCTCTGGCTAAGGGACTTCCAAATAATAAATTACTCAAATAAATCAAGTTTCTAGAACCCATGCAGCCTGTAAAGCGAAGCGATTGGTTGAGCTGCGCTTGTAAAGTATCTTTTAACCTACTATCCATATAGTGAGGAGGTGCCTTTTGATTTGCCATAAGTTTACATTTCTCTAAAAGCGGGTATCTACCTACTTATATTGGGTAAATCACCTACTGAATTTGACTGCTACTTTCTATAGTCTAAAGAATAAGTTTTTAATCTTTGCCGAATAGAAAAACTTTGATTCGCCAGAATATTGTGCATATTCTCTAAAAAAACTCCCCAGAGTTTAACCACCACATTCTTGAAGAGGTTTAGCTTAGCAATGCCTCTTCTTACTGTTTGGTTGACATCTCAATTCTCAGCTTTGAGCCTTGATTTCATCCCTTAGGTGAATGTAGGTAGTCCAATCAAGATAATTGCAGGAAACTGGCATGAATTTAGCAGAAATCCTTGAAAAGGAGCCAATGGAAAAGGGCTGGTGGGTACAAATTGTCTCCTCTGAGCCCTGCTGTACCTACTACTTTGGACCTTTCGAGAGTGCTCAGCAAGCTATTGTTGACCAAGATGGTTACATTGAGGATCTCCTAAACGAAGGAGCACAAGGAATTAGTGTTCAGATTCAATGGTGCAAGCCAAAGGAACTAACTATTTGCCCAAAGGATGAATTGGCAGAGAGTTTTCAAATGTGAGGAGAGTTTAATTACCTAGCCAACGACCCCCAAAAGTAGAGCCGTAGTCAGTGATCCCATTAAGGTGGGCACGCGGTCTTACTAGTCGCTGACAAGACATCACACTACAAAAAACTAGATACAAAACAGGAGAAAACTATGACGCTTTCAAGAATCGAAGACTTTGAAGCGAGTTCCCGTCGCTCTTTTAGAGAGCATGAACTCATGCAGTTTGAGGTCTACACTGCTCAAGAGGAAAAGGCGGGGCAAGTGGTGGAAATCTTAGTCGATGAAGCCGGACATTCCCAGTACTTGGTTGTCTCACTCAATGACGAAATGACTGGTAAGCAGGTACTACTACCATATAGTGAAGCTCAGGTTGACCAAACCACAAGGCGCGTCTACGTTAGTAGACTTAACAAAGCGCAAGTCGCTGAGTTGATGGCTTACAACCCAACTGACAACAACAACATGGTCTGCGGCTTGAACGAGGAAGTGGCTTCTTCTTCTTATCCCTTGTAAGACGCACAAAGCTAGATTTGTCAATACTTTCTGAAATTTTTGCACTACCGTAACACTTATCGGATAATCGCAGGCAGACAAAATGTCAGCGATTTTTTTGCGAATTAGTTGGCAACTCATAATCATACCGACTATGATTTAAATCAGGAAGATTAAATGAAGAACCCCAAGTATGCAAAGCCTTGTTATCGGTGCAGTTGCTAGTTTAGGTGCAGGACTTGCCACAGTTCTCGGTGCCTTGCCGATTTTACTGCCAATAAATCTCACGCAGCGTGTGCAGGGAATCATGCTGGGGTTTGGTGGGGGAGTGATGTTAGCGGCGACATCGTTTTCGTTAGTTGTGCCTGGTACGGAAGCAGCTGTAGCCCAAGGTTACTCCAAAGTCATTGCAGCCTTAATTATCGTCATCGGTATTTTGCTTGGGGGAGTATTTCTGCAACTGGCACATAAGTTATTGCCGCACGAACACTTTTTCAAGCAGGAAGAAAGCGTTCGTGGCAGTAATCTAAAACGAATTTGGCTATTTATTGCCGCAATTACCATTCACAACTTCCCCGAAGGATTAGCTGTGGGAGTAAATTTTGGCAATAATAATATTAGCGATGGAATTCCCGTTGCTTTGGGTATTGGTTTGCAAAATATTCCTGAAGGTTTAGTCGTAGCATTAGCTTTGGTAGGTGAGAAATATTCACGAGGTTATGCTTTGTGGATTTCGCTGCTGACGGGTTTAGTCGAACCAATTGGCGGTGTGATTGGTGCTGGTGTGGTGAGTATTGCTAATTTCATATTGCCTTGGGCAATGGCATTTGCAGCGGGAGCAATGTTGTTTGTCATCTGTGATGAAATTATCCCGGAATCTCATCGTAAAGGTTTAGAAAAAGAAGGAACTATTGGTGTGATGTTTGGCTTTGTCGTCATGATGTTTTTGGATATTGCTTTAGGATAATTCCTGGTACTTCTCGTTCCCAGGCTCAGCCTGGTAACGGATTCCCTGAGGCTCCGCCTCACATTTTCCATAAGTTTTTTGTCCATAAGTTTTTTGACTGTCTTTTGAGGAAAGGCAGAGCCTCCAACAATAATCATTCCCTGGCAGAGGCAGGGAACGAGAAACAGAGGCAGGGAACGAGAAACAATAACCATTCCCTCGCAGAGCCAGGCAACGAGAAATATGAAAACCAAAAGGAGCAAAACAATGGACTTGATTCGCTTTGAACACATAAACGTTTCTTGCAAAGATATTGAAGCAACAAAGAAGTTTTATCAAACCCTATTTCCTGATTGGTATGTACGCGCCGAAGGAGTATTCGAGGGTAGACGCTGGATGCATTTGGGAAATAACCAATTTTATCTAGCTCTCAACGATGAAAGTAACCAAGAGCGCGTGCATACGCCCTACGAAAGTATTGGCATAAATCATGTTGGCTTTGTGATTAAAGACGGCGAAGCCATGAAAAAATTGCTTGATGCTGAGAACATTGAATATTACACAATGACAGCTCCTGAAACTAAGCACAGAATTTATGTCAATGATCCTGATGGTAATGAGATGGAGTTGGTTGAATATAACTCAGAGTACGCACTGAAATAATGGCTTGTGGTGGGCGCTGAAGTGCCTACTACTATTACCCAATAGGAGAATAAACAATGACTACAACACAGAAAGTAGCTGTAGTAACTGGTGCAAATCGCGGTTTGGGATTTGAAGCTTCTCGTCAGTTGGCTAAGAAAGGATATCAGGTGGTTCTCACCAGCCGAGATGAAGCAAAAGGCAAAGCTGCTGCCGAAAAGTTACAAGCTGAAGGTTTGAATGTCATTTTTCATCCCCTTGATGTCACTAATGATGAAAGCAGCCAGAAATTAGCTGAATTTATTCGTGAGCAGTTTGGCAAACTCGATGTCTTAGTAAATAACGCAGCCATCTACATCGATTCTCAAACAGGTGGAAACAGTGTGTTTGATGCCAAAATTGACACTTTGCGGCAAACGATGGAAACAAATGTTTACGGTGTTTTGCGAGTGACTCAAGCGTTGATTGGGTTGATGCAGAAACAAAATTATGGACGGATAGTGAATGTTTCTTCTGGCGCGGCACAACTGACTGATATGGGAAGCGGTGTTCCTACGTATCGCATTTCCAAAACCGCTTTGAATGCCTTAACGCGGATTCTTGCGAACGAATTACAAGGCAAAAATATATTAGTGAATTCCGTTTGTCCAGGTTGGGTGAAAACCGATATGGGTGGTCCAAACGCACCCCGCACACCAGAGCAAGGAGTCGATACGATTGTCTGGCTGGCAACTCTTCCTGATGAAGGTGCAACGGGTGGATTCTTCCGCGATCGCCAACCAATTGACTGGTAATATAAAGGAGTAGAAAATGAATAGATTACAAGGAAAGTATGCCTTAATCACGGGGGCATCACAAGGATTAGGAAGGCAACTCGCAATTGATTTTGCTCGTGAAGGAGCAGCAGGAATATCGATTGTGGCGCGTAATGTTGAGTGGCTGAATCAAGTGCGTAAAGATATCCAGGAAATCGCACCCAAAACACAAGTTCTCATCATTGGCGCTGATTTAACTAAGCACGAAGATATCGAGCGTGTTGTTGCGACAACTTTATGCGAATTCAACAGTCATCTCGACATTTTAGTGAATAATGCATCGAGCATTGGTCCCTCTCCCATGCCTTACTTACTCGACTACCCGCTTGAGGATTTCCGTAACGTTATCAACACCAATTTAATTGCCCCATTTTTACTCATTAAAAAGGCATTACCAGCGATGATTGAAAATGGCGGTTCCATTATCAACGTCACAAGTGATGCAGGGGTAAATGGTTACCCTGGTTGGGGCGCTTATGGCATCTCGAAATTCGGTATTGAAGGAATGTCCCAGACATGGGCGGCGGAACTTGAAGACAGCGGTGTGCGCGTCAATTGGGTAGATCCAGGTGATATGAATACCGCCATGCACCGTGCAGCAGAACCAGAGGAAGATCCCACCCAATGGGCAAATCCAGCAGATGTGACTGAAGTGTTCATTTACTTAGCTTCGGATGAATCACGCCACGTCAACGGGCAAAGATTTCAAGCTCAGGAAGAAAATTGGGGTCAGCAAACAGAAGAACCAGCGCTCGTTTAAATCGGTAACAAGTAAGTAGTGAGCGCTTAAGCGCTTACTACAACAAAATTAGTAATACTCATGAGTCATCTATCGAAAGAAGTGTTTTTCATAATCAAAAGTACTACTTTCAAAAAGTAATGATTCATACAACAATACTGTTGGTAGATGTTATATGTTAACAAAACCCTTTACTTTTACACTTCCGGCGGAGCTTTCCGCAAAAGAACCACCAGAGCGCAGGGGAATTGCCCGTGATCAAGTGCGATTGATGGTCATTAACCGTAATGACTATAGAGTCGAACATACCTATTTCAATAGCATTGGTGAATTCCTGCGCCCTGGTGATTTATTAGTCTTTAATACCAGTCGTACCCTTCCGGCTTCTCTTGATGGCTGTGAGATACCGAAAGGACAATGTATGGAAATCCGCTTAGCGCAGCATCTTGCGGATGATTCTTGGCTTGCTTTACCTTTATGCCAGCAACTACCCACCTGTAGCTTGCAAACAGGGACGCAGATTGACTTTGGTCGAGGGTTAACTGCTACTGTAGAGAATCGCGACACTCATATTCCGCAACTATGGAAAATCCGCTTCTCAAAATCAAGAACTGAGTTGATGGACACACTCTATCGCCTAGGGCGTCCGATTCGTTATGAATATGTTTCAGCACCTTGGGATTTAGACTACTATCAAACTGTCTACGCCAAAGAACCGGGTTCCGCAGAGATGCCATCAGCAGGACGAGCTTTTACGTGGAAGCTACTTTTTAATTTAAAGCGCCGTGGGGTGGAAACAGCACACATCGTACTACATACGGGTTTATCTTCTTATATGGATGATGAACTGGACGCACAGCATCTCGCCTCAGAAGAAGAATATTATATCAGTGAAGCAGCGGCACAGAAGATTAACCACACCCATAAGGAAGGAGGACGAGTCATTGCCGTTGGTACTACCGTAGTCCGCGCTTTGGAATCGGTTGCAGATGCGAATGGGAAAGTACAACCTCAACATGGCTACACGCGATTACATATTACTGCTGAGCATAAACTTAAAACAGTGGATGGTTTGCTAACTGGCTTGCATGAACCAGAAGCCAGCCACCTCGACTTGCTGACTGCGTTTCTTGCAGCACAGAAGATTAAGCAAGCTTACGAGGATGCTGTGCAGCGAGGTTACTTGTGGCACGAATTTGGAGATTTGAATCTGATTTTATGAAAACACAAATTGAGAAATTATCGAAACCTATCATCGAAAAAGTTGCCATTGTCGGTGCTGGACTTGGTGGTCTAGCTACTGCTATAGCACTGCGAAAGCAAGGGTTCGACATTCACGTTTACGAAAAAGCACAAGAATTTCGTCCTGCAGGCGCTGGTCTCACTATTGCTCCAAACGGCTTAAACTGCCTTGCTGTCATTGAACAAAGCATAGTTGAAGACCTTAAACGTTCGGGCTGCGACGTTCGTCAGGGAATTTTCAAAAAAATGACAGGAGAAACAATCGCGATTAACCCAATAAGAAGCAGGTATTTAGAGAAATACGGACAGCCATTTCTAACGATTTGGTGGTGGCGTTTGCAACAAATCCTTGCATCAAAACTACCACCCGAAATCATCCACCTCAATCATCGCTGCGTCGGCTTTGAACAGAATGATAACGGTGTGGAAATATACTTTGAAAATGGAAAAAAGGTATATGCAGATTTACTGGTTGGAGCCGATGGTTTAAACTCGGTTGTCAGAGAAAAGTTAATTGGGGATGGGAAGCCTCATTATGTGGGAAGTATGATTTGGCGGGCTGTCATCAAATATAACTACGAGCTACTTAAGCCTGATGAAATCATTTCTATAAAAGGAAATAAACAGATAATGCGCCTTCTTAATGTAGGTGACGGATATATCTTTTGGGCTATTCGTAAGTTATCGTCAGATTTCTCTGTTTCCGACAGTGCGACTCTTGCTAAGTCTCGCGTTCTTAATGAAGTTGCTGAGTGGGAAGAATCTTTGCGAGGACTCGTAGACGCAACAGAAGCTGAGCAAATCTTGGAGGGACCTATTTGCGATCGCCCACCATTAGCCCACTGGAGTAAAGGCAGGGTAACACTCTTAGGAGATGCTGCTCATCCAATGGCAACTTCGATTGGACAGGGTGCTAGTACCACTTTTGAAGATGCATACGAACTTGCCCAATGCTTTTCCCAATCATCTAGCATTGAAGAAGCTCTTAGTAGCTACGAGAAGCGCCGCATTGATCGCACACAAATTATCCAAACCCGCAGTGCATTGGCGGATATGCGCAGCTATGAAACCGACAGCGAAACATTTTCTAGGCAGACGCAGGAGCAGTCACAAACGCCGACTGGTGAGGAGTTTCTAGATTGGCTTTATAATTACAAGCCTTTTATGACGGCTTAAACCAGTTTGTTAACAGATCCGAACCCAAACAATTCCTCTAATAATTCACTTGCTTGCTCTAAAGAGTTCAACACTTTGTAAGCCAAACTTTTTATTTGAGCAGATG
This sequence comes from Scytonema sp. HK-05, assembly GCF_002368235.1. Lineage (GTDB taxonomy): Bacteria > Cyanobacteriota > Cyanobacteriia > Cyanobacteriales > Nostocaceae > Kalymmatonema. Next base: position 7,315,127 of record NZ_AP018194.1, on the reverse strand, counting down.
GCTGTTCTAGATCAGGAACCATAATAGTACACATCCCAGCCGATGAGGCTCCTTGGACACCGACATATGAGTCCTCAAAAACCACACATTCTTGAGGAGCAACACCAATTCTGCGACTGACTTCTAGAAAAATATCAGGAGCAGGCTTACCTTGGGCGACATCTTCGCTTGTGACAATTGTTGCAAAATTTTGATAAATACCAGCGCTGGTCAAACGTCGGATTGTTCTGACTAAAGATGTCCCAGTTGCCAAGCCAAGAATGACTCCAAGCGTACTTAACTGATTTAATAATTCTAATGCACCTGGTTTTATAGGAAGACCTTGTTGCATTTCTCGATCATCTCCGAGTTCAATGCGTTGGGCTGTAACAGACTCAAAAGGAAAGCTTTCGCCATATCTTCTTTTTAAAACTTTTTTCCGCCATGACAAGTCTCGACCGACAAACTTTTTGTATAAGTCGTTGAATAAATCGTCACTCATCTCATAGCCATGATTTTCTAGAGCTTTCTTCCAAGCCCAGCGAGCAATTCTTTCTGTGTCAAAAAGCAGACCATCCATGTCAAAAATTGCGGCTTTGAAATATTGCGACATATTAGGTTCTTTCAGTAACATAGTTTTGCGCCAATCGCGCTTCGTGATATGGCGCGAGCTTATACTTTTATAAGTCGTATTTCTTACTTCATCAAGGAATGCAACTATTCCTTAATTTACTCAAAAATTTTGGCGCTCGCCGTCATTGGTAGAAACAATCGCGTAAGGGAAATCTGGGAAACGAATAAATTCATAATGTTCGTAAAAAGAGCCAGCCTGCTCATCTTGGGTTATACATCTAAAAAATGCCTATTGATGCAGCCCAAGATTACATTTAAAATGTAGAGTTTTATAACCCAAAACCCGTGCTTTCATCTCAGTTACCGACGATTAACGCCCTGAAACAACCCACGAGTTCCGCTTGGGTGGAACAAGCAATATCTAACTTAGACACCATTCTCCTCGACCACTCCCACTGCGAGCGCAAAGCAGCTAGTGCAGCGTTAAACTTTATGTTTCGCTACCCTTCTAATGCCAAAATGGTGCGGGAACTCACCAAAATCGCCCGCGAAGAACTAGAACACTTTGAACTGGTCAATCAATGGCTGGAACGCCGGAATATCCCCCTTGCTAATTTACAGCCGCCTCCTTACGGTGCTGGTTTGAAAGCACAAGTTCGCCCCAAAGAACCAGAGCGGTTTTTAGATTCTTTGCTCGTCACCGGTTTAATTGAAGCTCGCAGTCACGAACGCTTGGGATTGTTAGCAATTCACTGCCCTGAGCCAGAATTAGCGAAATTTTATCACAGCTTGATGGCATCTGAAGCGCGGCACTATGGTACATACTGGGTTCTGGCTGATACTTACTTTGACCGTGAAATTGTTATGCAACGACTGGATGAGTTGGCAGTTGCCGAAAGTGACTTGTTAGCAAGTTTGCACCCAGAACCCCGTATCCACAGCTAAAAGTACCAGGAGAGAGACAGCTTGATGATTACTGGTATTAATCATATCAATCTATCTGTCAAAAACTTGGAAGAATCTTTCCAGTTTTACCAAGAAGTTTTAGGCTTTCAACCGATAGCAAAATGGAAAAAAGGCGCTTACTTTCTTGCGGGGGATTTGTGGTTTTGCATCTTTGAGGATGAAAACACCAGAGATGCTCCCCTCAAAGAGTATACCCATATTGCTTTCACGGTTTGTGAACAAGATTTTGCAAAAATCAGTGACCGGATTAGAAACTCACAAGCCAAAATTTGGCAGGAAAATACCAGTGAAGGTGCATCTGTTTACTTTACTGACCCGAATCATCATAAACTAGAGATTCACGCTTCCGATTTGGCAACACGAATTAAGACAGCAAAGGAAAATCCCTATGAGGGGATGGAGTTCTTTGTCTAGAGCTTTTAATACTGTTATTGCAAATGAAAAGTTACTATAAGGATTTTTTGATTCGTAACTGGGAAGAGCGCGATCGCGCTCCTGCGGCTGAAATTATCCGGTCTGTATTATCAGAATACGGTTTGGGTTGGGAGCCACAAGGAGCAGACCGAGATGTGCTGCAAGTGGAAGAATACTACTTAGCAACTGGGGGAGAGTTTTGGGTAATCGAATACCAAAACCAACTTGTGGGTACTGGGGCATACTACCCGATCACACGAGGGGAAAAAGCCGTAGAAATACGCAAAATGTATCTTTTACCCAGCGTGAGAGGTTTAGGATTGGGGAAATATTTGCTACAACAGTTAGAAGCAGCGATTGCGCGGAGCGCAGCGCCAGAGGCGATCGCATCCCGTGGTTTTCAGCAAATTTGGATTGAAACCGCCAGTGTTTTGACCGAAGCAGTCAAGCTGTATGAAAGCAACGGATATCAAAAAGCAACAGGCGTAGAAACAGCTCGTTGCGATAGAGTGTATGTCAAAGTTCTTTAATTTTGCTCTATTAAAAAAGCCTGGTTTCCCAGGCTTTTCATCAGTTAACACGATTCAAGGTCAATCTTAGAGGTAGGATTGATCCCTGTTATTTAAGAGGTTGCGAGGAAGTTCGGCAGAGGATTGCCACCGTTACGACCAACAGCGGGGATTTTCAACAGAGCATCCGTCGCTTGCGTGGTGTCGTCATTGGTTTTGACGTTGGGGTCGATGGTGACGGAGTTTTGGTCTCCTGGATGTCCGTTAGGAACGAACAGTTCCGGGTGGTCGAAGGGCGCTTTTTGATAGCGGACTCGTTCATCAGTCAACCCTTTCAAAAAGGCAACCAGCGCCTGTTTATCCTTTGGTTCCAGGTTCAGCACTCGCAAACCGCCAAAGTCCCCGCCCCGACTGTAAAAATCAACCACTTGCTCCAGCGTCGCCTGACCACCGTTATGGAAGTAGGGGGCAGTGAGTTCGACATTGCGAAGTCCGGGTGCCTTGAAGGCTCCGTCTGCAACCACCGTTTCACTGGGACTTAGCGGGGGATTGAGCGTAGGGGGGTCTTCGCCGAGGAGATCTTTAAATTTCCCTTGCTGAGCCAGCCGTACCTCGGAGAGCGGATTGCCCAACGGATTTCCTGACTCATCTTTATCATTCCTATCAAGACCACCCAAACCGGGGTCTTCGCTGGAGGGTCTGACACCAATGCTGAAGAAGCCAGTGTCTTCGGCGAGCCCACCAGCCTGCACAGGCGCACGTGAGATTCGTCCCCTTTGAGTTACGGTACTTACTGAAGCGGCGGTCAATTCCGATCCTGCGTGGCAGCCAATACACCCACTATTCTGGAAAATGGTCCACCCCTGCTGTTGCTGGTCAGTCAGGGCGTTAGGCTTCTTGGCTAAGAACTGGTCAAAAGGTGTATCATCAGACACCAATGTTGATTCGTACGCCTGAACTGCCAACCCAAAGAACAGCGAGAAGTTGTACTCCATCTGCGTGTATTCGATAGTGCTCAAGCGGCGCTTCGGCTTACGGAGGAAGGTTCGCTCGCCGGTTTTTGGATCAACTCGGATGACCACATTTGATCGCCACCACTCCGGTTTGAAGGCGTCCCGGATCAACGCCTCGTAGGACTTTCTCAGACCTTGTCTGGGCGAATTGGCAGACGATCTGCTTAAAGGACCTAAAACGCTGTCATCATAAGCCACAATCTGCTTGGCAAGGGGCTGCAAGGCAAGTAGCTTCTTACCGAGTTTTCTACCAAACCTTTTCAAAGGCGTGGGACTTGATGGCGAAAGTTGTTGCCCTGAGGAGTCAGTGCTGTCGGTAGTGCTTTGACTGTTTTGGGACGCCTGCGAATCAGGGTTATTCTCAACCGCCTGACCTTGGGCGTTGGTCACGCTAACCGTATCGTTTGCTTCGGACTCCTCAACCCTAAACGGTGAGATGATACTGGTGTTTTCAAATGCCGTCTCGAAGGCATTAAGCGGCGGTCCCACCGCCTGTGAAGCTAGAGAGGAATTATTGAGACTAACTTGCACATCTTCCAGCCGCCTCTGGGTGGTTGCTTTCAAAACAAAAGCATTCGGGTCTCTCAACCCTAAGGGATTCACCCCGTTGAAGGTGTTCTGAGCCAGTCCGTCCCAGAAGTTACGAAAGTTGAACACTGCGTTGATCACCGACGGTGAATTGCGGGGCGTTACCCGACGTACGTTCGTGCCTTTGACATTGAAGACATCATCCTTCAAAGGCGTCACTTTGTCCTTGTCACTGCCAGGATTGACGTCAACGAATTCTGACCTAAAGACCCCTTGAGAGCCGGTGACGTCATTACTGTCCGACACAACGGTCGATGAAATGTTATTTGGGTCTGCCAGCTTATGGAATGGGTAATCTGCTGCCGTCAACTGGTAGTTCGGACTGCCTCCCGTAGTGAAAGCCGTATCCAAAAGACCTGGGCTGATCTGGTTCTTGGATCTGTTGTCAACTCCGGCATGAAAGTGACAGCTGGCACAGGACTGGATGCCATCGCTGCCAAGCTGCATATCCCAGAAAAGAGATTTTCCTAGGGCGATCGCAGCCTTTTCGTCCTTTACGAAATCTCCTAAATTCTTTGGTTTTGGAACCTCTATCTGCGACAAGGGAAGCGGCCCATTGACCTGCGCCGATACACTATGTCCGGCTAAAATTGCAGCCATCACTAGTGCAGCAATTGTCGTGCCCCTTTTTATTTTCGTGCTCCAAGACAATTTGGATGCTAGGTAATTGCGTCCTCTTAGCATCCCGCCTGCCCACATGGCAATGATTTGTGTTACTTCTAAAAGTCTTGATAGCAGATGGATAAAAGGGAAAGCAGAATGATCCCTTCTCCTACTTGCCTTTTGGGTGTCTTTCGACTCCTCTAACTCAGGCAAGCTGCTATGGCTATTTTTTCTAGCATGGCTCATTTGTTTTTCTGTTTTTCTGGTTTTTTGCCAAAATTCTGAGTCAATTTATGCTATAAGTCTGTTGCAACAATATGTGCTGCTTTAAACAGGGTTTCTAGAACCTAATTGAAGCCATACGAAACAAAATATGGCTTGAGTTATCTTTCGCGTTCACTCAGCGATTTTACGCAAGATAGAAATTATTTAATACGATTTTTACATTATCCTGTTTTATACAAAGTATCGGTAAAGTAGAAGGTAGTCATTGACCTGAAATGAAAAACTGGACTCAAAATTTTAAAGGTTTACTCAACCTTTTTCTACAATCCAACTGCCCCCTTTGCCAACGTCCGACCTCCCAGGATTTGTGTCAAAACTGTAGCAGACAGTTGCAAAAATGTCACCTAAAAGACCCCAAATATCTGTGGAAAGACCCCCTACCAGTGTTTGCTTGGGGGGCGTATAGCGGTATCCTCAAACGGGCGATCGCTGCAATGAAATACGAAAATCAACCCCAAATTGCCCGTCCTTTGGGTCAATCCTTAGGAGAAGCATGGCTATTGCATACGCCCGTTTACGAGAAGATTGTGGTTGTTCCTATTCCACTCCACGCTAATAAGCAAAAAGACCGGGGATATAACCAAGCTGCATTGATAGCCCAAAGTTTTTGCGAAACAACTGGATTAAAATTGAAACAAAATGGTTTGCAAAGGGTGCGAGCGACTGAAGCGCAATATTCTTTATCAGCCTCTAAGCGAGCCAAAAATTTAACTGAAGCTTTTGGAATAGGCAAAGATTTTCGCCGCCGTCCAGAAGTTCCGGTGCTTTTGGTTGATGACATTTACACAACGGGTGCGACTGCTATGTCTGCTATGCAAACACTTAATCAAGCTGGAATGAAAGTTTTAGGGTTAGCAGCATGTGCTATTACCTTAAAGGTGTAGGGGCGCAAAGCCCTATCGTGATAAGTAAGTTACTATGTAAGTATGATTTTTTTGAATGTGGCGTGAATTCTTACCCCCTACCGTCTCCCTGCATAGGCAAATTCTGCTTAAGAAAACTATAATTAACCAGATTACTCTGTTTTTGTGGGAATAGTCTTTGGAATGATAAATAAGGGTTTGGCGGTGGGATTGAAACAAGTCACAATCATTCCTGCCACGTTACTAGCAATTGGTATAGGTACAACAGCAGCATTTGCTCAAGCCAATAAATTTTATAATCCACTTTCTATACCTGTCGGTAATGAAATTAGTGATACACTCTCTGACAAAGACATTCCCACAGGTCAAGGTGGATTTGCCCGTGATTACATGGTGAAGTTGAATAAGGGCGATAATCTGGCAGTTGATCTGGTGTCTGACAGTTTTGACTGTATCATCACACTGCTGGGACCCAATGGAACAACATTGGCGGAAAATGACGATGGTCCTGATGGTACCAGCAATTCTCTACTTTTTACCCGAATCACAGAAACAGGTAATTACGTCATTCGCGTTCGGTCTTTTGGAGAAACTGGCGTTGGAGCTTTTAAACTTAAGGTGACACGGCTACAGGCAGTTAAGTAAACTGCCTTACAATCAACGCGCTCATCGCCAAGCCAGGTTTGATAATCGGCGAGGAAGCAAGCTGCCGCCCAGCATTCGAGCCAATCGAGAGCTTGAATTAAGGATCGTTGACGAATTGTCTTTGATCTACCCAATCACCACCATCGCTTACGAGATTGTCAAGGCGCGAGGCGATAAAGCTTTTAGTCCGGTGATGGTTGGGCAGTACTGGCAGATAGAAAACTTTGCTGAGTACTGCGAAGTGCGAGAAGTCGAGGGCTGGCAAACTGCGCAGATCCGGCAACAATTAGGGCTACAAAAACAGAAACATTCAAAAGGGGACGCCATACCCGCAACCCATGCCGTTGATGGTGTTGCTCTAGCCTGTAGCGCGTTCATTCAGTACGGCATTACCTCGACTCATTCGATGGGATGGCGAGGCAACGTGACTGTAACGCCTGCGCCCTTTGCAGTGATCCGGCGTCCTCCGGTTAGCCGTCGTCAGCTTCATCTAATGGTGTTTGCCAAGGGTGGAGTAAGGCGCAAGTATGGCGGCACTGTTACCCGCCATGGATTTAGAAAGGGCGATTTAGTTCAATCTCCCAAGGGTATCGGCTACGTCAGTGGCGACACCGAGAAACAAATATCTGGAGCGCGATGCTAATTGGAAACGATTAGGACAGATAGCATCTAGTAAGATTCAACTACTGCGCCGCTCAAACGGTCTGATTGTGACTTACTAGATTTTGTAAAGCCGTCCTTCGCTTCGCGCGCATGACGGGGTTTCAAACCCAAATTTTCGATGAAATTATGAATTGTAAATTATGAATTACGAAACTTTTTTCTGATTTACAATTCATGATTTTCCAAAGTGGTTAGTACACAAAGAAATAAAGCTTCTGTCCACTCAACGACTGCGCCGTAGGTATCTCCTGTATGTCCACCTAATTTATGGTTAAACCAAGCACCAGTTAGAGTGGCGATCGCACTTCCAGCGAGCATCATTCCCAAGGCGAAAAACAAACTTTTGTCTAGCAGTATTTGTAAACCACTCAAACTCATCATCAATAACAGCCCTGGTAGCAAATCTTTGTAGGAACGAATCGCTTGTTTGTGAAATGCGCCTTTGCCAGTAGGTTTTAGGTATCGATATTGGGCGATCGCCACTTGTTGACCCCAACGTCCCCACCCACAAGCAACCATCAAAACCAACCAACGGTTTTTCTCTAAATCTGTCAATGCCGCTGTTTTCATTAATACTAAGGCAATTGCTGCCATTGCTCCAAACGCACCTGTAGCACTATCTGCCATCACCTCTAGTCGTCGCTTTGGGTCACCCACTGCCAATCCATCCGCAGTATCCATTGCTCCATCTAAGTGTAGCCCACCGGTAATCGCAATCCAAACACACACCACCAAAACGCTACGGGTTAGCGTTGGCACACCTAAATAATTCATGCCGACATCAAATAGCCCTAAAATTCCCCCAATGATTAACCCTACTTGCGGGGCAAACCGTGCCACTCTGCTGAAGTCTAACCCGTTTACATAAGGTAGGGGAATGCTAGTATAGAATATAAGAGATGCTGCTATATCTAACAGCAGTTGTTTCCACCACTGAAAAAAATTAGTCATATTTTTGACATTAATAACAATTTCCTGTATTTGCCAATTAAGGAATAACACTGACAATTGAGCGACATACAGAGCCATTAATTTTTAAAGCTTTAAATAAGATTTCCATTTATGAGAAACTTATCCGAAAAATTTTGTTATTCTTATCTCAGTATAAAAAGTTAAAACCTTGTATAGGATTAACACTTTTATGCTGGGGTTAGGCAGTCAAAATTTAGTTCACTGGCAGTTTAGCAGTGCTGTTTCTTAAAAACCAGTTATCACAGCTTTTGAGTTATTCGCTCTACAGAGTTGATATTTGATTAAAATGTAGGGGATAAAAAAAGCTGTTGTTTTGACTGCTTTACTGTGTTATATCTCACCTGCCCTCTTGAAGTTGTTTAATTATGAGCCATCATCTACCTAACGCAAAGATACCAGCCCCGTGCATTATCAGTACAGGTGTGGTTGTAAATAAGCTTGATATGCGGCGATTGCTGACGGATTTAGGTCGTGTCCGCTACATATACACTTACGCAGGTAAGTTGCAGAGTGAGGGTGAAGGGGATGTTATGGAAGTATTTGCCAATCCACAACGTTCTACCCTAGTCGCAAATCATGCTCTTTACCTGAATGTTCACAGTTTTGATTACTTGGAACTGAAACAGCCTTCACAAAAAGAAACCTACTTTGACCTAGTGCAAGAAGGGGTGTGTCTGCGACTGATTCCTCTGTCAACTCCCTTGCAAGAGCGACAACAACGTTGCTTGAATGTCAACGATATAGAAGTGATGATGGAGCAAGTACTATCAGCAAAATGGGATGCAGAATTTGACGACGATAATTCAGATTTGCTCTAAAGCTCCATCAGCTATCAGCATTTCATCTATCAGCTTTTGAGCATTCTTTAGTAAAAAACGTCTTTATACAGCTAAATTAGGATAACCAGTTAGCTAAAAAGCTGAGGTTGAGGAGCTTTTCGCCTGGGCGGGTTTGCCTTTGAGGCGAGGAGCGTTGCTGAATGTTTGATAAAGGTTAATTGTCTCTTGAAAGCAAAATTTTCTTTTCAACGTCTGACCAGCTGTAGCCAAACGAAAGCTAGAGCCGGGATTTTTTTTACCCCTCATGGTCCGGTGGAAACCCCACGATTTATGCCGGTGGGGACGCTGGCAAATGTCAAAACTCTAACTCCTGCTCAACTGCGGGATACGGAAGCACAGATGATATTGTGCAATACTTATCATTTGCACCTCCAACCAGGTGAAGCAATTGTGGCTGGAGGTGGAGGACTGCACAAATTTATGGGCTGGAATGGTCCGATCCTGACTGACTCTGGTGGGTTTCAGGTCTTCAGCTTAAGCGAAATGCGAAAAATCAGTGAAGAGGGTGTCACGTTTCGCTCACCTCATGATGGTCGAATTATTAATTTAACACCAGAACGCTCGATTGAGATTCAGAATATTTTAGGGGCAGATGTCATCATGGCGTTTGATGAGTGTCCGCCGTACCCAGCAACTCGAGAAGATGTGGAAGCAGCAACGCTGAGGACTTACCGTTGGCTAGAACGTTGTATTGCGGCACATCAACGCAGTGACCAGGCATTGTTTGGGATTGTACAGGGAGGTGTGCATCTCGATTTGCGCTCCTCTGCGGCTATTGCTTTAGCACAGTTGGATCTGCCCGGATATGCTATTGGTGGTGTGAGTGTGGGCGAACCGCCAGAACTGATTGCAAAAATTGTGGAAGCGACAGCACCCCTGCTCCCACCAGAAAAGCCACGTTACTTGATGGGTGTAGGTACCTTTCGAGAAATGGCGATCGCGATCGCTTCAGGTGTCGATTTATTTGACTGCGTGATTCCCACCCGGTGGGCGAGACATGGAACGGCGATGGTGCAAGGCGAACGGTGGAACTTAAAGAATGCACAGTTTCGTGAAGATTTTACGCCTTTAGATGAAACTTGTCCTTGCTACACTTGTCAAAACTTTAGCCGTGCATATTTGTCTCATTTGGTGCGATCGCAAGAAATCTTAGCTTACACTTTGTTAAGCATTCACAATATTACTGAAGTCATTCGCTTTACTCAAAATATACGCAAAGCAATATTAGAAGACCAATTTGCCACAAAATTTGCCCAATGGCTGACTCCCACACCGCAATCAGGTTAAACAATGAGCAGGAATTCTTTATAATTGTTTGGGCAAAGATGAGAGGGATGTTAAGATTCTGATATTATATTTATCAGTCTTTTTGATAGATGTTTTTGTACAACCGTAGGAACTATGGTGGTGCTGCCTGTGGAGGTAATTGTTACTCAGTGTCTCGATTCGTTCGAGTGGCTGGAACATCCTCAGAAGCAGGAACTCCTGGTAGCGATGTCAGGAAACTACGTTCCTATTGGACGTAGACAAGGTTCACGATACTTGTCAGGAACTCCTAGTTGAGTGCAAACCCCACGAATAAATTCGGGGGCTTGTGGTTAACGCAACCTGACCAGCTTCAGTCCTTTACTGGACTACGTTTAGAGAAAGTGCTAAAAGTCCCACCTACAAATGCTTGCCAGTTTGTAGCTCTGGAACCAGACGATTAAACAAGTTTATGGGAGTTAAGCTAGTGTCGTTTGGATATGCCGACTCTAAAGATTAGCGAGGCAAACTTTACCCGAAAGGGTTTCCCGGCAACGGGAGTTTAGGGATAAGTTTGGCGTGCAATTTATTGCACGTCGAGCTTCATCCCCATAAATAGAATTTAGGGGCTTCCGCTCTTTGATTTTCGGTGAAAGCTGTGTTGGATAGGTGGATTTAATAAATATGGAAGCAGCATTGTTATTAGCAAAACTACCTGAAGCTTACCAAATCTTCGACCCGCTGGTAGATGTTCTACCACTCATTCCTGTGTTCTTCTTGTTGCTGGCTTTCGTTTGGCAAGCAGCGGTTGGTTTCAGATAAAATTGGTGGACGCGATTAATCGCGTCCACCACCATGATGGAAATATCACAGCATTAAGCAGGGTGGACAATGTCCACCCTGCTTAAATCTATATAAGATAAGTTCTCACTAGTACAGGTTGGCGGAAATCAAAGTACCATACCCGAAGGGAAGCCCTTCGGGTTCGCAGTCGCCGTGAGAGCGGGAAACCCTCCAAAGGGCGCTGTCTCACCGCTACGCGTCTACAAGATTGACGAAAAGCTTATGGTGTAGGTATTTTGAATTTTAAATTTTGAATGCGTGAATTCTGCAAAGCGGTACTAGCTAGCTTTAAGCGCTGCTCTTAATTCTTTGAGAACACGACCGATTTCTATAAATTCCAAGTTATTGGAGAGCTTTTTAAGAGTTTCAGCATCGCTTTTAATAACAATACCATTGTAAGCCTTGATAGCGGCATTCAATTGACTAACATCTACAATAAGCCGTACTAGTTGTAATCCAGTTCCTAGCGTTGCTTCTGAATCAAAACCTTCTAATAAACCTGCTACGTTGTCCACAAGCACTGTGTTGCTTGTAAGAGCAATGTTATTGTAAGTCTCAATAGTGGCATCCAATTGACTAACATCTAGATTGTATTTTTCTCCACTTAGAGCAAGCTGATTATTAGCGACTAACTGTACTGGTTGTAATCCAGCAACAGTTACGCCCGGCGTTGCTGCATAATCAAAACCTTTTAATAAACCTGCTACGTTGTTCACAAGCCCTGTAATTAGAGATTGAGGAACTCCTGAACTAGATAAAGAAGTCTGTACCTTACTAATTGCTGTACTAGCAGCAACTCCTCGCACTAGGATGACGACTATCGCACTTCTTGGATTTTCAACACAAAAACCGCTGTCAATCCGGTCACCACAGCCACTTTGGTCTACTATCCTGGTAGCCACATTATTCAAACTTTGTTGAACTTTCTGTGGAATACTAATTGTACCGTTTACCTCAACTGATACATTTGTACCAGGTACGAGTTGAGTAGGTGCAGACTGATTTGTACGATTAAAAGTATCGCCAGTGAAAGTCGATGATTCTACGCTAGTTCCGTTAACAACATTCTGACCAGCATAGACTTTTAAGGGTGTAGCGCTAATAAGATAACCTGCAAACAAGAGTAAAAAACCCAAACTGAGGCGAGATTTTTGCTTCTTCATTGCTGCTGGATGAAATTTCCTAATTTTTCTATAAAAGCGAGAAGTTAGAACTGGAAAACATAGCCTGCACTCAAGCTTAAGCCAGTACCTTTATCAAGATTGTCAGTTACGTCTGTGAAAATAGCATTGAAGACTACGGGGGTTTCTCGCAAAGGAGTAAAGGAAGCACCTACGTTAAGACTATTTCCAGTCCAGCTACTGACTACAGAGACTTGAGGAGCAACTCGTAAACCTACACTACCGAAAAAATTCACAGAATTTTCACCTGCTTCGATAGCCCCTTTAGAACGAAAACTCCCACTGCCAAGACCCAAAGATACAGTCAAAGGCAATGGATTATTGGGGTTATTTGGCTGTAAATAAAATGACTTAGTCACGACACCATAAAAGGTATCTTTTGCATTGTTGACTTCTCCCCATTTTACGGGATTTGACCAGCCAACAGCTACTGCCGTGCCATCCGTAAAGTATTTGTGGAGTTTAATACCTATACCTCCACTTTCACCAAAGTCAAAATTTTGACCGCCTAAGCTAGTAACGTTGATGTTGACTTCAGCACCTATGGATCTAAGCGCGTCTCCCAAACCAAAACCAACAGATGCAGAACCATCGATATTATCCCCATCAAAAGGTAAATATCCTCCAACACCCACATAGGCTTGACCCCAACTTGCACCATAAGCTGTGGGAGTCCCAGCACTGGAAGCCGGCGCTGCTCGACCGATAGGTCTGCCTTCTATAAGAATTGGGTCAATCAGAAGCTGTTGGCGTAACTTATTAATCTCTCCTAAAGTATCGCCAACAACACCGGAAGAATCTGTTTGAGCAATTCGCTTGGTTGGGGTAAATTGCTTAGCAGATGAGATTTTAGGTTTGATAAATTCTTTATCTTCCTTTGATATCATGTTGGGATATGAGACAACTCCAACAGGGATTTCACTTAGATCTGCTTTAGTAGTCAACTTTTGCAGTGGAGAAATGTCTAGAATATCATCTGTAGCAGATGTAGAATTCATTTTTTGACGAGGAGAAACGTCTAGAACACCATCTGCAGCAAATGCTGCATTTATAAAGATTACTGTTGTAGTCTGCATAATGGCGGTTGCCAAGGTTATTCCTAAACCCAAATAGATACACCGCGCATATTTAACTTTGAGACTAGCAGTAGCATTAAGTGTTTTTTCTCTAGTCATTAGAAATATAAGATACTTAGGATTGACCAATCAAACTAAAAACTTGCGAAAAAGCTGTTAGACATTTCATTCTCCTAATCATCCCTAATGACGAACACAGGTGAATTTAAGGGTTTTGCCTAAAGCTGAAAAGATGCAAGTTCAATGCGAGACCGTTAAATCCAGTAAATTGATGAAGTCATTGTTTGTCCTTTGTAAACGTATTTTTTTTCTTTGGCTCCAGTGAGAATACTTAATAGCTACAAAAGTTTATTGTTTTTTCAGTGAAAACACTTAATATAGCAATCCTGAACAACAAGATTCCCGACTTCTTAAAGAAGTCGGGAATCTGAGTTGCTTCCCGTGCGAATACTCTTTGCTAAAAATTTATAACTCTTAATAATACGCAAGAAAATAATATAATAAGTAATATATTTTCTTAAGGCAGGTCAAAACTTAGCCTTTACAGTCAGGCTTACAGTGAACGAGGTATCAGATATGGGTAACATCACATTCGTGAAAGAAAATCAAGAAGTCGTGGCGGCAAATGGTGCGAATCTCCGGGAGAAAGCCCTGCAAAACAACATCGATATATATAAATTCTTTGGCAAGATGATGAATTGTGGAGGCTACGGTCAGTGTGGCTGCTGCGTTGTCGAAGTCGTCGAAGGAATGGAAAATCTCTCGCCCCGCACAGATGTAGAAAATCGATTATTGAAGAAAAAGCCAGAAAATTGCCGTCTTGCTTGTCAAACCTTAGTTAATGGTCCAGTAAGCGTGGTAACAAAGCCTTAACGGTAAATAATCAAGAGTTAAAAGTCAAGGGTCAAAAAAGATATTTAACTTAGACTTTGAACCCGTAATAAATAACTCGTTGAAGCCGTGATAGTGGTATCCTAAAGTTGTTGACTGGATATTATAGAGAGGCTTTATTTCCATGCAAGTTAATGAACTGGGGTTCGTGGCGAGCATTTTGTTCGTTTTGGTTCCCGCTGTTTTTTTAATCATTCTTTACATTCAAACTGCTAGCCGCGAAGGGAAAAAAGATTAGTTAAGACCTGTTTTGTCCATTAAATAAAAACCCCTACACAACAAATGTAGGGGTTTTGTTTATCAACCGCAGTACCTAACTTACCGTCCTTGCCAACAATACTGGACAGGTGGCATTAACTCGAACATAGTCAGATAAAGAAGCTCCCAAAAGTCGGTCTATATCTACCAAATTCTTGGCAATTGAAGGACGCCGATCCGGAGAACCGAGTAATAATAAGTCTACGTTCCACTCATCTGCCAAGCGACAAATTTCTTCACCTGCTTTACCACTGCTGGTGACACAACGGGCTTGTACACCATATTTTTTAGCTTCTAAAAAAGCTGCAGCTAAAACAGGGCTTTGTTCTGGACTAATTTGTGTTGTGTCAGATTCTTTGCCGCGTAAATCTGTATTAATATTAGCCAGAATTAACTCCCCTCCCTTAATATCTCGCAGGAGGAATAAAGCCAAATTCAAGCAATTTTTGGCAGCATCAGAGTTATCCATCGCTACCATAATGCGGTTAAGTTTTTTGACATAAATGTCATCTTTGACCAGCAACATGGGGCGAGAAGATAATTGGAAAACGTACTGACTGACTGAATTCGATAAAATCGATTGCAACCGCTTGAGTCCACGTGAACCCATAATAATCAAGTCAGCATCGATTTCGTCAGCTACCTCGCAAACAACACGTTTAGGATCACCTTGCCTTAAAATCGAAGAAACTTTGCTGGGATCTAAGTTCAAATACTGGATCGCATTCGCGAGAATTTTGCCGCCTTCTTCCCATTTAGTTGTCATGGCTTCAGCAGAAACTTGGTCGGGAACAACGTGCAAAACTGTAACTTTTGACCGTTGGATTGATGGCACATCTATCAAAGTCTTGAGCATTTCTTCTGCATGCCCCAATCCAGAGACAGCTAGCAAAATTTTTTCTATCATCTTACGTCTTGTTGTTCAGGTTGCTTTGGGAACTAGCCTTTGGTCATGAGTCATGAGTCATTAATATACTGATGAAAAAAATGACAAATGACAACCGACATTTAAGTTTATTTGCACCTAGTTACCTAAATTTTCAACTAGGCTTCCTTGATTTCAGCTTACCCTCAATTTTGACTGATGAACTTAACGAATGATTATTAAATTTATTAGTTTTAATCTA
This sequence comes from Scytonema sp. HK-05, assembly GCF_002368235.1. Classification (GTDB taxonomy): domain Bacteria; phylum Cyanobacteriota; class Cyanobacteriia; order Cyanobacteriales; family Nostocaceae; genus Kalymmatonema. The sequence goes on along the minus strand of NZ_AP018194.1, from coordinate 7,299,594 downwards.
TGTTTACTATTTTTAATTAATGATTAGGTTAAGTATTGCAAAGAAGTGATAAGATATTTTTTTTATAAAAATTTAAAATTTGCTGTTCGCTATTTTTGTGTGATTTCGAGGTGGAGGCTGGGGCTTAAGGTGAAGAACACTTTTGCAAAAGGGGCTGTTGGGCGATCGCCCTTTGGGCAGTGCTTTCCCTTGCGATCGCCTCTGCTTTCAATAAAGCTGTCGCTTTTATTACACTAACCCAGGTAGCCAACAGAGCGCTATCAGAGGGGTTGCAAGCACGTAAATCAGCCAGAGTTGAAACCAGGTCAAACCACAGACCTTGTTTAGCATAGACTGAAATTCGCTCCTTAGGACTGAACCGCTTAAGAGTGGACTCAACATTGTTACTGACAGCAACCCGCTGTACCCAACCGTATACAGTGATGACAGAATTGGGCGAAGTATCCTGACCGCAGATTAAGGACACAGAGAATTGATATAATTGGTTAATTTCCAAAGGTGCAAGATTTCTTTGACTGGGTAAGGTGAGACTAGTTACACCAGATTCGCGACTGGGTTGAAAAGCCGTGTTTTGACGCTCCACGGCTCCACTTACGTTAAAGCCGTGGGATTCTTGGCTCTACGAGTCCACTTACCACAATCAGTTACCTGACTGCGCCAGAGGTGGTTCCCGACAACAAGCTTTTTGCTCCATTACAGAAGCCCGTTCCGATGCGCCCCACCGTACGGTTTCAACCATATATTTTGGTTTTCTGGTACTTGGTGCATGAAGATTTTACCTAGCAGTGCTTTTCCTACTAGAACCCCATATCTTCAGTTTTCAAGGTGCGATGCCTTTTCGGCTCTGGGTTTTTTAAGTGGTTGAATACCCTACCCACTGAAATAATGAACCCATATGTGAGTAGATTTTGCTCACAAGATGGACGAAGTTCAAAACCCCTTGGATGCTTGCTGCGGTTATCAGTTTGTGTTATTTGCTTTGTGATACGTGGGTTAGAAGTTTGTGCGTAAGTCGCTAAGGGTACGGGGAGTAGGGAAAGAAAGTAAAAAGTAAAAAGAAGTCTTTTTTAACTTTTGGCTTTTTACTTTTAACTTTTGCTTCATCTCCCTCATCTCCTCACTTAGGCTGCAACAGCTAAACCATTATGCCTGAGCAAAGGTTCAGTACTGGGTTCGCGACCCCGGAACGACTTAAACACTTCCATTGGATGCTTGCTACCACCAAGAGCTAGCACCGTATCGCGATAACGCTTTCCTGTAGCTTTTATAGCTTGCTCGTTGTCTAAGCCAGCTTCTTCAAAAGCTGCAAACGCATCTGCACTTAAGACTTCAGCCCATTTGTAGCTGTAGTAACCTGCCGAATATCCGCCAGAAAATATGTGCCCAAATGCACACAAAAACGAATCTTCTGGAAGTGGTGGTAAAACAGTTGTGGTCTTGGCAATGCGCGATCGCACATCTTTTGGAGTTTCCCCACTACCAGGACGATAGCGGTGGTGAAGTTCTATGTCAACAATGCTAAAGTGAATTTGCCGCAGCATGCCACTACCACTCATGTAATTCTTTGCTGCCAGTAGTTTTTGGTAATAATGCTCTGGCAAAGGTTCGCCAGTTTCGTAATGCTTCGCCATACCAAACAAAGTAGGTTTGTCGTAGCACCAGTTTTCCATAAACTGGCTGGGCAATTCCACAGCATCCCACTCAACATTGTTGATGCCTGCTGCACTGCTGTAGTCTACCTTGGTCAGCATATGATGCAAGCCATGACCAAACTCGTGGAACAAAGTTTCAACTTCATTGAAAGTCATGAGGCTAGGCTTACCATCTACAGGGGGAGTTTGGTTGCACACCAAATACGCCACAGGTAAGCGGGTAGTGGTTACCCCATTTTCCGTGACTTTGCCACGGTTGATACAGATGTCCATCCAAGCACCGCCGCGCTTTTCGGCTGGACGGCTGTAGGGATCTAGGTAGAAGTAGGCAATTGGGTTATTCGTTTCGTCCGCAATTTGGAAGTAACGCACATCCTCATGCCAAACTGGGGCTTGACCATCCGCAGGAGTGATATTTACGCCAAACAGCCGCTGCACTAGTCCAAACAAACCATCCAGCACTTGAGGAAGTGGGAAATAAGGGCGTAATTCTTCAGCAGTGAAGGCAAATTTTTCTTCTCGTTGACGTTCTGCCCAAAAAGTGATATCCCAGTGCTGCAAATTCTTTGCTTCTGGGGAACCTTTGGATGCAGCAAAAGCTTTGAGTTCTTCCAATTCCTTGACAGCAGCATCATAACTGCTAGAGCGCAGTTCTTCCAACAAGGACTCTACTGCCTCGACACTCTTAGCCATTTTACTAGCTAAGCTCAATTCAGCATATGTTTTAAAGCCGAGTAATTGAGCCAGTTCTTGACGCAACTCTAAAATGCGTTCAATTAACGGGTTGTTATCCAACTCGCCCGATGAAGCACGGGTGAGAAAGGCTTTGTATAATTTTTCTCGCAAGTCACGTCGGGTGCTATGCTGCATGAAAGGAGCGTAACTGGGGAAGTCCAAAGTGATGCGCCAAGGACCATTTTCTGGAGTGGCGTTTTCTTCTCCCGCAGCCCGTGCCGCTTGTGCTGCTAAACTGAGCAAGCTGGGGGGTAAGCCGTCGATTTCTTCTTTGGCTGTCAGTGTCATGCTAAAGGCTTTAGTCGCATCTAGCACGTGGTTAGAAAACTTGGTAGAAAGTTCTGCCAACTCCATCTGAATGGCGTTAAAGCGTTCCCGTGCTTCACCTTGCAAGCCAACACCAGAAAGTTCTGCATCTCGGATAGCAGATTCTACGATGCGTTGTTGAGCCGAGTCTAATGTTGCCCAAGTATCACTTGCACGGACTGCCTTAAAAGCATTGTAAATTGGTTGGCTTTGGCTGAGCTTATTAGAGAATTGTACCACCAGCGGCTGTACGTTTTCGTATGCTTCGCGAAGTTCCGGGCTATTTTTCACACCCATCAGATGGCTGACTACGCCCCAACTCCAATTTAAGCGTTGGGTCAGCTTTTCTAGAGGTTCTACTAAACCGCTCCAAGTAGGCTCTACATGAGCTTCTATAGTAGCAAGTTCCTTGTCTAGTTCTGCCAGGAGTTGGTTGAATGCTGGCACGACATCCTCTGCTTTAATCTCCCCAAAGGGAGGCAAACCAGAGCCTTTTAGTAAGGGATTCTCTGAGATAATGGCATTTGTACTCATAGTTTTGTGTGAGTAGCGCGTTAATAAGCTGTAAAAAGCGATTTTTCTTTATATATCATCTAATGTAGCGACATCTTTCTCTATTGCGGGTTTTTCGCAACTAAAGGCGTAACAACCGCACTCGCACATATTCAATAATTTGTTACCTCGACAGGGCTGGTTTTATCTTGTTGACTGAATGAGGGGTTGTGTAGCCACTTTTTCTAGCCCAATCACTTTCAGTAGGCTCTTCCAGTCTTCAGCAAGTCGTGGATCTTGAGGGCTTGCAAGGCGGAGTTCTGCTAAGGTTGTCAGGGCATCATACCAAATGCCTTCAAGAGCGTAAATTGCTACTTGTTGCTGTGGCGAGGGTTGTTTGAGCTGATTGCGTAGTGCTGCGTCCAAATTCACCCGTTGCACCCAGCCTTCTACATAATCCAATGTCGGTGGTTGCTTGGGGTCACATACGACACTGACTTTGAAGAACCAGTGATACTGCTTGTTAGTCTCTAGAGGAGTCGTGGTGTTTTGTAGTTGCACGCGAACAATTCCGGGTGCTTGCGGTACTGAGACGGGTGTGCGATAGATTGTTTTGTTTTTATCGGTTTGCAAAACAAACTCGATCGCCTGAAGGTCAGATTGGTGATAGGGAACATAGAACCAAAAGCTGGGCTGTTCTACACTGGTTAAACCCCACACCTTGGTCATTGTACTACCTTCCTCTTGGCTATTGCTCAAGCGCTGTTTATAACTTGGCACCAGAGCGGTTAAAGGTAAATCAAGCGCCGCACATTCTCCCCGTGAAGCTCCTTCCCCTCGGTTCCCTGGTGCGCCGCGATCAGGTGGCGGAGGGGGTGGGTTGAAGCGAATTGGCGCGGAGCGAGTTATTGTTGGTTTTGCCTGTAGTGCTATCGGACTGCTGAGGCAGCTCATGAAAACTAGGGTGAAAGCAGTTATTGACACTAGTCGCTGAAGAAATGGTTTCATTTGTCACTCCTCGTTTTAAGTGTTAGTAAAACTTGTTTTAAAAAATAAATTTTTGAGGAGCTTGGTCATTCCCTTATTCGGTAGGCAACGATGATGCTACCACTACCGATTAGGGCGATCGCAGAAGGAACAAGTGGAATCCAACCGCCCCACTGAATGAAAATAACAAGGCATACCCCGTAGAGGCAGGCGATCGCAACTCCAGTCGTAATCCCTAAATAAAGTGGTCGTCGGATGTACCAAGTTAGTAAACCACCTGTTAACGACCATCCCCAAACCCAGATTGTTTCCTGCCACACAGACCAAGCCCATAGGAGTGGTCGTCCATCAAGCGCCGCACTCAGCAATTGACTAATCATTTGTGCTTGCAGGATGACACCCGGTATTTTCTGCATCCCACCTTCGTTTGTCCAGTAGGGTGTGGATGAGTAGTCTTGGAAGCTTTCAGCTACTGTACCAATGAGAACAATCCGGTCTTTAACTCCACTAGAGTTGACTTTACCTGCGAGTACCTCTGTTAGCGTCACCTGCGGCACAAATTCCTGTAGCGAACGATGGGAGCGGTAATTCAACATAATTTGGTGTCCCGAAGCATCAATACCTTGGTATCCACTTGTATGTGCTTCTAGTGGCTTAAAGGAGGTCTTACCCAGTTTCCAGGCACCATCGGTCGTAAATTCCAGGGAAATATTTCGAGCAGCCAAGTAGCGCAGTGCTAGTTGTACGCTTAAGGCGTATGACGCTTTGCAAGGTGAAGAGGGTGGAGGTGTCAATGCTAGCAGATGCCGACGGACAATGCTATCGGGGTCAACTGCTACATCACTAAAGCCCAAGCGTTCTTGCGGTATTTCAGGTGGGGGTGGGATGCCAGGTCGCCTGGACTGGGTATCGCTAACTTGGCAAACTGCAATTAAGCGGCCCTCCTGGGTCGGATCTGCGCTAGCGCTGTTTTGCATCAGCGCTGCTAGGGCTGGTAAGTCTCGCCTCACGGCATAATCACGGTAGATATCCAATCCGATCGCTTGCGGTTGATATGCCTGCAATTTCTCCAACAATTTCAAGAGCGATTCATCTGAGAGCGAACCTCGGCGTTCCTCTTGAGGCTGTGATTGCACATCTTCTTCAGTAATCGTCACAACTAACAAGCGAGAATCAAGCTTCTCGTCTGGGCGTAGCCGCTGCAGTTGATCAAATGCTTGTAACTCGAATGGCTGAAGCATTCCCCGATATCGTACGCCCATGACTAAACCAGTGATTGCTAGACTCGCGCAGATGAGCCAAAGAAGATGAAGTTTTGAGTTCTTAGCTTCGTTTTTTGGGTATAAACGTAATCTTTCCCCCCCTCCCTGTCTCCCTATCTCCCTGTCTCCCTGTCTCCCTACCAACTCCCGCCAACTTGGTGGGACCTCTGCCAGATTCTGGTAAATCACAGGTAGCCAAGTTGCACAGGGAAATTGCCCCTCCAGCCCTTGCAGCCGTTCCCTTGCCTGGCGAACTGCCAGATAAAGCGATTTACCTCTAGCATACGCTTGTAAGAAATGTTTTAGAAATGTCTGCGCCACACGATCTGGTACTGGTTCACGCATGACAATCAACTGCGGAATCTGCAAAGGAGCAAATTCTCGTGCCAGTCCTAACCCATCACAGGAGTTGAAAATTGCCAACTTTAAGCCGCGCTCTACTGCCTGCTTCAAAGCATACTTTAATTGGCTAATTGTCAAACTCTCAGTTTGGTTAATGTAAATCTGACCTGTTTCCCCTGCACTTTGAGTTGAACTATGTCCTGCAAAAAAAAGAATGTCCCAATTTTGCTGCCAGAGATTATCTGTTAAGTCTTCACGGGCTGGCTCCACCAGAAAGTCAATTTTTGCGTCAGGCAGTTGCTCTAGGAGCGCACGGTCTGCTGATATATCTATACCAGTACTATCCCCTAATAATGCCAAAATTTTGACTGTGGCAGTTGCTCTTGAGGGAAGACGAACCTGTTCATAAGTAGGAGCACTTAAGCCAATTTCTGCATTTGGGTAGCGCTCCACTAGCTCCCAAAGATGCCAAGGGAGCTTCTGAAGTTGATACTCTTGAGTCTGCAAAATTACCCGAATTGCATCAGATGTCAGCAGTTTTTCCAGCCATTTCTCGCGGATGGGTCGAAAGGATTCAGATCCGAGCCAACAGTTAAGGCGATCGCCTAATTGTTTAGCTGCTTGTACACACTCCTCAACTCTGAAAATTTGCGTTGTTGGTTTTGGTAGCCCAATGGGACGAGCGGAAAAATCCAAGCTACGGTAAATTGCTTGCCAACGATTGAAGTCTAGTGGCAATTCTATGTTTGGCGGAAGTTCACCTGTGACTTCACTGTGAGGGCGGCTGTTCTCCTCACCAATCTGGAGTGTTACCTCAAACCCAGATTCAAAGCTCCCTTTTCCAAATCTCAAAACCACCAATTTAGTCACTGTAATTTCTTCGCTTCAATAGAGAAATTATTTTTCCAATGTTTGTAACTAGGCTAAAAGTCAATGGTAGATACTAAGGATAAAATTGTGGAATTTATACTTAAGAGAAAGTAAGTGTATTACCACTTACAGTCTCTATATACGAGTATCTTCATTTTTTATGCAGTTCCAATCACAGGAACTGAAATTGTTAGATTACTTTGCTTTTCAAACGAACAGTACTCCCAATAACCAGGACGATCTGGTGCCTTGGTGGAAAATGGAAATATTGTTCTATTTCTGTAAACCCCTAAATCATACTTTTGATTCAGCAATGCCCCTCATTTGTCTTATGGATGGCATTTCTACTCTTACTTGAACAAGAAAGAATCATTCGTCAGTCGCCAGGACTCAGTATGAATCCAGTGCGACTGGGTGACGAGTATTGGGTACAGTCCCAAAATCGTAGAAAAGGTGGTCAACGATTGGTTGCCCGTCCCAATCCCCAACCAATCGATTCTGACTTCTGACTTCTGACTCCTTCTTCAAAGTACTCCTAAGTGTACTATTCTAGTTTTCGTGGGTTTTTCATAATAAGTATAAAGACAATTTTCCTCGAATAAAGTCAAGTGACAAAGATGTCTATTAGTCTGGAGTCACTCGCTATTTCTGCAAAACAAAAAGTTCTATGCGCTCAAGGCAGGGTATTGTTGAAATCTTTTCCACGTTTGTGCAATTTGATGCAGATGCTTTCAGTCGTTGGGTTACCGATCCCAAGCTGCGGCGCAGTATGCACAATTGTGTAGAGCGGTCTTTGGAGGAGGAGTCCGAAACCTTTTGGGCAATTTACTGGCATCGCATCTGGGAAATTCAGGCAAGTCCACTCGCCGCCGCCCACATTACAGCCTATTTGCAAGAAGTCTGCTACTGGGTTGCAAAAAAAATGAAGATGAATACGCCGGGTCAACATTCTGTGGCAGACTTTTTCCAAACAGCGATCGCTCGTATAGACAAAGTTCTCAGAGGCTTCAACCCCCAGTTGAATTCAAATTTGAAAATTTATGCTGAATATGCCTTTAGCAATCTCATAAAAGATGTATTACGCAAGCGTCAAGAAGTCGATATGTGTACCGAGTGGGGATTGCTGCACAAACTCAGTCAAAAGCGACTGGTGGAGTCTCTGCGACAGGCAGGGTATAACTCAGAAACTATTGCGCGTTATATTCTAGCCTGGAGGTGTTTCCTCCAACTCTATGTGCCCACTGATGCTGCAACTGCTCACAAACTGGTGAAACCGGATAATGCAAGATTGCAGGCGATCGCGCAGCTTTACAACACCGAACGGCTGAGCCAACTGAGTTGTCCCAGTCCTGTTTCTACTCCAGAAAGTTTGGAAAGCTGGCTACTTGCCTGTGCTAAAGCCGTGCGTTCCTTTCAATATCCAACCTCAGTTTCAATTGATACCCCTATACCAGGACAAGAGACGGGCGAATTGCTCGACCGTTTGACGGGAAATTTTCAAGAATCGCTATTAAATGAAATTATCGCCCAAGAAGAAGCAGAAACCATAGCAGCGCGGAGTACTGAAATCAATGTGGTTTTAAGCAATGCACTGGCAAAATTAGATACCAAAGAGCAAGCGCTCCTGGAAGCCTACTATAAGCAAGAATTGACCCAGCAGCAGATTGCTCAACAGCTAGGAGTAAAACAATACACAGTTTCTCGCCAGTTAACTAAACTCAAACGGACTTTACTACTTGCGTTGACGCAGTGGAGTCAGCAAAAACTGCATACTTCCCTAACATCTAACGTAATCGACAGCATGAGCAATTCTTTAGAAGAATGGCTACTTGTTCACTATCGCCATCCCGTTCTGTCGTCTTCCGTGGAGTCCCTCAAATGACTTTTGATTCACCTGCATCTGCCCTCATTCCAGACAAGCTCTCCCTGGAAATTCCACTATCCTCTCAGACACAGCAATTACCATCTTTTTCAACATTGGGCGCGAACTGGCAAGCCCGTCTTAACCAAATGTGCCTCGATGCATTTTTACCTTGGTTGAGAGAAGAACAAGTTCAGAGTGCAAGAGTTTGGACTTCACAGGCAGCATTGCCTAGCTTTTGGGAATTTGTGAATGGGATTGCCATTGCTTGTGAAGGAATCCGCTTAGTATTAATTCCGACAACAGCAATCGACTTGGAAGAATTGCGCGTACCGCAGGAATGGCTGGATATTCCTAGTTGGGTAGCTGATTACTACGTAGCAGTACAGGTAAATCCAAATGGTGGTTGGGTGACAATTTGCGGCTACACCACCCATCGACAATTGAAAACAAAAGGGGTGTATGATGCAAGCGATCGCACCTACTGTTTGGATGAGAATGACCTGATACAAGACATCAATGTTCTGTGGATTGCCCGTGAACTCTGTCCAGAAGAAATTTTACGTGAGTCGCTTGCTCCTTTACCAAAGTTACCTTTAGCACAAGCAGAGAACTTACTGCAACGGCTAGGCAATCCTGCGGTAGTCTTTCCCCGTGTCGCAATCCCATTTGAACTTTGGGGAGCATTACTGGAACATGGCGGCTGGCGACAACGGCTGTACGAGCGACGACAGGGGTTATCAGAACAGTGGTCTATTCAGCAGTGGTTGCAAGCAGGAGTGTCTCATTTAGCACAAGAACTAGGCTGGGGAATGACCTCAATGCAATTAGCTTCTCGTGGTGTGCGAAGTCGGGAGCCACAAGAATCAAGCATCTACTTGTCTCGACGCTTGACCTTGGCTGGCAATCCCTACGAATTACACGTATTTCCCAGAGGTAACTTAGAAGACCGCATCTGGCGTTTTGAGTTACAAAATGCAAATCCAAATGAAATGATTCCAGCTGGGTTTAAACTTAGACTTTTAACCGAGGATTTGCAACCTTTTATTAATAATGAGGATACTGCAAAACAGGCGATCGCGCAGCTTTATGTTGATGTGTTGCTGGAACCTGGGGAAGGTTTGGTTTGGGAAATTGAGCCTACACCGGATGGGTACGATAGAGAAATCCTACGGTTTTAATTGCGAGTAAGACAAGAAGCAGTGGTTGTTTGGAAAGATGACGTGGCGTTAGGGACTTGGGCAACGAGGTAAACATCGCCCTTCTTATCCACAACCCACCCATTCGCTTCCACAATTGGCTCTCGATTATCAGCAGGATGCTCAGATAATGCCATTGGTTTTGCTTCGGCGTCTTTCTGATTCCCCGTCTGCTCATCCAGCGTCACCCATTGAGTGATCACTGCACGAGAACGCAACGGCTCGCTCGGACTCAAAGGCAGTCCTCCACGTCCTGTGGCAACAAATCTACTGGTTTGTCCATCTCTGGGAGTACAACTTTGAGCAATTTGCTGTGAGGCGTCAACCAAATTTACAGGCAGTTCCACTAATCCTCGATTGGGGTCAACATCGGGTGTATTAATAGTCACTACTCCATTTAAAGAAGGGTTAGCTTGTGAAATCGCGGAAATGTCATTTGTGAGCAAGCGAACAGGGTCGAGTTGGTTTGGGTCATTGGTTTGTAGTAGCTTTACTAAGTCTTCCCGACTACGTGGTATCATGCCAAAAATACCAGTGGCATTGATTGTGACTTGCCCCCCGTTGCCACTGAAAGCATTGGCGGTAATGTCGCTGTTTTCATTAGGGACGGCGACGATGAAACCGTTAGGAGTATTGATAGTGATGTTGCCGCCGTCTCCACCCTGCTGGGCAGTGCCTGCGGTGGCAGAAATGCGACTACCACGGCGTAGCAGCAACAAGTCCCGGTTTTGTAAGATGATATCGCCGCCGTTACCCGATCCGGTTTCAGCTGTAATTTTTGCTTGATTATCAAGCTTAATAGAGCGAGCAGTGACTTTGAGATTGCCTGCACTGCCCGTTCCTTGACTGCCTACAGTTACTTGTGCGCCATCCCGGACAACTAACTTTCCAGTGGTAATCGTCACATTTCCGGCATCACCTGCTCTTGTAGTAGAAGCTGATACCTCTGCCCCATCTGCAACAATCAACTGCCCAGTTTTAATCATCAAGTCTCCCGCATTTCCAGGACCTCTGGTTTGAGCGGTTAAGATGCTGCGAGAACCACCTACATCTTTGCCACTCACCTCCACCGATTCAGAGGCGTTAACAGTCAAGCTACCCCCCGAACCCCTGCCCCACGTAGCACTTGATACTCGTGCTCCATCTTGGACAATTAACTGCCGTGTGTTTAGGGTTAAATCGCCACCCATGCCTCTAGCTCCTCCCTGAACATCAGTTAATAAACCGCTGGGAGAACCTCCTGGTCCCGGTGCTATGCCACTCAATTCTACTGACTCAGAGGCGTTCACCATCAACTGCCCCGCCCGTCCCTGACCACGGGTCGCAGTTGCTATCTGTGCCCCACCTCGGACAAATAACCGCCCCGTTGTTAAAGTTAAATTGCCACCAGCGCCCCTGGCTTGTTCCTCAGCTGTGGTATACAAGCCGCTAGGAACCTCATTATCAAATGCTGAGATGCCACTCAGGTCTACCGACTCGGAAGCGTTTACCGTCAACGTTCCCCCCAATCCCTCACCAGATGTACCAGTTACTATCTGTGCTCCATCGCGCACAATCAACTTTCCAGTGCTAATTTTTAAGTCAGCACCAGATCCAGCGCTCCGAGTCCGAGAAATTAAGGCGCTGCTAAATTCACCATTTGCTGTTGTTCCCCTCAGTTCTACAGATTCAGAGGCTTTCACGGTAAAAGCCCCTCCGGCAATTGCCCCACGGTTCACAGCTACAATTTGTGAACCATCGCTGAGCGTAACACGCCTGCCTGAAAGCTGGATATTGCCGCCGCCTACACCATTGGTAGACACAAAAGCTTCCTGGGACAATTGAATGTCCTTGAAGTTTTGTACACCTTCATATCCTAAAATCCAGCCTTGATCGGTCGGGGTTACTTTGATCTGACTGTTTTCAGCGACACTACCTAGCTCAATGCGTCCTCCTGGCGCTGCTAGATTCGTTCCTCCGGATACACCCAGCGCTCCTCCCTCTAACGAAACATTACCACCTACTAAAGCCAAGGTTTTACCTGTCTGCACTGCTAGTCCAGATCCCTGTACAAGAATATTTCCCACATTGGAACCAAATTGCAAACCAATAGGGACACTGACTGTTAATAACGGCGTTGTTTGCGACTCTTTAGCATTAAATTGCGTCCCATCGGTAAACTTCAGACTACTAGCTGTACTGGCAATGATTGAGCCACCGATATTCAGGGAAGCATTAGGACCAAAAATAATACCATTGGGATTGAGTAGAAACAGGTTGGCTGTGCCCTTAGTTCTGATTAAACCATCAATGTTAGAGATGGAGGAACCCGTCACACGGCTAATGATGTTCTGAATATCCGAAGCATTGTTGAAGTATGCTGTGAAACCAGTGGGTACAGAAAACTGCTCAAAGCTGTGAAACAAATTGTTTCCAGATAATGTTCCCCCAGTAATAGTGCTTACGTTACCTTGAATTGTTACGCTGGAATTATTAGGTAAGGTTCCATCTGGGACGATTTGAGCTTGGGTAGAGTTTGTCGTTGCCAGACCGCAAAACGTACTCAAGTTAACAATACATAATAAGTAAATACTCTGTTTCATATAGTGATATAAGATAATTTATGAAACTTTCCTTTGGGTAGCTAATAAATAAAGTGGCGGATGTTGCAGAATCAAAGTGTGAAATAGGGTGGCTCTGATTTTAACCTCTGTAAACTTATCAAAGGTAGGTTAGGGTTTTAAGTCGCCAGATAAAGAATTCACTCCTGTTTGCATCATCCTATGGTTTAGTAAAGCTGATAAATCTTGCTAAGTGCAAAGCACACAGAGCAAAGTTAAGAAAAAAGACAGGTGATTTCACTTTTTAATTGGCAATTTTATAATTAATTTTTTTATGACTATATCTCTCCAAGGGTAGTTACTTGTCTCTGTTGGTAATTATATTGAGAGTTTCCGGTAAATTTACAATTTAGTGTAGAATTTTAAGAATTTAACCTTTATAAAACTACATAAACTTGTATTTTAACCAATTGATAGGTTGTATCAATACAGGATTGAAGTAGATTTACAAGCTAACTTTTTATGAAGTACAGGAAAAAGCCTTGTAAATTTATAATATATATGTAAAAATTTACTTGTCAAATTGATTTGTTCTAGAACTCACAAGTGCTTGGGAAATTAAAAACCAAGTAGTCTCAGCCAAAATTGGCAATTTTCTTTGAAATTCACATTACTGGCGGCAGTTTGGATTAATACAAACAAAAGGTTTCGCGCTCGCACTTCAAAACATCCCTATCGTTAATGCCCACTTTTGTGGAGGAATTTATGAGTGCAAAAAATATTGTCAAGAGTCTAAATAAAAAATCTGAATTACAAAAAGCTTTGGCGATAGTAAGCATTATGATTACAGGCTTACTTCTTATTAGTGCTTCACCTGCTTTAGCACAAGACCAGGGTAAAGAGCCCCAGAACCGACGTATCCCTGAACCCTCTTCAGCAGTGGGTGTGTTAGCTGTGGGTGCTTTGGGTGCAGGTTTGCTGCTAAAAAACAAGCTAAAGCGCAAGCAGTAAAAAACCTAGGATGATAGCCTCAACTAAAGCAAGTAAAAACGTTCATTAAACTAAACCAAAATAGACTCTTTGCGATCTATTAACAAAAGCTGTACTATTTGAATGCAGGGTACTCTATCTTGGTCTTTTTTTTGAGAAGTTGTATTTGCCAAGAACCCTGAAGACGAAATCCACTTCAATAGCGAATATACTTCAAACTTTCAGCTTTTTTCACCAAGAAATTTGTGAAAAGACTCATAACGGTACGCTTACGCAATTTGATATTGGCATTGATTGACATCCCCGATTGCAATGGCAGTTGACGATTATTAATCAGCAATGTCTGTCTATCCAAGCGGACTTTTGCTGGAAAACGGTAGTAAGGATAAACTTCGTCTGGAGGTAATGCATCAGAACCAATCGTCAGGAGTTCGCCTTTGATATCGCCATACTGTTGAAAGGGAAACGAATCAATTCGCACATCGACTTTCTGCCCTTCTTTAACAAAGCCAATGTCCCGGTTGGTGATGTAGACTTTGGCTATGAGGTTATCGTTGGGAACGATTTTTAGAACTGGTTCACTGGAATTAACCACAAACCCTGATGTTTTAGCTTTCAGTTCAAAAACAGTTCCATCAAAGGGAGAAAAAATTTTCTGATATTTCAGGGTTGTTTTCGCCTTACTTAACTCACTATCGATTTGACTTATCTGACTATTTATCTCATAGATACGCTTCTGGTTATCCACAATCACCTTGGTTAACTGGCTGTCGATTTCGGCTATACTTTTGTCGTTAGTCGTAATGCGAGCCAACAACTCTTCAGTAGAAAGTGCAGTGGTATTGCTCAGTTTTTCTTTTGCTTGGGCGATCGCTAATTTTAATCGCATCTCTTCTTTAATAAGTCTGTTAATTTCCCCCTGTTTGCTTTCAACATCCTGCTGCTGTTTGAGAACCTGCACCTTAGAAATAGCTCCCTCTTTCGCTACCGACTCCAAACGACTGAGAATGTCTTGATTAATAGCTACCGTTTGTTTGGCACTAGCTAACTGTACCTGGGTTTGATGCAATTGCTCTTGTGTCTGTCCTATTTCTAGTTCAGCAACCTGTAAGCGTGATCGTAATTCTAACTGGCGACTTTGCAAACGCAACTGTTGCTCTGGGGTAAAGGTTACTCCCGTAGTAGAACCCCTCAACTGTGCGCGGTAAAGCTGGTTTTCCGAGGCGATCGCACCTCGACTTTTGGTCAAAAATGCCAGTTCAGGGGAAATTTTCACTCTTTCCGTCTGTTGAGCAACTAACTCTGGTGAGGTAGCGCCTTTAACTTGGCTGCGGTAAAATCCATTCTCCCCCTCCAAAGCCTGTTTTTCCTGCAACCGAGCAACACGGCTTTTCTTGAGTGATTCTAGTTCCGCCTCAGAAGTGGTTTGTTCAAGGCTAATGAGTGTTTCACCTTTTTTGACTTGCTGACCGTCTTTGACGTGAATGAGCTTCACAACACCGCCGACAGGAGCCTGAATATCGGTGACTGGTGCTTGCGGTTCAAGCTTGCCATTAACAGGAATTGACTCATCAATTTTGAACACCGACGCCCAAATTACGGTAAAGGCGGTCACACCAACAATTCCCCAGACTATAGTCCGCGACCAAGTAGGAGACTGTTGTAAAAGAACGGGTTGGTCAAAGTTGTATTGAATAGTCATAATTTTGGATTGGGAATTAGCTTGTAGTCAGCGCTTAAGCGCTGACTACGAAAGCATTTACTAAATCTGTGTTTCCTGTTGTTGATAAAGACAGTAGTAATAACCCTTCAGCGCCATTAATTCTTGGTGGCTTCCCTGTTCTACCACTGCACCTTGATCCATCATCAGGATAATGTCGGCATGGCGGATAGTACTTAATCTATGAGTAATAAAAAACACTGTTTTTCCTTGGGATGTTGCGGCTAGGTTACGGCAGACTTGCGCCTCTGCATGGTAGTCAAGGGCGCTGGTAGCTTCATCCAGGATGAGCAGTTGAGGATTTTGCAGGACAGTGCGGGCGATCGCAATCCTTTGTTTTTGTCCGCCAGACAGTCCAGAACCCCGCTCACCCACTGGTGTGTTGTAGCCGTTGGGCAAGTTCATAATAAAGTCATGTGCAAATGCTACCTTAGCAGCGTTAATGATTTCCTCATCGCTTGCATCAGGACAGGCTAAAGCTATGTTTTCCCGCACTGTGCCGTCGAACAGCAGGGTATCTTGTAGCACAACTCCAATTTGACGCCGCAGGGAGTAAAGTTCCACTTTGCTGATATCATAACCATCAATCAAAATTTTCCCTGACTTGGGTTCATAAAGTCTGGGTAGCAATTTTAGCAGTGTACTTTTCCCAGAACCGCTCTGACCGACAATACCCACAAAGGAACCAGCAGGGAAATCCAAGTTGATGTTGCATAGTTGCAAGGGACCACTCGCACGGAAGCTAAAGGAGACATTTTCATACCGGACACTACCAGTAATTGCAGGCATGAGGATGTTTTGCTTGTCGCCTATTTCTGTTTCTTGAGGCGTGTCTAAAATATCACTCAGGCGTTGTAGCGACAGGGCGACTTGTTGGAAGTTCTGCCACAGTTGCACTAGACGCAACAGGGG
This sequence comes from Scytonema sp. HK-05, assembly GCF_002368235.1. GTDB lineage: Bacteria > Cyanobacteriota > Cyanobacteriia > Cyanobacteriales > Nostocaceae > Kalymmatonema. The sequence goes on along the minus strand of NZ_AP018194.1, from coordinate 7,283,726 downwards.
ACTGGTGACATAGCCGGAAATGATGCGGAAGGCGATGAGTTGCCCTAAGGTGAATTGCCCATTACTGGTGAGGACGAGATACGCTCCCACCCACAACACCATAAGGCTAGAAAGCTTGTTGAGGAAGCTGCTCACCGAACCGGCGGTTGTTTGGGTAGAGATAGTCTTAAACCCAGCGCTGATGTAGCGGGCATAGCGTTCTTGCCATTGCCAACGCGATCGCAATTCCAAATTTTGCGCCTTGACTGTCTGCATCCCCGCCATCAGTTCCACTAAGTAGGAGTGAGTTTCGGCGTTGCGTTCGGCTTTTTCTTGCAACTGTCGCCGCATGACGGGCGACACGATGAGGTTGAGTAATGCAAATAAGGGTACCGTTGCTAATGCCACCAATGTCAGCAGCCAGCTATAAATCCCCATCACGAAGATGTAGATAACCGAAAACACCGCATCCATCACCACTGTTAAGGCTGTACCTGTGAGGAAAGAGCGGATGTTTTCCAGTTCCCCTACTCGCGTTGCCAATTCCCCCACAGGACGGCGTTCAAAATAAGACAAGGGTAGACGCAGCAAGTGATTAATCACCTCAGAACCCAAGGATAGGTCAATGCGGTTGGTAGTATCCACAAACAATTGGGTACGAACCGCAGTCAGTACGGCTTCTACCACAGCTATAACGATTAAAAAGATGCCCAAAACTTCCAAGGTGTCGGGGCTATTCCCTACTAATACTTTGTCGATAATCACCTGTGTCGCTAGGGGATTTACCAGACCAAAAATCTGGACAACAATGGAAGCAATCAGCACTTCAATGAGTATCTTGCGGTGACGACGCAGTGCAGGGGCAAACCACGAAAGACCAAACCGTGCCTTGGGTGTTTCTTTGGTAGGTTGCAACAGCAGCACTTGCCCAACATTCCCCCAGGTTTCAGCAAAGTCACGAGACTTGCGGCGTACCAGTCCTATTTCGGGAACGGCGATGAGTAATTCTTGCTGGCTGGTTTTGTAGATGATGGCAAAACTGTCTTGCCAGGAAATCATCACCGGTGGTTGTAAGCGACTGATTGCGGATGCAGGCATCTGAACCATCTGCGTTGTCAAACCCATCACCTCTGCCACCGCAGCGCAAAATTGCAACGATAAACTGCGGGTTTGTTCGTACTGCTTGGCGACAACCCGCCGTAGCGTATCTCGCCGGAAAGGCATATTGAAATACTGGCTTAACATTTGGAAACAAGCTAGTGCTGCATCCTGGGGACCTCTACCCCGAATGTATGGATATTTTTCTCGTTTGGACTGCTTGGGTAATTCTCTTGAGGTAGTAATCTCTGAGGCGTAGGGAATGTCTGAGAGCCAAGAATCTGGTGTTATTGGTGTGAGTCTCGGAACAGGTGGTGCTGGAAGTAAGGATTTGGGTATACCCACTAAACGCAGGTTTGCACTCATATGGAAATTGCGCGTTTCTAAATTCTCTAGAGTGCTTCCTACAGGAAATTCAGCCGCATTGCTAGCGCTAACAATCCATAGAAGTTCTGAATCTAAGTGCAGTTGGGATAGTTTTCGTGAGGAGATAGTTTCTACTACAGCTGCTTCCCAAACAGTCTGGGCAAGCTTTGCTATATCGGTATTGCCATCAGCCCGTCGAGTCAGTTCTTCCAAGAGGAGTTCATACACTTCTATGAGGGCAGCACGACTGTGCAACGCTTGTGCAAAAGCCGACTCCCGCTTCATTAAGTCAAGAAAATCTGCAATGGGTAGATTGAGGCAAATCACTTCTTTTGAGGCGATCGCCATCTCACAGGCAACATCCCGCACATGACTCACCCAACCCAAAACCTCCCCTGATTGCAGCAACTTCAGTGTCACAGGATTTTGCCTATCGCCTTCGTATCCCAAAAGGCGGGCTTGTCCCTCCAAGATAATGCTAATTTGATGCGGCATCGCTTCCCGCGTCACTATCACCTGCCCCATGCGATAGCGCAGAAATTGTCCCTTTTTTAGCAAATTTTCTAAAATATTTTGTGGCAGGTGATTAAAGGGAAATATACCTGCAAGAAATTCTGTAATATCAAGGGTGCTGGATATCATATACAATTTTGGATCTTAGTTGCGCGATTTTGGATTATTTATTAGCTAGTAACTAATAACTCCCTTCCTCCCCATGCTCTTCTAGGCAACACTCGCCTCCTGAACCTGTGCTGGTTTGTCTTTTACTCCCATCCAGATTTTTTCTTCCTGTGAGAGTTGACTCAGTTGTTGTTGAAACCAAGCTTCAAAATTCTCCTGAAGCAATCTAGAGCGCATAAAGTCGTCTAACTGTGCTGGAATGAGCTTTTCAACGCGCATAATCAACCACCATTCTCCAAAAGGTACGGGGGGCTGAATTATACCGGCTTGACTTGTGTAGAGCAACTGGGCAAAATTGGGAGCGAGAGTACCGAACTCCACTGGACCAATGATTCCACCCGTTTGGGCTTCCAAACCAGAGGAATATTCACGCGCCAGTTCAGCAAAAGACTGTTCTCCTTCTCGAATGCGAAAGTATAGCTCGTTAGCAGTTCCTCTGTGTTCAGTCCTAATTAAAGAGTAAATGACTTTATCTAGCTGTCTTTTGCGTTTGAGAAAGTAAGATTTTAGTTGATGTCCCCAAATTGCTTGTTTGAACTTTTCTATTCTTAGCTTTCGCGTTGCCAAAAGTTCTAACTGTTCCTGAGTCAAACCGTAAAGCGATCGCCAAGCTTGTCTTTTCTCTTCTGTAGTCAAATCCCAATGCTGGTAAAATGCAACAAGTGCATGAGCAGTTTCTTCTGCTGTGCAAGTGATTGGTGCAACAGCAGAGTCGATAATGCTCTCGCATAACAATTGAGGAATAATATTGTAACTAGCCAGTAAGGGAATAATTTCAGAAGCCGCGAGTACGCGATTACCAATTTGTAAAACTGCGGTCATATCTGAATAAATCTGATGTTGAACTATTTATACAATCGTGTGCAAATAGCAAAAAAATGCATTAGTCTTGGATTGAAGCGGCATACGTCCAAGTATGGCGCAGCCGCTTGTATGATTTGTAGATTCTTGAAAGCATTGCATTGCAATGCTTTCAAGTTCTTTTCACTGAGTTAACATTTTGCCATTACAGGTTTCAACCGATGTTTAACCTACAGCTGCAAGAGCAAGACCACTAGAGAAGTGGTCGAAGCCAAGGGTATAGTTAGTACTGCCACTGAACTGATAGACTTGGAGTAAGTAGTTACCAGCATCGTCCAACGAGATAGATTCCGAATTAGTACTACCTCTGGTAGAGGATAGGAGTGTCTCGCCAGAATCAACAATGCGATTGCCGTTAGTATCTGCGATCAGTCGTATATCAGCATCAGAGCTTAGTCCGCTTAGGTTAATGTTGACACCCTCAAAATACCCGATAGAGAAGGCATAGGTATCAGAGGTGTCGTTGTTACCTACTTCACCAGTGCGGCTGATATCGGCTGACAGATCGCCAAGATTCTCCTCTATAGGCAGAAGGTTACTGGGATCAGCAGTAGACATGGATAAACGGTAAGAGACATTGCTTCCACTAAACAAGTTGACTCGCGCAAAATAAGTACCTAGAGGTTGATCGGCAACATTAATCGAGTCATCGAAGTTGCCTCCCCGAGCGGAAGAACCACCAGGAACCAGCTGATCGACCCCCAAATCCAAGCCACCGTCACCGTTGGTGTCTCGATAAAGAGACAGATCGGCATCACCACCGTTGATGTTCGTCAAAGCTAGGTTAATGTTGCTTGTGCTTGTGAGATCGATCCGATAGATATCAGTAGGATTTGCTGAGTTGACACTATCAGAGCGTGTGATAGGGGTGCTACCTATATTACCGATAGGAAAGTAAGTCATTTTTCGTTCCTTTAAGTGTTGATAAGTAGTTAGAAAATTCAGACTTTGAGCCTGAATCGTGACAACCTAAACTGAAGACGGTTCAACATTACTGTTTTGGCAACTTATGTTGTCCTCAGCATCTAGGTGTCACACCTATCCATACGTGCACTACTGAGGTCTATGCAGGGTTTTCTTTTCTCAAGCGGAAGTTGTAAAATTACTTAATATTTGGGATAGCCTTAAGAAGAAGAAGGCAGAAGTACGTAAGTTCTTCGGACACACTTCGTGAACGGTGCAACAGAAAACCGCTGTAAACAGAAATTATGCATCTTTCCTTCTGCCCTCTGCCCTCTGCCTTTATTCGGTAAAAAATCCCTTACAACCAATTACCAACGAGAACATAAGCTGCCCAATAAGCCGGACGGCTGTAGTTTGGATACTTTTGCAAAAGCGTCACTTGAGCGCGACGCAGCGCTTCCGCCTTTGTGACTTTGGCAGAAACCAACTCACGATAGAACTCACCAATTAAAATTGCAGTAGAGCGATCGCCCACATTCCAGAGACTCGCTAGTGTACTCCGTGCGCCTGCACGCACAGCAACCCCCGCCAAACCCAGCGTTGCCCGATTGTCTCCCGCTGCTGTCTGACAAGCACTCAAGACAAGAAGTTCTACGGCTTCTGGGCGCGTTTCATCTCGACGGCGCAAAAGCAAATCAAAATCAGTCACATTAATTGGACCATCTGTCGCCAAAACAAATGTATCCTCAGAACGAGAACTAAACTGTCCGTGCGTTGCCAGGTGAACGACATTAAACGGAATAGAGTTTATCTTTCCGAACAGTGCCTTACTGGTGAAATCTTTATCTAAAAGTTTTGTAGTTGATACCCCTGCCTTGGCAATCAAGTTAAACTCAGATTTGATTTCCGGTAAGGGCGGAAATCGTTGAAATTTGACTGGCGGTTGCACCAATCCCCCGGCAAGAACCTGCAACTTTTCCTGTGCTAAAGGCTTGGGTTTTTGCAATTGCAGTCCCAAATTCAAGGCAACAGCATATTTCTCAATCAGATATTGCTGACCGTCATACAGTGCTGCCATTGGTACACTTCGCAATGCACCATCCAGTACAAAAACTAAAGTATTAACATTGCTACGTTGTAACTCAGACTCAATTGGTTGAATCAGCCAACTATAGACTTGCCCAGAGAGAGATTGGACTTCCTCCATTCTGTCAGGTTCGGTCAAGTACTGCCGCAGTTGCCCCAAAATATCTTCTACTTCAGTCTGGGATTTATTCACCGAGTAATGGGCGAGAGGTTGCTTCGGAACTTTGACAATAACTTGTAATTGGTCTAGTAGAATAATCGGATAAATAATGGCAGCAGTGGGATTATCCTGATCTACGACTTCGTCTAAGACAACCTTTGTCACATTCAAGCAGGCTTCTCGAAAGAAGTTATCCAATTGTGCTAACTGGAGTGCTTCAATTCTTTGTCTGGCTTTATCTAATGTTTCTTCGCTCAGTTTTTCTCCCTGTGATTGCAAAAGCAATGCCACTGATTCGCGGTAAACAGGTTCTACACTTTCCTTAAATGAAAACTGAACATCTCGATTAACTGCTACAAGGTCACTTCTTAGAGATCGCAATTCATCTACAGCAGCATCATACGCTGCAATTGCCCCTGGAATATCTCCCTGCTGTTTTCGCAAGCGTCCCAGCTGCCAATGCCAGTTGTAGGTGATATCCGGCGCATTTACGGCTTGAGCCAACACAAGTGCTTGCTGTGTAAGCTCCTGGGCATACGACCATTGTTTCTCCTGCTCATACAGCCTTCCGAGGGTTCCTATCGCGTAAGATTCAGCTCGCCCATCGCCGAGTGCTTTCGCTTGTTTAACTGCTGTGGCAAGGATTTGAGCAATTTTTTCAGGTGTTGAATCTCGGGTGTCGGTTGTCGGAGCTTCCCCATTCCTAGGGGCACGGCACTGCCCTACACACTCTCTATTCTTTTGTTTCATCAAGCTCTGAGCAAAATGAATTTTAGCATAAACTGCTACTTGAGAGACCGGCAAACTATCTAGCTCAGTTGGAATTTGCGCTAAAAGGGGTTGTGCAGTTGACCACTCCTGTGTAGTCAATAGCACACTGAGAAGATTGATTTGCGCTTGAACCTTAGTGAGTGGTGAAGGAGTTTTGGCGATCGCCTGTTGATAGAAGGCGATCGCATTCTGATTATCCTGCTGGATTCTGGCAGTATTGCCCAAACTCAGCAGGCTCGCGCTGATTTCTTGAGGAGATTGCAACCTTTGGGCACTTTCCAGGCTTTTTTGCAGAACTTGACGGGATTGTTCTAAATCTCCGGTTAACTGAAGTGCATCTCCAAGCGATCGCAATTCTACAGCTTTAGTCAAAGAATCTGGTTGAGATTGCAAATTCTGACCTACCTCAGTTAACAACGTCAAAGCACGACGGTAGAATCCCAGAACCTGCAATGCCTGTGCTTGATTAATGCGACTGCGAGTGATTCCAGTGCGATCGCTCATCTTAGTATATGTCGCTTCAGTTTGTTGCCAGGTTCTTAATGCCACCTCAGCCTGTCCTTGCTCCAATTGCAGGCTACCTTGAATTTCAAGAGTCTGAGCAAGAATTTGCAAGTGTTGTTTTGAACCCTGAGTCCCCAGCAGCTGTAAACTGTCATTGATTGCCTGAGTGGCTTCAGCAAACATCCCACGCTGCTGGTAAACCAAAGCAAGATTACTGAGGCTCATTGCCTGATAGAGTTTGTCTCCCAGCGCCTGATACTGTTGAGATACACTTTGCAAAACCTTTTGCGCTTCTACTAACCGTCCCGCTTCAAACAGTGCTTTACCCTGTTGTGCTAAATCTTTTAAATGTTCTTTTGCCCTAGATAAATGCTGAACTGGAAAATCAGCCGCTTGAGATTGTCTCAGGACAGGTGAAACAATAAAAACTATAGATGTTGTTACGAGCGTCAGCAGGAGGTAGGCAAGCAAGGCTAAAATTTTCCGCCGTCTACTCCTTTGCCGTTGCTGTTGCTGTTGACCTTTCGGTTGCAGAAAAAAAGAGCCCAGATAATGGAAAAAGTAGAAGCGTTTTCCCGCCATATCTTTCTTCCTCTAGCTATTAGCTATTATCCATTAGCCATTCCTAGTTTTGTTGATATTCTTCTTAGAGTACTTCAGCACTTGGCTGCAACGGCTGCTGCAATTGATAACTTAAAGCCACTGGCTAAAATTCTAATCTTGCCAAGAGTTAGCTTCTATAGGATTACTATTTGATTTTTGAAAAGACGCGTAGGGGAGGCAAAAAGCGGTGTGGATGTTCCTCCCGCTTTATTGCCGTTGCGTTAGCATGCGAGAGTACCGCAGCATTTATAAGGGTTTGGTGCGTTACGACGTTGGGTCTAACACACCCTACAATACTTAATTTTTTTCATAAATCAAACCGGGCTCCTATATGTCGGGTCTTGGTAGAGGTAAGATTCGTAGTCGCCTTGCAGAAAACCAACAACGTCTGGCGATGCAACCTATCAAATAAAATTTTTATAACCCTGTATATAAACTACCTGTACCTGCAACCATAATGTCTTATATGCAACCAAATTTAATAATTTTTATAGTTATAATTTAAGATTTTTTCTATAAATTAAATTGTATTTTCTTGTATCTTAGGAGGGATATCTATAGGCGAGTTAAATCTTTTAAATCATCGTTAAACTTTTTTAAACAAAAAATAACTTTACCTCAGTCAATTAAAACAGTACACAGTTATCAGTTATCAGTGACCAGGTTTGACCCTGAGCGAAGCCGAAGGGTCAAATGGGGATTTAAACCCCACTTGAAACAATCCACTTGTATCCGTCGGGGACTCGCGCCTCCCAAGGAACTATATAGTCATAACTCGGCACTGCGGCTGGTACATGGTAACTGTGTTGATGGCGTTATTTAAGTTACATATTTTTTACTGCAATGAACACAGCAATATAAACAGCTTAATTAAGCTGTTTATATTGAATTTGTATACTCTCAGTTGCCAGGTTGTTTGCCAGTATTGTATTTTACATTTTTTATTTTTTAATTTTGAATCGCTTATTAGGTTTACCTACGCTCAAGCCTACCTAGAAATTGGGTAATGTTCCAATAGGAAGGAAGTAAAATTTTTTCTTTTTTATTTAAATAAAATTTAACTTTCCATTAGTCATTTTTTAACCTATGTAAAAAATGAGTTTAGAAAATTTTAAGAAAAGTATTCTTGAAAATAAAAATAAAAGTGACAGCATCTTTATTACTTAAAGCAGATATATATGTGTATGTGTTTATGCAAAATTTATTTACAGCAACGTATGTTTGACAAGTTTAAACGATAGCAACATCCGTTTCTTTTGAGGAGTTATTGTGTTCATTGCAAAAATATTCAGTAAAAAGATACTTAAATTGTTGAGTATCGCCTTTTTCGTCATAACTTTGATTTTTTATCCCTCTATATTGAACTGTGAACTTCCATTTTTGGGTTCATCATCTGTAGAGTTTAGCGTTAATGCCCAAACGGTTCAGGCTGAACGTACACAAGGGGACATCAAAATTGAAATTGCTCAAGCTTCTCCTGCACCCAGCGGTTCTGAACAAGCATCAAAAGAGAAAAAGGGGGTCATAAACTTTTTCCAAATGGCTATGGGTGCAATAGCCGGTCTAGTCTTGTTTATCTATGGCGTAACCCGGTTGTCTGAAGGACTAGAAGACATCGCAACCGACCGGATGAAAAATCTTTTGAGCAAGTTCACCACCAACCGCTTTGCAGGCGTGTTGACTGGAGTTGTTGCCACTACTCTTCTGGAATCATCATCAGTGACTATCATTTTGGTGATTGCAATGGTGAGTGCAGGCGTTTTGACATTTGTCCAGTCCTTGGGCGTGGTTTTAGGTTCTAACATTGGGACAGCAGTAGGCGCTCAAATCATCTCTCTTGATATAGAACAATACGTTCCTATTTTGATGTTCCTAGGGCTGTTGGTGCTATTTTTGGGCAAAACAGGCACTCAGAAAAATATCGGTCTCATTCTGCTGGGGTTCGGCTTAATGTTCTATGGTTTGGAAGCCATTGATGAAGCAATGAAGCCGTTTAGAAACTACCAGCCCTTTATTGATTGGATGCAAACCCTGGGTAAAAATCCGCTTTTAGGTGCCATAGTTGGAGCAATTTTTACAGTTATTATTCAATCTTCCTCTGCAACAGTCGCCATTGTGATTACCTTGGCGGGTTCTGGCTTGATTTCACTTCCTGCTGGTATCGCTATCATGCTGGGTGCAGAAGTTGGCACCTGCGCTGATACTCTAGTCGCTACAATTGGGCGTGGTCGTCCAGCTTTGCGGACAGGTGTGTTTCATTTTCTGTTTAATTTAATTAGTGCCATTCTGGGAATCATCTTTGCCCCACTCTTGGCGCAACTTGTCCTAGCAATTTCTGGTGAAAATGTGGGTCGCCAGATTGCTAATGCTCAAATTATCTTTAATATCATTGGTGTGACAGCAGTTATTTTATTCCTGCCAATAATTGCTCGTGGATTAGAAAGATTAATCCCCGATGCTCCAGATAATAAGCCTGAGAAGCAATTAAAGACAGCATCAAAAGAATAATCTAATGAGAGTTATGAGTTCGCAATCTCCTAAGATGTACCAGATTATTTGTCATTGGTGACAGATTAGTGTCGTCGTAAAAAATAGTTGTCATCAAAAAGCTGAGTGTGGTTGAAAGCTAGGGGAGATGCTCCTAGCTTCTGTTTCTCATGTGTCTCAAGGGCATTCAGCCGAGAACCTTGCATGCAAGGGAAATAGAGGCTCTTAAAGCTTATCCTATATAGATTTCAGCTTTTTACTTCTCTGTTTTAACCAAACAGGGGAAGAGATATTCCCGCGATCGCACATCCTTAATATCCGCGTTGATTCGGCGACTTGCGCCTGGAGACAGCAAGCTCACTTTTTTCGGTTTTACCAACTTTCGGTGATTGGGGATTGGGTAAGGTATGAGCGTGCAGATATATGACGAAAGTCGGCACAACAAAGGTTAGCATTACCGCCAGTATGCCAGATTTTTATAGTTTTACCAACATTCGGTTAAAAGTTGGCATTTAAGCCTATAAACCTCGGACAGCACGAGATGAATTCGCTCGTAGTTTTGAGATGGCTGCACGAGCTACCCCTAGAACTGTATGAAGCCAGGGGAGCTTACAGTTCCTAGTACAACGCGGCGGAAATAAAGGTCATCTCTTGCACGGCTGTGAGCGCACGAGAGTCTAACCGCCAGCCCTATCCTTACCAAGGCTGCGTGGTTGGGCCAATCGTAAATTCGTTCACGTTTGTGTCTTCTGGCTGGTCAATCGCAAACGCCACAACATTGGCGACTCGATCTGGTGAGATGCCATATTGCTCATACAACGCTGTCATTTTTTCAGCCACATCTTGGTTGGTAATCCGATCTAACAATTCAGTGTTAATTGCAGCAGGATAAATTGTCGCAGTACGAATATTAGTTCCTTCTTGAGCTGACTCCATGCGTAGAACTTCCATGAAATCGCGTACAAACCATTTCGTCCCACCATAGATCGCACCACCTGGATAAGCTTTTAATCCAGCAACCGATGAAGTTGCGATCACATGCCCAGACTTTTGGCTAACAAACGTTGGCAATACAGCCGCGATACCATTTAGTACACCCTTGATATTGACATCAACCGTTTGATTCCATTCATCAGTTCTCAATGCAGAAAGTGGAGAATTTGGCATGATGCCAGCGTTTAAGAAAATAACATCAACGCCTCCAAATGTTTCCTTGGCAAGTTTGACGATCTCAGCGTTATCAGATGGGTTAGCCACATCCATCACTTGATAGACTGCTTGTCCGCCAGCTTTTTGAATTTCATCAACCAGTTGTCTCAATTGGTGCTCGCGTCGCGCGCCCAATACGACTTTAGCGCCTTTGCTTGCAAGCAATTTCGCACTTGCTTCACCAATCCCTGATGATGCGCCGGTAATAATCACAACTTTATTTTTAATCATCTTATTCCTTCTTTTGGTAACTACTGAATTCTGCAAGAGTGGACTTGCCAATCAGCGGCTAAGGGCACGCCGACGGTTCGATGTGGCATCAGCAAAAACTTTTCTGGTAATACTGTAAAGATTGAGAAAACTACTTATGACCATTACTGCACCGTTTGGCCGCCGTCGATGACCATAGCGTGCCCAACGACGAAGGCAGCCGCATCCGAGCACAGCCAGACAACGGCCGCGGCGATCTCCTCAGGCTTGCCCATCCGTCCGATCGGCTCCTCCGCAATTACCTTCGCGCGCCCTTCATCTGTGCCGCCGGTAAAGCGACCCATCATCGGAGTGTCGATGTAGCCGGGACAGACGGCGTTGATGCGGATGTTCTGCGAGGCGTAGTCGAGAGCCGCCGACTTGGTGAGTCCGATCAAGCCGTGTTTTGCGGCGGTGTATGCGGCTCCGCCCTTGATGCCTATGACGCCGGCACCCGATGATGTGTTCACGATTGCGCCGCCTTGCTTGAGTAGCAGCGGGATTTCATACTTCATGCACAGAAAAACGCCGCGCAGGTTAATGTTGACGATCCGATCCCACTCTTCCTCTTCGATTTCCGCTGTTGCTGCATTCTTCTGCTCCACACCGGCGTTGTTAAAGGCAAAGTCCAGCCGCCCGAAGGTTTCGATGGTCTTGGAAAGAGCTGCCTTCACGTCCGATGCTCGCGTCACATCGCACTTGACGGCGATCACCCGTCCGCCGAGGTCTTCGATCATGCGCGCCGTTTCTTGATTGCCCTGTTCCGAAATGTCGGCGACCACCACATGAGCGCCTTTACGGGCAAACGCCAGCGCCGTAGCTCGACCGATGCCGTTCGCTGCTCCGGTTACAAACGCAACCTTTCCTGTATAGTTTCCATTCTCGTTCGTTGTCATTTTTTACTCCTTGTGTTGCTGATTCGGGAAGTTTTTGTCGCAAGCAGTTTCATTTCTATCTTTTTTGACGTTTCTACTGAATTAGCTCTACCGTCACGTTGATAGAACTAGGGACATTAAATGCTTCTACACCAGCATCTATCTTGCCGATCACGATCAGCCCAGGTGAGGGAATTTGCTGACCGTCATGGCGATAAAAAATAGCCACATCAGGACCGGGAGACCAGTAAATGATGTCTCCAACTTCATAAGTTTTGGTTCGCTCTCCCTCCCCCGAAATCGCTCTCGGCAGGCGGGCAAACTTTTCTCTTCCAAACAAATCGTTCATCGTCAGCGTTAACGGCAGCAGGGAAATAAAATCTTGTGCGGTTGGGTTGTCGATTAACGTGGCTGTAACGACTTTGTCTCCGACTTTGATGTTGATCTTCATACTGTTTGCCTGCTGGGTTGATATTTCAGTTGGCATCTTCGATGAGGCACTGCTAGGCATACTGTTATCGGCACGGCAGGCTGAGTAGCTTAGGGACATTACCAGGGCTAGGACCAAAATCAGCACTCTCTTCTGGTAATTGTTTCCCTTAATGGTAAGCCATTTCAAAAGCATTAAAACTTTCCTTCGTACTGCTCGTCACTGACCTGTTCCATCCAATCCACGGGTTTACCGTCGAGCCATTCCTGAATGGCGATGTGCGTCATTGCTGTGGTTGTCCTAGCGCCATGCCAATGCTTCTCACCCGGCTCAAAACAGAAATGCAATCGTACTTTCAAAAACGACGGTTTCTTCAATAATTCTTCGGTTTTTATCCCAATCTCACGTTACTTTAAATGTTCAGTAAAAAATGATGTGAGTTTATCAAAGGGAATTAACTCAACTCTGTCATACAAATCAACGTGTCCTGCTTTCGGAACGATATACAATTCTTTGGGTTCGGCTGCACGTTTGTAGGCATCCTCACTAAACTCTCTTGAGTGAGCCTTATCACCTGTGATGAAAAGCATAGGACGAGGGGAAATCGTTTCTATGTCATTAAACGGGTAAAAATTCATAAACTTAACGTTACTGCTTAACGTCGGGTGCGTTGTGAGTTCCGGCGACCCTCCTTTTGGAGTGTATTCACCTCGCGGAGTGCGATAGAAATCATAAAACTCACGCTGGATGGGGTCTGTGTTTTCATCTAACTTATGTACAGTCCCACTGGTGTATTTAGTTTCACCATCGGTAAACTCTACATAACGTTGCTTCACAGCCTCCTCCTGGATTTTCTTTCTCTGCTCAAGGGTCAGCGAATGGTTAAGTGCATTTCGGTTGGCTGCTCCCATATCGTACATGCTGACAGTTGCGATAGCTTTCATTCGTGGATCAATCTTAGCGGCACTGATAACAAAGCTTCCGCTACCACAAATTCCAATTATTCCGATTCGGTTTCTGTCAACAAATGGACGGGTGCCAAGAAAGTCAACTGCTGCACTGAAATCTTCAGCATAAATATCAGGTGCAACAGCATTGCGTGGTTTGCCCTCACTCTCACCCCAAAAAGACAAGTCAAGAGATAAAGTCACAAACCCTCGTTCAGCCATATTCGCAGCATACACATTGGCACTTTGTTCTTTTACCGCTCCCATAGGATGCCCAACAATGATCGCCGAATGTTTTTTACTTTGATCTAAATTCTTGGGAATAAATAGATGTCCCGCAACATTCATTTTGTATTGGTTTTTAAAAGTCACCTTATACATCGTAACGTTGTCGCTTACCTTAAAAGTTGTATATCCCTTTGGTGTTATTTGTTCCATTTCTGCTATTTGTTTTGATTGTCCTTTTTGTTCTGTTTGTGTGTAAGCCTGCCCGCTTATCATAAAAGTCATCATCGCTAAAATGCATATAGATTTCATCTTCATTTTATTTACTTCTTGATCTGTACTTATTGCTTACTTTTGTGAATATAAGCATTAGCAGCAATGCTGCTAAAAGTTTTAGAAAGTTCTACTAGTAAAAACGCTTTTCCCAAATCTTTATACCGTATGAGTTCAATTATGCGGGCGTGAGAACGGATAGCGTGAGGACGTTTGTCGAAAAAAACCGGACAATTCTCTAAAAATCCGCCGCGCAACGTGCTCTTGAGAAACAGAGCGTTTAAGATAAATTTATGAACCAAAAAGAAGCAGAACTTGAAAAGCGAAAGATGCAGATCAATCGGGAAGAGCTGATCGAAAGAATGATTCGTCTCGCTCCCGAAAACAGCCTATTGGAAGTGTTTCCGGGCATTTTCATATATCAATCGTCGAAACCGACCGAGAGCCAGATATCCGTATTAAAGCCCGCCTTCTGCGTCATCGCGCAGGGCAGCAAGGATGTGCTTTTGAACGATGAATTATTTCACTACGACTCCGGTCATTACTTAATCTCGACGCTCGATCTGCCGATTATGAGTAATGTCGTTGAAGCGTCCGAGGAAAAACCTTATTTGAATCTTCGGATAGACCTCGATCCGGCGCTTGTGGCTGCGGTGATGATTGAATCCGGCATCGAAACTAAAAAAAGCGGCGCTAGAGTCAAGGCGATGGATGTCAGCCCGGTTGATGCCGATTTGCTGGAAGCGGTCGTCAAATTGGTGAAACTATTTGACACGCCGGACGAAATGAAGTTTCTCGCGCCGTTCATCATCCGCGAGATCATCTATCGGCTTTTAAAAGGAAAACAAGGCGCACGGCTCAGCCAGCTTATCACTACGGAAGGCGACGCGCAGCGCATCTCTAGGGTCGTCAGGCAAATCCGCGAGAACATTGATCAGCCGCTGAAGATCGAAGATACAGCCCGCTCACTCGGCATGAGCGTGTCAGGCTTTCACTCTCATTTCAAGTCTGTTACGGCAATGAGTCCCTTGCAGTTCCAGAAACAAATACGGCTTCAGGAAGCACGCCGTCTGATGCTCGGCGAAAACATGGACGTAGCGATCGCCAGCTTTCGCGTCGGTTACGATGACCCGTCTTATTTCAGCCGGGAATATAAAAAACTATTTGGTATTCCCCCGCATCGTGACATCGCCAAGCTGCGTAGCAATTTAGGGCAATAAGAATTGGACAGGTTTATTGGGAGCATCCCTTTAGGTGCAAAAAGAGGGTGAAACGCCGATTTTATTCGTGAGTGTTTATCGTGAAGGACAAGGGGACTGAACATCAACACAGGAATTCTGGAAAATTAAAAGTGTTCAATCTCTAGTACAAGACTAATGACCCCAGAAGATAAAAAACAGTTAGATGCTCACGTAAAAGCTATCGCCAAGATTCTGTATAAAAACACGCCACCTGAAAAAATCCAAACTTTCGGAAGTCCCTTACTCTTACAAATCCCAACAATGGGTCATAAGTTTGCATTTAAGTTCTGACTGGATTAATTAGTAAATATATACTAATAAGTATCTGCTTGTAGTCTTCTTGTGTTTGGTCAAAACAGAGAAGTAAAAACGTAAAACCTATATAGGATAGACTTTTCAGCTTCGATTTCCATTATATGCAGAATTCTCGGCTCAATGCCTCAAGCGACATCAATTAGTCACGACAACACTAATGTGCTATTAATGACCGAGAATTAGTCACTGTACAGATGATGTCAAATTTCTCTATTATGTAGCGACAGCTATTTTGTCATTAGGAAGAATATTGGGTTGAGTATCTTAGGTTTTTAAAAGCTTTGCTACACAGGCATTTTTCGACGGCAACAATTTGTCATGATGACAGATAATTAACCACTGTACAACATCCTCTAACTCATTTTTAATCGCGTCATTTCAAACAACTGCTGGGCATTTCTTCCCAAAAAACCATCAAACAGCACTTGCTGACCTGGTTCGACTTCCACCATATAGCGTTGGGCAATTTCATAATAAGCATAAGTCCAGGGAATTTGAATTTCTGCATCTGTGATATCTTCTGATACCGTAACAATTTCAGTAACTGCTTGAGTTGCCGTTTGCCGCAAACCACAAGCAACATCCCCTTCAATCTCAGCTTTCATTGGGACACCCAAGTTAGCTAAACCACGAGCTGTAGTCTCAATATCCGGGTAGTCTGGAGTGTTCTGGCGGTTAACATAGCCTGTAAAGTGGTTGACTGCGTAACCATGCAGCAATACCCAAGCTCCATACTGAGTGACCTTATTGACTTCTTCCACTACAGAACGGTGGGGAGGTTGCCAGGGGCAAGTAAAGATTCTATGCAATTCCTTGACAAGACGTTTAGTATCAGCCTCAAATGTCTCAAAAATTGCTGAAAAGTTGAATAAATTAACGCCTGAGACAGTTTGATGAATCAGTTGAACAGTCTTTTCTGGCAATTCATCCACAATCAACTCACTGATAAACAACTTAGGCAAGTCAAATTCCTCTTGCTGAGGATGGCGATAATGACGCGCGTAAAGATGACTTTCTGGAAAAGAATACTCACCCGCCGCTTCGTAACCCAAAGCCTCAGCAAGTTGTCCTAGGTAGTCAATACCCAAGTTAACCTGACCCTGTGGACTGTCCACCACCATCCGTAAAGACCGAAAGGCAATGTGGTCATTGGCGACAGTCCCACCCGCATTAGTTATCATTTGCTGGTAGGTGCGGGCGTAACTTACCCTGGTACTGTAGTCGTGCCAAAGCAATTCCCAAAGATGACGGGCAATTTCGGGGTTCATGGTGTTTGTAGCGATGGGTATCAGATTTATCTCTCCGTGGGGGTTTGGGGGAGGTATAAGACCCACGCCATAATCTACGATTTGGCGTGGGATACATGGACTCCCCCAAGTTAACTTTAGGGACTCGATGTCCCTAAAGTTAACATTTATCTTCTGGTATTCTACGAGTAAACGTCCTAAAATAGACGAATGTTGACACTTACCTACCGTTACCGAATCTATCCCGACGCGACTCAAGAACAACTGTTTGTTGAGTGGATAGAAATCTGTCGTAGCGCCTACAATTATGCGTTGCGAGAGATAAAAGATTGGTGCGATAGTCGAAAGTGTCTCATTGATAGATGCTCTCTGGAAAAAGAGTACATCATCCCTGCTGACTTGAAATTCCCAAGCGAAATTCAGCAACTTAACAACTTGCCAAAAGCTAAAAAAGAGTTCCCGCGCGTTGGGTGAAGTTCCTTCTCAGGTACTCCAGCAATCCGTTAAACAGTTGCATAGAGGTTGGGAATACTTTCAAAAACGCGGATTTGGCTTTCCTCGGTTCAAGAAGTATGGACAGTTCAAGTCGTTGCTGTTTCCTCAGTTTAAGGAAAACCCAGTAACGAATTTGCATCTCAAGCTACCCAAGATTGGAGCAATTCCAATTAACTTGCATCGACCCATCCCTAGCGGTTTTACGGTAAAGCAGGTAAGAATCTTGAGGAAAGCTTCCTTGTGGTATGCATCTATCAGTATTGCTTGTGATGTCAATATTCCCGATCCAATACCGCATGGACATCCCATCGGGGTTGACGTTGGTTTGGAGAAGTTTTTGGCAACCAGTGATGGTGTTCTCGTAAAACCGCCCAAGTTTTTTAAACAACTGCAAAGCCAGATGAGATTGCTGCAACGCAGGCTGTCTAGAAAAAAGAAGCGGTCTAAGAATTACGAAAAAGCCAGAATCAAGGTAGCCAGACTTCATCACAAAATTGACAACGCCAGGAAGGATTTTCACTTCAAAGTGGCCCATGCTCTTTGTGATGCTGGTGATATGGTCTTCATGGAAGATTTGGATTACCGCACCAGCGCTAAAGGGATGTTTGGAAAACACATGCGCCACGGCTGCATTTGGTCAATTTAGAACCATCGTTAAGCATGTGTGTTGGAACAGAGGTAAATTCTTCAGTGAAGTCGATGCTAGGGGGACTTCTCAGCAGTGTCCTGAATGTGGTGAAGAAGTCAAAAAAGACTTGTCTGTCAGAGTTCATGATTGTCCTCATTGTGGATACAAAACAGACAGGGACATAGCAGCAGGTCAAAATATCAGAAACCGAGGAATTAAGTTAATTAGTACGGTGGGACACACCGGAACGGAAACAGCCTGTGCAGACGATCTACCGGGGATTGATGAAAGTCAATCTAGGCAAGTGTCGAAATCCCGAAAGGGAGCAACCAGGAAACCAAAGAAGTGATTCAATGGATACGCCCCCGCTATAATCTTTGATTTAGCGGGGGAGGATGTCACGATAACCTCACGCAAAGATCCAAAGTCGCAAAGAGTTTCTGAGCGCCTTTGCGTCTGGTGCGCGGAATTTTATTTATAGCGGTTCTTAATTGAGTGCAATATATCAACAAATAAGAACCACAGATGGACACAGATGGACACAGATAAATAATTAGGCGTTGCTGATTTCAAGTATGAATCTAAGTGTAGAGACGTACCATGGTACGTCTCTACAAGGGTTTGGAATCACACGACATCTTTTTCATACATCGATTCAGCAACGCCAATAATTACTTCATCCAAACGAGAAGCACTATATATATCCCTCTTCAATCACTGAATTTCTGCTAAAACTTCAAAAAGGATCTGGACAGATGTTTGAATTTGGTGGCTATCAATAACCAGAGGCGGACAGAAGCGAATTGCTGCTTTTCCGCAACCAAGCAACAATAAACCGCGTAAGAAAGCTTCTTGGAGAATGCGATCGCGCAACTTGGAATCAAACTTACCCTCGTCGTCTAACAAATCCACCGCTACCATCAAACCCTTTCCTCGTGGCGGCGAAATTTGCGGAAATTGCTGCGACAGACGATGCAAACCTGCTTGCAGTAATTCTCCCATCTGGGTGGCGTTTGCCATCAAACTACTTTCCAACAGTTTCAAGGTAGCAATAGCCGCAGCACAAGCAACCGGATTACCACCAAAGGTGGTTGCATGGGAACCCGGTTGCCATGTCATAATTTCCGGACGAGCGAGAATGGCTCCCAAAGGTAGACCACTGGCAATACCTTTAGCTGTGGTAATGATATCGGGCATCACACCCCAATGTTCAATGGCAAACAAGCGACCTGTGCGTCCCATCCCAGATTGCACTTCATCAACTATCATCAGGATGCCAAAGCGATCGCATATTTCCCGCAGCCGCTGCAAAAACCCATCCTCTGGCACAATATAACCACCTTCTCCTTGTATCGCTTCGACAACGATCGCTGCAACCTCTTTAGGCGGTAGCATTGTGGGAAATAATTGTTTTTCCAAGTAATCTAGGCTAGCGTGAGTCCCGTAGGGAATGTGCGTTACACCTGGAAGCAGAGGACCAAAGTTTGCTCGCTGTACTGTTTTGGAAGCCGTAAGGGACATCGCGCCATAAGTGCGTCCGTGGAATGCTCCCAAAAAGGCAACTATCAGGGAACGCCCAGTATAATACCGAGCAAGTTTGATTGCTCCTTCGTTAGACTCTGTTCCAGAATTGCTAAAAAACACCCTTGCACCATTGGGAAAGGGGGCGCGGACAGCTAATTTCTCCGCCAGTTCCACCATTGGTTCATAGTAAAAATCAGTCCCCGACATATGCAGCAGCATTGCAGCTTGCTCTTGAATAGCTTGCACAACTTCCGGGTGCGCGTGTCCAGTGGCGGTAACGGCAATTCCTGCAGTCATATCTAAAAATACATTACCGTCCACGTCTTCCACCATACACCCCTCACCGCGAGCGACAACTAACGGGTAATCACGGGTGTAGGAAGGAGAAGTGACAGCGCGATCGCGTTCTACAATAGCTTTGGCACGAGGACCGGGTAAAGATGTAACTATGTGAGGCGATCGCGGTAAACCTATATCAATAGGGATACTTAACATAGTTGTATTAGATTTTTTAAGATTATTTCTGATTAAACGGTGAGAGGCGATAGTTTACAGTAGCAATTGATTCTATTTCGGTTGATTCTATGTTGACCCATCCGCAGTCCAAATGTTTTCAAAATACTTACGTGCGTATGTGACTGCAACTGGAAGAGGTCGTTTTTGTCGGTGATGCCAACGTGCTTGCAACTGGGGTAACAAGTCATGAAAAACACGCTCAAATAGCTCTGCCGGAAAGCCGAGAAACCGCTGTGACAATGCTTGTTGCGATACGAGTACTGCTTTTCCCCAAAGTAACTCCTGTTGCTCTAACATCCGAGTCAACTCTTGCACCGATGGTACTTGTCGCCAAATTAATGTCAACACCGCAGCAACCATTAATGTCAGGTTGAGAATTCGCGATCGCCCTTTGGGCGGGCACTACGTGCCATCGCAACCCCAAACTTCGGTAATACGCACTTTGAGCGTAGATAGCTGGACTCAACAAGTCCTGTAGATGCGATCTGTTTCGCTTCATTATCCGCTTGCGGTGAGGAGCGACGGCGCACATGATCGGGATTTCTCGGCTTTTTGGTAGGCATTTCGGTCAGTTACTTACTGACTTTCAGTTTCTCAGCTTTTGGATGGGTATTACGATCGCCTGCTGTTTGACTATTGACAGACTGCAAAAATCCTTAACTTGTTACGAATCAGGGTAAAGATCTTTATCCATCTGTTTTTTTCCAGCAGAAAGCTTTGACAATTCTTGCTAGCAAAGGATCTTAGCCCTCTGTTTTTGCCCCACTTTTATCTTTGTTCAGTGTCCCAAAGTTTAGTGAGTGTTTCTTCTCCCACTTCTTTGGAGTTTTCAAATCCCACACTAAACCGAGCCAATTCAAACATTTCAAAACGTACCAGGCTACATCAATTTCCCACCATACAAATCCGTGCCGTGCAGAACTGGGGTCGTAATGATGGTTATTGTGAAATCCCTCACCTAGGGACACCAAACCTAAGACCCAAAGGTTACGGCTGTCATCTGTAGTCTCGAAGCGTCGGTATCCGTTAGGGCAATGGCAAGCTGACTGAATCAAATGAGTCGTATGCAAAATCATCACGTTGCTAACGCAAAATCCCCACACAAATCCTTCCCATCCGAAGAAGAAAAACATAGCAGCACCAAAAACTAGCCATGGCAGGATAAACCACCGATCTAACCATACGAGTTCTGGAAACTTGGCGAAATCTGGAATTTGGTCGTAATCGGTCTTCGCAAAGCGTTTATTAAAGAACCAACCACTGTGAGAGTAAATTAACCCTTGATAACGTGGCGAATGAAGGTCATCGGGTGTATCCGAGTAGCGGTGATGAAGACGATGTGTCTGCGCCCACCACAGAGGACCACGCTCGGCACACAGGCTGCCATGAAGAGCTAGGAGGAACTGCATCCAACGCGACGTTTTGAAAGACCGATGAGAAAAGTAACGATGGTATCCTGCCACAACTCCGAATTGACGAACAAAGTAGCTGATCAAACAAAGCAATACCCAGAACAAATTGAATTCTAACCAGAAGACACACAACGCTAATAGGTGAGTGGCAACGTACAAAATATGGAGGTGAGTTATCGGTAATATATTTTTATAATTCATAATTACTTGGTATTAGTGGTAAATGTTGCATTCGTTCATATAGTCTATACCTTTAGCTGTGGTAATGATATCGGGCATCACACCCCAATGTTCAATGGCAAACAGGCGTCCCGTGCGCCCCATGCCAGATTGCACTTCATCAACTATCATCAGGATGCCAAAGCGATCGCATATTTCCCGAATGCGCTGCAAAAACCCATCTTCTGGTACAATATAACCACCTTCTCCTTGTATCGCTTCGACAACGATCGCTGCCACCTCTTTAGGCGGTAGCATTGTGGGAAATAATTGTTTTTCCAGGTAATCTAGGCTAGCGTGAGTCCCGTAGGGAATGTGCGTTACACCTGGAAGCAGAGGACCAAAGTTTGCTCGCTGTACTGTTTTGGAAGCCGTAAGGGACATCGCGCCATAAGTGCGTCCGTGGAATGCTCCCAAAAAGGCAACTATCAGGGAACGCCCAGTATAATACCGAGCAAGTTTAATTGCTCCTTCGTTAGATTCTGTTCCAGAATTGCTAAAAAACACCCTTGCAGGAAAAGAAGTTTTTCCGCTTCCCTCCCCTTCTAAAGGAGGGCTAGGGAGAGGTGGAAAGGGGGCGCGGATAGCTAATTTCTCCGCCAGTTCCACCATTGGTTCATAATAAAAATCAGTCCCCGACATATGCAGCAGCATTGCAGCTTGCTCTTGAATAGCTTGCACAACTTCCGGGTGCGCGTGTCCAGTGGCGGTAACAGCAATTCCTGCAGTCATATCTAAAAATACATTACCGTCCACATCTTCCACCATACACCCCTCACCGCGAGCGACAACTAACGGGTAGTCACGGGTATAGGAAGGAGAAGTGACAGCGCGATCGCGTTCTACAATAGCTTTGGCACGAGGACCGGGTAAAGAAGTGACTATGTGAGGCGATCGTGGTAAAGCTATATCAATAGGGATACTTAACATAGTTGTATTAGATTTTTTAAGATTATTTCTGATTAAACGGTGAGAAGCGATCGCTTGCAGTAGCTTTTGATTCTATTTCGGTTGATTCTATAGCCGTTCTCACTCTTTATGAAATACAGTGTGGCAAGATGGAGGCTGATTTGCTTGAAGCTATGCCATAAAGCCGATGTTAGATTTTAATCAAAACGGCATCACGGAAGAAACACTTCACTGCATCCTCCCTAAAAAACACTGACCTTTCAATTGCTCGGATGACTTTATGTAACAATTTGACCAACTTTCCCCCTGATAGTTACCTGATATGTCATCCTAGTAATGTGAGAATTTATTCGGTAACTGTGTTTGTTTTTTTTATTGATCGGCTTTTTCCTTTTGGTATTGAAAGACTTCTCTCCGAAATCTAAATCTCTACACACTTATGATTTTGGAGACAATTTATGTCACTTTATGTAGGCAACCTCTCTTATGAAGTTACAGAAGAAGGTCTGAATTCTGTGTTTGCAGAATATGGTTCTGTCAAGCGGGTTCAGGTTCCAACTGACCGTGAAACAGGTAAACCGCGCGGTTTTGCTTTTGTGGAAATGGGTACAGAAGCTGAAGAATCAGCAGCCATTGAAGCTCTTGATGGTGCTGAATGGATGGGTCGTGATCTCAAAGTCAATAAGGCTAAGCCCAAGGAAAACAGAAGTTCGTTTGGTGGTAACCAAAGCAACAACAGCTTCCGTAACCGCTACTAACCGTAGTAGATTTACCTGCATCAAAGAGGCAAAAAGTAGTCGGAGCATTCTGTTGCTTTTTGTTCGTAACCCCCGATAGCAAAGTCGAGGGCTTTCTTAGAGTATGAATCGTCCTTTTCCAAAACATCTGCTCAAGGAATAGCTGGGATGTTTTGGTCGTATAGGTCGATGAAAAATCTTTTGATCAGTTTGATAAATGTACCGGTGCCTAGAAGGCAGAATCAACGAGAGCAAACCATATAAAAGGAGTAGGGCAACTTATGACAAAGCAGGAATCATCGGCAAATGAAGGGCAGTATATTCACCAGTCCGGCGCAGAGGCGCTCGAGACGGCTCAGGCTAAGCAAGCCGGAGCCGAGTTCAAGTGGCATCTCGGTCGAGTTACTCGTTTGGGGAACTTCGAGATTGCTGGGGGCAGAGAAGTGACGATTATCTGGGAGGAGGGAGGCGTTAGTTCACAGCAAGGTGACATCACCGACGAGCAGTGGGAAATTTTTAAGCTAGCGTTTTTGACTACTGGGCGGCTCGCTGTACTGAGCGATCAGGACGGGGAAGACTGGATGCGCGACTACCGCTGTCTGGAGGCAGTGCGCTAAGGATTCTACAGCAGACTTCCACCTAACTGTAGCGCCTCGAAAACATAATTACTCCGGCGCAAAATACACCAAAAGCC
Source organism: Scytonema sp. HK-05 (assembly GCF_002368235.1). Classification (GTDB taxonomy): domain Bacteria; phylum Cyanobacteriota; class Cyanobacteriia; order Cyanobacteriales; family Nostocaceae; genus Kalymmatonema. The sequence goes on along the minus strand of NZ_AP018194.1, from coordinate 7,260,082 downwards.
TTTCCAGCTTATCCTGGAAGGGCTTTTATGAACTACCCCGACCTGCTACGCGGAGGTCGGGGTTTCTGCATCCCCGACAGCAGGTTGAGATTTTAGACGCTTCTTCTGGGCTAGTTGCTTCATTCCTCCGCAACTCTTGCGAGTCTTGGGTAGTGAAGTAGAGCTAGACCCATCACCGTCTGCGAGGTTCGTTCCAAACCCCGGCAGCGTTACGCCACTTGCTCCACTTGGGGGAACCCCAAGACCGCAGTGGCTTCCTTTAACCCAGTAAAGACAAACTTCAGCAGAAGCAATATCCCTATCTTGTTGGTAGCCACACTCATAGCATTGATGAATGCGTTCATCTAGTGTTTTGGAATGTTGATTGCCACATTTAGGACAAGTTTGAGAAGGTTTAACTTTTTTGGTAGGGACTTCAATGAATTGCCCACCACCTTCTTCTACCTTGTACTTAATTGCGGATTTGAGCATCCCAAAGCCAACATCTAGGATGGACTTATTCAGACCTGCCTTCTGCTTCTTTCTCTTACCTTTCTTGACTTTACCGAAAAATGGGGTTTAAAGCCCCGCCGTTTAGTGGCGGCTTTTTATTAACTTCTTTTCCATTTTATACTACATGCGTTAGTATAAGAGTAGGGAGGAAAAGAAGATGCTTGTATTTGAGTTTAAAGCTTATGGAAAACCAGCGCAGCTAGTAGCAGTTAATGAAGCTATTCGTACAGCACAATTTATTCGTAATAGCTGCATTCGGCTATGGATGGATAATAAAGATATTGGCAAGAACGACTTGCAGAAATATTGTGCTGTGCTTGCTGCGCAATTTCCATTTGCGGATGAACTCAACTCAATGGCGAGGCAAGCAAGTGCAGAACGAGCATGGTCTTCTATTTTCCGGTTCTATGACAACTGCAACAAAGGGGTATCAGGCAAAAAAGGGTATCCTCAGTTTCAGAAAGATTGTAGGTCTGTCGAATACAAGACATCTGGTTGGAAGCTTGCAGATGAGCGTAAGTCAATAAACTTTACTGACAAAAAAGGCATCGGACGACTAAAGCTGAAGGGAACTCGTGATTTGCACTTCTATCAAGTCAAACAAATCAAACGAGTCCGTTTAGTAAGACGTGCCGATGGTATTTACGTCCAGTTCTGTATTGACATCAATCGTTCTGAGAACATACCTACGACTGGTCGTACGATTGGTCTGGACGTTGGACTGAAGGAATACTACACAGACTCTGACGGAGGAATGGCGGAGAACCCTAAATTCTTGCGTAAAGGAGAAAAAGTTCTCAAACGTTCTCAACGTCGAGTTTCAAAAAAAGAAAAAGGTTCAAAAAATAGAGGTAAAGCTAGACAGATTTTAGGTAAGCGCCACCTCAAAATAAGTAGGCAACGTAAAGACCATGCGGTGAAGCTCGCACGGTGCGTAGTTCAGTCTAACGACTTGATAGCCTACGAAGACTTGAGGATTAAAAATATGGTGAAAAATCATTGTCTAGCCAAGTCTATAAATGACGCATCTTGGTATCAGTTCCGTGTTTGGGTTGAATACTTTGCTAAAGTATTCAAACGAGTCACGGTTGCGGTGAATCCGCAATACACTACACAAGAATGCTCTAGCTGTCGCACAATCGTAAAAAAATCCCTATCTACTAGAACCCACGTATGTAAGTGTGGGTGCGTAATGGATAGGGATGAAAACGCAGCTAGAAATATCCTTAGTCGAGGATTGGGTACGGTAGGGCATACCGGAACCTTTGCGCTAGACGCAAGCAACGCTTGGGGAGATGGAACCTCTACTCTCGCTGACGCAAGTCTGCCTGAGCAAGTTCTGCCTGTGAACCAAGAATCCCCGCGCATGGCAGGCCGGGGAGTGTCAAGAGTCATGTTTCTTACCTTAAGGTTTTCAGTAGCAACGAGGCTATTACCGCTTGCGATTTCTGCTGCTACCTGATGAACCCAGTTTTGGCGCTGATTAGCAACCTTGCGAGTTAATTTACTTACTCGGTCAGATGCCTTCTTCCATCTTCTAGAAGCTTTAATTTTCGATTTACGATTTGGCGATCTCTTTCTACGTTTAGATTTTGAAGTATGTTTAATCTGAATTTCAGCTTTGCGTAGAAATTTAGGAGCCTCAACTAATTGATGATTCTCTCCATCAGTGATAGCCAAAGCTGACTTGCAGCCAATATCTATCCCAATAGCACCTGTTCCCAGTTCTCGCTTAATACTAGAGGCATCTACAGTGATAGAGGCGTACCATTTCCCATGGAGGTACACGATGGTGCAAGTTGTCGGGTTACCCCAGACTCTTGCCTCTCCTCTCATCTGAATTTCGACATCCAAATCGACAAGTTTTAAATAGCCATTAACACCAGTGGTGTGAGCCTTGAAGCCTTGTCGTCCATCTGGATATGTCCAACCTGAGTAGTGGCGAATTGATTTGAATCTAGGGTATTTTCCTAGCCTCTGGAAAAAGCGTTGATAGGCGAAGTCTACACGCTTTAGAGTGGCTTGCAAGCTACCAGCATTAAGCAACTTATACTCCGTCCAGACTTCTTTGAACGCTGGCAAACTGTTTTGCTGCTGGTAGTAGTCAACCTTATTTCCAAATTTTTGGTACTGAGTTTTCCGGTTAGCTAGTGCCGAGTTATAGAGTTCCTTGTGCATAGCCCTGCAATAGCGCAGTTTTTGTTCCTGCGTTGGCGTGGGATAGAGGCGAAAAGTAACTCTTCGTGTGGGCATTGGCTAAACAAAAACTGTAAATAATATGATACCAAACTGTTTGGAAAAATAAAAGGCATCGAGCCTTTCATTTTTCCCGCTTACCGCCCCTCCTTACTTCGTTGAAGGAGGGGCGGTAAGCGGTTGTGTTGTAGGGTGGGGATTGCCCACCATAAACTCAAATGCTAGAGGATGCTTATCACGAAATAGCCCTTTGTCCCGTACTCATGAAGAATTCCCTAGCTACGGTTATCTATTTGAGCACGCTGCAAACTTCCCGAAAAATCTACATACACTGTCTTCCATTCCGTAAACACATCCAAGACAGCAGTACCAGCTTCCCGGTGTCCGTTACCAGTTTGCTTAACACCGCCAAAAGGTAAATGCACCTCCGCGCCAATGGTAGGACCATTGATGTAAGTAATTCCTGCTTCGATGTCGCGCATGGCGGTGAAAGCGCGGTTGATATCGCGAGTGTAGATTGAAGAAGAAAGACCGTAGGGGGTATCGTTCAGGATGGCGATCGCCTCCTCAAAAGAGTTTACCTCGATCAGCGCCACCACCGGTCCGAATATCTCTTCACGGGCGACGCGCATTTCGGGAGTGACTTCATCAAGAATCGTGGGTTGAAAGAAGTAACCGTGTTTTAGTTCTCCCTCGGTTGCTATTTCTCCGCCCATCAAAACTTTTGCGCCTTCTTCACGGGCAATATCCAGATACTTGCTCACCCGTTCGAGTTGAGATGCATTTACCAAAGGTCCCACATCAATATTGGGATCAGTTCCTGCACCCAAGCGTAACTGACTGGTACGCTCTTTGAGCATAACGGTAAATTTCTCTTTGATGTCGCGGTGCAAAAGCAAGCGACTGGTAGCCGTACATCTTTGACCGGCAGTTCCAAATGCTCCCCAAACCGCACCATCGAGAGCAAGTTCTAAGTCAGCATCTTCCATAACAATTTGGGCATTTTTGCCGCCCATCTCCAAACAGACGCGCTTGTGAGTGCGTCCGCAAGTTGCACCAACAAAAGCACCCGTTTCCGAAGAACCGGTAAAAGAAACCAAGTCAACTTCAGGATGCTCAACTAAAGCTTTCCCTGCTTCTTCTCCCACTCCATGCACCAAGTTGATAACTCCGGGTGGCAAACCTGCTTCGGCAAAAATCTCAATAAGTTTTGTTGCACAAGCGGGGGTATCTTCTGCGGGTTTGAGGATGACAGTATTACCGCATACCAAAGCTGGCATAGCTTTCCAGCAGGGAATGGCGACTGGGAAATTCCAGGGAGTGATGAGGGCGCAGACTCCAATGGGCATTCTTACCGTCATCGCGAATTTGTTGGGCATTTCCGAGGGAATAGTTTGCCCGAATAGCCGTCGCCCTTCGCCAGCGCTGTAATAGGCGCAGTCAATACCTTCTTGGACATCTCCCCGTGCTTCTGTCAGGGGTTTACCCATTTCCCGACTCATAAGTTGGGCAAGTTCTTCTTTGTGCTTGAGTAAAAGTTCTCCCACTCTCTGAATATATTCTGCTCTCGCTGGAGCGGGGACGAGTCGCCAGGTACGATATGCCTTGCGGGCGGCTGCTACGGCTGTATCTATATCTGCTGCTGCGGAACGCGGGAAAGTGGCAACAAGTTCGCGGCTAACAGCAGGGTTGCGACTTTCTAGGGTGGCTCCCCCTGTAGCGCTCAACCATTTACCGTCGATGTAATTGCGGCAAGTCAGGGGAGTGGTCATAATCAAGACCTCCAGCTCGTGATCTACTGAAAGCACTAGTTTCGCTTGCTTTATCGATTGTAGTCAAGTGAGCAAGTGATGTTTTCAGGAGGAGCAGCACAAAGTGCATATGTTTATTTCAACTCAAACTATTAATAAGCAACAAGGTTAGCAAACAAAAAATTACCTTCTGCTTTGTTTATAAATTAAAGATTGCATCAAATAAAAATAAATTTTAAACCAATTCGAGCAATTGTTGCTCTTGTACCATTTGCCCTTTTACTTAACAGTTGTGGTCGTGAATTTCCCTCCGTTCAAAGAGTGTAGTACTCGGATTATGCAACTTGTTAAGTCAATCAACGTTCAAAGACTAGAGTTAGTTACGAAGTCTAAGATAACTCAGGCAGATTCCTTAGAGATATCAAAATGGGTAACTACTCTTAATAGTAGTCTAAATAAGATAGCTATTGGACAAATTGACGAAATACGAACTGATTTGCGGGAACCGGCAGAAAGAATAAAAAAGGTCACGGGCAAGTTGGATGCTGCCATCAATAAACTGGAGAATTTTAATAAATTCCTAACAATTTTAACTGGTTTTGTGAACCTTGTTGGTGCAATTTTAAGCCCAGCTTCAGGAGGACTGGTAAAAATTGCTGCGGTAGTAAATCAGCTTGATAACCTTACATAGGATAAACTTTAAACTAATTCATAAAATAATTTTTCTTCGCACAGTTGAGTAAGGTTAAAAAGCGATGGAGGGTGAGACAAAGAGGAGATACTCCCTTTGTCCCGCCTTTTTCGCTTTGGCATAAAAAATCATGACACCAATATGCAACCCCTATAAATTTATGGCAAAAACGCCAACACTCCAACTGGAGAACCCGAACCGCCCTGCAACCGTAGCACTCCAATCACCAAAGTAGCTCCTGTTGGTGGTAACTGATCCAAATTCGTCAAATTTTCCAAGACAATGCGGGGTTTCTGCAATACCAAGCGATTAGTCCCAAAAGTGGTATCTTGCCCTGAATCTACCCCATGAGTATCAATTCCTACTCCAGCAATTTGACGTTCCTCCAGCAAGAACCGCGTAGCATCCCTACTAAACCCAGGAAAATGCATTTTCCCTTGAGCATCCTGGTTAAAAAAAGCATTTTTATCCAACCATTTCTCTTGCCAGCCTGTGTACACTAACAGCACACAACCAGGCGGAATCTCACCGTATTGTTGCTCCCAAGCCAGAATATCGTCAACACAAAGCGCGTAATCCGAATTCGCCACCACCTTTTCCCGAATATCAATAACTACCGCAGGGACAACCAGCGACTGGGCAGAATATTCGTCAATTCCCACACCATTAAGGTGAAAGCTGTTGGGAGCATTGATATGAGTAGCGCTGTGTTCCCCCATAGAAAAACGCCGCAGATAATAACCATCCTTATGCAGTTCCGCCACAGTCTCAAAATCCACTGGCGGATCACCTTGCCACTGAGGAATATCCAGATCAATAACATGACTCAAATGTATCACCCGCGAGTAGGAGATAAGACCCCCCTCAATCCCCCCACAAGCAAGGGGAAGATTAACTCCCCTCTCCGCTGGCGGAGAGGGGTTGGGGGTGAGGTTCCGAGAGATTAATCTCAAGAGCGTTGCTTCCATAACAGCACGAGTTTGACCGGTTACAGTAAATACCAGTGCCTCACGATAAACCCGCTGTGCATCGTGAGAGCTATGTAGAGCAGCACCACTGGAAACAGTCACCGCTGCATGAGCAATTCGCGCTGCTAAATCAATCGCCCAAGCCCGTAATTCCAAGCGTTCAGACAATTCCAAACCTGAATTATTTTGCGCTTCCTGAACGGCGGTGCGGCAGTTCTTAAGTTCCTGTTGAAGAGAATCAAAAGCATTGGTGATAAAAGACAGTGATTTTGTGCGTGCGACAGACTCCAAAATATCTAAACCAGCAAGGGCGCATCCTGTAGCCAGAAAAGTAGCGCGAAGAACATTCTTTTTATCGTTTTCGTGAATCCAACCAGCAGGCTTAATAAAAACGACAGTTTCAGCAGCTAAGAACCAGTTTTTCAGGGTGACGGTTACGGTGTTGGTTGATGTCATAGCCGCCAGTTGTGCGGGAGTTGAAAGTGTCATAGCACCTCCTGACTCTTGATGTGTTTCTCGCAAAGGCACAACACCGAAAACAGCACCACTATCTGGTAATGTGGCGGCGACAATAAACTCGCTGAAAAAGCCCTGTCCTGTCACCCAAGGAACAACCCCATTGAGTTGATATCCTCCAGGTACTGGTATAGCTACAGTCAGCGGATCTCCTTCGCGCCGAAGCTGCGAAAAGCCAACACCGAGTAAAACTTCACCGTTGCTCATACGGGGGAGGTATTTTTCCTGTAGCGAGGAGTTGCTACTAGCAACGAGCATACCAGCAGCGCTTTGGTGTTGAGTTTGCAGAAACGCTAAAGCACCAGAATACCGTGCTACTAGTTCTTGAAAGCTGCCATATGTCTGTTCGCTAACTTCTTGTCCACCCCATTGGCGTGGAACCAACAGCGCTAGCATACCCAATTCCCCAAAACCTCGAAGTGCTTGAAATAAAGCAGTTGGGTTGCAATCTATCTCGTTAGCTAATGGTGCAACTTCTTCAAGCAAGTAGGACTTGGCTGTATCTAGGAGAGAGTGATGATCCTTCACGCGTCACGGTTGCAAAGGTTTGTTAACTATCTTTATTATAAATAATTATAAATAATTATAAATAACCCCTCCAACCCCTATAAACATTAGGCTTTGGAGGGTTCAAATGTTGCAGCAAAAAGTGAATTAGTTATAATTGACATTCCCACGCCTAAAAGGGGATAGGATTCTTGGGCTGAGACTGCGATGAGCAAGTTTTCCCCACTCACGTCTTACATTCTCATATCGCACCATTACAGATGCCTCCGCAAGCGTTAATTTCCGCGTGCCCCACGGTATTTAATGATTACTGTACCATATTAGTGATTTTACCGGAACATTTTGTCAACGCAAAGGATCGACTACAGGTTGGCGCTCCTTGGGCAAAGTTGGAGCAACAAATTCAGCTTCTTGCGTGGAATTGATTTGCGAGTGTGATTGCGGGCGAAATTCTACGACATCGCGTTTGATGGTGATATCATAGTCACCAAAAAAGTCATGTCCGAGAAGCCCAGTTTCTAGATCTGTGCCTGCGATCGCCACTGCTACGCGATTCACCTTAACCCCACCAACTTCCATCGAATCCACATAGCCGATGGGAAATTCTACTGCTTTGGAACTTGCCGTATTTGCCTTGGCTCTTCCAACTTGCACCACTGCCAAAGCATTTGCCATCTTCTGGGTAATCACTGTGCCACTCGCTCCCGTATCCACAATCATTTCAAAGAGCTGATTGCCATTAAAGGTGACTTCGATAATTGGTGTGCCACCAATTCGCCGTTTGATTGGGGCTGTATACACCGGTTGTTCGTTTTGCCGTTTCGTTGGAACAACCAACGCCTCTTGTTGTTTCAGTGGCACTACGGTCGTCGGCTTTGGCAACGGTGGTAACGCTTTTTGCCGAGGTGCTAAGGGTGGTTGGGTGACAATTGGTTGGGTGACAATTGGTTGGTTGACAATTGGTTGGGTGATACTTGGTGTCACAGAAGGCTCGGGGATGCCAACTGCTACCCTCTCCGGTTGTGCTTGTTGTGGTGGATTTACTGGGCGAGTGGCTTTTCGTGTCGCATATTTGACATGGCGCTTGTAATCTATGATTTTTGCTTGAGCGCTTGTGAAATAAGGACTATCAACTGGGACTTTCTGCATCAGGGCGATCGCTTCTTGCAGCTCAATTGCCACCAAATTCCAATCATCTGTGGATTGAGCAGATTGGCTGATGCTAAGAGCGCTAACAGCTTTATCTAGTCCCTGTTCAAAATAACCGACTTCAATCTCAGACAAGTGCTGCCTTGGTGGCTCTAGTTGTGTGCCAGCGCTTAGAGGTGTCGTTGTGGCAGCAGGCGGGGCAACACTCTTATCTTCAGGCACAACAGGCTGCTCATCACCACTTGTCACGGCAACCTGTTGCTCTCTATTACAGCCAACAGTGAAAACCGCTAGTGTGGTTGACAGAAGAATCAGCCCTGCTCGGGATAAAATAAATTGAACCATAATTAATTTTAAATTTTATCTGTTCTAAGGTTTTGAAATCTACTGCCACTGCCCATTACTGTTTAAAAATTTTGTGTCTTCGAGTTTTAAGCTTTGGTTAATTGAGTTATAAGTTCCGAAATCCTTGACTCATGGCATAATATTCGTTCGCAGTATCGAGTCAATCGAGAAATGGGGGAGTAGGGATAAGGCAGATGAGCGAGATGGGGGGAGATAAGGCACATGAGGCAGATGGGGGAGATAAGCAAGAGTAGTCATTGTTCATTTACTTCGTCATCCTCCTCATCCTCCTCATTCTCATCCTCCTCATCTTCACCACTTACTACTCCCCGATCCCCTAACAATCCCAAATCCCTAATCCTTCAATTTCATAGCTTATGCCTCTATCTGACGCAATACCTGCTATTTTTGTTTTGGCAGATGGAACCACATATCGTGGTTGGTCTTTTGGTGCCACTGGAACCAAGATTGGGGAAGTGGTTTTTAACACTGGCATGACCGGATATCAAGAAGTGCTGACCGACCCTAGTTACTGCGGTCAGATAGTCATTTTTACTTATCCTGAATTGGGAAATACTGGCGTTAATCCAGAGGACGAGGAATCAAGTAGACCGCAGGTGCAAGGTGCTGTTGCTCGGAATATTTGTACTCGACCAAGTAACTGGCGCTCCACACAGTCATTATCCGACTACCTTGAACAATACGATATCCCAGGTATATACGGCATTGATACCCGCGCCCTTACCCGCAAAATTCGGATTTTCGGAGCGATGAACGGTGGCATTTCCACAGAAATTTTAGATGAGGCTGAGTTGCTAGAGCAAGTGCAGGCAGCTCCTAGCATGAAAGGATTGAATCTCGTCCGCGAGGTCACCACCCCAAATATATATGAATGGTCTGATCCCACCAACCCGGTATGGGAATTTAATCCTGCTTGCCAAGAAGATTCTCGGGAATCTTTCACCGTCGTCGCTATTGACTTTGGCGTGAAACGCAATATAATGCGTCGTTTAGCAAGTTACGGTTGCCGCGTCATTGTTGTTCCCGCTAATACCCCACCAGAAGAAATTCTCAAATACAATCCAGATGGGATCTTTCTTTCTAATGGTCCTGGCGATCCAGCATCTGTCACCGAAGGCATTGAAACGACCAAAGCGCTACTCTTAACTCACAAACCCATGTTTGGCATTTGTATGGGACACCAAATTTTGGGTCATGCGCTAGGAGCTGAAACTTTCAAACTCAAATTTGGTCATCGTGGTTTAAATCAGCCAGCTGGTTTGCAACAACGAGTAGAAATTACCAGCCAAAACCATAGCTTTGCCATTGACCCAGATACTTTACCTAAGGGTGTTGTAGAAATTAGCCATCTTAATTTAAACGACTCCACCATTGCTGGGTTACGTCACAAGTCCCTGCCCGTGTTTTCTGTACAATATCACCCAGAGGCAAGCCCTGGTCCTCACGATGCTGATTATCTGTTTGAGCAGTTTGTCCAAGCAATGCGAGCAGCTCGTCGAGCCGGAGTCGCCAGAGTAGGGTAAAAATGGAGAAAGTTACACAAAAGACGACAAGGAGACAAAAAAGATGAGGGGTATGCTGTCGGATGCTGCCGGATAAGGGGGATGCTGTCGGACAAGGAGGACAAGGGAAAATTCCTACATCTGGCCCATCTCCCCCTGCTTCCTCATCTCCTTTCCTGCCAGCAGGTTGTAGACAACATACAATAAAACCATCTATACTTGAGCGTTCGCCATAACTATTTCGCCATAACTATGAGGAGGGAATTATTGCTGAGCCACTTAATCTAACTGTAAGCCTGAGAGGCACTCGAGAAGTCCGGGATAACTGTCAGCTATTCCGCCTCACAGGTTTGTTAGACGCCTTTTCCGAACCGACATTTCGCAAGGTACTTGGGAGCAAGATTGAAGAGGGACCAAAGCACATTATTCTGGATCTCTCACAAATCGATTTTGTTGATAGCTCCGGCTTGGGTGCTTTGGTGCAGCTAGCCAAACAGGCTAACTCCGAAGGCACTTTGCAAATTGTCACTAATGCCCGTGTCACTCAAACGGTCAAGCTTGTTCGCTTGGAGAAGTTTCTCGCCCTACAAACATCAGTTGAAGCGGCTCTAGAAAACGTCAAGTCGTCTTGATTGCTTGATCTAAGAGGTTAATATAGCTATCCGATCATCAAATCTGGATAGCTAAATTTTTACAGAATCATAATTCTTGTATAAGGAGGAAAGCCCAGTAGAAATATGAAGGATAACAACGATATAATATATACCGTATAAGCCTGAAGAATCGGTAGCTGTATGCTACAATAAAACAGTATAATATCAATATACTATCAATTTGATTATTTATACCTTATACTTTAGGCTTTAGAAGCATCTTTATTTTTAGATTGCGGAAAAAGCATCTTAGATACTTCTGGATTTGACACTTCAGGTTAAGAGCCTTCAGTATACGAAATGGCAACTAGAAATTGAAAAAAAGATAAAAATTGCACAGTAAATTTTTTTGCTTTGATTATGCTTAGGTAGACCTGCATGGCAGTCTGCGGGTAGAAAAGTCAAGTTTTCCCGAAGAAAGCCTTTCTCATGTAGCCTGCGAGGAAAGAAGAACTTGTGACATCAAAGGAGGAAGACCCACTAGATGGATCAAATAATGAAGCTCTCAGTCAGGATTCAGTTTGGTGTCAACTACTAACGGCAGCCAGAGAGCAATTATTCCAACAGATTTCACAGGCACAACTGCAACAAATTTCTCCTACTGCTTTAGCATATTTGGGAGACGCAGTTTATGAACTGTACGTCAGAATGTTTTATCTACTACCACCTAGGCGACCAGAAACATACCATCATCTAGTTGTGGCACAAGTGAGAGCTGAGACGCAGGCTAAAATGTTGCAAACACTGTATCCTCATCTGAGGGACAACGAGTTAGAAATTGTCCGACGGGGTCGCAACGCCGCCACAGGACGCCCTAAGCGGGTTGATCCCGGAACTTATCAACACGCAACTAGTTTAGAAACTTTAATTGGCTACCTGTATCTCACCGATCTCCATCGCTTAACCGAACTGTTGCAAAAACTTCACCTAGAAAAGCCGTGAGAAATCCTGCCTCACAGTGGCAAAACTTGTAGAGTAGGTTCGGTAAATTGAGATAACAAGGATGCCCACCTATAAGCTCTACCAACAACTCATATGATGAATAAACCAAGAAAAATCAAGACTTCTGCCGAACCTAATAGTGGGCGACAACCCTTGAGAATGAAAGCAAAGCGTGTCATTTCTCTTCCAAGTCGCCCTCCCAGAGATAAAGGTGCTAAAGTCCTAACAGAAGGCTCACGCCCACATCGTAACTTCTCCGATTCATCCACTTATTCTCAACAATCAGAAGATACGGATTTGATCTACGGACGCCATCCAGTGTTAAGTGCTTTGGAAAATGAGCGCGGTCTCAACCGTATCTGGATTACTTCGCGCCTCCGCTATGACCCCCGCTTTCACTCGCTGATTTTACGAGCGAAGGAAAATGGCACAATTATCGACGAAGTTGAACCCAAGCGTTTAGACCAAATCACAGACCAAGCTAATCACCAAGGTATAGCGGCGCAAGTTGCTCCCTACGATTACATTGATTTGGATGAGTTGATCACACAGGCAAAATCTGTAACCGATCCAGTGATTGTTGTCGCTGAAGGGATCACTGACCCCCACAATTTGGGAGCAATTATTCGCAGTGCAGAGGCGTTGGGTGCTCAAGGAATGGTGATCCCGCAACGCAGAGCATCTGGTATCACTTCTACAGTCATGAAAGTGGCTGTTGGTGCTTTAGAAAACTTTCCAGTCGCGAGAGTGGTGAACTTGCAACGCGCTTTGGAAGAACTCAAAGCCGCTGGCTTTTGGATTTACGGTACTGCAACGGACGCAAGCGAACCTGTGCATATGGTGGATTTCAAAGGTCCTATTGTTTTGGTAGTTGGTTCTGAAGGCGAAGGTCTGAGTATTTTGACACAACGCCATTGCGATTTTTTGGTGTCGATCCCCCTACAAGGTAAGACTCCTAGCCTGAATGCCTCAGTAGCAGCAGGAATGGCGCTTTATGAAGTTTACCGACAACGTTGGATAAATACGCTGCACCTGGATAAATTACAAAAAATTTCTTTGAAAAAAGAACAGTAAACAGAGTATAAAGAAATGTAAAACAGACAAAATTAGCAGCATATCATCTAGAACCCAGTACCATATTTAGAAATCGGCGAGAACCATGAAAACCACTTGGAATAACCTTAAGGAATTCTTAATTAACATATTCCACAACTTTGGCTTCGCTTGGTGGGTAGAAGTTGTGACACAAAATCCTCGTTGCACCTACTACTTTGGACCGTTTCTCAGTTCTGTTGATGCAAAAGCGGCGATAAAAGGCTACGTAGAAGATTTGGAACAAGAAGGAGCGCAAGGAATTATTATTAATGTCAAGCGCTGCAAGCCAAATGCTTTGACGATCGCTGATGACTTGGGGGAAAGGATTGACCGCAAAGTAAAGCCTGTCTTTAGCGGTCAAATGTAATCAAACTGACAAGAACTCAGAACACAGAATTTACCAATTGGTGAATATTTCTACCAATTGCAGCAAAGGATTCTACAAGCAAAGAATTATTCATCTCCATAAATAAATATTGGAGATTTTTGCTTGAATTGAAATCCACCCGCAAAACAACCCTTTTGGGTTATAGTTGGAGTTTTGGAGTTTCCCACTCCGCTGCATCCTTAAGTTGTGAGTTCTTTTCTAGTCAGAAGGCTAGTGGTGTATCGCATGAGTTTTGAAGGCTTTGTCGTGAGCGCAAACACTCAAAGAGTTTAGGACGCGCATTCCTTACTACGAACTTATACAACCATCATAATTAATGCGATAAACCACTAGTTAGTAGTTGCGCTTGCTCGCAACTACTAACGCAGAATGTGTCGATTTTTCTCAAGCCAACGGTCAATGTCCCTCAAGACTTGGTTGGGGATCTCCCACGGGAAAAGATGGGCGGTATTAGGATAGCAGTGCGATTGGCAATCTTTGAAGTAGCGAGATGTCTCTAAGCTAGCGTCAACTGTGATGTGGCGATCGCCTTCCCCAGCAAGTACAAGAGCAGGACATTGAATTTCTTCTAGGTCTACAAGTCGATTATACCCAGCCCCAATCGCGCTATAAAGAGCGCGAGTCGCAAAAGCAGAAGTTTGGAGATACGCTGGTACAGCTTCTTTTGCTATGTATTTGTACGCGGTAGGAGTGTGTTGTTGAATCAGGTAGCGGAAGAGCGATCGCTTGCCGAAAGTTTCAATATTCCACTGCCAATCTGGTTTTATGCAGCTTAAGAGCGCGGCAACACCAGTATAAACATTATCTTGCCAACTCACAGGCGGATGATTGCCTCTGGGTCGGGCAGCAGTCGCCACCAAAATTAGCCCAGTGACTCGCTCAGGTAGCCGTAGTGCCAATTCCATTGCTAGAATGCCACCAAGCGACCACCCCAATATCAGACATTTTTTGATTTGATAACGGTCTAGAAGCGCTTCCAAGTCGGTCAAATGGTCGTTCATGTTAAAATTGCCATCACACCGACTTTTGCCGTATCCCCGCAAATCTGGGGCAATAGTTTGAAAGCGTTTTGATAAATGCTTGGTAAAGACAGAAAGACTTGAGCCGGAACCAGGATGACCGTGCAAGCAGAGAATCGGGAAGCCTTGACCTTGAACGTGGACGTTAAGGTTAGCAGCAGATGAAGCTGTATTGTTATGGCGAGGGTTGATCATTTATGAGTAATTTTATTAGTAATTTATCGTTGGTTTTGAGTTATTAATTAGGAAGTACGTAAGCTTTACGGGCAGGCGCTCTCGGCGCGTAAGCTCCCACCAGGTGAAAGCACCCGCGTAACGTCTGCACAAGAAATATAATGAATTACGATTTTTCTCTATATCCTCCTGCGTAGTTAATCACGCACATCTGCCTGTATGTGGAGTGAATCCCAAAAGCAACTCCTGTCACTTTAAAAGCAGGGTTAAACATATTTGTTCTATGACCGCGATCCGGTACCCCGTCATCAATAATTAATTGCATAACAATATCCTGTGCCGTATGGGAACCATAGCTAATATTTTCCCCAGCGGTGACTTTCCAAGTTCCGTAGCGCTTGAGGCGAGTAAAAGGGTCACTCTTATCGCTGCCTTTGTGACCAAGAATGCCTTTTGAACCTTGGTCTTTGACATGATCCCTAGCCGCCAAAGACATTCCTTTGGATGCGGTTAAACGTCCCACCGGACGCACTGACTTGAGAAAGGCGATCGCCTCATCAACCGCTTTGACTCCTTCCTGTGTTTGCAAATAAGTATGACTCGAGATTCTAACTCGGTTGCCTTCAAAGCGTTGTCTATACTTTTCTAAGACACCAGCATAAGCCGCGGGATTTGTTCTCGCCTTATTCATTTCCACAATCACTTGTTGTTCAAGGCGCGAAAGAGCCTTTCCGCGTGGCAACACATCAGGATTTTCTTCAGGAATATTAGGTACAGAGAAATCAAATTCAAACAATTTATCACACGATGTGGTTAATAGAGCGATGGGCGTAAACATCCAAAATACCATCCGACGCATCAACGACCTCATAGCTTTAGACCAACCAGTCAGCCCCTTCTCCTTCGGAGACGCTACGCGTTCGCGTAGCGTGCGCTTTGCGCTTACGGGGAAATCAAAAGTCACGCATTCACGCATTCAAAAGTAAGAACCCCATAAATAAATTTAGGGGCTTGAGTCAGCGGACGCCGTAGACGCTTGCGCCTACTCGATGAAATACATTTTTTCTTTTTCCATACCATAAGTTGGGGGCTTGTACCTTTTTCTTTCTGGTCAATATGTATTTAGATTCATGATTTTACAACTGGTTTCCAGATGGCTATAGCAATCCTAAATCATAAGCGGTTGAACAGTAAGCCTTAAATCTATGCAAGTCTGGTTAATCTTGGCTTTCCCATTTGGATAACCAGATTTCTAATTCTTCTCGTAGCTTAACCTTCCAATCGGGAATTGCCATAATTCTTTCTCTGAGTCCCGGTTTGAGGTTAATTTGCAATGCCCTGCGGTCGAGTGGGGCATTTGACACAAAACCTTGTTTGTTATTTTCCTGGAAAGGCATTGACTTTTGATTATATATGTTGCTATAACAACATATTAAACGAATCAAAGGGAAATCCCAAATGGCTAAGAGCAAAAAACAGGAACAACCTGAATATACTTATACTCAGGTTGTTCCTGTTATTTTTTGCTCTGACGAAGCACAGGTAGACCGAATCATGCATTTGTGTGGCGTACCAAGAGCGCTAACCTACAACAAGCTAGGTTCTTTGCAAGGTTGGGGTTTGGATTGGAAAAAAGCAGACCCTATAGTTAGAACTGTTCTAAAACCAGAAAATACTGGTCTTCCTGGTAAATTGTGGGAATGGTCTGTAAATGACACAATGAAAGCTATTAGCGCTCAACAAGAAGCCGCTAAGACTTTTTTAGTTCGAGACATCTACCGCCACACCAATGACCCTGACGAACGTAAACGGCTAGTAGACCTCCTTAAGACCAATCCGACTGAAGATAACTGGTTACATCGTCAGTTTAGAAAACAGTACCTTCGAGGTCATACATTTGTCAGGAATCAAATTGTTTATCACGGTGCAGGATATTTTTGTAAGCGTCTTACTAGAAATACTGTACAACTAGAAGTAGCCGGACTACATAGAGGCAAGCGCATCATTTTAAAATTGCGTTGTCGTCATATTATTAAAGGTCAAATACGTTTAATCCGCTGCGGACAAGGTGCTTTAGAAGTTCACTGCATCCGTACTAAAACTTTAGTCCTTCCACAAGGTAAACCTACAAAACAGATAGGAATCGATAAAGGTTATACAGAAGGATACTACACCTCAGAAGGGACTAGGATTGCTGATGGTCTAGGCAAGCTCCTCACAGCAAAAACCAACCGGATTACTAGAATTAATCGCAATCGCTACAGACTATTTGCGATATCCAGGAGTAAGCCGACCAAATCAGCAATCATCCTCAAAAATAATTTAGGTTATAAAACTAAAAGCCGTCGTCTACAGCGAGAGAAGGCGACCATACAGAATTTCATTCGTAGAGATTTGAGACGGAACATCACAACAAGCGTTGAAATCTTCTGCGAAGATCTCGCCCAACCGATTAAAGGTAAACAGCTTGCTAAAAGCATCAACCGCAAGCTAAACCAATGGATGAAGGGTGAGTTACAGGCTTCGATTGAGAAAATCTCATTGGAGACAGGATCTACAGTATCAGTGGTAAATCCTGCTTACACGTCGCAAGTTGATCACCTAACCGGGACGCTTTTAGGTCGTCGGGAACGGGATTGCTTTATCCGGTATACGGGGGACGTGATCCAAGCTGATCTCAATGCATCGATAAACATTTGCATTCGAGGCACAGACAACAATATCACCCGCTACATGAAAGCAAGTGATGTTGAATCTGAGTTTTTAACTCGGACTGTGCGGTACTTAGTTTCGATTGGAAAGTCAGTGACTGATGCTTTAAACCTTGGGTGGCTTGTGCCTAAGTTTAAAGCAAAAGCACTCAAGCTTGAAGATGAGTATCACTCGCAGGGGTAGCGAGTACGGTTAAGCTCCGGTGGCTGGAAGTTTAAACCAATTGAACGACAACGCTCTTGCTAGCAGTAACCAGTACGGATGAAACCAACAATTAAAGACATTTCTACCTATTGCGTAGCTTTAAGTAGATTTAGTTTACCCCCTACGATCTGCCGCTACGTGAACAATAAGATTCCCGACTTGTTGAAGAAGTCGGGAATCTAAGCCTTGTCTTCCTTGTTTATTCAACAATTAATAATTGATATCATGTCCGGATAATCAACCATAATTCTCGCATTACCCCTCCCCATGAATCGGGGAGGGTGCCGATAGGCGGTTGGGGTCAATTTATTACGGGTAATTGAGCGGACTTGATATGATATCTTTGAACGCAACTCTTTGCACTTAGCTGTGAAGTATGTGGAACCAATTAAGCAGCCAATACGTCATCATAGGTAGAGTTGTGATTCATATTTCTTGCAAAAGTCTTTTTCTGAGTGATTCTCAATAGAAAACTCCCGTTATCATGCATAAGCATTTAACGGGAGATTGCCAACAAATTTCAATTTTTTACCGCGATGCACCTCAAGGTAACTCGTTCGGGCTGGGAAGAGAGAATAGGAAAGAAACATTTCGCATTCTCTATTCCCGACCCCAAAGAGTGATGTTTAATTACGCCTACTAACTGCTGCAATTGATTTTTCTTCATACCCTGCTGCGTAATTAATCACGCATATCGTTTTGTATCTAGCGTGACTTCCATAAGCAACTCCAGCCACTTTAAAATTGGGGTTGAAGATGTTTTTTCTATGCCCGCGATTCGGCACTCCATCATCGATAAGTAATTGCATGACGATTTCCTGTGCCGTACTAGGACCATAGCTGATATTTTCCCCAGCACTAGATTGCCAACTTCCATAGCGGTCGATACGAGTAGATGGGTTGCTGCCATCGCTGCCTTGGTGACCTGTGGAACCTCTTGATCCATTATCTTTGACATGATCTCTAGCACCTAGAGACATTCCCACAGATGGAGTTAAAGGACTAAGAGGACGAGCTGACTGAAGAAATGCGATCGCCTCATCAACGGCTTTCACACCTTCATATGTTTGCATAATGAATTGATTGGAGACTTTGACTCGCTTACCTTGGAACTGCTGTTTATAGTTTTCCAACACAGCGATGTATCCCTTGGGATTTGTCCGAACCTTATTCATTTCCATAATTACCTGTTGTTCCAATGAAGACAGGTAAGTTGACGCTGCTACTGTCGTAGTAGGATTGGCTTGTTGAGCTTCACTAGGGGGGCGTTCCAACGTATTGTTTGCCACAGATGGGCTAGATAGAAATAGCTGAGAACTGCAAGTTGCGATCATAGCGATAGGGAACAACACACAAAATCCATTGCGACGCATTAATAACCTCACGATTTCTGTTCTATTGAGTTAATGGAGTTGCCTTGGATGCACAGCGTTTTACTGATGTTCATAATCAGTAGTTCTCGGTTTAATAGAGAACTTAAATAGAATTTGCAAATTTCTATTCTTTGTAACCTTTTGAACAACATACAGGAAACAGTCAGCCTACGGAAATAGACCTTAGGGGGGATGACTTGCCATACAGGCATTGTGTACGTATGTCTTTTTATGTTCAAAACAGCACTTATTAACTAGTGAAAATTTATCTAATACGAGTCAATACATTCTCCATATCCGAGAGCTGCAATGCACCGGATAGAGTTTGACCATTCAGCACAAAAAAGGGAGTCCCAGAAAGTCCCAATCTCTCGGCAAGCTGTATATCTTTCTCAATTGCAGTGTCGGCGTAAGAGCGTTCGCCCTTATCGGTGCTGTTTTGGCGATCGCCCTTATCGGCGCGGCTTTGGCGATCGCGTTTAAACTTTTCGAGATCCAAATTGAGATTTTCGGCGATATCCAAATATAAGGGCTCACCCAGTTCTTTTTGATGGGTAAAGAGTGCGTCCTGATATTCCCAAAATTTACCCTGTTGCTGTGCTGCCCAAGCAGCTGTTGCGGCTGGCATCGCTTGAGGATGAATCGATGTGAGAGGGAAATGTTTGTAGACCAAAGTGACCTCATCCTTATGCTTTGCCATAAACTGTTTTAGGGTTTTATGCGCCTGGGCACAATAGGGACATTGAAAATCTGAGAATTCTACTAATAAAATCTTGGACTGCGGTGAGCCAGTCGTGGGAGACTCACCAATCACCTCTTGGGGATTGGTTTTCATTTGACGCACAAATGCTTGCTGTGCTTGCTGTATTTGTGCTTGTTGCTTCTGCTGGTACGCTTGTACTGATTCGATGAGGACTTCCGGATGTTCCCGGATAACTTGTAAGATTTGCTCTTCTAATTCCGGACTGATGCGATTCGCCGCATCTGCGGGGGGTGAGCAACCCAACACTAAACAGAATATGCACAGTGCAGCTAAACTACGTAGCCACTCAATATTTTTACTTAGCCAGTAGGAAAATGCACGCATACAGAAAGGGATTATGGAGACAATTTCTACCATCTCTTACTATTGAGTGAGTTGGGTAGTATTGATTAGTCAAAATTACGCATCAGTTTTAGGTTTTCTATAAACTGTAGTAATACTGTTGTAAAGATTACTTCATTGTGTCAGGGAAAAGTGATATATATATAGATTCTCTGAATTCTGATCTCACGAAATCAGCACTGTACAGAGGTTGATGATTAACTGTGGAAATCTGCTGAAAGTGCCGTAGCGTAGAGGGTGCAGCGTTTTGCGCTACGGCAGTATCTCAAAGATAAGAGCATTTTTACTTAATCGTTCTCAGGTGGCATACATCAAATGCAGGCGTGGATCAGCGATAAGCTAGAAATAATGCCATCTTGCCTTAGGGGGAAACAATCGTGCAATCGATTCAAGACAAGATCATAGAGAAGTTGCAATTTTTGTCATAAGCATATCTAATCAGGTGCTGGATTTTGTATCTTTGGCACAGGCAACTTTCACCCCACCCCTTACCCCACCCCTTACCCCACCCCTTACCCCACCCCTTACCCCTCCCCTTGGCAAGGGGAGGGGAGGTTTTGGCGTTAGCCAAAGCCGGGGTGGGGTTTCGACTGTATGACAACGAAGTAAGCCTTAGTAGGGTGCGTTATGGACGGAACGTCCTAACGCACCGAAAATCTGGGATGGTGCGTTGCGCTACGCGACAACACACCCTACAGAAGGGATAATTTATTTTTTGGTACTCCCTAAGTACTACATTTCATAAATTCATATCGCAATAAGGGGGTTGTAGCTTTAGCGCTAAAGCGCAACTACGAACTATCACGCTACTTGCCTTGTGCAATCTTGTACTAAGCCTTTTGATTTTCACAAATCAAATAGGATTGCTCTAGCTGCTATCTACTCCGGAAAAATCAGAGCAGAAGTTGTTTAAATATGTAACAAGCTCCCAAATGCCTCAAGCTTGAATGCCGTCGTCGTTCGTTAGCATTACAAAGTTATATTAATGAGTGAGTGGCATTGGCAACTCCATCAGCCGTTAATCGGTCAACTTCCTGCATGAGCGCAGATTTTCCAAATTACCTGCAATCTGTGTGTACTGCCTACCACGATTGGTGGGAACTGTACACGATCACAGATGTGGAAGGAAGTAAAACAGCACAGCGGCAAGAAATGCCGTCGGTGTTTGATTTTGGCTTGATGGTGGAAACTGTGCAGGCGAAGCAGCAGGAGAGAGGCGAGACGCCAGAGAAAATAGAACAGGAAACAGAACGCTTGCCAGTGCAGGAAGGAATACGTAAATATGCTGATAATCATGTGCTACTGGTGGGAAGACCAGGTTCGGGGAAATCCACAGCGTTAGCGCGGTTGTTGCTGGAAGAGGCACAGAAGGCAATATCTCCGCAAAACCCCACCCCTAACCCCTCCCCGCAAGCAGGGAGGGGAACAGTCAACGGCGGGGTGGGCTGCATACCCGTACTGGTGGAGTTGCGGCAATACAAAACTTCCGTGCTGGATTTGATTCGACAATTCTTGAGGCGGCATAAGTTACGCCTAGAGAGTGCGGACATTGAAACGCTGCTGGATGACGGGCAATTTTTGCTGCTGGTGGATGGGGTGAACGAGTTGCCCAATGAAGAAGCACGGCGAGACTTAAAAACCTTTCGGCAGAATTACCCGCACACGCCGATGATTTTCACTACGCGAGATTTGGGCGTAGGTGGCGATTTGGGGATTGAGAAAAAGCTGGAAATGCAGCCGTTGACGGAAGGGCAGATGCAGCAGTTTGTCCGCGCTTATTTGCCAGAACAAGGTGAGGAAATGCTGCGGCGGCTGGGTGGAAGGTTGCGGGAGTTTGGGCAAACGCCGCTGCTGCTGTGGATGCTATGTACGTTATTTAAACAAACGGGCAATGTACCACCGAATTTGGGTTTAGTGTTTCGCTGCTTTGCCCAGAGTTATGACGGCAAAATTAAAGATGATGTCCCGGTTTCCCAGGAGTCGCGCCGTTGGTGGCAGGAGTTATTGCAGCATTTGGCGTTTGAGATGATGCAGGGAGACACGCCTACAGAGTTGCGAGTCACGATTGACAAGCGAGAAGCGGAAGGAATTTTTGAGAAGTTTCTTGTAGGTAAAGTTGATTATCCTCCCACTCGGGCGAAAGAATGGCTAGAGGATTTGCTCAAGCATCATTTAATCCAAGTTGTCAGCAATGAGCAAATAGAGTTTCGTCACCAGCTGCTTCAGGAATATTACGCCGCAGAATGTTTACTCCAGCAGCTTCCCAATATTAGTGATAAGAAGTTGAAACGTGATTATCTTAATTATTTGAAGTGGACAGAACCTTTAGCGCTGATGTTGGCGTTGGTGGAGAAAGAGGCGCAGGCGGTGCGGGTAGTGAAATTAGCGCTAGAGGTAGATTTGGCGTTAGGGGCAAGGTTGGCGGGGGAACTGAAGCAAGAGTTTCAGGGAAAAACAGTTGGTTTCATTTTAGGGCTAGATATTCCTGAATTACTCAAGATTAAGTTTTTGGGTAGCATGGGAACTGAGTACGGGGCCACTTTTTTAAGCAACTTATTACAACATGAAGATTCTGATGTGCGTAGCAGTGCCGCAAAAGCATTAGAAGAAATCAAAGATACCCAGGCAGTACCAGCTTTGATTCAAGCTTTGAATAATGAAGATTCTTCTGTGCGTAGCAGTGCCGCATATGCATTAGGAAAAATCAAAGATACCCAGGCAGTACCAGCTTTGATTCAAGCTTTGAATGATGAAGATTCTTCTGTGCGTAGGAGAGCCGCATCAGCATTAGGAAAAATCAAAGATACCCAGGCAGTACAAGCTTTGATTCAAGCTTTGAATCATCGAGATTCTGATGTGCGTAGGAGAGCCGCATCAGCATTAGGAGAAATCAAAGATACCCAGGCAGTACAAGCTTTGATTCAAGCTTTGAATCATCAAGATTCTGATGTGCGTAGCAGTACCGCATCAGCATTAGGAGAAATCAAAGATACCCAGGCAGTACAAGCTTTGATTCAAGCTTTGAATCATCAAGATTCTGATGTGCGTAGCAGTGCCGCATCAGCATTAGGAAAATCAAAGATACCCAGGCAGTACCAGCTTTGATTCAAGCTTTGAATAATGAAGATTCTTCTGTGCGTAGCAGTGCCGCATATGCATTAGGAAAAATCAAAGATACCCAGGCAGTACCAGCTTTGATTCAAGCTTTGAATGATGAAGATTCTTCTGTGCGTAGGAGAGCCGCATCAGCATTAGGAAAAATCAAAGATACCCAGGCAGTACAAGCTTTGATTCAAGCTTTGAATCATCGAGATTCTTCTGTGCGTAGGAGAGCCGCATCAGCATTAGGAGAAATCAAAGATACCCAGGCAGTACAAGCTTTGATTCAAGCTTTGAATCATCAAGATTCTGATGTGCGTAGGAGTGCCGCATCAGCATTAGGAAAAATCAAAGATACCCAGGCAGTACAAGCTTTGATTCAAGCTTTGAATCATCAAGATTCTGATGTGCGTAGGAGTGCCGCATCAGCATTAGAAAAAATCAAAGATACCCAGGCAGTACAAGCATTGATTCATGCTTTGAATGATGAAGATTCTTTTGTGCGTAGGAGTGCCGCATCAGCATTAGAAAAAATCAAAGATACCCAGGCAGTACAAGCATTGATTCATGCTTTGAATGATGAAGATTCTTATGTGCGCTGGAGAGCCGCAGATGCATTAGGAAAAATCAAAGATACCCAGGCAGTACAAGCATTGATTCAAGCTTTGAATCATCAAGATTATTATGTGCGCTGGAGAGCCGCAGATGCATTAGGAAAAATCAAAGATACCCAGGCAGTACAAGCATTGATTCAAGCTTTGAATCATCAAGATTATTATGTGCGCTGGAGAGCCGCAGATGCATTAGGAGAAATCAAAGATTCCCAGGCAGTACAAGCATTGATTCTAGCTTTGAAGGATGCAGATTCTTCTGTGCGTAGGAGAGCCGCATATGCATTAGGAGAAATCAAAGATTTCCAGGCAGTACAAGCTTTGATTTTAGCTTTGAAGGATGAAGATTCTTCTGTGCGTAGCAGTGCCGCATCGGCATTAGGAAAAATCGGTAGCTCTGAAATACTTTCTCGGATATGGGAGTTGCGATTAACTGGGGTAGACTATGCAGAAAATGTTATTTCAAAGATTCAAGAGCGTTATAAGTTTTATAACCATGAAATTTTTCATTCTCCCCCAGTTAAGAAGGAAACTAAAACCGAATCAGAAACTTCTAAATCGTCAACTTACATCTTTCATCAACCTGTAGGCAATGTCAACACAGGAGATGTCAATATCCAGGGTAATCAAATTGGAACTCAGCACAACCAACTAAATAATAAGGATTAAAACTATGTCAGAAACTTCTAAGTACCAAAATAGTTTTCATTTCAATCAAGCTCCTGGCAACGTCAACACAGGAGATGTTACCATCCAGCGTGATCAAGTTGGCATTCAACACAACTACGCGCCAGAACAAAAACAAAATCTGGCGGAAGCAGCGAAAGAGATTCAGCAATTACTAGATCAACTGTCTCAGACTTACCCAACCACCACTCAAAGAGAAAAGCAAGCCGTTGCCAATCAAGCAATTGAGCAGGAAATTAAGCGCAATCCAACATTCAAAGCGCGGTTACGTGCTGCTTTAAAAGCAGGCGGAATAGAAGCGTTAAAGGCAATATTTAATCACCCCGCTGTCAGCATTCCTATTGAAACGATTAAAGGTTGGATTGAAGCTGAATAAAATCTTAGCTGGCGGTTAGAAACCGCGCCTATACAAACAAAACCCACCTCCGTGGGTTTCAATTCCATTAGTCCGCGTAGGCGGACTTCGTTTGTGTAGTAGCGATTTCTAATCGCCAAGACGAGACTCATGGACGAGTATCGGAACCTCGATGATGAGTCTTTTATACTCGTGGACGAGTGGTAAAGACTCGGCGGTGAGTGGTGAAGACTCGGCGATGAGTGGTAAAGACTCAGCAATGAGTATCAAAGACTCAGCGATGAGTATCAAAGACTCGGCGACAAGTATAAAACACTCGTTCACGAGTGGTGAAGACTCGCCGACGAGTATCAAAGACTCGTTCACGAGTGGTGAAGACTCGGCGATGAGTGGTAAAGACTCGTTCACGAGTATCAGTAAATATTAAGTAGGATGTGTGCCTTGTTCCCAGCCTCTGACTGGGAACACCATTGGCAGGCTCTGCCTGCCTTACTTGCGGCAGAGCCGCCTGAACCGCATTTCCAGGTAGAACCTGGAAACGAGATTATGTAGAGACGCGCCATGGCGCGTCTCTACAAAGAACGCGAATCCTTATTCTGGCAAACCGTGAACCTGCATCAAATCCAAACCCCGTTCAAATATCTCATCAATCGGCAACATTTGCCCATCAGTCGTCATAAATTTATGGTCTTTTGTTGCCCGAATAGTCGAACCATCTTCTAAACAATATTCAAACACCTCTTGCTGTCCGCGATTATGCCACTGGACAACAGGTTGTGTGTAAACATTCCCATTACTATCAACAGTATACACAGAGCATTCAATACTCTTTTCCACAATTTCCCCAATCGGCAAAAAGCCATATTCCACCGTCAACACTTCCGTGTCATAGCTTAAGCAATATTCGGCAAACTTCACCATTTGCTCGAATAATTCTTCAGCAATTTGTTTTTTCACTCCATTTTTCGCAGCGCCATCTACAAATTTTTCTCGCTGCTTCATCATCTCGTCAACTTTCTTTTTCCCCATGGCACGGCGCAGCAAATCTGCTTGTCCTAGAGAATATCCAGCCATATCTTGAGCAATTTTCATGATTTGTTCTTGGTAAACCATGATCCCGTAGGTTTCATTCAAGATAGGTTCTAGAATTTGTGTTTCATAGTCAATATTCTCTCGCCCGTGCTTACGGTTAATAAATTTGGGAATAAGTCCCGCATCTAGTGGTCCTGGTCGATACAGTGCCAAAATAGAGGAAATATCTTCTATGTTGGAAGGCTTCAAGTCGCGGACTATTTGCCGCATTCCCGAAGATTCTAATTGAAATATGCCTTCTAATTCTCCTGCTTCTAAAAGTTCGTAAGTCTTTTTAACGTCTTTTGGCAAAGTGTTAAATTCGCCTTTCGCTAATATCCTTTGAGCTTTTCTTTCTTGACTGGTTATCTCATAAGGGTCTATTTTAAACCCGTGTTTCTCTTCAATCAAATCAATGGTTCTCTGAATCATCGTCAGGTTTTTCAAACCCAGAAAATCCATTTTCAGCAAACCCAGTAATTCCAAGTCTTCCATGAAATACTGGGTAATCACAGAACCATCGTTATTTTTTTGTAACGGTACAATTTCATCTAATGGATCAGCAGAAATCACCACACCCGCTGCATGCACACCAAAGGTTTTGTTCGTTCCTTCAATACGGATTGCCATGTCAACCCAATGGCGTACCATTGGGTCATTGTCATATTTTTCTTTAAACTCTGGTGCTGGTGTTGCGTCGGAAATCATCACCTTGAGTTTGGTGGGTTTTCCTCGGGAAACCGGAATAAGCTTTGCCATTTTGTCTGAGTCCCCATAGGGAATATTTAACACTCTGGCAACATCTTTTAAAACTGCTTTGGAAGTCAGGCGGTTAAAAGTAATGATTTGAGCAACTCTTTCTTTACCGTATTTTTCTGTCACATAATCAATGACTTTATCTCGTTGTTCGATACAGAAATCCGTATCAATATCAGGCATGGATTTCCGATCTGGGTTGAGAAATCTTTCAAACAGTAGTCCATGATGCACGGGGTCAATGTTAGTAATTCCCATTGTATAAGCAACTAATGACCCCGCAGCGGAACCGCGACCTGGTCCAACCGGAATATTATTATCTCTGGCAAATTTGATGTAGTCCCACACGACTAAAAAGTATGTGGAAAACCCCATCCTCTGAATCATTGTGAGTTCATATTCCAGTCTTTCTTTATAGACTGTGTCAACTTCATTTCTCGATTTGCGATTTAATCTTTGTAAGAGTCCTTGCCAAGCAACTTCTTCCACATAAGTGTCGGCAGTGTGACCTGATGGGATGGGATAATTGGGAAGGCGAGGCGTATCCAGAATTTGGTAAGGCTCAACTTTCTCTGCAACTTCGACTGTGGTTGTCACTGCTTCTTCAATGACATCCTCTGGCAAATGGTCACGAAATAGCAGCTTCATTTCTTCAGCGGATTTGAGATATTCTGTACCGCTGTAACGCATTCGCTTATCTTCAGAAATCAATTTCCCAGTTTGAATGCACAGCAAAGCATCGTGTGCTTCAACGTCGTAACAAGAAATAAAATGCGAATCGTTAGTGGCGACAATTTTAATATCTAGCTCCCGCGCAATTTTGACAATTTCTACATTCACAATTCGGTCTTCTTGGGAGCCGTGGTCTTGAATTTCTAAATAATAATCTTCACCAAAAGTTTCTTTATACCACTTAGCAACTTTACGTGCTGCCTCTAGTTTGCCGCTGAGAATTGCTTGGGGAATTTCCCCACCTAAACAAGCACTCGTTACAATTAAGCCTTCATGGTATTCTTTTAATAAGTCTTTGTTGATGCAAGGACGGGAAAAAATTCCTTTACCCTGCACACCTTGAAGGTTGGAAAGTGTTGTTAGTTTAACTAAATTTTTGTATCCTTTTGTATTTTTAGCTAAAACAACTTGATGATAACGGGGACGGCGTTCTTGTTTCGTGATATCGCCGTTGATGATATACATCTCGTTGCCAATAATTGGCTTGATATTTTTATTTCTACATATTTTAATCAGTTCGATCGCCCCATACATGACACCATGATCTGTGAGGGCTATTGCTTTGATTCCCAGTTCGATGGCGCAATCGACTAAATCTGGCAGCTGACTTGCTCCATCAAGCAGACTGTAGTCACTGTGAATGTGCAAAGGGACAAAGGACATATGGGTTTCCAACTAGCAGTCAAAAGTAGAAGCGTTTACCAGGGTAACGCAGTTTGTCGCCGCGTGCGATCGCCTTATCCGGAATCTTTATTATCCAAAGTGATGCTTTAATAATCGCATTGCGAACTGAGCGTCTTGCATGAACGAAACAGACAGCATCGACAAGCCTAATACTAAACCTCGCCCTTGGTGGCAAAGAATTCCGCTGACTTTACAAATTGTCATCGCGCTGATTCTGGCGATCGCATTGGGTATTGCATTGGGTGCAGGAAACCCCAGCCCAGCAAATAAAAGCTTCATAGAGACTTTAGCAATTCCGGCTGAATTGGTGCTAAAAGCTCTCCGCGCCCTGGCGACGCCGCTGATTTTGATGGCAGTATTGCATACCTTCATGACAACCAGCATCCCTGGTACAGCAGGACGGCGTTTAGCGGTGCTGCTGTTTACTAACACGACAGTCGCTATTGTGATTGGACTTTTCGTGGCAAACGTCCTGCGTCCTGGGACTTGGGGACGTTTGGCTCCTCCAGGAGGTGCCCAAACAGCTCCTAAAAGTTTCGATCCTTGGGGACTGTTGAGAGATGCTGTACCACAAGCTATCCTTCAACCTTTGGTAGATAATAATGTTATCCAGCTGATCGTTATTGCTCTTTCCTTTGCGATCGTCTTGCGGGCAATAAAATCAGAGCAAATTGCCCAACGCAAGAGAGGATACCAGGCGATAGAGGATATAATCGGCATTCTGTTTGACTGTATCATCCGCATCCTCCACTGGGTTATTGCCTTAGTACCATTGGCAGTTTTTGGAATTGTTGGTAAAACTGTTGCCGAAAAAGGCTTTGAGCCGTTTAAATCTCTAGGCGCGTTTGTCGTGGCGGTACTGGTGGGGTTGGCGTTGCAAGCTTGCTACTACCTGACTCGGGTAAAATTTGGTTCTTGGGTTAACCCATTAAACTTTCTGCGTGGCGGTACGGATGCCTTTTTAACAGCTTTCTCAACAGATTCCTCAGTCGCGACAATGCCCATCACCTTTGAAGTTTTGCAGACAAAAATTGGTTTACGGGAATCTTCTGCTTCTTTGGGGGCGTTAGTTGGCTCAAATTTCAACAATGATGGGACTGCGCTTTATGAAGCGATGTCTGCGCTGTTTATCTCCCAGGTGATTGGGCAAAATCTCAGTATCCCGCAGCAGTTCGTTGTCATCCTCACGTCGATTTTTGCATCGGTGGGTGCAGCAGGTATCCCAGAAGCAGGGTTGGTGACGATGACACTGGTGTTCAGTTCCGTTGGCTTGCCCACACAGTATATTGCTTTGTTAATAACAGTGGATTGGTTTTTGGATCGCTGCCGCACTGTGATCAATGTTATGGGGGATATGACTGTCAGTGCCTTACTCGATGGCAAAAAGCCCCGTTCCCTTGACGAGGCTTAGTCAAAATAAGTCAAAAATAAAAAGTCAAAAATTTTTACTTTTGACTTTTGACTTTTTCTATTCACTGCTATCTAATTCTGTTGTGGTCCTTTTGCATCACACACCTTAGCCCAGCACCGTTCTAAAAGTTCCATTCTATGTAGATGCGCGAAGCGACGCGGGCTTAAAACCAGCTTTGTTTTGTCACTGAAGACGGGCTGATTGAGATACTGCCAAAAAGGAAATTTAATTTTGCTGTTTTCGTGAGTCATACAAAGAGGACAATACGATAGAACGGTTAATTCAGTGCCTTTATGTATAAAATACAATAAGTACTGATTCCTGAGTTAAAGGTTACATAATACTTATTCGACTGTCCTTGTGGCAAACACGGAAGATTTTCCAACTTTTGGATGATGTCAACAGCAGCTTTTTACTTATACTTCTGACCAGATATATAAAATCTACTAAATTAAGCTGTTGCTGATTTTTTGTGGGATGGGCGTCTCGCCCGTCTGAGATTTGGGCGCGCTAGAAGCCATTGGTGTCAATTTAAGCTGAAAGCTTTGTAATTACGTGACATCGTAGCTTTGTGCTTGCCCACAATTTTCGCTTCACCCCACCCCGGTTTTGTCTTGCGCCAAAACCTCCCCTCCCCTTGCCAAGGGGAGGGGTAAGGGGTGGGGTAAAGCCAATGTGGAATAAAGGTTTAAACGTGATTGTTGACACCTATGGCTGTCCGGCTCACCCCACAACAACATTTCATACAACTGAGAACCGCTACAAGAGCCAAGAGTAACTCTTGACTCTTGGCAATCCTCATAAGAGAGTATGCAATTGTACCAAGCGTTAAAGCTTAATAATGATTGCCCGTTTTGCGATGGTGAATGGCTGTTACGGCATCGGGTTTGAGTAATTTCCCGTTGTCAACAGTTGCATACACAACCCAATGGTCTCCACATTCCATGCGCTTATTGACAGAACACTCAAGATATGCTGAAGCGTCAGTGAGGACGATGCAGCCGTTATCCGCAACATCTGTAGGAAAACCTGCAAATCTCTCTTCTCCAGGAGCAAAAGATTTGCGGAAGTGTTTCATGTATTCTTGTTGATTGCCTTCAGGCAGAATATTTAAAACAAACTTACCGCCTGGATACATCAGGGTATCAATCGCCCGGTCTTTGGCAATAGCAACGGTAAGACCGGGTGGGTTAAAGGTGGCTTGAGAAATCCAAGATCCCATCATTCCAGTAGAGACTTCTCCAAGCTTTGCCGTCACGACGCAAACTGATCCGACAATCCGACCGACAGCTTGTTCAACAGGGGTCGCTGCTGGTTGAGCCAAACGCAGTTTTTTAGCTTTTCTTAGGGTTTGAGCAAAGTCTGTACCCGTTTCTTCACACTGCTTGAGAAGGACATCTGAGGGTTTAAACTTCACTTTCATACTGTCAAACCCAAACCGATATCCCGCATCCCGGAGTTTGCCTTCGATTAAGTCAAAAGCTTCGCCACTCCATCCGTAGGAACCAAACACTCCAGCGAGTTTGCTATTGTCACTAATCGATAATACAATACCCAAAGCAGTGTGAATGGGAGTCGGCGCATTACCACCAATGGTGGGAGAACCGATGATAAACCCATCAGCTTTTTCTACAGCTGCCTTGATTTCTTCAGGTTGAGCAAATTCGCAGTTGATAGATTCTACAGCCACTCCTCCTTTGGTTAAACCAAGGGCGATCGCCTGCGCCAGAGTTGCTGTATTTCCATAAGCTGAGGCGTAAAGTAGGGCAACAGTAATCTCGCGCTCGGTTTGAGAACGGCTCCATTGCTGATAAGCTTGGGTCAGTTCTACCAAGCCGTATCGTACTACTGGACCGTGAAGGTTACCATACATTCTCACTTGCAGTTCTGATATTTTCTCGAGAGCTGCTTGTACATGAGTTGCATGAGGAGCCATCAAGCAATCGAAGTAGTAACGCTGGTCTTCCTTTAAAACGCCCCAGTCTTCATCAAAGACATCGTCACCACAGATATGGGCACCGAATAGCTTATTGCTGTACAATATCTGGGTTTGCTGGTCGTAGGTACAAAGACCTGCGGGCCAACGAGGACTGGGGATGGGGAGACAGCGCAACACATGACCCTTACCTAAATCCAGAGTTTCTTTTCCCCGCATCACCATGATGTTCAATTTGTGGTTGGGGAAAGTCGCACGTAAATTGGCAGCACCAGGAAGGGAACAGACAAAGGTCAGCTGTGGGGCAACTTCTAACAAAGCTTTGAGGGTTGCCACTCGGTTGGGATTAAAGTGACCTAATATCACATAATCCAACTTTTTCAAGTCTAGAGACTGCTGGAGTGCCTCTATAAAAATTTGCGTGAAAGTTTCTGGGGGTGGGTCAATAATTGCAGTTTTATCACCTTCGATGAAATAGCAATTCGAGGTGGTACCCTTTGCCAGCGCGTATTCAATTTCAAACCGTAAACGCGTCCAACTGCGTGCCCTGAGTACTGTGGTGTTTGTAGCGATCGCTAGAACTTGTACGTCGCGCGGATTGGGATTGTTCATGGTTATTGAGTGAGGGAGGTTCTGAGATAGGAGGATGAATAATTCGTAATTCGTAATTGAATGACTCATTACGAATTACGAATTAAAAATTACAAATTAGTAGTAGTTGCCTACTTTGCGATGGCGAACAGCTGTGATTCCATCGGGTTTGGAGACTCGACCGTCTTGAACTGTGCAGTATACGAGCCAGTGGTCGCTGCATTCGATGCTGCTCACAACTTCGCATTCCATATAGGCGAGAGCATCTGTGAGAATGGGGCAACCGTTTTTAGCTGTTTGGGTTTTCACTCCGGCGAATCTATCAGCACCGGGTTGCAAACGCTTGAGGAACTGTTTCTTTAATTCTTGATAATTTCCTTCTTCCAAAACGTTAAGGACGAACTTATCACCCAGTTGCATCGAGGAATCAATCGCACGGTCTTTGGCAACAGCAACTGTAAATCCTAAAGGTTGTATGCTGGCTTGAGCAACCCAGGAAGCGAGCATTGCACCTTGGGCATCAGCCTTTTTGCTGGTGATAATGTACAATCCGTTGCTAATCCGACCCAATGCTTTTTCTAAGTTTGCATCGATGGACTTGATTTGCTTGATGTTGCGTTCGCGGACGAGCAATTGTCCTAAGTCCGTACCTGCTTCTTCACACAATTGGTGTGTGGCTTTGGTAGGAGTTTCTTTAATCCGGATGGCTGGGAAGGCTTCTTTGATGCCAAGTTCGAGAAATTTTCTCCGCAGTGGATCAATCGGTTCATCATCCCCACCGTAGCATTCAAACAGTCCGATAACTTGCTTGCTCTTGGCAACAGCGAGTAGTGAACTGATGCCAGCATGAGCTGCGGCGTTAGCGCTTGGGGGCATACCAATAATGATGCCAGCTGCCCTACCTGCGAGTTCTTGGATTTCTTGGATCTCAGCGGAGGTGAGATCGATCATTTCGACGCCAACCTCAGTTTTCTGGACTCCATGAGCAATTGCTTGGGCAAGGCGTTCACTGTGTCCATAGCCGGAGACATAGAACAAAGCAACGATTGTTTCTGCCTTGGCTTGTTTTTGGCTCCAACCTTGATAGCACTCCCTAAGGACATCAAGATGGTGATATAATAAGGGTCCGTGTCCGTTGGCGATGATTCTAATTTTGCCAAGGTCGCCCATTTTCTTCATCGCATTGAGCAACGAACGGGAATTGGGACCCATCAAGCAATCGTAGTAGAATCGAAAATCTGGTTCAATCGCCTCTAGGTTGACGTCAAAGGTATCATCACTGCAATAGTGCATCCCAAAGGCGTCACAGGTGAAGAGAGTTTGGGTTTTGTGGTCGTAGCTAAATATTGTATCGGGCCAGTGCAGGTTAGGCGCACTCACGAATTCTATTTCGTGTCCTTGACCTAAATCTATGCGATCGCCACTTTTGACAATCCGCTTAGAAAATGGATCATGTACTAAGTTTTCCAGAAACTGGAGTGCGACTTTTGACGCTAAGACGGTAGCTCTGGGAGCTAACTGGAGAACGTCTTCAACTAAGCCGCTGTGATCTGGCTCTGTGTGGCTAACAATAATGTAATCAATCGCCTTCGGGTTGATCAGGCTTTTGAGCGTTTCTAAATATTGGTCCCGAAACTTGGTGTGAGAGGTGTCAACAAGAACTGTCCTGTCACCCCGGATGAGATATGAGTTGTATGTTGTACCGTTTTGTAATCCGAATTCTATATCAAAGCGATCGCGGTCCCAATCAAGACAGCGAATTGCTGTTGTGTTAGGAGCTATTTCGACCGTTTGTATTGTGAGCCGTTTTTGGACGTTCTCTGCAAGCGCTACCATTCGTCGTCTCCAAGCACAAATTTTCAGTCTTCTTTTCTGCCTCTATTTTGCTCATAATTAGTTTTGTAAATTTGTCACAAATTTTATTTTTTATAAAATTCAAGATGTAGTTATAATTACTATTTATTGGCTTATTTTTTTACTTAAAAATTGTTATTGATAGTCTTGAAAAGGAGACGTAATTATATCATTTTTTTCATTATTTTGCTGAAATATTTTACTTAAGAAATGTTGGCGAAATGATATTTATGTCAACTAATTTGTAGCAAAAGACATAAATTTTGTAACCGTTGTGTTTAATGAGCCAGACGCCTGCGGTTAAAACCGTAGGCTAATAGTTGAAGCCCACTAAAGTGGAGTGAAAATATCGTCACGCAAAGCCGTGCAACAAATGATTGTAACTAGGTCGGTGTAAATAATTAAAGCTATGTAGTAAGCGCTTTAGCGCTAAAGCGCTTACTACGAAATAGTTTTCAAGCTTTAGTTTTCTTTACAGAATCTATAAGGGAGTACCAAAAAATAAATTATCCATTATGTAGGGTGGGTTAGGCGCACGACAGTTGAGGTTTTACATACAGGACTTGCATTGCGCCGTAACCCACCATTATTTCGGTGGATTACTACAAATTGGAGATTTTTTTAATTGGAAGTCCCTAAGAATGCATACTGTTAGCAGTTAGGCGTCTTGCCAGCACTAGTTTTCTGAATTTTGAATTTTGAATTGCTTACTAGGTTTTTTCCGTAAAACTCATAGATGCTACGGTATAAGTAATATAAAAATATCTACAATTAGATAATTTATGGAACCAGTCACTCTAACGGCTGTTGCAACAGCGATCGCCACCCTTCTTTTAACAAAAGCACTGGAGAAAACAGGCGAAAATCTTGGAGATGCTGCATGGCAGCAAAGCCGCAAGTTAATAGAACAGCTTCGCAGTAAGAATAAATTACCATTGCTAACCAATGCTACGCAGGGAAACGAACAGCAACGATTAGATTATGGACAAGCTGTGCTGGAACTGAAAGCAGCAGCAGACGCAGATCCGGAAATTGCTCAACGAGTTGTGGAAGTAGAAGCAGCAGCGAAAGCCGATCCAAAATTGGCTCCGCAAGTCGAAGAAGTAGCAAATACAATTAATTCTCAACAGCCAACTATTCAAAACTTAGCAAAGCTGGCAGAAAAAATTAACAATCTCAATCAGGCACAGAATATTACAATAAATCAAACCAATACTTTTTGACTACAGTCGCCCGACTGGGAGAATCGGGTAAAGTCAACTCCCATCGATTGGCGCGAAGTCTGCCAAAACAAATTCCAACAGCAACTTGATGTTAATCGTCAACGACGGCTAGCAACAGGAAGGGGATTTGAACTCGATATTTATGTACCTTTAGGACTTGTTGAGCGCAAACAACAGCCTCGCCGCAGTGAGGATATCTCACCTGAAAAGGGAATGCTTGCGTATCAACTCACAGAGGAAGTTATCAAGACGACTTATGAGCATGAAAAATTTCTCACAGAGGTGATTGGGGATGCTTCCAACACCAAAAGCAAGAATATAGCCATTATCGGAGAACCAGGAGCGGGAAAGTCTACCTTGCTGGAAAAGATAGGCAAGTACTTAATCAAACATGACGGCTTGCCGATCTATATTCCTTTGAGCAATTTGTCTGGCGACACGCTGGAAAAATACCTGCTGAACCGTTGGCTGGAAAATCCAATCACACCAAACCAACTGCAAGAATTGTTGCAGCAACAGCGGGTGTGGTTTCTGCTGGATGGTTTGGATGAGATGCAAGCGGCATCCTCTGTTGACGCTTTAAATAAGATTAGCCAAGACATTAGCAAACTTGCAGCAGCGCGAGTTGTGTTAACTTGTCGGCTGAATGTCTGGGATGCTAGCACGAAAAATCTGCTTGACTTCCAGAATTTCAAAACTCAGGAGTTTAGCAGCGAGCAAGTACGGGATTTTATTCTGAAGTGGTTCCAACGCGCTAAGGAAGAGGACAAGAAAACGGAGGGACAAGCGGAACAGCTATGGCAAAAGCTGAATGAATCCGGAAGGGAACGCTTGCTTGACTTGGTAAAAAACCCCCTGAGATTAGCTTTGATGTGTCAAGTCTGGGACACAACTAAGGATTTACCAGAAACTCAAGCTGCACTTTACAAGCGATTTACACTATACCACTATGATTGGAAACAGGCTGAATTTCCAACAACGCTCGCGGAACAGTATAAGTTGAATGCAGCTTTAGGAAAGTTGGCACAAGAGGCTATTGCTTCTGGAAAAACCCGATTTCGCATTGGACAGAACTTTGCTTATCGGGTGATGGGAGAGAATCTCTTTAATCGCGCTTGTCGTTTAGGCTGGGTGAATCAAGTAGATCGAGATAAACAAACAGAAGAACCCTTCTATGCTTTCTACCATGCCACGTTTCAGGAATATTTTGCGGCATTAGCAATTGATGATTGGCACTTTTTGCTTAACCACGTCCCCAACAACCCATCCCAAGGAACTTATCGCATATTTGAACCCCAATGGAAACAGGTGATTTTGCTGTGGTTGGGTTGCGAGGAAGTAGAAACAGAGCAGAAAGAGCAGCTTATAAAAGCATTGGTAGAGTTTAAAGATAATTGCAATAACTTTTATAAGTATCGAGCCTATATTCTAGCTGCAACGGGAATTGCTGAGTTTGGAGATTGTTCTAAAGCTGATGAAATCGTAGAGCAAATCGTTAAGTGGGGCTGTAAAACTTCCCTCATTGACGAACTTATCACAGACGAACTTATCACAAGCTCTCCTCTTCAAAAAGCAGCTAAGGCAGTACTGGCAGAGACATATCGCCCAAAAGCCATTAATGCCCTTGTCAAGTTCACGCGCAACTCCAAGGATGATTCTACCCGTTGGCGAGCGGCACAGAGCTTAGAGAAAATTGGTGCTGGCAACTCTGATGCTATAAGCGCTTTAGTCGATTTAACCCGCAACTCCAAGGATGATTATACCCGTTGGCAAGCGGCATACAGCTTAGGGGAAATTGATCCTGGCAACTCTGATGCTATAAGCGCTTTAGTCGAGTTAATCGGCAACTCCAAGGATGATTCTATCGGTTGCCTAGCAGCGGCAGGAAGCTTAGGGAAAATTGATCCTGGCAACTCTGATGCTATAAGCGCTTTAGTCGAGTTAATCGGCAACTCCAAGGATGATTTTACCCGTAGGGAAGCGGCAGAAAGCTTAGGGAAAATTGATCCTGGCAACTCTGATGCCATCAGGGCTTTAGTCGAGTTAATCGGCAACTCCAAGGATGATTATACCCGTAGGGAAGCGGCAGAAAGCTTAGGGAAAATTGATCCTGGCAACTCTGATGCCATCAGGGCTTTAGTCGAGTTAATCGGCAACTCCAAGGATGATTATACCGGTAGGAAAGCGGCAGAAAGCTTAGGGGAAATTGGTGCTGGCAACTCTGATGCCATCAGCGCTTTAGTCGAGTTAATCGGCAACTCCAAGCATGATTATACCCGTAGGGAAGCGGCAGAAAGCTTAGGGAAAATTGATCCTGGCAACTCTGATGCTATAAGCGCTTTAGTCGAGTTAATCGGCAACTCCAAGCATGATTATACCCGTAGGGAAGCGGCAGAAAGCTTAGGGAAAATTGATCCTGGCAACTCTGATGCCATCAGGGCTTTAGTCGAGTTAATCGGCAACTCCAAGGATGATTATACCCGTAGGGAAGCGGCAGAAAGCTTAGGGAAAATTGATCCTGGCAACTCTGATGCCATCAGGGCTTTAGTCGATTTAACCCGCAACTCCAAGGATGATTATACCCGTAGGAAAGCGGCAGAAAGCTTAGGGAAAATTGATCCTGGCAACTCTGATGCTATAAGCGCTTTAGTCGATTTAACCCGCAACTCCAAGCATGATGATACCCGTAGGTGTAGGCGTAGGCGTAGGCGTAGGCGTAGGGAAGCGGCAGGAAGCTTAGGGATATTTGGTGCTGGCAACTCTGATGCCATCAGGGCTTTAGTCGATTTAATCGGCAACTCCAAGGATGTTTTTACCCGTTTGCAACCGGCAGGAAGCTTAGGGAAAATTGGTGCTGGCAACACAGATGCCATCAGGGCTTTAGTCGATTTAACCCGCAACTCCAAGGATGATGATACCCGTTGGCAAGCGGCAGAGAGCTTAAAAGATATTTTGACAGTGGATCAGATGGTGGAAGTAGTTTCCAACTTGAAGTATTATTTATCGCCAATGGGTATAGCTATGTCAATTGTTAAATTCAAAATTTCGCAATACTCTGATTTCTACGAAGTCCTTTGGCAATACGCCCAAAATATGCCCTACCCTTCCTTTTATCACGCTTGGCATCATCGAAGGAATAAATAGATTTCGCAGCAGAAAATGGCTCATCAGACAAACTACCAACTAGTCAATGGCGATGAGCTGAGTCCTTCGGACACGCTGCGCAATCGCCCCACCGAAGGCGATCGCATTGATTTTCTTCAAGCTTGATATCATTGAGTGCGATCGCACGGAGTCCCCGCCAAAAGCGATGCTCCGGAGGAGCCGCGCAAGGCGCGAACGCGCGGAGTGTAGTGGCAGAATGCGATCGCCCTTACAGATACCATCTTTAATTTAAGCAGATCAACTCGTTTCGCCAATAGGTTGAATGAACGTCTAGGCAAAGGAGAATCAGAGGCGATTGGGTAAGGAACACTGTCAAAAGGGCGATCGCATTGATTTTCTTCAAGTTCGATATCATTGGGTGCGATCGCACGGAGCGCCCACCAAGAACGCGCCTGTCAAATGAGTTAGCCAGCTGCGTTTTGCTAAACTGAGAACACATCTTCGTACTGATTCAGGAGCCATGAGCGCTACAACTCTCCACTCCCTTACCCTAGAGGAGTTCCTGAAGCTCCCAGAAACCAAGCCAGCCAGCGAATATATTAACGGTGAGATTATTCAAAAGCCAATGCCGAAGGGGAGACACAGCCGCTTGCTTGGGTTACTCTGTGCAGCAGTCAATCAAGTTGCAGAGGACAAGAGGATTGCCTATGCTTTTCCCGAGTTACGGTGTAGTTTCGGAGAACGCTCAATTGTACCGGATGTAGCTATATTTCTGTGGAGGCGCATACCATTTCTGATCGATGATCAAGTCCCTGATAACTTTGAACTACCGCCAGATTGGACGATTGAGATTCTCTCGCCAGAACAAAAACCCAACAAAGTGATTGGTAACATTCTTTATTGCTTAAAACATGGTAGTCGCCTCGGATGGTTTATTGATCCTGATGACTTCAGTATCTTAGTATTTCTCCGTGAGCAACAGCCTTTACTACTTATGGGAGACGATTTATTGCCTGTGTTACCAGAAATTGAACTGACATTAACCGTCAATCAACTTTTTGGATGGCTGAAGATGGGTAGCTAGCGCCATCTTTTTCAAAATCAAATGGAATCCTAGGACTAATAATCTAGCCTGCCTCCGCAGGCGTAAGTCTCGTGTAGCCAAGCCAGTGCGTTGAGGAGTCAGCGCCGTGCGGAGCCTTTGAGCGAGTGCGCGAAGGCGCACGCTGCGCGAACGCCCAACAAACGTGTGTTAGTATCAATCGCAAGAGATGCTTGGAGGATATATGGCTGAAATTTCGCTAGATGAAAATAAGCTTAAGGAAATCCTCAAAACAGCCATTGTCGAGGTGATTCAAGAACGAAAAGAAATATTTTCTGATTTATTAGCAGAAATAATAGAAGACATAGCCTTAGAAAAGGCAATCAAAGAAGGTGAAAATACTGAGTCAGTCAGCCGAGAAGCAATTTTTAAAATTCTGGATAGGCAAGGATGAACGTAGAGTTCAGATATTTGTGAGAGTGTTGCACAGAAAAGATATTTACAGGTACTTTCCCTAATTTAAGCAGATCAACTCCAGGACTTAGGCATTTTAACGAAAAACTGTCATTCTGAGTGTAGCGAAGCGCGAAACGAAGAATCTCTGAGATACTTCGCTACACTCCGTTTCGCTCAGTATGACATTCTCCACTTTGCGTAAGTCCTGAATTCGTTTCGCCAATCGCGCTCAATGAACGTATTAGCAAAGGA
The DNA here is from genome assembly GCF_002368235.1 of Scytonema sp. HK-05. GTDB lineage: Bacteria > Cyanobacteriota > Cyanobacteriia > Cyanobacteriales > Nostocaceae > Kalymmatonema. The sequence continues at coordinate 7,220,414 of NZ_AP018194.1, read as the reverse complement.
GAGTTAGAAGCGAGTGCGCGAAGGCGCACGCTGCGCGAACGCCAATCTGGAATCTGACTTCTCGTGCTCATTCGATAGTTAATCGCTACATAACCTAATTCCATATATTCTATGATGGAGCAAAGGAATAGCTATAACCCTATGACTCCAGTAGTAATTAAACCCTCATCCTGGCTAACGACTGGTATTCGAGTCGAGAAAGTTAACAATCTCAATCTTTTCAAATTTACTGAAGAACTCGGCTCACGTATGCAAGAACTTTTGGATAAGAAAAAAGCTGATTTACTGACGCCAGAAGAAGCTGCTGAACTGGAAGCTATTGGAGAATTAGACATGATTTTCAGCTACATCAATGCTATAACTGCATCCCAGTCGTGACTATTCCTAATAGTATCCAAGAATTTATACGCCAACGTGCTGATTTTCGATGCGAATACTGCCATTATCCTGAATTTCTCAGTACATCTCCCCTCACAATCGACCATATAATGCCGAAGTCTTTGGGAGGTTCCGACGATGCAGATAATCTAGCTTTAGCCTGTCGTCGCTGTAATGAACAGCACTATAATTTCATAGTTGGAATAGACCCTGAAACTCAGCAAGAAGTCTCCTTATTTAATCCGCGTCAGCAAAATTGGTCTGAACACTTTATCTGGGCAGCAGACGGTACTAAAATTATCGGCATCACACGTACAGGTCGAGCTACTTGTAACCGACTGGATTTAAATGATGAGCGTCGTGCTGATCGCTTTATCCAAAAATCTCGGCGACTTTGGGTGCAAGGCGGTTTTCACCCTCCCCGTCAAGACCCGCAACAAGCAAGCGACATTCACCAATAATATCAAACCTGGAGATACTATCCGTAATTTGAACAGATAAACTAGTTTCGCCAATAGCTTAAATGAATGTATTGGGAAAGGAGAGTTAGAAGCGATCGCGCAAGGAACACTGCCTTTTGAGCGATCGCCTTGCTAGAATCTTTGAATATTACCTGCTATTGTCACTTGGTACTCAGCAACTGCTTGGCAGAATTCTAAAAGTTGTTCTTCTTGAAAATCTCTCTTGGCGAAGTTAGCCATGACACTGACAAACTGAAGATTTCCTAAGATATAGCCAAGTGAAGAGTCTATTCTGTCTAAACTAGCTGTCCTTGGATGTAGCTGATGATTGTCCCAATCAGCGGTTGTCTCAGAGGATGTCTGAAAAGTTTAAGCAAGGTATAATTTGTCATTCTGAATGTAGCGAAGCGGAATGAAGAATCTAGAGTTTGAGGCGTAGTTTTGAGATGCTTCACTACGCTATCGCTGCGGGGAGCATCCCAATTTTTTAAAAACACGTTTGTCATTCTGAGCAAAACGAAGTGGAGCGAGGAATCTCAAGCCTTGTTCACACTTGAGATGCTTCATTCCGCTATCGCTCCATTCAGCATGACAATAAATTTAAACATTTGGGATGCTCCCATCGCTGCGTGCCTCGCAGAGCGAGGAGCTACGCTAACAGCATGACATTTTTGACTTCTCAGACATCCTCTCAGGATTATCTAACTTCCATCCAGTATACGGGCATTTTCCATCCTGCTTTTCCCAAAGTTCTTTTAAATATTCCAGTGTTATAGTGCATTCCCGTCCATGAGTTTTTACTCGTCTTCGTGCTAATTTAAAATGCTGGCGAAATGGCGAATACTCATCTCGACGAGTTCCTAAAAAGAAATCTGTAGAGATGCACGAGGATGTTAAATCTCTATTAGTAAAATTGTCTGTACTCAGGCTTCTATATTTATAAACTTCAAAACAGAAGTTTATTAAATCTTCTTCAGTAAAAGCATTTTTTGCAAGATTAGCGATGACAGCAACGAACTGGATGTTATCCAGGATATAACCTTTAGTTGAGTCTATGCGATCTACACTTGCTCTGTTAGTGGTTAAAGCTGTACTTTCATAATCGGTTGTGCAAGGCAAAAGAACTAAATTCCAACCTGTGTAAGGGCAAATACCTTTTTGTTTTTCCCACAATCGCTTCAAGTCTGCTAAGGTTACACTGCATTCTTGCTTTCTGTGTTTTGCAGACTTTCTCATCACTTTCAAATGATAGCGAAAAGGAGAAAAATCATCTCTTCTAATTATGTTTCTTAAATAAGATGTATCTTTATTAATCTTGTTTCCAAAATTAATTAAACCTTTAAACTTTCCATAACATATTTTAGAACAAAAATGCTGTCTTCCTAACCTTTCGCTCCTATTAAACTCAGCTAGTCGCTTGGTAAATTCCTTGCTACAAGCTGGGTTTTGGCAAGTCACAACTACTTTTGATTCAGCCATAAAGAATAAAATCCACCTAGCTATAAGTTTACCAGGTGGATTCTATCTTTTTTATATAAGTGGAGCTTATGGGAATTGAACCCATGTCCGCAATGGGTATTGACCCCCCACTCATTCACAGGTTTAGCCTTTCTGATCCTCAAGGCGGGAAACGTTCATTATCCCGAACGCTAGGATGCTCTGGTTAAGTCTTAGCTAACAAGCCAACCAGAGAGACTTGCTAGAGCATCCGTTGGGGGTTGGTCTCTAGCCCTTAACGGAGTCAAACTAGAGACGCTCGAATCTGTTAGAGATTATTAGGCAGCTACTACAGCTTGCTTACGAGCAAAAGGTACGATGTTGTTCGCATTTACTTTTTTTTTGAGTCTTTGATTTTCGAGAGACGACTCACTCTCGACCTGAATCATAGAGTAGCTTTCGCCACCACGTCGAAACCGTTAAAGCCCCGTGTGGTTTATATATCTCATTATAATGTGCAATTTTGAGATGTGCCACTCAGGATTTTAGATTTTAGATTTTGAATAGGGTTTTCTGGTTCATGCCAGTACTGCGGAGAAACACAAGGTGTCTTTGTGGGAACTTGGTTGTTGACCATCAATGTAGTTGGCGCATAGGGTGATGTCTTTGTAGCCGTTTTCCTGCAAACACATGATAAATTCATCTCGCCCAAACCAGTGCAGAGGAAACCGTTGTAACTCTGTGGCAATGAGTTCTCCGTTTTTCCACTTTTCGTAGCGAATCACGCTCATGTTGAGTTGATTGAGCCAGTCGATGCGAGAAGTGATTTGCATCAAGATTATTGAACCATCCGGGCATTCAATGGGCGATCGCTGCTTGACAATGTTCTCAGTCTTAAAGTCTTCGATGGGCAATTCCAAATCGATGAAGATTCGACCTTCTGGTTCAAGGTGTCGTGCAAAAGCTTGCAAGGCGGCGATAGCAGCATTTCGCTTCTCTAACAACATAAAAGAACCGAAGGACACGACGATCGCCTTGAATTTGCCGCTTAGGTCAAGATTTTCTACAGAACCATGATGGAGAACTGGTGTCAACCCCCTTTGCGTACAGTGCTGACGGCAAGAAGCAAGCATATCTTCTGAGGAATCGATGCCCTCAACGTTCAAATCAGCTTCTAGCAGCGGGATGAGTAGTCGTCCCGTGCCAACCATCGCCTCAAGAATTCTGCCACCAATTTTGGAAAGATGTTTGATGTAGTATGGAACGTCAGGATACTCTCCACCGATAGGCTTGGTGATGTCATAAACCTCGCTACACAGCGGTCCATATGCTGTCAGTGCCATCATCTCCCTCCGTCGGTGAAAAAGCCCCAAAAACTAAAAATAGCTAATAGACATAGGAGTGAAAAACAATGTAGAGACGCGCCATGGCGCGTCTCTACAAGAATCGTAAACAAAGCACAATTAATTTCTGGAGATGTCTAATTGCTATCAAAACAACTAGCAATTAGCTATTTTTATTTGCTATGAGCAATTTCCTAACGTTGTGCTTCGGCACCGCCGACAACTTCTAGGATTTGCTGGGTAATTGCGGCTTGGCGGGCTTTGTTGTAAGACAGCGTCAGGGAACCAATCAGATCTTTGGCGTTGTCGCTGGCATTGCTCATTGCTGTCATCCGCGCTGCGAGTTCGCTTGCGGCTGATTCTTGTAGCGCCCGCAACAGCTGGTTACTCAGATACAGAGGTAATAATGAATCAAGAATCTGTACTGGATCTTGCTCGAAAATCATGTCGCGGGGCAAAGCACGGACTTGGGTAGCCACTTTCTCCCGTGTCACTTCAAATTGACCGCCGCGAGTTGTTAAGCGGAAGACTTCGTCATCCTGTGCTTCTAGACCTTGGCGGTCAAGGGGAAGCAGGGTTTGCACCACGGGACGAGAACTCACTAAGGAGACGAACTTGGTGTAGACTAGCTCAATCCGGTCTACGCTTTCTGACAAGAATAAAGAAAGCAGTTGGTCTGCAATGTTGCTGGCTTCAGCAGCGGTGGGAATTTGCTCTAAGCCAGTGAAGGTGGCGTCTATTGGCTGTTCGCGACGTTGGAAGTACTGACCGGCTTTGCGTCCTACGATGACAAATTTGTAGTCAAAACCTTCTGCCTTGAGTTCTTTGGTGCGATTTTCGGCACGCTTGATAATGTTGTTGTTGTAGCCACCGCATAGACCGCGATCGCCTGAAATTACCAACAGCCCCACTGTCCTGACTTCGCGCTTTTTCAACAAAGGCAGGTCTACATCTTCAAACCGCAGACGGGTTTGCAAACCATACAGCACTGAAGCCAAGCGGTCAGCAAAAGGACGGGTAGCAATCACCTGTTCTTGGGCACGACGTACCCGCGCTGCAGCTACCAGCCGCATGGCTTCTGTAATTTTTTGGGTATTTTTTACTGATTGAATGCGATCGCGTATTGCTTTTAAGTTAGCCATAATCTTTTACAAGAATTCAGAATTCACAATTCAGGAGTCAGGAGGAAGCTATTTTCTGACTTCTAACTCCTAACTCCTGTCTTATACTGTTGCCAAGAAGGTTTTGTATTCAGAATTTGGAAGTCAAGAGAGAAATAACATTTTTTTGCTAACTCCTGACTCCTGAGTTCTGAGTTCTGATTTACACTGTTGCTAAGAAGGTCTTTTTGTATTCGTTGATTGCTTCCTTCAAAGCTGATTCTTCTTGGTCGCCCAGTACTTTCTTGGTTTGTACTGATTCAGTGTACTGAGGTTTGCTAGTTTTTAAGTACTCGCGTAGTCCTTGGGTAAAAGCAGTGACTTTATCTACTGGGACGTCATCCAAATACCCGTTGATACCAGCGTACAGAAGAGCGACTTGCTCATATACGGATAGCGGCGCGTTTTGTGGCTGTTTCAAGAGTTCCCGCAAGCGCTGACCTCGTGCCAACTGGTCTTGAGTTGCTTTATCTAGGTCAGAAGCAAATTGCGAGAATGCTTGTAATTCGTCAAACTGCGCCAATTCTAGCTTCAACTTACCAGCAACTTTCTTCATTGCTTTGGTTTGAGCAGCAGAACCTACCCGCGACACGGAAATACCGGGGTTAATAGCGGGACGAACACCAGAGTTGAACAGGTCGGAAGACAGGAATATCTGACCGTCTGTAATCGAAATCACGTTGGTGGGGATGTAAGCAGACACGTCACCTGCTTGAGTTTCGATGATTGGCAGGGCGGTCATGCTACCTGCACCCAATTCGTCACTCAGCTTAGCGGCACGTTCCAACAAGCGGGAGTGGATGTAGAACACATCTCCAGGATAAGCTTCGCGTCCGGGCGGACGACGCAGGAGCAAGGACATTTGACGATAAGCTTGAGCTTGCTTGGAAAGGTCATCGTAGATCACCAAGGTCGCCTTACCCTTGTACATGAAGTACTCAGCAATCGAAGCACCTGTATAAGGAGCCAAGAATTGCAGTGTAGCTGGGTCACTGGCGTTGGCGGCGACGATTACTGTGTAGTCCAGCGCACCTTTTTCTTGTAATGTCTGCGCAACGTTAGCCACAGTCGAAGCTTTTTGACCGATCGCAACGTAGACACAAATCACGTCTTCAGATTTTTGATTGATGATTGTGTCAATGGCGATCGCCGTTTTTCCGGTTTGACGGTCACCGATAATCAATTCCCGTTGTCCGCGACCGACGGGAATCATCGCGTCGATAGCTGTGATACCAGTTTGCAGTGGTTCGTGTACAGAACGACGAGCTACAATCCCTGGTGCTGGAGATTCAATCAAACGAGTTTCTGTGGTCTTGATTTCTCCCTTGCCATCAATTGGACGACCCAAACCATCCACAACTCGTCCAACCAAGGCTTCTCCCACGGGTACTTCAGCAATTCTGCCAGTGGCGGTTACGGAGCTACCTTCTTGAATATCACGACCTTCGCCCATCAGCACCGCACCCACGTTGTCTTCTTCCAAGTTCTGGGCGATGCCAATTGTGCCGTCTTCAAATTCTAATAGCTCGCCAGCCATAGCCTTGTCTAGACCATAGATACGAGCAATACCGTCACCTACTTGCAGAACGGTACCAACGTTAGCCACTTTGACTTGTTGGTCGTATTGTTCTATCTGTTGCTGAATAATGTTGCTGATTTCGTCGGGTCTAATGCTAATTGCCATTTGTCTATCTTCTTTTCTTGCGAGACGGAACGAGGATGGAATTATGAATGATGAATGCCAGCGAGCATCCATCATCCATCATAAACAATTGATAATTTTTCTAAGCGCCACTTAAACGCAAAGAGATGCGGCGCAGTTGACCCCGTAAACTGGCGTCAATAACTTGAGAGCCTACTCTAATGATGACACCACCAATTAACTCGCGATCAATTTTGGTATCTAATTCCACCTCGCGAGCATTCGTCAGTGCAATCACCCGATCTTTTACAGCTTGTTGCTGGGCTTCTGTGAGGGGAACAGCAGAAATGACTTCTGCCAGAGCAATTTGTTTAAGTTGCCGCAACAGCACCAAATATTGCTGAAAAATCGGTTCCACCAATAAAATGCGCTTTCTATCTACCAGCAGCAGCAAAAAATTGCGCAAGTATGGGTTAGCGCCGTCACCGAGAACGCTATTGAGGACTGCCTTTTTGTCTTCTGACGAAACAAACGGGTTAGCAATGAAGTTTCGCAACTGCTCGCTTTCTGAAAGTAAGCTCAGTAAGGAACGCACATCTTCACCGAACTGATCTGTCAGATTTTTGGACTGTGCGACTGACATTAACGCCTGTGCATAAGGCACCGCTACTTCGGCTGTTGCTATATTACTTCTCATCCGTTGCCTCCCAGTAGCGCTATGCTGCGGTCAATTAATGTATGTTGAGCATCGTCGGCAATTCCAGTCCGTAGTTCTGACTCGACTTTCTGCAATGCCAAAGCTACGACTCTTTGCCGCAGCTGGGCTACAGCTTTTTCCCGTTCTGTGTTCAAGTCAGATGCTGCTGTTTCCCGCAGACGTTCAATATCAACAGCTGCTTGAGCCAGTACGGCTTCTCTTGCTTTCTGGGCGTTTTCTTGCGCTGCTTTTTTGATTTTTTCTGCCTCTGCTTGAGCTTGCGCCAGCTTTTGTTGCTGCTCTGCAAGGGCTGCTGCTGCATCTTTAGCGCGTTGCTCTGCGGTTTGAATCGCAGTTGCAATCCGTTCACGGCGTTCTTGGAGGGTCTTGCCTAAAACTCTCCGCCCAAAGATAAACAGCACACTAATAATAATGGCAAGGTTAATTAGGTTGGTTTCTAAAATATTAGTATTTAGACCAAAACCACTTTCACCTGCTGCCTCTGTCAATTCACCTCCGACGGCACCGGCTTCCACCATCAACAATAAAAAAGTCCCCATCTTCTTCCATCCACTACTGCGCTGCCAAAGCTGTCTGTTGTGTTAGTTGTTCGTTGTTAGTTGTTGGTTGTTAATTCACGACTAACTACTAACCACTAATAACTAATAAGTATTTTGTTTTTTAGCGCTGACCTACTAGATCTGCTCCTAGAAGCTTTTCTAGTATTTGGCGACTGAGTCCATCTACCTCTTGCTCTAGTGAAGCAAGAGCCTGCTGTTTTTGCTGCTCTATTTCACCAGCTGCTTGTTCTCTTTGTGCCTGAGCCTCTTTTTGTGCATCGGCTGTCTTTTCGGCTGCAATTTTCTGAGCTTGAGCTTGAGCATCAGCAATCACTGTTTGTGCTTGCCGTCTTGCTCCTGCTAATTCTTGCTCGTATTGCTGTGCCAATTTTTCAGCTTTTGACAAGCGTTCTTGCGCCTCTAGTTGATTGTTGCGGACATATTCATTCCGCTCATCAATTGCTTTGCCCAGAGGTTTGTAGAAAATCGCGTTCAAAACTATCGCTAAAAGTAGAAACTGGATAGCCATCAAAGGCAGGGTAGCATCTAAGTCAAACAGCCCTCCCTCTTTGGCAACCTTTTCTACTGCAAATAAGGTCGTCCAGTGTATCATCGTTGCTTGTTCCTAATCTACTGCTCAGTTCTGAGTTTTGAGTCCTGAGTCTAAAAGAGTTATGAGCCCTAATGAGGCAGCACCGCAGTTTCTTTGGGAGGTTTCCCTCCTTTGAAGTGCGGTAGCTCCACTCTCACGAGAGGCACTGCTTGCTACAGGAGGGGTTACCCTGCCGCAGGCGACTGGTGAGCCCAGTCCTGGAACGCGTTAGCGTGGCACGTAGGGCGTTAGCCCGTGCCCCAGGCAAGTGCCATAGGCGGGTTTCCTCAACCTAGGGAACTGGCGTGCCTCCGTGCATAAGCAGCTTACGCTAAGAAAGTAGCGTCTCCGGAGGAGATACTCGTAAGGGCGTTGCTGAGTCCTGAGTAAGTTTTACTCAGCACTCTGTACTCAGTACTCAGCACCTAGTTATGCGAAGGGGTTAGCAAACAGTAGGACTAGGGCAACCACTAGACCATAGATGGTTAGCGCTTCCATGAACGCCAAGCTTAACAGCAAGGTACCGCGAATTTTACCTTCTGCTTCTGGCTGACGAGCAATACCTTCTACAGCTTGACCTGCTGCATTACCTTGACCAATGCCAGGACCAATAGCAGCCAAACCTACAGCAAGAGCAGCAGCTAAAACGGAAGCAGCAGAAACCAATGGGTCCATGTTATTCTTTCCTTATTTACTGAATGGATATGGGTATTGAATGTTTGATTTTGTCATTTGTCGTTTGTCATTTGTCCTTCGTCATTGGTTTTCAATTAATGACTTATGACTCATGATTCATGACTAATGACCATGTTCTTCGCCACCATGATGGTCTTCTAGCGCTTCACCGATGTAAGCAGCAGCCAAGGTGGCAAAAATCAGTGCTTGGATGGCGCTGGTAAATAATCCCAAAGCCATCACTGGCAGAGGAACGAATAAAGGTACCAGTAGTACCAGCACGCCAACAACCAGTTCGTCTGCCAAGATGTTACCGAATAAACGGAAACTTAGGGAAAGGGGCTTTGTGAAATCTTCAATAATTTTGAACGGCAACATAAAAACCACTGGTTGGACATAGTTGCCAAAGTACCCTAAACCCTTTTTGCTGAACCCAGCGTAAAAATACGCTAATGATGTCAACAATGCCAAGGCAACAGTTGTGTTGATGTCACTGGTGGGAGCTGCTAGTTCACCTTCTGGTAGGTGAATCAGCTTCAAAGGAACAAGTGCTCCTGCCCAATTTGACACAAAAATGAACAAAAACAAAGTGCCAACAAATGGCACCCAAGGGCGGTATTCTTTCTCGCCAATCTGGTTTTTTGCCAAATCCCGAATAAAGTCTAGGGCATACTCCATGAAGTTCTGTATCCCACTCGGAATTCGCTTGATGTTACTGCTTGCAGCGATGGAAACTAACACCAGCAAGCCAATAACTAACCAGGAGGTGAGAAACACCTGCCCATGCAGTTTTAAATTGCCAATTTGCCAGTACAGTTGTTTTCCCACTTCCAATTCTGCAAGGGGAACAGAATTGAAGATGTTCAGAAAATTCAGCATTTTCTTGACCTACCTATCATTTCTCCAATCTTACCTGGAGAAGTGGAGCGAGTTTGCGGCGTGGATTTTCCGAGGTGGAGCAACCGAAGTGGATTTTCCTTAAAGGAAAACTTCGGATCTCCCGCAAAGCTCGCGTCAGCCTTTTATGGTTGCCGGAGCTTTGGCTAGTCAGAGACAAATGCCAACCTAACTACGTAGATGATCAGCGTTGCTTTGTAGGTAAGGAATCCCAAAAATATGGGCAATATTTGCAGTTGATTCCACCGCGATGCTAGTAGAATGATCCCTACTAATAACGCTAACCGAGTTTTACTCAACTGATTTTTTTCTCTACCCAAACGCTCAACATCTTTTGCCAACATCCTCAAGTAAACCACACCTGTACACGCCCCAAGCAAATAATTTAGGGCAATGTTTAGGGAATAAAAAATCCAAACAGAGATAAAGACAACCCCTGTCAAGACAAGAGTGATGAGCAACAACTCTTGGTAGAGTTTATAGAACTCCTGCATAGAGCTTGCTGGTTCTGTGTCCTCAAAACCAGGTTGAGCATCTTGTCGTATTGTCGGTGTGGGATCAGTTGATTCGTCTGACAAGCTCACGGGACTCGAAACCAGTACAGCTAATTATGTTGACTGCATTTTCAGCCAGCTGAATCATATCACGAACAGGTAACATTACTTTAGAAAAAAACAATTAACTTATTCTCACCAAAAAAAGGATAGGGACAGATACACCAAGTACAAAAACGATTTATGACACGGAATATGAGGACAAATAGGAGAAATCTATACCCTATCGCTAATTCCTGAAATTCCGTGTTGTCAGTTGTGGGGAGATGAGGAGTCCCAGCAAGAGAAAAGCGGATTATCTCTTAATTTATATTCTACCTTTTAGCTTCTGGTGTGCGCCGTTGGTGTTTTGGGGGTTTGTTTCTCAACTTGGTGTCAACAAAATCAGCTGTTGCTTCAGGAGCACTCTCACCGCATCCAAACCCAGTTGCGAGCCTGCCAAAATTCCTCCTACTGTTGAGTGACCATCACATTTTTGTAAAAACTCCAACTCCAGTGGCGATAAATTCACAATCTGGTAATCGTAGTTAAAGACACACTGACTCGGAAAACCATCTATACAAGGATTCCGCTCGGGAATGGCTGCCAGCATGGCATCATCGGCTGACCAGTCAGCTTTCGGTAGAGGTGGGCAACTCAGGAAAAACTCGTAGTGAGTGACTTCTGGGTCTAATAATTCTATCAGGCGGTACGAAGCGCGATCGCCTAACCCTTGTGTCCTTTCCATCAACTCTGGCGCTTTGCCCAAAAGTCTGTCTATCTGCCAAAAACCCGGATTTGAGAACCCCACAAAATCCAATCCGGAAGCATCAATCAGTTCAAACAACGTCTCAATGTTGTAATCTATCTCCTGGGGATGCACGTACATATCCGCAAAGTTTTCATCCCGTTGATTTTCTAAAGACCAACGTTCTCGCTCCCGCTTGACAATTCTGTTTTTTTCTGGTAAGGAAGCGAATATTTGCCGACCGACTTGAACACCATCACGATAATCGCCGCGCTTGTCACCTTGAAGGAGGGCGATCGCCTTTTGCATCAGTTGAATTTCCCAGCGTCCTAACTCACCGTAGACAAAAATGTGCATCAACCCGCCTGGGGCTAACTTCTTCGCCAAGGCTTGAATACCGCGAATTGGGTCGCTTAAGTGATGCAACACACCGACGCAGTTGATAAAATCAAACTCACCCGGTAACTGTTCCACATCGTACAAACTGAGGTGATGAAACTCAACGCGGTTGGCACCGGAACGTTGACAGCGTTCTTTAGCAACTTCCAGAGCCTTGGTACTAAGGTCAATTCCGACAACAGAAGCCGCAGGATTAAGGTGGACAAGGTATTCAGTCCCCACACCCGTACCGCAGCCTGCGTCTAAAATGCGGATGTCTTGTTTTTGGGGTTTTTGACCTGTACAGAAATTATAAGCAGCCAACCAATTCCAGCGCCAGTTATAGCCTGGAGGTGGTTCATCCAGGAGAGGTTCCGGGGGAAAGGGGTAGGTGTTATAGAGTTTGGCAACAGCAGCGCTAACGGTTTGAGAATCGGACATAGTGAGGATAATGGCACCATTTCTGAGTTTAGCGAATGCTGGGTACTTACGGTATCTTAAAAAATTTCTTTTGGTTCTTGTGGGATGGGCGTCTCAAAAGGTCTGTATTTTTGGGCGGACGTCTGTATTTTTGGGCGGACAAGATGTCCACCCCACAACAAGCATAGCTTTACAAAATAATCGGTACTTCCTATGCTCATACCTAACGAGTTTCGCAGGCATTAGGAAATGATTTACGACCAATCAGAGTTTGACCTACGCTGTGAGTGGGGCGCACAAGGAATTGCTCAACTCGCTTCCATCAGTGATGTGATTGTGATCGTCGATGTTCTTTCTTTTTCAACCTGTGTAGAAATTGCCACCAATAATGGCGCAATCATTTTTCCATATGCGATGCGAGATGAATCAGTCGTGGATTATGCCAAGTCAGTGCAGGCAGAGTTGGCAAGTCATAGACAACGTTGGACTACAACTGGATATTCTCTCTCCCCAGTATCGGTAGCTGAGATTCCTGCTGGAACTCGACTGGTTTTGCCCTCTCCTAATGGTTCTTTTCTTAGCTTAAATACTGGGACTATACCAACCTTGGCTGGCTGCTTGCGAAATTGTGAAGCTGTGGCGCAGTTCGCTCATAAGTATGGTAATAAAATTGCAGTGATTCCTGCCGGTGAGAGGTGGAAACAGGATAATAGCCTGCGACCTGCGTTTGAAGATTTGATTGGTGCAGGAGCAATTCTGAGTTACTTACATGGAAATTTATCACCAGAAGCCCAAATCGCTGTGACGGCATTTGAGGCTTTTAAGAATGATTTGCTTGGGTACTTGAAAAAATGCAGTTCTGGTAAAGAGTTGATTGCAAAAGGATTTGAGCCAGATGTTGAATTAGCAGCGGCTTTTAATGTGAGTAACTGCGTGCCTTTGCTTGTAGAAAATGCTTACGTTAAACAAGTTTTTTAGCTAATTCGGGCAGAAGCCCCACGTCTCACCCGTAGGGGAGCGTGGGATGAATGACCGGACAAAAACGAGGTACACCCCCGACCTATGTTGACTGTCGGTTAACGCGGGAGAGGGGTGTCCGAGTTTTTGTCAATCTCCGGGATTTTTAACGAGTCAATAAGTTCTTCAACGACGCGAGTCATTGTTGTGTCTTTGATTGCTGCGTATAATCGCAACTTATTTAATCTGCGTTCACTCATACGCATTTTAAACCATTCTGTTTTCATTTTTTGTACCCACAAATTACCAATTTTTGTTATACTAACAAATAACAAGGAGGTGATAAAATTGTTGAAAGCAGTAAAGGTTAGACTATACCCAACAACTGAACAAGAAATAACTCTAGCCAAGTCGTTTGGTTGTGCAAGATGGTATTGGAACTATGCCCTTAATGCTTGCATTCAACATTATGAAGAAACCGGCCAATCATTAAAACTAAGTGTATATAAAGCTTACTTACCTCAGTTAAAGCTAGAACATCCTTGGTTAAAAGAGGATTGTTATTCTGCTGTTTTACAGTGTGTAGCAATCAATTTGAATAAGGCTTACACAAACTTTTTTGAAGGTAGAGCTAAGTTTCCTAGGTTTAAATCAAAGCACCACAAGCAATCAATTCAGTATCCCCAAAACGTTAAAATTGTAGAGAATTGTCTGGAAATTCCTAAAATTGGAGTTGTTAAAGCAGTCTTTCATCGACCCATTGAAGGTAAAGTTAAGACTGTCACCATCAGTAAAACACCCACAGATAAGTACTTCGCTTCCATCTTGTGTGAAACAGAGGAGGCAGTGCGTTGCGCGGGTTCCCCGACTTGTAGCATTTGCCCTGATGGTACAAATCAACCAACTGGTGGTAAAACATTGGGAATTGATTTGGGATTAAAAGACTTTGCCATTGTTCATGATGGAGAACAAGTTACCAAGTATTCAAACCCAAAATACCTGAAACGTCATGAGAAGAATCTAGCCAGGAAACAAAAGAAATTTGCCCGTGTAGAGACGCGCCATGGCGCGTCTGTACAAGAAAGTAATTCAAGAAACAAATATAGAAAACTAATAGCCAAGGTTCATGAACGAGTATCAAATTCCCGTCAGGACTTCCTACACAAGTTAAGCAGGAAACTGGTAGACGATAGCCAAGTCATCATTGTAGAAAATCTCAATGTGAAGGGAATGGTACAGAATCGTAAGCTATCAAAGTCGATATCCGATGTAGGTTGGGGAATGTTTGTCAATTTCCTTGATTACAAGTTGAAACAGAAAGAGGGGCGGCTTGTAGAGATTGGAAGATTTTTCCCCAGTTCTAAAACGTGTTCATCCTGTGATCATGTTCTTGATGAGTTAACACTCGATATCCGTGAATGGGCTTGCCCCAAGTGCAAGACTCATCATGACCGTGATGGTAATGCAGCATTGAACATCAGGAATGAGGGACTTCGGATATTATCTATGGACGGAGGGAACCCCGTTCTTGCCATGCCGAGGCGGAGTAAGACTAATAAGCCGAAAGGTAGAAAAGCATCTGTCAATGACGCTGGAAGCCTACACTGTACCCTCAGGTCAGTGTAGGTAGTTCACGGTAAGGTTACATATTTTATTAATTCGCCCGTATCCCCATACCTTGTATCCTATTCCTTGTTTCCTCTCTCTCCTACCCTATGTCGTTTTCTAAAAATATATTACAAATCTTAAAGTTATTCTCAGAGAAGCGGCAGCATCTGCTTTAAGATTTGATACATTTATACTATAGTTTCGACACAGTTCTTAATAAAGCCACAGAGAAATCGCAAAACGTTCTAATCTAAAAGCTGACTGGGTTAATTTTTTTTGGCAGTCTTGAGGTGACAGTCGGAATGCATAACTGCAACGATGTGTCAAGCCTAAAAACAACCCAGACTTAACACAAAAAAAATATGATGGGAGTTTTACAAATCCGATGAGTGTTAAGGCAAGTGGTGGAAGCTCAGTTGCACGCCCGCAACTATATCAAACCCTAGCTGTATCAACAATTTCCCAAGCAGAACAGCAAGACCGCTTTCTGGGTTCCGGGGAACTCAATGAACTGGCAAGGTATTTTGCATCTGGTGTCAAGCGTCTTGAAATCGCCCAGACGCTCACGGAAAATTCTGAGATTATTGTCTCCCGTGCTGCCAACAGGATTTTTGTGGGTGGTTCGCCAATGGCTTTTTTGGAAAAGCCCAGGGAACCAGAATTGGTGCCGGTTGCTGCAGGATCGGAAGTTAGAGAGGGGATGAAACTAGGAACCGTCACCTACGTAGAAACTCGTGGTGGTTTCTTAGAAAATTTGCGATCTATCTTTAACACTTCGCCCAGTGGTCCGACTCCTCCGGGTTTCCGACCAATTAACATTGCGCGTTATGGTCCGGCAAATATGGCGAAGAGCCTGCGGGACTTGTCGTGGTTTTTGCGCTACGCTACGTATGCGATTGTGGCTGGTGACCCCAACATCATCGCTGTCAACACACGTGGTCTGCGAGAAATTATTGAGAACGCCTGTTCAGGTGAAGCCACAATTGTCGCTTTACAGGAAATGAAAGCAGCGGCGCTTTCCTATTTCCGCAAGGATGCTGAGGCAACAGAAATTGTGTCTCAGTATATGGATGTTTTGATTACAGAATTCAAAGCACCCTCTCCTTCTAATAAACTGCGGCAACGTCCTTCGAGTGAACAAGGTTTGGAATTGCCCCAAATTTACTTCAATGCGGCAGAACGGCGTCCTAAGTATGTCATCAAGCCTGGGTTGTCAGCATCGGAGAAAAATGAGGTAATCAAAGCTGCATATCGGCAAATCTTTGAGCGCGATATTACCCGTGCTTACAGTCAGTCGATATCTGACCTGGAATCGAAGGTGAAGAATGGTGACATCTCTGTAAAAGAGTTTGTTCGCCGCCTTGGCAAATCTCCCTTGTACAGGAAACAGTTTTACGAACCATTTATCAACAGCCGCGCCCTAGAACTTGCTTTCCGTCACTTCTTAGGACGGGGACCAAGTAGCCGGGAAGAAGTGCAAAAATACTTTGATATTGTTTCCCGAGGCGGTCTGCCAGCTTTAATCGATGCTTTGGTAGATTCTCAGGAATATTCTGACTACTTTGGCGAAGAAACAGTACCCTACATCCGGGGTCTGGGTCAAGAGGCACAAGAATGCCGCAACTGGGGAGCACAGCAAGACCTGTTGAACTACAGTGCGCCTTTCCGCAAAGTTCCTCAGTTTATCACACTGTTTGCTGATTACGAGCAGCCATTGCCCGACCAGCATCCGTATGGTTCTGGAAATGACCCCTTGGAAATTCAGTTTGGGGCAATTTTCCCGAAAGAAACTCGTAACCCCAGCACCCGTCCAGCTCCTTTTGGTAAGGATACTAAGCGCATCCTAGTTCACCAAGGACCTGGTATCAATAACCAAAACAGCAATCCTAGGGCGCGAGGTGAGTTCCCTGGTACTCTGGGTCCCAAGGTGTTCCGGTTGGATCAGCTGCCTGGGACAAGAGGTAAAAAATCACCCACTGGAGTCAGTGTTAAATTCTCTGAAAGCTCCACACAAGCCTTGATTCGCGCAGCTTACTTACAAGTATTTGGTCGCGATGTTTACGAAGGTCAGCGCTTGAAGGTGCAAGAAATTAAGCTGGAAAACGGCGAAATCTCTGTACGGGAGTTTATCCGGGCTCTAGCTAAGTCGGATTTATTCCGCAAGCTGTACTGGACTCCGCTTTATGTGTGTAAGGCGATCGAGTACATCCACCGCCGCTTGTTAGGTCGTCCTACCTACGGTCGCCAAGAAAACAACAAGTACTTTGACCTCGCCTCCAAGAAGGGCTTCTACGCAGTGGTTGACGCCATCATTGATACTCCAGAGTACAGTGAGGCTTTTGGTGAAGATACAGTTCCATACGAACGGTATCTGACTCCTGGCGGTGTTGCTTTGCGACAACTGCGTGTTGGTAGTATTCGTGAGGATGTCGGCGGGAAAGTTGAGAAGGAAGAAACTCCACGCTTTGTGGAATTAGGCACCGTTAAAGAAGTACGGACCGAACCCGATATTCAGTTCCGTATCAACCAAGGTGTCACCAAGAAGCGCGAACAAACGAAAATCTTTAAGTTGGTCGCAGGAACTAATGATAAAGTCGCTGTAGAAACTGTCATCGGTGCTGCTTATCGCCAGATTTTCGAGCGCAACATTGAACCCTACATCGCCCAGAACGAATTCACCTCGCTAGAAAGCAGGCTGGGGAATGGTGAAATCACTGTTAAGGAATTTATTGAAGGTTTGGGTAATTCTAACCTTTACATAAAAGAGTTCTACACGCCATACCCGAACACTAAGGTGATCGAACTGGGAACCAAGCACTTCTTGGGACGTGCGCCAGTAGACCAAGCGGAAATCCGCAAGTATAACCAGATACTCGCAACCCAAGGGCTTCGCGCATTTATTGGGGCGTTGGTAAGTAGTCAGGAGTATGGGCAAGCGTTTGGTGAAGATACGGTACCTTACAACCGCTTCCCGACCTTACCAGCGGCGAACTTCCCGAATACTCAGAAGCTGTACAACCAGCTCACCAAGCAGAATAATGATTTGGTGGTTCCCAGCTTTGAGCCAGTCAAACCCCGCATTCAGAGCGCGAACACACCGATTTTGGCGAAGGCGATCGCAGATTTGGCAGCGAAAGCACGAGAAATCGACAAGACCAAGCCGCTGTTTATTGAACTCGGTCGTTCGTTCAACGATGGTCGTGGACAGTCCGTGGAGGTCGGTGTGGGAACAAGCCGGCGCAAACCTGCACGCATTTACCGCGTCACGACAGGTGCAAACCAAGGTGAAACGCAGCAGGCAATCAACGCTATTTACACTCAGGTACTGGATGTGTTTAGCGGTCAAGTTCCTGACTACTTCCGCCGTACGGATTTAGAAAGCAGACTGCGCAATGGGGAAATTTCTGTACGCGAGTTTGTCCGTGAGCTTGCTAGCTCGGATATCTATCGTAAGCGCTTTTACACCCCCTATCCCAACACCAAGGTGATTGAATTCCTGTTCCGTCACCTGTTGGGACGCGCACCCGCTACCCAAGCCGAGATTCGCCAGTACAACAAATTGCTGGCAGATAGCGGTTTAAAAGCGGCTGTAGAGGCGATCGTCAACAGCCTAGAGTACGCCCGGTACTTTGGTGAAGACGTGGTGCCTTATGGTCGCTTCCCATCGCTACCTGCTGGTAACTACCTCGGTAGCGTGCAGGCGGCGGCTGACTTGGTCAAGCAGTCTTGGTCTAGCCTATCTCCGTCTGTGATTACGGGACGGTCTAGCCTGCGATAAAGCCAGGACAAGGGAATAAGCAAGATGAGGAGGATGAGGAGGGCGTTACTCCCTCATCTCCTCTAGCTTCTCCTGTCCCATTGCAACCTTTCTTAACATTGCTTTCAGATTTCGGGCACGACAGTAAACATGAAAAGGAATATTACAAAGTGTTAAGAGCAGTCATATTTCCTCAACATAATGCCCGAAAATAATTCCGGAAGGTAGTTGAGTTTTGAAGCTTGTGTACTAGCCATTACTCAAGCAGACTCGGAATGTACTAGTCGCAGCAGCTATTTGGCTGTAGTGTCTAAAAAAACGAGAAAACAAGCTCAGTGAACCTATAAAGTCGCACCACTTTAACTAAATCCTGGTTTCATTAGTACTGGAGGAATGCATTAATGAGTATCGTCACGAAAGCTATCGTGAATGCTGATGCAGAAGCACGCTATCTCAGCCCTGGCGAACTGGATCGGATTAAGAGCTTTGTTACCACAGGTGAGCGCCGCCTCCGCATCGCTCAAGTTTTGACAGAAAACCGGGAGCGAATTGTTAAGCAAGCCGGCGACCAACTGTTCCAAAAGCGTCCTGATGTTGTCTCTCCTGGTGGAAACGCTTACGGTACAGAACTGACCGCTACTTGTCTACGCGACCTAGATTATTACCTCCGCCTCGTTACCTACGGTATCGTTGCTGGTGATGTCACCCCCATCGAAGAAATTGGTATTGTGGGTGTTCGTGAAATGTACAAGTCCCTAGGCACTCCTATCGAGGGTGTTGCTGAAGGTGTTCGTGGTCTAAAGAATGTTGCTGCTTCCCTGTTGTCTGGCGAAGACGCTAGTGAAGCTGGCTCTTACTTCGACTACCTAGTCGGTGCTATGCAGTAAGGCGAAGTTATTTCCCTGCTGAAACTGAAGTAATGCAATAAGGTTGGAAATAAGGAATTAACAACATGGCTCAAGACGCAATCACCTCTGTCATTAACTCTGCAGACGTTCAAGGTAAGTACCTGGATACTGGTGCTCTAGAGAAGCTAAAGAGCTACTTCTCAACTGGCGAACTGCGCGTACGTGCTGCTACTACAATCGCAGCTAACGCATCTGCAATTATCAAAGAAGCTGTAGCTAAGTCCCTTCTGTACTCTGACATTACCCGTCCCGGCGGTAACATGTACACCACCCGTCGCTATGCTGCTTGCATCCGCGACTTGGATTACTACCTCCGCTATTCCACCTACGCTATGTTGGCTGGCGATCCATCCATTTTGGATGAGCGCGTGTTGAATGGTTTGAAAGAAACCTACAACTCCTTGGGTGTACCCATTGGTGCTACTGTACAAGCTATCCAAGCTATCAAAGAAGTGACTGCTAGCTTGGTAGGTCCTGATGCTGGTAAGGAAATGGGTGTTTACTTAGACTATATTTCCTCTGGCTTAAGCTAAGAGCTAGGTTGCGCTTAATAATTTAAGTGCGGCTTTCTTAAGGTCTGGAAATCAATCGTGAGTGCTAGGACGTTTAATCGCTTATCTTGCTAAATATGATGTGTGATGAGTGTTAGCTGTCTGGTATTGACGCCTGATTTCCAGCCTTTGAGTGATTAGATAAAAATATGCACTCACAATTTTGAAATAAAAAAGTTTCCACAGTCACTTATAGGAGATTAACAACCACATGGCACGGTATTTTAAAATTACTGCTTGTGTTCCTAGCCAAACCCGCATTCGTACCCAACGCGAACTACAAAATACTTACTTCACCAAACTCGTTCCCTACGAAAACTGGTTCCGCGAACAGCAACGCATTCAAAAAGCGGGCGGCACAATCGTTAAGGTAGAATTGGCTACTGGCAAGCAAGGAGCCAATACTGGGTTGCTGTAATTCGTTTAAACCGAATACGAATTGTAGGGAGTTGTGAAGAGGTCTATTTGACCTCTTTTTTGTTGCTTGTATTAATTGATTTGCTCAGATTCCCGAGTTCTTGAAGAAGTCGGGAATCTTGTTGTTGACGCGACATGATGAAAGACTACTGGGCTTCTAAATGTTTGTGGCAGATAACCCCACCCGCCCTATCGGACACCCTCCCCTTAGTAAGGGGAGGGTTGGGGAGGGGTCTTATCCATGTGTTGCATTGTTTTTTCACGCTTGGTATAAATTTGTCTGAAGTTGGATTTCTTTGTTTTTTCTTGACGAAAGAAGTGGTAAAAGCCCAAACTCTTGGCGAATATCTAACAAAGAGCGCTCAAGTAGCGGTTCAAAGTCAAAAAATGGATAGTACTTCCGTGATCCGCGAGTCTTGAACCACATCATAACTAACTCTGGTAAGAATCGCGGCAATACTGCCAGTATTGAACCATACAACCATAGTAGACCTTGGCGCTTCACCAAGTCGTCATACATCACGTCTACTGCCGGGTTCTTGCGATCGCCTAACCAATCTCGAAACTTGTAGTCACTTACAAGAAAAGTCAGAGGCAGCAGTTTTAATTCATCATACATATCGGTATCGCAGCCAAATACGACATGGCTGGCATCATGAGCAAGCATGATTTTGGCGAAATCCGGCGGCATCTGATTTGGATGGGTAAAATCCGGGTTCGCGGCGTAATACTCCTCCAGCCCCTGCCGTAAGGTCTGAGTGCTGTTTTTATCGGTATATTGAGGACGAGTGCGTTGAATCATAATCTGCACCAAATACTTACGAAACTAAATCGTATCGTAACTTAAAGACCAGTATCAAGTCTGTTGAAGAAAAAAATTCTTTCGTCATTGCATGAATGATTCCGCTAAAAAACAACCTGGAAGACCGCGCAGTGCTGCTTCTCATCAAGCCATCCTCCAGGCAACCCTTGACTTATTGGCGAAAATAGGGTACGAACGTATAACCATTGATGCGATCGCCGCCGATGCTGGTGTCGGCAAAACCACAATCTACCGACGGTATCGTTCCAAAGAAGAACTAGTCGCAGATGCCATTGAGACTCTTCGAGAAGAAATAGAGATTCCTGATACAGGTACGGTTGGGGGGGACTTGGACTGCATTATTGAGAGTGCTGTGAAAACTACCCTCACACCTTTGGGTCGTCAAATTCTTGCCATGATTATCGGCGCTGCTTCCAGCAGTCCCCAGTTTGCCCAAGTGTATTGGACAAAATACCTCAAGCCAAGACGCCAAGCTTTTCACGTTGTGATTGAACGGGCTAAAGCAAGACATGAAATCCAAGGAGATACAGACAGTGATATGATTTTTGACCTGATGAGCGGAATCATGCTTTATGCACTGGTTTTCCAGCCGGCTGATGAGCCAGTGGAAGCATATATACGTCGCGCCATTGGTCTTATCCTTAAACAGGAATAAGTCTCCCACCCAACCTCCCTCTCCTTGTAGTAGGAGAGGGAGGAGCTACGTAAAAATGGGATTTTTAAGCCTCTCCCCTTGTAGGGGAGAGGAATGGAAGCGGGGTCAAATCAGGATACATCGAACTCACGTTAAATATAGAGAATCACCACACGCTACACCCTACACTCAATCTCAAAAGTCATCTCTTGTTTGAGTACAAGTTGGTATCATAAACGTCAACTCTCAACGATGAATTTTACACCTTAAGTTTTATAAATCGTGAATGTACGCCGTTTGATTCCATTATTTGATGACTCCGTGTCCAGCTGGGCATTAGAGGCGCGTTTATTGCGCTGGTTAACACTGGTTTGGCTGTTTGTGGGGTTAGTCATGCTATTTTCGGCATCCTATGCCGTAGCTGATGTTCGTCATCATGATGGGCTGTACTACTTTAAGCGTCAAATTTTATGGGTGCTAGTAGGTTTAATAGTATTCAACATAGTTGTTCATTTGCCCTTGCGTAGAATTTTGGGCATATCCCATTGGTTTGTGATACTGCTGTTAGGTTTGATTTTCCTGACCTTAATACCAGGATTAGGAAGGAAGGCTTTTGACGCATCTCGCTGGATAGCTTTAGGACCGATTCCAATTCAACCGTCTGAATTAATTAAACCGTTTTTGGTGCTGCAAAGTGCGCGAGTTTTTGGTCAGTGGGAAAAACTGAGTTGGCGCGTTCGCTTCTTTTGGCTGGGTATTTTTGGTCTTATCATTCTAGGTATTTTAGCGCAGCCCAACTTGAGTACAACAGCATTGTGCGGCATGACGATTTGGCTGATTGCCCTTGCTGCTGGGTTACCTTACAAGTACTTGGGAGGAACCGCAGTTGGGGGAGTGTTGTTGGCAGGGCTCAGCATCAGTATCAAAGAATATCAGCGTAAGCGAGTGTTATCATTCCTCAATCCTTGGGCTGATGCAACTGGGGATGGCTATCAACTGGTACAAAGTTTGCTAGCAGTGGGTTCTGGTGAAAAATGGGGCGCTGGGTTTGGGCTTTCCCAACAAAAGCAGTTTTATTTACCAATTCAGGACACTGATTTTATTTTTGCGGTGTTTGCTGAGGAGTTTGGCTTCGTTGGTGGCGTGGTGCTGTTGCTACTACTAGCTTTATACGCCACGCTAGGATTAATTGTAGCCCTTAAGGCTAAGCATCCAGTGTATCGACTGGTGGCGATCGGCGTGACAGTTTTGATGGTGGGACAATCATTACTTCATATTGGTGTTGCGACAGGTGCCTTGCCAACCACTGGTTTGCCTTTGCCCATGTTTAGTTATGGTGGGAATTCAATGATTGCCAGTTTGCTCGGAGCTGGTTTACTGATTCGGGTTGCACGCCAGAGTAGTGAAGCGGAAGTCGTACCATTGCGAGAAGAAACTGAGAAGAGGCGGAAACGGCGGCTGTTTCAGAAAAATAAGGTTTGACAAGAAAGAACTCACAAATGTAGAGACGCGACGCCAGTCGCCTGCTGTCGGGAAACCCTCCTGCAGCGCTGGCTCGCCATGGCGCGTCTCTACAACCCAGAACTCAGAACTCAGGATCATCGTTGTGTAGGACTGGGCGACGAGAACGGTGGGGGAAACACCACACCAAATCAAAGATTGGGTAGAAATACACGTCTTACTTTTCAGTAGAAATACACGTAGGGTGGGCAATGCTCAGCAAAACCCAGATATAACCCAGATCTAGTGGGCAAGGCACACCCGAAAGATACTTAACTTTTTTCAAAAATCAAACTGGATTGCCATAGCAAGTGTATTTCTGGGGAAGATGCCATTGGTGTCAACAATCACGTTCAAAGGTTTATCCCACGTTGGTTTACCCCACCCCTTAATCCCCTCCCCGAGCTTTGGGGAGGGGAGGTTTTGGCGCAAGACAAAACCGGGGTGGGGTGAAGTGAGAATCGCGGGCAAATATAAGGGCATGAGGCAAGGTAATTACAAGGTTCTTGCCTTAAACACGTATGACCAGATGCCCACCCCATACAAGATTGAATAATTTATTTGTTGGAAATACCTAACTAGCAAGATTTTCTAATCTCTTTCCATTTATACTGCATAAGTTGATTTTGCTTTTCTCTATAAGATATAGGTATGTGTAAGATATTGCACTGTGCTAAGCCTGTTATTTATACATATATCAGTATATTTATCAATATATAAATTCTCAAACTTTGATCATACTCGCGCTATGAGTAATAACACCGATGTCAAAACAATTTTGCTCTTGGCGGCGAATCCAAGAAACACTTCCCAGTTGCGGCTGGATGAAGAGGTACGGGAAATTGATGAAGGATTGCGGCGGGCAAACAAGCGGGAGCAGTTTAAATTAGAGCAGAAATGGGCAGTGCGATGGCACGGAGTGCCCGCCTTCGGCGATCGCGCGATTTTTACCGAGCAATCTTGGACACTCAGCCCCAGATTGTTCACTTCTGCGGACACGGTGCTCTTGAAGATGGCATTGTGCTGGAGGATGACACGGGGCAAATAGTGTTTGTGCAGGCAGATGCGCTCTTCGGTATGTTTAAGCTATTTGCCAAAAAAGGGGTTGAGTGTGTTCTGCTGAACGCTTGTTATTCAGAGGTGCAAGCAGAAGCGATTAGCCAACACATTGAGTATGTGATTGGTATGAATCGGGAAATAGGGGATAAAGCGGCGATTAATTTTGCTGTGGCGTTTTACGATGCTTTAGCCGCTGGAGAAAAGATGGAGTTTGCTTATGAGTTGGGTTGCTCTCAACTTTTTGGTTTGAAGGAACACGAAACTCCAGTCTTTAAAAGAAAATCGCGAAATAATCCTATTCCTGAGAAGACGACACGCCAGCGCATCTTTATCAGCTACAAGCGTGATGTTGAGCCAGATGAACCAGTTGCTTTAGAGGTTTTTCAGGCGCTGTCGCAGCAGCACGAAGTT
Source organism: Scytonema sp. HK-05 (assembly GCF_002368235.1). Taxonomy (GTDB): domain Bacteria; phylum Cyanobacteriota; class Cyanobacteriia; order Cyanobacteriales; family Nostocaceae; genus Kalymmatonema. The sequence goes on along the minus strand of NZ_AP018194.1, from coordinate 7,195,868 downwards.
TTTATCGACCAGAAGATGCTAGTTGGTACGCGTTGGGCTGAACGCATTGAAGGGGAAATTCGTCAAGCTGATTTTCTCATTGTTTTCCTTTCGGCTCAATCAGTCCACAGCGAGATGGTAGAGCAAGAAATCAAGATGGCGCATGAAATGGCGCAAGTGCAGGGAGGACGTCCCGCTATTTTGCCGGTGCGTTTGGCATATCGGCAACCGTTTCAGTATCCTTTGAGTCGTTACCTGAACGATATCAACTGGGCTTTTTGGCAAGGTGAAGAGGATACACCACGGCTGATAGCAGAGTTGACACAAGCTATCTCAGGTGGCGAGTTACCTTTTGATGCGGTGCAAGCCAAAGCTGCTTTACTTGAGACGAGTGAACCTTCACTGTTACCCCGTCCTTTTGCTTCAGCACAACCTGTGGCGTTGGAAATGCCATCCGGGACGATGGACAGCGAATCTGCATTTTATGTGGAACGTTCATCGGATGCTATTGCAATCAAAACAATTGCACAGCGGGGAGTCACCATTGCCATTAAAGGACCGAGACAAGTTGGTAAGAGTTCGCTGTTGATTCGGGCAATTGAAGCTGCGGTGAACGCGGGTAAGCGAGTTGCTTTTTTGGATTTCCAACTTTTTGACAAATCTGCCCTCACAGATGCTGAACTTTTCTTTCGGGGGTTTTGCAGTTGGCTGACTTATGAATTGGATATGGAAGATCGAGTGGAGGAGTATTGGAAGACTCCACTGGGGAACAACCTCCGTTCCACCAGCTACGTTCAACGCTACATTTTAAAAGAGTTGGGCAAACCCTTAGTTTTGGCAATTGATGAGGTAGACAAGGTTTTTGATGCTGACTTCCGCAATGATTTTTTTGGGATGTTGCGCAGTTGGCACAATAGCCGCGCCACCATGCCCATTTGGAAGCAGCTGGATTTGACGCTGGTGACTTCCACTGAACCTTACCAACTGATTGACGACCTCAACCAATCACCTTTTAATGTTGGGCAGGTGATTGAATTACAAGATTTTACACCAGAACAAGTGGCTGACCTCAATCAGCGTCACGGTTCACCCCTCAACCCCAACGAGGAAAGACAATTAATAGTTTTATTGGGTGGACATCCTTACTTGGTACGTCGGGCGCTTTATTTAGTCGCGAGTCAGCAAATTTCCACGACTGACTTGTTTGCCAATGCGACTGCTGGGAATGGTCCTTTTGGTGATCATTTGCGTCACCATGTCTCGCTGCTGCACAAAAAAACAGAATTGATTCAAGGGCTGCTGCAAATTATTCGCCAAAATACCTGCGATGATCAGCGCGTCTTCTGGCGACTGCGGGGTGCGGGTTTGGTGCGTGAGGAAGGACGGACAGTTCTGCCACGCTGTCAGCTTTACGCTAAGTGAGTGGATTTGGCGACTGGAAGTCGCGGCTATACAAACAAAACCCGCAAGGCAAGGGTTAAGATCCAATACGGTTCAGTTAGCAGTGTTCAATTCTGTTGATCCCCCCAACCCCCCTTAAAAAGGGGGGCTTAATTCCCTCCTTTCTAAGGAGGGTTAGGGAGGATCGAGTCTTAACTGAACTGTATTGGGTTAAAATCCGCAGTTTTTAGTCTGCCTCCGCAGACTTCGTTTGTGTAGGCGCGGTTTCTAACCGCCAGCCTCAGAGTCAGCGATCGCACTCCACAGGAGCCACCCTGCATGGCGATCGCCCAAAGTACCCGCTGAGCGATCGCAAATATATAGGACTCCTGTGCAGATTTTTGAACGACACGCTTGCGGAGGGCAGTGCGAACGCAAAACCCGGATGTAGTGGGCAAAATACGGTAAGCACTGCCCACCCTACAATACTTAAGATTTTTCATAAATCCTGCGCGGATTGCTATAGCAGTTTGCAATTGTATGCAGTACAGTGAAGCTTATTGTTCTGCGATTGGCTTTGCCACTGCAAGAAAGGGCGATTGGGCACATTTTATAGGCGATCGCTCTCGAATTGCACTTGATGATATTGGCGATCGCCGTCTGTGAGAGGCTCAGATCTTGCAGCCAACAAGAGCCAGAGGCTCTAATATCTCGTTACCAGGTTGAACCTGGTAACGAGGGTTTGGAGCCTCTGACGACTCACTGTTGCAATAGGTGCAAGATCTCAGCATACAGAAGCTACCTAAAGGGCGATTGGGCAAAGCCCAGTGCCGGAGGCGATGGCGCAGAGCGCCCACTTCGCGATCGCACACACCATACTCTCTGTTTCCCTTGTTTCCCTAGTCTCTGTGTTCCTCCTGCAAACTTTTATTCTTACTTTGGTAAAATATGCAACTATCTTCAGTAGATAAAAACAGCTAATCTATTAATACTCAAGAGGGATGCGGATAGAAAAGCCGCTTTGCTAGGGGAAGCGAAAGGATGAAAGACTGGCTTACAAAATTATTCATATGCATATTGTTAGTGTATAACCTGTTGTTAGGGGCTAATGGCGCACAAGCCAACCAACTTTCAGATGTTTATGTGCAGCAATTGAGTACGATACCAGGAGTTGAAAGGTTTGTCAGTGGTGAGAATATAGTTAAAGAGAACCGAAAGGATGATTTTCGGCAATTTCGAGAGATAATTAAGGGTGCAGATAAGTTAGAAGGATTTTTTACGCTTTACCGCAGTAAGGAGTCTGACGAAATCTACTGGGAAATTAAGCCAGAACAACTTAATAAAAACTATTTAGGTGTAGTCACTTTAGAATCAGGGATTGGGGAAAGCGGGCTTTATAGTGGACTACCTCTGCAAGATTTCCTCTTCTATTTCCAGCGAGTCAATAATAATTTGCACTTTGTTGTTCGTAATGTTAAGTTTCGCACAGAAGCAGGTCAACCAGAACAGCGATCGCTTGCTCGTTCATTTAGCGACTCTGTTCTTTATGCAGTTGAGATAGTTTGTATAGATCCATACAGTAAAAATCTTCTGATTAATTTAAGTGATCTACTATTACAAGACTTTCCCGGATTAACTTCTGTATTAAAATACTCCTTGCAAGCTGAATATAACTTGGAACAAAACAAGTCATATTTTGGCGAAGTCAACACCTTTCCTTTAAACCTAGAGATTGATTCGATTTACGGTTTTTCCTCACCGGAAGGAGCAAATTTAATCACCTTACCTGATAGCAGGGCACTCAGTCTTAAGGTACACTATAGTTTTTCGCAACTGAGAGAAAACAACGGTTATATTCCCAGACTTGCAGACGACAGAGTCGGATATTTTATTACTGCTTTCCAAGACTTTTCTCGCAACAATGGAAAAGAACCATTTGTACGTTACATTAATCGTTGGCATCTGGAACCATCCGATCCAAATGCTTCTTTGTCTCCAGCCAAAAAGCCGATTGTGTTTTGGATTGAAAATGCCGTCCCTTTAGAGTACCGCGACGCAATTCGTGAAGGTGTCTTGATGTGGAACAAAGCATTTGAAAAAGCAGGATTTCAAAATGCTATTGAAGTGCGGCAGATGCCAGATGATGCTGATTGGCAGCCAGCAGATGTGCGTTACAATACGATTCGCTGGTTTAATTCTCTGGATGCAGGTTTCGCTAGAGGACCAGTGCGCGTCAACCCACTCACGGGAGAAATATTGGATGCAGACATCATTGTTGATGCCAACATGGTGCGCTCAATTCAGCAAGATTATCGCGCACTGATGGAAGCCAATTCAGATGATCACTACTCTGTGGGAAGACGTTCTCCAAGTGTCTACGCACAGTCGAGAGTCAAACCAAAAGAGTCAAGAGTTGAAAATAGGGGATTATGGTGTAGTCATTTCGTATTTGGGGCTTCAACTCATTTCAATCCTACTTCTTGCCCAGAGACAGTAAAATGGGGCAGCAATGTGATTCCAGTTTCCGACTGTACTCATACTGATTTACTTTCGACTTTTGACGCTAAACTCTTGACAACCGAGAAAGATTCTGACGAATGCTATAGCATCGAGTCATCTTTTGAAGCAGCTATGGGGGCGCTGGCGCTGTCATTGGTGCAAGATGCAACACCAAATACTGAACAGATGCAGAAGTACGTGCATCAATATTTACGTTATCTCATCGCTCACGAAGTTGGACACACTCTTGGTTTGCGCCACAACTTTCACGGCAGCACAATGTTAACACCCCAGGAATTAAACAACACTGAAATCACTCACGCTAAAGGTTTGGTAGGTTCAGTGATGGATTATTTGCCTGTGAATATCGCACCACAAGGAGTCCAGCAAGGCGACTTTTTCCCAGTGGTTATTGGTCCTTACGATGAATGGGCAATTGAGTACGGTTACAAAAGGTACTCGCACCTCATGCTTGAGGAGATGACTCCTTTGAATGAAAAAGCTTTCTTGGAGGAAATTGCTGTAGCGTCACCTCAGCCAGAATTATCTTACGCTACTGATGAAGATATTTGGGACATCAATCCTCTGGCAAATGTCTGGGACATGAGTAACGATGTGTTAGTTTATTCCCAGTGGCAAATGGATAATGCCCGCATGATGTGGCAGCGTCTCAACAAACGTTCTCCATTAAAAGGAGAAAGTTATAGCAACCTACGTCTATTATTTAACAGAATACTTAAATACTATTTCCGTAATGCCGCCTTGCTGACTCAATACATTGGTGGGCAATCTTTTAGGCGTCACCATCCTTTGGATGAGACTCACGCTCGCTTTGTAGCAGTTCCTTTAGAAAAACAACGCTACAGCTTGACAAAACTGCAGGAGTATGTTTTTAGTGAAAATGCTTTCGATTTCTCACCGCAATTGCTTAATCAGTTAGCACCATCGCGTTTTTCACACTGGGGTAACCCCGTACCCGTCTCGCGGCTGGATTATCCAATTCATGAACGTATTCTATACCTTCAAAGTGCAATACTACGAAGGTTGTTAGATGGCGATCGCCTGAATCGTTTACGCGATATCGAACTCAAAACTTTGCCTGGGGAAGCCCTAACAATACCAGAACTGTTTGACACATTGCAAAAAGGCATTTGGACAGAAGTTTTAGGCTCTAGCTCACATATGTCAATTTCTAGCATCCGCCGTTCACTGCAACGGGAACATCTGAATATTTTGCTAGACATGGTGTTGCGTACGACTTATGTCCCTGAAGATGGTCGTACAATAGCTTGGTATGAATTGCGCCAACTGCTCAAAGCGATTGATGCGACTCTCATACAACAAGGTCCAAAGCTGGATATTTACACACTAGCGCACTTGGAAGAAACTTGCGATCGCATCACCAAAGCATTAAACGCCCAATTGCTTTCTAATTAACCAGAGCAAGTAGGACAGGACTCTATAATTGATAGATGAAGTAGGTGATTGACCGTGGAGTTAACAACACGACAAGGACTTTCAGCAAGTATTCTCGGTTTAGCAGGGCGAGACTCAATGGATGCTGCCTATGTTGCAGAGGCGTTTGAGGCAGGGCTGAATTACTTCTTCTTCTATAATCTAGAATCTGAAAACTTTCTGGATGGATTAAAACTGCTACTAACGACAAAGCGTGAGCAAGTCTTAGTAGCAACGGGAACTCAAGAACGAGATGTTAGCAGCGTGCGTCATTACTTCGACTCTGTGCGCGATCGCCTAAATATCGATGAAGTCGATGTGTTTTTTGCTGAATATATCTCTCCTGATGATGACATGACTCAGGTTGAGGCAATGCTTGATGCATTGCAAGAATGGAAGAGCAAAGGACTGATACGTTACGTGGGAGTGACGACTCATAATAGAGCGATCGCCTTAGAAATGATAGAGCGCAAAGCGTGTGATGTCTTGATGCACCGCTACAACATGGCACACCGTAAAGCTGAAGAAAATGTCTTCCCTAACGCTCAAAAAGCAGGCATTCCCCTGGTTGCGTTCACCTGCACACGCTGGGGAACACTACTGAAAGGGCATCCCAACTGGCAGCATAAACCACCACTGGCAGCAGACTGTTACCGCTACGTGCTACATCATCCTGCGGTACATGTGGCACTTACCGCCCCACAAAACAGGCAGCAATTAGAGGAAAACTTATCTGTTTTGCAAGCACCCCAACTCTCCCCTGAAGAAGTAGCTTATTGGCAGGAATATGGGGACTTGATTTATGGGGATGGGCAAGATGCGTTTGAGACTCGGTGGATTTGAGAAAACTGATGGGCTTGTCATATCAAGTTTGCTTAATTGCTTATAAATCCTGAAGAACCCCACCCGCCTAACGGCACCCTCCCCGATGCCTTGGGGAGGGTTGGGGAACTCACCAAACCCCTCTGGGGATTAGGGGCAGGGTATTTTTATTACAAGTGTTTAACCGGACATGATATAATATCAAGTTTGCTTAATTGCTTATAAATCCTGAAGAACCCCACCCCAGTTTTGTCTTGCGCCAAAACTTCCCCTCCCCGCTTGCGGGGAGGGGATTAAGGGGTGGGGTTCCGACTGTATTGCAACGAAGTAAGAAGCGCGATATGTGATCGCGCTTGTGAGTGAAGTTGCTAAAAATTAAGTTTCTTAATCTTTGCTAAACAATGGATAAATATCTTATCAAAAGCTGTATTGTACTCGATGGCTTCTCTAACTGCATAAGTTGATTTGACTGACAACTATTGAAAATTTAGAGAACCAAATTTATCAATTGACTAACTATTTTTGTACAAAAATTCTGCTGGATGAGTTCTCTAAGTGCATAAGTTGATTTGACTGACAACTATTGAAAATTTAGATAAGCAGACAATTAACCAAATTCATCTATTGACTAACTGTTTTTGTAAAAACTGTATTCGAGAACAGATAGCATCATGAAAAAAATCTTAATATTATCCGCAAATCCTAAAAATACAGATAAGCTGCGCCTAGACCAAGAGGTGCGGGAAATTAAGGGGGCGATCAAACTTGCTAACAATCGAGAGCAGTTTGAAATCGTTACCTCCGAGGCGATACGAGTTGAAGATTTGCGCCGCGCACTGTTGGAACACCAACCGGCGATCGTTCACTTTTCTGGACATGGTTCAGGTAGTACTGGCTTAGCCTTGGAGAATAATTTGGGACAAGTGCAACTCGTGAGTATAGAATCACTCGCAAGGTTATTTGGGTTGTTCCAGGGCAAGATTGAGTGTGTTTTGCTCAACGCCTGTTATTCGCAAGCCCAAGCAGCGGCAATTCACCAACATATTGATTATGTCATCGGCATGAATCAGGCGATTGGGGATATGGCTGCTATTGAATTTGCCATTGGATTCTATGATGCACTAGGTGTTGGCAGACGTTATGAGGATTGTTTTGAAGTCGGTTGTGCTTCTATCGACTTACAAGGAATTCCAGAGTCAGAAACACCAGTACTCAAAGCAAGGCGGCGCTCATCGTCTTCTTTTGATGCAGAAACGAGTGGTGAACAAACACAAGGCAAAACCAACTCCAGAGGTGTAGTGTTGGCATCAGAAGAAAACAACTCACAGCCAAGATACTCTGGTGGAATTTCCCAAAGTCTTAGTGGTGGGCAAATGTACGGTGGAATGCAGGGGGTACAAGGCAACCGCAACCAACAAACTATGAAAATTAAAAATACTGCCTCCGCTAATGAAAAACAACTCACCCAGGAAGATGTGATTCAGTTACTAGCAAAGATTGAGCAGTTGATTCAATCAACCTCTCAATTGCCAGAAGCAACAAAAGAAAAATCACTCAGGTATTTAGCAGCAGCCAAGGAAGAAGCGCAATCAGATGAACCGGATAAACAGTTAGCAGCTGGAAATCTCAAACGGATGACAGAAACATTAAAAACTACAACGGAAACTGTCGCTACTTTTACTGTGTGGGAGAATATTAAATTAATACTGATACAACTACCTGTTTGGCTGGGTGTTCCTAAGAATTTCTTTGGTTTTAGTTTATGAACCAACCTATAGACAATCAGGAAAATTCGCTGCCCACCCAACAGCCAATTCTTCAGCAGCACGTGGAAAACGCCACATTGGGTGGTGGAATGACAGCGGCGATCGGCGATGATAATGTTCAGATTCAGGGTGACAGCAACGTTGTTACTTTTAACAAGACAGAGATTCTACAAATCGCTGTTGAAGAGATTAAAACCCGTGAATTTATAGAAACCTCACCCTACAAAGGGTTAAAGAAATTTGAGCCAGAAGACAAAGACCTATTTTTTGGTCGTGACCAATTTCTTACAAGTTTGGTTAACGAACTAGAACAAACTAACTTAATTTTACTTTTAGGAGCTAGTGGTAGTGGCAAGTCATCAGTGGTGCGAGCGGGTTTAATTCCCTGGCTGTCACAGAAATGGCGATCGCGATTTGTACACCTGACGTTTACCCCAGATAGTGACCCTTTTGAATCTTTTTATGCCAGTTTACTCAGTAAATACAAGCAAGCAGAAGCCCAAGTCGCCCGTGAGGCTAAAGCTGGTACGCTCACTCAGGTGGTAAATCGCCTGAAGCAGCCTGATGATTATTGGCTCATCTTTATTGACCAGTTTGAGGAGTTGTTCACCACGAGTCAACCTGGTAAACGTGACCAGTTTATCAACAGCTTGGTGGAATTGAGTAAAACTAAGCAGCGTTCCGTCAAAATTGTGGCAACAATGCGGGCTGATTTTCTTGATCACTTAAGTCCTTATCCTCAGCTTGTCAAGGCTACAGATAAACATCGTCCGTTCATTGCTGAGATGCAAGAGGATGAATTACGGTTAGCAATCGAACAGCCTGCTGCTCAGCATGGGGTCGTGTTTGAAAAGGGATTGGTAAAAGAAATCATCAACAATGTCCAAGGACAGGCAGGATATTTGCCGTTGTTGCAATACACCCTGAATTTAGTGTGGGAAACAGAAGTTAAAAATCACGATATTGGCGATCGCACACTCAATATCAATACCTATCGGCAGTTAGGTGGCGTGTGGGGCGCACTCCACCAACGAGTTGAGAACATTTACAACAACTTGACAAAAGAAGAGCAAACGTGCATACAACGCATCTTTTTGAGGCTCGTTGAGATTGGTGGGGATGAAGAATCGGGAACTGAGTGGAAACCCGTTCGTAGACGGGCGATGCGATTTGAGTTTAGCGAAGAACTCGAACAAAAAGTGTTGACTCAGTTGATTGATCAAAACTTGTTAGTGAGCGATCGTCAACCTCATTCTGAAGTCTCCACCGTAGAGATTGCCCATGAAGCTTTACTGACTTCTTGGACACGGTTGAATGAATGGATTGGAGAAAACCGTAACAGCATCGCCTTGCGCAACCGTTTGAATGAAGATGTGGCACAGTGGCAAAAGACGAAAGGAGATGATGAATTGTGGGGTGGCTCAAGACTAGAGCAAGCTTTGGAACTCAAACAGAATGAGACATTTAATCAGGTGTTGGGTGGGTTTGGTGATATTGCCAATCAGTTTATTGATGCTAGTGTAGGACGACGCGATCGTCAACGCCGCCGAACGGTTACTAGATTATCTGTTTTTTCTGCTGTGGCATTAGCACTAGCTGCTTTCTCGACCATTCAGTATCAGAGAGCCGAAACAGGTCAGATCGCTGCTTTAGGGCAAACCTCAGAAGCCCGTTTTGCCGTTAATAGAAATACGTTGGATGCTTTATTGGTTGGCTTAGATGCTGTCAAACGCTCAAAATCACGGGTTTGGGGCAACGCCAATTCACAAAAGCAGGCTGAAATGCAGGCAACGTTGGGTCAAGCAGTTTACTGGACGCGAGAGCGTAACCGTCTGGAAGGACATGAAGATGTTGTTCAAAGTGTCAGTTTTAGCCCGAATGGTCAGATGCTTGCTACAGCGAGCTATGACAATACAGTAAAGCTGTGGCGTTCTGATGGCAGCCTAATTGCGACTTTACAAGAACACACGCAGCCAGTGATGAGCGTCAGTTTTAGTCCTGATGGACAGACGATTGCTTCTGGTAGCCAAGATGGAACGGTCAGGCTTTGGGATCGCAATGGTAAGCTAATACGGTTTATCAAAGCTCATCATAGCTCGGTTTTTAGTGTCCGTTTCAGTCCTGATGGTAAGACGATTGCCACTGGCAGTGAAGATAAAACAGCGAAACTGTGGCGACTTAACGGTCAGTTTCTCAAGACCCTAGGGGAACATCGGGGAGGGGTGACGCAAGTAAGTTTTAGTCCTGATGGTAATACGATTGTGACAATCAGTGACAGCACGACGATAAAGCTCTGGACACGAGACGGAAAGCTGCTCAAAACCCTCACTGGACATACTGGCGCTATCACGAGTGCAGACTTTAGCCCAGATAGCCAGGTGTTTGCGACCGCTAGCCTAGATCGAACAGTAAAGCTCTGGAATCAGAAGGGTCAAGTCCTACGCACTTTCCCACACCCGGAACAGGTATGGAGCCTCAGTTTCAGTAGCGATGGACAAATAATCGCCTCTGGTAGTTTCGACGGAAAGATAACACTGTGGGCGCGAGATGGGAGACTGCTAGACACATGGGAAGGTCACAAGGGACAAATTCCCAGTGTAAATTTCAGTCAAGACGGACAGATTCTAGCGACCGCTGGTAATGATAACATCACGAAGCTCTGGCAGGTGCATCGAAGCTGGCTAACTGTTTTAATTGGACATAAGAGTTCTGCGACTAGTGCTAAATTCAGCCCGGATGGCAAACGGGTAGCGAGTGCAAGTCGCGATCAAACGGTGAGGTTGTGGAGTTCAGAAGGTGAGTTGCTTTCCACCTTGAAAGGACATCAAGGCAGGGTTCATGGCATTAGCTTTAGTCCAGATCGACAAACAATTGCCAGTGGTGGTGACGATGCAACTGTAAGACTCTGGAGTATGGACGGACAAACAGTGAAAATACTACGAGGTCATCATGAGCCCGTCCGTAAAGTCAACTTCAGTCCAGATGGAAAGATAATCGCTTCTGCCAGTGATGATGGAACTGCTAAACTTTGGAGTTTAGACGGTAGAGAACTTAAAACCCTCAGAGGACACAGTGGCAGAGTGTTGAGTGTTAGCTTCAGTCCGAATGGGAAAATAGTTGCCACTACCAGTGATGATCAGACAGTGAAGTTATGGAATCTAAATGATACAGAAATCAGAACATTGCAGGGACACACAGGTCGAATTTGGAATGTCAGTTTTAGCCCAGATGGACAAACGATTGCTACAGCCAGTGCTGACAAGACTATTAAACTCTGGAAATTAGACGGAAAACTAATAACAACGCTCAATGATCACACTGCTGCCGTGCTTGGCGTAAGTTTCAGCCCAGATGGACAAACAATCGCCACTGCCAGTAGTGACCGGACTATCAAACTTTGGCGACGAGATGGAACTTTAATCACAACTTTGAGCGGACATCAGTCTGATGTGAATTCTGTAAGTTTTAGTCCTGATGGCAAATTGTTAGTTTCTGCTGGTGCAGATGGAGTTGTTTTGTTATGGAATGTGTCAGATCTCAGTTTGAAGGGGATGGTGGCAAAGGGATGCAGCCAGATCCATGATTACTTGAAGACACACCCAAATGTTTCACCTCATTTGTGCAATTAATGTAACTTTTACTTAATTAAGGAGAAAGAAAATGGAAAAGAGAGGAACAGGCTGGATTCCAGATTATCCCGATGTTAACGACTACACCTTAGCAAACGAGGCGATTCAAAATCTATCAAACAAAATTCAAAGTCACGGTGATACTGCCTCTATTGAGAATTTGGCACAAAAGGTTTATGAGGCTTTAGGTCTTTTAGGTCTTCTGGTAGAACAACAAAATAAGAACGAGTCAAACAGCCAAAAACTCCAAAATGAGAACAAGCCAAACAGCCAAACACTCAATAAGATCCGGGATGACTTATACCAAAACATTTTCGGTGACTTTCGGTTTGAAACTGTGGAACTTCATAGTGTTCTTAAGGTGGGAATGGCTGATTCGGGAGTTTTACTGATTAAGAATTACTTGGAACGCATCATTTTGACATGGTCGAGATGGAGCTATTTTCACGAGGATCTTAGAAATTATGAACCTGTCCTAACTAACACCACGTTTGATACCCAAACAGATAAAGCAGTCAAACGGGTCTTAGAGACTCAAAAATGGTTAAAAGATAATGATGGTTCAGTCGATGGTTTAGTCGGCAAGGATGAGATGGATGTCCTAGCTCTCTTAGCCAACGGTCCACATTTTATTCGAGATATAGAGGAATTTCGTTACTTTATTGAACGCAATGCTGAAAAATATAAAGATTGGCTTACAAAGTATATGCCAGATGAAAATAATCTACTTAGTAATCAAGTCTGTCAAGGTATCTTAACAGTCTATTTATTTCCTATTATAAAAAATCTGCATAAATTTAAAGATATTTTAATACAATATCTTCCTAAAGAAAAAAATCCAGAGGTACAAGAACCACCCGAAGAAAAAAAACAGACGGAACCAAACATTACAAATTTAGCAAATATAATCTCTTTAGTAAAGCTAGTACTAGTAGGAAATGACATTTCCCACATCCAAAAGATACTGGTAGAAATAGACCCTGCTATAACAGAAATAAAAGATGCAAAAAACGCTATTAAGAAAGATCAGGAAGATATCATAAAGATAGTAAAACAGTTTAAAAGCAACTTAGAAACCGAATTTTCTAAATTTTCTCGATTTTCTGCGTTTGATTTGAGGGATTTGACGGAAATCATTAATGAGGATGGGTTTAAGAAAAAAATTCTTGATCCTCTTGAAATATTCTTACAATTTTATGAAATTTTTAAAGATAACTATTTAAGATTTTCTCCCGATATAAAGTCAAAGTCTAATATTTTAGAAGATTTAGATGAAGGATTAAATGAAGAATTCTGGTCAATGATCGATAATTTTGAAAGGTACATGATGCTACTTTATCTGGCTTATCCGCTAGAGATTGTACCTGAGTTATTCCAAAAAACAGAAATAGCTGTATCGTCACGAATTCCCAAGCCAATAGTTGAATTATCCGATAACAAATTCCGATCCCTTCTTTCACTAGAATCCTCAAAATCAAATTCCACAATCTGCCAGGAATTTCTACAATTCATAAAACCTATTGTGTCAAATCTTGACCAATTACATGACCCATTACAAAAGCCTTACCTAAGGCTTATTGAAATTCTAGCGGAGATATTGATGCCATTGGGTCAATACAGGAACCTCAGTGAAGCAGTGGAGCGAGGAATAAAAAAAATCGAGCATTTATTTAATGATCCCAAAGACGACGAAAAAGAGACAAAAAATCTTATTCGGGATACGATTGACGAATATAATCTTGGTATAGCCAGAGACCATAGCCTTATAAAGGAGTTACATTCACATTTTGAAAACCAGATAATAACTCTTAAAGAGGAGCAGCATCAGACTAATGGCTCAGTAAGTGGCCAGACGAAAAAGCAGGGTAAAAAGCTCCTATTTGAAATGCGTTTTAAGCCAGAAAAAAACAGTTCAAATCAAACTTCACCTAAACCGACTCAAAACTCGTCTCAACAGATGAAGAATAGCTTGTTGTTTCCTATTAATCGGACTCTTGATGAACGTATTGCTGAAGCTTTAAAAAATCAAAAAGATGATAATAAAGACAATCAGAGTGTATTTTTGTGTTTACCAGAATTTGTTGATTTAAGCTACTGGTGTTCTCCAGTGGAAGATCAGGGAGCATTGAACTCCTGTACAGCCCATGCTGCAATTGCCTTAATCGAATATGCCCAGAAAAAAAGTTCTGACACCTATATTGATGGCTCTCCTCGCTTTCTCTACAAAGTCACACGAAGCTTAATGCAACGAGAGGGAGATTCAGGTGCTTCCGTACGGGATACGATGAAGGCAATGGTTGCGTTTGGAGTTTGCCCAGAACAGTATTGGACCTATGAGGAAGATAAGTTTGATGAGGAACCAACACCTTTTTGCTATTCTTTTGCCGAAAACTACAAAACGCTTAAATATTTTCGCCTAGACTATGCTTCAATCTCTAGATACACGCTGCTCGCGCAAGTGAAGGTGCTGCTTGCATCTGAAATTCCCTGTATATTTGGGTTCACACTCTACAACTCTGTCTACGATGAATTCAATGTACAAAAAGGGCATATTCCTCTACCCCATAAACGAGACAAAGTCATTGGTGGTCATACAGTAGTTGCAGTTGGCTATCATGACCGCAAGAAAATCGAAAATGGAGATGGTACGGAAGCGGAGGGAGCTTTGCTGATTCGCAACTCTTGGGGAACTCGTTGGGGTCAAGGCGGCTACGGCTGGCTTCCATACGATTATATTACTCAGGGACTGACAGCCGATTGGTGGTCGCTCCTGAAGGCAGAATGGTTGGCTACTGGGGGCTTCGGTGCAGGGGCGAGTGCCTGGGACCGAAATAAAGGAGATGGTAATGAACCACCCAAGCAACCACAAACAAAACCCTAGTAATCATAAACACAAACAAATAATAAAGGAAACAACTAAACACAAACAAAAGGCAAATGATTTCTGTTAGAACTTACTTTTTCGCGTTGCACCCTTTTTGACCAATACAGTTCAAATAATCACCAGCCCAGAAACCAGGTTTTTTCCAAGAAACCAGGTTTCTTTAACTATCGCAATACAAGTTTGAGTTCTAGCTAGTTTTTTGTACAACTCATATCAAGTCCAGTAATATAACCTTGATAAGTTCGTAGTGAGGACTTTAGTCCTCTTCGACTGATATAGCAAGGACTGAAGTCCTTACTACAAACCATAACGAGTTGGATAAAGTGTAGTTAATAAATGCAATTCATTCACTGAGAACTTGAATTTCATCGAGTTGATTAATCACCACATCCGCACCTTTAACATTCTCCGCCTTTCCTACCCAAGTGATACCAATGCAACCAGCAGCTTTAGCATTACGCGCCATTTGCATATCACCCACAGAATCTCCTACCATCAGCGTGGCACTTGGTTCCACTCCTAAAGCTTGACAAGCTTGCAAAAATAAAATTGGATCTGGTTTACTTGGACCTTCATCAACTCCCATTTCTAGTTGAATGTAATCACTCAATTGATGATTTTGGACAAACGCACGCACTTCTTCGGTTGTCGCTGCTGAAAGAATTCCTAATTTCAGCCCTGCATCCGATAGAGACTTGAGTACTTCTAAGCTACCGACAAACAAAGGTGAAGCAGCCTTACCAACATATTTTTCCGCGTCTTCCAAAGCTTGACGAGATATCGTTAAAGATTCAAACCATCCCCGCCCAGTTTCCGCAATATAAGCAGCAGCGGCGACTTCTGTTTCGCGACGACTCGCCACCGAAATTAAACCCGCTGGATCGAGGCGATCGCCATTAACCCCAAACGCCATTAACAATGGTTCCCCAATTCCAGGAATTTGCGCGTCTATCATTCGTGCGCCTCTTTGTGCGAGGGTACGCAAATAAGCTTCAGAATCTTCCAGAGTCCCGTTTTTATCAAACAGAATCGCCTGGATATTGGAAAACGTCACATTTCTACACTTAATTGTTGCCAAAATAGACCTCTCGCGATCGCTCAACCAAGAATCATTAAAACCTGTTTTCCGTACTATTTCACTAGCACTCACCCAAGTTGGCTGCGCTCTTTGGAGGCGCTTTCTCCCCTATAGTAGAAGCAAATATGTTTATAAAAACTCATTTGACAGCCCTATGGCTCGTACAGGTTATACCCTACCAGTGTTTGCAGTAGCGGCGGCTAAAGCTGCTTTGATGCATCTGCGTGAAAAAATCGATTCTCAACTGTCGGTTGAGATTGACCTCCTCCCTGAAAAAGCAGAGATTCCCATTTCTCAGGTTGCAGCTTTAGATGCTCAAAGTGCCTTAGCAGTGACACTCAGCGATCCAGGTGATAACTTAGATTTAACAAGGAACACGCCCATTTGGGCTTGGGTGAGGTTGTCCGAAAGGCAATCTCAAGCCCTGGTTTTAGAAGCGGGTGAGGGTTTGGGAAAAACAGCTTCTGGAGAAGCAGCAATTTATAACTATGCCCGTCGCTTGTTTGATGCTAATTTACTACCTCTGATTCCCCCAGAGCAAACGGCAACGGTGACAATTATTCTTCCCGAAGGTCGTCAACTAGCGAAACGTACCTCGAATGAAGCCTTTGGCATTTTAGAGGGATTGTCTTTATTGGGAACCAGCGGAATTTCTCAACCCCTGTCTGCGGCTGATCACCTAGAAGAATTTCGGCTGTCGTTGCAGGATAAAGTCAAAGTTTGTCCTAATCTCGTATTTTGTATTGGTAGCAATGGTATGCAAGTCGCACAACGTTTAGGCATACCAGAATCAGCAATTGTGCAAACAGGCAACTGGATTGGTGCGTTGTTGGTAGAAGCTGGACTATACCAAGCAAGTTCTGTTTTGTTGCTGGGATATCAGGGTAAACTGATTAAGCTGGCGGGTGGAATTTTCAATACGTCTAGTCATTTAGCAGATGCCAAATTAGAAATTATTAGTGCAGCGGTGGTTACAGTTGGCGGTGATATACAAGCAGTGCAAGCAGTTTTAGATGCCAAGACTGCTGATGCAGCACACAAAAAATTAATAGAACTGGGCTTGTCGGAATCAGTATTTGGGATACTGGCGGAAAAGATTAGTCAGAAGGCTCAAGCTTACGTGCAAAAATATGCCAATGTTCCCCTTAAAGTTGGGACTGTTTTGTTTGACCGTAAAGGTGAAATTATCAGCCAAGACTCACAAGCAAAAGAACTGTTAGTTATTCAATCGTCAGATTAGTCGTGCTAGTTGAGTGATTTTGTTGCTGAGATTTACGCAGTGTTATAAATGCAAGAATAGCCACAACTGTCAGGTAAATACGTTGTAACCAGGCATTACTCAAGCTAAGGGTCATACGCCCTCCAATAATTCCACCTATAAACATAGCAAGACCAAGAATCATACCTAGTTGGTAATCTACTATTCCATGCTTTATAAATATTAGGGTGGCAACAAGTGAGGAAAATACATTAATGACTTTGGTCGTAGCTATTGCTTGAATAAATGTCATACGAAATAGCATAATGTAGGCTGCTGTTAGCAAAGTCACGTAACCGCCACTGAAAAAGCCACCGTAAATACCAAGCACGAAAGTGACTATATACCCTGCTATTTCTGCGATCCGTGAAGGTATTCCCACAGATGGAACGACTCCAGCATTTCGGTTGGCAATTGACAGCACAGCAACTGCAATCATTGAAATAGAAATAATAAGTGGCATTGATTTTGACGGCACAATAAGAACAAGTAATGCTCCCAAAATTGAGCCAGCCAGTGTTAGGACTATCAGTAGTGGTAAGCGAAGTGTATCAATCACTTTTTTACCAATAAAAGGCAATGTACCTCCAATACTCATTAAGGTTAACGCCAGCATATTAGTCGCAAGGGCAGTGCGCGGTTCAACTCTAAACTCAAGCATGACTGGCACGGTAATGAGGGAAGTGCTACCAGCAATCACACTGATAATGCTTGCTATTAAGAAAACAGCAGCAAGCATGATTATTTGGATAACAGTCATGAGATGTTACTTTTATAATGAATTTATTTTTGAGGAATATCCCGGTTAGGAACAGTAATTAAAAGCTTTTCATTACTGAAGATACAGTAAGTTTTTGATTATAGCAATGCAGAGAAAATTTAGTGCCAATCCAAGATTCTTTTGCCAACTTAGTTAGTACCAAATTCATGATAATTGGTAACAACTAAGTAGGTATAAGTTAGAGAAAAAGATGCTGAAATTTGGTTTCAGCATCTCTAATTAAGGAAAATAAAAATAATAAAGTAAGCGCTTCTGAAATTATTTGGTAAATTAGATTTTGTAGGGTGGGCAATGATGTTTGCTGCCCAGTAGTACCAGATTTAGTGAGGATTGCCCACTCTACTAAAAATTTCTTATTAAATTATCAAAGGAAATCAGTAGAAATTCAAGTTGCACGGCATTGCATTAATATCCTTCTTCGTTTTATTCTGCTATGTATGAAACGTCTTCTTATTCTTGGCGGAACAAGTGATGCAGCAGAATTGGCAGCTAAAGCCTCGGCTATCCCAGAGGTAGAAGTTATCACATCTCTAGCAGGTCGCACCAGTCAACCACAAGCCCCAGCAGGAATGCTGCGTATCGGCGGTTTCGGCGGTGAAGCAGGGCTGGTTGAATACCTGCGTGACGCCAAAATAGATGTGCTCATTGATGCGACTCATCCCTTTGCCGCGCAAATGTCTTTTCATGCAGCAGCAGCCGCTACAAGCTGTAAAATACCGCACCTAATGCTCATCCGTCCTGCATGGGAGCGTCTTCCTAGTGACCAGTGGGTTGAAGTTGATAGTGTCGAAGCAGCCGCCGCCGTATTACCTGAATTTGCCAATCGGGTATTCCTAACTATCGGTAGGCAGCAACTTGCCCCCTTTGCCAGTCTGAAAGATATTTGGTTTTTGATGCGGCTGATTGACCCCCCCGCCCCTGATGCATTAGTGCCACCAGGGATGATATTGTGCGATCGCGGTCCCTTTGCCCTAGATAATGAGCGCAAACTCTTGATAGAACATCAGATTGATACTATAGTCAGTAAGAATAGCGGCGGTGATGCTACCTATGCCAAGATGATTGCAGCGCGAGAACTTGGGATAAGGGTCGTGATGGTGAAGCGTCCAGTGACTCCACTAGGAGAAAAGGTGAGTGATGTAGAGAGTGCTGTAGCGTGGTTAGTAAATCAGCTATAGAGTGTTAGCATTTGGATGAAGTAACCGAGTAGGTGTTGACCAATGACAGAGGCAAGACCTCAAGCCGAATCAAAGCGTAAGGTACTGCTGTATCCTGGCGAAGATGGTTATTTTGTCGTCGAGGTACCGAGTTTGCCGGGTTGCATCAGCCAGGGGAAAACTCGTGAGGAAGCTCTAGCAAATATTGAAGAGGCGATCGCTCTTTACATTGAAGTTCTGCAAGACCGAGGCGAGCCTGTTTCATAATACACAGCGGTGTTAGGCTTCATACCGAATTGAATATGTGAAGTATATCAACTGGCTTGTGCTAGAGAACGTACAGTGAGAATTTCATCGGCACGCAACGCTTCAACAGCAGATACTGGAACAGCAATCACTGCAATTGACTCACCCACTGCGTTGAATACCTCCAGTACACAGCCATCTTCTCCACCAGTAGGATGAGGAACCAAATCAACTAACGTTGCAATATCACCCGCTCTCAGCTGATGCTGTGGTAAGTCGAGAGTTAAAGCAACCTCCTTATACAACTCAAGCGTCATGACGAGACTCCTTACGAGGTTTGAGGGTAACAAACTGAAATTTGCCGTCACTTTGTCGTTGTAGCCAAATTGTAACAACTGGCAAGTTCACTCCATTGATGCCGAGCAAATCTCCTTCAACACGATAGAAGATGCCATATTCATTAGTTCCATCTTCCACAGCTTCGACCGACTCAGCAAGTGACTCAATAGCTGCCCGTAATGCTTCCGGATTTTCTTGAGTGAATCCAGCCTGCCCTAGAAACTTGGATTTATCATTTCTTGCTTTGTACACCAGCAGATAGCGGGTTAGTTTATCGTCTGGAATAATTGCATCTGCTGGAATTTTCACACTGAAACCTCAATGCCCCTCAATGCATAAATCATGTAAACTTATATGATAGGACTTCCTCTGTGGAAGAAGCGATCGCCCCACCGATAACCTTCATGCAACCGCGTTCGCGGAGCGTGCGCTTAGCGCGATCGCTTCAGGATGAAATAAATACTTTATCTGCTTGAACCTGTCGTTCGGTGTAAAGTGTTGCTATTTACTAGCGCAATTACTAGTCCAATCTAAAGGGAAACCTCACACAACTTTATCAGAATATCAATCCAGTACATATCTGTTTCCCGATCTCGTTGTAACGATAGCATTTCGTGAGCTTTGATAACTTGATCTTGGTAAACGTTCAGCAATACACCTAAAGCATGAAGAATAGATTGCTTATCCAGTAACGTATAAGAGTGTTTCAGAGCGTCAATCAATGCTTGACTACCGCGCTGCTCGAAGTGAGAAGCTGGAGCCATAGAAGATGAGGGATTTTTGAGAAAAAAATCGTCGAGCTGCATCATGCTTCCTCGAAAGTTGTCAAGAAGAGATTGAGCATAGAAAAGTTCTCCACGCATGACTCGACGATATACTTCCTCTGCTTGTGCTAGCCCTTTACTGATTAGGCGATTGACTTCATCAACATCTAAAGTGAACTCTAAGCCTTGAGACGCTTCAATAACCTGATTTATCAGAGTTTTGGGGTCGTAAATAACTTGAATGGGTTTTAAGTACCAAGGCGATGGCTGAAGATGTTCTGGCTTGAAGTAAAGGACATCAATTTTGTTGAACGGTTTGAAGTGAGAGACGCAAACCCACTGAATTCCTGTCCATTCATTGTATAGCCATTCTCCCCAGTGCTTGGGAGCAGAAAAACGTTCTCAAAGGAAGTGTTCATAAAACTCTGGCTGAACTACAACCCGAAAGTCAATATCTGAAAACTCATCTGTTGAACCTGATGCCACGGAACCTTGAACAAATAAAACTTCAATACCTTGCTTCGCCAAAAAATACTCGACAACTCTATCAAGTAAAAGCTGACGTGCTGCATTTAGCTCTTGTGCACTGAATTCCATTGTTCTTCAGGATAAATAAGGGCTTTCACTCATTCACAACCAGATAGCGGGTTATACCAATTCATAAGGTACGGCATTCAAAATTCACGCATTAAGAAAGCCTAAGATAACGAGGGATTGGGACTGTGTATCTGTCGCATTCTTTTTTCAAATTGGTATTAGGTATTATCTGCATCTTTTTGAAATCCTTCTACTACAACTTGGTTCGTTGAACGTCTATTCCCTGCTTTTTTGTACTGGCGCGGCTAGCGAACCCTCAGAAAGACCAGCTTCACGCAGGCGAAAAGCACCGATATTCCGACTGAGTACTGCCAGCCCTGCCAAGTGCGCCTGTAAGCCAGCGGTACTCGCGCAGCAATCAGTTAGTACGATGGGTTCAATGCCAATGTCGAAAAAATCCATCGCGATTTTCAACACACACATATCAGTGTCAATGCCGACTATGAAAACCCGTTCAAAACACTGCTTTATAAGGTAGTCTCTCAGTTCATCCGGTATGCCGCACAGCCCCAGCTTAGAAAAAACTCTTTCCGGTTGAACCCAGGGTTGTAGTTCTGGGACAATATCAATTTCTGGCTCATTAGCACAGCTGTGCCAATCAAGGAATTTTTGGTACGGTCCATCAGGTGCGTTGACGAAGCGAGTGAATAAAACTGGTGCATACTCATTTCGCTCGATTAA
The DNA here is from genome assembly GCF_002368235.1 of Scytonema sp. HK-05. Lineage (GTDB taxonomy): Bacteria > Cyanobacteriota > Cyanobacteriia > Cyanobacteriales > Nostocaceae > Kalymmatonema. The sequence goes on along the minus strand of NZ_AP018194.1, from coordinate 7,174,553 downwards.
ACGAGCAACTCGTTGCCCGATGTGATGAGTGAATTCGTTGATAAAACCGCATTGCACATCAACGATGATTAATGGCTCAGACATTGTTTAAGCGATAAAAAACAGTGGTAAATATAGTGCTTCTCGTTTGGATGAACTAATTATTTATCTGTGTCCATCTGTGTCCATCTGTGGTTCTTATTTCTTGATGTATTAGACATCTCCAGAAATTAATTTTGCGTTGTCTACAATCCTTGTACAGACGCGCCATGGCGCGTCTCTACATTGTTTTTCGGAGATGTCTATTGCACTCAACTCGCGAACCCTTAAGTGATCTGTATATGCGTGCCGATCGCTGGATAATTAAATGATTCCCAGGCATTACCACCGCGCAGGAAAACTTCCATCCAGCGCGTATGTTCGCCTTGTCCATTTGTCCAGCCACTGCTACCAGGTGCAAAAGCTAACTGTCCGGATTCGACGGCAAAGCTGCCATCACTCTTGGTCGCTTCCAGTTCCCTCTCGCCAATCTGCAAACGCACAGGCTGACCTTCGTGCGGCTTACTAGCCTCATGTTTAATTGTGGTTTTCAAGTTGCCGTAGCCGTCAATATAGGCAATACAATTGGGCGGTACGTCGGGTATATCAGAAGGGGGGATCTCCTCATCTAGAGCATCAGGTTGACCCAGCGCGATCGCCCCTGCCGCCTCCGGAAACAAGTCGCGAGAACGAAACTGTGAACCTTCAGCCGCTACAGCAGCCCAGCGCAACTCAACTGCCAAATCCCGCACGAATGAGAAGGCATAACCAGCATTAACGCCGATAACGCGCACACCCGTTGGCAGGCGTGCAAAAGCAAGACGCTCACCCGCATTACCAGCACGCGCCTGTTCATCATCTTCTCGCGGCGCAACGTTGTGGTAAATAATTGTCCCGGCGGGGGCTTTATTCAAGCCCAACTGCGCGATACAGAATCCTGCCGCTAGGGTGGCAAAAGGAGGCACGGGTGTAAGTATCGGCTCAGCATCCGGTAGATAAAGTTTGAGGCGCTGCACGACTTCTGCGAAGGCGAGGTCGCCAAAGCCGTAATCGGCGATGATGTGAACTAGCATAAAATTTTGTCCTGTATACTCACGCTACCCCTTTTGCCGTTTCTCGAACGATTAAATCAACGACATCTTCCAAACGCCCCGTTCGCTTGAAAACTTCGCGCTGCCGTGTTGCGCCGTTCCCTTGCTGCATGGTTTCATGGACAAGAGATGAGACTTCATCCCATTCTCCATACTCTTCAAGCGATGGACGCACGAAGGCGAGAAAGCTCTCAACCAGCTCACGCGCCCTTACAGCTTTCATAGTGCCAACGTCGATTAAATCCTCATCTAATCCATAGCGTGCGGCACGCCAAATAGCAGCGCGTATGAGTTCGTGGCGCACGGCAGGAAACGGTTCATCCCGGATCGCTTGTTCGTAACAAGTCCGCGCCAAAGCGCGCACAAGTCCCGCCACCATCACCGCTTCATCCACCGTTTGGCAGATATCCGTGACTCGAAACTCTATTGTCGGGAAGCGTTCTGACAAACGCACATCCCAGTAAATCTTCGTCGCCTCCTCTATAGTTTTCGTCTCCACCAGAGCCTGTACAAGCGCTTCGTACTCGGCTAATGACTCGAATATCAGCGGCGGACCGGATAGGGGCCATCGGCTCCAAATCTCGGTACGATAACTTGCATAGCCTGTATCCGTACCTAACCAGAAGGGGGAGGACGCCGACAGTGCCAAGAGCGGGGAAAGCCACACACGGGCACGGTTCATCACCTGGATGGCAACAGAGCGATCGCTTATCCCCACATGCACGTGACAGCCAAAGATAACTAGCTCACGGGTGAGTTGTTGATAATCTCGCATCAGCCCTAGATAACGTTCTTTGGGCGTGAGCTGCTGTTCATCCCAGTGCGAGAACGGGTGCGTCCCGGCGGCGGCAATTTGGTTACCGTCTTTGGCAGCAGCGGCAATCACTTCACGTCGCAAACGAACAAGCTCAGAACGCACATCCGCAAGTGTTCGACAGATGGGCGTACCAATTTCTATCTGCGATCGCTGGGCTTCTGGCTGCACCTCAGAGCCAAGTGCTTTCTCAGCTTTCGGGAGAACGTGTTCCACACGCGAACTCAATTCCCGTGTCACGGGGTTGATAATTTGATATTCCTCTTCAACACCAATAGTGAATTCTTCAGTTTGGGATGGCATAGCTTGTGTCCTTCGCTTGTTCACGAACTTTGTTAGCGGGAGCGAGAACTTTAAAATTAATGGGTTCAGGATTGGGAAACCCTTTTAAACGCTTGGTGTACTTAGGGCTCTTGGGTTAGACCCAAAGTAGATATTCCTCAATTCTTCCAAGGAGACATCTGTCTGCGGTTGTGGATTAAGAAAGTAGGGATGGATTGGGAGGAGTTGATCCCGACTGCGTCCCTGTGGTGAGGAAACCATCTGCTCGATCAGGGTCAGGTAGTTCTCGGCGGTACTTTCCCAGGTGTACGTCTTCAGCACCCGCTGCTGACCAGCCTGAGCAAAATACTCCCACTGTTTTTCATCGCATAGCAACCGCTCCAAGCCTCGCGCAATATCAGCTGGGTCTTCTGGGTCAACGAGTACGCCATATTCGGTATCTCCTTTTCGCAGGCTCTCGCTGGGACCACCGTTCTGGGTTGCTACCACTGGTAAACCCGCTGCTGCCGCTTCTAAGGGAGCCAAGCCAAAGGGTTCATAGAGTGCAGTCAGCGCAAATACCGAGCGCCGTTTAGCCATAAACCGATAAGTTGCAGCCAGTGCCTCTTGTCCTTCTGACAAACCAAAAGCACTGATCTTGCCCCACAAATTGTTTTCTTCGACCACCTCCCGGATGGGGGCTAATACCTCTTCGGTCACGTCGTCGCTCGCCTTCTCTCGCAGCGGATCGTCCAGCCCCCCTGTAAGCAGCAACAAGTTCGCTCGTTCCTGAAGCGTTTGACTCATTGCGAAGGCTTGCACTAGCCCTAATACGTTTTTTTTAGGCTCTAATCGACTCGATGCCACGATGGCGGGCAAATCCCGACGTGACTCTGTAATGTCGCGTGCCAATCGCTGCTGAATGATCTCTTCGGTAGCTTCCTCGTTTTCGGAACGCGCCTCAGCACCGAAGATGGAGAAATCTGCTCCTGGTGGAATCACCGCAAAGCGGTTGTCGTTGTCTACGTCCACTGCATCACGATAGACAGGGTGAGAGTACTGTTCAAAGCGTTCTTGTCGTGTACTGGTGATATTAATAGCCGAGCGATTCATACTTAGGCGTTCGGCTAGGATGCGGTATCTGAAATGGAATTGCTCGTCTATTTGGGCGAGATTTTCTGGAGTGACCTCCAGTTTGTCTATCTTTTGCGCACCGAGAGAATGAGCAGTAAAGGTAAAAGGTATGCCTGTCTCCTCCTCAATCAAAACGCCGCACAGTCCCCCATCGGCGTAGTGAGCAGTCATAGCATCGGGTAAACCACCCTCCTCTTGATAAAATTTCAGGATGTTGGGTACCCAATCACTCACCAGATGAGGCCACAAAAACTCTTTAGCCAGAAATTCTTTTGGTCCTGCTGGTAGCCGGATAATGCGTACATTATCGACGCCTGGATAAGTGTCCAACCCTTCAGCAAACTCTGGCCACTGGGGGTCAATGATTTGGCGGGTGAGAATATCAACTTTGTGACCTTTTTGAGCTATTGCTATGGCGACTTGCTTGACGTAAATCAGCTGACCCCCAAAATCCGGATGTTCGGTCATATGACTATTGCCTGAATCAAAGTTGCCCTGAGGGTTGAGAAATCCAATGTGCATCGCCCACTTCCTAATACAGGTTAATTTCCGAGTTTAGACTTCTGCGTGAAGACGGCAGCACAACAGCATGGCGAGCCTATTCAGACTTCCGAAGACTGAACGCAGGCAATCAGGCTGTACATGAGTGCCATCAAAAAGTAAGTCAAAGGTCTTTCATGGGTTCCCTTTGGCGTACACCAGGACATTCGCGCATTTTCCTAATTTAAGTTAATCGTTACTGGAGTTCGCTCACATATATCGGATGACATAAAGTGCTTGTCCTCTTCTATCCCTTAGTCTCGCTTGACTTCACCACCATCGACTGATGGTTGAACTACAACCCGAAAGTCAACATCTGAAAACTCATCTGTTGAATCTGATGCCACGGAACCTTGAACAAATAAAACTTCAATACCTTGCTTCGCCAAAAAATACTCGACAGCTCTATCAAGTCAAAGCTGACGTGCTGCATTTAGCTCTTATGCAGTGAATTCCATAAATGACTGGCTGCACATCAGACCGAATTTGACAATACTTTTTGGAGAGGGTGCGTAGTTTGCGCTTAAATTCATCAGTAAATTTTATTTCAACTGAGGGAAGTTCACTCGACATCTATTCCATCCCACAATTCAGAAATTGGTCTGGTTTTACCAGCTTTTGCTTCCCGAAGCGACTTGCGAAGACTTTCTAATACAGCTTCTTTAGATTCATCATCTTCATCTATCTCTTCTTCAACGAACAACACAATCACCCGGACACGACTTTGCTTTTCTACTGCTAGGGGTTCGTCTAAAGACAGTTAACCATTTTCATCAACGGTTCCCATCAGTTCCTGTGCTTTCATTTTTTGCTCCTAGTAGTGCAAAACGGCACGACGACATTCTCCACACAATTAATATACTTCTGCCTTACAACTTCACCATCACCCACTACGTTACCGTATGATAGTGCTTCCTCTGTGGAAGAAGCGATCGCCCTACCGATAACGATATTCTCTATTTACCGCGTACAGGAAAATATATGAGGAAAAAAGAAATAATTCCTAATGCTGTTCCAACAGTACTCATAGCTTGGGCAAATGCACCACTGGAACCAAAAATCAAAGTTGTGGCAAGAGTTAAAGCAACAAATAAAACAGTACCAATCACTGAAACTAACAAGGGCGTTGTCCTAATCAAAATGGCTTTAGTACTCTCTTTAAAAATAGGTGTTTCAACCAAATTAGTGTATTTGTAGTGTTTCCCTTCCTCTAACTCATGAATAAGAGTGTTCCAGGGTTTATCAAAATCTGGCTTGATTAATAATTCAAAAGTACATAATTTGCTAATATTCTCAAGTAGGGAACAAGCAAAGATATCTCCTATATAAACTTTGGATACAGATGTAACATCAATTATCGCATTTTTGTTATTTCTAGAAAGAGAGGATATGTACTGTCTTAATTCAAGGTATTGAATTCTTTCAACTTCCCATTTAATATTGTCTGTTAGGCAAAAACTATATTTAGCTTTGAGTCTAGAAAGCTCATCAGGACTATATTCGGCATCTAGTGCAACTACTGTCTCTTTACGAAGACCAGTGTAGTATTTGTAAAAGCCTTTAGAAAGGTTTTGAAGCAAGTTATAAACATTTGTACGAAGTAGGTTAAGTTGAACTTGCTCAGTCTTGCTATCTTCGACCTGGAGCAATACTATACTGTTAGTCCCTCGTTCAATACAATGAACAATTGAATTAAGGTACTGATCAGGTCTATCAGTAGTTACAAAAATATATAAATTATTCAATTTTAATTATCTCCAAAAGTAACCACGCGACCTTTGCCTGAAACTTTTGCTTTTCTTAGAGAAATTAGTGCTTCAACAGATGTTTTTCCTACACCAAATGACATAGTTTTTCCAGTAGTTACAAGAAAAAATTCTGAATAGGAAACTAGACTATTCATAATATTCAAATTCGCTGGAACCATGAAACATATATCATCACCAGCTACGTAAACTACAGAAGCATTAATTTCATTCTCGGCTAGCTCTGCTATATGTTCAATAGCTGCTTTTACCTGAAATGAAAACTTGCTAGCTTCTTCAAGATTTTGTGAAAGTAAATAAAAATCAATTACATCACCTATATTGTCACCATCGCCTATACACATTAGTAAGTTGTCAGACACGTTATCTCCGAATTCTTCTTGTCACCATAAATTCTATTATGGAATACCCTACGGATACTCACTGCTAAGAGGGGTATAGATGTTTGCTTCCAACTACTTCACCACCACCCACTGCGTCACCGGTACCATCGGCTTCCACCCCAAAAACCCGCTAATAGGAGCAGCCCTTTGCATAGCAACACGAATTAACTCCCCGCCTACTTCATTGTGCCATTTGCCGTGACTGGAGACTGAGTATAACTGATTATTGCCACAAACTTCATTTTTATGGCACATATAAATTCAAGGTGGCATAAAAAGTGGATCTATGGTCGAACCATCTAAATATGTTGAAGTCCATCTCGATCGCCAAGGGCGTTTGGTGATTCCTGCAGCTCTACGGCGGCTGTTAGGTTTTGAGGAGGGAGATACACTAGTTGCTCGTCCTGAAGAAGGACGGCTGATTTTGGAAAAGCAGGAGGCGATTAAACAGCGCCTGAAGGCTCGGTTTTCGCAACTGCCGAAAGGAATAAGTTTAACGGATGAGTTGATGGCGGAACGACGCGAGGAAGCCAAGTGGGAAATGGGCGCATGACGGTGGTTTTGGATGCCTCTGCTTTGCTTGCTTATTTGCAACTCGAAAGAATTTTCCCTTCCAACTACTTCACTACCACCCACTGCGTCACCGGCACCATCGGCTTCCACCCCAAAAACCCACCAATAGGAGCAGCCCGTTGCACAGCAACACGAATCAACTCCCCGCCCACTTGATTGTGCCATTGCAACAGCTTCTGTTCACTTTCAACTGTGACTGCATTGGCAACAAAACGCCCACCCGGAGGCAATGCTTCCCAACACACCTCAAACAAACCTTCTGCTGTTGCACCACCGCCGATAAATATGGCGTCTGGTTGAGGCAATTCTTTCAGTGCAGCGGGAGCTTTGCCTGCAACAATTTGTAAATAAGGTGTACCAAGGGCGGCGGCGTTGTCAGCAATATATTGGAGTCGGGTGGAGTTTTGTTCAATGGCGATCGCCCGACACCTAGGATGACTCCGCATCCACTCAATACCAATGGAACCACATCCAGCACCCACATCCCACAATAACTGTCCCGGTGTGGGAGCTAAAGCCGAGAGTGTTATTGCCCGCACTTCACGTTTGGTGAGCTGTCCATCATGATGATAAGCATCATCGGGCAGTCCTGCTAGCCGAGGTAAAGGAATAACTCCAGCATCAGCAATACACTCTACAGCTATGGTGTTTAAATCTGCCAGTTCAGTTCTCGTCCATAACGCGGCTGTGCCTTCGATAATTCGTTCCTGAGAACCGCCCATGTGTTCAAGAACTGTTATTTTACTACCACTAAAACCGCGATTTGTCAAAATATCAGCGACAATTGCTGGGGTTTCCTTCCCTTCACTTAAGATTAATAGACGCGCTTTCGGGTAGATGGCAGCTTGGATGAGCGCAGGGGGACGACCGTTTAAGCTTAATGTCTCGACTTCGGTGAGTGACCATCCCAGTCTGGCACAGGCGAGACTGAACGATGACGGTGCGGGGATGATAGTCATCTCAGAAATCGGAATCTTGCGGGTGAGGGTGACACCGATACCAAAGCACATGGGGTCACCACTTGCCAATACGCAGACAGACTGACCCCGACGACGGACAATTTCTTCTATCGAATCACTTATGGGGGAAGTCCAGATGAGTTTCTCGCGTGGGTCGTCTGGTGGTAGCATGGCGAGATGGCGTTTTCCCCCGACGATCACTTCTGCACGCTCAACAAGAGAACGGGCGATGGGCAAAGCCCCGCCAGAGGCGATCGCACTCAATCCCGATAGCCCATCCTCACCAATACCGACCACTGATAACCATTTGTGCATTTAGCGACCGATGGAATTAAGAAGATTTGCCAAAAAGAGGTAAGGCTATTATCTCATGCTAAACTACACACACTTGGAGTGGGGAAAGTCCGGTGAAATTCCGGGACTGTGCCGCAGCTGTAATCAAGTAAAAAGTTATAACTTTAGACTTTGTAAGTCAGAATGCCAACTCTAAGGGTGTCTTCCGGACACAGTTCTTATCTGCTCCCTGCGTCGCACAGGGAAGGAGTTGCAGGCGTGTCATTACCGTATCATTCTGTTAGTTGTCCTGGTCTTTTTTATGGAACGTCCGCGCGGGACGGCATATTATCTCGCATCCGCATACCTGGAGGAATACTCGCTAGCCAGCAGTGTCGTGTGATAGCTGACTTAGCTGACGAGTTTGGAACTGGCTATGTTCATATTACCAATCGCGCCAACCTCCAAGTCCGTGAAATCCGCAAGGAAATGACCGCTGATGTTTTGAGAGTCTTGCAGGAAATTGGCATAGCGTCAAGTCTTCCAGAGGTTGACCATCTGCGAAACATTATGGGTAGTCCGACAGCAGGCATTGACCCATACGAATTAATTGATACCCGACCGTTTATCCGCGAATGGGATAATTATATTGCGGCTCACGCGGAGCTAGGACCACTTTCACCAAAATTCAGCGTCGCTTTTGATGGCGGTGGTTCTGTATCGATAGGCGATCGCCTCAATGATATCGCCTTGACCGCTGTCATGGTTGGTACAAACGTTTACTTTCGCCTCAAGTTGAATTTAGGTGTATCGCAGGTTGAACCATTCATTGATACAGGCATTCTCCTGAAACCAGAGGAATGTCTAGAAGTCGTGGCTGGATTCGCGAAAGTTTATTTACAGCATTTAGCAGTAGGCAGTGAGAAGATAATTCCCCATCGCAAATCCCGCCAGCCACGTCTCTGGCAGGTTTTGAACGACTTAGGCATTGAAAGATTTTTCCAAGAAGTTGAGCATCATCTTCCCTATCGATTGCGGCGAGTGTATCCGATATGGGGTGATGACCAGATAAGGCAACACCGATGTAAAGACGTTGCATACAACATCTCTACCATAAACAGATACCAGCACATAGGTGTCCATTCCCAACGACAGAAAGGACTATCTTACATCGGTGTTGTGCTACCCGTTGGTAAGTTGGAAACTTGGCAAACGCGTGGTCTAGCGGATATTGCGGAAACATATGGCACTGGTACTCTTCGGCTGACGCCTTGGCAAAACCTTCTCATATCAGATATTCCCCATCAGTCGGTTCCTCAAGCACAAAGTCAAATCGAAAACTTAGGATTGCATTGGTCTGCAACCAACATTCGCAGCGCCTTAGTCGCCTGTGCTGGCAATACGGGATGTGCGTCTTCAGCAACAGATACCAAAGGTCACGCCTTGGCATTAGCTAACTATCTGGATAGTTGCCTCACTCTCGACCAACCAGTTAACATTCACTTCACAGGTTGCGAAAAATCCTGTGCCCAACACAGCAGAAGCGATATCGCCCTCCTTGGTGTCACTATTGAGCAGGAGGGGAAAACGGTGGAAGGTTATAAAGTCTACGTGGGTGATGGTAACAGCAACGAGAAATTTGGACGAGAAGTTTACAGTTTAGTATCGTTTCCAGAATTATCCCTATTGTTAGAACGGATGCTGCAAATCTATATGGCAAAACGTGCTACTCCCAATGAATCATTTGGGGAATTTGCGAACCGATATGCTATTGAAGATTTACAACGGTTGTTTGAGCAAGGGGATGTGAGGCACTAGGGACAAATGACAAATGACTATTGAATACATTCGAGATGGTAACGAAATATATCGCAAATCCTTTGCCACTATTCGCGCAGAGGCAAATCTGTCTGTACTTGCCCCGGATGTCGCGAAGGTTGCCGTGCGTCTGATTCATGCTTGCGGCATGACAGATATTGTTGATGATATAGCAGCTGCACCAACAGCTGTGGTATCGGGGCGTACAGCTTTAGCAGCAGCGGCACCAATTCTGTGTGATTGCCGGATGGTGGCAGAAGGAATTACGCGGCGGCGACTGCCAGCAGACAATGGGGTGATTTGCACCCTCAATGATCCACAAGTGCCAGAACTTGCCCAAAAACTAGGAACCACCCGTTCTGCAGCTGCTTTGGAATTGTGGCTACCAAAGTTAGAAGGGGCTGTGGTGGCAATTGGCAATGCACCTACTGCCTTGTTCCGGTTACTGGAAATGCTGGATGCTGGGGCACCAAAACCAGCGCTGATTCTAGGTTTTCCTGTGGGATTTGTGGGGGCAGCAGAATCGAAAGCGGCACTGGCAGCAGATAGTCGTGGTGTCCCATTTATAACATTGCATGGTCGGCGGGGTGGAAGTGCCATTACCGCCGCAGCAGTTAACGCCTTAGCAACGGAGGAAGAATGATGGCGAAAGGTCGTCTTTATGGAGTTGGAGTCGGTCCAGGAGATCCGGAACTTTTAACACTGAAAGCACTGCGGTTACTACGTTCTTGCCCAGTGGTTGCTTATCAATCCGCAGAAGATAAAGAGAGTATTGCTCGAGGTATCGTAGCCCAATATCTCCCTGGCAATCAAATCGAGGTAAAATATCATCTCCCGCGTGCGCTTGACCCGTATGCAGCACAACCGGTTTATGACCAGGTTGTCACGCCTATTGCCGAACATCTTGCCGCCGGACGGGATGTGGTAGTCCTGTGCGAAGGCGATCCATTATTTTACGGCTCGTTCATGTACGTATTCACGCGGCTGTCTGACCAGTTTGAAACAGAAGTCGTGCCAGGGGTTTCTTCACCGATGGGATGTGCTTCAGCATTAGGAGTCCCCCTGAGTTACCGAAACGATATTTTCAGCGTACTGCCAGCCACGTTGCCAGCCGAAGTTTTGGAAGCACAATTGTTAAATGCTGATGCTGCCGCCATTATCAAGCTGCAGCGGCATTTCACGAAAGTTTCTGATGCGTTGTATAAACTAGGGCTTGCCTCACGGGCGCGTTACATTGAGCGAGGAACGATGGCAAACCAGCGAACCATACCCTTGGATGAAGTCAATCCTGCCCAAGTGCCTTACTTTTCGATGGTTCTGGTTCCAAGTAAGAGTCATTTATGATACCAAAAATGACCTTTTCTGAATTCCGCTGAAAGGGATATAGGGTGTTATGGCGGTTCTTAATTGAGTGCAATACATCAAGAAATAAGAACCACAGATGGACACAGATGAACACAGATAAATTTGTACTTCATCCAAACGAGAAGCGCTATAGTTTTGAATTTTGAATTTTGAATTTTGAATTTTGAATTGTTATGACACCTGCTGTTATCGTGCTGTTGGGTGCTAACAGCATCCCTGTAGCTAAAAAAATTATCAGTGTTCTTCCAGGAGCGCAGTTATACGGACTGGCGGGTCGCACTTCTGATGTGGATGTCGCTTTTACTGAGTTTGGAGCGACACTGCGGGAGTTGTTCGCCAATGGAACACCCATCATTGGCATTTGTGCAACAGGTATTCTGATCAGAACCCTCGCGCCACTACTTGCCAACAAACGACAGGAACCTCCAGTGATTGCGGTTGCCGAAGATGGTAGTGCAGTGGTGCCACTCTTGGGCGGACTCAATGGGGTAAATAATCTGGCACGCCAAATCGCCAGCGTACTGGATGTCAAACCTGCCATCACAACTACAGGTGACATCCGTTTTGGCATCGCACTGGAAGACCCTCCAGTAGGGTATCGTTTAGCTAACCCCGATGACGCCAAATCTTTCATGTCCGACTTGCTGGCGGGACATTCCGTGAAATTAGAGGGTAATGCACCTTGGTTGAGGAATAGTTCGTTACCTATCGACCAAAATGCAGAAAGAGTCATACAAATTACAGAAAAGCCAGTCGTTTCCACCTCAACCCGCCTCGTCTATCACCCAGCAACCGTGGCAATTGGAGTCAGTTGCACCTCACCCCGCCCTATCGGGCACCCCTCCTCGCTTGCGGGGAGGGGCAGGGGGTGGGGTTCCGAGGAAATCGCCCTCGTGCAGCAAATGTTGGCTGATGCTGAGTTAGCCCCGGCATCAGTTGCAGGAGTCTTCGCCAGCACCCTTGATGCTGCCAATCCAGCTTTACAAGCAATTGCCGACGCCCTCAACGTGCCTATTCGCTTCTTTACGACTGATGAGATTGCTGCTGTGATGTCGCAAAACAATACCGCAGATGGGGCAGTAGCGATCGCATTAGCAGCTTCCTCTGGGCGGTTGGTGATGCAACGGCAATCATCTGACTTTAGCTGTGCTATGGCGATTGCCCAAGGGGCAGTGGCAAAGCCAATCGCACTTGCACCCCTACCCATCGATATCAACAGCACAGGTAAACCACGCGGTCGGTTGGCAATAATTGGCACTGGACCAGGAGGAGGCGATTGGATGTCGCCGGAAGTCAAGGAAATTTTACGTAATGCCACTGATTTAGTTGGTTATTCTACTTACTTGGGGTTAGTGGGTTCTCTTGGCAACGGCAAGCGGTGGCATGAGTCCGACAACCGGGAAGAACTTGCACGGGGACAGATGGCGCTGGATTTAGCCGCAGAGGGGCGTTTTGTGGCGGTGGTATCATCTGGTGATCCCGGTATTTATGCAATGGCAGCAGCAGTCTTTGAAGTGCTTGATCAAGAAGCAAAACCAGAATGGCAAGGTATCGAAATTCAAGTCGCACCTGGTATTTCCGCGATGCAAGCAGCGGCGGCAAAAATTGGTGCGCCGCTTGGTCATGACTTCTGCGCCATCTCCCTGTCTGACATCTTGAAGCCGTGGTCAATTATTGAACAGCGAATTACTGCTGCTGCCCAAGCTGATTTCGTGATTGCTTTTTATAACCCAGTGTCAAAGCAGCGCCTTTGGCAACTAGCAGAGACACGAAATATATTACTGCGTTACAGACATCCTGATACGACCGTGGTACTTGCCCGCAACCTTGGCAGGGATGGAGAATCTGTTGAGGTTTACACTTTGGAAGATTTAGCACCAGAACTTGCTGATATGCGGACAGTCATTCTTGTCGGGTCAAGCAAAACCCGGATGATTCAGCGGTGCGATGGTAGCGTTTGGGTCTACACTCCCCGTCGATATGATGAAGATAAGACTTCATAAAATCGCTTCTGATACCAAGTTGCGCTCATACATTCTACCCTGCTATACAAAACTTGACTAAACTTTTTCAAACCTAGTCATTCAACTAAAGAAAACTTTAGAGGGTCTGCTTCCTGCTTCTACCAAGGGAGTCGGCTCCTTCTTGTCTACAGGCGTAAATTCGGGTGTAGCCCACCCTATTTTTTTGACTCCGAGGAATTTTTCTTGAAGCTTTTAGCTATTGTTCATCCATTATTTTCAGCAAATTTAACGAATCGTGGTCTCCCGTTCGACCTTTTTACAGGCTTGCTAGTTTTGAATCAGCTGTGGTTTACAAACCAGATGATTTTGGGCTTTGGTTTTCAGCACTGTCACTAAAGTATCAGAAAGCTACAACTGTGTCAAACTTTTCTTTATGACTAATTATGAAAAAGTTTAGTAAAGTATTTGGCTATTTAGTCAAGCTCTCTCGCTTGTCCCCCTTGTCCCCCTTGTCCCTTCAACAAGAAAAGTCTGAAAATAGTTAAGAATCGCTTACAAGAAGACTATCGGAATCAGGTCATAAAGTTATATAATAACGGGAAAGTCAAAAAGCAAAACCGATTTTGACAACGCACTTTTTCTTCTATCTCTTGGAAAAAGCGACAACACCGTTAGACCATTGATTTGTTGAGTGTGAGATTGGGGCTTTCCGATGAAAGCCCAAACGAGAGGAATGACGGATAAATCCACACATCTCCTACATCTTGTCGTGAGAGTGGTAAATTACCGCACAATGAGTAGGGGGCGATCGTTCACAGTGGAAGAACACCGCTGTTAACACCAATCCTCTCAAAATTTAGGTATCTAAATTCAGGCATTAGCTAACTATTACTGCGTGACTCAATGACTGTTGAAAATCATTTGTGGCTGCCTGCATCGGCAGATTTAACTTTGTTGCAGGATGAAGTTCATGTCTGGCGAATTGACCTTGACAGACCAGAAGGACAGCTGCAACATTTGGCAGCAACCCTCTCCAGCGACGAAGTTTGTCGAGCAAAGCGTTTCTATAAAGAACAGCATCGGCAGCGTTTTATTGCTGGTCGGGGTATACTGCGAACTATATTGGGTCGCTACTTGGGTGTCGAGGCGCAACAATTGGAGTTCTGTTATGAATCCTCTGGCAAACCAGTGTTAGCTGATACGTTTGCTGATAGTAAACTATCGTTTAACTTGACTCACTCAGTTGGGTTAGCTTTGTGTGCAGTGACTTGCGATCGCCTCGTGGGAGTAGACTTAGAATACATCCGCCCGATTTCTGACGTTCTTGCCCTTGCTAAACGATACTTTTCACCTGCGGAATATGCAGTGATGTGTGGGCTTACTCCCAACAAAATGCAAGAGGTATTTTTCCGCTACTGGACTTGCAAAGAAGCATATTTAAAAGCAACTGGAGTAGGAATTGCTCAGCTCGAGCAAATAGAGGTTTCGCTCACTCCAGGACAACCAGCAAAGCTAAAGACAGAGCAAAAATGGAGCTTGCTTGAGTTGGTACCAGCTAACAATTCTGTTGCGGCTGTTGCTGTAGAGGGTAGTGGCTTGCAGTTAAGATGCTGGCAGTATTAATCTTGAGAACCTCACCCAATCATTGAAGCACTCTCAAGACCCTAAAAGACCATATCTGGAAAAACAGGATCTGTACATCTGCCAAGCTTTCTGTTGTCCTGCATGAATGATTAAATTTCTGGCTATGCGACTAAACCACCATCCACAACCATCGCATGTCCGTTGACATACGATGCAGTATCTGAACACAGAAAAAGTGCAATCTCAGCGATTTCTTCCGGGGTTCCCCAACGTCCCATAGGGACTTTATTAGCCATCAAATCCTTCAAATCAGAGTTTTGATGGTTTTGATGAATCTCGCTTTCAACCATTGGTGTGTAGATGTAGCCTGGGCACAATGCGTTGATGCGGATACCCGCTTTTGCATATTCAAGGGCGGCGGTTTTCGTCAGTCCTATGACAGCATTCTTGCTGGCAGTGTAGGCAGGAAAACGTTCCAGGCAGTTACTCAAACCAGCAGCTGCGGACATATTGACGATCGCTCCGCCGCCTTGTTCCCGCATATAAGGAATTTGGTATTTCATGCACAACCACACACCCTTAAGATTAATGTTGAGCACTCGATCCCAGTTCTCCTCGGTGCAGGCAGCCGTTGAACTACTCACTCCCTTGATACCAGCATTGTTAAATGCACAATCGATCGCTCCATAGGTATCGACAGTTTTTTTGATAAGTTTCTTGACCTCAGCTGCCTTGGAAACGTCTGTCTTAACGAAGATAGCCTCACCGTAGGTTGCCTCGATTTTGCTGACTGTATCAACACCCGCTTCAACAGCTACATCAGCAACAACGACCTTTGCTCCTTCCCTGGCAAAAGCTAGTGCAGAAGCCCTACCAATCCCCGAACCGCCTCCAGTCACCAGAACGACTTTTCCTGTGAACGTTGCTACCACTTCAATACCTCCATAAATTTGCTTTTAGTGGTTAATTATGAGTTGTGAGTTGTTAATTATTAGTTATTTTCAAAGACTAACTACTAACTGATAACAAATAACAACATAAACGAAGTGATTAACCGACTTTAATATCAGCTCTTTTGGGTGATTTCTCGCTGTGAACCATAACCAACCTTAAATTCCGCAGGGGTTGGGCTAAAACGTGTAAAAATCCGGCAACCTCCGGAAAAACCGCCCAATCCATTAGCTTGTTTTGAGGTGAAAAATCCCAGCTTGGGGCGGTTTTTCCGCCAAGTTCGTGGACTTCTTATCCCGTAAACTTGTGATGAGGTTGCCGGATTTTTCCGGTTCTGATGAAACGGAGCGCACCCGTTGCGGTAGGGTAGAATTTCCGAAATGCTTTGCTTCACGGAGCTTATTTTCAAGCAAAGCACGGGCTTAACCATATTATAACATTTTTATTTTTTCTTAGCTTAAGTTATAAATTAAACTGATATGTATGATGAAAAGCTTAGCAAGTAAGTATTTGCTCATTCCCCATTGGCTGATTCATATCATCCATAAAGAAACGGCAGTCTAGAGCGACGGCTTCTAACGCTCAGACTGCCTCAAAAAGTTTAATGCACAACGCTGAGAGCGCTTATTTATCGAAACAATTGCAGTAAAAGTCTAAACTTCAGACCAATTACCAATAATACAAACTATAGGAATCCGGTTTGATTTTTGAAAAGATACGTAGGGTGCGTTAGCAAAGAGAGTACGGCACTATTTCCAGGGATTCGGTGCGTTACGGATTTCATCCTAACGCACCCTACAATACTTAACTTTGTTCAAAAATCAAATAGTAATCCTATAGTAGTTTATGTCATTAATTTTGACATATCGTAGGGATCAGATCCCCGACTTCTTAAAGAAGTCGGGGATCTTGTAACCCATTAGAATTAATGAAACACGCTCACTACATTACCTTTCAAACAAAGCTAGTGGCGCACCTCTAGGCAACATTCAAAAAACCGGTCTCAATCAAGTAAGAGGAGTATGTGATAAACAATTTAGAGTCTATCGGTGGACAAACAATCGAGCTTCCTGCAAGTGCATCGAGTGTTTCCTGACAGCTGATAAAGGGTCTTCTAGCTTGCAAATACAAATCTGGAATCGTCAGTCCTTCTTGAGACCACCGTTCAAACAAGAAAGGTCGCAGTGTGTACAAAGGATTTTCCACAGAAGTCGCATTTTTCATTAACTGTGCTTGCCACTCGTCGTAAGGAAGCATTTGAATTGGAAAACCGAAAGAGCGCATCCATTCAACTAACATCTTTAACGATACAGGTTCAGGATGTTGTAAGTGGAAAGCTTTGCCTATAGATTCTTTTTGCCTTGATAGATAGACGATCGCTTTGCTGACATAGTCTACAGGAGACATATCCAGCATATAATCCACATCTGGAAAACATCCGATATCAAGACAGCCCTTGATCATCAGGTTGGTAAAATCATGGGTGTTAGACACACCTGTTCGACTGTCCCCTGCTATCAATGGTGGTCTGTGGATGGTAACGGGAAGTCCTCGCTCACCGGCAATCTTAACTAACTTTTCAGCAACCCACTTAGTTTGAGAGTAACCGAGATAAATACCCTCCCAATGTTCAAAGTTATCCTGTTCTTTGACGACCTTGCCAGCATAAGCAGGTGATTCAAAAACAGCAACACTGGAAATGTAATGCAGAGGTTTGGTTTTGATTTCACTTGCCAAGCGTATCACTTCCTGGGTTCCCAGAACATTGGCAGTCTTCAGTGCTGAGTAGGGATATACATAATTCAGCGTGGCAGCACTGTGATACACAGCGTCAAGATTAGCAGCCAGCATTTCAAACCCTTCAGTACTGAGACCTAAAAGTGGCTGAGATAAATCTCCAGGAATAGCAATAATTCTGGGGCTAAACTCTTCTTCCCAAACCGCATATTGTTGCAAGTTTTTCTTCAGCTTGCGCTTGCCTTCCTCAGAATTAGCAGCACGGACTAAGCAATAGATATCTGCATTAGTCGTCTGTAGCAGTTCATGGATGAGAAAAGCTCCTAAAAAGCCTGTTCCTCCAGTTAAAAAGACATTATCCAGTTCACTTGTAAATTTAAAAGTCGATGCCGGACGGATGTTCGGGTCTAAAACAGCTTCAGCACTCAAATCGAGCGTTACCGTCTTGACAACGGAAAGATTTGTTCGAGGGGCAACTCCCGTGTCTTCAACCTGTGACTCCAAATCTTGCGATTCTTCAGCTAAACGCTGTGAAAGTGCTTCTACATTTGGGTAATGCCACAGCAGCATAGGAGAGACTTCAAATCCCAGCATCTTCTCTGCTTGAGTGACTAGAAGCATGGCTTGGGCTGAGTCTAAACCGTAGCTTTCTAAAGACTCTTGGATATTAATTTCATCGGGTTCGATTTTTAGTGCCTCAGCAAGAATAGACACCAGCCATCCTTGAATTTCTTCTGCCGTATGAAACTGTTTTGAAGTCATTATTTATCCACCTCTAACATAATAGTCTGCGATTTTTTAGAAACCCGGTAACTTTCTCGAAACCGGGTTTCTTAAACCCTTCAATTTGTAGCTTTTACAAGCTAGTAGAACAAACTGGATGATACTGACAGTAGTCATCCGAGATTTGTAATCCTTGAATTTTTAAACTTTGAATGCGGTATAAAAATGCTGAACCAGTCATGATGTGATCAGCAACATCAACGACTCGGCGATTTTTTGGTTCAGCCAAATAAGAACCACGAACCCAGTCATTAAAACTACCCATCACCGGACCACACCAAATTTGATAATCGACTTCTCGACCCTTTTCTCCAGAACTAGACCAGCGAGAGGATAATCCTAAATACCAGCGAAAAATTGCCGCCATTTTCATTTTGGGATTGTTGATTGCTTTCCCTAGTTTTTCAGGATTTCTTTTGGACAAATAAGTTGCAGCTTCTTCCCATATCTGAGCAAGGCTCTTACGAAAAATTTGTTTTTCTAATTTTTCTCGTTCTGCGATTGGGATATCTTCAATCGAGTCATAATTCCTGTATATCTCATACAGTTTCTGAGCTCGTAGAGGGAACATAGTTCCTCTTTTCAAAACTTGAAGTTTGACTCCCATTTCAAACATATCTGCCGCTGGAGCCATCATCATGTCAGCCATTTCTGCTTGTGCTAACAATTGCTTGGTATATTCACAAGTTCCAGCTTCAACACAGGACTGATTAATCGAACCAGTCACCACATAAGCAGCACCCATCATAAAGCCGGCTAAAGCTGATTGTGGTGTCCCAATTCCCCCGGCTACTCCAACTCTGATAGGTGTTGAGTAACGATATTTTTCCTGAATTTCATTTTTTAATGCCAACATAGAAGGCAGGAGACAAACTAGGGGGCGATTGTCTGTATGTCCGCCAGAATCAGCTTCTACAGTAATATCATCGGCGATGGGAAGCTGGGCTGCAAGATTTGCCTGTAACTCACTAATGAGTCCTTGTGCAACCAGTTCTTTTAAAATTTTTAGTGGTGCTGGTTGGAGAAATTTGCTAGCGACTTCTCGACGGGAGATTTTGGCAATGACTTTGTTTTTGATTTCAATTTGATTGGCTGCATTCACGCCCAGTCCAGCCGCACGGTAATAGACAATATTAGGAGTCAAGTCCAAAAATGCCGAAGCTTCTACAGTTTTCACCCCATATTTAAGGTATATATCCACAGCACGGCGTTCAATGGCAGGTTCATTTGGACTGTGAATGAGATTAGATGCGTAGGGACCTTGAGGTAAGGCTGCTTGAATACGGTTAATAGCTGCTTCAAGACGGTCTGGACTTAAACCACCAGCACCAAAGGAACCCAAAATTTTCTCTTTTCCAAGTGCAATCACCATCTCTTCAGATGCAATACCACCAGCCATTGCACCAGTAGCATAGGCGTATTTCACACCATGAGAGGAAAGAAAACTGGGGTCTCCTAAATTATGTGTTGAGATGGGTGGAACTGTTATCAACAATTCTACTTGTCCTGTCCCATTATCAGTAGGACAAGAATAACCTTCGTTGGTGACACCAATTTTTCCTGCTACTCTTACGATGTAACAAGGTTTATGTAAATTCTGCAATTTATCTTTGATATCTGATGGTTCAAACGCCACACAATCTAAGTCACCTTTCCAAACTTGATTGTGATTGAAGTGACCAAAAAAGCTAAGACCGTTATTGTATTTACCTAGTACCGCATTTTCAGTTTTCACGGTAGTGATTCCCTTGAATTGTGAGTGAGAGAGAGTCGTTAGTGGTTAGTTGTAGAGACGCGCCATGGCGAGCCAGCGCTGCAGGAGGGTCTCCCTCGTGCCGGCTCTGGCGTCGCGTCTGTACATTTGTTAGTCCTCAATAGTAAAGGAATAATAAGTAACCACACCTACTAACAAATGACTAAGCCAGTAAGTTTTCAGCGCAAGCCAGTTGTAATTGAATAATTTCGCTCATTTGTTTGCTAAATTCTTGTCTAGATTTTAAGAAGTTAGCGTGAGCTTTATGAACGCTCTTATTGTTAGCACTTAACTTTTCGTACTGAGACTGAGTTAAGTCAAGGATAGGCGCTGAGTGGGCAAAATTTTGAGTGGTGGTGATTGGATGCAGAATGGATTGAGAAATAATTTCTTGAGTTACAGTTGACTCACAAGATTGTAACTCTTCCCTAGGACTAAAACTGTTATTAGTGGTATTTTTCACGTTTTCTTCGTCTTGCTTAGTCGTTGATGGTTTTATGTTGCCGAGATGACTTCTGCCATTGTGGATACTGCTTGAGTCCTTGAAAGAATTTGTGAGTTCATACTCTATCGAAACAGGAATATTTTGATGCTGGTTGCTAACAAGATGAAGTGGTTTTTTGCTAGCTACATTCTCAAAAAGCGTACGGTTTTCGTCACTCAAGATTTTGGCAACAATTCTGTTTCCACCCAAGTTGACAGTTTTCACAGTCGGTTTAAGTTGACTGGATGTTTCTGTTGTCTGACTATACAGAGGTGATAAGTCCAGAGAAACTTGATGACTGAGGAGTTTTGCTAATGCTCTGATAATAGAAGTATGGTCGTCTATACCTCTTCTATTAAGAGATACAGTCATATGTTCTTTGTTTTCCAGGATTTTCTCAATCCATCGAGAGCAGACATTACCAGATCCTGCTTCGATGAATATTTTTGCCCCATCCTCATAAACTCGGTTCACTAATCGAGGAAAATCAACCTGTTGACACAAGGTTTTCGTAAGGCTACGAGCAATGACATTACTATCAAGTGTGATGGGTCTATACTCAGCTGCAGAGTAAAATACAATGCCAGGTATGTTGTGAGACGGTAAGGTGTTGACTCGAACTATTTCTTCATACTCTGATTGCATTGGTTCGCAATGGATTGCATGGTTGAAGGGAGCGCGGAAAGCGTTGCAACCCAAAGTTTTAATGACTCTCTGACAACCAGCTGTATCACCAGCAATTAAAACTTCTTCTGGTGTATTTATCTGAGTCAAGTAGACGCGATTTTCATTCTTGAGGCATTCTTTAACCTGCGATGGAGTCGCCATCACAAGATAGGTACTCCAGAAATCATCATCTGGTGATTGTTGTGCTGATGGTAATCCCCAATATTCGCGTACGGCGTTTTTCGGTCCAGATATCCTGTCTCCAAACAAAGGAGATGCGTGAAAGGCGTTAATCCCTTGGCTAAAGTTGCTCCATACCCCCATCGCCGACATCATACTAGTCTCGCCCAAGCTATACCCAAAAACATATTTTGGCTTGACTTGGAAATCATCTCGGATAATAGTCGTCAGGAGTCTGGCAATGCCCATGTCAGTTTCAAAGATTGCCAAGGAATCATTGAAGAATCGCTGTTCAAGAGCTTCTATTTGCCTGGTTGATAATTTATTCAAGCTTCTGGGAAAGACGAGCTTGGCAATGTCGGCGACAACGCTGAAAAGACTTTTGATTGCCAAGTCATCGTGAACTCTGGGGAATAAGCGGAAGAGATTGCGACTAATGCCAAGATAGGAATTGACCGCAGCAGGATAAACGTATGCTACACCTCCCTTTTTACCGAGTGGTTTAGCTGTGAAATAACTGCCAGTCGGTGTTTGCCAATCTTCCCCATTTTCAAAGGCATTATTCACACCTTTGAGGGCTGCTTCAATTTCTTTGGCTAATTCCTTTTTGTTACGTCCAAGAATGGCGATCGCGTAAAGCGCATAATTTGCCTCAACACGCTGCTTATAAGCAGCAAAACTTCGGCTTGCTGCAACGTTTAAAGAAGTACAATTTTCGATGGTCTTCTGGAGAGCGTTAATTTGGTCTAGTAAATCGGAGCGATTGTTAGCAGCAATGGGAAATAGATAATAAGGTGTTTGCTCCAAATACTTGCTGTGACGCTGTATCTGGTCTGCTTCTTCTGATAAGATGACATGGGCATAAGTCCCATCCATCCCTATGCCATTAATCGCAGCGACTCGCTTTTTAAGTTCTTTGCCCAAAAACCAAGGTCTTGATTCTGGGGCGACATAAAAGGGACTACCCTGCCAAACCTCTTGGTTTTTGACACCAGACCATTTGGGGGTTGCGGGAATGTATCTGTGATAGAGACAAAGAGCAGTTTTAATCAGGCTGGCAATTCCCGATGCTACATATGTGTGACCGATGTTTGCTTTGACACTGCCAATTGCACAATTAAGACCATTTTTATCCGCTGGATAAGCCTGGACTAAACCTTTGATTTCTGCTTCATCTTCTTGGGAAATACCACTCCCACAAACTTCTAGATATTCAATGTCTGTAGGTTTGACCCCTGCTATCTCAAACGCTTGTTGACAGACAGAGCTGACGGCTGCTGCATCAGGTGTTGTGAGACGATTTTGCAAGTCATCAGATGTAGAATGCTGTTGTGCAAAACTAATGGCATCGACAACTGCATAAATGCGATTGGCTTTGCCACTGCCCTTTGGGCAATCGCCCTCTTTTTTCGCTGTATCTAGGCGCTTCAAGACAACTGCGCCAGCACCTTCGCCAACCGTCCAACCATTCGCCTTTTGGTCGTAACTTAGGGTATTGACTCCTGTATTGATTTGTCCTAATTGATTTCGCAGCAAGATATTTTCTACCCCACCAGCTAAATCAACAGCACCCACAAGCACAGCATCCACTTCCCCAGCACTCAGTAGCATTTGTGCGACTTCCAACACCTTGAATGTGGAATTTTCGCCCGCTGTCATGGTGAATGTTGGACCTGTAAAATCCCATAGAGAGGAAATACGACTCGCCATAATGTTGGCGATATAACTCAGATATTCGCTGATTTCTACTGGCTGGTGAATACCGTCTTTAGCAATGGTTTCCAGTTGAGCAATCTTTTCTTCTGGTAAAGAAATTTCTCCAGCAATCAAGCCTTCTTTTATTTGCCAAGAGAGATTCCATCTCTGCTGTAACTGGTGGACAGACAATTCCGTCTCTGAAGCGATGATGACTGCAACGTTTGCACCTTCTTTGATTCCCGCATCTTTCAAGGCGCGATCGGCAACTTTTAGAAGTAAGAGTTGTTGCGGGTTCAGCTTGGATAGTTCATTCGGGGGGATTTTGTAAGATAGGGTATCTATTTCCAAATCTTGGATGTATGCCCCTACTGGTGCTTGACCGTTTGGCAAGCCGTACTTCTTGAGTAAGTCTTGTTGCTCTTCTAATCCGTGCCATCTGTCAGACGGAAGAGGTATAAAATGCTGCGTTCCGTCATAAATGCTGCGGTCAAAAGCATCTAATCCATTGCAGGAACCGAAAAAGGCATCCATGCCCACAATAGCCATCTTGGCAAGTTGCACAGGTGCAGTTGCGTCAACAGTTTCTGTTGTGCCTTGTTCCAAAATCATATGGGCGTTGGTTCCGCCAAAACCAAATGCACTGATAGCTGCTCGTTTGACTGGTGCTTTTTGGGACCACTTGGCGGTACTTGTGACAATTCTTTGAGGTGAAATGACGTTGTTTTCTTCTCCTATGGGGTCAACTACTTTCAGTGTCGGTGGGATGACACCTTTGGACATACTTAAAAGTACTTTAATCAAGCTCACTGAGCCAGCAGCGACAAGTAAGTGACCAACGTTAGCCTTAACGGAACCTACTAAAGGCGTTGCTTGATGCTGACCAAAAAACGTTTCTACAGAGTTGAATTCGGTGGTATCTCCCAACAATGTGCCAGTCGCGTGGCACTCCATGTAATCAATATCTTTTGGACTGATTTGTGCCTCTTTGTAAGCGCGTTCAAAGGCGAGAATTTGCCCTTTAGAATTGGGGCTAAGCAAGTGTTTCCCTCGACCATCGTTGGAGAGTCCATTACCGGCGATGGTGGCATAAATGCGATCGCCATCTCTGAGGGCATCACTATATCGTTTCAGCACCACCATCCCGACTCCATCGGCAGTCATGAGTCCTCTAGAGGATTTGTCCAAGGGACGGCTCAGGTCGTTGTCTTCTGGATATCCTTGGATACCGGAAAACAACATCCGCAAAAACAGAGGGTCAGAACAGCTAATTCCTCCAGCCAACATCAAATCTGCTTTGTGCGTCCACAGATAATGAGATGCAAGCTTCGCTGCATACAATGGTGACGAACAGGCTGCATCAATACACAAATGAATATTGGATAAAGCCAGGGCTTGGGCGATGACCGCAGCTGGTAAACCAGAAATCATTGCGTTGTAGATTGAGGCTTGGGCAGATGCTTTAGCGGAAGCCAAATTGAATTCCTCACACTGCAAAAGCTCTCTCAATACAGGTGTTAACACCTGCTGATATATGGGAGCAAATAATTGATTGGATAATTTTGTAGGCAACGAGAGAGAGCCTAATATCACTCCACATTTTGAGAGAATAGACTGATTGCCTAAATAACCACTATGTTGCAAAGCTTGTTTAGCAGCATCAAGTGACCATTTAAAGGTATTATCTAAGCTTTGCAAAAAGTCCGCTGGTAGCTTGTAACCAGTTGGATCAAACTGAAAGTCGCGGATGAATGCTCCCTTCAAAGAATAGATTTTGTCTGGTTTGCCTTTGACTGGGTCATAAAAAACTTGCGGATCGACTCCAATTTCATGAGCAGTAATTGATGATGTTGAGTCTTTCTGCTCGATAAGATTCTGCCAAAATTCTTCAGGATTTTTGGCATCAGGAAACAGGCATGAAAATCCGACGATTGCTATTTTATCCACGGCTTATGTCCTTATTTTGAATGAATGCAAAAGATATATTGTATTGTGAGATTGCTTGTTCCCAGCTAGATACTGGGAATGTATTCTGTGAGGTGTCTCTAGTAGTCTGTCAAGATTGATTTGATGGGTTTGTAGTGAGCGCTTTCGCTAAAGCGCTTACTACGAACTTACACTTCTTATCCTCATTAATTGCTTCTCAACGATTGAGTAGGTATAATAACTCCCTTAGCGCCCAACAAACGCGAGTAGACTTGCCCTTGGGCATCATGTATGGTGTAATCGGCAACAATACTAGTTGCTGTTTTCGCTTTCACTTCGCAAGAAACGTAAAAAGGAGTATTGATAGGAGTCTCCGCGTATTGTTCATATTTTGGAGTACCTGCGGGCAAGCAAATTTCCTGATGAAAATGCTGCATCCAAATCCATAGAGGCTGGGTACTGAGGTCAATTGAGTAAGGATTAAGCCACCTAATTGGAAACTGTCCCTGTTGTTTATCCGTGATTCCATGCCAGATGCATTCCGAAGTGATTTTTTCTGGGCTAATGTTTAAAACCCTTGTGATTTTTTGAAAAGAAGCTCCGTGAAATAATGGAAAGAATGATGCTGTTGTTTTTTGATAAAAATCTGTGCCAGTAATAGTAATGATGTTATCTTCTGCCAGATTCAAGAATTCGTAGTTTGGACGGGTAGGAATTTCTCGCACCAGATGAATCTGGTCTATGCTGAAATGATAAGCAATTTTACCTGTTGGAGTTTTGCTCCAGATTTTTGCTTGAAAGATGATTTCTTGAGAATCTGTTTTAGAAGTTTCTTGCAAGTCTAAAATGTATTCATGTGCTAAGGTTTCGTGAAAATTAATTCCCTTTAAAACCTTGAAATCTGTGTAATTGGATAATTTATATCCAGGATAAAGTTCTTCGCAAGCATTGGCAATCCATGAAACTGCACAAGTCGCAGGCAAAACGGGTTTACCAGCAATCACATGATCCAGCAAAAAGGGATTGGCTTCAAGTGATAGTTTACGACGGATGCGGTAGGTTCGCAATTCGGAATCTAGGGGTGCAGCAGGCGGAACCATAGGGCTACCGATAACAACTTGTGCTGTTCCCTGATTGGTAGGATGCAGTTCGTTGACGAGCATTTGTGTCCCGACTTCGACAGGAAGAATATCGATACCCCGTCGGGCAAACTCTTTTTTCAATTGCGGTGTTACCATACCACTCTCCCAGCCACCCCAATTGATAGCCACGACATGACATTCGGGGTAGCGTTGCTTGACGAGATGAGCTGATTTGTTGAGAATTTCGTTGGCGATCGCGTAGTCAGTCTGACCGATATTACCGTAAAAACCTGTTACAGAAGAAAACAAAACCAAATATTCAAGTTGACTGGGTTTGATACAAGATAGAAGATTTTCCAGCCCCTTGACTTTAGCAGTATAAACCTTCTCAAAATCCTGTTCTGTTTTCTTTTCAATCAATTTATCAGCTAAATTGCCAGCGCCATGTATGATGCCAGTAATCGAGCCAGTACGTTCAACCACAGCAGCAAGTTTCTCCTTTAAGTCATCTGCGTTGGTGACATCAACGCTCAAATATTCAGCATGACCTCCTGCTTGTTGAATCGCTTGTAAAGTCTGTTTGATTTCTCGGTTAGAGATAATTTTGTTATAGAGCTTTTGTACGTTTACAGGTAGGGGCTTCTCTCCCAGTGATATCAGGTATTCCATGATGCTTTTTTTTAACACTGGTTCATCCAAACAATCTTTAGCCCAATCTGGTTCTTTATCTAGGAGTTCTGAACGACCTATGAGGATAAATTTGCAAGGAGAATGCTGTGCTAATTTGATAGTGCATTTCGCTGTAATACCTTTTGCACCACCACTCACGAGAAAAACTGATGTGGGGCGAATCTTGGTTGTTAGTGTCATAAATTCTCTGTTTACCTTGTTTTATTGTTAGGACAAATTGATGTTTCAACCTCTTTCATTTTTTCAATCAAGAGGCTCTTTCATATTCATTGTTTTAAGAAAAGATTGATAACGTTAAACCTTCATAAACTGAATTCACAGAAAGAGGCAATGGTTGTTGAAGGTTGATAAGATTGTCTGGTGTTTCTGGAGGCGGCGTTTCTTGAGGAGGAGGTAAAGTTAGTGCCGCTACAATTAAAGCTAATACTACCATAATAGCTGCTATAATTGGTAGTAAATTATCCTGATTTTCTACCTCTTGAGCATGAGGATGGACATTATGAGGAGAGACATTATGAGGAGAGACATTATGAGGAGAGACATTATGAGGAGAGACGAGTGGAATATCACCAATATCTCTATCATCAGGTAATAGTCTAATGAAAGAAGAATACGTTTTGTAGCCCTTAGCTTCTATTGTTATTTCTCCTTCAAGTACATTGCTGTCATCAAATGGAACTTGAAATTTATAAATTCCTTCCAAGTCACTGTAGACAACAACTGAAGAACCCGGCAAATTAATTGAGACTTTAGCTCCACTTATAGGAGCTTGTTTCTCTTTATCAAGAACGCGACCAATATAATTGATTGCTGCCATACTTTTAGGTGAGGAGGATGATGGGGATGAGGGAGTGAGGGAGTGAGGGAGTGAGGGAGAAACTCCTAATGCCTGAATTTCTCCTGAATGTGAATTTTGAATTGTTTTCTCCCCCTACTCCCTTATCTTCCCTATGTGGTTAAATATTGGGAGTACTAATCAGGGTGACTCGTCCGTGGGAACCGTAAGCGACTTCCGTAATGTAACGATTGGGGTCGTGTAGCTCAGCAAAAATGTGACCTGCTGACTCTTGGGCATTAATATCAGGACTCAAGTCAATTGCTCGGCAAAATACCTGTTGCCATTCCCAGTTGAGAGTCTTAGTTAATCCAAATAGACCAGCGCTGATCGGACCAAAGTGGACATTTTGTCCTAACCCAAAGGCTCCATCGAGACGAGCAACGGTGCAGAAACAACTGCGTCCATAATGTGTGGCTTCATTGAGAGATTTTTTCAGGTGTTTAGCCATGAGAAAGACGTGCTTGACAATCGCCTTTTCCTGTTCAAGATAAGGAATTTTGCCGTTGCGGATGACCTCAAATACTGGATTTAGATGGATGAAAGCACCTATCGAACCATATTTAGTGGAGATAGTGGCTAATTGTTGTTGCAGATGTTCCTCACTTAAATCTGTGAGATTTACGCGATTCACCCCTGCGGGTAAAGGTGAATGTTGTGGAACAAGCGATAGGGGGAAACTTAAAACAACGATTTTCCAGCCTTGCTCTGTGAGAATTTGAGCTAATTGGGAAGTGGTGAGGGAGCCATCATCGGTGAGTAAACCGATGTGCCCCTCTGGTAAGGTGAAATCTAAAAAATCCGGTTGAGGCAGGACTTTTAGTTTGACTTGACGACGCAAAGGATTGTTATTTAAGTTAGCCGATGGGTTGGAGGAGCTGTTCAGAGACTTTTTTTTTTCCGTACCAGCTAACTTTTGCAAATACTCGACAATTTGACCGATGGTACGTAGTTCTCCGAGTTCTTCCACATTCGGTTTGGGCAAATTGGGGTACATTTCCTGCATTGTCCCCAAAATTTCCACTCGCTTAATCGAGTCAATCCCCAAGTCCGCTTCCATATCCATGTTCAAATCCAGCATCTCTACTGGGTAGCCTGTCTTTTCACTCGTGATTGCCAACAAAGTTTGACCCAAGTCTGTCAAATCTGTGTCTGCTGGTTCTGTTTCAGTGTTGACTGTGGCACTTTCGGTGAATGAAGTTAACTCTGAAATGGGGAGGTGAGGTGTTGGTTCAGCTTCTACAAAGGAGTTTGGAACGAAAGAATTCTCTGTCTCTACTTGCTGGTGTATTCTTGCGTCTTCTTGTATGGAAATAGTAGTTTCTACAGTAGATTGAACAGTAGATTGAACAGCAATGGATGGAGAAGCATTGGATTGCAGACATTGAACAATTTGACCGATGGTGCGTAGTTCTCCCAGTTCTTCTACATTTGGTTTGGGCAAGTCTGGGTACATTTCCTGCATTGCCCCCAAAATTTCTACACGCTTAATGGAGTCAATCCCTAAGTCTGCCTCCATATCCATGCTCATATCCAACATTTCTACTGGGTAGCCTGTTTTGTCACTGATGATTGCCAACAGCTTTGTACCCAAATCAGCCACATTTACACTGACATCAGAGGTGGTTGTAGAAGAATCTGTAGGAGCAGTTTCTGTCCTGACTGCTACAGTTTCGGTAACTAGGGGTGAGGAGATAGGGAGGGGGGCAACGGATGGAGTAACAGATGTAACGGATAAGTTATTTGTGGGACTGACAGAGAAACCATCCGTATCCGCTACAAAATCTATTGCTTTGTGTATTTGCGTTTGAGTGCCAACTTCTACAAATGAATGCAACTGAGCATCCATTTTGAGTACGGGCTGTGCCTCAGTTGCTGGTATCTGGTGAGTGGCAGGAACTGGGCTATCTTGTTTGGTAGCCGTTGTTTCTAAAGCAATGAGATGCTCGGGTTCTTTATCTGGGGCTGTTGTGACTTCAGAGGATACTACAGGTTGAGTTATCGCCAGCTTACCATCGATGATCTGTGAGTACTCTTGCTGTATGAGTTGGAAAAAGTTTTTGGTGTATTCTACCTGAGAGTTGAGATATTGCTCGTGGATGTGTAAAGTTTCACTTTGTTGAGCGTGAAACTGCATCATACTACGCTCTAAGCTTTCCATGAGAACTGGCTTGAGCTTTGCAGCTTCTTCTGAAGATGTGCTGTTGGCAAACAAAGAATTTTGCTGCTGCATCAGTTGGAAAAAGGTTTTAGCATATTCCTTCTGATGGTTGAGATAGTGCCCGTGAACTTGTAAATTCTCGCTTTGATTCTGCTGAAATTGTGCTAGGACGTATTCTAAGCTTGCTAAAACCTGTTGGTAATTCACGGGTTTATCTGGACTTGTTTGCATTTTCGACTGTGGAATGGGTTGAGGGGAAGTGAGGGGGAGGGGGGATGAGGGAGATGAGGGAGATGAGGGGGATGAGGGAGATGAGGGAGATGAGGGGGATGAGGAGGTGGGGAGTTGCACAGCTGGAGTGATGGGGAGAACTTCGCCGCGTCCCCGCGTCCCCGCGTCTCCGTGTCCTTTTCCATTTGTTCCCTTGTCCTCAATCTTCTGGTTAGTAGAGAGTAGGGATTTATTTGTATGCCCGTTGCTCTCTGTAACCATCGCTGTGGGAGTGGCGGTGATGGTGGTGAGTGGCGCTGAGGGTAGCTTTGAGTCGGTGGGAGTGTTATTCTCAGATGTGCTTGCAGGCAATTTCACTTTGTGCCCATCCTGCAAAGCTTGCTCAAATGCCATTTTTGTTTTTTCTGACACGTAGTTAATGCCATTTAAAGGCACCCTCAACCCTTTGGTTTTCTCGGTTGCTGGAATAGTTTGTGGCAGTTGGTAGGGGTCGAGGTTTTTCAAGGACAAACCAGCTACGCGTAACTGCACGACGGCTTCCCTTAAGGAGCGATCGCTGTCTTTTGAGGTGCTGGGGTTCAAAGCGACAGTTAAGTGGGGGCGATCGCCCAAAATATCTTTCACCAAACCTGTGAGAATTTTCTTCGGACCAAATTCAACAAAGCAAGAACCGCCTGCGGCATAAATATTTTCAATTTCCTGCTTAAACAGCACCGCATTAGACAGGTGAGTTTCCAGAATTCTTTGAATATCTGCTGGTTCCTTGGAATACTGCTTTCCTGTCACATTTGTGTAAACAGGTATTTTCGGATTTTGGAAACTGACACTCTTGATCGCTTGGGCAAAGGCTTTCTGAGCAAAAGCAATCAGCGGTGTATGGAAAGCTGCTGACACAGGTAACAAAACGGCTGCATATCCTTGTTCTTGTAAACTCTGCCGCACTTTCGCTATTTCCGCCGCAGGTCCAGCCAACACTACCTGGCGGGGAGAATTGAGATTAGCAATTGTCACCCGAGGGAAATGCTTGAGCACGACTTCCACCTTGCCGACTTCTTCTTTCACGGCAAGCATAGCCCCTGCATCGTAATCAGGATCTTGGGGAGCCGCCATTGCTTGACCCCTGGCTTTCACCAAGAAGCAGTAATCTTCATCACTCACAACACCCGCAGCCCATAAAGCTGTGAGTTCTCCAAAGCTGTGCCCTGCGGTGAAATCTGCCTGAAACCCAGCTTGTTGTAGTATTTTATATTGCCCGGCGCTCAACATCCCAATTGCTGGTTGAGCATATTCTGTGCGCTGCAATGCAGCAATTTGAGTATTTTTTTCCATCTCCTCAAACACGGGATGAGGAAACACAATCTCTGAAAGCGGCTGCAAATTATCCTTAAGCAAAAGGCTATCCATGTAGCCAAAAAGACGGCGCAAGGTGGGGAAATTCATCACCAGTTCCCGACCCATATTCAAGTATTGAGAACCTTGCCCAGAGAACAAAGCAACAACTTTTCCACCTAACTCAAGACCAGAAGAACGGTAGTAAATTCCTTGGGGATGCTCCCAGGATGAGTCTGAGGCTCTAGTTTTCAGTAACTCAATACTCATTTGCAGCAATTTGCAAGCCTCAGCACAAGAAGCTGCAACAAAGCCGACTCTTGCAACGTTAAGAGGAATGTCTTGTGATTTGCACGCCTCTACAAGTTCTACATAATTTCTATTTCCGTCCTCAGATTGCAATTTACCTAAAATTTCTTGACAGTTTGCTAATAACTGTGCAGGAGTTTGAGCAAACAGCAACACCTCACTGGCAGTATTGTGTATACGGTAAGCACGCTCTTGTTCGGCTTCGTATTCTTCCAAAACGACGTGATAGTTTGTACCGCCAAACCCAAAAGAACTGACACCCGCACGTCTTGGCGCTTCCCCTTCGGCACGAATCCAAGGTCTGGTTTCGGTATTTAAGTAAAACGGCGAGTTTTGAATGTTGAGTTTGGGGTTAGGTTGAGTAACGTTAATTGTGGGTGGTAGTATCTTGTGATGTAGGGCTAAAGCAGTTTTGATTAAGCTTGCGGCACCCGCAGCAGCTTTCGTATGTCCAATTTGGGATTTCACACTGCCAAGGGCAATGTACTGCCTTTTTGAGTTTTGTTCCCCAAAAAATTCTTTTATAGAGGCAAATTCGGTGGGGTCGCCAGCCATCGTACCTGTGCCATGAGCTTCAATCAAACCGACACTCTTAGGTGCAAAGCCTGCATCTTCATAAGCACGCTCCAAGGCTTTGACTTGTCCTTCTTGTCGGGGTGCATAGATGCTTTTATACCGCCCATCGCTGGAGGTGCCAATTCCTTTAATAACAGCGTAAATTTTGTCGTTGTCTCGTACAGCGTCTTCTAGGCGCTTGAGTACAACCATACCGATACCTTCACCTAGCATCATTCCATCAGACTTGGCGTCGAAGGGTTTGACGTTGTCACTAGGAGAGACAGCAGGCGTTTTGCTGAAACACATAAAAGCCATGATGGTGTTGTCAGTATCAACTCCACCAGTCAGCATCATGTCGCAGCGGTGTTCTACGAGTTCGCTAATTGCCATTTTTAGAGCAGCTAATGAACTGGCACAAGCAGCATCAACAACGCAGTTTATCCCGCCTAAATTTAAACGGTTAGCAATTCTGCCAGCAACGACGTTACCTAACATCCCAGGGAAAGCGTTCTCATCCCAGTTCACGTAAGCGCTTTTGATTTTCTTGATGATTTTTTGCGTATCCTCATCAGATAAACCACTACTTTTCAGCACCTTTTCCCAAACGGGAGACTCCAACCTGGCAGCAAGTGGTAATCCGAGTTGGCTTCCTGCCACGCCTAAAATAACCCCAATTGTCTCACGGTTAAACTCGCGCGATGTATCATAGCCTGCATCTTCCATTGCCTCTTTTGCAACTACCAAACTTAATAGTTGCGCAACATCTGTCACTTCCAAGATGCTGGGGGGAATGCCAAATTCCATCGGGTTAAAATCAACATATGGGATAAACCCGCCTCGTTTGCAGTAGGTTTTTTCTTCTGGTGTTCTCGGGTTAGGGTCATAGTAATCTTCTATGTTCCAGTGTGTCGAGGGAACATCAGTAATCCCGTCAATTTTGTTAATGATGTTTTGCCAGTATTCTCGCAAGTTTCGAGATTTTGCAAAAAGAGAAGCCATACCAACGATGGCTATAGGGTTATCTTGTAATTTTCTGTTAATTTTGTTAACCGACAAGGATTTATCAGACGTCATTTTTTTCTCCTCAATAAACTTATACACAGCCTTCTCAAAGTTATTTATCTGGGCTGACAATTCCGCCAAGGCAGTATCAATTGAATGAGCAGACATAGGACATAGACTAATCGTGAGTAGCGGGGTTTGTTTAGCTGCGGTGACTTTTGTGGCGAGTTCAAGACAGGACTATTTCCTATTTAAAGCAGCTATCCTATCTGCAAAGAGTAAAAGATTCTGTTCAAATCCACACCACATAAGAGATACCACCCTGGTGAGTTCATGCTCAACCGCGTTTCTAAAAGGTTTTGGCAATATCACAGCAATTTTTGCCAAAAATGCTATACAATGCTCGACTCCTGATGTTGTGGTAGTAGGTCGATGACATTGTTGAAACTCGTAAAATAATCTTGCAGGGCGATCGCTGCTTGACCACTAAATTCAATCCATTCGGAATGACATAAATTCTGAGGATTTTGAGCAATTGTTTCCCCCTGGAACGCTGGAAACTTGGGAGTAGCTATGAGGACAGAAACGCTTTTTTCTCCAGAGCTTGTTTGATGATTTAGCTTAACTGCGGCAACATAGCTGGTGTTAATAACAACGTTCTGTATCTTGATAAATGCCATGGGAAGTTTCAACGTCCAAGATAATATATTCTATGGAATTTGACAAACAAAGTTTGACAAATCAGTTACAAAAAAAACACCCCTCTCTACCCGAATACATGGAAAAAAACGAACAAATAATTGAAGAATTACTTGGGGAAACGCAAGCAGGTTTTTTTTAGTTTTTCGCTCTCAATTAACTAAAGAATATGCCTGACTGCCTTGAAACATGATAATTAATAAAAAGACTAGCATAAATGATGGAAACTGAATAGTTCGTTTTTAGCAATTTTGAAAAAAAATATATTTTTTGCAGATATGAACTTTTCCCAAAAATAAAAAAGTATATGTCTTTACTATTATTTAGCATCCTCTCAAATTCTTTATTAGGGTTGTAAGATACAGCAATTTTCAATTAGGTAGAATACAGGAAATTGCTGTGCCTCTACCATATGGTTTATAGTTTATACTTTTGAAAGCCCTGTAAAATTGGTTCTCATCAAGAAATCAGTGTATTTTTTGTAAATTCGCCGACTATTTAAGAAATACATACACTAACAGAATAGGTATCAGTGTGTTTTTTATAAAAACATGATTTTGTGATTTTTAGCCTTAATTATAGATACAATATTACAGCTATTTTCAAAGGATTAGACCACAAATTGTAGGGGAGCCAGTGCGTTGGACGGGTTTCCCGGCTTGAAGCATCTGGCGTTGGACATCTCCCATGAAAAGCCCGTAATATCGACACTTAAGGTATTGTGCGGTATAGTCCTACTTACAGAAAAGCGCTGTAAAATATAGCGCAATTCAATTGAATGAAGTAATTATTTATCTGTGTCCATCTGTGTCCATCTGTGGTTTATTATTTCTTTGTGTACCTTACAAGTTGCAAACCGCTATAATTTTCACCAATCAAATAGGATTGCTATATATAGGTTGGTTGGCGTTGCTGATTCAAAGTATGAATTTAGGTTCGCGCAAAGACGAGCCAGCGCTGCAGTCCTTGTTTCCCGACAGCAGGCGACTGGCGTCGCAAAGGCGCAAAGATAAGGGTTTTGAAAATAAAAGAATGAAAATTTCATACCTCAATTCAGCAACGCCGGTTGGTTTGAGGTAATCCAAACCAACTCAACTTTATACGTCAAATGACCCTGTTTTCTGTGCTTGCTTACCAGTCCACTCTTGCCACCGCATAATTCCGCGACTCACCAACTCCGGATTTTCACCCCCAATAAAACAGGTACGTCCCATCCTTTCGCAAGCAATTAGAATTTCACCGTGTCCCATAAACGGGGCAATGACAAAATTATTTTGATTCGTATACATATTTAATAAGTAAGCGACTATTCCCTCGACTCCTTCTATATGAATAGGTATCTGTGGCTTGGATATTGATTGGCGCGAAAAAATACCTACATACAAATTACCAAGGACTAATTCATATTGAAATGGCATCCGAGTGCGGCTGCAAAAGTCATAAATGTTGCCCTCAGAGCGTAGCACAGCGACAAGGCGAGCTTCATTTACTAAGTAATCATGATTCCAGGTTGGGGAAAGGGTAGCGATCGCTAGAGATGCATCACCAGGAAGCAGGTTCGTGAATTGTTTACCCGCCGTATCCCCACAATAAACTAGGTGCTGTTGGTTGAGCATCCATTCGTCACCAACATTGACCGAAGGTTTGTGAGCAGCAACTGTTGGTTTACCAGCTTGAGGTTGCTCAAGCAGAGGTTGGGCTTTCTTAACAGCTGACTTAGCTTCTCGTTTTGCCATAGCAATTTTGAAAGCTTGCAACTGTAACTCTTGTTGCCTCAGCCGCCATTGCGCTGCTATTTTAGCTTGCTGTTGAGCTTCTTGTTCGTCTCTTTTCGCCTGAGCTAACTCTAGAGCTTGTTCCGCCTGTTCTGCTAAGGCGCGTTCTTTACTCCCTGTCCTAGCTATCCTGATCAGCTCCGTTTTGATGCCAGCGATGGGCGTACCCTTGATTTTCTGTTTGACTTCCTGATGAATATCTTTAGCAATTTGCTTATCGTGCTGCAAGCTACGCTCGCTGTATCCGATTTCTTTCGCAAATTCTAAATTGGTCTTGGGAGGTGGTGAAATGATTTCACCACCTTTCTTGGTATGCTGGTTATCCCCAGCTTTAGCCATCAGTCCCATTCTGTCCAGAATTTTCTGGCGCTCCAATAGCAGTTCTGCTCGCTCTAGGGGTTTTAACTCATTGCGGATAAAATTCTCGTCAATCTCCGCCAAACGAGCTTGATCAGCATCTTCGTAATCAACAATATTACACTGGATTTTTTCTAAACCAAGTAGCTGGCAAGCTGTCAGGCGGTGTAGCCCAGCAATCAAGTTCAGCTTTCGGTCTATTGTGATTGGGTTCAACAGACCATTAGCTTGAATTGATTCCTTCAACTCTTCAACCTTGTCGCCGCTTATGGGACGGCGGTTACTACCAATTTTAATTTGGTCTATGGGCACTGATTTTATAGGCATAATTGCTGCTTTTTAGTGTTGTCAGCGAAAATACCAACAATAAGATATAGCTAGTTTATTTCATCAGTACTATCAAAAACAGAAATTTCATGATAATTCTGATAAAAATGGTTTATGAGTCACGATTGTGCTAAAAGCCATTGAAAATATGAAGTATAAAGTATCAAGTACGAAGTCAGCAGTTCTTTGTTGCGGATTCCTCCAAAGCATGAAATAAAGCTGTTGAACCAGTATTTTAGCTCCACGTTTTATTTTTGGGGCTTGAATCTGTATATTTCTTCTCACTTCACCCTTAAACCTTCTTCATTCTTTTACAGCTATGCTTGCACGTATTGACTTAGAACCTTGGAAGTCAATCGCCATCAGAAAGTTCCCCGTTTCGACATTTGGGTTTTAAAACAGTGACCAGTGAACAGTGACCAGTGAACAGTGAACAGTGACCAGTGAACAGTAAACAGTGACCAAAAACTGATAACTGATAACTGATTCCTGATAACTGATAACTGGTAACTGGTAACTGGTAACTGGTAACTGGTAACTGTAAAAGATGAGTTGTTGTCATGCTCAATCACAATAGTTCTGCTCACAGAAAACCCTTTTTTAAACAAACCAAGTTTATTTAAGGTTTCTCTGTAATTGTTTGTAGTTTCTGCAACATTTTTTCTACATTTCGTTCTTTCAAAATTGGAACTAGGCAACAATAAATTAGGAGAAAACTTCTGTAGAGTCACTGCTTGACAAAATCAAAGTTTTTTGGCAGTATGGAAGACAAGTTTTCGCAAATTATCTACAACGCTTCGTTTTGCTTGAGACTGAGGTTTTTTTGACAGCATTTCTATGCTTTTAAAGTAACTTATCCAATGTTTACATTAGGATAAAAATTAGTAGATTTTTGTGTCACATCACAATCCGTTTTACCACCAACATAGTTATCCGTGGTGGCTTTGTTCTAAGCAATTGCGTACAAAAGTTTCTAAAACTTATAAGACTTTTCCGGTCATGAATATCAGAGCCACACAGGAAAAGTTCTTGCAATGAATTTCTAAATGCGTTCACAGTAATCAACTGGTAGAGCCATCTAGGCTACCCTTCGGCATAACACAATAGAGATGAAAATATGGCAGCAGAAAAGGAAAGCCACTTATACACGAAACCTCCGTCTCGGTGGCAAATTATCTTAGCAGCTCTTATTGCTTCAGCTACCGGGCTACTATTTTTTCAAAATGTTTCACGAAGGTCTAACGTTCAAACTCAGCCAGCAAAAGCCCCAAAGGCTGCCCCAACTAAAGTTGCTGTTACTGGCTTGGGACGTTTGCAGCCTCAAGGTGAAGTGACCAAGTTGTTCGCTCCCAGTTCACAGACAGGTGTCCGAGTTGAAAAACAGCTGGTCAAAGAAGGAGATGAAGTTCGGGCTGGGCAAGTCGTGGCTTTGCTGGAAGGTTATGCTCGCAGTCGGGCGGCTTTACAACAAGCTTTAGACAAAGTTCAAATTGCTCAAGCTCAACTCGCGCAGGTCAAAGCTGGAGCTAAACCAGGAGACATAAACGCTCAAAAAGCGGCGATCGCTCGCTTAGAATCGCAGTTAACAGGAGAAGTAGCGACTAAGCAAGCGACAATTGCCCGTTTGGAGGCTGAGTTAGAAAATGCTCAAACTGAAAACAATCGATATCAGCAACTTTATAGAGAAGGTGCCATTTCTGCTTCCACAGCAGATAGTAAGCGTTTGCAACAGCAGACAGTGCAACAGCAACTGACAGAAGCCAAAGCTAACCTCAACAGTACTGTTAACACCATAAGCGACCAGCTTAATGAGGCAAAAGCCAAACTGGGGAGTATTAAAGAGGTGCGTGTTGTAGATGTGAAGTTGGCAGAAGCCGAAGTTCAAAGTGCTATCACTGCTGTCCAACAAGCAAAAGCAGACTATAATTTAACCTACCTCAAATCTCCCATAGATGGCAGAATTTTGAAAGTTCACGCCAAAACTGGAGAAGTGAGCAGTAATCAAGGGATTGTTGAGATAGGCAAAACATCTCAGATGTATGTGCTGGCAGAAGTTTATCAAACTGACATTGGCAAAATCCGTATCGGTCAAAAAGCCACCATTACCAGCACTGCGTTTCCTAAAAAAATAAAAGGAACCGTAAAAGAGATTGGTTTGCAAGTTGACAGACAAAATATCCTCAGTGTCAATCCAGCAGCAGACACAGACCGCAGAATCATTGAAGTGAAAATCCGCATTGATGATCCAGCAGATAGTCAAAGGGTCGCAGGTTTAACCAACTTACAAGTGGATGTCGCCATTCACATTTAACCCACGATTGCCCAAAGGGCACTGGTACCTTTGCAATCACTCAAACATACAGCAGTTTTTTGTAGGGTGGGCATTGCTCACCCGGAGGGTGAGCAGTTCCTTCAACGGGGGGAACCCCCAAGGGCGGACTGCTCACTAAGATCTCAAATGTCCATCACATAGGATTTTATAGGCAATGCCCCGTTCGCGGAGCGTGCGCTTTGCGCTCAGTTCCCGCTTGTTGGGAAACCCCGGAGAGCCAGTCGCCTGCTGCAGGAGACCCTCCTGCAGCGCTGGTCTCACCGCCTGCAGGACTTCTCTCCACCTTACGATTTGTCGTCAAATCATAGAATCAGCGCTCTTTTGCCCTACAAGCACCCGTAGCATACGCGTGTCTTCTGTCGAAGAGCAATGCTTGCGGCTAAGCCGTGCTGTAGGCTCATAGCTGAGTGTGCGCGTATTTCCTGCACAGACGCGGGAGCAACGCGCAGCGGCTCAGCAGGTAGCGCTTACAAAATTCAGAGTCAGCAAACTAGGGGTGTAAGGGGTAAGGGTATAAGGGTGTAGGGGAACCCCATCAATAAATTGAGGGGCCTTACACTATGGACGCCGTATTTCTCGTACGAAGTATCAAGGGAAAACATTTTTAACTCTATTCCATGTTTAAAAAACAGGGGCTTGTACCCTTGTCTTCGGGGCGCTCTTTCCCTTACACCCCTACACCCTTATACCCCTATACCCGCCCCGAAGGGGCTTGGTCAAAAAAATAATTTTGAATTTTAAATTTTGATAGCGTAGCGTGGCACGAAGTGCCATATTTTGAATTCCCCAAAGGGGGTGACCCCTACTCATACCAATTTGAAAAAAGAATGCGACAGATACACACTCCCAAACCCTCGTTATCTTAGGCTTTCTTAATGCCGTACCTTATGAATTTTGAATTTTGAATTGGTATCACCTCTTACATTCGCATTGCACATCATTCAACAAGCTGGAATTATGGTTGTTAAAACTCCTTTGGCATGGCTGCAACTTGTCCGAAACAAAGTTCGTTCTCTTGTAGCTGTGGCTGGTATTGCTTTTATTGTCATTCTGATGTTTATGCAACTTGGTTTCCAAGATGCTCTTTATTCCAGCGCGACCCAAGTGCATCGACATCTCCAAGGTGATTTATTTTTAGTCAGTTCTCAATATAAAGCATTAACAGCAAATCAAAGCTTTTCCCGGACTCGCTTGTATCAAGCTTTGGGGTTTGATGGTGTCGAGTCTGTGAGTTCTATGTATATAGGATTTGCCAAATTTAAAAATCCCGTTAACGGTCAAAAATACTCAATATATGTTATTGGGTTTGAACCGGGAAAACCTGTGATGAATATGCCAGAAATTCAGGCAAATTTAGATAAAATTAAAATTCCTGATGTCGTGCTTTTTGACCGTAATTCTCGACGCGAATTTGGGAATATTGCTCAAAAGTTTGAAAAAGAAAAGACCGAGCAATTCATTGAAGTTTTTCCTTTTAACTCATTAGCTGGTTATAGAGTGAGAGTTGGTGGTTTATTCAGCTTAGGTTCCTCGTTTGGAGTAGATGGTAATTTAATTGTCAGTGACTCAACTTTCATCAGAATATTAAACAACCGTCCAGCAGAAATGATAGATGTAGGTGCAATAACCCTTAAGCCTGGTGCCAATTCGCTTCATATTCAGCGAGAGTTAGAAGCCAACTTACCTAATGATGTCGTAGTTTTTACCCGTCAAGGATTTATCAATTTTGAAAAAGAATATTGGGCTACTAGAACACCAATTGGTTTTATACTCAATCTCATGTTATCAATGGCTTCTGTAGTTGGTATAGTCATTGTTTATCAAATTCTTTACAGTAATATTTCCAATCAATTAGTTGCTTATGCAACTTTAAAAGCCATAGGTTATGGAAACAATTATCTATTTAATGTTGTCTTTCAACAAGCTTTTATTTTAGCAGTTTTAAGTTACATACCAGCATATGCTCTTTGTTTAGGTTTATATGATTTTGCCATGCAAGCCACTAAATTACCAATCATGATGTCTTCACACAACGCGATAATTGTCTTAATCTCAACAATATTAATGTGTATGACTTCTGGAGCCCTGGCTATTAACCAACTCCGGTCTACAGATCCAGCAGATATTTTCTAGCATGAGTCATTAGTCCTTTGTAAATACAAAGAACTCATAACTCATGAAAAAGGAAAATTTCTCACAAACAACTTAGCTTCAATTATTCATTACAATCTTCTATGAACCTCAACAACAAAACTCTCCTCATCACTGGAATTGGCGGATTTATCGGCTCGCGTACAGCAGAGTTAGCCATAGCAAAGGGAATGAAAGTTTCTGGGCTGCAAGATGCTTCAGATAAGAACAAAAAAGCGCAAAACTTGGGCGCTAAAGTGATTTATGGCAACGTCACTGATCCAGCAAGCGCCCAAATGGCTTGCCAAGGAGTAGATATAGTTTTGCACACAGCAGAAATTGCCAAAGAAGGTGGTTCGCTCGACCAATTTCGTGAGATAAATGTTAGCGGAACCATCAACATGGCTCAAGCTGCCAAGAATGCTGGTGTCAAAACCTTCGTCCATATTTCCAGTGTTTTGGTATATGGCTTCAACTATCCTGATCGCGTCGCAGAAGACGGACCATTGTGTGGTGAGAAGAATGCCTACTGTCAGACAAAAATAGAAGCCGAAAAAGCACTTTTAGAACTGAACGACCCAGCAAATTTTGGCATCATTATTCTCAGACCAGGAGATGTTTACGGACCTGGAAGCATCCCCTGGATAGTTCGACCTCTGCTAATGATGCGGCAAAGATTATTTGCTTATGCAAATGAGGGGCGGGGAGTCATCAACCACACATATATCGATAACTTAATCGATGCTATCTTTCTCGCCATAGAAAAAGAAACATACGGAGAAATCTTCAATGTGACTGATGGACAAGAAACGACTTGGAAAGATTATTTTACACGCTTAGCTGATATAGCTGGTTTACCCGCTCCCTTTTCTCTACCAAAAGATGAGCTCAAATTGTTTCTCCAGCTGCGCTATCAAGGACAAAAACTTTTTCGCAAACAAGCTGATATTCTGCCGGAAGTCGTAGATTTTATGACTCGCCCCTATGCTTATTCAATCACCAAAGCACAAAAGCTGTTAAGTTATCAACCGACAGTTGATTTGGAAGAAGGTATGCGACGCACCCAAGAATGGGTGAAAAAAACAGACATCCAAAAATTTATGCAATAGAGTTGTCGCTTCATACCCTGCTTTTAATCCTAGAACATCGATTCACTTATCACAAACCTAACCCCCAGCCCCCTTCCCTATAAAGGAAGGGGGAGCCAAATTCCCCTACCCTCGTAGGGGAGCCACTTGCGTGCGCGGGTTCCCCGCGTTGAGCAAAGTGGCGTGACGGGTTAGGGGGAGAGGTTCTTCCAAGATTACTGAATTGGTGTTCTAAACCCCAAACAACAAAAAGTTACCTGCGTTAAATTCTCAAACAACTCTCACATTTCACGGAATCTCTGCACCATCTTTTATTATGAGCAATCATCAGCCAAGATTAAGCATTGGACTGCCTGTATATAATGGCGAGAAATTTATCAAAGAAGCCATAGATTCACTTTTGGCTCAAACCTTTGAAGATTTCGAGTTAATTATCTCAGATAATGCCTCAACAGACAAGACTGAGGAAATTTGTAGAGCATACGCTGCTAAAGACCAACGCATCCGTTACTACCGTAATCAAAAGAATATCGGTTGCGCCCCTAACTTTAATCGTGTCTTTAAATTGTCTTCGGGCGAATACTTTAAGTGGGTAGCTCATGACGATCTGCACGCTCCCGATTTTCTCACGAAGTGCATTGAGGTACTCGACCAAGACCCTAGCATTATCTTGTGCCACTCTAAAGTATATTTCATAGACGAACACGGTAAATTCTTACAGAACTACGATATCCAACTCAAAACCGATTCACTAAAACCACACGAGCGGTTTCATGAGCTTCTGACTACGCACCTCTGCTATCAATGTTACGGGGTAATCCGCGCAAGCGCCCTTAGGATGACGCCGCCTATGGGTAGTTATGGTGCTGCAGACGCAATTTTCTTGTTAAGACTTGGTCTGCTTGGTCGGTTTTATGAAATCCCCGAATACCTGTTCTTTGCTAGAAGCCATTCACAACAATCATTGAGTATGTTCTTTCCAGATTATCTGTCATGTACTCAGAAGAATACTCAAAAATCAATGCGTACGCTACCTGATTTTCATGCATACGCAGTGTGGTTTGATTCGGCAAATCAGGGAAAACTTTTGTTTCCACATTGGAGAATTTTCTGGGAGTATTTTATTTCAGTGTGGCAGGTGAAGCTGACTTTGTATGAGCGGATATCTTGTTATATAAGTTTTTTGAAGCAGTTCAAAGGAACAGAGTTTTTGTTGCTCAAAGATTTGCTGTTCACTCCTCAAATGAATCGCTTATGGCAAGACTTGCAAAAATCATCTATCCAAAAACAGACTATCAACTCTTTAAATGAATCGGTTGCCGAAATAAAACCTGGATTCTAAAGCTTTTTATCAATTTCCCAACAAAGCGCAAAATTTACCTCTTAGTAACTGCCATATTATGCTGAATCTATCTAAATTCAGTTTCTATTTGCTCGCTACTTTAGCAAGCTTCAGCTTAGCTAGAACCGTAAATGCAGAACCTAGTGCAACACTCACTGTCGTAGTAGATGGGCTACGTCATAAAAACGGTGAAGTTTGCCTGAGAATTTACTCCAGTGAAAAAGGATTTCCTAATAGTAATACCAGTGAAGTACAAAGTGGTTGCACTCAGATAACAGGAAGTTCTGTAAAAAAGCAGTTCTTAGGTTTGAAACCGGGAACTTATGCTGTCGCCGTAGTTGACGACCAAAACGGAGACCACAAACTA
Source organism: Scytonema sp. HK-05 (assembly GCF_002368235.1). Taxonomy (GTDB): domain Bacteria; phylum Cyanobacteriota; class Cyanobacteriia; order Cyanobacteriales; family Nostocaceae; genus Kalymmatonema. Next base: position 7,131,221 of record NZ_AP018194.1, on the reverse strand, counting down.
AACAAAGACTTTTTAGGTATTCCACAAGAAGGTTTTGGTATTTCCAAAAATCCAACTGTATCAATAACAACGGGTACACCAAAGTTTCGTGACGCCAGTTTTGTGGTGAGGAAAAATACAACCATCAAAATTGTGATGAAATATTCGCTCGACCCTTAAAACAGCAAACAGTTATCAGTGAACAGTTATCAGCTATCTGTATCTAATACTGTTAACTGTTTACTCAACCTTTTGCATAAGTCAATAATTGTCTGTTTTCATCTGCGTTTATCTGCGGTTTCATACCCACGAACGCACGAATTTTTGCAAGAAGTCTACTGACAAGCTCTTCACTTAATAAAAGACTACACTCAATTATGAAAGAGTTGGCGATATTCCTGTCTAAGTCTTTGCTGACCTGGTTGGGTATTCAGGTGTGTTTAGCAGTTGTTTTTTTGTTGTACCTGCGCTTATCCCAGAAAAACTCATTACCAGACGACCAGTTGCCCAAAACTGCGGTAATTCTGTGTTTACGCGGCGCTGATCCGTTTTTGACTAACTGCTTGCGATCGCTCTTGAACCAAAACTACCCATGCTATGATTTAAAGCTGATCGTTGATAGTCAGGAAGATCCGGCTTGGAAAATTGCCACTGATACGATCCACGAGCAAAGAGCAACCAACGTCCAAATCAGCCCTTTGAGGATAGCACGCCAAAATTGTAGTCTTAAATGCAGTTCCCTACTGCAAGCTGTCTCGGAGTTGGATGATTCCTACAAAGTCGTTGCCCTAGTTGATGCCGATACAGTAGTCCATCGCAATTGGCTGCGTGAATTAGTCAGCCCTCTGGCACATCCCAAAGTCGGGGCGACAACGGGGAACCGTTGGTATCTCCCCACAGGTAGATATTGGGGGTCTTTGGTGCGGTATGTAGGCAACGTCTCTACAGTAGTGCAGATGTACCTGTTCCGGATTCCTTGGGGTGGGACTTTGGCGGTGAAAACAGAACTACTTCGCCAAACAGGACTGCTAGATAAGTGGGGGCAAGCCTTCAACGAAGATACCATGATCCGCAAGGTCTTGCAAAAACATGGGATGCAGGTTAAGTTTGTGCCTTCTCTAATAATGCTTAATCGGGAAGAGTGCGAATTACCTAGCTTAAAATACTCGCTGATGCGCCAACTGCTTTGTTCTCGACTTTATCACCCTTTGTGGTTGGCTGTAATTAGTGATGCGATTTCCAGCATACTACAGCCGACTCTCGTCATACTGTTGTTTCTGGCGGCATTGTTGACCGGAGAATGGAATGTTGCGGCTTTGTTGTTTGGCTGCTTTAGCATTTATACGCTGGGATTACTCTTTATGATGCTGGCATTAGAGCAAGGGGTACAGCAAATCATTCGCAAACATGGCGAACCGATGACAAAATTGTCAGCAGGAACAGTCGTGAAAATGCTAATAGCAATTCCCTTGACACAGTGGGTTTATGGGATAGCGATGGTATTATCCCTAGGGATGCGAAGAGTCAACTGGCGCGGCGTCAGCTATCGAATCAAAGGTCCTTGGGGCATTCGTTTAGTCGAATACCGCCCTTATGAATTATTAGATCAACCTGATGATAGTAAGGTTTCTATATAGTTGGTAGTTAGTAATACGTAATTCACACGAAACCTCACCCCTTCCCCTCTCCGAACTTCAGAGAGGGGTGGCGCAGCCGGGGTGAGGTACAAATGCCTTATATCCCCTCCCTACTGCGTTGAGGAAGGGGTATTACGGCGCTTCTGATAAACAAGAGTGCAAAAGTAATATTATGAAAAAAACCACAGATGTAGGCGTAAGCCGTGCCGTAGGCTACACCGATAAACACTGATGATTTATCTGTGTCCCATGAGTGTCCATCTGTGGTTCCAAATATCTTTAAACCCGGATGAGTGCAAGAAGTGTAATGATTAACCGGATTTCAGATGACATCCCAGTCTTTCCAGCAGATGCTCTCCCACACGCAGAGCATTTGCCATAATCGTTAGTGATGGATTCAAAGCAGTACTGGAGGGGAAAAAGCTACCATCAACAACATAAAGATTATTAACATCGTGTGTGCGACAATTGAGGTCAAGCACAGAAGTTTTGGGGTCTTCACCAAAACGGCAAGTCCCACACTGATGTGGAACTTCTCTCAAGGACATTTTGAGGTTAGCAAATAGTGAAAATGCCCCATCTCGCTGACGATTCTCAATTGATTTCAAAACTTGATTCCAGCGTTTGATGAAGCGATTCAATGCTTCTTGATTGTTATTTGTATAGTCGAGAAAGATTTTCTCACCCTCAACACGCACGCGATTATTGGGGTCTGGCAAGTCTTCAGTTATGAGCAACCAACTAACAGAATGATTTGCCACCGCTTCCGAGAATTTACTAGGCATAAAAGGTGGTCCGTTAGCCGCAATTTTATCTTTGTTAAGATTGCCTAGTAATTGTACACTTCCCATTGGGTAAGGAAAATCTTTCTCTCCCCAATAAAAATCATTGATAGCAAGTGTCTTTTGAAAAATTGTCGGATTTTGTTTTGCAGTCAAAGCCATAACCACTGCAAATTTATGCGCCATGTAATTGCGCCCTACAAGATGAGAACTATTGGCTAATCCATTTGGGTGTTGGTCATTGGCTGATTTGAGTAACAAGACTGCTGAGTTGACTGCACCACAAGCGACAACAACAATATCCCCAGAAAATATATGACGCTTACCTGCAATTTCTGCTTCAACTCCAGTCACTTCACGACCAGATGCACTGGTATGCAAACGCAGCACTTTTGCATTGGTCATTAAAGTTAAATTAGGATAGACAAGTGCTGGACGTACACCGTTAATGTCAGCGTCAGCTTTGGCATTAAGAAAACACGGGAAGCTGTCGCAAGTATCACAACGAATACAAGCACTCAAAAAACGATTGACTTCATTTAGCTTGATAGCAAGCGGTTGATAAAATGGATGGCAGCCTTTATCCTTTAGAGCATAGTGGATTTCTTGAATGTAGGGTTCGTGGCTAACTGGTGGAAAGGGATAGTCTTCACTGGTTGGGGGTTCAGTAGGGTCTAAACCACGCTTTCCATGTACTTCGTACAGTTTTTCAGCCTTGGCGTAGTAGGGGGCAAAATCCCGATATTTCAAATGCCATTCAGGAGAAATGCCACCTTTATGAATGATTTTTTCAAAGTCCTGCTCGCGAAATCTGAATAAAGCACCGCCATAAAATTTGGTGTTCCCGCCAACATAATAGTGTGTGAGTGGACGCAATGGTTTGTCGTCTTTTTTGTACCAAACCTCAGAATTTAGGTAGCGTTCTTTTTTATGAACTTGCTTGGAATCCCAATTGGCTTTTTCTTTGGGTAAGAAACTTCCTCGTTCTAGGACTAAAATTTTCTTCCCAGTGGGTGCAAGAAAATTAGCTAAAGTTCCACCACCGGCACCCGTGCCAATTATGATGACATCGTAATGAGCCTCAGCCATGCTTGCTTTGTTTTTTTGTGAGTAGAGAAATGAGATAACTTAGTTTTGTGCAGAATTTTCGTCACGCATTTGATTTTCTGCACAAGTTCGATTCAGTTTGGTCAAACCAATCCAGCGATAAACTGCATCTCCAAACTTGGGAAAAAGTTGGATTTCAGAAAACAGCAGCTTTGTTAAAATTCCATCGAGTATGACTTCTCCCTGGTTTTTCTTGATCGCATTGATGACGGCGATCGCCACATCAGTTGGTCTGTGAACACGCGCTAAACTTGGTGCTGGTAAGCCAAATCTGAGAAACATTCCTGCTAAGGTATATCCCGGACAGACGACAGAAACTCCTACATTGCTATTAGCTAATTCCTGCCGCATCGCATCTGTCCACATAATCATACCGGCTTTACTCGCTGAGTAAATGCTGTTGTAAGGCGCTCCCTTTTTACCAGAACCAGATGAAATATTCACGATGTGACCACTATTGCGGTTTACCATGCTTGATAGTATCAAACGGGATAATTCCATTGGTGCCAGTAAATTGGTCGTCAATATCGATTGAATATCCTCTAAAGTGTAATTTTGAAAAGGTCGATATTTTTCTATTGCAGCATTGTTAATCAAGATATCAATTGGACCTGCAAGTTCATGAATTCGCTGCACTAAAACTGGTAAATCTTCCAATTTGCTGATGTCAAATGGAATACTTATGCCTCTCCCACCAGCAACTTCAACTTCAGCACATATTTGCTCTAAACTTTCCTTGGAACGAGAAACTCCGACTACAGTTGCCTGTTCTCTTGCCAAAGCACGCGCAATAAATACTCCAATACCACCAGATGCACCAGTCAAGACCACTGTCTTACCTGCTATCGTTTCCATAATCAGCCACCTGTATCTTACTTATTATCTAAAAAATGACTCTACTTTTAGGTCAAAAAAAATTTTTGGTAAAAAGCAATTTTTTACCAAACTGTAGTTCACCTGTTGTTAATGAAAAATATAAAAAATAAAGACTCTCTGGTATGAACTTATTGAAACGTGACACAAAGTCTTTGATACTATAAATACTCACTTTTTTATCAATAACTTAATTAATAATTTAGCTTAATTAATAAATAGTTTTGTACATTTCAAACTTTTTTGACACTTTTGCCAATTTATTTTATCTATATTAACAAATATGAATAAATAATTTTGAACCATCCTGAAATTTGATAATTTGGTTGCAGATGAGTCAGTTACCATTTACCGTAAAATATAAAATAGCAATAAATAAACTCAGGTAAAATTCCATTAAAATCAGTAACCTGGATAACAAAAAATGTGATTTTGTAGTTATTCAAAGGGTTGGAAAGCATATATCCAGAGTCATTGATGAGGCTGCTGCTTTCAGACAATATCAGTCAGGTTAGTAAGGATAGAAAACATATCCTGCTTAATTAAGAATCTCTTGCAATGCGTAAATCCTAAATTCAACTGTATCAGTGTTAACAGGTGTGCTTTTGTTTAAGGACACCAATTTTTAGCTCAGGAAAATAGACAAGACTGCACATAAATTATGAACAAGCAACCTCTTCGCATTGCAATTTTTACAAGCTTGTATGCTCCATTCTTAACAGGGGTCTCCGTAGCAGTACACCAACGGGTTCGCTGGTTGTTACAGCAAGGGCATGAAGTTTTTCTCATTCACCCTGAAATCAACGACCAGTACCCCAAACGTGTTAGCAATCGACCCATGCCAGGGCTGGATGAGTTAAAGGCTTTTCCCAATTTTTCCGACTATGCATTCCCAACACAGCCACTGATATTTTATAAGTCTCTTCCTCAACCATTACACTATCGGCATTGGAGCGATACTAAGTTACTGGAGAAGTTTCAGCCCGACATTATAGTGGTTGAAGAAGCAGCGCAAATGAGAGGATTTTACTCGCTTTATTTGCAAGGTTACGGTCGCCCGATTGGAATGGAATACGCAAAGCGAACACGCACTCCAATCATATCTCTGTTCCATACTGATATCGTTGCCTATATCCAATATTACTTAGGAAATCAGTTTTTCAACTTTATTCGTCCCATCATTCCCTTTTTGATTAAGCAGTTCAGTGAAGTTTATGATGTCAATTTGTTTCCTTCCCGAGAACAGCTTGTTAAGTACAAACAGATGAAATCCCAACGCAGCGAATATCTGCCCTTTCAAGGGATTGATTGTCAAAAATTTAATCCTGCAAACATCTCCTACAACCCTATTCCCGATGACCACAGACCGACCCTCCTTTTTGTCGGACGCATTACCGCAGAAAAGAATGTCTTCCAACTCCTAGATGTATATTCAGCAATCGCTGCCAAAATTCCTGACGTCCATTTGGTGATCATTGGCAGTGGTCCCCAAGATGATGAACTCCGTAGGCGTGCTGAAGAGTTTAAATCCGGTGTGACTGTGTGGGGTGAGTCTCACGGAACAGAACTTTTAGGCTGGTACGCTCGTGCAGATGTTTTTGTGAACGCCTCGGTTACCGAAAACTTCTGTACAACCAATACGGAAGCCCTAGCATCTGGAACCCCTGTTGTAGCAGCTTGTGCTGGGGGAAACCCAGAGCAGGTTTTGCCTGGTATCAGTGGCTTTTTAGCTGAACCCAACAACCCAACTGATCTTGCTCACAAAGTGATTTCAATTCTGGAAAATCCTGACCTTAAAGAAGAAATGTCTCTACAGGCTCGCCTCTCGATACTTGAATTTGATTGGTCAGTATGTATGGAAAAAGTTGAAGATAAACTTTACGAGGTTGTTCGAGCATCCAAAAATGTGACGTTCTCTCCCGTTAACCCTGCGGGTATAACGGGAGCTTCTATTTCAGAATAGAGATAGCTGTATGGCTTCTCCCCAGCCTGAAAAAGCTTCGCGCTTCACGGGCTGGGTATCCCCTAAGCCTCCACGCGCAGACAAGATGAGTCCCACCTCGTTTAAGGCTCGGTCTAATACATTGCGAGCGGCATTCTCGTCTCTGTCCATCTGCAACCCGCACTTGTGGCACTCAGGCAACTCCAGAATAAGGATTTGCTCTCGCTCAGTTTTATATTGGTCGGCATTCCCCACCCGTTAACCCTACGGGTATAACGGGCGATCCCTGCCGACATTTAGTTGGAAGCCATACCTGTTTGAGCAATGGGAGTAGGGGTGAGGGTGCTAGTCTGTACTTTTACTCCCACTCTTGCAATTCCTCAGTTGTATTGCGGAGTACAGAATTGAGCTGTTCGCGACGGGTTTCAAAGTTGGCAGCAATGGAGATCAATACAATACCAACAAGCAAGCCAACAACCCATTTGAAAAATGGATAACGCAAGCTGAAAATCACCAGTTGATAGAAACTCGTGATAAAAAAGGTGGCTACACCAACATAGAGAAAAGCCCGCACTCGCAAAGCTAATCCTGCAAAAATGGCGATAAGACTGAAAATTCCCGGTACAAATGCTGTGTCTTGATGAAACACAATAGCCCATCCACAAATCAAACCGCTGCCTAGTAACCGTAACCAGTGGCGACTTGCTTTCATTTCTGGTAGTCTCAACCCAGGGTCAAATTGGGCAACATACAGCAGCGATAAGCCAATTGGTGTGACATACCACAAAGCATCAGTTAGATGTAAACCTGAAAACCAACGAAATAGCGCCCAATCAATCAGCACCACGCTGACATAGGTAAAACGGAATTTCTCTGAAAAGGCGACAAAGGCATAGAACGCAGCTGTAATCAGCAAGCCGACTGGATAAATTTCCGCTCGACTTTCCCACAAATATATTAATGGCAAAATATATGCAGCATTTTGCCAAGGTCTTTTAGACCAGCCCCAACGTTCCCAAGGTAGGATATAGAGAAAGTAGGCAACTACGGAGGCAATAGGCGCTCTCCAAGGAAGTAATGGTCCAGCAAACAAGCGTCCTACTGCTGTATGAATCCAGTAAATTCTCAGCCCAGCTATTTCTAACAAACCAAGGTAAACCCAGGTTTCTGCTTTTGTGATCCCCCCAACCCTTCTTATTAAGGGGGGACTAAGGGGGGATCGTCCTTGAAAAATGGCATAGCGAATCAAAAACACCCCTACTCCCAAACCGACAAGGCGGTTCATAGCAATCGGGGTGAAGGTGGCACAAAGTAATAGACAGCTACTGACAGCCCAGTGAACATGAGCAACAACTTTCAGTTCTTCACTTGTTAAGCGTAAGTAGTCTACTAGCCAAGGCGAGAGAATGCGATATGCATACATTATGCCAGTGCCAAGAACAGACAGAGCAATTAAGCCATCGCCGAATGCTCCTCCTGATACTTGCAATTGGTATAATAAAAGCTCATATGCCGAAATTGATACTCCGACAAGTCCCAGGTAAACTAGGGGTTTGAATTCTTGACGACGTCGCCCGACTCCAATAGCAATTAAAGCTACGGCAAGGGTTGATAAGCCTGTCCAGTTGGCAAAGCTGTGCGATCGCAGCACGGCACCAAAGACACCATACACGAGGGGCAGAATGTGCCAGCGGTTGGGAAGTTGTTGAAGTCGGTGTTTTCTTCGCCACCACTCCCCTAAAAGCTGAGTTATCAACCCTAAAGCGATGTTGGCAATTGCAATCTTGATGATAGAACGTTCGCTAAAACCCAGGACTTCGGCAACCAATAATTCCAAACACCATCCAATACCATAAAACCCCCAATTGGTAGGTTGCTGCCAACTGCGATAAACAATTGCCCCTAGAGTTATTGCCGAGGAAATTAAGTAGAAAAATCCAGGTTGAGCAAGCCCTTGGTAAACAAGCAGCGAGTGAAGACTCAGCAGCAACAACTCAACACTGCATAGTGCGATCGCCCACTTATCGCTTGCTTCTGCATAAATCGCTACTAACTCGTTCTCTCTCCTGCTGAACAAACTACGAACTAGCCATAAGCTCACAGTGCAGGCTGCTCCCGCTACAAACCCCCCCTCTACTGACAATCGCGCTAAACCAGGCACACCTTCCCATAACAGGGCAGCGATGAAACTCAGCCCAAAACCTACAGTAATTGTCGCAGATATCTTGTGTCGCAAATACTGCGTATTGAGCAACATCAAAGCGCTAGCGACAGCCAAACTTATTAATCTACCTCCAGATAGAGGTAAAGTCAGTGACTGAGCAAGTCCTAAGGGGGCGACACTCAACCAACCATTGACAGTGGGACGTGCTACTGCGCTAGCTGGATTTTTCCACCCCAGAATGGCAAGGCACGTGAGAGTCATGGGAGTGATTAACCAAATTAAACCCCAATGCTCACTACCATTACCAGAACCAAACCAGGCTAATTCAGCATTCTTCCATAATAGAGCGTAGCTAAGTACCGCCAGTCCCAAACCCATGTGCCATGCACTGCGTTGCCAAACTCCGTTGCCTAAACAACTAAACAACCACTCTGCAACCGCCACGGCTAACACAATGCTTGCCCAGACTTGTGTATTAAGATTGGGAAGGAAGCGGTCAATGATTGAGCAAAGCGTTAGCACTCCTGTAATCTGAGTCATGTACACCAGAATAAGTCTGGTGGGAAGCCGTCGCTGGCTAACACGACCTAAAGTCATTGTGGACAAGAGTAAATTCAAGGAACGTAACGTGGGATTTATCAAACTCAGCGCAGTGAGCGAAATTCCAAACACCACCGTTAATGTTTCCCCAAAATTAGCTAAATGCACCTTGTCAGCGCGGTAAAGCTTATCTCTCAACACCAGCATGAAAACGACGTAGGGAAATAACGCCACACTCAATAACGCCCACGGTGTATTTTGAGAATAAGTCAGTTGAGTTCCAGTGGCGATCGCCCATTGCTGCAATTGAGAAGGCACTAACAGCCAACCCAGCCAAATTGTCTCCAACCCTATGACGAAAATTGCCGCCACATCCATTGGTGTACCACGCAACTGCAAGCGACGCCCCAAAAACCACAAACCCAAACCACTAACAGCTGTTGCTTGCCAAGGAAAGGGTGCGCCAACCGACACCAGCCAACCAAGGAACAATAAGATACCGCCAAGGAGTTCCCAAGGAAGAGTTGCGGGAGTGGGGGGAGATGAGGGAGACGCGGAGGTAGATTTGGGTTCATGTATATCATTTGACCTCACCCCCCCGTTGACGACTCCCCTCTCCGCTTGCGGAGAGGGGCTGGGGGTGAGGTTCAGCGCCAACCAAGCCACCAGCCAACCGCAAATGCCCATAGCCAAGCCTAATTCTTGAACATCTACCCGGACAATAAACATTGCTCGTACCAGCAGCACCAATAAAGCATAAATAATTACAACCGAAGGCAGACTGATACCCAACTCAGTTTGCCTCTCCTCAACTGGTGCAATTTGCCTTTGTTGGTTACGAGTGTGATAAATAGTAGCAATGGTTGTTCCTACCGTTGCCAGATAAACAGCAATCAAGGGAAATCCTGGGATTTGCCAGCCCCAGTGTAAATACGACAGCCCTAAAATATTGAGTAGAGGCAATCTCCTAGCATGCTTATTGATAGCAAACAGCCGATTGTCGCAGAGTAAAGCAGTAATAGCTGTGAGGGCAATAGAAGCTATTGCAACCACTATCCAGCCCAAAGGATTTTGCCAGAGACTGAAGCTGTCCATTGCCCAAAAGTTCACTGGCACTAACAACAGTGTGACAATGAGCAATGCCCGAGTTGTTAAGCTTAAATTAGACTGTCTGCCAGCCCAAAAACTTATAACCCAGAAACTTAGGGTATAAGCAAGCAAAACCCCATATTGTCCAGAAGGCGGAAACTTTTCCCACTGACTAGCAGCAAGTACCCCAGAGGACACCACTACTAAGAACATTCCTAAAAACAGCAGCCAGCGGACGCTTAATTCTTCCCCCAGCGACTGTAACATCCTAGCTAGGACATTGGGTTTCTTGGCTGCTGGCGTTGCATTACCTTGATCTAGAGACGTTGCATCCGAGAGTTCTACATTGGTGAACGTCTGTTGTGGTTCAGGTATAGCCTGTGGTTGTAACTCCACACGACAAACTAGAAACTCTTGACAGATATGCCTCACTTGGGCATCTGATATTAAACCCAAGCGCAACCATATATCAAGCCCATGCAATAACTCAGGATGGGTAGATGGAAGCCTGACTTCAATTTTGACTGGAGGATCAAAGTTCAATGACATAAGCCCCACGCACAGAGCGCGATAGTTAAATAATCCTCCTGATAAAAATTAGTTTTGCATCATTTGTGACACTTGCTCGGCTGACTGCTGTTAATTTTTATGATTAGTCAATGGGCAATAATCAGGAAGTAGATTTCATGTACTCAACTTTAAGCTGTGTGTCAGTGGGAAACACAGATCCAAGTTTCACATCAACTTGCCCGCCCCGAATCTTCACATCCATTTGCTTACCGTTCCACTTCCAATCCACCTGAGTGTTTGCCATTGGCAATCCCTGAACGCTCATAGGCTGACTGAGCCATGCAGATGGAATGCCCGCACCGATTACCACTGTTGGTTGACTTGCTTGGGTGTCGGTATAAGCTAACATATCTAGCTGAAGCAACAACATCTCAGCAGCAGTCCAGTAGTGGGGCGTGAGATGAGGTGGTTTTACCCAGCCGCGAACACGTTCCCAAAGGTGAAAAGTGTTTTCCTCGCCCTTGCCCTCCCACCATGTGTATAGCCCTGGCGATGCTTGATGCTGCCAAAACCATTGCAATGTTGTCCACACGCGATCGCCTCGGTTGAGAAACAGCCATTGATGTGCCTCAGCAATATCAAAATAGGTCCACAGGGGAGTGGAGCGAAACCCACCTTGGGCATCATGGAGCTTAGTCCACCGTGCTTCTAGCCCTTGAAGAAGCGCATCTTTATGAGAAGCAGCTACCCACGTAGGCCAAAGGCTACTAATGTAAGTCGGTTCGTTTTCCGACTCCGGTGGTTTGAATGCCTTTTCCCAAGCTCGCTGTAACTTTGCCGCTGCATCCCGCCAACGCTTAGCATCAGCAGGTTGTTGGACTCGGTCTGCCAGTGATGCTGCATCAAGTAGCCCCCGGTAGCTCACGGCATTGACAAATAGTAGGGGGCGGTGGTGATCCATGCGACCAACAATCAGACCGTCCCGAACTGGCTCTGCAACTAGGGTAATGTTGGGGTCTTTCTTATATTGCGGCAGAATTGGACCGTTCACGGGGTGGTGAATAGGTTCGGTTGTTGCCATCATCTTTAGTATGAATTCGGCTTTGCGGTGGATATGGGGCCAAAGCCATTTGTCGTATTCCGTCTGATTTAATGGTAGTCTTCAAATTTCCTTGTGCATCATTGATCCAAAACGAAACGCCTCAGCTGCCTACAGCAGGGCTAAAGCTGCCGCCAGGTTCGTGGTAAGCCTTGTCAATCTCAGGACTGCCCGGTGCGGCAAGCACGACGTGTCCCGTGCCACGCGGCCACTGGTCTGTCGGTCGTAGTTGCATCTGACGTAGAACTTGGTGACGACCCGGAGCGTGGTTCTCAACAACCTTTATGACTTTATCAAACTGCAAGCCATTGTTTACGCCCGCACTTAGCGCTAGTGCGCCAGCCAACACTAATGCTAAGGGACGCGCACGAGTCAGCGTACTGAATGCCGCCAACACGATTAACAATGGTACGAAATGTAATGCGTAAAGAAATGTCTCACTGCCGTACACCAAATGTAGCGCCAGCTGTCCAAGGAGTGTGAGTCCCAGAACGATGCGGAGTTTGAGATGCTGTTTAATAGAGAAAAACCCCCATAAGCCCAAGCCTAACAAGGCAGTCCATAACACAACTGCAACAGTACCCCATAGGCTTGCAGAACCTGGGGGTGAGCTTTGGGTAAATATGAGTGGCCAATGGGACGGACTATGTTTATCAACTATATTGATGGTTGGCATAACCATCGTGTGAGAGACAAAAGACTTGATGATTTGCAGCGGACCACCGGAAGTTGCCATGTTTATGTATTTTTCTTCCTCGCGATCGCCCAGAAAAAATACAGCGCTGGGAAAGATACGCTTTTGTACAGCCCATAGCACAACCACGAGACAGAATGCATTGGCTGTAATCTGCAAGGCTCGCTTCCAGGGATGATTGGCAATTGTTGCCAGGATTCCAGCCATCCAATTGGTTGTAGTGACGCTTAATGTCAGCGCGCTGACAACCATGTACCATAACGATGACGGCTTTCGATACTGGGCTATGGCCACCAAGCATAACGCAAGCAGCAGGGAGAGCGAGCCGAAGGAGTAGGTTTCTGGTATGACAAACCAAAACATTGCCGCCGCGCTAGTTGCAGCAAGTATGCTGAATAGGGTTGCATCAAATCGCCGACACCCAAGAAGTCTCAAGAGAACGAAAACTGCGCTTATCCAAAGGGAGGATACGGCAGCAATGACTATCCTGACTGCCGTAATTTCTTCAAGTCCTGCCCGGGACAGTAGATACACAGGTGGAAAGGCTATCAGCGAAAACAGTGGATGTACCTTCGTGCGATAATGGTCACTCCACCGAGAAATCATGTTGAAAAAGACCCGTGTAATATCTGCGTCAAACCACACGTCCATTCCTTCCCAAGTGGTGATTAGGGCGGGGTTGATCAGCTGTGCGCCTTGATAACATACTAAGCCTGCCACAGACGCGAGGACAACCACAAGCAGAATATCAAGCCTGTGTTGACGATTTTGACAAGAAATGGCAGAAATTTTTTTGGTGAGGTTATTTCTAAATTTAGAGAATTTCTCAAACTTATACAAGTGCATAGCAAAAGCAGCAAAATTAATAATATTTTAGGATTAAAAAACAATTCAAAAACATAGATTTTCAATGAACTTTACTCTGGTTTATCATTACGTTAAAGGCAATTCTTTCTAGCTAATCTTAATGAATTTTGAATCTAATTAGCTTATTTTTTTTCCAAATGCGATCGCCGAAATTCCACTTAATAGCAATCCAACTCCTAACCATTGGGAAATCGTTATTTTTTCTTTAAGAATGGTAGCCCCTACTATCATTGTTGCCACAATTGTTAATCCAATAACGATAGGATAGGCAAGAGATAAATTAAATTTACCTAAAACCAAAATATAAAATATTGTACTCAAACCGTATAGGCAAATACCTCCTAGTAAAAAGATATTTAAGGGATTTTGACCTGCCCCTAGTTTTAAAAAAGTTTGAGCCCCAGTATTTAAAGCCACTGTTACTAAAATCAGCAAACTGAAAAAAAGCTGGCTGTTCATGATGTGAATTTTCCTCTGTTATAGTCTAAGCAAAATGAAAGAAAAAGTTTTTATTGCCTTTGGTTCTTAGTACTGCGAAGCGTCAAAGTCCCAAAGTTCGCCTCCTTTTGGATAAGGCGTTTGCACCCATTTTCCTCCTAGTTTTTCCCACCATCTCAGTGGATGGGGAAGGGTCGCCACTTGAATGCTGCAACAACCCGAGAACCATGCTCCTAAAACATCGGTATGTAGACCATCACCAATGACGACGACTTGTTGAGGTTGCAGTTGTAGGCTTGCAATTGCCTTACGAAATGCAGGAGGAAAAGGCTTTTTAGCTGGGTTAATAGCCGGAATATCCAGACGAGCAGACCAATATTTAACTCGATAGCTCCGCTTACCGTTTGAAAGAATAAAAAATTTCAATCCAGCTAACTTTGCCTGTGCAATCCAATCTTCTGCGTCTGGAGATAGGTAGCGGTCATCTTCAGACACAATGGTATTGTCTAAATCCAGAATGACTCCTTTAATGCCGCAGGTTTTGAGCCAGTCAATCTGTATGCTCGCCAGTGTATAAGCTCGTCGTGGCAGTCGATGACGGTTGCCTTGAAAACCTGGTCGGTTGCTTCCTTGGAGCAAAAAGCGCAGGCGATCAGCAACCAGCCTAAAGATTTTGAAAAACTTTGTCTTTATTTTGAACATTTAAAAATTCCAACACAACAGACTTATGGCTGATATTGCGTAAGCGAGATTTACTGTATCAACTGTTGGTGTCTCAGCCAGAGAATCGTAAAGCAACTGATCACCCAACCAATTACAGTGAATAAAATTGGCAAATCTTTTAATAAAATTTCCTCTGGACGCTCACTACGTCCTCCTTGCTCAACTTCGCTGTCTGTGTAACTGGCAATCTGTTGGGGGTCACTCAGCAGCTGATAGCGGAAAATGCCGTACAAGACATAGGGCAACGTCAGTAGCATCCAAGAAGTGGACGCTCCCCGCACAACCGGACCTGAACTCCAAAGAGCATAGCAAACAACGGTGCCAGTGGTCACCACATTTTCCATACGGCTAAGCAGTGGCAAGGAGTAGCGTTTAAGGACAGCACGAGGTTTGGCACCTTTGCTCTGAGCCAACCGCAGTTCTGCCTTGCGTTTCTCAATTGCTAAAAACAACGCCAGCATCGCGGTACAAAGCACAAACCAAGGCGATAAAACAATGTCGGTGGCAGCAGCACCAGCATAAGCTCGCAAAACAAACCCCGTAGCGATCGCCCCTATATCTAAAATCACCATGCGTTTGAGTCGCAAATTATAGGCAACTTGCAACACGGCGTAGGCAATGATAGCCGCACCCAGTGCAGGTGAACGCAACCAGGCGACTGCAACAGAGCCACCTAGCAGCACCAATGCCATCCCAGATGCTACTGGAATACTCACTAATCCAGCGGCGATTGGGCGTTTGCACTTAACAGGATGTTGACGGTCAGATTCTACATCTGCAATGTCGTTAATCAAGTAAAAACTACTAGAAGCACAACAAAATAGTAGAAATGCCAACAAACCGCCGAAAAGCGATTGCAAATTGATGCTAAAGCCAAACAAAGGTGCAGCAAATACGACAAAATTTTTTGTCCATTGCCTAGGTCGTAAAGCAGCTATATAAGGCACTTTCAGTGGTCTAGCTACTAGACCACTGAAAGTGCGTTTTAGAAAAGAGCTTTGTGAGGATTTCATGGCCTTGTTTCTTTATTAGTAAGCACATAACGGTAGAAACACCCTCACGCTGGCTCAATGAATATATATTTAGGTTGCTCCTAATACTAGTATTGATTTTATTACTTTTTTTTTTATTTCAGAAATATCTTTGATTTTTTACTTAAATTTTAAGTATTTTCATAATTACAACGGTTTTCTTTCGCTAGGGCTATGCCGCACAAAACATCTTAAATATCCATCACACAGGCTTTTATAGGCTTTAGCACTACCTACGATTTGTGGTCTAATCATAAGAAGAAGCGCTATAAGATGACTTTACACTTTCTTAATACTGCCTACTAATACAATAGTGACAAGCAAGCCAATAATCCATTTGAAAAATGGATAACGCAAGTGATAGATACTTGTAATAAAAAAGGTGCCTACACCAATATAGAGAAAAGCCCGCATTCGCAAAGTTCATCGTGCAAAAATGGCGATAAGACTGAAAATTACTGGCTCACAGTATGGACATTGCACAGTATACAACCTGAACTCATCCCTTTATTATGCAATGCGGGAAAATACATATCAAAACCAATACGGTTCAGTTAAGGCTTATACCTGGATTTATATGAGTCCTTTGTTACGACCAGTGTTATAATTGTTGTAAGAAATATCGGGATTTTGGCTGATCACCCAAAGGCAAACAGATACTCACGGTTGTACCTGCTAGGGGGTCAGACTGGATAGACAATGTGCCTGTATGTTCCTCTACAATTCGTTTGACAATCGCCAATCCTAGCCCAGTCCCACTTGGTTTGGTGGAATAGAAAGGTTGCGTCAGCTTTGCCAAGACATAGGGTGGAATTGCCGCACCACCATTATGAACATGGATGCACACCTGACTAGTATCGGTATCCAACTTAACAGTACAAGTCACAGTTTCGCCAGGAGCGATCGCCTCGCAAGCATTCCGCACCAAGTTGATCAGCACTTGTTTGAGCTTGTCGCGATCGCCTAAAACAATAACTTCCACAGATGCCGGGTTCAAGATAATTTCTCGCCCCAAGGCTTCTTTTGTAGCCCGCAAGGTATCCAGAGTTGCAGCCGCCAAAGCGTTGATTTCTACAGCAACTCTCTGGGAAACCTGCGGCTTGGCGTAGAGCGAGATTTCATTCAAGAGGTTTGCTAGACGCTGCGCCTCGTCCACTGCCAAGAATAGCCGCTCTTGGGCTGGTTGGGATAAGCTGATTTGCTGGAGGTGATGCAAGCAATCAGTTATTGTAGTCACTGGTTGGCGAATTTCGTTCACCATGCGCGTGGCAAACTCACCAACGGCTGCTAGTCGTTCCTTCTCAATCAGGCGAGCTTGGGCGGCTCGTAGTTCCTGAGTGCGTTTTATTACCTCTGCTTCCAAGATTTCTTGGAATTGCCATTGTTGGTGATAGAGGCGGTGGTTGTCGATCGCGATCGCTGCCCGTTCTGCAAACAACTCCACAATCCGCAATTCCTCATTCGTAAACTGACGCGGTTCTTTATTAAAGGAACAAATAGTGCCGATAATCTCGCCTTGGGGAGTCTGCACAGGCACCCCTAGGTAGCAAAGGTAGCCTTCTGGTGGGGTGCCATGTCCTTGTTGGCGAGTATCTGCAATCACGAGTGTTCGTCTCTGCTGAGCAACAACGTCTGACAGGGTGCCATGCAACGAGTAAACCCGCTCACTCTCGCTCACCTCCAGGCTACTAGCAGCGATTCGCCCCGAGTCTCCCTCACGTAGGGTGACAATCGTCCAGTCTGATGACACCAACTCGCTAACACTGGCGGCGATGTCTTGTAGATAGCTATCAAGAGGAAGATGGGAACGCCCGATGAGAGCTGATAAGATATCAATGCTCCTTTGATGATGCTGCTGACTGTGTAATTGGGAGGTAGTTGGCAATTTCATCAAGAACTCGGTCGCTTGTGTGCCATCCGAATCAGAGAAAATGGCGCTTGTTGAACGTTCAGGTGGCTCCAGGACAGGTAGCGAAATACTCATTACCGTACCTGTTGTCGGATCAGAGTTGATGACTAACTGCCCACTATGGGCAACCATAATCCGTTTGACTATTGCTAGCCCCAGCCCATATCGATTGGGTTTTGTGGAGTAGAACGGTTCTGTCAACTTTGGCAACAGTTCTGGTGAAATTGGTTCACCGCTATTGTGAACCTGAATACTAATCTGACTCGTTGTACTTTCTGCTACGCTTAGGAGCACCACACTGCTTGGAGGACTTGCCTCACAAGCATTCTCCACCATATGTAGCAACGCTTGGTGTAACTTCACTTTGTCGCCTAAGAACAGATGTGCAACTGGCGCAATTTTAAACTCAATCTGACGCTCTATCGCCGCAGGCAACTCTTGGAGGGATGGCAAAATTCCTGTTATAAACGAATTTACCTCGAGTTCTGCCAGTTGCAACATCAAAGGCTTGGCGTAAACCAAAATTTGCTCTAGCAGGTATTCTAAATGACTGGTTGCACCTAAGGCTTGCAATAATTGCATCCTGCCGACTTCCGGCAGTTCAGCTCTTTTAAAATAGTTCAACCCTATTTTGACCGTTGTCAAGGGGTTACGTAACTCATGCACAATCATTGCAGCAAATTCGCCCGTTGCTGCCAGACACTCACTTTCAACTAATTTCGCTTGGGCTGCCCGTAGTGCTTCTGTACGCTTGGCTACCTCAGCCTCCAAAGTTTGATTAAATTGCTGCTGCTGTTGGTAGAGCTGGTAATGAAACAGCGCTGTGGCAGCACGTTCAGCAAAAATTTCGGCTATGCGAATTTCGTCAGTAGTAAACTGGCAGGGCTGGACATTGAACGAGCAAATCGTACCAATCACCTGTCCCTGAAACGTTCGCAGTGGCACACCTAAGTAAGACAGGTAGCCATCCGGCGGTTCACCATACTCAGTAGCAATGCTTGCATCTGCCACAGCCAAAGTACGCCCAGTTTGCACCACCGTATTTGTTAGTGTGCCATGTAGCGAATAAAGCTGATCCATGCCCTCAAATTCTAAGCTACTCGCCATAACTCGCTCAAACCCATCTTGACAGAGGGTGACTGTTGACCAGTCCAAACGCAACAAACGACTGACCCCGCAAGTTATTTCGTGCAGGTAGCTTTTGATTTCACCGGAACGGTAGCTCAAGAAAGATAGTGTCTCCAAGATACCTTCTGCCGTTCTTTCCGGCAGAAGTGTTCCTAATTGGTTATCTTGATGGACTTGGCTCACTTTTGGCTCACTTGACGCGATCGCTATTATGCAGGCACTCCGTGCCATCGCGGAGCAATAGCTTTTACTCCAAGATTGTACAAATATTAACGGTAGTATATTCTGTTTGCTGCGTACGTAATTAAAACTTAATTTTTACCAAGGGGACTGCTGCCTGGGGACTGGGGACTGGCGACAGTTATCAGTTATCAGTTACCAGTTACCAGTTTTCAGTTATCAAGTACCATGCTGGTACTGTTGACTGTTGACTGTTGACTGTTGACTGTTGACTATCCCTAATCCCTAATCCCCAATCCCTAATCCCCTTTACTCGCGCAACACATAACCAACGCCTCGTACGGTTTGAATCAACCGCTTTTCGTTGTTTTCTTCCAGCTTCAAGCGCAGGTAGCGGATATAAACCTCGATAATGTTAGAATCTCCTATAAAGTCATAGCCCCAAACGTGTTCTAAAATCTGGTCGCGGGCGTAGACTTGGCGGGGATGACTCAGTAGGTACTCTAGCAAGTCAAACTCCTTAACCGTGAGTTCGATAGCCCGTTGCCCACGGAATACTTCACGCGTACGGCGATTCAGACTCAAGTCTGCAAACTGCAACACATCTTGGTCATCTTCCTGTTGGCGGCGCAGGTGGGCGCGGACTCTGGCAAGCAGTTCCTCAATACTGAAGGGTTTAACCACGTAGTCATCTGCCCCAGCATTCAACCCAGCAACGCGATCTTGCACCTCATCCCGCGCTGTTAACATAATCACAGGTACTTTGTTTCCGGTTGTTCGCAGACGGCGACAAACTTCTACGCCAGTCAGTCCAGGCAACATCCAGTCTAGAATGACCAAATCTGGTGAAGATTCCCGCGCCAGGGTTAGTCCCGCCATGCCATCATGCGCTACGGTGATACGATATCCCTCACTATTCAGTTCCAGCTCAATGAACCGAGCTAGTTTGATTTCATCTTCAATTAACAGAATATGTGTGGTTATCATAACGACCTGACTATTTTGAGACCGAAGTTCTTCTAGGGAACTTCCGGATGAGCAAGGGGAAGAGATAGGACAAACAGCCTGATACAAAGTTGCATTCGTTTAGAGAAACTAACACGCTGAACTCACATACCCCCATGAAGTGAAAATTAAGGACGACGGGAATTTTTGAACCAACTTTTCCTTGCTTTTAGTTTAAACCAAAGCAAGCGCGTCTCCCGCTCCTGTGCGTCTTTCTGCTTTGACTGCAACTTGGTCTCAGTATCATCTGCGCGTACCTGGTTAAGCAGGTCTTGTAAAATTTCAATGATGCGTTCCGTTTCTGCAGTCGCCGTTTCCAGGGCTTCGCGCTGGGGAATGGTCAGGTTAGTCCCTCGGCGTAACAGGCTTTGGAGATAGCCGTAGACTATGCTCAGGGGAGTGCGTAGATCGTGGGAAACTTGGTTTGTAAACTGCCGTTGTCGAACTCTTGTTGCAAACAAGCTAGTAGATAGTTGATGGCAGGATATGACCAGTTGTTGAACTTCGCGGGGGAGTCGTTGCAGATTTACTGGGACTGGTTGAGTGGTATCGTTGAGGGTTATCCACTTGTTAATTTGCAACAGTGGTAGAAGCGATCGCCTTACAATAACTGCAATCGTAAACGTAAGCAGGGGAAAAAACAGGATGAGGGCGATCGCTAAATTCCTGGTTGCGGCTTGGGAGCGAGATAGCATCTCGGTTATGTCAGCAGCGACATATAGCATAGCTGTTGGTTGGTTCACCATCGGCAGTGCTGTAGCCTTAACTATCAGTTGTTGTCCAGCAACTTTGTAGCGCCTCTTTTGAATAGATGAAGCTTGCAGGGACATCAGCACTGCCTTTTCACTAGCAGGCATTGAACTCAAATTTGGGGATACCAGTACTTCACTGTTTGTCTGCTTCACCCACAGCCACATGGGTAGTGATGACCAATTATCTAGAGTTACTTGTAGCTCATGTTGCCAAGGGATACTCTTACTCTTGGGTACCATCATATTGGTCACTTGAGTTGCTACCAATGAGAGCGTTTGTTGATGATTTTCAATGACCATGCGCTCCATTGTCCAGCTTGTGCAAATGACAACGACCCATATTCCCAGGGCAAAAACACCCATCATCCCCAAAGTTAAACGGAGTACTAAAGAGGACGGAACAAGCCACTCCGACTTAATTTTGATTATCTTGTGTAAAAAGATGCTAATAGCAGTCATGAGAAAAAACGTTTGTCATTTGCACTCGCGTTTGTTGAACCAAAGGTTGGGGAGATGAAAGAGCGTTAACCATTACTCCCCATCTGTTCCTCTACTAGCACCTAACGAGCGGTAACGCTATTTTACGTTTTGAGGCGGGGTTAATGCTGCTATTAATACAGGGCGGATGGTAAAAAGGCTCCTGCCGGTTCGTTATACAGACCGAGACTCATCAACGTTTCGGGCTGGATGACACGCAGACCATGGTTCAAACACCAGCGGAACAGGTCGCCGTTGCGCATCGGAACATAGAAGCCCCCCCCGCCGAACGCCCTTGCCGCCCCGATAAGCGCCTTTAAATCCTCATTGTTCTCACCAACAGCGTGACCGAAGAAGCCAATTTCGCTGGCGTAGCCCGATACGCGTCCATCACACTCGACAAGCGTTGCCGTGCCCCGCCCGACAGCTCCCTTTAGTTCGCCCGCCCGGTCATGACCATGAATGTGATAACAGAGTTGATTACACGCAGCAAGGTCGGACTCAGTCGCCGGACGAACGGTGCGACCGGGTATCGTCAAACCGAGCGGCTGTCCTTGAAGGTTCGCCAGTGGCTCGCGCACATCGAAGCCGAGTTTGGTATACAGGGAAAGCGAGCGGCTGTTATATGCGGCTTGAACGAGTCGCACACCGGCGAACCGTTTTTCGCGCGCCCGCTGTAAAACATGTTCCATCAGGCGGCGACCAACCGACCCGTTTTGCGCGGCGGGGTCTACCGTAGTCGGACCGATACCGGCGATAGTGTCGCCTTCCCACAAACAGTTGCTGCCGATGACGCGCCCGTCCTCAGCCTCAGCCACGACCAAATAAGCTGTCGGGTCTGCTAAAATTTCGGTCAACATTTCCGCCCCGAACTCCGCAGAAGGAAAGTCGGGTAGGAAGCCGTGCTGTTCCGCGATCACACGGATTGCTTGATATACAATGGTGCCACACTTTAGTGCGTCGTCGGGCCGTCCCGCACGCAGCATCACGGAAGATGTTTGTTCAAATACTTTGTCCATGATGAAAAATAAATCAGATCTAACGAGCGCTAACGCCACTGCTAGCTTGCAGTGGTGCGTAGCCAAAGGTGGCATTTGCCATGCGACACCAGATGACCACAGATTTGAAGTTTGCTACATTAACAACATCGGGAATGGGGTAGCGTTGAGTTCCGTTGTACTTTTGTAAGCGCCCCACATTTACGAAACTACCCTGGTTTTTATATGCTTGTGGTGGTTTGCCAGTGGTATCTAGAAGAACGTGCAGATCCGGTCCTTGGTCGCTGGTACTGAAGGCACCATCTAGTTCCAAGTAGCGATGTCCGTTTTCGGTGACGATGCGAGCTGAACCTGTCGTTGGCTTTTCTCCAGCCAGAAATTTGCCAGATGCTACAGCCATAGACTTACCTTGCGCCACAAGGATATTATGGTTGCTAGCACTTGGGGTGTGGCTGAGGCTCCGGGACGCTGTTATTTGAGCTGCTTGTCCTAACACAGGTACAGTGCTAATGATTAACGAAGTCGCGCCTAGTAATACCAATTGATTCAGTTTCATTTTTGTTAGCTCCATTCAATTTGTCGGCTCAATTTCATCTTGCTTCAATCATCCTGGCAGAAGATGATTTTTTCCTGAGAAATAGGTGAATAAAACTGAAGTGAGGCTAAGAGTTTACTTAGAAAGGGTTCGATTTGAGTTCAACTCAGAAAATGAATTTTATCTGAGAAATTGCTAAAAAAAACTCACCAAAAACTCTATAACTTATCAGATAATCTATAGCCGTTGCTCATTTGTGCTGCTTGAACCCACGTCACAATAACAGTGTTCTGTAATTTAGATTCTGTGGAAGCTCAGCATTGATGTTATCTGATTAGGGGTGCAAGCAGTACTATCTTAGTAAAACATTTCATTAATACGAGCGCCAATTCTCTATAGAAAGACTTTGCGTTCCTCCGCGCTTACTCTGCGCTCCTCTGCGTTTCAAAACGCTATGGTTTTACGCAAAGTTGTACTTACCGCACCCTCAAATCCCTAATAATAACCAAATTCTGGTGTTAGAACACAGCACAATTCTGTCGCAGGAAAAAGCCAACACGGGTTGTATATAAAGTTTTATGAAAACAAGAAAAAGAAATATTTTCAGCCGAGTTTCCAGTTCCTTCTACCTGTGGACAGCTATCCTCATCTTTGCAGCTGCCAATGCCGTAACCCGCAAAATTACAGAAATTGGATCACAGCACCTCGTCGATGGCAGAAATCCCATTTCACTGTGCAATGTTTTATTTGTCGGCAACCTCTGTGCTTTAGCGATGATGTTGTTAATTTTTGGCAGAGAATTGAACCAACGCACCTTAAGACAGTTAACCCGTGGAGATTGGATCAGCTTGGGAGTCATAGCTATCCTTTCCGGTGCCCTTGGTCCTGGGCTAATTTTTGGTGCCCTAGACAACACCACCGTGACCAATGTAGTGCTGATTGGTCGGCTGGAACCACCGCTCACCTTAGCTTTGAGCATCTGGCTTCTGGGAGTTAGGGTCAATACTTGGACGATCGCGGGTGCGATCGTGTCTTTTGCTGGTGTTGCTATCACCTCATTTCTGCCTAGCTCTAATCAAGCTGTAGCGCTGATGGGGGGTTTATTCCACCTTGGCAACGGGGAGTTAATGGCAGCCGCTGGCGCTGTGGTTTTGGCTGTTGCTACGGTCATTAGTAAGTTACGATTGCAGCATATCCCCCTAGGCTTTTTTAATATCTTTCGCACGGCTTTAGGAACGGTTGTCTTCTTCTTCCTCGCTCAGTTGCTTTACGGAACACAACACTTTCACGATGCGTTCTCGCCGTATCTTTGGCAATGGATGCTCCTTTACGGAGCTGTGATTGTCGTTACAGGGCAATTGTGCTGGTTTGCAGGTTTGCGCGGCTCAACTTCCGCTCAAATCAGTCTGGCTAACTCCTTTAATCCCATTGCTGCAATTGTGATGGCGTATCTGATTCTAGGGGAAGTACCCACAGCTGCTCAATATATGGGCGGCAGTATTATTTTGATTGGTATTGTCCTAAGTTTAATTGGAAATCTCCGCTCTGGTAGAGCAATGCAAATCTCTGCTCAAATCAGTCCTGCCAAACAGATGGGTTCTGCAAGCGGTTTTATGGGAATCTGAAACGCAATACTGTAGGTTGGGTTTCACAAAAGTTCAACCCAACGCCATCCTGAGTTTTGTTGCTTAACTCAGCCTTCTCAATTTCGAGAATTTCACGCTGGCAAGGAAGTAATATTTATTCACCTCATCAATCGCCAACGTTTAATTTTCACCGCAGCGCCCCTAATCCATCTTTCTGCCGTTGATAACGCTCTTTAAACTGTCGTTGCTGTATACTGTGATCCACAATGGGGTCAGGATACCCAACAGCATGACGTTCTAAGGGTGAAATTTTCCCCGTCACTAAATATTCCGTATCCATAGACCGCAATTCCGGAACCCATTGCCTAATGTACTCGCCCTCAAAGTCAAACTTTTGTGCTTGACTTGCAGGGTTGAAAATTCGCACGGGTTTGGGGTCCATACCGCTAGAAGCACTCCATTGCCAGCCGCCATTGTTGGCAGATAAATCACCGTCAATCAATCTCTGCATGAAGTATTTTTCTCCCTTTCTGGGATCAATCAGCAAGTCTTTGGTTAGAAAATTGGCGACAATCATCCGACAGCGGTTGTGCATCCAGCCAAGTTCATTCATCTGGTGCATTGCTGCATCAACAATTGGGTAGCCAGTTTTCCCCTCGCACCAAGCTTGGAAATGTTCTTCGTTATTATCATAAGGAAAGTTTTTGAAATGGTCGCGGAAAGCACCCTCTGCTAGTTCTGGGAAGTGATACATCGCGTGTTGATAAAACTCCCGCCACGCCAGTTCCTGTTGCCATGCACGAATGCTGGTTTCTGTTTCCTCACTGCGGCTCATTTCTAGGGCTTCCAAAGTTGCTTGCCAAACGGTGCGAACACCAATCACGCCAAATTTTAAAGCAGCACTCAATCTGGATGTACCGTCAATTGCTGGGAAATTTCGCTGTTCTTTGTATTCATTAATTGCACTGGCACAAAATTCCTCTAACCGTTCTTGCGCCGCCGCCTCACCTGGCGCAATGACTAATTCTCCATCCCAATGGAAACCTAAATCTTTGGCTGAGGGTAATTCTATTGCCCCAGAAGCTTTTGCAATTTCTTTTTCGGCTTGTGTCAATCCTTCGGCATTTTCCAGAGTTTCTACTAGGTTAGCCTTCGGTTTACCAATCCAATTCTTCCAAAAGGGGGTGTAGACGGTGTAGGGCTGATTGGAACCAGTACGAATATCCTCTGGTGAGTGTAAGAGCTGATCCCAGTTCTTCTCAAGAAACTGGATACCTTTTTCTTGTAGCGCTTCCATAACAGCGCGATCGCGTTCTTGAGAATACGGTTCCACATCCCAATTCCAAAATACAGCTCTTGCGCCCAGACTCGCTGCCAGTTCTGGAATGGCTGTAGTAGGATTGGCATGGAGAATTAACAACTGGCTACCTGCTTGAGCATATCGCTGTTGTAGTGACTGTAAACTACCAATCATATAAGTCACTCTGACCGGAGCAACATCATCCCGTTCTAGAATATTCGGATCAAGGCAAAACACGCCCACGACCTTTGGACTCTGCTTTCTTGCAGTAGCGAGTCCTGTGTTATCAGAAATGCGTAAATCGCGGCGATGCCAAAACAGAATTAAATCAGACATTCCATCCTTTGGATAGTTCTCTTGTACTAGCTTAGAGTTAACAAAAGTCAAAAGTCAAAACAGAAGCAAAATTTATCACCTTTTAACTTTTGTGTGCGTCTTTCTTTCGGCGTCTTTTTCGGGCACGTTATTTTTCAATTGTCAATTTTTTCGCAAGAAAGTATATAGACTTACTTGATTGAGAGTCAATTTAATGTATGTTAATGTACGCTTATTCGATAGGCATAGCGTATATTAAAGCAGTATTGCACAGCCAACCCCAGGAGAGAACAAAGATGCGAATAGCTCGTGATATCACCGATTTGATTGGTCGGACGCCTCTAGTTCAGCTTAATCGTATTCCTCAATCTGACGGCTGTGTTGCCCAGATTTTGGTCAAACTAGAGGGGCTAAATCCATCAGCTTCAGTCAAAGACCGAATTGGTATCAGCATGATTGAAGCTGCTGAGCAAGCAGGATTAATTCGCCCGAGAAAGTCAGTTTTAGTAGAACCCACTTCTGGCAACACGGGCATTGCTCTGGCGATGGTTGCGGCAGCCAAAGGGTACCGTTTAATCTTAACAATGCCAGATACAATGAGTACGGAACGGCAGTTAATGCTGATGGGGTATGGGGCAGAGGTGGAGTTGACACCAGGAGTTGAAGGTATGTCTGGGTCTATTGCTCGTGCTAAAGAAATTGTTGCTACCACACCAGATACCTATATGCTTCAGCAGTTTCGTAACTGTGCCAATCCCAAAAGCCATCGAGAAACAACAGCTGCTGAAATTTGGGAAGACACCGATGGGCAAGTTGATATCTTAGTTGCTGGCGTTGGTACAGGAGGTACAATTACTGGAGTCGCTGAAGCAATTAAGTCCCGCAAAAGCGAATTTCAGGCGATCGCAGTTGAGCCAGCTAACAGTGCCGTACTCACAGGTGGTAAACCAGGAGAACACAAAATTCAAGGCATTGGAGCTGGGTTTGTTCCTCCCGTGTTGCGTATAGAACTCGTTGATGAAGTCCTTCGGGTGACTGATGAACAGGCGATTGAATACAGCCGCAGATTGGCACGAGAAGAGGGAATTCTCTCAGGTATATCGACTGGTGCTGCTTTGTGGGCTGCGGTTCAAGTTGCTAAGCGTCCGGAGAATGCAGGACGTTTAATCGTGATGGTGCAGCCCAGTTATGGTGAGCGATATTTGAGTACGCCCTTGTTCAAAAACTTAGAGCAAAGTTAAAGAGTTTAGGTTGCTCTTTGTAGGATGGATTGCAATTTTAGTAGGCGATCGCCCGCCACCGCCAAAGTTTCTGGCTTCTTACTAAAACAGAATCGAATAAATTTGCTAGCTTTCTCTGGTTGAGAGAAAAAGCTGGAACCGGGAACCGCTGCAACTCCAATCTCTTTAATAAGATAGAGGACGAAATCTACATCCGTCTTGTAGCCAAAGCGAGAGATGTCAGCGAGTACGTAGTAGGCTCCCTTGGGAATAGAATATGGAATCCCGACTTTATCTAAAATCTCAAGCAGACTGTCTCGCTTCTCCTGATACAGTATTGCCAGTTCCTTGTAGTAACTCTCTGGTAGTTGCATCGCCGCCACTCCTGCTCGTTGCAAAGGTGCGGGTGCGCCTACGGTAAGAAAATCATGAACTCTACGAATTGCGCCAGTTAATTCTGGATTTGCCAAGATGTAGCCAACTCGCCATCCAGTCACACTGTAGGTTTTGGAAAGACTATTGATAGTCACAGTGCGTTCCTCCATACCTGGGAGGGTTGCCATTGCGATGTGCTCAGTTCCATCGTACAGAATATGTTCGTAGATTTCGTCTGTAAAAACTAGCACATCCCACTTTTGGCAAAGTTCGGCAATTAAGGTTAATTCTTCACGGCTGAACACCTTCCCGGTTGGGTTGTGGGGAGTATTAATAATGATGGCTTTGGTGTTGTTATTGAATGCTTGGCGTAGTTCGGCTTCATCAAAAGTCCAATCGGGTGGATGTAGCGATACATAACGCGGAGTTGCACTCGCTATCACCGCATCGGGACCATAGTTTTCGTAATACGGCTCAAACACAATAACTTCATCACCTGGATCTACCGTAGCAAGCATTGTTGCTGCCATTGCTTCGGTGGAACCACAAGTTACAGTAATGTGCCGTTCGGGGTCAATTTCTAAGCCCAGATACCAACGGACTTTTTCAGCAAGAGCGTGACGAAAAGCGCGATCGCCCCAAGTAATGCCATACTGGTTAACATCACCTGCGATCGCTTCATAAGCAGCCTGTTTCAACTCTGGGGGACAGGGAAAATCGGGAAACCCTTGCGCCAAATTTACGGCATTGTGTTGCAATGCCACTCTAGTCATTTCACGAATGACCGACTCTGTAAACTGACTTGCCTTGGACGAAATTTTTTGCTTGTGCCCCTGAGTCACCCCATACCTCCATTAATGTTAAAGTCAACTTCTAACTCAATGTTTGAAGAATTTGCAAATTTTACGGTAAATCGATACAAATAATGTATAATATAATAACAAAAAGCGTGTCATAATTTTTCTAATTATATATACTACCATTTACGCCACAGGCAGTTATTGAGCATTAGAATTCTTACAAGAATCTGCTTTCAGGGTATTTGCAATCACAGACACACACGAGAGAAACGCTACTTATTCATCGGTGTCCATCTGTGTGCATCTGTGGTTTCATTTTCATACAATTGACGAGTGCAACAAACAAGTTTCTAATTCTAATCACAATGAGAGTGAATCAAAACTGAGAACAGTTTGCTTGTGATAAGTGTTCAAATCGACCGATTCTCCGGCAAGGATGAGATTATAAATTTCCTGCATCTCCAAAGTCGTATTTTCTTTGGTTAAAAATCTGAACGCAGAAGCAGCCAGATATTCTGGCTGTTCTTCAAAAGCCAACCACAGACGATTTTCAGCTTCTGCCACCTGACCAGTAGTGTTAGAACCAGCAAAAATGTCCACTACCAAATCACCTGGATCTGTCAGAAAACGGATAAAGAATTCAGGTAGTTTGGCAGGAAACCTGGCAGGGTGCTGCTTAACCGAAACCGCCTTACAACCGTCCAAGTATTGACCGTTGGATTCGGTATTAGAAATTTGTAACAGGTTAGATGGAATAGCTCCACCGTTATCCTTGGCAAAGGCTTTACCAATGTCATGACCAGAAGGTCGTACTTTTGGTTTGTAAAACTTGTCTGGATCTTCCAGCAATTTCTTCATGCGATCGCTGTACGGTGTCAGGACTTTTGTTACATCAGCCTTGGGGTACTCTGTTTTACTAAACCACCAAACAGTATTCACCGAATCTTTAGCCCGTATTTTGCGTTTGTTGACCCACTCAATAGGGCTGGGCAGCTTGGACGGGTTGTACCAATAAAAATCTTCTGCCAGGAAAAAGCCAATGTCATCGCAAAAGCGTATTGGCACTCGATAGTTATATAGGCTGCGGACAGGAACCCCTTTTTCATAAGCTCCACCCAGATCCACAATAAAACTGCCATCGTCACGCAGCTTTTTGTAAACGAGTGTAGCAAACTCGGCAAGCCAGTTCACATACTCGTGCTGCTCTTTGTTGCCGTATTCTTTTTTACGCTGAAGGGCGAAGGGTGGACTGGTAACGACTAGGTTAACACTACTGTCTGGTAATTTTTGTAAGAGTTCACGGGAGTCACCACAGTAGGCAGCTCCTTTACTAGTGAAATAAGCAGGTTTTATGCCTTGTAAGCGCACAATTGGGTTCATCACAAATGATACTTATAGTCTGTAGACGTAAAGTCGTCAATAGAGCAATTTCGGTATATAACCGAAGAAAAAACAATTACTAAAATGAGGAAGTTATTTGCGGACTATCTACGGAAGGCACGGCAGGCTCATGGCATGTCACAGGAGAGGCTGGTAGAACTGGCTGGGCTGCGCGGCGCTTACATTAGCTTAGTGGATCGAGGTGAAAGGAACATATTGATAGATAATATTGAACGGATTGCTACAGCGTTAGATTTAAAATCAGTGGATTTGCTAGGGAGGAACAAGGAGTGCTAAAACCACATCCTGACCTAGAAACGCTGGAGATACTGTTTCCTGCCATACAGCAGTATCAAGAATTAGCATCGAAGCACGGTATTAACGACATTTTTCAGGATAATGGTGGCAAATTATTGCAGGTTCTGCTGATACTTGGTTTGACTGTCCTTCCGGGGCGAGAGGGGAACGACGCCATTGATCAGGATGGAAATGAATACGAATTAAAATCAATCAATATTGAACTCACGAAAGGGTTCTCAACCCACCACCATATGAACCCTATTATTCTTAACAAATATCGTAAGGTAGATTGGATTTTTGCCATTTACAAAAATATTGAAATACAAGCGATTTATCGTCTCAAACCAGCCATTTTAGAGCCGTTTTATACTTTGTGGGAAACCAAGTGGTACAACGATGGAGGGAAGGACATTAACAACCCAAAAATTCCCTTAAAGTATG
Source organism: Scytonema sp. HK-05 (assembly GCF_002368235.1). Classification (GTDB taxonomy): domain Bacteria; phylum Cyanobacteriota; class Cyanobacteriia; order Cyanobacteriales; family Nostocaceae; genus Kalymmatonema. The sequence continues at coordinate 7,101,045 of NZ_AP018194.1, read as the reverse complement.
TCGTCGAGAATGGCGAATTGCTATATGGCACTCCTCCTAGCATCTCTCCCAAAACGAAACCATGATAACATCTAAAGCACTTAGTTTAACCACATTTGATTTTTTAGCTCGTGCCATACTTCTGTAAACTTGTTATCCAATCTGTCAAAACTTTGGGAGAAATGTGTTTACCCCGCTCCTTGATTAATGAATCAGCCATTGCCGTCACCTCTATCACTGTTTTGTGTGCTGTCTCTACCATCTCAGTTAATAACCGCAGTGTTCGGGTGTAGGTAACACCGTATGCCTTGCAGATTTCAACAACTAGCCCATCATCACTAGCACAAATCAGCAATTGATGACGGGCAATGGCAATTGTAGATCGATCCGCGACACTCAAAAGGGGCGTTCTAACGCTAAATTCTAGAAAACTGGCAAACATCTCTTCTGTGGAAAGAGCCAGAGGTGTTAAGTATTGGTTAGCAGCTTGACGAGTTGGGGGTTCCAGTTGATCTGAATCTAGAAGTTCCTGGGCAATGTACAACGGGCTATAGTGCTGTTGTAGCCACCCCCACTCGTTCAGCCAGCGAAAATCAATGAGTGCCGTTGCGTCAAGAATTGTTCCCTTAAGCGACTGCATAAACCTCATTTTCTTGACGACGCACCCGCAGTTTTTCAACAGTTAAGTTGAGAAGTTCTGCTGCTTTCATCTCTGAAATCTTGCCCAATTTTAAGGACTGCCAAATTAGAAATTCATAACGTTCATTTTCTGGATAATCCTCATATGCTAGGGCTGGTGGTAATTCCATTGATTTTTGCAAAGTTGCACCATCATGTTGCTTTTTATAAATTCCACATATTTTGGCTTTCTCTTTAGCAAAATCAATTATTCCCATTTGCGCTAAACGATATAAGACGACTAGGTAACTCACCCGAAAATGACGTTTGAGTTTGACAATATCTTGGGTAAGTGCATACATCCGTTCAAATTCAGCTTGGGGAACTAGTAGATGACTAGCAAAGTAATCAGCTACTTTTTCTCGTGCTTTTTCTTCTTCTTTGGTTCCTTCTTCAATTAGAGTGTTTTGGTACTCTACGCGATGGAAGATAAGGTGTCCAATTTCATGTGCAAGGGTAAACAATTGACGTTCAATGGTGATATTATGGGTATTGACCAAAACAAAAGCACCTTCAATATCACTACAAGCACTAAGACCAAAGAAATCTTTAATGGGAATGGGCTGGCGTAAAACTTTTAAACCGATTTCTTCTACAGACTGAAACAGGTTGGCAATGGGAGCATCTCCCAAGCCAAGGCGATGACGAAACAAAGCAGCTATTGTCTGAATGTGCTTTTCATTACCTTCTACTTGATGGCAAGGTGTACTTTCTGGGGTGTAGCTTGGTAAGCCAACGGCTTGTTCTAGGGCGTTATAAGTTTGCAGCATTCGTAGCACTTGGGCTGCAAACTGGGCATTTTTGTCAAAGGAAACATGAGCGCGGAACCGGAAGTTGGGTAGTCCTTCACCTTGTGAGCGTAGCAAGTCATCGAGTGTTATGCCCAAAGCACTCGCCAGAGCAGAGAGGATTTTGCTGTCTGGTAAAGTTTTGGCGTTCTCGTAGTTATTGATGCTCTGGCGAGTTACCCGAGCTTGTTCTGCAAGTTGCTCTTGAGACAAGCCTAGACTTTTACGGTAGCGGATCAAGTTCGCAGCAATGATCTCTTTCATGGCTGATTCTTTCCTGCGTTAGCGTAGCGGCTCCTAACGGAGCATCGCTAGAGGTCTCAAAAAAATGTCAAACTTGTTGACCTAGTTTTTTCTAATTATACTAGAAAATGTCAAAGGTATTTTACATTCAACAGAAGGAGGTGATAAAGATATGGCAAAGAATACAGGCAAGGGTTATCGCCGTGGTGCTGTGGACAACCGCAGCCAAGCTTACAACCCTGTGACCGAACAATGGGTGAAGCGTGATGCTCAAACCGGACGCTTTATAGACGTGAAGCAAAACGGAGAACCTTTTAAAGGTGTTCGTAAAGAAGACTAATACCAAATTGCGTTCAATCTCCACAATTGAACGCAACTCGGTATAGGTTTTAGGTTTGGTTTATTGAAGGGGTGGTATTACACTCATAGCCCACTCCTTCAGTTTTCTTCATTATCTTAGTCTTCGGCTTGAAAATCCAGAGCATCACCATTTACAAAAAAATGGTCAGTAAATCTAACACAAAAGCAGAAAGCCAAAAGTCCAAGGCTCGCACTGCCGCTAGTTCAAAAAAAACAGTCATTGAACCCAAGATACAGGAAGCTAATAATGCTAAGTCCACTGCTAAGAGAGCTAGATCCAAACAGACCGACGATCCTGCTCTTAAGACACAAGCAACTAAAAAGGTGAAGAGTCCAAACGCAAAAGCCAGTTCAACGACAATCAAGCCAACTAAACAAGCAAACAGTAAGACAAAAGTACTGCCAACTAAAAGAGCTAAGGCTGCTGGTAAATCTAGCTCAACAACAAATAAACGCACTCAAAAAGTAGTCGAGCAGACTGACATAAAACCGACTGAACAGCCTACGTTTTCTGCTGGCAAAGCTAGCTCAACAGGATCTCAAAGTCTCAGTAAATCCAAGGTACAACCAATCCAAAAAGCTAAATTTTCCACTGCAAAGACTAGACAGAAGAAGAAAAAAAGTAGCTTTGAAAATAAATTTATTAGCGAACCGGAAGTTGATAGAAAGTCAGGACGGAAAGCTAACCTTGACCTAAAAGCTAGCACAGTTAAAGCTGCATTTAAGAAGTTTCAATCCCAGATTGTTGACTTAGAGCGGTCAACCACAGAGAAAGGACGTACAAGCCGTGACTACTTGTTTAAGCAAGTTAAAAAACTAGTCAAGAATCACTCGGATTTCCCACCACTGAAGGGTAACTATATTCCGTTTGGCTCATTTGCTAGAAAGACAAAGATTCGCCCCTTAGATGACATCGATATCTTGCTCCTGCTAAACGGAAGGGGAATTAATGTCGAGATTTCCTATCAACAGAAGGCATCCGGCTATGGAGTCAACATGACAGCAGTTTGTCGGGTAAAAATTACAGATGCTCGTTCTCCTCTTCAAGCATTCGCAGATAATAAGGGGTATGTCAACTCAATCAAGATTTTGAATCGGATTAAGCATCATCTTGCTTATGTAACCAATTATCTGAAAGCTGACAAAAATAGACGAATGCAGGCAGTGACTCTAAATCTCAAGTCCCATCCCTGGATCTTTGATATCGTACCAGCAATTCCTATCCACGATTATCGCGATAAGGTTACTCATTTCTTAATTCCAGATGGATATGGCAACTGGATTAGAACTAATCCAAAAATAGATGCTCAAAGCATTACATCAGTAAACACTCAGCATAAAGGCGAACTTTTGCCTGTTCTGCGATTACTGAAGTATTGGAACGAAAGGAAACATAAGCCTAGTCTATCGTCTTACTACTTTGAGACACTCGTAGTTAAGACTTTCCAGTATGCCCCTAGAATAACTAGCTATCCAGCAGCACTTGAATACTTCTTCCAGCATTGCAGTTCCTTCATAATCAGTAGCTGTCCCGATCCAAAGAGGCTTGGTGAAGCATTAGATGCAAACGTTAGCTGGGACACCAAGCAAAAAATTATCACAGCCCTTAGAAATGCTGCAAACCACGCAAGTCATGCAATAATAGCTGAATCTAAAAATGACCAGAAGACCGCTATTTATTGGTGGAAAAAAGTTTTCGGGTCGGAGTTTCCAGATTATGGCTAACAGTAGTAATCAGGTAAAGCACAATCCACGAGCGCTCTGTCAGGTGTACTTCACGTTAGCGAAGCGATGGGCACGGTTTTCCCTCGTCTGTAAACTGGCAGGGTTCCTAGTTGGTGTTCTAACAGTTCTGCTACCGTTAGTGCCAGCGTATGCTCCAGTGCTCGTGTTTATGCTGGCAATGATGGCGGATTGGCTGGCGTGGCGATCAGATACCCACAAGGGTATAGCGGAAGCTTGGCTACGGAAGTTAGACGGACGCGATTCTTTTGACTGGGCAATTTCAGGTGCCGAGCTTTCAGACTTGCTGATGCGGAGTCCGTCGAAGGTTGATAAGCTTGTGATTGCAAAAGCCTTATCTGAAGAGTATTTCGCTAGTAAAGAACCCCCCGGCACAACACGGGCGCTGGAAAATTTGCAGGAATCGGCTTGGTGGAGCAAGCATTTGTCAGAGCGAATGCGGAACTATTACCTTGCGCTTCCTTGCTTATTGGTCGCAAGTGCAGTGCTTGTTCTGCTCATTAGTGTTCAAGCCATTGACAACAAGCAGACTTTGTCAAGTCTTGGACGGATTGTGACATCCGTTCTGACCCTAGTTTTCTCATTAAATCTATTTCGATCAGTCTTGGGCTACCACAATTTCAGCCTCAAGGCAGGGCAGATTGAGAAGTCTACCGAGAATCTTCTCGCAAGCCAAGGTGTCCAAGAATCAGAAGCTATCAAGTTGATGAGCGAATATCAGCTCGCCCGTGCTTCTGCCCCACTTATCCCAACGTGGCTATGGAACAGGATGGAAGGCGAACTGAATGCAACTTGGAAGCAGTATCGTCGGCAATGAGTCGCGGAAACATGTAGCCCGCGAGGATCGGGGGTTCGGGGATCTTTAAGGATTAACATCACTAACAGCAACCGTATTGAGTTATAAGCAACTAGGATATGATTTCGGCTGACGCCACAAGCTCATATTCAATTCCTCGCAATAACATCCCCAGCCACGAGTTTCGATTTCATGATTGCATATCCAATTAAAGATTCGCCGCGCCCTGGCAAACGCCACATCTTGGGATGGATAAATACGGGGGCTAGGACAAAACACTTCTCCACTAATGTGGATTGCGGCAATTTGCCAGTAGTCGCTCCCCTCACCTTCAGGGATGACTTCTAAAAATCCGTCTTTGAAAGGCTCAATGACTCCTATATTCATTCAACATTGACTTTGACTTTATATACAGCCTTTAAGATTTCAAAATTTGAAAATAGCCAATGAGGCTGTTTCTCTCTTTCGTTGAAAGCAGTGGAAGCAGTAGTAACACAAAAGACAGGTAACGCACTGCTTCGTTAACTGTACTCAAAATTAGAACAGCAATTGATATGGTAAACCAACCAAGAGCTACTGTGTAATTTGGACTACCTATCTCTTTAGCTGTGTATATATGGATAACTATATAACTAGCTAATGCAGCTATCTCAGCCCAGCCATAGCCGATCATCCCCAAGTACGGTACCAGCAAAAAGGCACCTCCGGCAAAAAGCGCTATGTGTGCCGCATGAAACCAAGTCACCTCAAGATTTTTTCCACACAGATAGAGGACTGACGAATGCAGATTGAACATGGAATTGGCAAGATAGCCAATTGCAATCAACGGAAAGATTTGCAGCGCTGGAGTCCAATCTTTACCAAAAACGAGCGGCAATACCACAGGAGCTGCTATTGCAAACCCTGCGAGCGGTAAACCAACGGCTAGCGCTTGTAGACGCATTCCTTCCTCAACACTCTTGCGTAGGCGAGTTCTGTCATTTTCTAACTTAGCTAGCGCCGCCATAGCCAAACGCCAAGTGACAGCCTTAGCAAAGGCAAGCATTTCTACAAGGCGAATAGCTAAAGCCACAAAGCCAACAGCTTCAGCCCCAGCGAAACGTCCGACAATCACTGGATTGACTAGCGATCGCAACTGCCAAAGCCAACCCGCAAAGGATAAGCTCAGACCATACGCCACCATTTCCCGAATTAAACTAGGTTTCCAGCACAAGCGCGGGCGAAGACTGGTACTATAGACAGTCAATACAACCATAGTTATTTGCTGCAGCCACAAACCACCGACAGGTGCCCAAGCACCAGCTCCTCGATTTGCAAGGGGTAGCGCTACCACATAGTAACTAATTTGGCTGATTAACTCAATGAAGGCTACACGCTGAAAATTTAAGTCACGGTCTAGTTTAATTGTCAGGGGCAGATTTAACAGAGAAAGAGGTAATGTTAAACCCATGACTGCTATAAGCGGTGCTACTTCTGGAAGCTTAAGCATCTGGGCGATAATATGTTGCCCCAAGACAAGACTGAGTGTAAAGACACCGCTAATACATAGCAACAGGGTAAAGACTTGGTCATAATCCTGTTGGTCTGGGTTGGATGTTTTACGTAGTAAATAGACATCCAAGCCCCATATACCCAACCCGCCGAGGAAGCTGACAATGCCATAAGCGACTCCATAAAGTCCGTACTCGGTCGGTCCAATGACTCTAGTGATGAATAATACACCAATTAAGCTCAGTAAGATACCCAAAGCTTGACGTATGACCATCAAGGCTCCGCCCTTGATGACTTTACTACGCAATCCCACGGCTACTCCAAAAATGAATTAAGTTTTACATTTGCACAAAATTCAGAATTCAGGATCTCCCCACAGAAGAATTCTGGATTCTGAATCCTGAGTTCTGAGTTCTTTATGAATCATGTAGCACGAGCGAACAAGCGTCGGCGTAGGTTACGATTAAAAGACCGTATTCTGTCGTATCCATTAGGTCCAAGCAACCAAAGCAGGGCGATCGCTACACTCAAGCGGATAAACCGCGGACTGAAAAGGAGTTGTGGGTAAAGTGCAGCTGCTTGACGACTAAAATGAAAAGCTTGTTTGTAATCTTGTGTATCTATAGACCTCCAAGCGAGAAAGACATACAATCGACCATAGCTTCGGGGTCGCAGATAGAGAATGTCTGTGGGCAAAGAACGATAGGTTTTCTCAATTAACTGGCGAAAACCTCTGAACATGGATTGGCAATCTTTTGATTTGTTGTTTGGGTGCATACGATATCTCACCAAAGGTTCTTTGACCACGCCATAGTGATAGCGAGTGGCAATACGTATCCACATATCCACATCTTCAATGTAGCTCTCTCGGTCAAATAAGCCCAAGGTGTCGAAACAAGAACGACGAATCATGGGTGAACTTCCACAGCAAACAGAACTGTCACATGATTCCACAACTTCCTTGTAGACATCACCTTCTTTATCATGCTTCATGATTAAGCCTGTAAGCTTGCCATTTTCCTGTATAAAAGCAGTCCATGTATCTACTAGACCCACCAAGGGATTATTGTCTAAGCATTGTGCTTGTTTTTCTAACTTAGTTGGTTCCCAAATATCATCAGCATCTAAAAAGGCAATGTATTCGCCTTTAGACTCAACAATACCCGTGTTTCGTGCCGCTGCTGTTCCTTGATTTTCTTGTGAAATCAGTCTGACTCGCGGGTCTGTGATTTGAGAAGCCCATTCAACAATTCCATCTGAACTGCCATCATTAATAATCAATACTTCAAAATCTGTAAGTGTCTGCTTCTGAACACTCTCCAGAGTTTCTGGGAGATATTTTATGGCATTATATGCCGGAATAATAACAGTAACTTTGGGCATACTTCTGAACTCTTTCATATAATAGATTGACTTTTTCTTCAAACCGTAGAGAACGCACAGAAAAGAAAACTCAGATAACTTTATGAGTCAATCAGAATTGCTATAGTTGTTAGCTTTTAACTGTTAGCTTTTAACCATTACCTATTTCCCATTGCCCATTAGCTGTTGATCTACGTCGCCGCAGGGCTTGGATAAGTGTTTTCACTCTGTCATAGGTTTGATCACCGAATCTTTTCAATAGTGTTAAAGCTATGGTTTGGCGGATGAAGTCCCAAGAAAAAATAAGTTGTGGATGATGACCAATAGCTTGATGATTAAAATGAAGTGCTTGATCGTAATCTTTATTGTTGATAGCTCTCCACGCTAAGTAGAGATTAATCCGACCATATCCTTTCTCTCTTAAAGGCAGTAATTCTGCGGGTACAGACTCAAAAGCTTTCTCGATGATTGTCCGAAAAGCTTCCAAAGTTCCTTGACAATTTGTGGACTTGCTACCAGGATGTTGGCGATAGCGAACCAAGGCTTCTTTGACTACAGCAAAGCGATATTGAGAAGCAAGGCGAATCCACATATCTAAATCTTCAAGAAACGGTAATTCTGGGTTAAATAACCCTACCGTTTCAAAACAAGAGCGACGAATCAAGGGTGTACTATCACAAGGGCATATCGGTTTAAACTGGACAAGTTGCTTCCATACGTCGTCTCCCTCTGCTTCGGAAACAACAACTTTCCCTGTGGACTTGCCTTGCTGATTAATTAAAACTGTCCACGTATCTACTAAACCTACTGATGGGTTTTCTTCCAGGTAACGGACTTGCTTTTGGAGTTTGGTTGGCTCCCAAATATCATCAGCATCCAAAAGTGCGATATATTCTCCAACAGCCGCAGTAATTCCTGTGTTTCGTGCCCCAGATGAACCTTGGTTTTGCTGCGAAATCAGCCGAACTCGCGAGTCTTTTATTTGAGAAACCCACTCTACAGTTCCATCAGAACTTCCATCATCAACAATCAGCACTTCAAAATCTGTAAATGTCTGCTTCAGAACGCTCTCCACAGCTTCTGGGAGATAAGCCATAGCATTGTATGCTGGGATAATGACAGAAACTTTCGGCATATGACACTCCTGTGTTCAATGGGTTGGTAACGGCAATTTTTTCTTGGACTGCAAAATCGTTTCTAAAATCACATCGCGATAACGCAATGCTATGGCATCCCAACTAAAGCGGGTAGCATTCTGTCTGGCACGTACACTCCAGTTACCACTAAGCGCGTCTTTAATGGCATTTGCGTAGATATCCAGTTTGGTGACATCACATAGAATACCACCATCACCGACAATATATCGCCGCATTTCATCATCAGTAGCGACAACTGGCAAACCACTAGCCATTGCTTCTAAATACACAAGCCCAAAAGGTTCGTGAATTGAAGGGAGTGTAAAGGCATCCACACTGCGGTAAACTTCAGGCATTCGCTCAAATGGCAAGGTGCGAACGGCAAACCGCTTTTCTCCCAGCAACTGCTTACCTAGTGACTCAAAGTATAGGCGATCGGGTCCATCCCCACATACCAAAAGACTGACGTCGCTGAGGCGAGACACGGCTTGAATAGCTAATTCAACTCGCTTTTGATTTTTGCAATTCAACGAAGCAACACACAACACCACTGGTTTGGGCAAATCAACATCAAGCTTTCCACCTTCAGGAGTAAATTGCTCAAGATTTACACCATTAGGAATCACACTTATTGGTTGCGTTGGTTGGAAAGTCTGCGCCAACTCGGCGGCGGCTTCATCGAAAACTACGAGATGATCTGGACGAAACCGAAGATTACGCTGCAAGCATTTGCCATTTTTTTGTAATGAACCATCATCTCCTTTCCCCATTAAGCTATTGTGTTCGGTAAAAAGTATCGGAGTTCCTGTCAGCGCTCTTACACAGGCTGCCATTGCCAAGCCTGCATAATCATTATGGGGAAAGATTAGGTCAGCTCGATGAGTTAGCAAGCGGAGTAAGCAAGGGAAGAAACCCGTCAGGTGTTCCACCACAATTTCAGGATTTGTGAAACCACGCACCAAAGGAGCAATCAAAGGGTGGCGCACAGCATGAAAGGCATGGGAACGGGGAATACATGGAATGGGGTAGCTGAAGGGTCCACAAGCAGCGCCACTGAGCAATTCTACTTCAAAGTAGGAACTGAGGCGGCGGCTCAGCTCAATTGCCATAATCTCTGCTCCACCACTCCAGTTAACTCCGGCGCTGGGATGGACTAGAACAATTCGGTACGGTCGTTCACCTCTGGTCCTCAATTGGGTGTTATCGGTGGAGCTAATAATTTGTTGGGTCATCTGTTGGGTCATCCTTAAACTACTCCATAGGCAACGCTCAGAAAGTTCGGGAATCTGTTTAAGCTAGGTTGTAACCGCTTTTGGCTTGAAAAATAAGAGCAATGGTTTTTCAATATATAAATATACAATGCACCCACAAAGGATTGCGATGATGCCAATAATAAATCCCAAAATGTTTAACACTAGCAGGTTTTGAAAAATCTCTAGTTCTAATTTATTTAAAACTTTTGTCATATGGTTGATGAAAAAACCATGTGCCAGATAGATGGAGTAGGATGCATTGCCTAAAAATAAAAGAAAATTGGGTACGTTAATAGTTTTTCTCAGTTCCAATGAAGCACCACCCAGAACAAGCAGTGTACAAGCAATCCCGAATGTCAAAACAGATGAGACTGGTAAAAAATTGTAGAAATAATTTATAGCTGATAAAGTATAAAGAAAAAGCCCCAAATAAATAAACGGCATTCCATTGCTGATTTTTCGGTTCAACAACACATAGGCAGTTAAGCAACCTAAAACAAATTCAAAATTGTAATCCGAGAAAATCAATTGAAGTAGTACATTTTCTTCAGGTAATTTGATGAGACCAATAAAATGGAAAAAGACTCCCAACAACCAAGCAGCAATGATTGGGAAAGAAAATTTAGGTTTCAACCAAATCAACAACCCAAACATGAGGTAAAAGAAAACTTCAAACGTGAGTGTCCAACTCACTCCAAGAAAGCTTGATGAAAGAATTTCTCGGTCTTGGGGAAAGAGTAGAAACGCTTTAATAAACTCCCCAATACCACGATCATTGGTCGCAGAGTTATAAGAAAATATGAAAGATGCAAATATCTTGCTTGTTAAGACGACCCAGTAAAGAGGATAAATACGTGTAAATCGTTTAAATAAAAATGTCCCTAATCTATCTTTATGACCAATATCCTTTTGGTGAATATAAAACATGATAAAACCGCTTAAAACAAAGAAAAAGTCAACTCCTGACCCTCCAAAAGTAAAGATTTTAAACAAAAAATTTTGATTTAAATTTTGGTTATATATGAGGTCTGTATGAGCAAGAACTACGAGTACTGCTGCCACTCCTCGGAAAACCTGAATGAGATTTAGTCTTTTAGCTGACATAAACTTCAAAATCGCAATTTCTTTGATTATTAAAAACGCCTTGCAGGGCTAACCAACACAGCAGCACTTCTTTCTGGAGGGTGTTCGTTCCAATTCCACCCTGCTACTGCCATCAAAGTCATCCAATAAAAAAAGAGAGTGGTATGACTCCAGATGTTTTCCGTAATCATTCCTACAGGTATCGCTAGCAAAATAGCTAACAGGATTTCACACAGATCACGTTGGGCGCTTCCACGAGGTGCCGACAGCATAAGCTGAACAAGACGCACACCCTGAACCACGAGAAATACCAAAAAAGTCACAAGACCAACTATCCCCCCTTCTACTAAAGCCCGGACGTAATCATTGTGAGGCAGCAACCCATTACTGACTAAATGGGTACTCAACCCCAAACCATAACCCAAAATGGGCTGCTGACGCCAAGCATTTAGTAATGAATACCATTGGGAAATTCGCCAGTTGAAACTGTTGTTGTCGCTCCCAGAGAGTAGAATAGCTCGCGATACATCGATATCTGGATTGAGTAAAGGTGTGTTGGCAAGCGAGCTCAAGCGTTCTCGTCCAAACTCGGAACTGGCAAACAGTCCTAGGACAAGCACCACAAATAAGACCCCACCGATGAGGTTGACTGGGCTTAATCTGGGAGCAACCAAAACCACAACGAAGGTAGCAACCATCATCAAGCCAAATAATGCTTTAGTACTTACATAAAAAAAGGCTAATAAGCCTAACAACAACAACCAAAGCAAGCTTTGTCTTGATTGCTTGAGTTTCCACCAGGTTAAACCAATAAACAGTAACAGCAAGGTGACGAACCCATTAGGATGACCAATCGTCCCTCTGATTCGAGAACCTTCAGATGCCAGTGAACCGACATCATAGCTATGAGCTGAGAGAATGGGAGGTAAGAGCGAAGGTATGAATACCTGCATCAACGCTACTACGACTGGTGATATAAGAGCTAAGAACAGCACAGAGATAACCTTCTGAGGAGGGATTCGGTCTTTAAGCTGCATCACCAACAGGTAGACCATCAGCCATGAAAAAAGACGAATCCATTCGCGGATGCTATCTGACAAATACCCAGCACCCAATCCCAAGCCTCCTAAAGGGAGGAGTACCACCCATAAGCCCTGTAGGAGCACCCAGCCAGCAAAGAACCACCAGAAGCGGTCAGTGCGTACGGTTTGCCTTCTCAATAACATAACTGTTACGTAAAGTAAAGTTAAAACATCTAGCCCAAGAGCAAACATCGCTGGTACCTGCTGACCAGAGAAAGGGTCTAGAGAGGTACGCAAGACTAAAAGTCCGAGAACGGCTTGTTCAAACTTGCTAAAGAAGTAAAAAAGAAATGGTATTGCACCCAAAGCTAAGCCCAAGTAAAGAGGTTTGGTACTTCCTATCAGGAACCCTGTTGCTAGACCAACCCCCACACCTGCTAACCCAATCAACAGTCCCAGACGAGAAGAATGACTTGAGCGTTGTTTGGTCAACATTGTTACCTCTGCCTTGAACGGTTGGCAGAATTTTTACCACTACCTCCTACACCAATCAAACGCTTTTGAGATTTGGGTAGTCGAGGCTGATAACCGTGAATAGGATAGCGGAAATACTTCTCCGTCTGATTTGTCATTCCATTCACCACAACTCCCAGGATAGGTATGCGATTGCGTGTTAACTCTGATACACTTCTTGAGAGAATTTCCTTCTCCGTGAAGCCAGGACGCGTAACCAGCATAACTCCATCGCTTTGCTGAGCTAAAGTAGACGCATCAGCACAAGCACTCAAAGGAGGTGTATCTATTATTACTAGATCATAGTTTTCAGCAGCTTCTGCCACCAAAGACTTCATCGCGATTGACTCTAGCAATTGCGAGGGGCGTCCGTACAGTTCGCCACAAGTCAACACATCCAGGTTTTCAATATCTGTTGGCTGCACGGCGTCCAGTAAGGATACATTTCCTTCCAAGACATTGGTAATTCCAGGCTTGGGAGTTAGGTTGAATAACGTGTGTTGTACGGGTCTGCGCAAATCTGCATCAATAATCAATGTCCGCCAAGACAGCATTGCTGCAACAGCGGCAAGGTGTGATGCAACTACAGATTTACCCTCCCCAGAAATAGGGCTGCTGACAACGATCAGCCGCACTTGTTCAGGGCTGCGAAACTCCAAGGTTTTAAACAGTGTGCGGTAAGGCTCAACCAAGCCAATATTATCTAGGAATCGATTGGCTGGCTCAAGAACAAGTGTCTTAGCAGGTAGACGTGGCAAAACTCCCAGCAAGGGTAGCTGCAGCAGTTCCTCAGCTTCGGAAGCATCGCGCAGTGTATTATCCATCATCTCCAGCAGCAACACAACGCCGACGGCTAGCATACTTCCAAAGACGGAAGCAAGCGCTAATATGACTTTCGGTTTCGGCTCAGATGGTGATGATGGTGCTACAGCATTTTCGATGACGCGAATGTTACTGACTTTTTGTGCTTCTGTCAGACGCGCTTCTTCAAGTTTGCTTTGGAGGAACTTCAAAGATGCAGCAGCTTCTTCCCGTTTACGAGTCAGTACAGTTAGCGTTTGCTGTGTAATGGGCAGTTGTGAAAGGCGAGCTTGGAGGTTGGCTTTTTTAACCTGCAAAAGTTTCAGCCTATTATTAACTGCAGACTCTTCGATGCTATTGAGGATAAATTTGGAGTTCAGTTCTTGAGAGAGTTGATCACCTGCGAAATTGTTCGCGGAGCTGGTTTGATCCTTAGGGGAGACGCGAGCCACTTGTTCTGAATACATGGCACGCAAGGCGTCGCGTTCTCCAACCAAGTTCGTCACATTTGGATGCTCGTCTGTAAAGCGCAAACGAGCTTCGATTAACTGATTCTCTACGTCTGATAACTTGGCTCGCAACTTTTTGATTTCGTCGTCTTGTCCGCTGCGAACCGATGAATAGGCTTTGTTCAGGTTTCCGGCGTCGGTAATTTGCCGCAAGGATGCATCACGGGCTTTGATCTCTTGAAGTTGAGCAGACAGAGTACGCTCTTGGTCTTCTACAGTGGCTATACTCTGCACTAAGCTTTTTGTTTGCTCTTCAAGCGAGACAATACCACTGAGTTTTCTGTATTTGTTTTCTGTGGCTTCAGCTAGTCGCAGTTGTTTATCAGCTTCGGGTACCTGTTTTTCCTCCAAAAATTTCTTGACTTTCGTCGCCTCAGAACTGATGGCTTTCGTGTTGTCCTCAACCATCGCCTGAGAAATGGCATTGAGCAGCTTGGCAGCAAGTTGAGGGTCTTTAGATTGATAGCTCAACTCAAGAATATTCGTTGCTGGGACAATTTTGACTTTGAGATTATGACTGAGTTCCGCAGTTGATACGGGGCTTCTTTGTAAATTCCCTTTGATCTCAGGAAAAGCAATAGCAACGGCTTGTTCGAGAACACGTTGCGACTTGATAAGTTCTGCTTGGTCAGCTAACGGACTAATTCCTGGTCCGCTGGAAGAGACTTGGGTCAGATCACGACCTAATTCCGAAACGCTCACCCTTTTGTCGTCCTGCATCAGTCGCGCAGATGCTTCATATTTACTTGGGGTGACTGCAAGGTAGGCGATCGCCCCACCAATGACAGCAACAAATGCAGCGATCGCGGGAAGACTTCGCCGCCTCAGCACTGCTATGACACTTGATATTCCTTTTTCCATCACATATACCCTCTTTGTTTAGTGAGTCATAAGTCATTCAATTTGAACAAATGACTTATGACAAAGAACACTGCAACCTATTTTTTGCCTACAACCTCAGCAAGCCCAGTTTGGCGTTGTTCGGAGATATGTACTGGCTGTGGCGAGTTGAGAAGTTTTGTATAGAGTTTCAGGGTTTCAGAGGTGATGTGATCCCAGCTATAGTTCAGCTGTATATGCCTTTGTGCATTCACAGCCATAACTCTTAGTTCTTGGGGGTGATGAATTGCCCAGTCGAGCGTACTAATACAAGAGTTCAGGTTTCCAGCTTCAAACAGCTTGCCCCGAGCTCCACTAATCAATTGCTTGTGAGGAGGAATATCACTTGCCACGACTGGGATACCTTCCTGCATCGCCTCTAACATTGCTAGAGGGAGTCCCTCTACATCAGAAGGAAGGACAAACAACCCTGCTCCCCGGACAATTTCCCAAAGGCGTTGTCCGCGAAGTTCGCCTGCAAAGATAATATTTGGATTATTTGCCACCTTTTCTAATAGTTCTGAGGTGAATGATTTCGTATCGCTCACACCGCCAGCCAGAACGAGTTTCCATCCAGGTGGGTTCAATGCACTAAAGGCGTCAACCAGCAAGTCGGGGCGCTTTTCTGGTACCAATCTGCCCAGAAACAACATATAGCGTCCTTGCTCAAGACCTAGTTGAGTCCCGTAACCAAAATTCGGGTCTGACTCACCATAGCTTGCTGGAGCATTGGGGATGTAGACAGTCTTTCTGCCGTAAGTTTGCCAAAAGTAGGTTTGGAGCGCATCTGATACGACCATTAACTCGTGGGCGAAACGGACTGCTGCCTTCTCCCCTAATTGAATCACGCGAGTTGAAAAACTGCCCCACTTGGCACGTTGCCAATCTAACCCCTGACACGTCACGACAATTTTTGCAGTGTTGACAAGTCTTGGTAAACAAGTAAATAAAGATGGACCAAGAGCGTGGAAATGAATGATATCGTATTTTGTAGCAGAGGCTGCAATTGCTCCTATTGCCGAGGTAGCAAAAGCATCGACTCCTTTCAAAGGCAAACCTGGTAATGAGATAACTTGCACACCTTGATAGTCATAACGGTCCTGCCAGGAACAGTCAGTGTAAGAGGAGCGGGCATATAAATCAACAGAATGTCCTTGTTCGACTATGCGAGGATAAACTTCTGCACAGTAATGTTCGATGCCACCTTGTTTGGGCGGTAGACCTTTTGCACCAATTACAGCAATTTTCATACGAGTTTCGTTGTGCTGGTTTTGCTCTGGTTAAACTTATATAATTTGTAACTAAATTGTTTTTAGTTACAGAGATTGAAACAAGAACACAGCAGGTGGGAACACAAAAAAGCTCCGTGCCTTTGTTTCAATTTTCATTTTTTTTTAAAAAAGCATGATTGCCTCTCCCCCAAGAACTATGTTTTTTGTATCTACTTTGAGCGTCAGCAACGCTCATACCCGAACAGCGACTGTGCTAGCTCGCTGTTCCCAGCGATTCCACATTTCGCTGTAGACTTGTTGAACGACTGTGCTAGCTGCATAAGGTTTTGCAGCCCGTACGCAAGACTGAGTGGGATAATCTGCTGGATGCAGCAGCACTTTGCGTAAAGCATCTGCTATGCACGCGGGCGATCGTTCGGAACAAACAACCCCACTGTCTTTCGTCAGTAATTTTGGGGTTTCACCACATTCAGTTGTAACTACAGGAGTTCCGCTCCCCAGCGCCTCAAGAACTACCAAAGGTAGACCTTCGTATGCAGAGCTTAGAACAAAAGCATTGCAGACACGATGGATCTGTGCAAGCTTCTCTTGGGTAAGGGCTCCAAGCATTGTTACCCTATGAGAAATCCCCAATTTAGCAGTTTCTGCACAAATTTCTGCCCCTAACTCGCCATCACCCGCTATCAGTAAGTGAACATTAGGCTCGTTTAAAGCAGCAAATGCACGTACCAACAGAATCGGGTCTTTTTGAGGATGTAGCCGACCAGCAAATAAAACAAAACGTGTTTCCTCATCCACACCTAGCCGAGATGCCAGTTCCTTTCTTTTTACTATTCGTTCATCTTCTGTTAACGGATAAAAAATTTCGTTGTCGAAAGAATTTTTAATGTATGCAACACGGTCTTGCAAGCTAGGATAACGTTGCTTATATAACTGTGCTGCATCCGTATTACAAGAAAGAATTTGGCTAAACTGGCCAACTAACAAACCTTCGAGAGCAAAATATGCAGCGGGAAATCTTCGCCAAAGAATGGCTTTTTTGTTACCCGTAGCTTGGATTTGCGTCCGTATATCATTGTGAATAAATAAAGTTTTTTCTCCCTGCCAATTGATGGCGGCTATTGTTGGCTCTATTCTGTGAAAGTGCATAAAGTCAGAGGCAAAGTCACGCCCTAAAAGAGCAGCAGTATATTTGAGTGTTGTTGGTATTAAGTTTCTAACATTGTCATTTTGCAATGTAAATAAAGGTAGAAAACTAATTTCTCTGCCTGCAAATTCTGCTTCTTGCCATTTACCAACAGGCTTTTTTGGATCGACTCCTGTTCCTACGAGTCTTACCTGAAACTCGCTTGGCGCGTACTTAATAAAGGTGTTGATGAGTGTTTGTATACCTCCGATTGTGGCGTTCCAAGGATTGAACTGGTAAAAAATCGTGAGAACAGGTTTACGCATGGCAACTACCCTGCACAATTTGCGTGCAAAAGCTTAAATGTATTTCAATTTTCAAAAACACTCAAAAAAACTTTAAAAATGCCCTCCTACAGATTAAAGATTTTTATGAGTGTACGCATTCCTCCGATAGAAATATTCCGAAGAATGAACTGGTAAAAAAATCGTCAGCATGGGTTTACACATTTTTGACACATTTTTCGGGCTCTGACAATTTCGTACAAACACGGAGAAGCATTTCTACTTATTAAAAAGGCACACAGCTTTTATGTAATTTTTACACAGAAGCTTAATTACACTTATCAAATCGTAGTATTTCTGTAGCCAATTTTCACTCAATCAATGTAATCTTTACAAAAAATTTATAGTTTTAGGTATAAATTTTATCTAGCCAGTAATATTTTTATGATATAAAGGTTTTTTTATACTTGTTACGTGTAAAGAAACTTTACAATCTTTTAAGAAATAAAAATGTAAAAGAGGACGTAAACATCACTGTCTACGCCCAAATAGGGAAAGACGCGTAAAGGCACAGCAATGTTCCCTAACGCGTGCAATCTGCTTTCAAAGAAGGGTTATTGTGTTTATCCCTACTTGGATTTAGCTTCCAAGTTTTCTAAGCGGCTTCTGAGTTCTTGGTTTTGTTGTCTGAGTTGGTCAAGTTCAGAACGTAACTGACGAATAGCACTTTCGGAGCCAATATTGTTTTGCACCTTGGAAATCTCTTCCTCAGCATAGCGGCGTACGCGTCCATCAGGTGTTTGCTCAGCCAAAGCTTGCAAAATCCCAATTGCTTTGGGGGTTTGCATTTGTCCGAGGGCTGTGACTACCGCCAATTGAGTTAAAAAGAACGTATCCTTAGAAATTTCTGTTAATCGCTCTAAAATCCGTTCCACATTAACACTACTTTGACCAACAGAAATCTTCCCTAAAGCGCGAATCGCTCCTAAACGCAAGGGTTGTGGTACACCCTGCTTTGTATATTCTGTCAGGAGATTTAAAGCAGCTTCTGAAGTTTTGAGTTCGGCTAAACCTGCGATCGCACCAATCCGCACCACCTCATTCCAACCCGCCTTTTCTTCCAAGACAGATTTCAGCAGCTTAATAACCTTTTCTTCCTTTGGTTTTTCTTCTGTTGTCGCAGCAGCGATCGCCCCAGCACCGCGAGACGCTGCGGCTTCCACATAGTAGCTGGAATCTCCCACCTCCAGCAGTTCTTTCAACGCCTTATAGCTTTCATGAGTTTTGATTTTTGCGAGTGCTTCCACCACAGCACGCCGCACATAAGAATTCCGATCTTTCAATCCAGCAACTAACTCATCAAAGACTTGATCCAGCTTGATTTCTGCCAGTTGTTTCGCCACTTCAACGCGTACACCCCAGAAGGGATCATTTTTGAGTGCAGCAGACAGGGCTTTTAGAGTTTCCAAACTCCCTTTTTTCGCCAAAGCTTCCGCTGCTAAAATGCGGGAGATGGGGTTGGGATCAAATTCCAACTGGGTTTTCAACTCTGGTACTGGGTACTCTAAAGACACCGTTTTTAGGAAATGATCCCCCACATCAAAGCTAATAAATTGGGGTTTTTCCTCAAGAGGGAAGTAAAAGCTTTGTTCGCGTTCATTCACCCGCACTGTGAAAGTCTTGAGTACTGAGTTGTGAGTGTTGAGTGTCGAATTCTTGCTGAGTTCTGGGTTCTGGGTTGTAGAACTCTCGGATGGCGCGTCTGTAAATTTGTCAGTTGTCAGTTGTGAGTTGTCAGTTGTCAGTTGTGAGTTTTGGATGTACCCAAAACCAATAGGAATTTTTAAATCAAATAAATCACTACTATTTCCTACATTTGCTTGGGTTTGAGTCACTGTTATCTTAGCCAGATTTGAATCTGCATCCCAAGAGTAAGCGACTTTAAAATCTGGATGACCGCCACGATAAACGTACTGGTCGAAGAGGAACAAGAGATTGCGCCCAGTTGCTTTTTCAATCGCCCGCAGCAAATCTACTGTTTCCACGGTTTTGTGGGCATTATCCTGTACAAATGTCTGAATTGCCTTCCAGAACAATTCTTCTCCCAATTGCGCCCGAATCATGTGATAAACACAAGACCCTTTCTCGTAGATGTGGTGGTCATAAAGTTCAATGGCTTCGCGGTAAACGTGCGTGACCATTGGACGCCGGTAGCGACCGCTATCTTCAGCCTGATAACTACGAGCTTGCAGTAAACGATAGTATGCTGCTTCTTGGCCACCATATTCATGTTCTGTCCACATGACTTCGGAGTAAGAAGCCATTCCTTCCTTAATCCAAGCATGGGACCAGTGCTTAATCACCACCAAATCACCAAACCACTGGTGCGCCAGTTCATGGACGACTAAGCTTTCTGTGTTCCGGTTATCTAATGCGGCTTTTTCATCCAGCAAACATCTATCAGTTAACAGTGTAGCAGAAGTGTTTTCCATTCCCCCAAAAATGAAGTCGTCAACACACACTTGGGCGTATTTGGGGTAAGGGTATCGATAGCCATATTTTTCGCTCAAAAACTCTATCATCCGGGGAGTTTTGCCCATACTACGTTTGGCATCTTCCTCGCGACCTTTTTCAACGTAGTATGTGACAGGTATACCGTTCCACTCATCGCGAATTTCGGCAAACTTGCCTACTGCTAAAGTCATCAAGTAGGTGGGATGAACTTGCTGTTGTGACCAGTGGTAGATTTTGTCATCACCTTGTTCTTCTGTCGCAATCAATTCGCCGTTGGAAATCGCGATTAGGGGTTTAGGAACTCGGATGCGAATTTCAGAAGTAGAAAGTTGTCCTGGGTAGTCAAAGCATGGGAACCAGAAGCGAGAATCTTCGTCTTCTCCCTGTGTCCAGACTTGGGAGGGTTTATTAGGGTAGTGTTTATCTGGTTGGATAAAATAAATACCGCGTTGTGGTTTGTCTACTGAGTAAGCAATAGCAATGACAATTCGCTTGTCCACCTGTGTGGGTGGATCGAGGTGGATAGACAACTGTTGTCCGTCGTAGTCAAACTTTTGCGCTTTTCCATCCACCTGCACCGATTGAATGTCTAAGTTGACAGCATCCAAATTCAAACGGTCAAGACCGTTGCTGATTGGTGTCAGTGTTATGCTACAACTGCCGTGGTATCTGTTGTTATCTATGTCCAGGCTGAGGTCCAGAAAAATATGCTCTACCTGTCCAGGACGGTCAGGATTGTAGTGCGGTTTTGCCCCTGGTAATTCAAAAGATTTATACCGACTATTCTCTGTATCAAAATAATACTGCGACATTGATGTTTACTGAATCTTGGTAACCCTGAAAATTCTTTGTTGATGTTATGAGGAAAAACAGCTTCATCGCCTGAAATTCCAGATCAACCCACGATACACCGTGAAATATTTTGTACACTGTTGTCTTTTGACATTAAGTGTCTTTTGACATTGAGTGTCTTACGTCTTAAGCATTTAACATTTCTTAATCAGAACCTGACAATATATATTAAGTTAGAATAACTTGCAACTGTCGAAAGGAATATATTCTTCACAGAAAAAACAAATTGTTTACGGATTTGCTCTTAACCCCTTTGAAGTCATACTAGGAGCGCTGTCATAGCCAGAACGTAATAGATAGAAGTACTAATTTTATCAGTAAATCCCGATAAATTAGTGGAGATGGGTCGTAGATCCAAAAACTCCACTTCGGACGTTTTTACTCACCTCTAGGACAATTTGTTGAGGAAAAGAGGATATTTACAATGCCGGAGAGTAAATCAAAATTTTTAATTCCTGCTGTTGGTACTGCCATAGTAGTGGCGGGAGGAATAGCAGCTTATATGTATTTTAAGGGTGGACCTTCTGGAGATATGTCCAGCGCTCTGGGTGCTGCTAAAATTGTGCCAGATGAGGCAATCGCCGCAACTTACATTTCTACTGATCCAAAAGTTTGGGCAAAGTTGCAGCAGTTTGGCACTCCGGAAGCACAAAAGATAGTTGGACAAGGTTTGGAGAACCTAAATAAAAGCCTGTCAACTGATAACAGCATTTCTTATGAAAAAGATTTAAAACCTTGGGTAGGTGGTGTGATGATTGCCATGCTACCCGCAAATCCAACGAAACCCGCTGCACAGAATGCTCCGCAAGCGTCACAGGAACCTAATATCCTAATGGTGGTGGGGATTAAGGATAAACTGAGCGCCTTGAATTTTGCTAACAAATTGAAGGCACAAAAAGATGTCAAGGTACAGGAAACTGACTACAAAGGCGAAAAGATTATAGAAACAACTGGTAAAAGTGAACCTAGTTATACTGCGGTTTTGAATAACACCCATATTGTCATTGCTCCGTCCAAGCAAGCTGTAGAACATGCAATTGACACTTATAAAGGAGAACCTTCTTTTGCCAGTAAAGAAGGTGCAAACAGCATGCTGACAAGCGGTGTCAATGTAGATAACACCTTGGCACAAATTTATGTCCCTAATTATGGGAACATGGTACAGCAATTAATCGCCGCAAATCCTCGCTCAACCCCAATACCGCCAGAAACCCTGAAGCAGTTGAAGCAGATGAAATCTATGGTAGCGGCTGTAGGAATTGATAATGCGGGTGTGCGGATGAAAGCGGTTGCTAAGTTAGATCCGCAATTGGTCACATACCAGTATCAAAATAGTTCTGCTAAGGTAGTGTCTCAATTCCCTGGTGATACGATCGCTCTTTTAAGCGGAAACGGGATCAGCAGTTGGTGGTCAGGGCTTGTGGCACAATCAAAAGATGCTCCTGAGTTGAAGCTCACAGTTGAACAAGCGCGATCGCAACTCAAATTAGTTAATATTGACCTGGATAAAGAGATTTTCGGGTGGATGGATGGAGAATTCGGTTTTGCAGCTATTCCATCAAATCAAGGCGTATTGGCACAGGTTGGTTTTGGGGGAGCATTGGTTTTTCATACAAGCGATCGCAAAACCGCTGAATCTACCCTCGACAAACTCGATAACCTCGTCAAAGCACAATCAGTGAATGTCGCCAAAAGAAATATCGGCGGGAAAGAAGTCACTGAATGGCTTATTCCTCAACAAGGAGCTTTATTAGCACACGGTTGGCTGGATAATGATTCTGTATTTGTCACTATAGGTGGTCCCATCGCTGAAACACTCGCAGACCGTAAAGGTCAGTCTTTAGATGGTAGCGATAGCTTCAAAACCGTTACTAACAGTTTGCAAAGACCCAACGGTGGATACTTTTACCTAGATATGGACAAAACCGTACCTCTGTTAAATCGTCTCGCCACCGCACAACAACAGCCGATGACTCCTGAAACAAGTGCGATCATGAATTCTATTCGCGGCTTGGGTATCACTGCTACTAGCCCCGACAAAACAACCACCCAAGTGGATATGTTGCTCGCACTCAAGCCGAAAACTGGGAATTAGGAGCAGATACTCCATCCCTCATGCTAGAATTATAAATCTCAACAAAAACAAACTCAGTTTCTTGGAGAAACTGGGTTTGTTTGTTTGATAACCAACTCACTTTTTTTTCTAGACTTCTTGCAAAAGTCACATAAAAATATAGCAATCCTCCGCAGATTTGTGAAAATTGCCTAACCTTTAAATCCCCTCAGATCCCCGACTTCTTTAACAAGTCGGGGATCTTGCTTTTCACGAATCCTGCGCGGATTGCTATAGCAGGGGACGCTTGGACTGGGGACTGGGAAGATGTTCTTACAGAATTTGGGCGGCATTGAATCCCCGTCCATAATCCTCCCAGTCCCTAATCCCTAATCCCCAATTCCCAGTTTAAAAAATATAAAATTCTTGTAGCCTAAAACAAAGCACGGCTCATGTAGTGGATTATGATTCATATCGGCAGGCTTTTTCCTGCTCCCAAAGGTAGATAAATTGTTTGAGCAACTTTACTGATGAACACGGCTGTAAAAAATACTCCGGGATTAGCTTCGCGCTTCGTAAATGGGGTACTGGCAATCAAGCCTTTAGCTAACCTAGCCAAGCATCAAGCAAGGCAAATGATGATTAAACGCGCCCAAAAAATTGGGGTAAATTGGCTCGAAGAAGTCCAGACGCTACAAGCGCGTGATTGGCAAACTGACTTGGCTAAAGTACAAAACCCCCAGTTCACCTACCCAGACTACTACTTGCGCCCATTCCACGCTTACGAAAAAGGTAACCTCTGCTGGGAAGCCGCCCTAGAAGTGGAAGTTGCTGCACAGACTGTTCACGCTACCATATGGCCTGGTGCTGGCGCACAGGGCGATCGCAAACTACGCCAAAGTTACCACGACATTCTCAAACAGCAAATTTCCAAGGAACCACAAGATATCCTAGATTTGGGATGCAGTGTGGGTTTGAGTACTTTTGCCCTACAAAAAGTTTATCCCCACGCCAAAATTACGGGCTTAGACTTATCTCCCTACTTCTTAGCTGTTGCCCAATACCGCACTCAGCAGCGCGATGCTCATATCAACTGGATTCATGCCGCTGCTGAATCCACTGGGCTAAGCGATGCCTCGTTTGATTTAATCTCCATTTTCCTGGTGTGTCACGAACTTCCCCAAGCGCCGACTCGGCAGATTTTTGCCGAAGCGCGGCGTTTACTGCGTCCGGGTGGGCATTTGGCAATAATGGACATGAATCCTAAATCTGAAGCGTATAAAAAAATGCCGCCTTACATTTTGACGCTGCTCAAAAGTACTGAACCGTATTTAGATGAATATTTCACTTTCGATATTGAACAAGCAATCATAGAGGCGGGGTTTAACGCTCCCACCATCACTGCTAACAGCCGCCGCCACCGCACGGTTATAGCTCATGTAGAGATGTAGCATCTACTTTCATTACATCATAAAAGCATACTACGTGTCTACATGGAATTGTTGTGGGCAATTATACCACCGCTGCTGCTTCTGGTTTACTACCATAACCGCCTTGCATCTGTTCCATTGTTGATGCGGCTGCTGTTTTTCTTTATCTTGGGAGCAGTCTCTGGTTTTGTTGCTCTTAACTTAGAATTGGTTTTTGAAACAGTAGCCAATCATGTTGTTGACTGGCAGAGAATGCAGCGTGTCTTTGCAGGTGTGATGCTGCGGCAACTTATAGAAGTCGGTCCAATTGAAGAAGGCTGCAAGCTGCTAGCAGTCTTGCTCCCGACTTACTATCTCCAACGCCGATACCGCTTTCGCCCCACTTCTGTTTTTCTCTTTACCATAGCTGTTGCTCTTGGATTCACTGCCGAGGAAAATTGGGTTTACCTTTTTCATGGCACAGGATCAATTGTTGAGCGAATTATCAGCACGCCAGTTCACGCCATGTTTTCTGCCCCTTGGGGATATGCCCTAGGAATATCTATCGGCTCAAATATCTATTTACATCGATGTCAGCAGCATATTCCTAGGGCTTGGCTAAATGCTGTGATTTGTCATGCTTTAGTGAATGTTTTATCAATAAGTGGTCGCTATCCAATACCACTACGTTTGCTCAGTTACGGTTTGTTTCCGTTTCTGGTATGGATGTTTTGGCGACTAGAACAGTTAGTGCGAAAGTTGCAAGGCAAAGGCGCGATCGCTCTCATCTCTAGTCCTACACCCAAGGAACGTCTCCGACAACAAGCGTTGGTGCTGTTAACCCTGATGTTAGCTGGAAATGCTCTTTTTGGACTGTTTCTTTTAGCCAAAAGCCTGAGCTTCCTCAGTCCGTCTCAGCTTTTATACCCTGATGTCATATCATTTACACTTAGCCGCTTATTGCTATATCTCAGCCTTGGACTTTTGGCATGGGTGATCTATCGCTCTTTGCGACGTTGGGCACAGCGTCGATATTTTTAAGTGACATACTCCTACCCTGAATCAAAGATTACAGGGTAGGCTTCCAACAGCCCGATGAAGGGTATGAAGGATTTCCTTCGTGGTACTAGTATCCATAGTTCCAACTACGGCTAACTTCGCACTACGGCGTTTTATGCTTGGGAAAATGCCCAACCCAAGCCTTTTCAGGTTGATTGCGGCGTTGATGTCGCGGTCAACCCTTAAAGAATGCTGCTCATCCCAATAGTCTCTGATGTCGCATTCGGTGAAGATAATTTCATCTCGATAGCACAGAACCATTGACGAGTAAGCAGGTTTTTGCGGAATGACGACTGCTCCAGCTTTTGCGGCTATGTAGTCCAGCGTCTTGAAAAAATTGCCAAACGCCGCATCAGACCAAGATTTATTGAGTCCTGACGAAGCCGCTTGACCATTCGGAAGAAACGTACCCGCCTCATCCTGTTTGGCTTTGTTGCGTTTGATTAAACCTTTGAGGTTAAGGTCTTCATGGAAGAAGACTTTCTTTCCAGTTCTCACCAATTGGTGAGCGGTTTTGTACTGAAAATCTTTGCGGGAACGGGCAATGCGTTGATGTTGTTTTGCTTCGCGTTTTGCCAGTTTGCGACGTGAACGACTGCCCCGTTTCCGCTTGTTCCGCTTCGTCGATATCCGGTCAAGTTTTGCTTGATTCTTTCTCAGAGGTTTCAAGGATGGCAATTTTTCACCTTCAGAAGTTGCCAAATAGACATCCTCATGCAACACCGCATCCATCCCCAATGAATTTTCCCATGTTGGGATGACCTCATCAGGATTGAATTCTGGTACGGTTGGGTCTTCCAGCATGATTTGCATGAACCAACCGTCAGCTTTCCGGGTCACACTGACTTGCTTGACGGTAAAACCTACTGGGATATCACGGTGCATTCGCACTTTAACAACTCCCAGTTTAGGGAGTCGAATATACATCCAGTGCTTGCGAACCAGAGAAATCTTGATTGCCTTACCATCTGCGAACGTCATGGTTTTGAAGTCTGCAACCGTCTTAAACCGAGGTTTTCCTGACTTATTGCCGTTGCTATCTCCAACCGTAAACCGCTCAAACGCCTTGTCTACCCGCTTCGATACTTCTTGTAAAATACTGGCATCCACGCCAGAGAAATCAAGCAATTCGCCGCTATGCCAAACTTTGACCAAATCCTGTTTCAGGATAGGTAATTGTTTCTTCTGAGCATAAAAGTTTGGCTTGTCGCGTAAGTCCGCAATGCTGCTCACTAAGGGGCAAGCATCAACACGAGTTCGATTCATCTCCCACCAATCAAACCTGTCTCCCAATTGGCGGTTATACCAGTAGCGAGAAATTCTCAGCCATTCATTCAGCTCAAGTTTTTGTTTAGTGTTTGGATAGAATCGGTACTGAAATGTTGTCTTCATTGCGTTACGACCTTTACGCTTGACTTAGTGTTATCATAACACCAGCCAAATACTTAGTGTCAATGCTATGAGCAAAGATTTTATCCATAAGGCAAGGGGCGTTTCAGACCTCAAGTGTCATTTAGTGTTAACTCCCAAATACCGTCGGAAGATTTTCAATGAACCAATGCTGTCGAGGTTGGAGGAAATTTTCAAAACGCTAATGGAGAAGTGGGAGGGTCGGTTAATCGAGTTCAATGGAGAGGTTGATCACGCCCACTTGCTGATTCAATACACCCCCCAAACTGAACCGAGCAAACTCATTAACAATCTGAAAACGGTTTCCAGTCGCTACCTTAGAAAAGAGTTTGCGGAACGGGTCAATGAGTTTTATCGAAAAGATGTTTTATGGACAAATGGCTACTTCATTGCGTCCTGTGGCGGCGTAACGGTGGAGCAACTTAAGCAATACATCGAAGAACAAGATCGCCCTGTTGAGTAGCGTAAGAGTTTGCTCGTTTCGGCGCTGTCTCCTTCCCTCGCTTTGCATTGGTCAGCAGACGCTTCTCAACTCACACGGCTTTCACCGCCACACCAAATTAAAAATTATGGTGTGGGGACTCCCGCCTGCCTAGCTAGAGCGCCCCTTTCAAATGCTTATGAGCGGATGTGAATCGCTATTTACTTGAAGCCAGCTACACGCGTACTAACACAGGTTCATTCTGTGCAGCGTTCACTGAGTTAGGATCTGACTCAGTACAGTAAATTTCACACGAGTTATTAGGGCTTTCGATTAATTTGACTTTATAGAGCTTGGCTCCCAATTCCTGGATAGGCGATCGCAGTAAGTGACTGATGTGAAGTGCAATATTCTCAGCAGTCGGAACGACTTCGGCAAAATGCGGGATGTCTTTGTTGAGGAAGGTGTGGTCGAATGGCTCGACGACATAATCTTCTATAACTTTATTCAAAGCGCCTAAATCAACAATCATCCCAGTGCGTGGGTCAATTTCGCCTTTTACAGTCACTTCTAGATGATAATTGTGTCCGTGACCGTTGGGACGAGCGCACTTACCGTAAATCTCGAAGTTTTCTTCGCTGCTGAGGCGAGGATGAGCTAGCCGATGGGCGGCGCTAAAATGAGTGCTGACAGTGAGGTATGCTTCCATGCCGTTTCCTAAATAATCAGCCCAAAGTTGAGGATGTT
Organism: Scytonema sp. HK-05; assembly: GCF_002368235.1. Taxonomy (GTDB): domain Bacteria; phylum Cyanobacteriota; class Cyanobacteriia; order Cyanobacteriales; family Nostocaceae; genus Kalymmatonema. Next base: position 7,073,302 of record NZ_AP018194.1, on the reverse strand, counting down.
CAAAAAGCTGTATGCGTACTAAAGGTAAATGGGGTGCAAGCCGTTGCCAAATCACCCGTGCAATGCTCTCAGTGGTGGGTAGAGTTTGTTGAAATTCTGACCACACATCGTTGAGATAGGAAAAGTCCAGTTGGCTGGTCACTTCTCGCTTAATAACGTGTTTCACATCGGACAAGTTGAGAACCATGCCATATTCATCTAATTCCCCAATTAAGGAGACGAATAAGACATAATTGTGCCCGTGTCCGGGAAATTTTGAGCAAGCATCAAATTTCTCAATATTTTCTGCTTCGCTCAGTTCTGGCAACCAATAGCGATGACTTGCTGAAAACTGAGCGCGGCGATTTACAATACATTGCATGAGTAAGCTGGGAGCAAAACTTAAAATTTCTTAACTTTTCACTGCTTCCAGCATAAACTAAATCTGTTGACTATTGACTGTTTTAATCATCACTACGGGATTTTCAAGAAATAAATTATCCCGTGAGCAGTGGGGTGGGCTTCTAGCCCGCCCTGAATATTGGGACGGGTGGGGACACTCCGAAGTTCCGAGCCTCGCTCCGCGAGGAGCTAACGCGCTTCGGAGGAAACCGACCCTCGGACTTCTCTCCATCCCACAAGAAAATTTGGCATTTTTTTTATTTGAAAGTCCCTACACATACGCACCCACAGATTCTTGTGCCTCACGATACAAATGAGTGGCAGTGCGGAACATTTCTTGCCCAGCGTGCAAGTAACTCTCGTGGTAGTTGAGAGGGAAATATTCCAACTGATCTAACCCATCGCCAACTTGATTCAGGCAATAGTAGAGGTGAGCTGCTGCTCTTGCTAAAGTAGGGGGATTTGGTAGAGAACGAAAAGTGATTTGCGCTTGCCGGAGGTCGTCTCGACAGGCGTTTAGGTAATCCTGAAATTCTTCTAGGAGGACATCATCAAAGGGATCAGCTGCTAGTTTCTCAATTTGCTCCTTTAGGGAAGTGAGAATGCTAAACAGTAGGCGATTTACTGGTTGATAAACCAGGTGCAGCCATTGCTCAATTTGTTCATCCACATCCCTTCCTGTTTTTCGGGTCGCCTGGTATTGCTTTTGAGCTGCAGCTGCCCGCTGTTGCCTACCGCTGGTCGTTTTTTGAGATCGCTGATGCAATCTTTGGTCGTAATTTTGGCGATTTTGAACATCGCCCAAGACCTCATACGCTGCATTAATGCGGATAATTTGCTCAGGATCTGATGTACCCTGATTGCTGTCGGGATGAAACATCTTGACCAAGCGACGATAAGCTTGCTTAATCTCCGCTTGGCTGGCGTTGGAATTGACTTTGAGTGTTTCGTAGTGGTTCGTCTTATCTGCCATTCTTCCAATTTATCGTTAGCTGATGCTAACTGCTACCCTTGGCTCCAAGTCTTGGAACAACGGTGTACTTAAGTACCTTTCTCCAAAACTCGGCTGAATCATCACTATCAAGCGCCCCTCGTTTTCTTTGCGTTGAGCGACTCGAATTGCGGCATACAAAGCAGCTCCACTGGAAATGCCAGAGAGTAGCCCTTCTTCTCTTGCCAAACGCCGACCGTAGGCGATCGCTTCTTCATCGGTAACAGAAATCACTTCATCTATCATATTTACATTTAGCACTTGGGGAATGAACCCTGCACCGATTCCCTGAATTTTGTGGGGTCCTGGTTTTCCTCCAGCTAAAACTGGGCTATTTGCCGGTTCTACTGCGATCGCCTTAAAACTTGATTTGCGTGCTTTGATGACTTCGGCTACACCTGTAATCGTACCACCCGTTCCGATTCCAGCAACAATCATATCCACCTGTCCGTCAGTATCTTCCCAGATTTCCTCTGCTGTCGTTTCTCGGTGTATTTTTGCATTAGCTGGGTTACGGAACTGCTGTAACATATAGGCATTGTGCGTGCTATCAACAATTTCCTGCGCCCGCCGAATTGCCCCACTCATACCTTCAATTCCTGGTGTGAGTTCTAATTCGGCTCCATATGCCCGCAGCATTGCTCTTCGTTCACCGCTCATTGTCTCAGGCATTGTCAAAATTAATCGATAGCCTTTTGCCGCTGCTACCATTGCCAGGGCAATTCCGGTATTCCCAGAGGTAGGTTCCACTAATATCGTTTTTCCAGGAGCAATCAACCCTTCTGCCTCTGCGGTGTTGATCATGCTCACGCCAATTCGGTCTTTTACTGAAGCCGCTGGGTTCATGCTTTCCAGCTTCACTACAATCTGTGCGACACAACCTTCCGCTTGAGGGATACGGTTGAGTTGCACCAGAGGAGTACGACCAACAAGTTCTGTAATATCACGAGCTATTCGCATACCTTAGTTCCTAGTCATTAGTTATTAGTTATTAGTCATTAGTCAACAGTCAATCATAAAAATTAACAACTTTCTTTTCTCATTGACTATTGACTATTGACTAAATGTAGTACATTATGTCCAGCTGTCGTCGAGAATCTCGTTTTTCACACAGATCAGCAAGCGTGTATTTTTGCAAAACTGCGTTTGCCGCAAGTCTTGCCTCTTGCCAAATATCTTCTACAACAGCACTGTCTAGAGTTTTAGGGTTGACATCTTCTTCACAGGGGCGCACATCTAACCCTTCTAAACAACTCAAAACCTCGAAAAGAGTGATTTTCCAGGGTTCTCGCGCCAACAGATAACCACCCTTTGACCCGCGCTGACTTTTGACTAGACCTCCACGCCTTAAGGTCGCCAACAGCTGTTCTAGATAGCGGTCTGGTATATTTTGTTGTGCAGCAATCTGTCGAATTTGCAGCGGTTCCCCGCTTTGGTAATGAATTGCTAGCTCTAATAGAGCAAGAATTCCGTATTCTGATTTACACGATAGTTCCACAGCAGCTTTTAGAATAGGTGATGGGTTTAAAATAGAGGAGATACAGAGAAAGTTAAAAGTCAAAATAATTTTTTATTTTTTACTTTTCTTATCCTCTTTACTAGTATACTCCGGTTATCCAGTGGGGTTTTAGTTTTGGTTTTTTAAATTTAACAGATGAAGCTTTATCTGTGTACCCTACCTTACAGGAAAGCGCTGTAAAGCCCCAAAAATATAAAAAGCCCCGCTGTATGTAAAGCGGGGAGCAATTTATTTAATCACAAAATGTTCTAGGAATTGCCAACCATCTAGAAGGTGAAGGTTGTTCTTAGAGTTCCAATAATCGCATCATCGTTGTCGCTGTTCTGACCAGGAGACGTCAGATAAATAACACCAGGAGTGATGGAGACGTTATTGCTCACCTGATACTTGTAGAAGCCTTCAAAATGGAAAGGTGTATCTCTACCAGCTCCTTGTCTACCAAGAGCGTAGGGTTCAGCACCCGCAAATAGACCTAAGACGTTACCTTTCTTTCCAAAGTCAGGTAAAGCGATTCCACCTCCGTAGCTCCAAGCTTCGTAGTCATCATTGCTACCGAAGCCTATGACGTCGTGGTAAGAAACGAAGCCACTAATAGACAATTTGTCACTCGGTCTAAATGCTGCTGACACACCGTAGGAGTTACTAGAAGATGCGTTGGTGGTGCTGAGAGCGTTGGCTTGTGCAGTACCTACTACAGGGACGTTTTGCCCTTGGAATCCGCCGGCATCAAATAAAGCACCACCTGCACCGTGATATCCGTGGACGTAGGTGGCTGCTAATGCAAACCGCTGACCAAGATTAAAGTTCAACTGTCCTAAAGCAGCGTAGTTACCGTTGAATATACCTGAACCGATACCAGGATCATTCGGTTCAGACCCTAAGTAACCTAAAGTTAACGAACTTGGTTTGAGGATACCGCCACCCTTACCAAACGGGATGTTAAGTGCTGCACCTGCGCCACCACCAATCCGATAGATGGGGTTTTCCGAAGCGAAGGTGGACAAAGCACCATTACCGCCGTCATAGTCTTCAAAGTAGGGGTTGTTGGTAGCAGCATAATCGCTGTGAACACCACCAGTGGCTGCAATGTAAAGTTGGGCAGGTCCTACGGGGACATAGTAAGCCAACCAATCTAGGACAATATCGTTAGTGTTGCTGGCATCCCCGGTAAGGTTAAAGGTTTGAAAGCCTTCAGCCGAGGTTTTTCCATTGAACTGAGGCGTCCCTAGGTCCAATCTTCTGGCGTTACCAGTAGCCAAACGGGTATGCAGAACGTCTCTACCTGTGAAGCTGGTTTGCAAGTCTAAACGTACCCTGTTCTGGAAGACAGTATTGTTGTTACTGCCTGCTGTATCGCCAAAAGCATCACTGAGAGCGAAGATTGCTTCACCAACGAGTTTGGTCGTTGTCGAGAACTGGTTAGCTTCCAATTCTGCTGTCCGCGCTTCTAATGTATCTACACGACCGCGCAGGGTTGCCAGTTCTGCAGAAAATTCTTCTTGCAAACGCTGCAAGGTAGCCAGGTCTTCTTTCCTGACCAAGTCAGTTGTTGCTGTAGCAATCAGTTCGTTGACCCGGTCTAAACATGCATTTAAACCCGCAGCAAATTCATAACGGGTCAAAGCACGGTTACCACGGTACGTACCATTGGGATAACCAGCAATACAACCATAGCGTTCAACTAAGGACTGCAATGCTTGGAAAGCCCAGTCTGTTGGCTGCACGTCGGAGAACTGGGAAACTGATGTCACTTGGGACTGAGAATTTTTCCCCTCGTCGCTGTAGCTGCTCACTTGCTGCAAAACATTGACTTCAGTTTGTTGTGCTTGAGCCAATGTTTCTGGCTTGGGGGTAACTTCAGTTGTATTTGAAGTTGTTGATACTGATACTGATGAAGAAGCTTCTTGATTATTGTTAATTTGTGAAACTTCTGTCTTCACAACTTGATTGTTGCTGTTGTTTTGACCAGCCATCGCTGTTGTGGGAACCAACAATGTTGCTCCTAAAAGCGCTGGACTGACCATCAAGCATTTCCACAAGAGATTAGACATCTTTCCTGTTCTCCTCACACCTTCTATAGATAACTTTTTTGCTGCAACTATTCTCGAAATTTTCTCGAAATTGCGAGTTTTTATTGATACTTGTGGATTAGGCATATTAGCCCTCAACACTATTTTAGTTTTTGCTAAGCTAACAACCAATTAAGTTTAGGTAAAGAAACCATGTAATTAACTTATGCAAAAACATAGTTGTATTTACTCGTAATTATAAGTCGGAAAAAGTCGATGACAAGATGGAAGCGATCGCCTTATAAACTGTCACACATCTCATCTCAGTGTCTGGAAATAAATTTCTAGATGACATGTAGTCAAAAACCTCCTCTGCTAGGGCTTTTTTTCACTTACAAAGCTATGAACATATGCAATTTTTGAAGCAAATAGCAATGCAAGCAAATCACTTAATTGATTTGGGAAATTACCTCTGCCAAATCAAAGTCTTTCTGCGTTAACCCACCAGCATCATGCGTTGTAAGTAAAATTTTGACTTTGTTGTAAGAAATCTCGATATCTGGATGATGTCCTGCTGACTCAGCAGGCTGAACAAGCTTGTTCACAAACTCTATAGCCTGGACAAAGTCTTTAAACTTGCGGTTATACTGCAACGTTGACCCCTGTCGTGTCCAATCTGGCAGATGGCTTGCCCTTTCTTGAATTTCTGCCTCAGTAAGTAGCTGCGCCATATCATAAAATCCCAAAAACTGAATTTCTTTGTTCTTTTGTAGGATCTTGAACTGAAAAAGGACTAGTAGTCACTGACATTATGCCCTCTTCATTGTGGAATATAGAGGCTGAGTGCTGCTATTTCCTCTTCCTCCTGACAGTTCTTAAAATACCCTAGCTTGCAAATAGGACGCGGAATTTACTCCTTCAATTGTTTAAGGTTGTTTAACCGATCACACAGACGCCGTACTCGCGTTTTGCAGGTAATGCCTACATACGTGGTACTAACTACGTCTTTGTTACAAAATTTTTGAGTGTAACTGTTGTATTTTGTATAAAGTCAACAATCCTAGAGCGACAATTTTAATTGACGTTACTTGCTCAATAAATGTTCCAGCAAGATAAATATGAAATATTTATATCGTTTCAACCAAACACAGGCTATTTCTTTTGATTAGACTTCTTACAAAAGTCTTGTTCTTAGTGTTCTTCTTTGCGACGCCAGTCGCTGTGAGTTGGGGAAAGCCGTCATTCGGGCTGGCTCGTGTTTGCGCCTACTCTGCCTTGAAGCCGTTCCTTTGTCTACGCGCAAGACAAAATAATATTTATGCAAGAGATCTATTGTGATAGCTTTTTTCCCTAAGGAGTCAAACGCAGCACAGTATCTTTCAAAGAACTGATGAATTTTCGTGGGCATAAGTGAGGAGTCAACTGCTGAGACTAACACAATCTCAAGACACCCAAGAACACTGCTTGCAAAATCTTGACCCACAGAGAACACAGAACCGATTTGTCAGAATTCAGAATCAAAAAATCGGAATCATGCGAAGATTGTGTATTCTGTACAACTGAATGGAGAACCTTGGTTCCAAGCCCCGAAATTGATGGAGAAGAAAAGAAATATTACTCTACGAGATGAAACATATTTATTTGTGCGGATATTCTGTGTTCTTCTTAAGAAGACCTTCCTTAGATAAAACTATCCGCTCTTACTCAGATCAGTTGATCTAAGTAAGAGCGGTCTAGCGGGTCTTCAGGTTGCAACCAGACTGCCGGAAGGAACTCCGAGCTCGCCTAGCCACTTAGTCTAACTTAGTCTTACTAAAAGACTAAGGCTAGCTTCTAGAGAACAGCCCCGGCGCACAGCCGGCTAACTGCAACCTGATGACCCATGCATTTACTACTTTCTATCATGGGCATCACCTCCTTGTTGCCTAAACGGTCTTAGTCTCAAAAAGGCAGAGTTTTTAGCTCTGGGTTATTCACCTTTACTCAATATAACACATATTAATGATTTGTCATTAGTACAAGAACAATTCATGGGGACTGGCGACTGAGGACTAGGGTCTAGGGATTAGGGACGCTCGTGCAATTGTGGCGCGAGGTTGCAAAGCGCGCTATTACAGGGATTGGGATAAGGAATTGGGATTTGGGAGTAAGCCCCAATCCTACGGTACACAATCCCTAAACAACAGCGCGCCGAGGAGACCCCAACAGGGGCGTCTATCTTGCTGGGGTCTCCTTGGCGCGACTCGATGACAAAAAAACCCCGCCATTCGGCGGGGAAAACTTAGCTATGAAACGCTAGGAATAGGAAGACTATTACAAAGCGTTACCGCGAGGCAGAACTTCCTCGGGGAATACAAATTTTTCGTGAGGCTGATCTTGAGGAGCCATCCAAGCGCGGATACCCTCGTTCAACAAAATGTTCTTGGTATAGAAGGTTTCAAACTCTGGGTCTTCTGCCGCACGTAATTCTTGCGACACGAAGTCATATGCCCGCAGGTTGAGTGCCAAACCGACAATACCAACTGCACTCATCCACAAGCCTGTGACTGGCACAAACAACATGAAGAAGTGTAACCAGCGCTTGTTGGAGAAGGCAATACCGAAGATCTGTGACCAGAAACGGTTTGCCGTCACCATTGAGTAGGTTTCTTCGGCTTGGGTGGGGTTGAAGGCGCGGAAGGTGTTGGCTGCATCGCCGTCTTCAAACAAGGTGTTTTCTACTGTTGCACCGTGGATGGCACACAGCAGCGCTCCACCAAGTACACCCGCTACTCCCATCATGTGGAAGGGGTTGAGTGTCCAGTTGTGGAACCCTTGCAAGAACAACAGGAAGCGGAAAATTGCTGCCACTCCAAAGCTGGGGGCGAAGAACCAGGAAGACTGTCCCAAGGGGTACATCAAGAAGACGCTGACGAATACCGCAATTGGTGCAGAAAATGCGATGGCGTTGTAAGGACGAATCCCTACCAAACGTGCGATTTCAAACTGCCGCAGCATGAAGCCAATCAGACCAAATGCTCCGTGCAGCGCCACGAATGTCCACAACCCACCTAATTGGCACCAACGGGTAAAGTCCCCTTGTGCTTCTGGTCCCCACAACAGCAACAGTGAGTGTCCCATGCTGTCTGCTGGTGTTGATACAGCTACTGTTAGGAAGTTACAGCCTTCCAGATACGATGAGGCTAAGCCGTGCGTATACCAGCTTGTCACAAACGTCGTACCGGTCAACCAACCGCCAAGTGCTAGAAAGGCGCAGGGGAATAGTAATATTCCTGACCAACCTACGAACACGAAACGGTCACGCTTTAACCAGTCGTCTAATACGTCAAACCACCCTCTGCTACTAGGGGCGCGTCCAACTGCGATGGTCATTACAACAAATCTCCAAACTTTTATAATTACAGGTTTCCGGTTTCTCTATTCTAAGACTGACATTTGACTGCCTGCTTAAAACAGAAAGTTAACTGGGTTGTCAATCCAGTTTACAATTATTTACCGACTCTAATATATTCTAGGTAAGATTCTGTAATTTTTCCAGTGTATTTTTAATTTCTTTAACAAAATATATATAAATACGTCTAAATGTACGTTTTTAGGGAACTAATCCGGGTTGCCTGCTTGTCTATCTATGGGCACTTGTTGCGACGCTACTTTAAACAGGTGCTGGCGGGAGCAACGCACTGCCTCTGCTACTTCCAACTTAGACTTGCGAGCTAACATTAAAATGAGTTCTACAGTTAAATTTGATTAAGGCTAAATGTTTACCATCGACTTAACCCTAAGAAACACAGCTTTCCCTATATCCATAGAACGTAAGTCAGCTGAGGATGCCCAGGAGATTTATCAGCGCATTTTGACAGCAATCCGCTCTGGCAACCCTGATATTGTGGAATTAGAGAGCGAAGGCAAGACAGAGAAAAAAGTTGCCGTACGCGCCAGTGAAATTTCTGGGGTGCAGCTGACTCAGAAAGATGGTTCGGCCGCTGGAACTGGCAGACCACCTGGTTTCTTCGCTATAGGTGCTGAGTAACCATCTGGTAGTGTACTCATGGCGGAACTAGGCATTGAGGTCAAGGATTTAAACTTTAGCTGGTCGTCGGGAGAGAATGTTATAAAGTCTTGCTCTCTAGAAGTCCCCAGGGGTGAATTTTGGATGCTCTTGGGTACAAACGGCAGCGGCAAATCCACGTTACTCAGACTGCTGGCGGGGCTATTAACTCCCCAGTCTGGTGAAATTGGACTTTTGCATCCTGTGGGCTTTGTCTTCCAAAATCCTGACCATCAACTGGTGATGCCAACAGTTGGTGCTGATGTGGCTTTTGGGCTAGTGGAGGAAAAACTGCCACCAGCTGCTGTCAGAGATCGCGTTGAGGAGGCGCTAGGGGCGGTAAATTTACTATCACTGCAAAAACGTCCGATCTACGCTTTGAGTGGTGGACAGAAACAACGGGTGGCGATCGCTGGCGCTTTAGCCCGTCGCTGTGAAGTCTTATTGTTAGATGAACCCACTGCTTTACTCGATCCAGATAGCCAATTGGAATTAGTAGCTGCTGTCCGCCGCCTAGTCAAAAGCCGGGGTATTACAGCCCTCTGGGTAACCCATCGCTTAGACGAGTTGAATTACTGTGACGGCGCTTTACTACTAGAAAGGGGTTCTTTAGTGGATCGGGGTGAACCGCAGCGCCTCAAACGACGTCTGATGGAATTGCACGACGAAACTTCACCAAACTTAGGGGTGTAGGTCAAAAAAGGTCAAAAGTTAAAAGTTAAAAGTTAAAAGTTAAAAGTTAAAAAAATTCTTTTGACTTTTGAGAGCCAGTCACCTGCAAGAGGGTTACCTTCCTGCAGGTGACTTTTTGATGAGCTTGTTGTTTTTGGCTTCTTGCCTACAGCCCTTATATGCATTTTTTTTGTAACATAGTGTTACAAGGAATGATTGAATTACTATAAATCTTATGAATGAATTTTGTTAACTTTAGAAAATTGTGATTCAACATCATGTCCCGTTTCTCACCTCAAGCCGTTTTGCTTGTGGACGGCTACAACATCATCGGCGCTTGGTCTTGCTTGAAAAAAACCCGTGATACTGCCGGATTAGAGGCAGCACGTTGCGAACTGATTGAAGCTTTAACCAGCTACAGCGCTTTTGCGGGTTATGACACTCAAATTGTGTTTGATGCCCAATATCAAAACACCTGTAGCAACAGAGAAATTATTACTGAGCTTTTATCAGTCCATTTTACAGACTTCGGGCAGACAGCAGACACTTACATTGAAAAAGTCTGTGCATCTTTACGCTCAACAATCGCCCAATCTCTTATTTCTCGCATGATTGTTGCCACCTCAGATCGACCGCAGCAGTTGATGGTACAGGGTTACGGGGCTGAATGGATGTCAGCACGCCAACTATGTTATGAGGTACAAGCAAGCGTTTGTCGGGCGCGGCAAAAATATAAATCAGGAAAACAATCCAACACAAGGTTTTTAGCTAATTCTATCGACGCTAAGGCACGTCAGCGTTTAGCTGAATTGCGGATGGGATTTAAATAGTGCTGAATTTTGAGTAGTGAAGTCCCCAGTAGAACGTTTCTGTGACAGCGTTGAAAAGTTTGTTTGCAGTTTCCTCATGATCGCTATCGAGGAAGTGTGAACCGCAAAGGCTTGCAAATATTAGTGTTTCGCGTCTCCAAAAAAAAAATTGCAAAATTTTTTCCAAAAGTACTTGCCATATCCTAGTCTTAGCCTTAATATAAGTAATCGGAGCGTTCCTCAGTAGCTCAGTGGTAGAGCGATCGACTGTTAATCGATTGGTCGCTGGTTCGAATCCAGCCTGGGGAGTTAAACAAAAAATAAAAAAAGTCCTGAGAAATTTGCAGTCTCAAGCCGAGGACTAGCAGATGAAAGCAGTGAACAGTACCAGCCGCAGTGACTCACTGATAACTGTTAACTGATAACTGATGACTGATAACTGTTAACTGATAACTGATAACTGATAACTGTTAATCAGCCCAGTGCTTAGCCCGTTCTACTGCCTTTTGCCAAGTCGCGAATTCCAAAGCGCGATTTCTTCGCACACTAGGCTCAAAGACGCGGTCAATCTGTCGTTGGCGCACTAGTGCCGCATAGCTATCCCAAAATCCTGCCGCCAGCCCTGCGGCAAATGCGATACCTTGCACAGTCATCTCGCGCATCACAGGACGTTCAACTGGAATTCCCAATACATCTGCTTGGAACTGCATGAGGAAGTTGTTCTCGCAAGCACCACCGTCCACGCTAAGCCGTTCAATGGAAATACTGTTGGATGCGTTAATTGCCTGCACGACTTCTTGAACTTGGTAAGCCACTGCCTCGAGTACGGCGCGTACCAAATGCTCGCGTTGTACCATTGCGGTAATGCCGAAAAAGGCTCCCCTAGCAGTCATATCCCAATGAGGTGCGCCCAGTCCACTAAATGCAGGCACAAAGTAAACCCCACCATTATCTGCAACTCGATTTGCGATCGCCTCAGTTTCGGCAGCAGTTGCTATCAGCTTGATGCCATCACGTAACCACTGGATGCACGCTCCACTAGTAAATATGCTGCCTTCTAATGCATATCCCACATCCAAAGTACCATCGCTATTTGCTTGAGTCCATGCCAGGGTACTTAAGAGTTGATGCTGGGAACGCACGATTTCAGAACCAGTGTGAGCCACCAAAAAGCTTCCTGTGCCGTAGGTGCATTTCATTAAACCTGGCTCATTGCAGCCATGTCCAAACAAAGCAGCCTGTTGGTCTCCTAAAATGGCAGTGATGGGAATCTCAACCCCCAATAAGCTCGCATCAGTCACTCCAAATGTTCCCAAACTGGGCTGAATATGCGGCAGGATATGAGCAGGAATCTTAAACAGATTTAACAGTGCCTCATCCCACTCACAGGTTGCGAGATTCATCAGCATTGTACGGCTGGCGTTGCTGTGATCAGTGGCATGAACTTTCCCACCCGTTAGATTCCACAGCACCCAAGTATCAATTGTCCCAGCTAAGACGTTTTTGAGGTCAACGCCTGCAAAATGCTCTAAGAGGCATGACAACTTTGTGGCTGAAAAGTAGGCATCGATGATTAACCCAGTGCGATCGTAAATCTCCTGAGCATATTCTTGTTGCAACTGATGGCAAAGGGGAGCAGTGCGGCGATCTTGCCATACAATCGCCCGATGGAGGGGTAGCCCACTGGTTTTATCCCAAATCAAGCAAGTTTCGCGCTGCACCGTTAGCCCGATCGCAACAATTTCACCTGGGGCAATTTGGGCATTTTGAATTGCAGTTTGCATAACCCAGCAAGTCGCCTGCCAGATTTCCATAGGGTCATGCTCTACCCATCCAGGCTGAGGGTAGTATTGTGTCAGTTCTTTATATGCCTGAGCAACAATCTTGCCGTCTGCGTTAAACACAAAGGCACGGTTGCCTGTTGTACCCAAATCTAATGCCAGGATGTAGCCCGATTCTTGCATAGAAATTGAGAGAATATTCCTGTGATAATAGCGTGAAGTACCCCAACTTGCCTTCGGCTGAAGTTGGGGCTTCCAACAACAACTAAGTACAAGGACGGTCTTATTCGTCGCGCGAGGTTTCCCGTCTCATCCGCCGACGCCTCCTCAAACCCGTGTCTGATTTGGTCTTACTCCGCGTCCACAGGCAGACACCCGCCTCCCGCAGGTGTATAACTTTACGTACAACATGGCTTGGCTTATCTTTTACCGCAGGACGTAACCTTTGCGAACCAGTGGTCATGTTCTTTCCCCGTTCGCGTAGCGTGCGCTCCGCGCATTCTCTGATGTTTCTTCGGCAAGCGTCGTACCGCTACTTTGAAGTTAGCCTTTATGTTCCATACAGTCGGGCGGGTTAGCAACCATCTATATACTATCATTTATGTAGATATTGTGTAGATAGTTATGAATAAAAAAGGATTGAATTTGCGTATATCCGAACGTCGTCTCAATAAGCTTAGGTTATATGCAGCTAGTAAGGAAAAGACGATGACTCAATTAGTTGAGGACTGGATTGATAGATTACCAAGCCCGGAGATTGGAGACTCCTCAACCACCCTACTTCGTGGAGGGTGGGGACTTCCGCGAATCCGTTAAACTAACAACCAATGACAAAGCCCCAAGGCGTAAGGCACAAGGGGCTTTTGTATCAGTATTGAAGGGCGATCGCGCTGAGCGCAGTGGGAAGCACGAGGGCAATCGCCCAAGGGGCGGCTCCTCTGGAGCATCGCTTACTTGAGTTTTTACCCAAGCTTTGTTTTATCGCCTAGGTGAAGCTGTCGGTGTCGGTGATGCACCTGTGCCAGTTCCTGTGCCAGTTCCTGTGCCTGTCCCTGTGCCAGTTCCAGAACCAGATGTGCCTGTGCCAGTTCCTGTGCCAGAGCCAGAACCTGTGCCTGTGCCTGGGGATGTAGACGAGCCAGAGCCAGAACCTGTGCCTGTGCCTGTGCCTGAACCAGAGCTGCCTGCGCCAGTAGCAGGTTTATTAGTAGGTTTCTTTTTACCTGTGGTTGGTTTTTTGGTTGTCCCTGTAGTGCCAGATGGGGACGCCGTCGTAGTGGGTTTAGTCGTTTGTGCTTGGACTAGTGATGGAAAGCTAGCAACAGGTATGGCACTTGCCACACCAAAAATGAGGGAGACTGCGATGGATCTAACAAGTTTACTCATATTCATGGTCACTCCTCTTCAACATTAAAGTAAAAACTTCTCCCTGATTTTATACCTGATGTCGTCACAATAAACTAGTATTACGATATCTTTTCAAGGTAGTCTAATTAATACTTCCCCAGTAATAGCTGTTAGTATTTTCGCTCTTTTGTTTTATTTTTTACTAGCAGCAAGCCTAGACCTAAAACACTTATTGCTACAGCGTTACCTGGTTCTGGAACCGAACGGGTGAGACTGACATTATCAATAGATAAAGAGCCGATTTCGCCTCTACCTAAAGTCTGAAAACTTCCTATTAATGAATCACCAGCGTCAGCAACGACTCCAAAAAAACCATTTTTTGGTAAAACACCAGAGGAACCAAAAACACCCCTAACGCTAAACAATTTATCAGCGTAATCTCCAGTCACTAAATTCCCAAAGTCAAAACCAAATCCCTCTATAGGAGTAGGGAAGGTGAACTCTTCAACACTCCCAGGGAAAGCTAAACCTACACGCAAAGCGCCTTGAGACACCTCTGCACCACCTAAGAATCCAGAGTCTACAAATTTCAGTCCACTTGGAAAAATCCTGTCCGTTTCTACAAGCCCGTTTGGGGCTGAGTTAAAGTCTTCGGTAAGAATTGATTTTCCTGCGATCGCACTGTTCCAAGTATCACGATCAGTAAAAAGCTGATAGGCAGAAGCACGTTCCGCCACCAATGCAATCAGTAATGCGACTCCTATAGCAGTCGCTGCCATTGTCCTTTTGAGTTTTAACATCTTGCAGTTTTTTGATGAGTATATGGGACTTACGCAAAACAAACGTTTTGTAGGGGCAATTCATGAATTCACCCTAAAAAACGTTTGTTATTTCAGACATTTTCTGCGTAAATCCTGGTATATTTCAACTAATCACAGGTAAGCCAGAGAGCGCCATTGCTATCTCTTCGACTCTGTACTCAGTATCGCGTAACAATCCAGCCTCATAATCCATGTACGCCTGCATATCAAAGTGACCGTGACCACACAGGTTGAAGAGAATGGTTTTGCTTACTCCTTCTTCCTTGCAGCGCAGTGCCTCATCAATTGCTCCCTTCACTGCATGGTTGGCTTCAGGAGCAGGTAAAATCCCTTCTGCACGCGCAAAGGTCAGACCAGCCGCAAAACAGTCAAGTTGTGTGAAAGCTCTTGTTTCAATCAAACCTAACTCGACAACATGACTCAGCAGAGGAGCCATGCCATGATACCGTAACCCGCCTGCATGGAAGCCTTGGGGGACAAAGGAACTGCCCAGAGTGTGCATCTTGACAAGAGGCGTGAGATGTGCAGTGTCACCAAAGTCATATGTATATTTGCCCTTAGTTAATGTTGGGCAAGCAGCTGGTTCAACTGCCACAAATTTGATATCACTTTGCTCACCGCGCAGCCTTGCACCCATGAAGGGAAAGGCAATACCAGCAAAGTTACTACCGCCACCTGTACAGCCGACAATAATATCTGGATAGTCACCTGCTTGTTCCAGTTGTGTCTGCGCTTCTTGACCAATGATAGTTTGATGATGCAGCACATGATTCAACACACTACCTAAAGCATATTTGGTTTGGTCATCTTGAACTGCCACTTCCACCGCTTCACTGATAGCAATGCCCAAACTGCCAGTGCTATCAGGGTTTTCTTGAAGAATCTTACGCCCTGCTTCAGTTTCATCACTGGGGCTTGCGATTACCCGCGCACCAAAAGATTCCATAAAAGCGCGACGGTATGGCTTTTGCCGATAGCTGACTTTCACCATGTAAACGACAACTTCTAAGCCAAAAAAAGCACCAGCAACCGCCAGCGAAGAACCCCATTGCCCTGCACCTGTTTCGGTAGTTAGGCGCTTTACACCTGCTTGCTTGTTGTAGTATGCTTGTGGGATAGCTGTATTAGGTTTGTGGCTACCCGCAGGACTGACACCTTCATATTTGTAGTAAATCTTGGCAGGGGTATCAAGGGCTTTTTCCAGCCGTCGGGCGCGGTACAGTGGAGTTGGTCGCCACTGACGGTAAATTGATTGGACTTCCTCAGGAATTTCAATCCAGGGTTCTGTGCTGACCTCTTGCGAAATGAGTTCCTGTGGAAAAAGAGGTTCTAAGTCTTTTGCTGTAATTGGCTGATATGTAGCCGGGTGCAGCACTGGTGGCATGGGCTTGGGCAAATCAGCTTGGATGTTGTACCAAGCTGTGGGCATTTGGTTTTCGCTAAGCGTGTATTTGATAGTGTCCATAGGTGAAAAGCTGTTGCTATAGATTGTTATATTTATCTCATTAAGAAAGGGGCAAGCCAACTGTTTACATTGCTTGGCTTGCTCTTGCTAGAAGAAATGCTGTGGAAAATTCATTCTTCATTTTCAAAAATTGTTTGGCATTAAACCATGATTTTTTTTTAGATTATTTTTAGATTGTTTGTTTGAATTATTGCCATTTTCAATTGGGTGCAATACCAGTCGTTTGTAGGGGCACAGCATGCTGGATACGTGTCAACTGAACGTTGAAACTTTTATTCCACGTTGATTTAACCCCACCCCTTAATCCCCTCCCCTTGATAAGGGGAGGGGCAGTTTTGGCGTCAGACAAAACTGGGGTGGGGTAGAGCGAGAATTATAAGAGCAGGAAAAATCCATAATTTCAAACTCATCTCATAGTGACTCAGATCGCAAAGCTATTTTTGGACTGGTAGTATCGTTTTAAGTAATTAATTCCACGTACAGCGCCAGCACTGGCACAAAATCTTTACATGACTTCCGGATCGCTTCCTTCCAACCCTTTTGTGGCTGCGGGAATGATTGAAGACTCTAAACTATTTGTGGGTCGTAAGCATGAATTACGGGCGATCGCCTCTCGCATGAGTGGTGTACAGCCAACAAGCATTAATCTTGTTGGTGAAAAGCGCATCGGGAAATCATCGTTACTGTATCACTTTTTCCTGACATGGGAGCAACGAGTCAGCGATCCTAACCGCTATGTGGTGATTTACCTGTCGCTTCAGAATGTGCAGTGTCATCGTGAAGAAAATTTTTATCAGGCGATCGCACGACAATTACTACATTTCCCGCGTGTGGCGAACAACCTAGCTTTAAGAGAAGACTACCCCCTCATAAAAAGCTTGGCTACAAAAATCTTAAAGAAAAATGCTGTCATTCAGCGATGCCTGTCCATGAAAACCATTTGTTTCTCGTGAACAGAAAAGCGGTGTTCTTTACACGTATTTTGTGCAAGTTAGGTTTTCATGTATACATTGTTAAAGACTGTATGCATATCGCAGTACACGTTTTGGAATTAAGCAGTTTAATTTTCATAACAAAAGCCCTTTTTAATTAGGGGTTTTTGTTGTTTGATTGCAAATATTTAAATGCTCATTCAGAAACGTCAATGTTGGATTTTTCTATTAATTTTTCACGTTCTTCTATAGAAAGTACGGTATGACTACCACAGTAAATAAACTGTGAATTAGCAATCCAAACTGATCCCAACCTGCCATCTGGTACCCTATTATACCAGTACCAAACAGTTATCCACTCAAAAAATTCGCTCCACTCATATATTGGCGGTCTTGTTATAGCTTTTCTCCACTCAAAAGCTTTGCTCCACCTGGAGTCTGGAGGTGGATTTTTTTGCGGTCTTGCCCATAAATTACCTTTCCCTACAACGAGGTCTCGTAGTACGGGTGGGTCATCATTGATTGAAAAGTTTATTCTTAAACGAGTTAAAAATGACTTTCTAAATAAAAGAACCTTGAGGTCTTTTGGAACAGGATAATTTGCATCAATCAATCTGCAACAAAAGCTTTTCACAAAATATTTAAATAAATTACGCTGACAAACTTCAAATTCGTCACCATATACGTCTTGGAAATCTATAAATCTCTTATTTAAAATCAAAGTTTTATTGTCACGTATGTAACTTATAAAATTCTCATACGCTTTGTCAAAAGGCTGAGTAAATTGATTGTTACATTTATAGCAAAGAATCTTATCATACTTTACATATTTGGAATTAGGTCCTTGAATAGGAATCTTCTCTCCTGATTTTATAAGAAGTAGGGCATTATTCCCTTTATAGGGGCCAGGACCGTATAGAGTAACTAAATCACTTTTTTTAGTTCTATGTTCTGCGCTATTTGCAGGCAACCCACAAATCCAACACTTAGCCATTGGTTATAACCTATACTAAAAACCGAATATTTGTATTATGGCTGAAACTTGGCTGTAGTTACCACTGTGCGTTCGTTTGGTAAATAAGTTAGTCCAACATGTTGGACTAACTAATAATATTGAAATTTCTCAAACCTTTTGGGATTCAGTTTGGTGTACTAAACTGTATTTTGAATATTGTTATGCCCTAACTCCTAAGATGCACATTT
This sequence comes from Scytonema sp. HK-05, assembly GCF_002368235.1. Lineage (GTDB taxonomy): Bacteria > Cyanobacteriota > Cyanobacteriia > Cyanobacteriales > Nostocaceae > Kalymmatonema. Next base: position 7,055,324 of record NZ_AP018194.1, on the reverse strand, counting down.
TATAACGCTTACATAGCAAGGCTTTTAGAAAGTGAAGAATGCAGGTGCATCTTTCAAAAGTTGCTAGCGGCGATTTTCGCGGCTAGTTAGGCGCTCACATCTTGCACCAAGAAAAATTGATAAAAATATGACACTCAGTACCAAGCCTGATACCAAGTTGCGTTCAAACATGTCATTCTGACCGAAGGGAAGAATCTCGCGAGATGCTTCACTACCGTTACGCTCAGCATGACATGAACGCAAGCGATCGCGCGTCTCGCAGCGCAATCATGCGATCGCCCTCGCCCTACTTAATTTTTACCTTGCAAAATCCGCTTAATGATCTTAGTTGTTGAACGATTTTCTACAAATGGCAAAAATTCAATCACCCCGCCGTATTCTTCTACCACGGGTGTTTCTGGCAGAGTTTCTTTGGTGTAGTCACCACCTTTGACGTAGATATCGGGGCAAAGCTTGCGAATGAGGTTGCTGGGGCTATCTTCCTCAAAAGCAATGAGATAGTCAACACAATCAAGTGCGGCGAGAACCTGAATGCGGTCTTCCAAAGCGTTTATCGGGCGAGTTGGTCCTTTAAGACGGCGAATGCTGTCGTCGGAGTTAACACCAATAATGAGAATATCGCCTAATGCCTTAGCGCGTTGGAGATAGGAAACGTGTCCTGCGTGGAGTATATCAAAACAGCCATTGGTGAAGACAATTTTACGTCCTGCCATGCTATAAGAGTTGACAAGGGCGAGGAGTTGATCGCTGTTGGGAATGTGTTTGTTGGAGGTGGGGAATGAGAGAGATGAGAGGGATGAGGGAGAATTTTCTTCTTGACTTTTCACCTCATATGGAATACAAAAGCGTGACCTAACCCCCCACCCGCCTTCGCTATGAGGTTCGGGGGAGAAATTTAAAGCTTCTCTCCTTGCAGGAGAGAGGTTTGGAGAGAGGTTTTCCACAACCGTTGAAAAGTCAGAATTTTCTTCTCCTACTTCCGTTGTCCTCTTTTCATAAATAATAAGAACATGGGGAAAGCTGTGCTGAAGTTGTGCTAAAGTATCATTGAGCCTTTGTGTCACAATTCCATAACCATAATCGCAGACAATAACAGCCTGACACTGCGCGAAACAGTTCTTAAGTTGATTGATCAGAGCTTGTTCTGTGCAGGAGTCGATGGCATCGGTGCTGCCAGAATCAGTTCTCAGCAATAATTGCGACCCTAGCATGACCCTTTGCCTGCTGAGTGTTTGCCTAACTGTGTGAGTGAGCAAATAGCTTGTTGTTATTCCGCTTTCTTCTAGGGTTTGCCGCAGTAAGTGACCCTCCCAGTCTTCACCAATAACTGAGAGGAATATAACCTGACTGCCAAGACTTTTGAAATAGAAAGCGGTATCTGCGGCACCACCTGGAATTTGTTTGCGGTCATTGACTGTCACAATTGGGACAGGTGATTTAAAGCGGCTTTTGCTTTCCCCTTGCAAATAACAATCCAAGATCGCGTCGCCAACAACGATAACTTGAGGATGAGCAATGCCTTTTGCAAGAAAAGCGCTCCACACTTGACTCATTTCTAAATCTGGTTTCACCGACTTATTCCATCCCAGCATGATGATTCGTTATTCTCAGATACTTTAGTGACTTCTGGACAAATGTTGCAAGTCTGCGGTCTATTCTCTGTCCAAGTAAAAAATTTTAGGGAAACTTGTTGGGTTTTCTTTCACTTACAGCGCTTCTCAATTGCATAAACTACAAACCACATGGTAACGGCACAGCAATGCTTTGTGCCCCCCAAAGCCAACTGTTTTGGTGAAACTTCACACAAAAAGGTGAACTCTTGATAAACCCTGCGACTGATGAAGCTGTGGCTCTTAACTTATCTGATTGGTAGAAGAGTTATTTTGAAGGAGTAAAAGCAATGCAACTGAAGCCGATAAATCAGCAGGTTGTTGCGTTAGTTGGGGCTTCGAGTGGAATTGGGCGTAATGCAGCTCTCCAGTTTGCCAGCCGAGGAGCTAAGGTGGTTGTTGCTGCTCGCAGCCAGCCTGGACTAGAGTCTTTAGTGGAGGAAATCCGGGGTTTGGGTGGTGAAGCAACTGCTGTAGTTGCTGATGTGACGGTGTTCGATCAAGTGAAGGCGATCGCCGACAAAGCCGTCGAGGTGTATGGACGACTCGACACCTGGGTACACAACGCTGCTATTGAAATCTACGCCGCCTTTGAGGTGACAACACCGGAGGAATTTAAGCGCGTCATTGATGTTAACTTGATGGGACAGGTATACGGTGCGATGGCGGCACTACCCCATCTTAAGCGTGAAGGACGCGGGGCATTAATTCATGTAACCTCGGTGGAGGCAAAGCGCAGTCTGCCGTTGCAAACAGCTTATGCTGCGTCAAAGCATGGTGTTGATGGCTTTTTAGAATCTCTACGCGTTGAGCTGATGCATCAAAAACTTCCCATCAGCGTTACTGAAATTATGCCTGCGGGTATCAACACGCCTTTGTTTAATAAAGCACGTACTAAGTTGGGTGTGAAACCTCAGCCAACGCCTCCCATATATCAGCCTAGCCTAGTTGCTAAAGCTATTGTTGAGGCTGCTGAACATCCAAAACGGGAGGTTGTTGTCGGTGATGCAGGTAAAATTATTCTGTTGGCTCAACGCATCTCACCGGGTTTAGTAGATGCATATATGGAACGTAACGGCTTTGATTCGCAATATACAAAAGAGCCGAAATCGGAAAATGCACCTGACAATCTGTTTGATCCAATCTCAGATTACGACAAAATAGAAGGTGATTTTAGCGATCAAGCCCGTTCTTGGAGCTTATAAGCTCTTTTTTAAGTGTATTTATTTAAGCAACGCGCATTAGCTTTTGTACAGACGGCGAGGTGCGCGTTCGCTGCTGTATGTACAGAATTTATCACTTAAGCAATGTAGATAAATCCGTCTGTAGAGTTTTGTAACAAGTGCAAGATAAGCATTACTTTAACTAAAGGAAGTTTCTCAAGCTGCTTAGTTGCAAGGTTTTCACCATCCAAAACGTCATGAACTATCAATTTACACAAAAGCAAGTTTATATAAATGAACAAAAAATTTTCTATTTAGAAGGCGGAATTGCATCCAACTCTGAGCCAATATTGTTTCTACATGGATGGGGTGTAGGCATTCAGCCCTACCAAGAAGTCTTAAATGTCTTATGTAAACGTTATTATGTGATAGCGCCAGAGTTACCTGGTTTTAACTCCTCAAGCAGTGAGAAATTAAATTGGGATTATAACGACTACGCTGACTTGATAAGTGCTTTTCTGCAGCGCCTTAACATTAAAAAAGTTCATTTCATTGGACATTCATTAGGAGGAGGAATTGCTGCAACTATAGCAGCCTTAATGCCGGATTTTGTAGAAAGCCTCATATTAGTAGCTAGTACAGGAATACCTGTAGAGCCTATACCACTGGTATTTGTGCAAAGAGCAATAGAAATGACTGCCCAAGCGCCACACATAAAGTTTCCGCAAATTATTCAGATTTTTCAAGCATTTTCTTACAATCTTTTCTTCCGAACTTATCATACTCTTCAAATTCTATTGATGTCATTAGACAAAGACTTAAAACCGATTTTACCAAAAATAGAATCTCCCTGTCTGCTTGTGTGGGGCAAAAATGATCTGACAACTCCTTTGAAGGCGGCACAGGAGTTTTCACAACTAATTAAAAATTCCAAATTAATAGTTGTAGATGGAGTCTATCACGAATGGAGCATTTTTTTTGTAGATAAATTTACAACTCTTGTCTTTGATTTTCTTGATGAAATTGCAGGCAGGAAATAGGGAGAAAAAAGCGCTCATGGAAAAATTGTTCTACATAAATTGGCAAGAGCTATTTGTTCCCAGCATTTCCATCGTTGAACTGATTCTGCGCGGAACGCTAGTGTACCTGTCACTGTTTTCGGTTCTACGCCTTATGCCTAGTCGACAAGTAGGAACGCTAGGAATTGCTGATTTGCTTGTAGTTGTGTTGTTTGCTGAAGCCGCCCAAAATGCGATGGCAAGTAGCTACTCATCGATTACTGAAGGAGCAATTCTAGTAGGAACGGTTATTTTCTGGAGTTACTCCCTTAACTGGTTAGGCTATAAATATCCACGGTTTCAACGCTTTCTAAATCCCCCTCCACTACTGCTTGTAAAGAAAGGTCGAATTATTGAACGCCATATGCAACGAGAACTGCTCACTAAGGATGAGTTGATGAGTCAGTTGCGTCAGCAGGGTATAGAGTGTATTGCTGATGTGAAAAGGGCATATATGGAAGCTGATGGAAGTATTAGTGTCATTACTTATGACTCAAAAAGCCGTCCTGAACCCAGAGAAAAAGCAGGGTGAAGTTTGTTGTTAAGCCTTTCATTAACAGTTATCAGTTATCAGTTATCAGTTATCGCTAAACAACCACCTGTTCATTGTTCATTGTTTACTATTCACTGTGTACTGATCACTGATTTCGGTCAAAGTGTTCTTGTTTGCAAGCTACTACAGCTAAATAAGCGCCTGTTCTTTATAAATCTGATGTTCTCTTTTCACAAAGACTTCAGATAATGCCTGATAAGCCTCTGTCCAAGCTGCCATCACTTCTTCAGTAGCTGTTTGCCCCAATACATCCTTCATTGCTTGCAATAGGCTTTCTCCTACAATAGAATATTCTTCTGGTAAGACTTGAACCTGCACATGGCGAAGAGCAATTGTTTCAACCATTGACTTTAAAGCAGATAAATTCTCAATTTGAGAGGCATAACTATAAACTGCTGTTGCCAATTTTATAGGTTGAGAACCATCTGCTTGAGCAGACATATCAAACTTTGCTTTCACCTCGGGATGGTTATCAAACATGATTTCATACATTCGAGTTGTAATTTGTTTTCCAGAGTTTTTTAAAATAGGGGCTGTAGACTTAACTATCTCTATTGTTTTTTGGCTAACCATAACTAGCTCCTTTGGTGTCTTTGTAAATTGAATTTACTCTGATTTCAATTTCTAAGATTAACTGATTATGGTCGATACAGATCAATTCTGGAAAGTTCAGGAAAAGTTCAGGTAAGTGTTGCTGGTACAAAACCTTTCAACTACTGGTTTTAGGGACTTCCAAATAAAAAAACATCCTAAATTTTCTTGTGGGATGGGTGTCCCCACCCGTCCCATATTTAGGGCGGGCTTTCCTGCCCACCCTAAATATGGATAATTTATTTCTTGGAAATCCCTTATCAAGACGGCTGCATTTCAACAAAAATTTCGCGCAAATCATCGAACTTGCCTTGTGCTTTTACTCTGCCTTTGTTAAGAACGATAATTTGGTCAGCGCGGCGCAAAACCCAAGGGCGGTGAGAAACAACAAGGCACGTCGGTGTCCAATCCTGCGCGGCTACATCCGAGAAGCCCTCTTGACTTCGTGCCGCGAATATGCGTGACCACAATGCTTGTTCAGTCTCTACATCAAGGGCGCTGGAGAGGTCTTGATACTCCCCACGGCTAAAAGCCGGGGGATTCTTGAAGAGTCCACAAACGAACTTTCAATGGTGCTATCAAAAACACCCTAGACGCTCAAAACAATTACCAGTACCAGAGGTATCGCAATTGCGCTTACTTTTCAATTTTTTTGCTTTCCGAGTCCATCACAAAAGCCAGAAAGGTACGCTCCCCATCCTGCCATTATTTGCCCTTTAACTGTTCCGAATCAATTCGGATATGTCCGTTGCCGGGATTGCTCCGTACTAGGATGTTTCAATACGTAGATGGTTATTCTTACTCACTTATCATTAAATTATATCACTGTGGCTAAAGCCAGACAATCGTTTCACGGGACTTAAAAGTCCCTGGCGACTTATCCCCATGTCTAAAGCCAGGGGCTTGCGTCTCGTTTTCCGGTCAAAAATTAGCAATTCTGGTTGACGCACAAACATGCGAGCCGCCGCCGCCCGTTGCAATTGCCCACCCGAGAGTCGCACCCCTTTGGGTCCGAGTAATGTCAATAGCCCCTCAGGCATATCTGCGACATCGCGTTCAAACACTGCCAGTTCGATCGCTTTTGCTAAGTCAATCTTACGCGTATCCAGACCGAGCAGAAGATTGTCCTGAAGTGAATAGCTAAAAAGTTGCGGGATTTGAGGAGTATAAGCGCTACGGGGAGGAACGAAGAAGTTGGCGGGGTCATCGACGAGTTTACCATTCCAGTAAATTGCTCCGGTTTGCTTTGGCAACAACCCCAGCAGTACGCGCAGCAGCGTTGTCTTGCCAGAGCCGATGCGACCGGTGAACCACCAGCACACCTGATAGCAGAATGACATTGCCCAACACCCTGATTGTAAAGTGGGAAAAAAACTGGGAGAGGGCGTTCACATCGCCGTCTACTCGCTCAACCAACTCTCCAGGCGTGCGCGATTTGTGAAACGATAGGTCTAGCTTGAGACAGTGTTCAGCCAAGTCAGCCCGCAGTGCATTTGTCGCTGTCCAAGCGACATTTTCGCCGAAGTATGTAGCGGCAACCCCTAGGGCTTGAGTCACCAATGCCACACTGGTAAACAGAAGGGCAGCGGTGAATAAGCCTTGCTGGGAACCACCGCCAACAGCTGTATCAATAAAGTAGCGCAGAATTTGTGGATTGAGAATTTGCAAGCCAATGCTGCCCAAGAGGGTGATGGCAAGCCAGACGATGCGACTCAGTTGTGGTTTGAGATACTCAACGAGTAAATTCCAGTATTGTTTCAGAGGAATTTTCATTAACTGGACTTTGTTTGCAGAACTACCTACGGTGTATTGGCGATCGCTAAGGCACGAAATCTTTAAAACAGTGAACAGCTACCTACGCAGTGACGCCTGCTATGGTGGGGGATTTAAACCCGCCCTCCGGGTATGCCTTCGGCACGTCTTCGACGAACGCCACTTGCTCTACTTGGGGAAACCCCAAGACCGCAGTGGCTCACCACCAACGCTCTCTGGTCCAATTGGTGGGGGACTTAAACATGCAAAGGATGAAACTGATAACTGATAACTGATAACTGATAACTGGTAACTGTTAAAATAGGGTGCGTTAACTAAGTCACGCACCCTACCATATAGCTATGTCTCTAGACAGATGCCGGTAATGAATTAAGTGTGAAACATGACAGTCACCAGAGGCAGGAACGCCAAGAGAAAACCATTCCAAGACTGTAATTGAACTTCTGGAATTGGTTCTGGCTGTGCTAACAATGCTTCTATCCTCTGTTCTAAACGCTCTACGCCACTGGAACCCAAAGCTGCACAAAAAATTTCTGAGGATACAGGTGAACTGCTGACTACCAACAAAAGAGATTCTGCAAGCAGCAGGGGATCTACTTGTGAAGCTGCGTGTGCATCGGCTCGTAGTTCGCGCAAGATTAACAATTCTTGCCACAAAGCTTCTGTATTTGGCAACCAAGCAGTGCAGGAACGCACCCAACCCAACCAGAAAAACCAGAATGTGTCTCGGTAATGGTAATGCCCTTGTTCGTGGGCTAAGACAGTTTCCAATTGTTCTGGTGAAAGAGTTTGCAGCAGTCCCTGGCTAAGGACGAGTTCGGGTTGCCAAAAACCGATTTGACCCGCAAACAGCGCCTTTGTGTCCAAAAGCCGGGCTTGTTTCCCTGTAAGATTAACCAAGGGACAGTTGCGGGTAGATTTCACAGACTGCCATCCTCCCCATGCCAGTTTTATGCACAAAACGGCAAAAAAAGCAAGAGAGCTTAATGCTAGTACATAGCTAAACCAACCTGTGTGCAACCCGCTCATTTTACCTTGGGGTCCCATGCATATAAGGGCGATCGCCGTCATGAAAATGAGCAACGGGGGAAAGAGAAATAAAAAGAGCGTTGTTTGCCATCGCTGACTCCAAGAGCCTTGGGGTCGTCTCCATTGGCATCTTGTCCAGCAAGCAATGAAGAAAGCAGCCACAATCATGATGAGATGCATTATTTTTCCTCCCTGGCTTGGCGTGCGGCTTGAATGCGTTTGGCGATCGCTTGTATTTGCTCGGAAGCAGTTTCATCGAGACTATCTGCAAAAGCAGCGATCACATCGGGATTACCCACCGCCAGAAATCGCTGCAACTGTTCGTGTGCTCTGATGACGTCTGCTTGTTGCTTTGTCACCAATGGTCGCCAATAGTATGCTCGCCCTTTTGTGTTGCAAGCTAGCCAACCTTTGTCGGTAAGGCGACGCAGCACGGTGGTTACAGATGTATACGCTAGTTCGCGGTTGGGGTCAGTGAGAATGCGATCGTGTACATCCTTCACTGTAGCCGCACCCAGTTCCCAGATAATATTCAAAATTTCTGCTTCCAACGGGCCTACGGACAGTTGTTTAGGGCGATAGTTAGGTAAAGGTGCCATATCAATTTAGAATAGGGGGTTATGAGTTGTACAGATGCGTCATCTAGCCTCAGTTTGGTAGTGCAGGGATTGAACGCCAAACACAGCTTTTTCAAGTCTGTTCTTTTCTCAGATTACACGTTGATTGAAAATTACTGTGTTAATAAAAGAAATATTGAATAACTTAAAGACGTGCCATAAGACGTGACGCCAGTCGCTGTGAGAGCGGGAAACCCTCGTGCAGCGCTGGCTCGCTATGGCACGTCTCTACATTGTTTTTCGCAGATGTCTAATCTAGTAGACAATTGATTTGGAAGTTTTGCAATTTTGTTGAGGATTGCTGTGACGCCTGAAGAATTTCGCCGCATAGGTCATCAGTTAATCGATTGGATCGCTGACTATCGCTCCTCAATCGATGAGTTTCCTGTCATGTCTCAAGTCGAACCGGGTTCAATCCGCGCCCACTTCAGTGCCACACCCCCAGAGGTTGGTGAATCTCTCGACGCCAACTTTATCGACGACTTAGAACGCATTATCTTACCAGGCATAACTCACTGGAACCATCCGAGCTTTTTTGCGTACTTCCCGTCAAATGCCAGCCTTAGCGCAGTTTTGGGCGACCTCTTGAGTACTGGTTTGGGCGCACAGGGGATGCTCTGGCAAACAAGCCCAGCCGCAACTGAACTTGAAGAAGTCGTCGTTGACTGGTTGCGACAACTCGTTGGCTTAAGCGAAAATTTCGTCGGCGTGATTCATGATACTGCTTCTACTGCAAACCTGGTGGCGCTGTTGTGCGCCAGAGAGCGGAGTACGAACTATTCCCAGACTCAAGGCGGTTTGCAAGCAGAACAAGCTCCCCTGACTGTGTACACCTCTAGCGAGTCTCACAGTTCGGTGGAAAAGGCAGCGTTGCTTGCAGGGTTTGGTCGGGTGAACGTACGGGCAATTGAAACCGACGACGAACACGCGATGGATGCGATCGCGCTTGAGGGGGCAATCAATTTTGATATTGAGCGCGGCTTGCGCCCTTGTGCTGTTGTCGCCACGATTGGTACTACTCCCACCACCGCCCTTGACCCACTTGACAAGATAGCTCAGATTGCGCGATCGCACAATCTATGGCTCCATGTAGACGCCGCCCTCGCTGGTGCAGCGATGATTTTACCGGAATGCCGTTCTATGTGGACAGGTATCGAGTACGCCGATTCACTCGTCTGGAACCCCCACAAGTGGCTTGGTGCGGCGTTCGACTGTTCGCTGTACTACGTGCGTGACCCCGAACACCTGATCCGTGTGATGTCTACGAACGCCAGTTACCTCCAAACGCCTGCTGACGGTCAAGTGAAGAATTTCCGCGACTGGGGCATCCCTCTCGGGAGGAGATTTCGCGCCTTGAAGCTGTGGCTGCTCATTCGTTCTTCTGGTGCCGAGGGGTTGCGCGATCGCTTGCGCCGCGACCTCAAGAACGCACAGTGGTTGCGTGAGCAGGTGGACTCCACCCCAAACTGGGAACGTGTCGCGCCCGTACCCTTGCAAACTGTGTGCGTGCGTCACGTCCCACCTGGTATGACTCCTGACGAGGTGGACGTTCACACCCTTGATTGGGTTTCGCGGATAAATCGTTCTGGCAAGGCTTTCTTAACACCTGCAAAACTCAAAGGTCGCTGGATGGTACGTGTTTCAATTGGAGCTGAACCCACCGAACACGCTCACGTCGAAGCGCTTTGGCTACTGATGCGCCGCGAAGCGGAGTGTCAGTAGACACTATGGTTGGTGACGCTAACTGGTTAAAATGTTATCTCGTGAGTATTAAATACTATTAAATCAGGTGAATCCAGCGCGTGAAGCTATTCGTTTACCACACTCCGGAATTGACTCCAACAGATAAAGTGCCAGATTGCGCGATCGCAGTCGATGTACTACGAGCTACTACAACAATGGCGACAGTCTTAGCAGCTGGCGGCGAAGCAGTCCAAGTCTTCAGTGATTTGGATAAACTCATGGAGGAGAGCGAAAAATGGTCTGCTGAAAAACGCCTGCGAGCTGGAGAACGCGGCGGTGCAAAAGTTTCTGGCTTTGAATTGGGGAATTCTCCTCTCGACTGTACAAAAGAACTCGTGCAAGGACGGCGGTTGTTTATTAGTACCACCAATGGCACCCGTGCTTTACAAAGAATACAATACGCCAAAGCTGTACTAGCTGCTGCTTTTGTCAACCGTGCTGCGGTAGTGCAATATGTGTTGCAAAAGCAACCAGAAACAGTTTGGATAGTTGGTTCAGGTTGGGAAGGCAGTTTTTCTCTAGAAGATACAGCTTGTGCAGGTGCGATCGCCCACAGTGTTGTCCAGCAAACCAACTTCCCACTCGACGACTTGGCTGGTAATGATGAAGTTATAGACGCGATCGCTCTTTACTCCCAATGGCAAGACAACCTATTGGGACTTTTCCATCTTGCCAGTCACGGTAAACGTCTACTGCGTCTGAACTGTCATGAAGACCTGAAATATTGTTCTCAAACTGATATTTTAGATGTCTTGCCCATACAGCAAGAACCAGGAGTGTTAAAAAATTATAATCAATAAATATTGATTAAACTGAGTGGGACTGGTGACAGTCTCGCTCTCGTTTCATTAAAGCATCTCCAACAGCTTTGGCAGTCAAGCGTGTACTTTGCGTGGCTGTAAAACACAACTTACGGCTTGAATCAAACATATGCGCTTTCAAATAAATTGATTAGGACTTACGCAAAATTATGAAAAAACGAACCGCAAAGGACGCAAAGGACACGAAGAAATAAGAGTTTCACGACTAGTTCTTGCGTAAGTCCTATTGATTAGGAGTGTGGTAAAGGCGGCACTGTGAATGCAAGCATGACGTAGGATTTGCCGTTAAACTCAAAGTCTGTGAGCAACTCCATACCAAGTTTTTGAGTATGCGCCCGTAATGAGCGCGGATTGTCCTTTGCCACAAAAGCAACGCCAGCATTGAATCGTGTTGCTATTTGAGCTAGAAGTGCTTGAAACAAACCTTGTAAGACACCAGTCCCACGGTAAGCAGTCGCAATACACACCGGACCATACAAAAAGGAATGATAATTGCTCAAAGGCTGCCCCTGAAAGAAGGTTTCCTGATACAAGCTCATCATATGTTTGAGCAACGGAAACTGCACAGAGTATTCTTGAGTTGTTCCGCAAACATATCCAACCACTAACTTCTCCTGCACAGCGACAATGACTGCCAAGTCTTCGTTTATTGCTGCAAGCTGAGAATCGTCCATATCAATTGATACAAAGCCATTCTGCCGCGACTGATCAGATAAGTTGGAAAAGAGATTCTTTCTATGCAGAACGAGAATGTCAGGATAATCACCTGCTGATGCCCGTCTGAAAATGATGTCCGTCATGGTTATTGAGGTTAAGCTTATATCAAGTTCGCTTAATCGCTTATAAATGGCGCATTCACCCCACCCGCCCTATCGGGCACCCTCCCCGATTCATGGGGAGGGTTGGAGAGGGGTACTTTTTTATAAGTCTTCATCTGAACATGATATTACACGCTATCAAGCGAAAAGAGGTGACACATCATCACAGCTTCGTTAACTCCAATCCTTGATATGAAACACGACCTGCGGCTTTAATCAAATCAGCTGCCTTTTCGCCAATCATAATTGTGGGTGCATTCGTATTTCCCGTAGTGAGAGTTGGCATAATCGACGCATCCACAACACGCAAGCCCTCAACACCATGTACCCGCAATTCGGGGTCTACCACCGCCATTGGGTCAGTGCCCATCTTGCAGGTGCCGACAGGGTGGTAAATAGTATCACAGGCTTGTCGAATGTAAGCTTTGATGTCTTCATCGCTTGTCACGTTGACACCAGGAGCAACTTCTTCACCCAAGAACTCATCAAACGCTCCTGAATGAGCAAGAGTTCGCGAAATTTTAATTCCTTCTACTAGCACTTGCAGGTCTTCCTCACTCTGAAGATAGTTCATCCGGATTCTCGGCGAATCTTTAGGGGAAGAAGAACGCAGGCTGACACTACCGCGACTCTGGGGATGAACCAGACATGGCGCAATGGAAAATCCCGAACCCGTGCGAGCAAACTCAGGTCGCACCCACAACACTGGACCAAAGTGAAACTGTAAATTTGGCGCAGCGTCTAATTTATTCTCAGTATGTAGGAATAACCCAGCTTCCCCAATGTTGCTGGTTGGCGCAGGTTGCACGTCCTGAGTGGCAAGGTAGGCGACACTAACACATAGGTGGTCTTGAAGATTTTGACCCACACCAGGTAAATCAACGACAGGGGAAATTCCTAATGTACGCAAATCTTCTGCATTGCCAATTCCGGACAGCATCAGCAGTTTCGGCGAATCGAACGCGCCAGCAGAAAGAATGACTTCCTGGTTCACAAACGATTGATGTATCGTTCCATTATGCAGATACTCTACCCCAACTGTGCGTGTCCCCTCAAACAGTAAACGGGTGACTAACGCTCCTGTTTGGGTTGTCAAATTTGGGCGGTGTAAAATTGGATGCAGGAACGCAACAGCAGTACTTTGCCGTCTGCCTTCAAAGAAGGTAAGCTGAAAAATTCCCGCGCCATCCTGAATCGCTCCATTGAAGTCAGGATTGTGATCGTAGCCCGTTGCTACGGCTGCTTCCACAAAGCGTTGTGATACTAAACTAGGAGCAACTGCATCAGCCACGTTCAATGGTCCATCAACACCGTGGAATTGGGACGCACCACGCTGCTGGTTCTCAGATTTTTTAAAGTATGGCAACACATCTTGGTAACTCCAACCCGGATTGCCTAATTCCTGCCAGTGGTTGAAATCGTAACGGTTGCCTCGGATATAGATCATGGCGTTGATCGAACTGCTGCCACCCAGGACTTTGCCACGCGGACAATAAATTTTGCGCCCATTGAGATACGGTTCTTCTTCAGTGAAATATGCCCAATCCACCTCCGTGCCCCATAGTTGCGTCCAGTGTGTAGGAATGTGGATCTCTGGTTTGGTATCAGGACTACCAGCTTCGAGCAACAACACAGTTGTTTCACCATCTTCCGTCAAACGATTGGCGACCACACAGCCCGCCGAGCCAGCACCAATGACCACATAATCGTATTGAGTCATCACATCCTCAGTTGTGTGTTGGTTTTGTCAGTTGTCTCTATTGTTAAATAATTTTCAGAAAAATGAACTTATGCAGTTGGGGAAGCAGTTATAGGGATGACGTTGCGATTGAAGGGACTCAAATAGTTAAGTTTTCTTGCCGCACCATTGCTAACCCTGCTAAATATCCGGTTGTCCAAGCACTTTGGAAGTTAAAGCCGCCAGTGACACCATCGATATCCAAAATCTCTCCAGCAAAGTGAAGCCCTGGAACTAACTTACTTTCCATTGTTTTAAAGTTGACTTCCTTGAGGGTAACACCGCCACAGGTGACAAATTCTTCCTTAAAAACTCCTTTGCCCTTGATTTGGTATTGCCCTTGGGTAAGTTCTTGCACCAACTGATTGAGTGTTTTGTTAGATAGTTCTGCCCAACGGTCTTCTGGAGTGATACCTGCACGAAAAATAATATACTGCCAGAGGCGATGCGGTAAGTCAACGCCGCGATGCAATGCGATCGCCCGCTTCGCCCATTCATTTTTGACTGCTAACAATTTTTCCCGGACTTCTTCTGGCTTAAGATCGCCTAGCCAATTAATCTGTAAAGTTGCTTGATAATTGCTTGAATGCAACACTCTCGCAGCCCAAGCAGATAGTTTTAGCACAGCTGGACCACTGAAACCCCAATGGGTAATGAGCAATGGTCCGGTTTGCTCTAGTTGGGGCTTTCCTGGTACGCTTAAGCGCAACCGCACAGAGTTGACACTCACACCAGCCAACTTCAAAACTTTTTCATCACGAATGTTGAAAGTAAATAAAGAGGGGACTGGTGGTTCAATTGTATGTCCCAACGCCTGAGCTATTTTATACCCTACAGGATTGCTGCCCGTAGCAACGAGTAGGCGATCGCACTCCAAAGTTTCTCCCGACTTAAGAAGAATTTCAAACACAGTGCTGTGTTCAGAACCCTGAGTTCTAAATATTTTCACTGAAGCAACAAATATCCCAGTACGTATTTCTACCCCTGTTGCTTTAGCTGTATTTATCAGACAGTTCACGATAGTTTCGGAATTATCAGTGATGGGAAACATCCTTCCATCAGCTTCGGTTTTCAGCGGTACTCCGTGCTGAGCAAACCAGGCTATTGTATCTTTAGCTTGAAAGCGAGTGAACGCACCTAGCAAAGCTTTCCCGCCTCTGGGATAATTTTGTACCAACTCTGATGGGTTAAAACAAGCTTGAGTAACATTGCAGCGTCCTCCGCCAGAAATGCGGACTTTTGCCAGGACTTCACGACTGGCTTCGAGTATTGTAACTTTTGCGTGGGGGTTGGCTTCCGCTGCGGCGATCGCACCAAAAAAACCAGCTGCGCCACCACCGACAACGACTACCCGTAAAGGTTTCACTTTTTCCGTTCTCCTCTCATTCCTTGGCGTCCTCCGTGTCCCTGGCGGTTCATTTTAACAGTTACCAGTTATCAGTTATCAGTTATCAGTTTCATCCGAAAGGTTTAAGTCCCCCACCAAGAGCACCGAAAGCGTTGGTGGTGAGCCACTGCGGTCTTGGGGTTTCCCCAAGTAGAGCAAGTGGCGAACCCGGAGGGCGGGTTTAAATCCCCCACCATACGCCTGTTCACTGTTCACTGTTCACTGTTCACTGTTTTAAAGAGGACTCCCATAGCTTATCTATTGTATTGCTAACTTACCTTATGGTAGGGGTAAACATCTTTAATGTTGGCATTGAAATACTTGCCATGTGATGGAGCACTCATTAACCCTGCGTAAACTGTAGCAGGAACGTCTTTATACTGATAGATTTCTCCCTTTTGAAACTCAATTTCCAGAACTTGATTCAACTCATCATATCCAACACTACGCAGATACTCTGACTCAACTGCTATTCGCTTATTAACTGTTCTCTGAAGTACTATTTCTCTAACTTCTTGAACAACTTGCGGCTGAACTGGCAACTCAAGAAACTTCTCAGCGTAATCTAAAAATTGGTCGCTATGATACATATAAAATTGAAATTTATCGTTCCCAACTTCAGATATAATTTCTTGAATTAAATCCGGTCTTGGTTCCAGTGTTTCTCCCTTATACTTTAACCACCAATCCTCTTTATTATCATCTGTGACAAAGATGAGCGGTCTTTGTTGAACTTTTGCATAATCTATTAATTGAAACCAAAGAATCACATCACCATAGCTTTTGGGAACAGGTTTATTAGCATCTTTGTATCCTGGTGGCTTGTGATACTGGAATCGTTTCTCAGCTTTCTGATAGTAAATATTTTCTAGTTCTTCTTCAGTGTAAGGCTGACCAACTTTACCCTCAAACAAATCAGATAGCTGTTCTCGAAGTTCGTCATATTCAAGATAATTCGGGTGATGGTCTTGAGCTATGCTAATTTGAGATATCACTTTTTCTATCACTTGTTCAATATCTTCTAAAATTTCCTGAGTATTGATAAATGGATGCCGTTTGTATTCCTGAAAATCGTTTCTTATGTCTTGAAGTTTTTCATTTAAAGTTTTCTCGATTCTTTCATATGCTTTCACATACCTTTCTATAACATAGACTCGATTCTTTTGGTACTCATAACCCACTTGATAAGGTATCCAAATTCTTTCTTGTAGCCGCGTCAGAATTTCAAAAAATCTGGCTCGCGTTTCTGGCGTATAACAGTAAATGTGTAATAAAACATTAGTATCAAAAGAAAAAATACAATTTTTCCAAATTTCAGATAATTCTTCCGCCGTAGGTTTATAGTAGCCACGAAATAAATTTCGCATATCCAGTTTCTAAATTTACGATAATGGGAGTAGGCTGGAAAACATTCTTGCAAAGCAGAAAGTGCAAGGTCTTTTTTCTAGAATGTGGTTACAGCGTATTGATTCATCTATCTAGAGACTTAGTTAGTTAAAATTTCAGTCCCTCAAGCTTCAGCTATGATCCAGAAATGAGAAGTTTCTGCCTGGTATGAGGACTAATTGAGAATTCGGCTTGCAGACATATAATGTAATTTTATATACATAGATTGTGAATACATAGTAAATATACTATATTAAATATAATATTTTCATAAAGTTAATCAGCCAATTCTTGTAATTTCTGGACTCAACAGCATAGTATTCAGCCTGAGAAGTTAATATGTGGGTGCTAACCTGCAAAGGCACAATGTTTACCAAGAAAGTCGTCACAGCAACTGGCTTGTACCAAGCTATTGGTAAAGGATGCAATGAAAACAAGTCTTCGATGAGTTTGAATAAAATGAGACAAAACTTAACAAAGACTACAGCCGTTGCTGCAGTTATCGGGGTTGCAACTTGTCTATTTCCGGCGATCGCTCAAGCGCAACTAGCAACCGATCAAGCTCAAGCGCAACAAGCGCAACCAGTGATATCTCTCGACTCAACATCGACCCTTATAGCTGAAGACGAGCCGAATTTAGAGGCAAATGTTCGTCAAATTTCGTTTGTTTTAAATACCTCTGTTCAGGATACTGAACCAGCAGACCTCAACGTAGGAAAGTTCCCTGAAGCTATTCAAAACTTTAGAATTGATAGCAACGACGACAATCTCGACCTATTTCGTGAATCTGGAACTCTGACGACATCTAGACTTACGATAGATCCTAGTACTAGTGAAGTATTACCCAGAATTCCAGACTTTGACGGCGACAACATTCGATTTGACAGAGATATCGTGCCTGATGGTACTTTTAACAATGACTGGTTAAGGTTTGATGCTACGTTTCCCAACACCCCTACAACATTGACTTTGTTCATTCCATCCACTGATCCGAGTCTAATTAATTCGCTATCCGGTTTAGATGAGATTTTACTATCAGGTCGGGTACAAGCAGTGGTAAGTCGTCCCGGTGTTGATCGACCACGAAATGTAGCAAGATTTCTGGCAAGCAACCCTGATCGTAACAGACAAGCCTTAAATTTCAGAGTTGCCACAGTCCCCGAACCTACTGCTACAGCTAGTTTGCTTGGCTTAGGAACTTTGGGTGCCATATCACTGTTGAAGCGGAACAAGCGTTTGAAGAAGTCTGTTTAACTGAGATCTTGCAATTGCAACAGTGAGGAGGCTCAGCCTCCAAACCCTCGTTAGCAGGTTGAACCTGGTAACGAGATATTAGAGCCTCTGGCTCTTGTTGGGTGCAAGATCTGAATGTGAAGTACCCCTTTTTGCTTCGCTGAAAAAGGGGCTTCCAATTTCAACTACAACAACGACGGTCTTATTCGTATGAATGGGTTTCCCGCTTCATCCGCCGATGCCTCCTCAAACACGCCAGAACCCTAGGTCGGGAAACCCTCCTGCAGTACTGGCTCCCGTGTTTGATTTGGTCTTACTCCGCGTCCACAGGCAGAACCTCGCCTCCCGCAAGGTTATAACTTTACGTACATTCCTGTGTGGCTTATTTTTTACCGCTTTAGTCCCCGGTTCCATTCCTACACCGGGGGATGAGAGCGAGGGCAGAATTTTGGCATTGCTGAATCATATCATGTTCGGCTAATTAGTTATGATTCCCACGTTGACTGCACCCCACACGCCAGTCGCCTAGGTCGGGAAACCCTCGTGCAGCGCTGGCTCCCCTTTATCCCCTCCCCGCAAGCCTACCGTGTACACACAAGTCGGAGTGGCTTGTTCAACCCGCGTTTTACCCCCCTTAATCCCCCCGATGTATTGGGGGGAAACTGGAAAATCTTGTTCCCTCCCCTTTGCAAGGGGAGGGTTAGGGTGGGGTAATTCGAGGACTGGTAGTGATTCAATCGCTTGTGTGTACACCGTAGCCCCGCAAGCGGTCCGGGGACGTGAAGCCTAGCTTTACGGGGGCTAGGGGTCCCCTCTGGGGTTGGGGGACTCGGGGTCCCCTTTGGGGATAGGGGGAAAGGGGGTTCTTCAGCAATGATAAGTAATCAACCGAACCTGATATCAAAATATGATTTTCAAAATTCTTATTGATGTAGAGACGTTGTATGCAACGTCTCTACAGGGATTTGCTGGAAATTGAACATCGTACTACAATCATATTTCATGCTCCAATTTAGCAACGCCAATTTTTTAATAATTCTTAATAATACCATACAAAATCTAATTTTTTATTTTTATAAAGTTAATTAGCGAATTCTTGCAATTTCCCCAGTCAGCAGCTTAGTATCCTGCTAAAAAGTGATTGTGGGTGTTGACCTACCCAAGCATAATGTTTACCAGGAAAATCGGGATAGCAACGAGCTTATACCAAGCTATCGGATTTATTCAAACCATTAAATAACATAGGTTTTAAGAATGGTGAAAATTCAGCTTTTGAAACTCTGCCCATTCCGATTCTGGACTTTTAGTGGAAGTGCCTTGTTTTGGCTGTTAGCCTCCTACCCCGTATCAGCACAGACACAGAATATCGCTCCAGATACAACGCTTCCTACCAATACAATCGTTACACCCTCTGGTAAGACCTTCGAGATCACTGGCGGAACTCAAAAGCAGGGCAACCTGTTCCACAGCTTCAACGAGTTTTCCGTCCCTAATGGTGGGCAAGCTTTCTTTAAAAATGCTGGTGATATTCAGAACATAATTAGTCGTGTCACAGGTAGGTCAGTTTCTAATATTGATGGGTTGATTCGCACCCTAGGTATGGCTAACCTGTTTTTGATTAACCCAAATGGAATTGTATTTGGACTAAATGCTCGTTTGGAAATTGGGGGTTCGTTTGTAGCGAGTACAGCGAACAGTCTGAGATTTGCCGATGGCACAGAATTTAGCGCGACCAATCCTCAAGCTTCCCCTCTGTTAACGATTAGTGTTCCTCTTGGGCTGCAATTTGGCTCAAATCCTGGAGAGATTGTTAATCGATCCCAAGTAGTCAATAGTTTTGGCTATCCTGGTCTGCAAGTCCCCTCCGGCAAAACCTTGGCACTTGTAGGCGGTAACGTGTCCATAGAAAAGGGTGGCAATTTAACAGGAGTAGATGGAAGAATTGAGCTAGGTAGCGTTGGGACGGGTTTCGTTAATCTGACTGAAAGCCCACAAGGCTATGCTTTGGGATATTCCGGCGTGCAGAACTTCCAGGATATTAAACTCTCTGATGGCGCTCGGGTTGTTGCTGCTAGCCTTATGGGGGGCGGCGGTATTCAGGTACACGGCAGGAACATCAACCTTACGAGTGGTGCCCAAATACGTTCTTTCAACTCAGGTGCAGGCACAGGAGGAAATCTGACAGTAGACGCTGCTGAGTCTGTCAACTTGAGTGGACTTAACACTAGATTAGAGACTGAGGCTCAAGGTACTGAGTCTGCTGGCAACTTAACAATCACAACTAGGAAGCTAACAGTTACAGATGGTGCATCTATACGAACTCCTAGTAATGGTTCGGGTAAAGCTGGGGATTTACTGGTGAGAGCAAGCGATTCTGTAGAACTATCAGGGTCTAACAGTGGCTTGTTTGGACTTGTCCAATTACGCGTTACAGGCAACGCTGGAAACCTGACTGTTGAAACTGGACGACTGACAATCCGAGATGGAGCACGCATATCGGCTTCAACATCTGGGGCGGGTCGAGCCGGGGATATACAAGTAACAGCAAGTGATAATATAGAACTGGTGGGGGCGGGACCAACAGGTTTAGGTAGTGGCATTTTTTCTCAAGCCGGAACGAGAGTCATCGAAAATACAGGTGATGCAGGAAATGTGACCATTAAAACCCAACGGCTAAGAGTCGAGGGCGGAGCAAAGATATCCACAGCTACCTTTTCAAGCGGAAATGCAGGGGATTTAACCATAAACGCCCCAGATTCGATTACATTAAGCGGCGCTAATCAACGTGCCACAGACAACCCTACGGATACTAATCGCAGTGGCATTTTTGTTTCTGCTGAACGAGGAGCTAGGGGTAATGTCGGAAATTTGACCATAAACACTGGACTGCTAAGTGTTGAAAATGGAGCCAAAATATCAGCGGATAATTTAGGTTCGGGTCAAAGAGAAACCCAGTCCGCCATCAACGTTAGGCAGTTAGTTATTAGCAACGGAGGACAGATCAGGTCAGGCTCATTTGCTTCTGGTCCAGGCGGAACGTTGACTGTAAAGGCTGACGAGTTTGTCAATGTCATTGGCGAGGGACCCCTTGGTATCAGCACTTTGTCTGCTCAAGCTTTTCCAGAAGCTTCTGGAAAAGCTGGCGACTTGAATATTACAACCAGGAGTTTGAATGTCCAAGATGGGGCAACAGTGAGTGTGAGCGGGGAAGGACCTGATTCTGCTGCTGGCAATTTGACTGTTACAGCGAACGACCTTCGCCTCGACGGAGGAAAAATCACTGCGAGAACCAACGCCGGAGAAGAAGCGGCGAATATCACGCTACGAAACTTAAACCTGTTGTTGATGCAAAATGGAAGTCAGATTTCTGCCCAAGCTTTCAACAATGCCAACGGGGGGAACATCAATATCGATGCTCGAAATGGTTCTGTGGTTGCCGTTCCTGGGCAAAACAATGACATTATTGCTAGTGCCGTTCGAGGTCGAGGTGGCGACATTACCATCACAACCTCTGGCATCTTCGGAATTGAGGAGCGAAAGCAAACAGAAGAAACCAATGACAATGACAATGACATAGATGCCAGTTCAGACTTTGGCTTGGCGGGTAGCGTGAATATCAACAGACCAGATGTTGAACCGAACTTAATCTTGCCGGAACTGCCCACACTTCTAGTTGATACCTCAGCGCTAGTCAACACTGGCTGTGCTGCCTTTGCTAATTCACAAGGTAATAGTTTTACCATCACTGGACGCGGCGGATTACCCCCCAGCCCTTACGAACCCCTCAGCCCTGATGTGGTTTGGTCTGATACTCGCATTCCTAACATTACAGCACAGCGCTCCCAAATCACCACTCCCCCACCCTCTGACAGTCATGTAGCTGCAATTGTGCCTGCTACTGGTTGGGTGTTCAACGGCAAAGGTCAAGTCACTCTCATCTCCAATGCATCACCAAAAATAGAAGGGCGGAAGCCCGAAGGCAATTTTAATTGTCGTCCAATATCCACCGAACACAATACGAAAAATCTGCGACAATAAGTATATGCCAAAATTGGAAACGCACTGTTGACCCGACAGGAACGGCTATCCAGTAGGCAAGAGGCGGCGAGTTGTCTCGTAAATGGGTAGAAGCATATTGCTTGCCCCAGACGGCAACCCAATGTGTTTCAGGGGCGTGGGGGTGAGTACACCCTCTGTGAATCGTAACCACGCCTGGAGGCTCGGAAAGTAGTGTTTCGGAACCTGAACAGGAACTAAGCCGCTACCGTACAGGGCTACGAAAAGCCTCCGGCTTCTAGCCGTGGGGAATGCGTTACGTACCCCTGGTTTAGGATCTACTCCTGCTAAATGTCCTAAACAGTAAATAGCAAAAAACAGGATTTTGGTGATATAATGTCCGCTCAATTACCGAGAAATCGTGGAAAACCCCACCCCGCTTTTGGCGACGCCAAAGTTCCCCTCCCCGCTTGCGGGGAGGGGTTAGGGGTGGGGTTCTGTAATTATCGGTAATTTGCCGGACATGATATGAAATGGTATGCCACTTGTTTTACCCCGTTTTGGGGAACTCGAAAACAGTGGTAACAAATTGTAAAGAATGTGAGTAGCTTACGTTAAAAAATAGCCACAACTCAGCAAATCGCCCTTGCTATTACGAAACCTCACGGACTACCCCTACCCAAGTACCCGACGAGCTGTTATGGGGACTCGCGGTGCTGTCGCGACAAGTCAACCGTTGGCTGCTATGGCTGGGATGGAGATGTTATGGGCTGGGGGAAACGCGGTGGATGCTGCTGTGGCAATGGCGATCGCCTTGACGGTAGTAGAACCCACGGGCAACGGTATTGGTTCAGATGCTTTTGCCTTAGTTTGGGACGGGCAAATGCACGGTTTAAATGCTTCTGGTAAAAGCCCGCAAAATCTGACTTTAGAACAGTTTGCCGGACTCAAGGCTGTGCCACAAATTGACTGGCGTGCTGTTACCGTACCAGGTGCTGTTTCTGGATGGCGGACATTGTGGGAACGTTGGGGACGCCTGCCTTTTGAGCAGTTATTTGCACCAGCGATTCGCTATGCCGAGCAAGGTTTCCCCGTATCGCCAGTCACATCACTTCTTTGGAAGCAAGCAGAAAAAATTTTCCTCCCCCTAACAGGTGCTGAATTTGCGCCGTTTAAAGAAGTTTTTTTCCCTCACAATAGAGCACCAGCCGCCGGAGAAATTTGGCATTCCCAAGCTCATGCTGATACACTGCGGGAAATAGCTGCTACTGGTGGCGAAAGCTTTTACCGAGGTAGACTTGCTGAACGCATAGCTAACTTTGCCGCAGACACTGGCGGATACTTGATTGCCAGTGACTTAGCTGCACATCAACCCCACTGGGTAACACCAATCTCAACTAACTACCGAGGAATCACCGTTTGGGAACTACCACCCAACACCCAAGGTATTGCAACTTTAATTGCTTTAAATATTCTCTCTGGCTTTGATTTGTCCAAAATCAAACGCGAATCACCTGAAAGCTACCACTTGCAAATTGAGGCATTGAAACTTGCCTTTGCTGATTTGTACAAGTACATTGCAGACGAGCCTTTTCTACAAGTTTCTTCGTCGCAGCTTCTCGAGTTGGATTATGCAGCTTCTCGTCGCTCTTTGATTGGGGAAAAGGCAATTCCCACAGCGAACCCAGGATTACCGAAAGGTGGAACTGTGTATCTCGCGGCGGCTGATGGTGAATTGATGATATCTTTGATCCAATCTAACTACTTTGGTTTTGGAAGTGGCATTCTTCCTGCTGGCACTGGCATTGCACTGCAAAATCGGGGATGCGGATTTACCTTAGAGTCAGGGCATCCCAACCAGCTAGCACCAGGAAAGCGCCCTCTGCATACAATTATTCCTGGTTTTTTGACTCAAGATCATCAACCGATTGGACCATTCGGTGTGATGGGTAGAGCTATGCAACCTCAGGGACATCTGCAAGTCGTGGTTAATTTGGTGGATTATGGCATGAATCCCCAAGCTGCTTTGGACGCTCCCAGATGGCAGTTTACCGAAGATTCTACAGTTCTTGTAGAGCAAAGTGTAGCCTCTAATATAGTACAGGGACTACAAAAGCGCGGTCATAATGTGGTGCCAAGTCCAAAGGAATTTTTTGGTAAAGGTCAAATTATCTTGAAGCAGAATCAAGTGCTCATTGCTGCCAGTGAGCCTCGTGCTGATGGTTTAGCCGTTGCTTGGTGAAACTATAGCGCAACTCAATTGAATGAAGTACAAATTTATCTGTGTCCATCTGTACGGCAGTTGCTTCAACGGGGGGAACCCCCCTTCGGGTTCGCAGTCCCCTACGGCGGGAAACCCGCCTGCAGGGCTGTCTCACCGCAACGCACTGCCTCGTCCATCTGTGGTTCTTATTTCTTAATGTATTGCACTCAACTCCCGAACCGCTATAACCTTATAGCAGGGTAGAACCAGCTCTTTCAAAATGTCTGATTTCTGCCTTTTGTCTGATGCGCTGTATGCACAGATGGACTCATATCAAGTCCGGTTGAATACTTATCATTACCCGAATAACCCCACCCCGTAAAGCTGCGCTTCACCTCCCCTCCCCGCGAGCGGAGAGCAGCGCCGTGCGGGGGTTCCCCCCGTTGAGGCGACTGCGGGGGAGGGGATTAAGGGGTGGGGTGCAGTTAACGTGGAAATCATAACTAATTAACCGAACATGATATCATGCCGCAGACAACCAGGCTCATGTTTTACTCTTGACAAAAAAATCTTTAAGTTTTCACGAATCCTATATACTAAAAACAAAACATATCTCACACTGAGATGTCAGCACCCCTGGCTGGCGGCTCGGGGCTTCTAGCCTCAAACCTAAGCGGATTAGCTGACCCGACTCAGTACCGAAGCGTACTACGTTATTGGTAAGTGTTCAAGTTCTCACTCCGGGATGCGTTCGCGCAGCGTGCCGATAGGCATAGCCAGTCCCGGACTCTGAAACCGGACGATTAAACAGGTTTAGAGGGTTAAGCCAGTGTCGCAAGCGAAAGTACCGACCAATAACTTTGTCAAGGCTAACATTACTCCCACTTGGGAAGGCACATCGAGTGCAAAACCGTTATGCGTACAGGTGAGTCCAGTCAGTCATCGGCGGGTTTCCCGCCGTAGGGAACTGGCTCTCCCGTTGGGGTGAACGATTTGAGATGGCAACTGTCCCATTGAAAGTACATTACAAAGGTACACCGAATCTAGTAACCCCAAGGCGGTAATGGTTCACAACAAAGAATGTGTATTGCCGTCCTATAAGGACGGGGTTTCTACCCAAATTTTCGATGAAAAAATAGTTGATGAAAAACGTTTCTCTCCTGATATCTTGCACCTATCCGTATAAACCACAATAAAGCAAAAAGCGCAGAAAGAAAGTTACATTTTCTTATGCGGTTCTTTATCGAAAATAAAGCACTTTACGCTTAGTACTTAGTGTTTCAATAACATTTATTTTTTCAGGTGCAAGATGTGAATCTCTTAATCTTGGCGTTCTTGGCTCAGGAGCGGTTTATTAAAAATTCATTGTTTATAATCGCTGAGGGGGTAGGTGCATCATGTCTAAATGTCCTATTTGCGAAAGTGACACTAAGAAAATATTAAATGTAAAAGAAATGGTTCAAGGAACGCGAGAGATATTCCGTTATGGATTATGCTCTGAGTGTCACACCTTGTTTTTACTTCCAGAAGATATTCCTGACAATCTAGCTAAGTACTACGAAGATTATGATGCTCTTTCTTCAGCCAATACCTTTAATATCAAAGAATGGAAGAAAAAAATAAAAAATATTTTTATATATCCTTACTATAGATACCTCATGCTCAATAATAATTTGAGAAGCAAAGCTATATATAGTATTTTGGAACAAAGATTAAGTCTTGGATTAAGAGCATTGATTGGTGTTATACCAAGCTTAGATGCTCAGATTCTTGATATTGGTAGTGGTAGTGGCTCTTTAGTACAAATTTTGGTTGAGTTTGGATTTATAAATACTATAGGATGTGATCCTTTTATTGACGCTGATCTTGTATTTAATAATGGAGCTAAAATATTGAAGAAGGATTTACCGAGCATGACTGGTAAATTCGATTTAATTACATTAAACCACTCATTTGAGCATTTTCCTAATCCTTTTGAAGCGGCAGCCAAAATAGATGAACTACTTAAGGTGGGAGGTATATGTATTTTAAGATTTCCGAATTTTGATTCAATAGAATTTAGGAAATTTCAGGAAAACTGGTGGGGATTTCATGCCCCTCGTCATTTTTTCATATACTCCCGAAAAAGCCTAGAAATTATATTTAACAAGACGAATCTTTCAATATACAATTCTTATTGTGACTCTCAGTGGTTTAACTATGTCCATAGCTATGAATATTCTTTAGATATTGACCATCGTTCACCTATCTCAGCGACAAATGGAGGAGGTCTATGGATCAACGAAGATATAACCTACTGGAGTAAAAAAGCAAAAAGAGCTAATGAAAAATTAGTTGGAGACTGGATTGTATATTATCTCCGAAAAGATAGATGAATAATGTTTTGAAATTTTTTTAGAAGTCAATACTATTCAGTTAAGGATTTTTTATGACAGCGTATCCCTCACGGGACGCTTTGCGACGAGTCCGTGGCACGAATGTGCCGCCCTTGTACAGGTGTAGAGACGTTCCATGGAACGTCTCTACAAAGGTTACTCTACTACCTGTCCGGTTCTTCCAGCTTTCTGCATGGATAACTCTTCTGATGGAATATCCTCACCGTTCCTCTGTAGCTTGAACTTGAACTGATACACACCATCGGCAAGAGTGACAGTTGCAACTGAATCTACTGTGGTTCTCATCAGTTCGTATGCCGCTTGGTTTGCCGTCATTTGATGACACTCTGGATCGTGGGCAATCCAGACAGCGGCTGGAACAATTTCCATGAATGCTTCCAGTTCCTCAGCTCTTGCTCTCGCCAGTGCCTCACTTTAGTAGAATCAAAAAATTCTAAATTCTTTGCATAATTGTGTAAAACCCCATACCTACTTTTGGTAAAGTAATCTAGAGCCTCTAGAACTTCTAGACAATCCAAAACCTGGACTCATGAAAGTAATTCATGGTACATGGATACCCAACACAGTCGCTGACTTTATTCAGCCAGGGTCTTTTTATCTGTGGGTAGAAACCCCTGAACTCAAAAAACATCGTTACAAAAATCAACAAATTCACCCTGGACATCTAGCACAGGATGAATTGGTAGCTTTTTTAGCCCAATTAGGCATCAAAGAACCAGCAGCTACCTTAAGCGATCGCATATCTCCCAAATACTTTGCCCTACCAACTGCCAATAATCAGCCCCTTCCTTCACCGGAATTAATTAAGTATTTGGAAATTGAAATTCCTGAAGAATATGAAGGATTTCAATACTGGCAGGTAGATTGTTATGAGGCTGTAATATCTGTCAAAACTGATTCTTATCGAACCTCGAAAGCCATCAATGCTATAAAACTCCTCAATGAAATCCACTTTTTAGCACTATATAGTTCAGGCGAAATTCAACTTGGCTCAGACCTCTTGTTTTGGTATCACTACACTCAAGCCTTTAAACAAGTCATTCTCAAAGACCAATATATTCCTGCACTAAAATACCGTGAATTAGAAGCTACCGTTACTAAGATTAATAAAAAAGCCAAGAAAAAAACTGAGCAAACACAGCCATTTGAAATCTACGCCACTTGGGAAATTATTTCTGAACAATACGAATCAAACCTGAAAAAGTATATCGAATATATGCCGCTAATTTGTGTGGCGGGTTCGGTATCACCTAGTGATCCGGTGGACTTCTTTGATAAAGAAAAGCTTTTGCGTCACTTCAGTGAGTTTCTCCTTCACGATCTAGTCACCCACACACCCTCAACGGCTGCTTTTGACAAACAAATTGCTGATTCCCTCATTCACCATTGCTTACATCCAAACAGCTACAACCCACAGACAACGGATACTGCTTTAGAAGAATACAAGCAATGGTTGACATGGAAAACCAAAATTACCCGTACCCAAAGCGACTCCCCTTTTCATCTCTGCTTTCAGTTGCACTCTCCTCCCCCAGAGACAATAGATAACTGGCAAATTCAATTCCTCGTAGCTAGCAAACAAGATCCCTCGCTGAAACTAGCGCTGGCTGACTACTGGACAATGAGTCAAAAAACCAAAACAGGGGTACACAAGCAGTTTGGCAAAGACTTTGAAACGGATCTGCTGCTGAATCTGGGCTATGCAGCACGTATGTATCCTCAGCTATGGCAGGGATTGGAAACACAACACCCCACGGGACTGCAACTCAGCCTAGAAGAGGCTTTTGACTTCCTAAGGGAAAGTGCTTGGGTACTGGAAGATGCTGGTTTCAAAGTCATTGTACCTGCCTGGTATACACCTGCAGGTCGCCGTCGGGCAAAAATTCGCCTGAAAGCATCTGGTAGCAAACTATCTGCAACGAAAAGCAAGACAAAAAGCTATTTCAGCCTTGACTCACTGGTAGAGTATCAGTATGAACTGGCAATTGGTGACCAAGTTGTAACTTCACAGGAATGGGAACAACTCATCAACGCTAAAACTCCCCTGGTGCATTTTCGCGGTCAATGGATGGAATTAGACCGAGATAAAATGCAGCAGTTCCTGGAATTTTGGCAGTCACACGCTGATGAAAAATCAGAAATGACGATGCTAGAGTTCCTGCAACGTAGTGCTGAAGCGGGTGACGACTGGGAATTTGAATATGACGAATTTTTGTCTGAAACAATGGCAAAGTTGCAAGACAAAAGCCGCCTGGAACCCATTTCTGAGCTGCTACAGTTGCAAGGAAATCTGCGTGAGTATCAAAAGCGCGGCGTCTCATGGTTGCAATACTTGGAAAGATTGGGATTGAATGGCTGTCTGGCGGACGATATGGGCTTGGGTAAGTCGGTGCAGGTGATTGCTAGACTCGTGCAGGAGAGAGATGAGGGAGATGGGGGAGTAACATCCTCCGTAATGCCTACACTATTAATCGCTCCGACTTCAGTTGTGGGAAACTGGCAGAAAGAAATCCTCAAATTTGCACCTCATCTTAAAACGATGGTGCATCACGGTAGTAACCGTATTCAGCAACAGGCAGACTTTAAAGCAGCGAGTCTACAGCATGATGTGGTGATTAGTTCCTTTACCCTGGCTCGCAAAGATGAAAAACTACTTAGTAGTGTCAACTGGCAGCGGGTGGTACTGGATGAAGCGCAAAATATTAAAAATCCCAAAGCTGCACAGACCAAAGCAATTTTGAAACTCTCAGCAAAACACAAACTTGCCTTAACTGGAACTCCTGTAGAAAACCGCTTGCTAGATTTGTGGTCAATTTTTAACTTTCTCAATCCTGGCTACTTGGGGAAAGAAGCGCAGTTTCGCAAGTCCTTTGAGATTCCCATTCAAAAAGAGAATGACAAAATAAAATCAACGACTCTCAAAAAGTTAGTTGAACCATTGATTTTACGGCGCGTCAAGACTGACCAATCTATCATCAATGATTTGCCAGATAAAATTGAACAAAAACTCTACACAAATTTAACGAAAGAACAGGCATCACTCTACGAAGTTGTTGTCAAGGATGTGGAGGAAAAACTGCAAACAGCAGAGGGAATTCAACGCAAAGGATTAATCCTCTCAACGCTGATGAAATTGAAGCAGATTTGCAACCATCCAGCACAGTTTTTACAAGATGGGAGCGAATTTTTACCTGAGCGATCGCATAAATTAAGTCGTTTAGCAGAGATGGTGGAAGAGGCTTTATCAGAAGGAGAAAACCTCCTCATTTTTAGTCAATTCACTGAAATTTGCGAAAATATAGAGAAATATCTCAAACATTCTCTCCATTGCAATACCTACTATCTACACGGGGGTACTAGCCGCCAAAGACGGGAAAAGATGATTGCAGAATTCCAAGACCCAGAAACAGAATCATCTGTTTTTATACTTTCTCTGAAAGCAGGTGGTGTTGGCATTACCCTTACGAAAGCTAACCATGTTTTCCACTTTGACCGTTGGTGGAATCCAGCAGTAGAAAATCAAGCAACTGACAGAGCTTTTCGTATTGGTCAAAAGAAGAATGTTTTTGTCCATAAATTTGTTGCCATTGGCACTTTAGAAGAGAGGATTGACCAAATGATTGAAGATAAGAAAAAACTCTCTGCTGCTGTCGTTGGTGCTGATGAGTCTTGGTTAACAGAATTGGATAATGAAGCTTTTAAGGAACTTATCGCGTTAAATAAAAGCGCGATATTAGAATAGAGAACTCAGAACTCCGCAGCTAGGAACTCAGAATTTTGGGTTATAACAACTAAGTCCTATGTTCTGAACTTTAGGAGTCAGTGATGAAGAGGGAGCCAGCAAAAACTTTTCAGGATTTGATTGTTTGGCAAAAGGCGCATCAATTTGTTTTAGGAGTCTATCAATTTAGTGCTGATTTCCCCAAAACAGAGGTTTACGGATTGACTTCTCAACTGAGGCGAGCAGCAGTTTCTATTCCAGCTAATATTGCAGAAGGATTTAGGAAAAAAACGGCTCCTGATAAACTACGGTTTATCAATATTGCCCATTGCTCTTTAGAAGAGTGCCGTTATTACTTGATTCTAGCAAAAGACCTTGAGTACGGGAATAGTTTAGAATTGACATCTCAACTTGAAGAAGTCAGCAGGTTACTTACAGCCTATTCTACTTCCATTCTCAATTCCGACTCCTGAGTTCTGAGTTGTGCATTCTGAGTTCTTTTCTGGAGGAATTTATGGCTAAATTTAGTCGAACTTGGTGGGGCGATCGCTTTATTAAAGCACTAGAAGCTTTTACCGATGAAGCCAGACTACAACGCGGACGTTCCTATGCTCGTGGTGGGAAAGTGTTGAGCTTTGAAATTGAGCAAAATCACATCACAGCTATGGTAAAAGGGTCAGTTAATCCCTACTTTGGAGTTTACAAAGAACCAACATACAACATTTCAATAGAAATTACATCCATTGCCAAAACACGCTGGAATGAAATTATCCAGCAACTTTCATCTAAAGCGAGTATTGTTTCTCGGCTACTACTTAACGAAGTCCCAGAAAACATTGAAGACTCTTTTTCGGAATCAGGATTACACCTATTACCTCATAGCAAAAAGGATTTCAAAACTTCATGCTCTTGTCCAGATTATGCCAATCCCTGCAAACACATTGCTGGGGTTTACTATCTCGTTGCTTCTCAACTAGATCAGAACCCATTTTTGCTATTTGAACTACGGGGATTATCGAAAGCAGAACTTCAGGCAAAACTAGCTGAATCACCTTTGGGTAAAGCGCTTTCTGAGGAACTTGATGCTAAAGAAATTGAGATAGAAGCTTCGACTTCTTTGTATACAAAGCTTTCTAAACAGCAGATAGACCAAAAGCCTAGCGCAAGGGAATTTTGGTTAGGGACAAAGCGATTACCTCAAACGATTGAAGTTGCAACTCCCAGCGCAGTTTCAGCAATTTTGATTAAGAAACAGGGTGATTTCCCAGCTTTTTGGCAAAAGGATAATTCTTTTATTGAAGCAATGGAGGAATTATATCAGCGAGTGAAAACAAAGAATCAGAATTTGATGTAACTGATAATCTTTGTTGTAGGAAAGACTAGGCAGCAGCGTTAGTCTTTAGTATTCACCCGTTGCTTGCTAGTTCGGTTTTTGATAACTCGTGCAGGTACACCGACAACGACGGAGTAGGGAGGAACATCTTTGGTCACAACCGCTCCTGTACTAATGACACTACCTTCACCAATAGTTACTCCGTTTAATATCGTCACTCCATGACCCAGCCAACAATCATCCTCAATCACAATTCCCTTGCGAGAAATACCTTGGTATTTAATTGGCTCTATGGGATTTGAAAAATTATAATTATTTGCATATATTCCAGAGTTTGCTGCAATAAGACATCGCTTGCCAATTTTGATGTCTCCAGATCCAGCAATACAAACACCAGGACCGATGAAAGTATCTTGTTCGATGTGTATGTAAGTGTTCTCCAAACACTGGATATTAACGTTACGCTCAATCGTAACTCCATTGTCCAAATAAATTTTATTATTTTTGTGTCCTCGTGCATCTATACGAACACCTTTGAAAATACGCACCCCGTTTCCAATTTCAATAGAAGAAGTCCCGGTAAATTTAACCCCCTCTTGAATATAAACTGAGCTACCTATCCGTGAAAAGATACTACGATATACCAGATTTCGCAGCTTTGGTCCTAAATCAATTATTGAAATTTCTCTTAATAAAGTAGTTACTAAAATTTCTTGTAAACGTATCCCTGTTGAAAAAGAATATTCGGTAGTCATGAGTATTTCCTTTAGATAATAATGCAGTAAATTAAGCCTTAAAAAATTTGTCAACAACCGTTGCTGAGGTCTACTATCTGAGAAAGTTCCGTACCGGAACAAGACCAAAAAAGGCTGGTTTATTCAGTCAAAACTTACAGTTCTTACTGAAAGAGCGGTGTAACTCAGCAGAGCAATGACTAACCTGGCTTCAAAATGGAGGAGATTAAGCTAATACTCCGTTCCCACAGCTTAAAACTCTGGGATAAGTACTAAAATGTACTTTTAAGAAGTAATTCTTGCTAAGCAAAAAAAGACTTATCGGAGTATTTAATCAAAGATTAATTGCTTAAAAAGCCAGCAATTCAAAGCAAACAGATTTCACCTAACACCATCTCGACAAAGCCTTGGCTTAAGTTCTTCCATATCTAGGAGAACAGGCTAGAGTCGCAGATACCGTAGCAGTGTTACCAAGTTTTTGTAGCTACTTTAAAAACTCAGGTAACAACGTCTACTATAAAATTAGGGTTTTAGAAAGCTTCAGAATCTTGTTAGCTAAAAAACAAAAACACTAACTGGATTTAGCTTATCTCTCGCAAGGCTGGACAGCATTAAGCCCATGCCTCTGATATCTACCACGAGAGCAATTCAAATTTTTCAACTTAGGGTGGAGTCAAACCACCAGGAATTCGTACAGCAGAGACTCTTTGAACAACGGGATTATATCCCAGGAAAAGAGAACCTTTTAACAGTGTTTGGTGGATGTGAGCCTGGAGGGTTGATGGAATAAAACCTGGTCTGATCATAGGAATAACTTCTGAGGCTCTAATTCAGAGTTGCACTATATGCACAAACTCTTTACTTTGCAACTGTCTTTAGACAATTTTAAGTACTCGGTTTAAGTGTAATGTAGGACAAATTCAAATAGCACTGGCTTCGGAGGTATTTAATAGAAATTTTACGAATACTTTACCAAATCTTTATAAAAGTTTAGCTGAATTTATAGTTTAAAATTTCAACAAACTGCCTTTGTGATTCGTTGGCTCATCTAAAATGAGTAAGTTGGCGGGACGAAAAAGTACAAAGGCGATCGCTCCTGCCGCTTTCACTGTACTCTAAATCCTCTCTTGCTAAGGGTTACATATTACAGAGCGATTTACTCAGTTGCCATAATTTTTGGCGGGCTTGGTGATTATATGCCTGCGCGATGGCTTGAGACTCTTGCATCTGGTCAAAATACTTGCCTGTGACACCTTCTAGCTGATGAGATGTTGCAACATAAATGATTGCATCTGCGCCTGACTGCACACTACCTCGATACTCTCCAAACATCTCGCGCACCATCTTTGTATTCAAACGAGATCCAGGATTCAAGCAATTAACTGTGATGCCCTTGTTTTTGAGTTCCTCAGCCAAATCAAAGGTAAACATTATACCTGCCAGTTTGCTTTGGCAATAAGCTTGCATGGGATCATAGTGTTGCTCCAGCATGACATTTTCAAAATCAATTGGCTGCTGTCCAAAAGAGGCAACATTAATAATTCGTGAGGGTACTGTATGCTGTAAACAAGGCAATAGCAGGTGAGTCAGCAAAAACGGGGCAAGGTAATTGACTGCCAAGCGCAACTCATAGCCATCCTGGCTCAATGCACGCTGTGTATCTGTGAGATCACCCGCACCAATGCCTGCATTGTTGATTAAAGTATTTAAAGTGCAGTGCTGAGATCGCACGGCTTCTGCCAAACGCCGCACATCGGCAAGCGATGAGAAGTCTGCTAGATAGTATTCCAGGCGATCGCTCCCGGTTGCAGCAAAAATTTCTTGCAGTGTTACTTCTGCTCGTTCTCGACTACGCCCATGCAAAAGGACAGTTGCTCCCATCTTTGCTAAGTCATGAGCGGTCTGTTTCCCGATACCGTCTGTTGAACCTGTTACCAGAATCACCTGGTCTTGAATGGCTGTCATAGGTTGATAGCCTCTTCTAAAGAAGGCAGCGTTTCAGTGGCTGTCCATTGACAAAATGACTCTCGACTAGTTCAGCAATATCTGCACGTTTGAGGCGACCGTAATAATGTTTGTTAGAGGCAATTTTTTTCTGAATTTTTGTAGGTAACCACGACACTTCATGAGGCTTAGGTTGAGAAATCATAGCAACAGCTCCAGCTTCACAATGGTCGAGACAACCAGAGCGACGAATTTCCACCTGATTTTCTAGCTGTCGCTGTGAAATCTCCTCCTCGAAGGCTTGATAAATTTCCAGCGCTCCACAGTTATGGCAGCAACCCTCTGGATCATTGGCATCACGTTGTTTTGTACAGACAAACAGGCGATATTTGGGTGAATTCATACTGGTATAATGTGAGCCATCACTCATATGATACGAGTGATAACTCACTTTTAGCAACTCGCATTTGATTTGGTGATTCCGATGCCTCGCAAAATTCCCACCATACCCCGTAAATTGCCGCAGCAAGACCGTTCCAAAATAACAGTCGATGCCATTTTGACTGCAACTGCTCGCATTCTCACTGACGAGGGGTATGACAAAGCAAGTACAAATCGGATTGCAGAGCTAGCTGGAGTGAGCATTGGATCGCTGTATCAGTACTTCCCCAACAAAGAAGCCTTAGTCGCTTCACTTGTCGAGCATCATGTCAATGAGATGATTGAGTTGGTCGAATCGAAACTAAAAGATTTGTTCGATGCTCCGATAGAAGTTGCTTTGCCTGAATTAGTGAAAGCGGCGATCGCAGCTCACGCAGTCAATCCAAAACTGCATAAAGTGCTGGATGAGGAAGTCCCTCGAATTGGTCGGCTTAAGCAAGTCGGGAATGCAGAAGAACAAATTAACGCTTTGCTTCGGTCTTATTTAGAGAGATGGCGAGATCAAGTTAAACCACAAAATCTCGATTTGACAGTGTTTATTTTAGGGCGCACTGTTGAATCTTTAACCCATGCAGCAGTTATTGAATGTCCTGAATTGCTGAGCGATGGGCAACTTGAGCAAGAGATTACAAATCTTTTATTGTCCTACCTGGTGGAAAAACAGAACGAGCACGAGTGATACAGCAGAATTCAGCAGTCACGGGTCAGGAGTCAGGAGTAAAACAGCTTTCATATCTGGTGCGTAAAGTCTAGGTTGTTTACCTCACGCAGGAACAAACTGCTGTATTTAGAACCACAGATGCACACCGATTAACACTAGTTATTTATCTGTGTGCATCTGTGTCCATCTGTGGTTTCATTTTCATACAGCACAATTCAGGAGTCAGGAGTAAAACAGTCTTCATATCTAGCGCGTGAAGTCTAGGAGCTGTACCTCACGCACGAACAAACTGCTGTAAATTTGATACCCCTTCTTACCAACCGTCACAGTCCTAGCTATTCGTCGAGATTAGAATTTTGACTCACTGCTGGTTCAATCTCACAAACAACTTCATGTAAATAAGTCGTTGGAGCCTTGACAAACAAGGGCATCATCTGTTTCAAGATATTATCGTAAGCCTCGCTATGATTAGCTTCCATATCTTCCACGTTTTCCCAAAAAATGACCGCAATTCCTTTGTCAGTTCCCGGTTCTTGCAGCATATATGCTTTTTTGAAGCCTTGGGTATAAGTTGAGACAGCTTTTTCGTAAAGTCTTTTAGCTTCTTCAAACTTGCCTGGTTTAAATTCTCCTATTGCAACATAGGCAAATTGATGTTTCAAGAAGTCATGGAAATCTGACATTTTTTTCTCCTTGGATAAAGTTACTGAAAAAGTTCAGATATTCCTTATTATCTAAGGGAAAGATGTTTCATTTTTGTCAGTTCTCCTTCCGAAAGGCGTAAACCAGCAATATTTGGACAGGAAAAGGTTTCTCTACCTCCACATCGGCGATAAATGAGTTCTATTATTTGCTCGGCTGAGTTGCCAAGGAACCACTGGCACAAGCAGCCATCATCTTGAGGAGTCATAGACAAGGGAATAAAACCCTTTTTCTGCCACGCCGCTGCTGCTGCATATATATCGTTAACCCGAAGGGCAACGTGATGGACGGCGTTGACACCGCGCTTGTTCAACAAGATGTCAAGTTTATCGTTCGGCGCATGAGGTACAAGTAACACGAAGATGACACCTGAAGGCATTAACGCTGCGAGGAAATACGTTGATATGTCTTGCGGCAATGCATCAAAGTTGGAGCAAAAGTCATCGGGCCATAGTCCTGGTCCTTCAGTGATTTGGGCACCGTACTTCACCAGTGCATCAGCGTAGTTTGTCAGGGTTTCTCGCTCAGGAAACAGCAGCACAAAGTGGTCTACGATAACTGACTCGCCAAATAGCGTTATAGAAGAGGATGAGTTTAAAAATTCCGGAGTCTTGCAGTTTTCCTTGTACAATAGAACTCCGTCAGCTTCGACAAAAGGTGACTCACTTGCAGTCAAAGTTTCATTTGAATTGTAAGCTGTTGTAGAAGTTGCTAAATACTGATTTTTCATATTGCTCTCCTTTCAAACCAAACTGAACTGCCGATCAAGAAATTTCCATGTCTTCCACAAAGGGTTAACCTCAGGAATGACACACTTGAAAACAGAACCTGAATGAATATGCGAGGAAATAACTTTATAGGCAGGCTTTTCCTAAAGCCAATCCAGAGAGCTTTTAAACAAAATTCTGAGGAGGCTATAATTAAATTATAACCGATGTATAAGTTTACAAAACTTTAAAAACTTAACTTAGAAAAAATTCTGTTGTCTAATAGCAATGGAATTGATATGGAGATAAAACTATGCTCACAATAGACCCCTCAAAATTCTCCAAGGGAGAACTTCCCCATCCACCTAAGTTTGAGCGTGTGGAAGATGAGCGTCTCCATCGCAAGCAGCGTTTGGCTGCTGCCTTTCGTTTGTTCGCTCGTTACGGATTCGATGAAGGCATCGCCGGACACATCACTGCTCGCGACCCTGAGTTGCATGACCATTTTTGGGTTAACCCTTTTGGGCTGTACTTTGGTCACATCCGAGTTTCAGATCTTGTGCTGGTCAACCATAAGGGTGAGGTCGTTGAGGGTGACAAGCCAGTAAATGCTGCTGCTTTCGCTATACACTCGCAGATCCATAAAGCGCGACCAGATGTAGTAGCGGCTGCTCACGCACATTCCCTTTATGGCAAAACCTGGTCAACTTTGGGACGCCTTCTCGACCCACTTACCCAGGATGCTTGCGCTTTCTATGAAGACCACGCTGTGTTTCAGGACTATACTGGAGTGGTGCTGGATTTGGAACAAAGTCAGGATATTGCCACTACTCTGGGGCAAAAGAAAGCGGTCATTCTTCGCAACCATGGTTTACTGACAGTTGGTCGCTCAGTGGATGAAACAGCGTGGTGGTTCATCACAATGGATCGCTCGTGTCAATCGCAGTTAATGGCTGAAGCAGCAGGGAAGCCAGTGCTGATTAACCCTGATACCGCTAGTCTGACTTATCGCCAAGTTGGATCACATTTCATGGGTTGGTTCAGTTTCCAGTCACTGTATGACATGATTGTCCGCCAGCAACCCGACTTATTGGACTGAATGTCGAGCAAAGGAGTGTAAAGACGTTGCACTGGAACGTCTTTACACACACGGATTACTCTACACCCTCTGCGACAGCGCTTTCAACAAACGCTGAATCTCTTCAACGGTGTTATAGTGTACAAGCCCAATCCGCAGAAGTCCCCCGCTTGACTCAACTCCTAACTTCTCGGTAAGACCAAGCGCATAAAAGTTGCCGTTCCAAGTAAAAATACCCTGCTCACCCAACGCTTTGGCAATGGCGTGAGGTGGTTGCCCAGCAAGTCGGATGCCAACGGTTGGTGTCCGCCAGTCAAAGCGGGTTGGATCGGTGATGCCGTATAAAGTTAGATCAGGAACTTGTAACAATCCTGTAACCAACTTTTGGCACAAATCTCTTTCGTATTGCTTAATTGCGATCATCGCTGCTAACAAAGCTTCTCGGCGGTTCTTAACACCTGGCAACACTCGATGACCTATTTGGGTTAAGTAGTTGATTGCTGCCACCAACCCCGCTAGCCCCTCGTAGTTCTGGGTTCCAGTTTCCCAACGAGATGGAAGTTCTTCTGGGGCTGGCTGGACTTTGTAAGGACGCAGCCGTTCAAGATGCTCACGCTTTGCATACAATACTCCAACATGGGGTCCAAAGAATTTATAAGCGGAGCAAGCGAGAAAGTCGCACTCAAGCACGTGTACGTCAATTGGAGCATGAGCAACGTAATGAACTGCATCAACAAAAACCATCGCCCCAACAGCATGAGCTAATTTTACAACTGTTGCCACGTCGTTAATTGTGCCGACAGCGTTGGACGCATACCCCACTGCAACTAATCGCGTCCGCTCATTCATCTGCTGCTGGAGATGGTTCATGTTTAGCGTGCAGTCTTCTACGTTGATATCAACCTCACGAATCACAACACCGGGTTCGGAAAGCGCATACCAAGGTGAAACGTTGGCATAATGGTCTAGCTTGGTGACAATAATTTCATCACCGGGTTGGAGTTCGCGGGCGATCGCTCGACTCAAGGTATACGTCAGCGTGGTCATGTTTGCACCAAAGACCACTTCGTCCAAATTGCACCCCAATAAATCAGCTATGGCTGCACGAGCTGAAGTGATGAGTGCATCTGTCCGCTGACTTGTGGCAAAAGCCCCGTGAGCATTGGCGTTTGACTTTAGTAGGTATTCGGCGATCGCATCTATCACGCTACTTGGCACCTGAGTACCACCAGGTCCATCAAAGAAAATCACAGGTTGATCATTGATTTGTTGTGAAAGTGCTGGAAACTGATTGCGTATCCACCCCAAGTCAAGGTCAACCATAAAAAACTCCTTTATTTTTGATAGAGGTTAACGTCTGGATATTTAATTTAATTTTTTACTAACACAGAACGCAGAAATCAGTTGTCAGAACGAGAGGCAATTTAAACATTTGGGATGCTCCCGTCGGTTGTACCGTCAAATAATTGCATTCTGAGTTCTGTGTTCTGAGTTCTCTTGTTCTTCTTCAATTCTCTTTGGACGGAATCAATCCTGGACAAGTTAACACAAACACATCTCTCACACCGCCCTCTAAGGCTATTGCATTGATAGCAGACG
Source organism: Scytonema sp. HK-05 (assembly GCF_002368235.1). Lineage (GTDB taxonomy): Bacteria > Cyanobacteriota > Cyanobacteriia > Cyanobacteriales > Nostocaceae > Kalymmatonema. Next base: position 7,016,289 of record NZ_AP018194.1, on the reverse strand, counting down.
TAAAATGGAAAAATTCCTTGTCGCTGAATACTAACATTTCCCCAGGATTGAGAATTTTGTTCAAAACTGGGCTGTCATCCTTAGATTTATAGAGATGAGTTTCTCCCCCTTCAATCCTTTCTCTATTCACAGAGAATATACAAATCATGTCTACTCCATCTTTATGGATTCCCTCTGGGGCTGGTTCGCCTATTTGCTCTGAGGAAGCGGTGATTCTAATCTGATGAACTGCAACTTCTTTGTAGGTTGAGCAGACTTTACAAAACTCGAAAAATTCTAAAATAATTCTCTGAAAATCTTCCAATTGTATCAGTTCATCATCTAGTTCTGGATACTCCCTGACTAGATTACCCAGTAAAGGATTATATTGTCTTGCCTGATAGAAAGGTCTATGGGGCAGCTTGATTATGCTGTTGCCAGAAATTTTAAAATGAGAGAGTCGCCTAAAACGATAGTTGCCTGCCAAATATGGATCTACAGGAAGCTTGTTAAACAAAGGCTTCAGCTTATCTACATTTATAGAAGATATGTTTTCTAAAGCGTAACTGGTAATACAATTAAAGTCTTTTTTTCGTAATTCCAACATTTTACTATCCTCCTCAGGTTGACCAAATATAGCCATGTTGACACTTTCAAAAATTTGGCTTGGCTATATGGTCGAACCCAATGTGAAAATTTCCAGTCAAAATGTGAACCATTCTACTGCTAAGAAAAAATTTCCTTGGCGCAAAAAATCCCCTTGAGCTATGCTCAATTTTTGCTAGCAGCTATAATGCTCAAATTGTTGATGCTAATCTGGCACCGTTAAATTTTGTTATTTTACAGTTTCGATAATTTTCAGATTTATTTAACTTAGTTTTTTGTGGTTTTCTTTAGATGTTGGTGCTTTTGTTTTACACCTTTTTCCTTAATTATAAGCAAGGAAAACCTGACCCGCCATATTGATATAAATATTGTATGAATCTAGTTCCTATACCGCTGTAAACGACGATAAGCCCTTATGCTCCTCCTTTTGGAGGATTTTACTGTAAATTTTTTTCTAGCTTTCCTGCCTGATTGTACTCTCAAAGGAAGTCACAATCATAGTGTGAATTTAGGTAAAGATGTTGAAGAAAAAATTATTTCTCGTGTTAATAAAATAATGAAGTTAAGGTTTTAAAACCCTAAAAAAGCAAAATAGCAGTCATCTAAAATAGAATCAAAAGGGCTTTCCAATAAACCTAGGCTCAAACGCTTCATTCAACTCGTAATCCGGTGTAGTTCTTGGGAAAGAGACTGCAGCAGAACTGATTGGGCTGAGTGCAGGAAGAAATGATCGCCTGTAAACATCTGTAGAGAAAATGCAGCATTTGTTTGGTTCTGCCAGGCTTGGAGTTCATCGTAACTCGCTTCTTCATCCTCTGAGCCACCATAAGCACTGATAGGACAGTTCAGGGGTGGCTCGGTAGTATAAACATAGGTTTCCAGAACTGCAAAGTCTGCTCGTAAAATTGGGACAAGAAGTTGCATCAGTTCGGCGTTTTGCAGCACCGCTTCCGGAGTACCATTGAGACGGCGCAATTCCTCTTTGAATTCAGGCTCTGGAAGGGCGTGGATGGGTGGCTTTGGGTCAGGGATTTGAGGGGCACGCCGACCAGATACAAACAGGTGATCTGGAATAATATTATACTCTTTACGCAGTAGACGGACAAGCTCAAAGCTAACGAGCCCACCCATACTGTGACCGAAAAAGGCAAACGGTTTGTCTAAATGTGGCAGGAGAACAGGAGCAATGGCTTGGACTAGAGGTTGTAGCTGCGTGAATGCAGGCAACTTCATCTGTGTTCCGCGTCCTGGCAATTCGATGGGACACACTTCAACAGTTGTGGGTAGACTGCGAGACCATGTACGAAAAATCACAGAACTACCACCTGCGTAGGGGAAACAGAATAAACGCAGGGAAGCTTGAGGATTCGGTTGAGGACACGTCACCCAAGAATGAATTCGCGCACTTGTCATAACTATGAGTCTAATATTGATGCTCCCAATAGAGTACTACGTGTTGCAACCAGCTTTCTCCATCTTTTTCCCAAGACTTAGCGGTTTCATAACGAGCAAAGCAGCGACAACATCCACCGAACCTAACAATGAGGCAAAAATCCCCAAGCTTGTTTTGCTGTGTCAATGCAATTGTAGTTGCGCTTGGGCGCAACTAGGAACTTATTGGTTATGAGTTTCTTCCACCGTTTCTAAAAGAAGATGAGTTTGATGTGGAATGACTGACGTTAATGCTATCCTCTCCACTTCTTTCGCCGCTCGTGCTGTGCTTGTAATACTGCTGGTAATAGCTATATGAGGCTGGGGTGGCATCTTTGGATTTATTGGCGATCACCCCTAAAATAGGTGTGCCAGATACTTGGAGTTCTTCTAATGCTTGCTGGAAGATAGTACGTTTGAGATTGCCCAATCCAGCGACTAGTATAAGTCCATTGGTATTAGCAGCCAGCAGGTTAGCATCAGCAAATCCTACGAGAGGCGGCGTGTCATAAATCACTAAATCAAAAGCACCTTGCAACTCGCTCATCAGATCCTGCATTTTCTGAGACGCAAGCAACCTGATTGAGTCAGGAGGAATTGGACCAGCACTAAGGACAAATAGGTTATCTTCTAAGGGCGATCGCTCAATCACATTGTTCCAGTCTAGGTCTTGTGAAATGACATCGGTCAATCCCTGAATATTCATCAAACCGACGCGATTATGAATTGTGGGAGAGCGGAGATTGGCATCTACTAGTAGGACTCGTTGCCCCATTGCTGCTGCTGCAAGCGCTAGATTTATTGCCACAGTCGTCTTACCATCTTCTTCTGCCGCCGAACTAATAACCAGTGAACGGATCGGTGTATCCGAGCCAAGAAGAAGAATATTGGTATAAAGAGAGCGAAAGACTTCAAAAAAGGAGGCTCTAGCTGCTTGTTGTAATCCACCACCGGCTTCTTGCCGAGCTAATGTTCCAAGTTCTTTTCTTAAGGGAACGACTCCTAATAGTGGTAATCCTGTCGCTTCCTTCAGGTCTTTAGAAGAATATAGGACATTGCTGAGCTTATCCGCAACTAAAGCTGCACCTGTACCCAACAGCAAACCTAACATTGTCCCCAAAGCTAAGTTACGTTTGGCACTGTCTGCCACAGCCCTTGGTTCTTTCACTTCCTGGAGTTGGGGGTCGAGTAACTTCCAAGATGGTAACCTTTGAGCTTGCTCAATCTGCAATGCTTGTTTTTTGGTTGAAAATTGAGTCAGACCTTCAGTGGCAATCTTTAATTCCCGCTGAATGTTATCGTATTCACGGATAGTGACTGCTAACTCTCTAAGATACTTATTGAAAGAATCAATTTTTTCTCCCAAAGATTTATCACGCGCTTGCAGTGCCCGGATACGGCTTTCATAATCTCTTTTCACGCGGTTCTCTTCTGCAGTAAGCATTGGCAGTAAGTTTGCCTTCTGCTCCTGTAAAAACTGCATACTAGGGTTATTATTTGTTAATTTAGCTGCACTTTTTTTGCCCTCAATTTCTACTGTTTGGATTTGATCCAGTATCTTTTGGTAGCGAGCATTTTCGCTCAGCACCGAATTCCCAGCTCTCTCGCCAGGCTGTTGCGCTAATTCCCGTTTCAAGTCCTGATAGGTCGCTAGCATTTGTTCTAGCTGCACCCGATTTTCTGCTCGCTGTTGCGTTAAAGTAGCAACCTGATTAGATATTTCTTGAGCTTTCTGTGCTGGTTCTACCAAGTCATTCTTTTGTCGAATGATTCGCAGTCTTTCTTGCCAGGCTTCAACCCGCTTCTCTAAAGGCTGTTTTTGTTCATCAACAAACTTTATTGCCTGCTTAACTTCGTCTTGACGTTCTTCCAGACTATATTGCACATAGGCATCTTTCACTAATGTTAAAACATCGCTTACTAGCTCTTGATCTGAACTTGTAAATTGGACTTCTAAAATATTTTGCTGTTGGGCTTGTATTTGTAAAATACCAGCGATTAAGTCGTAGTTCAGGTTTGGATATTTTGTGTGATATTTCTCCTGAAGCTTCTTGATCACCGGGTCTAGTATCACATGACTCTCTAAAACTTTGATCGTTGTCTGTACGACTTGTTCAGGAGGTGCTACCCCTTCTTGTGAACTTAGGGTTTGAGGGACATTGGATACTGCCCGACCTTCACCAGTCACAGGCTTAGTGAGAATCTCAAACTTGCCTTGATACACTGGAGGATCTGTTTCTGCCTTCAACACCGCTGCCGTAGCCACCACGCCTGTTACACCAGCAATCAACAAGGCGCGACGGCGGAGAGTTGCTCCAACTTGACCCAGATTCAATCCACCTTCTTCATTCGACTGGGCTGTGTAGGCTTGTGACAACGGGTGAGGATATCTGTCTGACTTCAGCATAGGCTTAGTAACTTGTCTAACTTATAGTTTTACGTGGTTGCACGCCTCGATTCAATCCTGGCATAGATAATTAAGTGTGTTCGATTGCCAAGTTATTCAACACACGCACAAAGGTTAATGAACATGTTAGCGAATCACATAGTTTTGACACCTTAGAGGGCTGTCTTGAGCTTCGTCATAAACCAAGTGATAGATACGTTACCCTGTCTGAAGTCTAAAAAAAATACTGATAAGACTGGAGGGATGCATTTATAGATACAGTACCATTACATTGAAAAATTTTGTAATTTATTTATATTTCAATGACATAATATGAAGATTTTATATAGAGTGACCATGCTGTTGGTATAAGGGTTAATCTGTTCATAAGAAATTTAAGAAACTCAATGTTGAAATACTTAATCGGGCACAAAGCTCTGTTTAGATATGTGTCGAATAGTACTTCTTTGACATTTATCTTGTTTAGTACATTCTTCTTATGCACTTGAGACTTTTCCGGATAAAACCCAGTGGTATCGATTTGACTTTCTTATCATAGGTATACACCAGAGATGAGAGTGCTAATGAGCACATTACCCTCTTGTTTAAAGGCGATCGCCATACGGCGGGCACTCTGAGCCATGACCTTTATGCGGGTAGTTGCTGCCATCAAGTAATACGCGCGTTGCATTGGCGAAGTAGCACCCTCACCCCTTCCCGTGTCCCAACTTGGGAGGAAAGTACTATCTTTGAGTGCAACGCGTGTACAAGGTATCCTACTACCCAACGGCTTGAAGATCAGCTGCCCCGTTCGTTTGTGAAACGGGGGAGGGGTTGCCACAAGGGCGATTTTTTGGGAGTATACGAGCGATCGCCTCTACAAGTTCCTATGGGGGGTTTGTCAACATTGACTTGACAGTTTCCTAGTAAGCGTTTTAGGGAAGACAGCGTTCACTACAGATGACACTTACACATCAATTTCATGTTGACTGCTGAGTAAGGAACAATGGAAAAACTAAAACGGTAGACTTCACAGCCTACCGTTTATGATACTGGGGCGCTAGGATTCGAACCTAGGGATGGCGGGACCAAAACCCGCTGCCTTACCACTTGGCTACGCCCCAACAATTTCATCCTTACATAATATAGCAGCGACACCTAGGGTCGTGTCAAGTACTTTGACAGATGTTTTCGGGCAAATACCAGAAATGCAACTTGAAATTTGAAATATTGTAGCGAGTATCAAGCACACAGGGGTTTCATCAAAGTGATAGAAAACGGAGCAACCTTGGCAGCAAGGCAGTTTCAAGTAGTACATATTTGGATTACAAGAAGACAAACTGCCTTGCTGCCGCCGAAAAGAGTACATATTTTAGTAAAGAAATAAGTAGGTCGGTACAAATAAAGTTAACAAGTTTTGGCAGTCATTAGTCCGGCGTCATTAGTAAGGGTTTTAGGCGTTTTTACATTTCTTAACGTAGTTCTGTTTATTTCCACCTATCTACTTATATAAGGTTGATCCGTTTTCTTATGATTTAGCCCAAGGGGTAGTAAGGGTTTAGGGACAACAAGAGCGAGTATGGATTTTAGCGGTATGCAATAGGTTTTGGTTGCTGACAGCACGCTGACTCCCTATACCACGTTAAATCCTGCTGCAATTTTCATGTGTTTGCCTTGATATTTTGCGTAGTTCAACTGTTTGTTCATTGCAAACACTAAATTAAAATATCTATCGTACTATTTAGCTTTGACCCAGAATTATTGTGATGAATCTCATAATCTGATATTTACCACTTGTAAGAGAAAAAACTCCTTAGTGTCACCACTATTTTTTTGCGAATCACTTATGTCATATACCAGGTCAGGCGTCAACCTTAATATCATTTTCTTATCGTTATATAAGTTTATACTAAAGAAAATTAAACACTCACAAACTAAGACCTACGACTATACCCAATATGTCAGTGGACGTGATTATGTTTTTGAACTAGCTGATAACCAGGCTAAAGGTTACATGACAGGACAGGGTAAAGGTATCAAACGCGGCGATTACATCATCTTATATAACGGCTCTAAATCTTGTCGCTATCAAGTTGAGGAAATTGATTACTACTCTGAACCACCAGATATGTGGATAGCTTTACTTGATGATATAAGCTCCCAATAAGAACTGGCTTATCATAACTTTACTTTATAGAGCCAAATACCAAAGTTTATAACAATTGGCATTCATAGTGTATGTAGAAGTTTTCTCGGATCTCGCTTTACCAGATCAAAAAATCTTCAGTCGGCTTGCAGCAATTTAATATTTTTATCGAAGAATAAGCAGACTTCCTATAATCAAGGTTCTCCGTGAGAATTCGGATAATTTTATCTGAATGTGTTGTTTTTATAAACTTGTGGAGAAATTGAGGAAATTCATTTATCCTATACTAAGATAAGAATACAAGCATCTCCAGAGTTTATACACAGGGTTGGTTATTTAAGTAGGAATCTACCACTGCGTAATAGAAAACGCAGGTATACATTCAGAATTGCAAATACTTTAATATCAGGGAAGTTTTAGAAGTGGATGCACCAGTTGCATCACTTAATATAGGCACAAACCTTCAAATGTTGGCACTGTACCTTGTTTAGGCAAGGTGCTATTTGGGTAGCCATAGCAGAATTACACATCGATAATGACTTTAGCTATGATGAGTTCAAAACAACTAAAGTACGAAATCTCAGAATCGTCGATAGTAGTAGCTGCTGTAGAGCAAATATCTTCCGATCTCGGCGGCGAAGCGGTCATCCTGAACCTCAAATCGGGTGTATACCACGGTTTGAATGAAGCGGGAGCGCGAATTTGGAATTTGATTGAGCAACCCAAGTCTGTGAAAGATATTAAGCAGGTGCTTCTGGAAGAGTATGAAGTTGAACCAGAAATTTGTATAAGCGATCTGTTGGCACTGCTAGACAATTTGAAAGATGCAGGGCTAATAGAGGTTAAGAATGAGACGGTTGTCTAGTTTTTTCAACCTTTCTAAGGGTAATGGCGCAGAGGGCCCGCTGAGTCCTCAGGACATGCTACGCGTTCGCGTTCGCGGAGCGTGCGCTTTGCGCTCAGCGTCTCCGAAGGAGATACGCGATGGGCAAAGCCCCGCCAAGGGCGATCGCCCTTTGGGCAGCTCCTTTTGGGAGCATCGCCATCTTCTTTTCATCATCACCTTTATTTTACTGGCAGCAATTAGGCTAGGGCTATGGCTTTTACCCTTTCGGAATTTATTGAAGCTTTTGCAAAAGATTAGCAAATCAAATTTTCTTGTTCCTTGTGAGGATAAAAGCCAAATTTCCGTAAGCAAGATTGTTTGGGCTGTGAACGCAGCCAGCCGCTATATGCCAGGTGGTGTTAAGTGTCTAGCCCGTGCTTTGACTACGCAAGTATTGATGAGTTACCACGGTCATACTCCTGAACTCCGTATAGGTGTTGCCAAAGGACAGGAAGGAAAATTAGAGGCTCACGCTTGGATAGAGTATCAGGGGCGGGTGGCGATCGGCAATCTTCCAGACCTTTCTCGGTTTATCCCACTGCCATCTCTGCAAGGAGTCAAACTATGAGCGGCATTATAGGCATATACTACCTTGATGGTCGCCCTGTAGACAGTGCAGACTTGGGGCAGATGGTTGATATCTTGGCGCATCGGGGACCTGATGGTGCAGACATTTGGGTCGATGGATCTGTTGGTTTTGGACATCGGATGCTATGGACAACACCGGAATCACTTATAGAGGAGTTACCTTTAGTCAGTCAAACTGGCGATTTGGTTATGACATCCGATGCACGCATAGATAATCGCGATGAACTTATCTGTGCGTTACAGTTTGATAACTGTCCACCCGAAAAAATCACAGATAGCCAGTTGATTTTGGCAGCTTATGAAAGATGGGGCGAGCAATGTCCAGAACATCTTTTAGGTGACTTTGCCTTCACCATTTGGGATAAGCGCAAGCAGAAACTTTTTTGTGCTAGAGACCATTTTGGAGTCAAGCCCTTTTACTACTATCATCAAGCAGGTAAAGCCTTTCTCTTTGCCTCTGAAATAAAAGCACTCGTTAGTTTGCCGCAAGTACCACGCCGCTTGAATGAGGTCAGGATTGCCGACTACTTGGCATTGATGATGGAAGACAAAGCCATCACGATTTACCAAGACATTATCCGGCTTCCCCCTGCCCACAGTATGGTGGTAAACCAGTCTGGTATCAGGTCATGGTCTTACTGGTCACTTAACCCCCATCATGAAATCCGGTTAGCTTCTCATGAAGCTTATGCAGAGGAATTTCGCAAAATCTTCACAGAGGCTGTAAGTTGTCGCATGCGGAGTGCCTTTCCCATCGTCAGCCACTTGAGCGGTGGATTAGATTCTTCTGCTGTGTCCTGTGTTGCGCGGGATTTACTTACGAAGTCTGGTAAAATTAAATTACACACTATCTCTAGTATTTTTGATAAAATTACTGAGTGCGACGAACGCCCCTACATTAACGCAGTGTTGGAGCAGGGGGGTTTCATTTCTCACTACGTTCATGGAGACGAGTTTGGTCCATTATCTAACCTAGATGAAATTTTCCAGTATGAAGATGAAGCTCTACTAGGACCGAGTCATTTTTATCCTTGGCATTTGAACAAAACTATTAAGGAACTGGGACTGCGAATTAGCCTCGATGGTTTTGATGGCGATACCACAGTCAGTCACGGTTTTATGAGACTCACGGAACTGGCGCGGCAAGGAGATTGGCAAAGTTTTATACAGGAAGCCAAAGGTGTTGCGAAAAACTTTAATGTCTCAGCTTATACTATGCTTCTGAGTCATGGTCTGCCATACCTCAAGGATTTGGCAAAGGGGTGGCGTTGGATAGCGTTTGCCAAGGCGGTGCAGCAAATCCACAAGCATTTTGGTGTTTCGCGCAAAAAGTTGATTTTGCAGCACGGACTCAAATATCTGGTCCCAGAAGCAATGTGGCAATGGTGGTACCGTTCGTATAAACAAGACAAATCCGTCAGCCCTGTAGCCTGCCAGACTCCCTTAGTCAATCGTAACTTTGCAAAGTGTATTGGTTTGGATGAGCGTATCCAGAAATTGGAAGGTTCTCCTAAACAACCCCTTAGCGTTAGAGAGGAGCAATGGCTTAGTTTTAACCAAGGGTTACTAGCCTACACTTTAGAGCAGATGGATCAATATGCGGCAATGTTTTCCTTAGAAGCTCGTCATCCGTTCATGGACAAACGACTGATTGAATTTTGTCTAGCATTGCCATCGGAGCACAAGCTCTACCAAGGATGGGGTCGGATAGTGATGAGGCGCGCCTTAGAGGGGATCTTGCCAAAAGAAGTTCAATGGCGTGGGGGAAAAGCGGATCTATCGCCAAATTTCACTGACGGACTCCTCAACCGCGATCGCCAACTTTTGGAAGAGGTCATGCGCGACAAATTAGGCAGCCTTGAAAATTACATTAATTTAGATATTTTACAAGGAGCATATCAGCGATTGCTCTGTGATGGTAACAAAGTTAGCGATGAAGACAGCATGGCAGTTTGGCAGGCACTCATCTTGGCTTTGTGGCTCGACTACAAGCAACTGATGCCGTAAGTCCAACCTCTTGGCAGGTTGTAGATTGGCTTAATCAATAGACCTCTCCAGAAATAAAAAATCAACGACGCTTTCATCAGGGTTCCAAACTTATTTTTGGAGAGGTTCAATCATTATATAAGACCAAGACACACCGTAAGTCCAATGACCAGGGAGCACTACCACAACCAACAAGTCGTCACAGTGGATAGACAACTAGGAGTTCAACTCATGAAAAAAACTTACAACGCACCTAAACTGACCAATCATGGAAGTGTGGAAGCAATCACCCAACTATATGGACCGGGGTCAAGAAGGGATTTCCTCTTTTTCACCGGTAATCCGAATGGCGTTGCCCCCGGTACTGTCGTGAGTGGCACCACTGGTTCTACAGACGCGGATATCGTACCTCAGGGCAGCTATACACCGAAATAACCCTAGAGTAATATTCAAAAATTTCATTGAATATCACTCTGGATGCATAAACTCGGACTTACTTCAAAAAGCAAATCATTTTTTCTGCTGCTAGTAGTTCATCGGATTAATTATGATCGTTGTATAAGTTCGTAGTAAGGACTTTAGTCCTAGACTATTTGAGCGAAGACAGCGCTCACTACCAAGCCTTTAAAACTAATGCGATAGATTACTAGAGCAGTGATCTTGGTTTGTGGTTTGACTACAACTCGATCATGTAGTAAGTCCAACATTTTGGCTGGTTGTGGCTTTGGTTATTGCGGTCTCTACCGCTACCAAGCCACACTGTAAGTCCAAGCATTAAGAGCATTTAAGGAAAATAGTTCTACAGAAACAATCTTTGGATTGAGTTTATAACACTTGTATGACTGCATCGATTGCTATGTGAAGAACAGTAGATTTCTGGTTTGTCGCTGTAGCAATTCAACCGGCCTATCATAGCGATTTTGTAGTAAATAAAGTTGTACAATTGCTGACAACTTAAGCCTCCATCCCCACATTGCCGAAACACGCTGAAGATATGAAACTTTATCAAGCCTACAATATATGCATTGCTTCAGAACTGCCCCTACCAGAGCTGATGGAGAGCGAAGGCAAGCCAGACGTGATTGTGCAGTTTGGCAAAATCAATGATACAAGGGAGACACAACATGATGGCGGTAACACTTTTCAAGGAGAAGTGGCAGAAGTAGGCAAGTTTTTCATTCAAAGGGGACGTGAAGTTGTCATTGATCCTGTTTTAGGAGTCGAAGAAGCTCTCCTGCGCACTATACTTTTGGGTCCTATACTATCTATACTGCTTCGGCAACGGGGACTGCTAGTTCTCCATGCTAGCTGTGTGGACATCAACAATAAGGCTGTAGCATTTATGGGTGGTTCAGGCTGGGGTAAGTCAACTTTGGCAGCAGCTTTCCATACCAAGGGATATGACATATTAACAGATGACGTCATGCCTATCGAATTTGTTTCAGATTCCCCGATTGTCATTCCTGCCTATCCTCAGTTCAAACTTTTTCCAGAAGCAGTAGCTTCTCTGGGACAAGATACTGACAGGTTATCTCCAGTTTTTCAAAATTCACCCAAACTTTCCTACAAATTTGAACGTGGTTTCCAACAAACTCCCTTACCGCTTCAGCGGATTTATGTCCTGGATAAAGGAAGCGCTCACAAGATTACTAAGTTACAACCCCAAGAAGCCTTTGTCGAGTTAGTGCGTCATACTCGTGCCATTAGCTTAGTGACAAATCCACAATTTGTGACTTCCCATATGCGTCTTTGTTCTGAACTTATTAATAATGTAACTTTTTGTCGCTTCACTCGCAAACCCTCCCTGACAGACTTACCAGAACTTGTAAAGTTAATTGAGGATGACCTGGCACAAATCAACACTAAAGATTTTGACCAAAAAATGATAGCGAGAGTTCCCTAGCTACAACATTTAGTTATCTGTTATCCGTCAAATAAACTCGAACTGTATTCACTATCCCTAACTCAGGGGGGTTTTAGGTTGTTTAGGAAACTCCGTGGCGCAAATACAATACTATCTCATCTACACAAAACTTTCAGCTTGGTCTGGGCAGCGTCACACTACTGGACTGTAGCTTGGATGATCATGCTGCTGGTTCAAGGATTGTTGCCAGCAATCTCTATTACCCTAACCCGACAGTTGGTTAATAATCTGGTAGTAGTTGCTGGAGGTGGCTTTTCTTGGGAAAGTCTTCAGAAAATTTTGATGCCAATAGGGTTAATGGCAAGTATCTTGCTTTTGGGGGAGTTTTTCAATGCTTGTGCTGAATGGATTCGTACAGCTCAGTCAGAATTAGTAAACGACTACATAAGTGGTTTGATTCATAAACAATCACTGACTGTCGATTATGGCTTTTATGAATACTCAGAGTTTAATGACAAGCTTAACCGCGCCAGGGAGGGAGCGAGTGGGCGATCGCTTGCTTTACTAGAAAGTACTGGCAGTTTATTGCAAAACAGCGTGACTTTATTTGCGGTAGCAGCAATCTTGATTCCCTACGGTTTTTGGCTCCCCTTGCTTTTAGTCATCAGTGCCTTTCCTGCATTCTATATATTGATGTATTTAAATAAAGTTCAGTATAACTGGTCGCAGCGGACTACGACTGCTCGCCGATGGCTAGGGTACTATGATTGGCTATTGACTAATAACTCCACGGCGGCGGAAGTGCGGTTGTTTGACTTTGGTGATTACTTCCAGTCGTCTTATAAGAAGTTGCGTCAGCAACTTAGACAGGAACAACTCAGGCTCTTGAGGCAGCAAACTTTGGGTCGCTTCGCAGCTACCATCATCGCATTGGCTATGTTGGGTTTTGCTGTGTTTTGGATGGGACGGCAAGTATTGCTGGGAGTTTTAACTTTAGGGGATTTAGCTGTATTTTTACAGGCGCTTGGTGAGGCACAAGGCGTTATTAAGACATTGTTAGGTAATCTGGGGCAAATTTACCGTAATAGCTTATTCATTGGTAACTTATTTGAATTTTTACAAATCCAACCTAAAATTGTAGACCCGCCCAATCCTTTGCCGATACCATCAATACTCACGCAGGGAATTGAATTTCGGCAAGTCACCTTCCGCTATCCTGGTACAGAAGAACCAGTATTGGATAACTTTAACCTGGTGCTGCCAGCAGGCAAAATTGTGGCGATTGTTGGTGATAACGGTGCTGGAAAAAGTACGCTCATCAAGCTCTTATGCCGCTTCTATGACCCTGACTCAGGAAGCATTGAACTAGACGGCACAAATATACGCGAGTTCCCAGTAAATAAATTCCGCAGGTTAATTACTGTTTTGTTCCAGTCTCATATTCCCTACTACACCACAGCTGGAGAAAATATTGCTTTGGGTGATATATGGGCAGCGTCAAATCAGGCAGAGATTGAAGCAGCAGCTCAAGCCTCAGGTATTCACGATAAAATTCTGCGCTTACCCCAAGGTTACAATACTATGTTGGGTAAATTATTCCCTGAGGGAGCTGAGTTAAGCGGGGGTCAATGGCAGCGTTTAGCGCTAGCACGGGCATTTTTTAGACGCGCCCAAATAATCATTCTAGACGAGCCGACTAGCGCTATGGACCCTTGGGCTGAACACGACTGGTTGGAAAGATTTCGCACATTGGCAAGCGATCGCACTGCCATTGTTATTACTCACCGCTTTACCTTGGCAATGCAAGCAGACATCATTCACGTAATGCGTGCTGGCGAGATTGTAGAGTCAGGGAGTCATGACGAACTGCTTGGTTTGGGTGGTTTTTATGCCAAATCTTGGTTTGAGCAAATGCAAATGACTAGTGAAAGTTCAAGTGTAGAGAGTGGAGTTGTTTAGGTACGCCATTTCAAATCGGTCAACATCAAATAAACTTATTCCTCATTTCGGATGAAAACTTTATCTAAACTTAATATAAAAAATCAGGCAATTCATGCTTTGCCAGAGATAGAGCTTATTTTGTGTTGTGTTCGTCCACAAGTTGATGATGCTACTACTGCACGTATCAAAAGCTTGGTCAAAGAAAATAACATCGACTGGCAAAAATTCGTTCAAAAAGCACACAGCTATAGTGTGGTGTCCCTTGTTTATACGCGCCTCAACACCATTTGCCCAGAGTTTGTACCAGAAACTATCCTAAATCAACTCCGCAGCTTCTTTGGTGCGATCGCTGGGCGCAACTTGTTTTTAACAGGAGAACTCATCAAACTCCTAAGTCTGATGCAACAACAAGGCATTGTGGCAGTGCCTTACAAAGGTCCAGTTTTAGCGTCCTTAATATACGGTAACGTCGCTCTGCGGCAGTTCGGAGACTTAGACATTATCGTTCAACAGAAAGATATTTTTGCAGTCAAGAAGCTGTTGCTGACTCAAGGATACCGATGCAAAGTTAATATGACGTATGCAGAGGAAATTGCCTATCTGCAATCTAAAACTGAGCATACCTATGACTTTATTCATGATGATAAAGGAATTTTTATAGAAGTTCATTGGCGAATTGCACCAAAATATGTATCTCGCATCGAACCTCAACACTTATGGAAAGACTTGGAACCATTCTCCTTAGCGGGTACAACTGTATCTAACCTATCCAACGAAGACTGGTTACCAATTCTATGTGTACACGCATCTAGACACATGTGGACACGTTTAGCATGCCTGTGCGATATTGCTACACTTATTCAAAATAACCCTAACCTGAATTGGGAGAAAGTGCTGAAACAAGCTAGCACCTGGGGCTGTAGACGAATACTCTTTCTAGGGCTTTTTTTGGCGCATCATCTTTTGGGAGTGGTTTTGCCAGAGGAAATTTGGCAGCAGGTGAAAGCTGAGCCTAGGGTAACTACTCTCCTACCCCAAGTGTACAATCAACTTTTTCATGAGGTCGGGACTTCAGATAGATTTCTTGGCAGAACTTTGTACCACATACAAATCAGGGAACGCTTGCAGGACAAAGTTTTGTATTTCCAATCTTTCTTTTACTGGTTGATGACTGCTCGCACCTCAGGTGAATTCTAGGGAACTGTTTGCATCTGCATTCAGGTGTAAAGAGCGCTCACGTGCTTGACGAGCAATCTGTCGCTCCTGCCATTGCAGACCAATCAAAAAAGCCACAGTAAGAGTTTGACCAGCCTCTTCCATCTGAGTAAAAATTAGACCGAAGACAAACATAGTGAGTATCAACAGCCGGGAAAA
The DNA here is from genome assembly GCF_002368235.1 of Scytonema sp. HK-05. Taxonomy (GTDB): domain Bacteria; phylum Cyanobacteriota; class Cyanobacteriia; order Cyanobacteriales; family Nostocaceae; genus Kalymmatonema. The sequence continues at coordinate 7,001,102 of NZ_AP018194.1, read as the reverse complement.
GTCATCTTTGGCAAGACGACTCCATAGGATATAACCAAGATACAGATAAGCCCCTAGACCTAAAAACCCTAAGTCTCCCCAGATGCCAACCCAGCTGAATAAAGGCATGAACATTGAGGACGAAAGAGCAAGCCAACTAGCGTTTACAACGTTCCAGCTTTCCATGCTTACAGGATGAGTTGTAGCCCCTAGCGGAGCCAGCAGATCCCAATAATCCCGGAAAAACCACCCTCCTAATCGGCTAACGGTATGACCGGGACCAAGACCTAACAACCAATTTAAGGGTGACTTATAGTAAGAAAGGATAATGCGAATTCCTGCCAATTTAAGATTAACAGCCTCACCATCTGGACCGTAAAGATCTGTCCTAGAAAACCAAAGTTTAAAACCATCTAAGCCTGGTATGTCTAGGTTTTCCACAGCCCAATAAAAACCTAAAAGAAAGATAACTATGCCTATAAAATACATTAGCACCTTACCAAAATTGTGGATTTTAGTAAATGACAAAAGTACCCAGGCTACCACAAATACAACCAATACCTGCTTGGAGTCGGAAATTAACATCTGATAAAACGCAGCGAGTAACCAAAATACACGCATCCAAATAGAAACCGTCTTAGCGTTTAGAAAATAGTACAAAGCAACGGCTATTGAAACGGAACAAGATACATAACCGCCAGCTCCTGACAAATAGAATACCCCTTGAATAGCGTCCTGCGGAGTGTATTGACCAACGCTAAGCTTACCTGCGTCTATAAGAGGTTTCTGAACCAAAGCCACCAATAGGTTAATCAGGGCAGAACCTAGTAGCCAAGCTCTCAATTTTTTAAAACTTGCTGTCGTTAGGGGGATACAAACTATCGCCAGCAGCAGCAGGAAAGGCTCAATAAGTATCATGAAACCCAAGAATACATTAATCACACCTGCCTTATTCAAAAGCGCACTGGCGATCATGATCCCAAGAAGGAGCAGACAAGCAGTTATAAGTTCCCATGAAATTGCAATTTGCTTCCTATCCTTGGTTGGGGTCTTAGTTATCGCAACTAGAAAAGCAAATGGAACAAGCAAAAAATGTACAAAATTGATGGCTTTAGGGGCACCTACTGCACTAATAATGCGGGGGAAAAAAGCAGTAGCAAAGGCTGTTATTATTAACGTTAAACTGGTAAGATATACTTTTTTTGTTGGTTTGAGAAACTGTCTGTTCACGGAGTTGCTATTGTACATGCTTTGACAAGCTTGTTAGTTTCAATTTATTTTTAGGCTATAATAGTCAGAATTCAAAAAATATATAAATACTAAGTTTTTTAAATTATTTTAATATAGAGTAAAAATTTAGATACTGATGTGCTATTTTTTCTTTGGAAAAACGAGAATCAGGAGAAATATTATCATCATGAGGCTGAGCTAGGGAGCAAATAATAGCTTGTGAAAGATTTTGGACACGCTCGCCTTGTAGTTCAAAATAAGTGCAGTTAGATGAGCCGATTTCTCTAAAGATCGGAATATCTGAGCAGACTACTTTACACGAAAGATATAGTGCCTCAGCTAGTGGTAGGCAAAAGCCTTCTGATGAAGAAGGCACTACTAAAAGTTCACTATTTTGATACAGCCAACACAGTTCATCATCATCTATTGATGAAAGCATTAGCACGCGATCTTGTAGAGAAAGTGCCCGTATTTGTTGACAAATATTTTCCGTTTCAGGTCCTGAGCTACCAACAAGAATAAGCTTAGTTGAACCTTTTAGCTGATTATTTTTTAGCAGTAGAGAATATGCCTGTATTAAAATATCTAGGTTCTTGTTCTTGCGATGCTGAGCAACAGAAAGTAAGAAAGGAGCATTAATACTACTCTCTATACCATTAGGAATTCTTGGTTCAAGATGACTGAAATCTACATAGTTATAAACTACAGTAGTTTTTTTTCGCTGTTCAATACCTGGAAAATAATTTTTTAGATATTCCAATGTACGTTTTGATACGCATGATAATCCATCGCTATTGTTGATACATTGTTTCAAGAATAATTGATTAAATATAACATTTGGATAGCCAAAATTTTCCGGACACTCATAGGGATACATATCATGAATGGTGGAAACGACTGGGCAGGGAAAAAGTGAGCGAACAAATGGAAGTGGAAATGAAAGATGGACGATATCACAATGGAGTTGTTTGGCAAGTTTTGGTAAATTGAATAAAAACCAGATATTTCTAGAAACTGAGTTATTTTTAATGTCTACGCTAAATAATTTTATTTTATCTGAAGAAATAGTAAAAGATTTTTCAAAGTAATCTTTTTGCCATGCTCCTACAACTAAGGTAACTTTGGTAACTTGGTCAGTATCCGCAAGACATTGAGCGAGATTTACAGCATGTCTACAAACACCAGTTGGTTTTGAAGGTCTGTGTAGAGCAGAAATCAGGATATGCATATGGTAAATAATCAATTAATGACATTTTTTATGTTATTTAACTTTTCTGCTATATAGCTACCAACCGCAGTCTCTGAACATTTATTTTTCCACCAATATAATGATTCTTTGTGTAGTTTTTTCATCAAATAACTGTCTTTGCTCAAATTCTCTACTATTTCCTCTAGTTTATTCCAATCCTCTATCTGAATAGCAGGTGAACCATCATAAAACCATCGTGAAGGTAATGTCTCTGCTATGACAACGCAGCCATACCTCAATGCCTCAAAAAAACGAAATGTTTCAAAAGAACTCCCTCTGGGAACTAGGCATATTTTGGCATCCATTAGCTTTTCAGAGTATGTTTTTGCTGCTATGTTCCTTGCTCCTTGATAACCGAAGCTAGGCGTAAGTGATAATTCAACTTTAACCTCTGGATATTTTTCTTGAATTTTATAGACACTCGAAACCATTTGTTTTCGAGCAAGAATTTTTGGAGTTTGAAGCCAATGCCTTATAGACCACAGAGGATATGACTTGAAGGCTACACTTCCAGCAAAAAACACATCATTGGATCGTTCTTCTATATCCTTAATTGGTAAATCTAATTGATTGAAGTATCCCAAAGGAATATCATATATACATGGCAACTTGTCGTTCGACTTTGAGTATCTAAATTGCTGAAACCTGTAATTAAGTAAGCTTGGTAAGCGAATAAACCAGTTTTTCAGAAATTGAAGCAGGGTTAGCAAGTTAAGGAAAGACGGTCTGAGGAGAGGGTTAAAACCGAGTTCTGGAGAGATACCATAGGACTTGAATACAGCTCGTACTTTATGAAAGTATTTTGGTATACGACACCATTCATCTCCCAGCACAACGGCAACAACATTTTGCCCATAGGATGGAAGTTCATCGATACTCCAAGTAAGATAGAATATTAAACCTCTTTCCTTCAAACTACTTTCCATCGCCTCAAAAACTTTGCCGAAATAAATACAATCAGCATTAACTTTTTCATCAGCATCAGGGATATTCCAAGGAATTGGATTCAAAGGTGTTTGCTGTCCACAGATAAAAAATTGATTGGAAAGCTGAGCTACACACATACAGTTATACTTCCTTTGCCAAAATCGTTTCTATCGAAAAGCGAAAATATGTAACTTAAATGTGCAGTCTTTTTATTAGGCTAATCTAGGCTTGAAGATAAAGTTACAAACATATGTCTTTCCTAAGGAGGAGAGACCTACATAGTTTTTTCTGTCTTGGTGTTCTTTGACAGAAAATTCATCCAAGCTCCTGAGTTTTCCGTCCAGAAGAAAGTAACCTTCATAGCCCAAAGCCTGAATCTGGGAAAATACTTCAGATATATCCTTATTGATATGTCTTTGCTCAATTTCAATCAGAAGATTTGGTCGTTGCTGCTTTAATAAACTAGTTGCTCCTGCAATCACTAGTTCTTCGTGTCCCTCAACATCGATTTTTACGAAGCCAACATTAGTGTGTTCTTGGTCGTCGAGCCGTTTGAGTGGAACCTCAAATGTCCTGACTGGTCCTGTGACAATCTGTTGTTGCAGAGATCCAAGTTGGTCGTATGCAAAATTATCAATAACTGGTATTGATAAAGTTGCTTGCCCTTCCCTATCGGACAAAGCTATAGAATAGCTAGTTACATTGGAGCAACCAGATTGGGCAATAAACTTTGCAAGTTCCGGATTGGGTTCGTAGGCAAATACCTGACGTGAGAGTCGAGATAGAAAATATGTATATACGCCCTTATTTGCACCAATATCGATACTGCTCTTCTTGGGATCAACGAGCGATTTGAGGATTCTAAGCTCAGGCTCTCCCTTTCGGTAATGCATTATGGACATCAAACGGATAACTACCCACGGAGGTAATAACCTTCTGAGAAACTGTTTTCCAAGCATCATAGTTAGATTGACTTCCTCTACGAACCTTATTACAGGTATAACCTGCACATTAGCTACACTCATTTTGTAGTGCTGTTTAGCTAAGCATCACATAGCTTCCAGCAATATTCATGCTAACTGCACCACTTCATCACTTACCTTGAAATTGGCGCATTGCTTTGAGTAATAATGGGTTATCATATACTGTGTTTTTGATAGAAGATTTAAGTTGATTACCCAAAGAATAGTCTGGCTGGTTTCGATAGAAATTGACTCCTTTGTAAGTTTTGTAGCTAATATAATCTTTGGTTTTAAAAAGATTACCAAATTGATATCCTGATGGAATGTAGTGTGCGGTTAAAGACTTTCTAGAAAAGTGAGTATCAATTGTTGGTAAAGCACCATGAATCGTTTTTGAATTCCAAAAGAGAACATCCCCTTTCTTCAAATCTGGGGCTTTGATATCTTGTTGATGAGCATCTACATATTCTTTGATTCGATTCAACCACTCACTATGAGATAGAGTAGGTTTGTCACTGTGAAAATCAGGATTTTTGTTTGATTTTGGTAGTACATAGAACCGACCAGCCCTTTCATCGATATCTTCCAACGCTATCCAGGCAGCAATTAAATGTCCATTAGGTACGGTGTCTAAATACCACCAGTCTTGATGTGGTTGTGTTTCGGTGTTTGCGTCAAACAGCATCGTTTGCATCAAATTAAAGGAGTCAGAACCAGTTACCTGTTTCAGTGCATCCTGAATCTGGTCACTGCAATATATTTCCTTAGCAGTATCGCTAAATTCAGGATACTTTTCATAGTCATGAATATCTAAAAAAGACTGTTTGACATAGCCAAATTCATTAAGCTGATTCACTTCATATTGGCTGGTACTCTGTCTAAAAAACGGATAGGTTGATGGAAGAATTTTCTGAAGATACAAATCTAGCAATTTCTCAATTAATTGCTGGGGTATCAAATTACGAAAAACAACGTAGCCATTCTCTTCATAGTATGATTGAGTATCCATCTGAAATTTCTCCTTTTTCAATTAATGAACACTATTTTTTTGTTTATTAAGAAGCAACTCTAGATGAGTCGCGACTAGATATTTTTCGTACCTGCTACGCTTTGGTTCATAGAAAAAGCCTGAAAACCTTATTCTGTAGTTTTATCTGCAATCTAGAAGTATCAACTCTTACTACATTTTCAGAGGTAACCTGTGAAGTCCGGATATTTTTGGCAGTCAATCAATGCTGCAAGTTTTACTTTCTCGTTTATATGCTAGCTTGCAGTTTTGCTAATGAGAGGTTATTTTGACTCACTGGAACTGAGTGCAGCTGTATCAAATTCTTTCAACTTGAAAACCTGTTGTTGATTATAAATTTCTTCATACAGCTGTGCTAGATGACTCGCTTTGACTTCCCAGTCAAACATTTCACTCACCCTTCTGCGCCCTGCCTCACCCATTCTTACACGCAGATCTGAGTCCTTAGCCAGACTTACCATCCCCTTGGAGAGATCCCGCACCGCTTGCTCAGGAGTGTGGGCAGGAACTTTAAAGCCAGTTTGCTCTGTTACCTGAACAGCTGGTCCTCCCAAATCCAAGCAGAGTACTGGACGACCTGCTGCCATTGCTTCCAAGCAAACCCATCCTCCAGAGTCATGTAAGCTTGGATGAACCAATGCAGTACACTCGCCTAGCTTACGCAGAGTTTCTTCCCGTGGTAGCTTGTTCCAAAACTTGACTTGCTGTGCAATGCCTAGCTTGTCAGCTAGACATTGAAGTCTTTTCTTCTCAGGTCCATCCCCAAAAACCCAATACTCAGCATCAGGCAACTTGGCTTGAGCAAATGCACGTAGCCCCAAGTGAAATCCTTTCCAGTGCAAAAGTCTGCCAACACTAGCAAACCTCACTTGTGAATCGCTAGACATACTGCACTGGGCAAGACGAGCGATTTCTTCTCTAGGTAAACCTGACTCTGAATAAACCTGTACATTCCTGGCACCCATTTTGCGAACTCGTGCTGCCGTGTCCTCGGTGGTTGCCTTAGCTAAAACGCTTCGCTGAGCGGTAAGGCGGGCGAAGGGGTCAGATTCAAATACCCAACAGGCAAGCATACGTACAGTTTCGTGAATTTTATTACTTAGGCTGAAATCTTGCCAAAAAGCCCTTGGCGCGAATTCACCCCCACCCACCGGACCCCAGATGAATGGAATAGGAAGTAAGCATAAAAAGCTAGGTCTTGAATACTTTACAAAAGTTACATGGTGGGCGAGGTCGAAGCCTATTTGACGGTGGAGGCGACGAGCTACAAAATAAGCTTGAATTTGCCAGAGGTAGTAGTGGAGTTGCATTGCTCCAAACTTCCACTTCCACCCACCACCCCAAATTGGCAGGGTGAAGTAAATAAAGTGCAGGTTAGGGATTGGGTTACGGGCTAGCTCTGCTTCAATGACTTCTCTACCTTCATCAGGTCGAGTTAGTACCCAGACGTCATGATACTTGGCGACTGCCCGAACAAAATTCCAGCCTACTCCAGGCTCAGAACCCTTACCTGGTTCGCACGAGTAGGCGGACATTAGGATTTTCATACTTAGAGCGCCTCTTCAAAATAGATAGAACAACCAGAAGCATTAAGCTTTAACAGAAATACATTCGTGCAAGAATTTTGTAGCAATTTAGTTTTAAGTATTTGCTACCCTAAGTCTTAGCAACTACTTGTAATTGTTTTTTATATAAAATTTTTTCATATATTTCAGCAATTTTCTCTGCACTTCTTTCCCAAGTAAATGACTTAACTCTTGCCAGTCCCTTTTCTACCAACTCCTGATAGTAAACAGGGTTTTTATGAAGATGACACACTGCATCGGCTATTGCTTGATAATTAGTTGGATCTACTAGAACACCAGCATCTCCTGCCACTTCAGGCATAGCTGAAACATTCGAGGTGATTACTGGAGTTCCACAAGCCATCGCCTCCAGAATAGTCATGCCAAATCCTTCATAAAGTGAAGGTGCTAGTAGCATATCTGCAGCACTATAGATTTGAATCAAAGTAGATTTATCTGGTTTACCTAAGTAACTAATATGCTTTTCAAGACCTTGATTATTTATGATTTTTTTTTGCTCATCGGTAAAGTCTGCACCTACCTTCCAAAAATGGAAAGGTAGTCCTCGTTGCTGCAATGTTTGTATTGCTATGAGAATGTTAGAAATATTTTTACGCGGATGAATTGCACCAACATTAAGTAAGCAAATTGTTTCAGGCGAAATGCCATATTTTTGACGTATAGCCGCAACTTGTGTTTTGGGCGATGGTTGAAATATAGCGTCAACAGCGTTAGGAATTACCGAAATACGTGCTGGCTCAATATTCAATATTTGAGTTGTATCTTTGGCTGTAGCAGAAGAGACGGCAACAATATGGTCGGCATACTGCATACCTTTCACAGAGTGTTTCCAGAAAGCTGTACTGATGATTGGCAGTTGTACTGAAGTTTGGAGATTACCGGGGTAGGAAAAGTTGATTAAGTCATGACAGGTTACGACAACGGGTTTACCTCTCTTCCTCAAGCCATAAACAATATGAGCTTCGCAGGGTTCGATGATGTGAAAGATGTCGGCTGCTTGCCGCTCTACCATCTTTGGAAAGCGCCAGAAACGCTCGTAGTTTTTCCTGATTCTGACAGACAAAGAGCTACTGGTTCTGTCCACGGGTACTGGTCTGAACTCAGCAATCTGCCAATTTGGTCGAACAACTTTTAGCCCTGCAATAACACCTTCCGTATGGGCATCTATGCTAGGTTCGGGCATTGTACGCACGATCGCTACACGCATTGCTAATTTCTCATAATCCAAACAACATCAAAACCATCCTGAGCAGATTCCTGTGTCAATTTTTCCTAACTCATGGCATATTGTCTACTTTTGTCATTGAGCAGTGTTTGCCACAAGCTAAGCAACCGCTCCGCAATCCGTTCGTGTGTGTAATCCTGATACACTCTAGTCATGCAATAGCGTCCAGTTTCTTCCCACCACTCTGGTTCACGGATCATGCGCTCCAAAATTGCCGCTAGTCCCTGAGCATCTCCTTCTGGAAACACTAAATCCGGTCGCCCAATTACGTTGGGAATTTCGCCAGAACTAGAACCAATTACTGGCACACCCATTGCCATTGCTTCAATCAGCACATGACCAAACTGCTCTTTCCAAGTTGGCGCAGTCCGTGAGGGCAAAACTAGGACATCAAATTTGCTGATCTCTTCGGGGGCTTTGTGGTGGGGTACTCCTCCTCGCCAAGTAACTAAATCGGCAATTTGCTGCTTTTGCGCCTCCTGCCTCAAAGCTTCTTCACCAGAACCGGAACCGCAGAGGGTAACCCGGCACTTGAGTCCTTGCTGTTGGAGTTGGCGGACAGCTGCAAATATGATATCAACACCCTTTTCAGGTACTAACCGTCCTAAAAAACCAATGTGAAATTCATCATTTGTCCGCTCAGGCGATGTCTGACGACAAGCCGCTTCTCCTGGCGGAGACGCTGCGCTAACGCGTCTACGCATACTAGCAGCAAAAAACTGAGTGTCTACTCCCATCTGGGGCATGACTTCAACTAACCCGTTGTAGCCCCATTGACGCAGCAAATCCGCCCCGTCACGATTCCCAGCAATAATCAGCTTTGCCGTACTCATAACGAATTGACGAACCCAGTAGCGTGGAAGCGGCAGTTGTCGATCCATGTTTTCCCATCCAAACATGACTAGGGGCTTCCCTGTAAGCCTGCTCCAAATTGCAAGCTCCAAAGCACAAAGAGAGAATACTTCTTCCTCAACCTGCACTACATCTGGTTGAAAGTCGTTCAGCACCCGCCAGATTTTCCAAGGTGCATAGATATGAGCGCCCCCTTTACCAGCAAAAAGGACTGGTGCTGAATAGGTTTTGATCTTGGGGTAGGGTGTTTCTAGTGGAAGTAGGCGATTCCACTCTAATGCTTTCCAGTTGCTAGGAGCCAGCAAACCTACTTCAGTTCCAGTTTCGGCGATCGCCTGAAGCTTTCCCTGATTTACACCGACTACATAAGCGTGACTGATAAAAAGTACGCGTAGGGATGAAGTGGTCATTACACCTTTTCTCCTCTTTGGTACATAAGTGCTCTTAAAGGTCAGAATTTAGACGCTAACATGATTAGGAGTTGCAGCACTGCTTGTGTGCTTGATCTGTGAAAGCAGGTAATTTTTGTCCTTAGCAGCAATCAGATTGAACATTGCTGAGGGATGAGAATCTGGGTCAAAGTCGCCAATTTGCCCTGCACCGCAGTATAGCCACACCTCATAACCATAATGTTTGAGCAGTTCTAAAAGTTCGCTGGGTTGATAGTCAAAGCAAGCATAGTTGGCGGGGACATACTCAAAGAGCCAAGTAGGTGCTTCAGTAGCTGGCAGACTCAACAGCCGCTTTGCTCCTTCAAAGACAAACTTCTCAGCACCTTCCACGTCTACTTTGATCAGGTCTATCTTGGGATGCTCCTGAGTCCAGTAGGTATCTAGCGATGTGCAAGCAACGCGTACAAGTTTTGAATCGAGAGCAGAAGTTGTGTGCTTGCGAATTGACGACAATGTAGGTTCGTCACAGATTTCAAACTCTATATCACCAACGTGATCGCTAACAGCAGAACAATTGAGAATAACATTACTCAAGCCATTCATCTGCACGTTTTCACTTAGTACTGGAAACAAATTAGGTTGAGGTTCAAAGGCATGTACCTGACCTGTTACCCCTACAGCTTGGGCGGCTAGGAGAGTAAACTCGCCAATGTGGGCACCTACATCCACCAACACCATACCAGGTTCAAGGAATCGGCAAATGAACTCGGCTGTATCCAGTTCAGAGAAACCCTGGTAATAAATTAGAGCACTAGATCCAGCTTTGCGAGTTTTGGGTATACCAATTTTTAAGTTTTCTCCTAAGGGTGCTACATAAGGTTGATTGGTTACAAACCACCAAAATCTCAACACAAAGCGCTTTAGTAGTGCTTTAACTGGATTTTGTTGGAAATCTGGGCGCTTAAGGAGTACTTTCAGCCGCTTGAAAAACATAAATACCTCTTAGAAAGTGCATTGTGTATTTCTTTGCTTATTGTGTTGATGCCTTAAAGAATTGCCAGCTCAAGCGTCTCACTAAGCGTTTCAGGGAACTTACACCATACAGCTGATTAAATAGAATTGTAAAAAGTACATCAGGTAGATCCCATTGGAATAACCACCTCTTAGGATTAAACCAGTTAAACTGGGTATCAAACTGGGGGTGAGTAATGAGTTGTTGATGTGCCTTTCTGCGCTCAACCTTGCATGCATCTTTCAGGCGGGTAATTATGTAGAGATCGTGGCAGATTCCTATGCTGGACTGTAAATCTGTTAGCTTCTGTGCAATCTCTGAACCATAAACATCTGTCAGCAGCCGTTTCTGCTCTTGATGCACACGCGCATGAGAAGCTTGCTCCCGCTCAAAGAAATCTGCTGTCGAAGTCGATTGACTGGAAGTGTTTTTTCCGTGCAAACGAAACTTAGTTAGCACCTCCGGTACAGATTTGATTACCGTTAATAATACACCAACAGAGATCATCAGAGAATCTGCATTACGCAAAAACGCTTGATTAATTGGAAATATGTAGTTAGCAACTTCGCGTCGAATACTGAGTGCAGAAGCTGGCGGTATGTTGCCAACATGTCCACCATTTTGCAGAGCAAATGGTGCCATCCATCCGGAAGCCAAACTCTCAAACATCGGTGTCGATTTTATAAAGTTGCCATCCCCATCAACTTGAATCACATTGTGAATTACAAAACCGCACTGTGGGTCAGACCTAAATTTCTGTACTACCCTTTCCAACTTGTTAGGCATCCAGAGATCATCCGCATCTAATATACAGACAATCTCCCCCTTACTTTGCCGATATGCTGTATTCAAAGCGGTAGCAACTCCTCCATTTTGCTTGCGAATCAGCTTAATCCTGGGGTCTTTCTGAACATAGGTTTCTATGACTTCACAGGAGTTGTCGGTAGAGCCATCATCACAAACGATTACTTCAAAATGTAGGTAGGTTTGACAAAGAACACTTTCTAAAGTCTCACTGATATATTTGGCATAGTTGTAGTTGGCAACCAACACTGAAACCAATGGATTATCAGGAAGTTGGGGCAGTTTAATGGCTTGTAGTTTTTCAGTTTGCAGTTCTTGCATACGTTGCTCCTTGTACTTCAATTAACCCTTGATTTGAGTGTCATTTATTTTAGTATTCAGGCTACTTGATTATGACTTTGCTACAAGATTCCATGAATTTCTCACCATTGTAAATTGGGGTAATAACACCAATCATGCTTGGCTGATTTTGGATTTTAAGAGCATTTTTTAATAGAATGGCGATAAAGGTAGGTAAATAATTACCGTGTTACTACTGGAATCTTCTGTAACCTCTAGAAGAATCAGGATTAATCGGAAAAAATCTTTATGTAATTTTGTAAAGTTTTTGTAAAGACTGTTGGTATAGAACTGTTTAACGACCAGAAGGGCGAGCCACTGAGGCGGTCAGTAGACCTCTAAACCTCGATTTGCTGGACAAAAGTAGATAAATTCTGCAAAAGAATACCCATCTCGTTTATACACTAGACGGCAGTATTTGCAATTAGGTGTGCTGAAGTCAAACTTTCCTGTGGCTCTAACTGCAATGTCTACATGAACACATTTTTTCCATACTTGTTGCCAAACCTTGACAGATTTCTATCAATCAGCATAGTATCATATCTGCACCTTGATAGATTTCTATCAATCAGCATAGTATTATACCTGCGTGGTCATAGGAAAAGGAGAATAACAACCCATGGAAGGCACGCAAAATTCTCCCCAAGCTTCAAACCAAATGTTGGTAGATCTGAGAGCTATTTTTGACGTGGGAGGTCTAAAATCTCAGGATGTGTACAGCTCCATGGGTGCATCACCGATATCGACTAAGACTGATATTAGCAATGGGCTAATGCAGCCCAGCAACCTCAATCCGTCCTTTGAGCCAGCAGTTAAAGACACTATCGTATCGAATGCGGCTGAACCTCTTGCTGCGAGTAGTTCTCCCGTCTCTGACTCCGGTAGCAGCGATAGCCTAATCGGCAAATTGAGTGACAATTTTCCCCAAAGCAGAGCTGCCTCCATTGGATCAGATTCAACTGTGCCCGACTCTGGGCAAACCTACAATACGACTCTGGAAAATCCGATTAATTTTCCAGACGGCTTCATGAAGAGCATCCTTGACTACGGTGCTAAGCCTGACGATGGCATCGACGATACTGCTGCTATCCAAAGAGCGCTTGACGATGGGCGGCGTGATGCTAACGGCAACCCGTTATTTAGTGTACCCGATCAGTACAACGGTCTGCCCAAAGCACTTTACTTGCCAGCTGGTACGTATGACGTGAGCGATACAATCGATTGGGTCGGTTGTAACGTTACCCTCCAAGGTCAGGGCAGTGGCAAGACCGTCATCCGACTCAAGGATAATGCAGCAGGCTTCAGCGACCCTGCTGCCCCCAAGGCAGTTATTCAAACGCAGGATGGCAACATGGCTTTCCGCCAGAACATCTGGAATCTCAGTGTTAACACTGGGAAAAACAATTCTGCTGCCATCGGCATCGACTACGTTTCCAACAACGTAGGCTCAATGAAGGATGTGACGATTAAATCCGAAGATGGCAAAGGTTTTGTTGGTCTCGGGATGGATCGCAACTGGCCAGGTCCGTGTCTGATTAAAGATGTCCAGATTGACGGCTTTGATTATGGCATTCGGGTTAATTCTACCGAGTATGGTCCGACTTTCGAGAAGATTACTCTAAACAACCAGCGAGTAGCAGCTATTCACAACGTTGACGGCGCACTAACGATCCGCAAACTGTACAGTAACAACTCCGTACCAGTGATTAAGCAAAACAGTTGGGCTGGTATGGTTACCTTACTGGATGCTGATTTGCGAGGAGGCGCACCTAACGTTAGCGCTATTGAGACTGAAGGCCAACTCTACGCACGTAACATCACCACCACTGGCTACCAGTCAGCGATTAAGTACAAAGGCGTGGTAGTTTCTGGTACAACGCAGACCGAATATGCCTCGAATACCTACCAGTTATTCGACAGTGCGCAGAAGTCTCTCAACTTGCCCATCAAGGAGACTCCAGAGTACCACGACAACAATATGGACAACTGGGCACGCTTTGACGCTGGGGCCTACGGTGATACCAGTAGGTTGCAGTCGGTGTTAAACTCTGGTAAGTCCACAATCTACTTCCCCTTCGATCACCTTGCATATGAAGGTCCTGTACAACGAGAAAAGAACGGTGTCTACTTCTCCTATAACGAAACCGTAGTAACGGTTCCCGCATCGGTCAAGCGCATCATCGGGTTTTCATCGGTGGTCAATGGGCACGGCGAGGGCAAAAACGGCGGCGGCATTAAGTTTGTGGTCGAGGGTGATAGTTCAGATCCGCTCATTATTGAGCAGTTTGGCTATGGAGTGAAAGTGGAGCAAAAATCATCGCGACCGGTAGCGCTTAAGCATGGGAACTATAAATACACCTCAAGCCCTGGTGCAGGTGACTTATTCCTTGAGGACGTAAATATTGAACCCCTTTATGTTCAGCCTAATCAGAACGTTTGGGCACGACAACTTAATAACGAATACGACGGCGGCACCAAAATCGTCAATAACGGCGGCAATATCTGGATTCTGGGACTCAAGACGGAACACGATGGCTCAGTTCTCGAAACGCGGAACGGCGGGAAGAGTGAATTGCTGGGAGGGGTGATCAATACGGCGCATAAGTTTTCTGCTCAAGAGAAGCAGCAACCAGCATTCATTAGCAACGACTCAAGCACCTCGCTGGTTTATCGCCTGATCAACTACGATCCAGACTACACCTACGACATCCAAATCGAGGAGACGCGCAAAGGAGAGAAGCGTCAGTTTTTGACAAACAAGTCTCTTTTGACCGGCAACAAAATCCCCGAGCTGGTGCCGCTGTTTACAGGGTATTGATAATAACCAATCAACAACACTTGTTCAGCCAGAGTTGGTTGTCCGAAATATTCGGTTTCAGTACCATAAGAGAGTAGCTCCGCTTTAGTAGCGGAGCTACTCTTTATCTGATGTTATTTGTCCCTACATGGACGCTATCTCTTTCTCAAATACACCAAGTGCTCGAACCACTGCTTGATCCGTGTCGTAGTACTTGTTATCTGCAAGTCGTCCTGCAAACAGTACTGTACCGTTAAATTTCTCTACTTCTTTAAGGTAAATCTCCAGAGCAGCCTTGGTTCATGTCGCTACACCCTTTAGGGTGACGGCTACTGTTAATCGAGAAGTATTGGGTAGTTAAGTATCCGTGTTGCCACTAAACTTTACTGTAAATATTAGAAGAGTCTGGATGATTACCAAAAGATTTGTATATATATTATGTAAAGCCTTTGTAAAATCTGATCCTACAGATTAGGTGTGATGACCAACTTGTAACGGAAGCGAGGATATTCCTCAAGGGCTAACCGCCTTCAAGCGATCGCAGGGCTTCAGTGAGTAAAAATATGCAGAGAAAATCTTATTGTTCGTTCGCTGGTATTACATGGAGGTTTGCCCTCGCTTGTCTTGTTCTTCTTACGTCTTGCTTCTTCTTTTTTAAATGTGTGAACTCCGTCACCGGCGATAAATTCTTCCCAAAAGCCATCGCCATCAATGTCAAAACTCAGTACGGAGCCAAAGGCGACGGAATTACTGACGACACTAAGGCGATTCGTAAAGCCATCCGGGAAAACCACAGAAAACCCATCTACTTTCCCGCCGGCACCTATCTTGTCAGCGATCGCCTTGAGTACCGGAACGTCAACGGAAAGTTCGAGGCATTCACGTGGATTCAGGGACAAAATCGGGCTACCACGACTATTCGCTTGAAGAACAATGCCCCTGGTTACGCTGACCCCGCCAATCCAAAGGCGGTGATATACGCGGCGTCCTCAAACGACGGACACTATGTAAGCAAGGAATATTTGGAAAGAGGCGAAGGAAACCAGGCATTTGCAAACTATGTCGAGGACATCACAATTGATACTGGGAATAACCGTGGAGCGATCGCGCTTGACTACCTTGCGAGCAACCTCGGCGCTGTCCGCAACGTCACGCTGCGTGGCAAAGGGGTTGTTGGGCTTGACATGAGTCGAGGCTTAATGGGTCCCGCTCTCATCAAGAATCTTCTTGTCAAAGGCTTCGACTACGGCATCCGGGTCTATTCGGGAGCAAGCTACGGCGTGACGCTTGAACACATTACGCTTGACAACCAACGTAAGGTCGGGATCGAGAACCAAGACAACGTCCTTGCAATACGAGACCTCTCAAGCACCAACAGCGTCCCCGCAGTTCGGAACAACAGCGCCGTTGGCTTGATTGCGCTTGTTGACGGCAACCTCCAAGGCGGCAACTCCTCGGTAAGCGCGATTGAGAACAACAACGACGGTCGCCTCTTCGTCAGAAATGTTCGGACGTCCGGGTACCGATCAGCCATCAAGCAAAACGGTCAAGTGGTCAAAAAGACGACGGTGAGCGAGTACACATCGAGTGCTCCGTTTACGCTCTTCCCCAACTCACCGAAGACCTCACTTAACCTTCCTGTTGAGGAGCCGCCAGCTTACCATGACAATAACCTGTCGAACTGGGCGAACGTCGAGGACTTTGGCGCACGAAAATGGGCAGACAACAATAAAGTTGACAGCACGGATGCATTTCAAAAGGCTCTCGACTCTGGCAAGTCCACCGTATACATCCCACTCGGTATGTACTCCATACGAGGCACGTTACACGTAAGGAAGAATGTGCGGAGAATTATCGGGAGCAACGCCACGCTTGCTCCAACCGGGGAGGCGTTTGCGAACAAAGACAATCCGCAGCCGCTATTCCGCATCGAGAACGGAGCGCCTCAAGCGGTGACAATCGAGCATATCTGGATCAATTCGAACTCCCCTCACCCCGGATTCATAGGGTTCGAGCAGGCGACGTCCCGAACTCTTTTCCTCAAAGATATCCAATGCGGCACGCCGTCTTTTAAGTACACGTTCCGCAACACCAAAGGCGCGGGCAAACTCTTTATTGAGGATGTGAGCGCCATCGGGTGGCAGTTTGAGCATCCGCAACGAGTGTGGGCACGACAGTTCGATCCTGAAGGCAGCGTAACGAGGGTTTTCAACAAAGGCGGAGCGCTCTGGATATTAGGATTCAAGACTGAAGGATACTTAAACACGATTATCCACACGACGGGAGGGGGCGCGACTGAACTTCTTGGAGGAGCTCTCTACTACAACGTAAACGTCTCACCGAATGACGTGGCGTTCATCAACAACAACTCGCGCGTCTCGCTCTCCTACGGAACGGTAGGTTTCGGAGTAACCCAGAGCAAAATTCACGTTCGAGAGACTCGTGGTTCCAAAACTCGCGATCTCATCCAAGACAAACTCCTCGGGCGCGGTGAAGGACGAGCCGTGCCGCTCTACGTCGGTCGATAAAAAACATCACTCGTCAGTAATATAAAAGAGTAACTCCGCTTTGGTAGTGGAGCTACTCTTTATCTGGTATCAGACATTCTCTTAAATTTTTTCTCAAGAAAGTGACAAATAGGGGATAAAAGTCTAACGCTTTCCTTATATCCTGTATTTAGGAGAGTAGAAATACTTGCATTTTCCTTTCTAATGAGTTTAATTCTAAAGTCTTTTTGAGGATAGGATTCGATGACTTCACAGGAGTTGTTAGTAGAACGGTTTTGGGGGTAGGTGGCACTTGAATGCAACTGGCTACATTCATGTATGTGTTCCTCATTTCATTTATAAGTTATGTCTTTAAGTAGATGCAGCACTAAAATTACAAAGAAGTTGATGAGTGAACAAAGACACCAACTTGATTTTGTACCTCCTTTTCTTCGGTTTCACTTCCTTTTAAGGAAAGCTGAGGATAGATTTCGGGTAAATATTGCCTCATAGCAGGTTCTTGAGGTCCAAAAGAGAAGTGTCCAGCAAATAAATTGTGAATGACAATGATTGGTCTAGAAAACTTCATGCAATCCTGACATAAATTCTCTTCATCTATTCCTAAGACACCTTCATGTAATGAAGTTCGCAATCCACCTACTTCCTCCCAGAATTCTCTTTCAAAAAGAATAGCCCCTATACTAAATTGATGAGGTGCTGCTGAATAATTAAAAGGCTGCGATCGCAGCCTTTTAGCTACTTCATCAAATGGAAGGCTCTTTTGCCACAACCACTTAGCTGCTTCTCCGTCAGAGTGAGCTTTAATGCCATTAACCGCGCGTTTTAGTTCGCCAAATTTATTTCTATATTCTTCATCAGCATTAATGGTTTTTAAGAAATTGATGTAGGAATAGCCATTGACATTAAGGACTGGAGCACAAAATCCTGGGTTGTATAGTCCCTCTTCCTTGATGCGTAAGTAACCTTCTAGTAGACCCTCGAAGAATCCTTCAGAGATGAAAATATCTTCATCCAGCTTGTATATCCATTTTGCTTCTTTGTGTACAGCTATTGCTAAATTCTGTACAAGTGAAACCTTATTCGCCTTTGTGTAAAGGTAAGACCAACCTTCACGTTCTGCTAATTCTGCTAATGGAGCAGAATACAAGCCAGATGATAAGATACACACATCAAGATCTGATGGGACAAACTTTGCTATCCTTTCTAAAGTAAGGGGCCAAAGAAAACTTTTGTAGCCTGCAAGTATGATCAAAAGACGTTGACTTCCCTTGCTCCTATCAATGAAGGTGTAAGAGCCACTGAAATTTAACCATTTTATTCTCTTCTCTTTTAGATCATGAGCTATGCTCGAGATTATGCGAAGAGGCCAGTCACGTTTCTGAAGTGCCTTTTGAATCCGTTTGACTAATGCTACTAACATCTTTACCTCTGTATCTAGCTGATAAGGAACAGGAGAAAAGTTGGCGCTGACTTAACAACTCCTACTCATGACTGACCTGCGATTTCTTTTTCAAAAACACCAAGTGCTCGAATGACTGCATGATCCATATCGTAGTACTTATAATCTGCAAGCCGCCCTGCAAACAGTACTGAACCGTTGAGTTTTTCGACTTCTTTGAGATAAAGGTCAAGACGCTCACGATTTTCTTCGTTAAGAATCGGGTAATATGGGTCATTTTTCCCTGGGACATAAGCTTGAGGATATTCCATCACCAAGGTAGTTTTGGGTGAGGTTTGTCCTGACAAATACTTCTGCTCAGTAATGCGCGTGATGTCGTAATCGTTGGGGTAGTTGACTGTACCAACCTCTTGATACAACTCTTGATCTAAAGTCTCGAACTGAAAGCGCAAGCTACGATATGGCAACTCGCCATACATATAATCGAAGAAAGTATCAATCGGTCCGGTGCAGAGTATTCGGTTAAACTTAACTTCGTTGACAATCTCGCGGTAATCTGTGTTCAGTAGCACCTTAATGTTAGGGTGAGCCAGCATTTTGCGGAACATTTCGGTATAGCCAAGCTTGGGCATAGCTTGGTAGGGGTCTTGAAAATAACGGTTATCCCGACTGATGTAGACTGGAACACGTCCTGTGACTGCCCGATCCAGTTCCTCTGGTTTCACTCCCCACTGCTTCATGGTGTAGCGGAGGAAGACATTTTCATAAATGTAATTAGCGAGGAAGGTGAGGTCGCCACTGGCGCTTTCACGTAGTTTTAAGATAGGTACTTTAACCCCAAAACCAAAGTTTTCTAGAAGTAAATTCTCCAGCTTCTCCGCATATTTTGGAGGAAAAAGAGCATAAAGAGAATTGAGATTAAAAGGAATAGGAACTTTCTTTCCTTCTAGTACTCCCAGAACATGATGATAGTAAGGTCTCCATTCTGTGAATTGCGAGAGGTAATCCCAAACTTTTTTTGATTTTGTATGGAAGATATGGGGTCCGTATTTATGAACCAGAATGCCATGCTCGTTGTAGTGATCGTAAGCATTACCGCCGATGTGATCCCGTTTTTCTACAATGAGTACTCTTTGTCCAAGCTCATTAGCAACTCGTTCAGCTATTACGCAGGCAGAATATCCAGCGCCTATGATCAGCCAGTCAAATTTCATGTGATTTCTCCTTGCTTGAGGCTTAATTGAAAGTTGCAACTTTCACGCTCGATGGAAAATTTTGTGCTTTTGTCAGTGTATAACTTACTGGCAATATTTTGTAAAGTCAAATTGCTTTTCTGTTGCTTAAACTTCCGTGTATACCGTCTGCGTTGGTCTAAGATGAAAGCAATGGTACAAATCAATGTTAAGTCGTTTTCATAGCTGCTTTCTGTGGAAAATTACGCTTCAATGCGTCCAAAAAATCTCTCCTTATTTGACGAATCATGTTGATTTTCTTCGTTCCTAGAAGTGTACCTAAAATGGTCTTATCTCTAGCAATTGAAGCAGGAAACCAGATGTCTCTGTGTGGATGTCTACTATAAAGTAGTAATCTCCACCAGTCAGCTAAACTATAAATTGGTGCTAGTTGATAGAAAGTCTGTTCAGTTTGATCTCCAGACATGACAAAGGAGCCAAACACTTTCGCTTCCTCAAAGGAAGGATTTAGGACAAGTTCTTTTGCCAAAATTTCAGCAGCCTTTAGGAAAAGATCATTTGTACATTCTTGCTCAGTCAGGTTCTTTGTGATTTGCTCTGCAAATTTAACAACAGCGTCTTGCAGGACATATATTCCCCAATTAATTGCTTTTTCATTTTTTGGAGAACGAAGTACAGGGATATACATATCACCGCATTGGTCGTAGCTCATAGTACTACCATGATCTGCTGCAACAAAAAGCTCGAACAAGCATCTGTACCTGCAGGGAAAAAACAGATCGTCATGTTTGTCTACATCATAGAAATAAGCCGTTAAACTATCATTTTGAAATGGCTTCACTCGAAATTGAAGGGCAAAATAAAAACCACTGACACCAGATTCTGGATAGAAACCAGCAATTTTCAACAACTTACTAAAAGAGCGTTGTATGTTTCCACTCCAACCAATGTCCACAAAACTAAAGGGAACTCCATCGTCTAGTCCTTCCTGACGAAAGTAGCCAATCACCTTATCGCGATACGTAGCAGCAGTTGAAATGATAAGTTCTGTAACTTCCTTTTCAATGACAATTTGCCTCAATAAGTTACGTTCGTGCTGCTGAAGATTCATATCCCATTTGTCGGCTGGAAAACCATAGCGACTCAGGATCTCTTGAATTTGCTCTGGTGATATGTTAACCCGGTGAAAAATAGAACGAATTGATAGAATATTCTCTAAAGAGTCAATGCCATCTAAGAGCCAGCAAAGCTCATCTTCGCCAATCTTTTGGAGAGCAGGTAGGTGCCATGCTTGACGAGAACCATATAAGTAGCGGCAGTCGATTCTAAATTCCCACTTTTTGCAGATCACTTGAGCAATTTTTTGCAATATCTGCCCATCTCTGGCAACAAAGTATAGTCTTTGAATCCCTTTTTTCTGCGCTTCTACTAAGCACCAGTAAACGAAACCGAACAACATAGGAGCAACTGCACTTGCTGTCGTGTCCCAAATAACTTGTTTATCAGGGCTCGTTTCTTGAGACTGCAAACGGGTCAGTCTGCTAGCGCCAGCTAGTAGAGATCTAAACTTTAAAGGGAGCTGAGTGTTATTGGCTATTTGTTCCTCGTATCGATTGAGGTGGGTTTGAGAAATGGGTTCGACTTTAACCCCCTGTTTTTTCGCCATTTTCACATCGGAGTGGAAGTTGTCTCCAATATGATTTAACTGAGAGGCTTTGATTGACTCCTGTGCCAGGCAATGTGGAAATAATTTACCATTTGCCTTGCTCACCCCTATTTCGGATGAGACATACAAACGGCTACCCGGTGTCCAGACATTATTTTCTTTAAGGAAAGTCCGAATCGTTTCCTCAGATAAATACATATCAGACATATAGATAACCCGCTCATTTGCTTGCTGTAGTGCTTGTATTCTTTTTTGAATGGCGGGTACCGGGCGCAAAGAAGCCAACTCTAATGCAATTTCATTGTGCATAGCTTGTTGGGCTTGAGTTGTTGACCAACCCAAAAGACCAGCTAATTGTTGGTAGATTTGTTCTACAGTCACTTCTCCGGTTTTCGATGCTTCTCTTGCTGCACTTTCTGCTTTTATCCGCATCTGCTGCCAACTGTCTGCTGATATCTCGATTAGTTTTCGTTGCCTTAGTTGTTCTCCCAATTCCCAAAATAAGTCTGTTGGTTTTGCCCAAACCCGAACTAAAGATGTTTCAAATACGTCAAATGAGTAAACTGTCTTTTGCATGGGAATTTCACCGATGTTTTTTGGATATTCAACGAAAAGTGCAAGGCTTGATTTATTTTTTGATTGACAGTTTTCGTCAGGGAAACTGAGTGTATGTATAGAGATTTGTGATTTAGTTATGAAACATACTGCTAACAGAACTTTCTTTGTGAATGCGGAAGATTGTCTCACCGATGAGATTAGCGACAGATAATACTGTTAATTGTGGAAAGCGGTTCTCGTCCACAATGGGAATGGTATTTGTAACGATGACTTCTTCAAGGTAACCGCTTGATAGACGTTCAATTGCAGGTGGTGAAAAGACTGCATGGGTTGCACAAGCATAAACTTGGCGCGCACCTTCCTTACGAAGGACTTTTGCGGCTTCGGTGATGGTGCCTGCGGTGTCGATCATGTCATCGACAAGAACAGCTGTTTTACCTTGCACGTCACCAATGACGTTCATGACTTCAGCAACATTGTGTGCCTGACGACGCTTATCGACAATGGCAAGCGGTGCATCGTTGAGTTTTTTGGCAAATGCTCGTGCCCGCGCTACGCCGCCTACATCAGGGGAAACGACAACAATGTCCGAAAGTTGCTTACTTTGCAGATAATTTAGCAGGATGGGAGAGCCGTAGACATGATCCAGTGGAACATCGAAGAACCCTTGAACTTGAGATGAGTGCAGATCCATCGCCAGAACGCGATCAACACCCGCTTTGGTTATTAGGTTTGCTACTAGTTTAGCCGTAATCGATTCCCGTCCAGCTGTCTTGCGATCTGCTCTGGCATAGCCAGAGTAGGGCAACACTGCTGTGATTTGCCTTGCCGAAGCGCGACGACACGCATCAATCATGATCATCAATTCCATGAGGTGATCGTTGACTGGATGGCATGTGGGTTGAATCAGATAAACGTCACAACCTCGGATTGATTCCAGAATTTGAACATAAATCTCTCCATCGGCAAATCGCTTGCGGATTGTAGGAGTCAGATCAATGCCAAGATATTGAGCAACTTCCTGAGATAGCGAGACATTGGCTGAGCCAGAGATCAGGCAAAGACGATTATTCTCAGAAGCGATTGAGGTAGTGGTTGAAAGTGTTAGAGTTGGAGTGAAAACCATATCGTTCCTCAAATGTGTTTTCTGTAACGCAATGCTTGACCTATCTGTTTATTACAGGTTCAGGATCAATAACAGACTGTCTGGATGTTTTCGACAATGAATGCTCAAAATTCTGATAGAGTTGCAGATGCTTCTCAAGAAATGCAGCCTTTGAAAAGTTATTTTCAACATCCCTTCTTGCCTGCTGACCCATTGATTCTAAATCGACGGACAGTAATGCTTGGCGCAGGGCTTGGTTTAGTGCCTGTTGGTTAGTCGGTTCAACTAAGATACCGTTGCGTCCAGTTTGTATCATCTCTGGAACACCCCCTGTGGAAAAACCAACGACTGGAGTAGATGCAGCCATTGCTTCCATAACAGTAAGTGGCAGGTTATCGGCAAGGGTGCAAAAGAGCATAACATCTGCTGCAGAATAGACTTTAGCCAAGAAGTTAGGGTCTGAAATATAACCCATTTCTCTGAATTCAAGTCCCTCCAATGCTTGCTTCAACTCATCGTTGCAAATTCCTACAACTAAAACGAATGGAGACAAATCATGTACACTTTGAAGAGCTGTCACTGCATACTTCACACCCTTACGAGGATCATTAAGTACGTGCGCTGAAATAACAATTACTTTACGGTTTTTGGGAATACTTAGATTAATTTTTATATTTTCCTTTGTGACTAAGGGAAAAGGTTTTAAATCAAGACCATTGGGGATGACTATAGGTGAAATTTTAAATTTGAAAGCCTGTTGAGCCTGTTGAGCCATCCAGTGACTTGGAAATATGTAGCGAATATTGAATTGCCCAGAAACCCATCGTTTGATTGCCTGAATTTCTCTGGTGCGGTCAGGAATTTTAGCGTTGTTTTTACCCTCAGGTAATTGAGGGCACTTGTGACACTGACTAGTAAACTTCTCACACCCCATTGGGTACATACACCCACCAGTAAATGGAGAACAGTCATGTACCGTGAAAAAAGTGGGTTTGCGTCGAGAAGTTAAAGCGAGAGTGACTGGAGATATGGCAGTGTATAGATCGTGAAAATGCACAACATCGTAATTATCGACAATTCTACTTAAGTTAAACCAGTATTCAACAGGCAACAACTCTGGAAAACCGTATTCCTTCGTCTTTTCATGAATTTTTTTACAAAGCTTGAATCTAATACGTTCTGCGTAGAGACTGCGCTGGAATGGAAGAGGCTCTTTGAAGTTAAAGGCAACAAAATGATCTGTTGGATGTCCAGCATCATTTAACCAAGTTGCGAGTTCTTCGGCAACTCTACTTGCCCCTCCACCATTTCTATCAGACTTGCTAACAATAGCTATTTTCATAGGTCAAGGATAGTTACTATATCTAAATTCATCTAACTAGCTCGCTTCTATATCTTTTTTTAGTTGGAGTAATTGCATATTAAACTTTAAAGCTCGCTATAACATAATTAATTACAAATGCATATTTGCCAAGTTGGGATGCTCCCGATGAAGTTGACTTATTTAACCTGAGAAAGTCGCTTTTTTAGCTGGTAGTTGCCCCAGATGCTTCTGTGATAAAATTTCGGTAATTTCCACAATCAATTCTGGTGCACCTTCTACAGTTAACCAAATATTTTGGTCACCTTACCTTTAACGCTTAAAGGTAGTTTCAGAGGATTTTTTAGAAAGTATTTAATTTTTCTTAAATAGTATTTCACTCTTTCTGATATTTCGTTATCGTATTGAAGAGCTATTTGCCATTGCTGAAACAGTGGCAGGTCTTTACGGTAAGCTGTCATGATGCTTTTCATGACACTATTTGCCTCTCCACGTGCATTGCTTTGGAATGTTTTTGAACTTTGATGATATCGAAAGTTTCCCCAAGTTTCATCAACATATCTAACATTTGCTACCTGTACAGCCCTGAGAATAAAGTCTAAGTCCATAGCGTAGTGTTCGCCAACTTTATAAAGTCCTATTTTTTGATGTAAAGATGTGTGGTAGAAATATGCTGATGGGTTGGCTGGAAATTGGTTAATACTCCATCCTAATAGCAGATCAGCGAGTTTCATTTTGGCTGGTTTGTTGACGGATAAAAGATTATCTTCATCGTCCCAAGTGTTACAGTTACCAACTAATAAGCTTGGCTCTGGTAGTGTCTTAAATATCTCTGATATGCGTTTTAAAACGTTTGGCTCATAATAATCATCAACATTTAGAATCGCAAGTACTTCACCATTAGCCATAGCAATTCCTTTATTCATGGCATCCGACTGCCCTTTATCTTTTTCAGAAATCCATCGTATATGGGGGTACTTTTCTGCGTACTGTTTGACAATCTTTACTGTTCCGTCTGTTGAACCTCCATCTACAATGATGTGTTCGACATCTGGGCAGTTTTGGTCAATCACAACTTTGATACAAGACTCAATGAATCTTTCACCGTTGTAAACCGGGGTAATAACACTAATCATGCTTGGCTTGTTTCTGATTGTACGAATGTTCTTTGTCGCTGATAAAGTTACCGATTAATTCCCGTGTTCCTACTGGACTCTTCTGTAACTTCAAGAAGAATCAGGATGAATCGGAAGAGATTGTTATTTAATTTGTGTAAAGCTTTTGTAAAGTTAGGTGGTATCACTTAGTGTAGTGACTACCCGTAACTCTAAGAGGGTATTCCTCAAAAGCATAGATTCAACACGTTTTTGACGCTTGCGATCGCTGATAACATAGCGTAGAAATCTCTTGTGCAACATTTGGTATGAAGTTCAAGCCAATTGTTCACCAAGCTGAAGAAGGCGGATATTGGGGGGAGGTTCCTGCTCTACCTGGTTGTATTACTGAGGGCGATACTTGGGAAGAGTTGATGGCTAATCTCAAGGATGCGATTGAAGGATGGCTTAAGGTTGTTAATAAAAGTCATTCCACTTGCCTGAAGTTTTAGGGTGTACTCTGCAAGGGCGATCGCTCGACAGTTTTGACATACATATGAGAGCACACAAAGGTTTTCCTTTAATAATTGAAAAGTGCTTGATGTGCTAAAATCTGTCCTCTCCTTTTTGCCTTAGAAAAGCGACGCTCCCTCGGATTCATTCGTAAAAGTCGATAAAATTCAACTAATTTTCCTTTCCACGATGTGTGTGGTAAAGTCGGCATTTGACCACGGAAAGAATCCAGTATTCTGTGAGAGTATTCCATACCTTCTATCAACCTCATCAAATATTCCTCTTCTAACCGACTTGCTGGAATTAGATGAGTTAATTTCAGAGATGTGAACTGTCCTGTACCAAGACCAATATCACAGGCTGTAAATGCTAAATCTGAATCTTCCCCACTAAACAGTAACTTACCTTTTCGACCAAGACTTAGACGCTTTGAATCATGATTTACCCAATCAGCATATTTCTCAGCCACAAATTTCCGAACACACATTCCAGCACCACAAGGAGCTGTTTCATGTAGGTTTAAGTTCGACCACTTATCTCGCTCGAACTCTCGAATAGCCAAGTAAGGTAGGTAAGGTTTTATCCACTCTGGAGGTGTTACCTCAAACTCAGCTCTAATCTGTCCACCCCAAGTACCGAGGAATCGGTAGTCTTTACTGATTTGCAAAGCTACTTCAAGGTAATCTGAATCCAAAACGTTATCATCATCAACGAAAACTAGTACTTCAGCTTGAGCTTCTCGAATTCCACGTAGTCGAGCATGAGTAAGACCTAGTTGCTCTTCTCGAATATGACGAGCATTACAATGCCAGGTGAGGTCAATTTCTGAGGAAAGTAATTGCTTACTTGCATTATCAATTAGTAACAGTTCCCATTGCTCAAGTGGCAATGTCTGGGACTTGAGCGCTGCTAATACTTTGTCAAGGTAATCACTTCGAGGGTTATGAGTGCAAATGATGACACTTATAGCTAGTTGCATAAGGGGGTACATTACTAATAGCAATAATTTCTTTGGTTGCCAAAATATCCCTGCTTTAATTTTTGACAGCTGATATGCCTGATTTGAAGAAAAATTCGCGTAGTTTTGTGCCAACCACTTCTAGTGAGAAGTGTTCTTCTACTCGACGTCGGGCACGCTTACTAAGCTCATGTCTCCATTCCTGATTATCTAATACACGACCGAGGGCTAGCGCAAACGCCGCGGCATCACCACATGGCACCACTAGCCCACCTGAAGCTTCGCCACCTTCAAGGATGTCGGGTACCCCAGATGCTGCAGCAGCCACTACAGGAAGCCCACAAGCCATCGCCTCAATTGGTGCAACTGGAAAGCCTTCATAACGGGATGGAAAGGCATAAACATCGCCAGCAGAGAGAAAGCGCTTGATTTCGACACGGTCATTTACAAACTTGTCCACCCACACCACGTTCTGTATCGGTAAAGCTGCAATGCGCTGACGCAGTTTTTCTGAGTCTGTACCTGTTCCCATGAGTAGCAACCGCAAATCCTCTCCTGTACGTTCGCAACAGATCCGTTCCCATGCGTCCAACAAGACGTCTAGCCCCTTAATTTGTAGCTCAACGCGACCATGCCATACCACCACTTGAGCATTAGCTGGAAGACCAAGTAATGCCCGCGCTTCTCCACGGTCAGTAGCTCTCCAAATTCCTAAATCTATTGGGTTGAAGATTTGTCCTATCTTTGTAGGCTTAAGATTATAACGTGTACGTACTCGCTGAATTTCAGTTTGGGGACCAATGACTAAGCCTGCACAAGTTTGTATCGTCAGCCTTCGCAGAAAACGCCCAATACGATTGCCATCATAAGATGTTCCCTGAAAAGTAGCAAACACCGGTAAATGCAGCAGATGCCCTAGCAACACGCAAGTGTCAAAGCGGAAATATTCGTACTCTTGACACAAAATCGCACTGCAACCTTGCCGTCTCAGTTCTTGAGCAAGTAACTCCAGTGGCGTTGTTAGATAGGGAGCCAATTGCCTGAGAACCTTAAACAGAACGCGACGGCTTCCCTGGACATCGCCAAACAACTCTTCCAGACTTCCACCAAAAGAAGGGTAAGGATGAATCATCTGCCGACGAATGGCAAGGTAGCTCTTGGGAACAGGCAGCATACAGACTGTAGCTCCAGTGGGGGAATGCGTAAAGCGCGATGGTTGAGGTATGCGACTTGATGTACAAATAATTACTGTACGTACACCAGCTAGCCGTAGAGCTTCTATGTAACTAAACTGCCAACTGCCTGTCATCTCGTTACAGAAAGATTCAAAAGAAACCCCAATACTGTCATAAAAATCTTCCCATATATGACCCCATAGCATCAAAGCAATCGTTGGCTGTTGCTGGGTATTCATCGGACTATGTTTTTTATACGTGTCCCAATCAGTTAACATCTTGCTATCTTAGGAAGTTACGATTTAAAGTTTTTGGTAATCAAAGATAGAATCAGCAGATTCTGTAGACGACCACTCTGCCTTAACCAAGACCTTGCAGTGACTGGGAAGACCCGGGCTACCTGTACCAAAAAAGTCCCCTCCATCTACACATATAGATGCGGCATCTTCAATCCAATCAAGTATTTCGCTGTCTCCATACGATATAAATATCCCAATTCGGTATAAACCGTTAGCTAATAGTAAATTCTTAATTCCACAGATAATGGAGCCACCCTTAGGATCTAGAGTTAGTTGACTATTCGTAAACTTATTTTGCAACATGATAACTCTTGTGTTTTTTTCATCATAAAAATCAAGACTTACAATAGCGTTGTTTAAATAATTCCCTAAATTACTTTGGTAACCAATTTCAAAGTAGTAATCTTTGCCTGACTGAAGAGCTTGTTGTTCATCACCTTCTTGATTCAAGACTCTAAAACTAGAAACTTTTACTTTGCCATTACCCTTACGATCTGTCCTTCTATTTAAAGGGATTTTTTCTGCAAGAGTATACGCGCTATCCAAATATGCGTTAATGACTTTTTGAGGGTTGTCATCCAAGCATAATTTCCCAGATTGCAGAAGTATTCCACGATTACACAAGGATTCAACAGCACTCATTTGATGACTCACAAATAATACCGTTCGTCCCTCCTTCCCTACATCCTCCATCTTCCCCAAACACTTCTTCTGAAACTGTGCATCTCCTACTGCCAGCACTTCATCGACAATCAAGATCTCTGGCTCTAAGTGAGCAGCCACTGCAAACGCTAATCGCACATACATCCCGGACGAATAACGTTTAACTGGCGTATCTAAAAACTTTTCTACTTCTGAAAATGCAACAATTTCATCAAACTTTCGCTTAATATCTACCTTGCTCATCCCCAGAATTGCACCATTGAGAAAGATATTCTCCCTACCAGTTAACTCTGGGTGAAAACCCGTACCCACTTCTAATAAACTAGCAACTCGTCCCTTAATCCGGATAGATCCAGATGTTGGTTCCGTAATTCTGCTGAGAACTTTCAGTAGCGTTGACTTCCCTGCACCATTACGCCCAATGAAACCGACCCTGTCGCCCTGCTTAATCTCAAACGACACATCTTTCAGTGCCCAGAACTCACCCTTGGTGGCTCTTGCTTCCTTCTTGGCACGGGGATTTAGTGCATTACTAAAGGACTTCGCCGCATTGGTCATTGCCCCACGAAATGTCTTGTAACTACTCCCCTCTTCCTGCTGTCCAAGAACGTACTTCTTAGCTAAATTCTCAACCCGGATTACAGTATCTGACATCTACCTAACTCCTACTTAAATCACGTCTGCAAAAGTGCGTTCCATTCTGCGGAAGTACCAAATACCGCTCAATAACAGCAGAACCACCAGAACCAGAGATAATGCAAACCCAGGTAAATATATCTGCGACTCTCCGCCCAAAATCGCCCAGCGGAAACCGTCGATGACTCCTACCATTGGGTTGAGCGAATACAGCAGCCGTACCTGTTCAGAATATCGTTCAGCAATAATCTTGCTACTAAAACCTACGGGAGAAACGTACAAACCAAACTGGACTAGAAACCCCACGATATAACGGAAATCCCGATACTCCACAGTTAAAGCCGCTAGCCACAATCCCACACCTATCGATGCGGCAAAGGCAATCAGAATAAACAGTGGCAGAGTCAAAATGCGCCAATCGGGTACAAAGTTATAGTAAGCCATCAACCCAAGCATTATCATGCCAGATATCAAGAAGTCTACGAAGCTGACAATCACCGCACTCGTTGGCACAATCAGACGCGGAAAGTAGACTTTAGAAAGTAAGTTGGAGTTGGCAACTAAGCTATTGCTGCATTCGGTTAACGCACCAGAGAAAAACTGCCAGGGTAGCAAAGCGGCAAATACCATAATGGGGTAAGGCGTATCCCCCTCTGGGGGTAGCTTTGCCAAACTTCCAAACACAACGCTGAACACTACCATCGTTAAGAAAGGGCGAATCAATGCCCATGCCATGCCAATAGCTGTCTGCTTGTAGCGCACCAAAATATCACGCCAAGCCAAAAAGTAGAATAACTCTCTGTATTTCCACAGGTCTTTCCAATACTGCTTCTCAGCCCGACCTGCCTCGATTGTGAGTTCTTTTGTGCTCATCTACTTACCTGTATGTTGCATTAATTAGACATTGCGTGATTGTTTGCAGCCAAAGTATCTGAAGTCTCAGAAAAAACATTGTTCTTCTACTTATTTCCTTTGGTAATCTTTAGTATCAGGAAATATTTGTATATTTTTTACATCTTTATTTGGTCTTTAAAATTTATGAAATAAAATTACTAGTATTCATCTGATATCAAGTCCGCTTAATGACTTATAATTCCTGCTTTACCTCACCCCAACCCTCTCCTTGCTAAGGAGAGGGTGCCGGAGGCGGGTGAGGTTCTTCGTTTTTTATAAGTGTTGATCCGGACATAATATGACACCAACTTAGCTTGACTTTATTCATTTAGGCGGCGTAGCCCAAGCTATCGGTCAAACGTTCTAACAAAGCACGGGGGAGCGTCATCCGACTCGTTTGGTAATTCTGACATGGAAAAAGAGTAGCTCAGAACAAGCAACAGTGCTAATTATCATCAAATTGATTATGAACGTCAGGAACCAAGTACCAACTCTAAATTTATTTGCCAGCTAGGAAAAGCTAACCCAAATGTACTAGAGATTTTCTGAGTATCTAATGAAGAATAAGCTGGTCTTTTTGCAGGTGTTGGATACTCTTGTGAAGGTATTGCTACCAATTTTTTTAACTTTTGTTGGCTGGGGTTAGAGTCATATTCAAAAATCGCTTTTGCAAAGCCATACCAACTCGTCTGACCACTAGCCGTGAGATTGTATATCCCACTGTTATTGCTCAAAAAATCGCTTACATCTCTTGTGCCTTGAGATAAGATTTGTGCTGTAGATTCAGCAATCATGCGGCTCCATGTTGGCGCTCCCACTTGGTCATCCACAACTCTTAGCTCTTCACGCTCTTGCGCCAACTTCAGCATCGTTAGCAGAAAGTTTTTACCCCTCAAGCCATAAACCCAACTTGTTCTTAAGATGAAATGAGGTACACCAACTGCTTGAATTGCCTTTTCGCCAGCTAATTTCGTTTTTCCGTATATATTTTGGGGGTCAGGCTCATCTTGCTCTGTATATGGCGTTGCTTGATTACCGTTAAACACATAGTCAGTTGAATAATGAATGACTCCTGCACCAAGTAGCTTGGCTTCTTCTGCAATCACACCCAGTGCAGTTCCATTAATTGCCATTGCTAATTCCGGTTCTGTCTCTGCCTTATCTACAGCAGTATATGCAGCTGCATTAACAATCAATTCAGGCATGACTTCGCGAATCACATGACGAATAGTGTCAGGCTGAGATAAATCTATGCGTAAACCAGAGGAAGAGATTTCACGTCCTACAGGAATGATTTCACCAAGAGTCATCAAAGTTCGTTGCAGTTCCCAACCAACTTGACCGGTGCTACCTGTGAGGAGTATTCTCATCAGGCAAACACCTCCGCCTCTTTCAGTCGCTTACCCGCCCTATCTTTTGCAGAGAGAATGGGTTCTACTTCAACGGGCCAGGCGATCGCCAAATCAGGATCACTCCACAAAATGCAACATTCATACTCTGGTGCGTAATAGTCTGTCGTTTTGTAAAGCGTCTCAGCATATTCTGAAATCACTAAGAAACCGTGTGCAAATCCTGCTGGTATCCATAGTTGCTGCTTGTTCTTGGCTTTCAAATGAACGCCAACCCATTGACCGAAATACTTAGAACTAGTCCTCAAATCCACAGCTACATCAAACACTTCACCAACCACAACCTTGATCAATTTGCCTTGAGGTTGCTTGATTTGATAGTGCAGACCGCGTAGTACATTCTTAGTTGAACGAGAATGGTTGTCTTGCACGAAGTGTTCTACAATATTTGCCTTTTCTCGCAAAACTCGTTCATTGTAGCTTTCGTAAAAAAAGCCACGTTCATCTTCAAAAAATTGCGGTTCAATGAGCAGTACATCAGGAATTTTAGTTTGTAAAATTTTCACAATGTCACCCTCTCTGTTCCTGGCAATTCCTGCTTAAAGCCATTTGCTGATGGAACTTGATTCATCTGCTGAACCTGCTGGGCGCGGATATCATTATTGATGATGTCCATCAGGTAACGCCCATAGCTACTTTTAGCTAATGGTTGAGCA
Source organism: Scytonema sp. HK-05 (assembly GCF_002368235.1). Lineage (GTDB taxonomy): Bacteria > Cyanobacteriota > Cyanobacteriia > Cyanobacteriales > Nostocaceae > Kalymmatonema. The sequence continues at coordinate 6,968,675 of NZ_AP018194.1, read as the reverse complement.
AGTTGGTAGAGTTGGTCGGCATTAATATATCCTTGGCAGTAGGCAATTTCTTCGATACAAGCTATTTTTAAGCCTTGCCGTTGTTCCAAGGTTTGAATAAAGCTAGCAGCTTGGTGAAGCGATTCATGAGTACCCGTATCCAACCAAGCGTAGCCCCGACCTAAAATCTCAACTTTCAGTTGCCCGCGACGCAGATAAACCTGGCTCAAGTCAGTAATTTCCAGTTCATTCCGGGCTGAGGGTTTGAGAGTGGCAGCAATTTCACAAACCTGAGCATCATAAAAGTAAATACCAGGCACAGCATAGTTAGACTTAGGAATCTTGGGCTTTTCCTCTAAACTTACTACCTGATCTGCTCTATCAAATTCAACGACTCCATATCGCTGAGGCTCAGCGACTCGATAACCAAAAATGAGTCCGCCTTCATGCAACTGAGTTGCACGCGTTAGCACATCAACTAGACCATGCCCGTAGAAAAGATTATCGCCTAAAATGAGGCATACGGAGTCGTTACCAATAAAATCTTTGGCTAAGATAAATGCTTGTGCTATACCTTCAGGTTTGGGTTGCTCAACATAGCTAAACTTAAGACCCCACTGGCGACCATCTTGCAAAAGTTGCTGAAACAGTGGCAGATGGGCGGGTGTAGAGATAATGAGGATTTCGCGAATCCCAGCCAACATGAGAGTGGACAAGGGGTAGTAAATCATCGGCTTATCGTAGACAGGCATGAGTTGTTTGCTGACCACTTGAGTCAGCGGGTACAATCTTGTACCAGAACCGCCAGCTAAAATAATGCCCTTCATGGTTCACTCCTGGAATGGTTGGGGTTTCGCCCTTCTTGATAATACTGCCTCTCTATCTCCATAGTTCTGCTTAATCCAGTGTGCGTAGGCACCTGATTGGACTTGCTCGACCCAAGTTGGGTTGCTTAGATACCACTGAATGGTTTTCAACAAACCGGTATCAAAGTCCTCTTTTGGTTGCCAGCCCAATTCTGTGCTGATTTTACTACAATCAATTGCATATCTTCGGTCGTGTCCAGGGCGGTCTTTCACAAAAGTGATGAGAGAGGAGTGGCGAAAGTCGGGTTTGGGAGCTAACTCATCAAGGATTGCACAAATTTTTTCAACGACTGTTAAGTTTTTCTGTTCGTTGTTACCACCAATGTTGTAAGTTTCTCCAATACGGCTGTGTTGCAAAACTGTGTAGAGGGCTTCGCAGTGATCCACAACATAGAGCCAATCTCGGACATTATGTCCATCCCCATATATTGGTAAAGGTTTACCATTCAAAGCATTGAGAATAATTAGGGGAATCAGTTTTTCGGGGAACTGGCGTGGACCGTAGTTATTAGAGCAGTTGGTTATTAAAGTGGGGAGACCATATGTGTGAAAGTAGGCTCGTACAAAATGGTCAGAACCTGCTTTTGATGCAGCATAGGGACTATTGGGAGCATATGGGGTATCTTCCCGAAAAGCTGAATCTGTCGGACCTAACGAGCCGTATACTTCATCTGTAGACACATGCAGGAAACGAAACTGCTCTTGCTTGTGCGGGGATAATTTTTCCCAGTAAGCTCTGCTAGCTTCCAAAAGTTGGAATGTTCCAACTACGTTTGTTTGAATAAAATCTTGGGGACTTAGGATTGAGCGGTCAACATGGCTCTGGGCAGCAAAGTTGATGATTGCGTCTGGTTGGTACTGCTGTAGAAGATTACGTAATAGTTCAATATCACCAATGTCTCCACCGACAAAATGATATCCAGAATCATTATGCAAATCTTCTAGATTTTGAGGATTGCTGGCGTAAGTCAGCTTATCTATATTGATAATATTTGCCCAGTGTTCAATTCTTGCTTTTAGGATGAAGTTAGAACCGATAAAACCTGCTCCGCCAGTTACCAAAAAAGTTTGCATGTTCCTAGTTTCTTGTTAATTATACAATGGCTACATCCCCGCAAACACCATAATTGGGTAAAGCGCATCACCAAGAGACGGAAGCTTAGCTATATGCTAAACACGACTGTGAACACTACCATCGTCAAAAACGGTCAGAACAGTCCCCAAGCAAGTCTGCTCGCCGTCTCGGGTAGCGCACTAAAATATCACGCCATGCAAGAAAGTAGAACAGTTCCCGGTATGTCCACAGGTCTTTTCAATACTGTTTTTCAGTCCGACCTGCCTCGATTGTGAGTTCTTTTGTGTTCATCTACTTACCTGTATGTTACATCAATTAGACAATGCGTGATTGTTTGCAGCCAAAGTATCTCAAGTCTCAGAGAAAACATTGTTCCTCTAGTTACTTACTTTAGTAATCTTTAGGATCAGGAAATATTCGGAAATTTTTTTGCATCTTTATCCGAGCTTTCATCCAACTGCTACTTAATCAAAAAGTATTCATTACAGGTGAGAAACAGGTGAGAACTTTTGCTCAAAAACTCTGGATTGCATATTTACCAAAACTTTGGACAACATAAATCGCTACAAAATTCAACGAAATCTTTGACACACATGTATAGAAAATAGCTTGATTATGCTGGATGTTTTGGTATTTTTTCGGTGGAGGTGCTGTCAGATCCTTGGAAACGTTTTCCTGATACTTAGGAGATTTTCTAATGAAAATCCCCTAAGTATACTTTGCATAAAATGCAAAAGTCTAGTGTGCAAATTGTTTGTAATGCATTCTGGTGGGTATTGAACACGGTTGTGATTACTCTTGCCTATTCACCATGTCTATTGGTATTAAACTTTGTTATGACAAGGAGTAAGCCACTTTAAATCACCACAGTCACCCATCATCATGAAGTTAAGGCAGAGGAAGCGAACGAAGTCTAAAACCTCAGTTAGTAGAGGTTTTGGGACGGCTTATTTGTTCTTGTATGATCAGCTCTTTGGTGCTAATCGGAAAACTTGGGATTTGAAAAACTTTGTAGATTGACTGGCTAGCTTTAAGGTAGCAATTCTTGGGGTATAGAGCGATCGCCCGACCTTTGAATCAACACCAGTGACAGGGGCGATCGCCCTTGTTTGTCTAAAATCTGACGGTACAACTCGATGTACCACTGTGCCTAAGCTTGAGTTTACTTTAGACAACTTAAACCCCTACAAAATCCAACAAAACATTTGTTGATGCGTGTAGTTAAATGCTTCCCTGATAACAAAGGTTATTGGTATTTCCTCGGGGGACATACTGTCATATCCTTTCAGGGATTTTCCTATGTTCAGGACATTTTCATCAGAAAATCTACTGATAGTGCTCTAGATTTTTCCGAGGAAATTTGCGGTACAATTTGTGCGCAGTACATCTTGATGGCAATGAAACACTAACTGTTGAGTTTGATTAAGTCACGTAGCATCTGTTGCTACTGAACTTTTTTGTCCGAAAGTGGGAACGCTTAAATCACTACAATCATCAATCTACTAATCTCTCCATCCCAAGTAGCGTTCGCGAATATGGAATGGCGTACTGATAAAAGAAGTTGATGTTAACAGTTGTTTAAAAGCCAACCAAAGAAATGCTGGAATCGTCTTAGTATAACGACCCCACAGGCGACGGGGTTCTTGTAACCACCGATATAGCCATTCCAAACCTAAATCTCGCACCATGCGCGGTGCTCTTTTATGGATTCCTGCATAAACAGGGAAAGCACCACCCAGCCCAACCATGACTGCGTGTATTTTATCTTTATGCTGAGCCATCCAATTTTCTTGTTTTGGACACCCTAAAGAGACAAACACTAAACCCGCGCCACTGGAATTGATTCTTTCAATCAGTGCTTCGTCTTCAGATGAAGTCAGGGGACGGAAAGGCAAGGGTTCCATCGCTGCTATTTTCAGATTAGGGCATTCCTCCTCTAACCTGCTCTTCATGCGAGCCAGAATTTCTGTTTGAGAACCCACAAAATAAACGCTGACATTCATTTTTTCAGCCAGCGCACATGATGCTTGTAAAACATCCATCCCCGCTACGCGGTCTTGGTATCTTGCTCCTAATAGCTTCATCATCCACACAAGAGGCATACCATCAGGGGTAACTAGGTCTGCATTCTTAAGCACAGTACCAAAGTCTGGATTCCAATAAGCCTCCATCACCATATGTACATTGGCGATACATACAGTCTTACTCTCGCGAGCTAGAGCCCATCGCAACAGTGTTTGTATTTGATCGTTAAAGCGTAAGGCAGTAATCGGAAAATCTAGTACTCTTTGAACAGGTAGAAAAGCTCTTCCTACCATAACGTCACTCCTTGTGTCTAACAGAGAACAGAACATATACGAAACCATTCCAAACATTGAAAGTGTCAGGCTATATCCCTGTCTGACTCTTTCAACTCTTGAAGCATGGTCGAAAGTTAACACATGGAGATGCAGTAGCTTTTACAGTAAATCGCCGAATTCCCTGGTATTAATTCGTTTGTTTTTACCTGTATAGTAATTTACTGTAAAACTCAGCAATATTAGTACTTAATTGTTAACTTTTACAATAACTTCATATTCGCTTTTTATTTTCTTTATATAAGATTTTATAAAAGTTAACAGATATTGAATAAGCAAAAAATTTAAGTCTCTTCATCAAATTTACAGACAAGAAAACTGACGAATTGTGATAATTGAAAATTGATAATAAAAATTGTAATTGAATATACTTATTTTCTTAAATGAATATGCAAAATAATTGCTTTATGAAGCAAATGGCACTATTTATATAACTTTCACGATTTGTGTGAGATGCTATCACAAACTTTGTTTTTGTTTTAAAACAAAAGAAAAAAACAGGGGGAAGATTAAATTCTCTTCCCCCTGTTTTTGCTTTTTGCTATTGTCTAGTTTTCGACTATCTGGTTTGTTATCTTTTTCGGGTCTGTCACCTTCCTTAAGTCTCTGCCGCAGCATTTGCTGTTGTTTCTTAAGTTGTCGCTGCCTTGCAGAACCACCTCTACCCTTATGATTTCGACCTTCTCGCCGGGGAGATTCCCATCTTTTCAGTCGCATAGTGATTGTCCTTCCTTAACTTCACAAATCAAATACAATAGCTAGATAAACAAACGTCTGTTAGTGCAAATATGCAGAGAAAGTTTTGCTTTTGTTTTGCTTTTCAGTCAGATTTTCTATATCTATTATAGTTCGTAGTTATTTTGTCGTCAAATTATAAAACTAGAACTCGATAAGGACAAATATTGATATTGTGCAGCTTTCATGTGCATTCCCCAAGCTGTATGCCTAAATGCATAAAAACACTCATATGAGTGACTCTGCTACATGAAGAATCACCATGTACTCCTTAAGTCATTGAGGAACTAGACAATCAAGGGTTCATTTCTCAAAAGCAAAAGTCTTGTTCATTTTTAAAACCTCTAGCCTTTATACTTGGGGATCTTCCAGCTTCTAACGTCTGTGCTCTGAATCTTTTCCATGGGTGACGACCTCTGAATTTACAAACTCTTTATACTCTTTATAACTATTCATCATGTCTCAACGATTATCCGGAATGAGATGTATAAATCCATCAAAAAAATACATAAAGATATCTCATCAAGTTCATCCTCACCAGAAAAGGTTTTGACTGTGGATACGGTAAAGTTCCCAGTGCGGTTTTGCCTCCAGGTAAGCTAGCGTGAAACAACGCCGAACAACAAGATTCCCGACTTCGCCAAAGTTGTCGGGAATCTGAAGATGCGATCAGGCAGGCACTTTCACACAAATCAAACAGGATTCGTATATGAAGAGATTATGATGGGAAATCGATTGTTGATGTGTTTGTTTTCTTTGGATGGCGTAGACAAGGTGGACTCTCTATCGCAAGTCCCCTCGTAGGCGTTAGACGATCCGCATTGGAAGACGCTGAAGTATGGTAAGCAAGATTGTATCTACACTTGTGTTGACCGGATAAAAAAATCAGAATGGAAGAAGGAAGAATGAAAACTTTTTCTTTTCTTTCTTCCTTCTTCCTTCTTTATTCAAGTGGGCAGGAGGAGAATCGAACTCCTATGACCGCAAGGTCGCCACATTTTGAGTGTGGTGCGTCTACCAGTTTCGCCACCCGCCCTTGGGTGCAACTTCATTATTATACTCTATTTTGTGATTTTGCAACAACTTTTGATATTCTTGGCTGCTTGCCCACCGGTCAATTTCTCTTGCACGCAGGACTGGCACTGGATGAGTCAACTGAGCTGTCCGGGCGGCTTTGACCATTTCACCCAGTTCGGTCTTGCTAATATCATCATAAGCACGAGCCTGGGCAATAAAAGCATCGAGGTTGAGTTGCGGTGCGATCGTTGGCGAACCTCCAGCAAGTTTCATCAATACCGACATCACAACTTTGGGGTTTTGGGTTGCCAACAATGCTGCGCGATCGCACGTAAATTCTGCACAGCGTACCCATTCCAAAAGTTGCGTCTGTATTGCTTGGGCAATAAAACTTCCGACGTTGGGCACCGCTGCCGCAGCTAATATTAATATATTTACTGGAGTCAGGTAAACGCTGTGGTCACACTTGAGGTGTCCCAATTCATGGGCAATCACCGCCTGAATTTCTTCTGGTTCCAGCATATCAATCAGGGAAGTGTGAACCACAATAAAAGGCTGTTTTCCCCGCATCGCAAAGGTGTAGGCATTGGGAGCAGGATGCTGCTTAACATAAAGCTGGGGTGGATCTATATCCAGTGTTTTGCAGGCTGACAACAACAGCTCATGCAGATGGGGCAGTTGTTTTTCACCCACAAGAACGCTGGAAGCGATGTTTTCCACAAAGAAAACCTGCTCTGCTAATGGTCCCAAAACATTCCGCACCATCATATCCAAGCCAGGTATCTGCTTGAGTGCTTTGGTTGCCTCTAGGTCGAGGGGATGACGAAATGAATCTGCTTTGAGACCAATCAGTTGAGTGTTTAGCGGTAACATGGCGAATGCGAGCTTGGGGAAATAAGGGAGTTGTGATGCTTAGAACTGGTCTGTTGAACAGCCCCACACAAACAGTATAGCTATAGCAAAAGGGACAAGGAAGGTAATTCTTCCTTGTCCTGCTGCTTATGTGGTCTTTTGTACCTATGCCCGTTTTAGCTAAAGGGGCTTTGACGCTTGAGGCTCGATAGTGGTGGTTTTAGCAACTTCTGTATTTGCCTCTGTCGGTGGCACACGCTCGATTCTTGCTCCCAATTGCTGCAACTTTGTATCGAGTCTATCGTAGCCCCGATCTAGGTGATGCAATCCCTGAATGATGGTTTTTCCATCTGCCGCTAGTCCTGCTATAACTAACGCTGCTGATGCCCGCAAATCCGTTCCTAATACAGGTGCGCCTGACAACATCGGTACTCCCCGAACAAAGGCAGTGTTGCCTTTGACGCGAATATCTGCCCCCAAGCGATTCAACTCTGAGGCATGACGCAAACGATTCTCAAAGACAGATTCGTTAATCACGCTGTCGCCTTCAGCCAGTGTCAGCAATGCCATAAATGGCGCTTGCATATCTGTAGGAAAGCCTGGATGGGGATAAGTTTCAATGTCAGTTGCCCTGAGGGTTTCTGCTGCTAAAGTGCGTAAGCAATTGGGTCCTTCCTCAATGATCGGCACTCCAATATCTCGCAACTTAGCAATCACCGGTATCAAATGCTCTGGAACCACTCGCGAGAGGGTAACCTCTGAACGGGTCATTGCTGCTGCTACCAAAAACGTCCCTGCTTCAATGCGATCAGGAATAATGCTATAGTCAGTAGAGTGCAACTTTGGCACGCCGACAATTGTAATTGTACTGGTTCCTGCACCGTAGATTTTTGCTCCCATTGCAATACAGAAGTTCGCCAAATCGACGACTTCCGGCTCACGTGCAGCATTTTCGATGATGGTTTCCCCATCCGCAAGAGTAGCCGCCATCATCAACGTTTCCGTTGCTCCTACGCTGGCAATGTCTAAATAAATCTTAGCTCCCTTTAATCGGCGATCGCGACCAGGAACATAGGCATTACAAATGCCATGCTCAATCTGCACTTCAGCTCCCATTGCTTGCAGTCCTCGGACATGCAGATCCACTGGTCTTGCTCCAATGGCACAGCCTCCTGGTAACGGCATCTGCGCGACTCCCAGTCTTGCCAGAATCGGACCGATGGCAAAGAAACTCGCTCTCAACTGCGTAACCAGTTCGTAGGGAGCCTTTGATGTTTTGATTTCTCTGGCATCAATGTCTAAAATGTCTCCAGTTTGCGTTAAGGGAACGCCTAAAGCCGATAAAATCTGACCGATCCGTGTGACGTCTGCCAATAACGGCACGTTACGGATGCGACACTCGCCAGAACACAGCAAGGCTCCAGCCATGATCACCAGTGCTGAATTTTTTGCCCCGCTAATTTTTACATGACCTTGCAAACGATGCCCGCCCCATATTTGCAAGACTGAGGAGTCTGCTGTAGGAGAAGATTTAGTATCTGGTAAGCCGCTAGAAGGAATAATAATCCTATCCTCCAAAAAAATTTACTGATTTCATACGTTTAAAGTTGGTTTCGATTCTACACGATAGTTTTTGATTGTCTACATTTTTGCATGACATCTAGAGTTAACAAATTGCCCTGCCGCTAGGCTTGACAAGCGAAACCCTTGCTATATCGTTATTTATAGCGCTTCGAGTGTTGAGTGCAATACATCAAGAAATAAGAACCACAGATGGACACAGATGGACACAGATAAATAATTACTTCATCCAAACGAGAAGCGCTATAGAACTTTATTTAGAACTTTTGGTAACACATAGTACATGCGTTATGGGAGAATGAGGAGTGCAAAAAAAATTTTGCCTGACTCAATCTATTTGCCCTCCCTCGTTTTCCTAAAGTGACTTGGGGATCAACTGATTGGTGGCATAACGAAGGAAGATTGTGATAAAAAGAATAATTACTTGACACAATTAAAGAATTAGGTGATAATTAAATACGGTCAAGAAACAGTGACATTCGCGGAACTGGCGGAATTGGCAGACGCGCTAGATTCAGGTTCTAGTGCCGCAAGGCTTCCGGGTTCAAGTCCCGGGTTCCGCATTTGAGTAGTAAGTGCCAAGTAACAACAAAACTTAGCACTCAAAATTCAGAGATTTGATGCTAACAAGTACACAAAATCCTCTAGTCAAACAAATCCGCAAACTACACTCCCCCAAGGAACGGCACAAGCAGCAATTGTTTTTAGTGGAAGGAACGCACCTGTTAGAGGAAGCTTGTGCAGTGAATTACCCGTTAGAAGCAGTGTGTAGCACTCCAGAATGGCAAGACGCCCATCCTTTGCTGTGGGAGAAAGCGTGTGGTGTTTGCGAACGGGCAGAAATTGTCAGCGAGGAAATTTTAAAGGCGATCGCCACCACCATGCAACCGGATGGCGTAGTCGCGACGGCAAAACGAGGTTATCGTGTTGGCGAAGTGCCGTTTACTGGTATCGTGCTAGCATTGGAGACTGTGCAAGATCCAGGGAACTTGGGTACAATGATTCGGACTGCTGCTGCAGCTGGAGCCTCTGGATTGTGGCTGAGTGAAGATAGTGTGGATTTAGAGAACCCAAAAGTCTTACGTGCTTCTGCAGGACAGTGGTTTCGCCAAGCAATGGCAGTGAGTTCTGATTTAAAAGCGACAGCCCAGCAAAGCCAGGAAGCAGGAATGCAAGTTATTGCTACCTTACCCAATGCGACTTTGACTTATTGGGATGTAGACTGGCGCAAACCCAGTTTAATATTGTTGGGTAATGAAGGTGCTGGTTTGTCGCCAGAGTTGACAGCAATGGCAGATTTGCAAGTGAAAATTCCCCTAAGTCCAGGGGTAGAATCATTAAACGTGGCAATTACCGCTGCATTGATGTTGTACGAAGCCCAAAGGCAAAAAAAATCTGAATTAAATCTTACTTGAAGATAGCAGGAGAAGCAGGAGACGCGTAAATTGACCCACTCCGCCCACTAAAGCATTCAAAAGTAGGGTGGGCAGTGCCGTAATATTATGTCCAGATTATATGCTAATGCTTCGCACTGCCCCGAAGTTCCCGCTTGTTGGGAAACCCCAACGGGAGAGCCAGGGGCGCTGCGCGAGGGTTACCCCAACGGGAGAGCTAGTTGCCTAGGTCGGGCTAACCGTTCGGACTTCGGCAGCGAGCAGTTCTCTTGGAGGGTTTCCCTCCGTAAGAAACTGCGGTACTGGTCTGACCGCCTACAGGACTTCTCTCCACCTTACAGTCGAAAAATGAAATCCATATTTGATGATTTTTGGCGTAAGCGCTACTAACTACGTAACAACCTGTGATTTTTCTATTTGCAAGAACTTCTCTATCAACATATCGGGAATTGGTCGGGGGCGCATTGTTTTGGCGTCTACCCATACCCATAAAGCCTCAGCCGTGACTAACAAATCATCTTGGTTTTGTTTGCGAATCTCATACTGGCGATAGGCACGAGTACCACGCATTTCTCTTAACCAAGTCGTGACTTCTAGCGTGTCGCCTGCTACTGCTGGACGCAGGTACTCAATTTCTACGCGTCGCATGACAAATACACCACCAAGTTGTTGATAGAGATCGAAAGTTAAGCCCAGGTGTTCAGAGTGTTCAATGGCTGCCTGTTCTAGATAGTTTTGGTAAACTGCATTGTTGACGTGTCCCAAAGCGTCCATTTCGTAGTGGCGAACCCGCAGTAGTGTTTTGAATATTTGCATGGGTGAAATGAGTCAGAAATTATCAATAACGAGTCAGGGCGCAAGGTATTGTAACCGTACAAAAGTTATAGATGTATCTAAGTACTATTCTTGGTGACTATTGGCGGAACACCACTGACCTATTGGTTCGCAGATCGCCTGCTGGATCAATTCCACGACTTGCGATTGGCTTTGCCACTGCCCCTTGGGCAATCGCTTGCATCCGTAATTATTTGCTAACAATTCCTCGGCTTGATGTTTTGCCTGATCAGCAGACACACCAAAAGTCATTATTTCTTCCTCTTGATTTCCTGTTATGCTCTCAACTGGAATTACGCAGATATATTGTGGTTCACCCGGTCTTATTTGTTGCACCATTTTTTGCTCACCTATTGGAACAGATAATTGCTGTCTATTTTCAATATACTCATAATTCCAGATATCAAACTATGAAAATCAATCCGTAGAATTCTCGTGCTTTTGTGTGATTTCTATCAGGTTGGAGATTCTAAATTTCTGGTTGAAACAACGGCAAGCAAGCATTAAGAATTTTCTCAATATTGGAAAATTAGCAAGTGTAAACACTTACGTATGCGAAAATACATTCTAGAGACAATAAATGTCTTTTTGTAGATTATTCTTTTTTAAGCAAGGGAGTGCGCCTAGAGGCACGCGTTCGCGTGCGCTCCATTAATTTACTGCTCTTATTTCCAAGGACAAATTTAACATAACTGAGTTCAAGCTTGATGAGTGGCGTCTGGTACTAGCGAGCGTCAAAATCGGAGGGTAAAAATGGCAATACGTAATAATTTTGTCACAAATTTGTGGCATAAATTACAACAAGATTCTGTGAGTTGGGGGGCTTTAATGTTGTGGGTTGCTGGATTAGTTGTACTACTAACGATAGTTACAATGTTTTCTACCACCTAAAACTGACGCATATAGCATGAACCGTATTGTTCTAGCAACGACTATCGTGTTATCCACTGCTGGCTTAGTGACTCCTGTGAAAGCTCAAGATACCCCTACTGCTAGCCCAGGTAAACCAAATCAAGTTCTCAATGCCTGCATTCAGAACCAGGCAGAAACCTTGCCTGTACCCTTTAGCGATGTTTCACCGGATCATTGGGCTTTCAAAGCTGTGATGACGATGCACTATTGTGGAGCTTTCCGTCAAGCAACGCCACGCGCTTTGTGGCAACGGCTTAAACCAACAGAAAGTCAGCAGGTACCCCAAGAAGAATTAAAAACTCCAGTCAAGTAGTTTATCACAATTGAAGGGTAAAAAAACCCGGTTTCTCTCAGAAATCGGGTTTGTTTGTTTTGTATCTAAAAAGCACCCTCAAGGGTTGGGTCTGAAATAGACAACAAGACCGCCTTATCCATTCATACCCAAGAAAGATTTCTCTTTGAGGCGGTGGCGAGGCGGTTTTCGTATCACACAGTTACCAAATCTAACTAATCAAACCGCCTCGCCACCAAGGCTGGGCATATTTGTCCATGCTTTATGAAGCGGTACTGCCATAACTCAATACGGCTACAAATAATACATATATTACATCAAATCCCTTGAGTTCTTGAACTTCTTTCCCTTGGACATTGAGCCAAAACAACAGCAAGACAACAGATAATTAGTACCTACCACTGGGTAAAAGAACAATATCTATGGCTTCGCCCACGGTTAAACCAAATCCAGCAAGTACAGTAACTAGCAAAAGCCTATCTCTTTTGCTAAAACCAGCAAAACGCAGTTCCATTGCAGCCAAAAGTGTAGTTGCTAAGGGCATAATAATGAAGGTCGAAAAAAGCGACCAAGTGGCGATTAAAGCAATTGATGCACTTAAAACCAAGACGACAACTAAAGTCTTAGAACCAAATTCAATCAAACGCTCTAACCAAGAAATACTCCTCCAAGCCACAGCTAACACTAAAGCTGCTACAGAAGCTCCCACCAGCCAAACAATGTGATTAACAGACAAATACCATCCCAGCCAAGCATAAGCCAGCCAGAGTAACACTAAAGGTTGCAAAGGAACCTTCTTGAAAGATCCAACATTCATAACCGAATTATTAACCCAGCCGATAAACGGATAGTAAATGTACGTAGACATAAGTATCCTGATAAATTCTAGATCAAGCTTTGTGACTCATGTCTACTTCACCAGAAAGATAATCGTTTTGGTACCCCTGACTTTATCTGCTTGCACACAATACTGTTAACATCGAGACTTAATATTAGTCTGAGTACTGGTCATTCATACTTCAGAAGGTCGTAATTTCCTGTTGATCTACCTATGGTTGAAAGAGGAAGGATTTAATGAAGTTCGACCTTTATGAAATGACTATGCAAACCCAATCAGAAGAACGCACACTTCATCCTAAATTAGAAAGAATTGCCAATTTATTGCGCTTTGTTGGTTGGGTTAGCTTCTGGTTGCAGCTGGGATTGGGGGCTGCATCTGTCCTAATGGTGATATTCGCTATTTCTGGTCGTAACTTCTCTCAAGCGCTAACACCACCTACGCCTGGAGTAGGAGTCACGACTTACACTCAAGGAACGACACCAGGAATTGGTATCAGCATCTTTTGGGCAGTTTGTGGAATTTTGGCACTAGTTTTTAGTCTTTATTTAGATTTTCGTTTGACTCGCTTTGCCAGACGGCTTCGCAATCCAAATCCAGATTTACACCCTAAAAAAGCACAGGTGATCCAATTGCTGCGGATCAGTGTGATTGCTGGTTTAGTGGGAATGCTACTCTTCATTTTGGGGGGTGGTGCTGGTTTGGGAGTCCTACTTTCAAAATCCATAGCCCAACCTCAAGGGGTCGCAATTTACGATCCAAGTCGCATTATTCGCTCTCTTGATATCTTTGTTGCAACGGCAAATATGAACGGTATCGCCGCTCATTTTATCGGAACAGTCGCTTCTTTGGGGCTTTTTAGCTGGCTGCATCGAGAGTCATAAGCAGATATCCCCGTACTTTCTAGAAACCAAAGGCTAAAAAGCCACCATCAACTGCAATACACTGTCCAGTAATGTAAGTAGCTGTTGGCATACACAAAAACGCCACTAAACCTGCGACTTCTTCTGGTGTACCAACTCGCCCCATCGGCGTGCGCGATACAACAGAGTTCAATACATCTGAATTGCTCAACAAAGGTTCAGTTAAAGGGGTGAGAATAAACCAGGGAGCAACAGTGTTTACCCGAATTTGATTTCCTGCCCATTCTACAGCCAAAGAACGGGTCAGTTGTACAAGCGCCGCTTTTGTCATCCCATAAGGTGCGCCTGTGCGAACTGCGGTTAACCCAGCAACAGAACCTATATTAACGATGCTACTGTTGTTTCCAGCTTTCAGCAAAGGATAAGCCAGTCGGCACATTTCAAATAGAGAAGTTAAGTTGGTTTGAAATATAGACTCATACTCTTGTTCTGTGTATTCCAACGCCTTTTTACGAATGTTGGTGCCAACATTGTTGACAAGAATATCTAATTCTCCTAAAGTTTGATTGACTTGTTCAATGATTGCCTGACGACCCTTAGGTGTGGCAACGTCTGCGGCAATTCCATAAGCTTTCGCTCCTTGCAATTGCCAGTTCTCAAGCTGTTGCTTCACTGCTTCTGCATTTCGGGCAACAATCATAATCTCAGCACCCAGGGACAGGAATTCTTGGGCGATCGCCAATCCAATCCCCTTAGTTCCTCCGGTAATCAAGGCTTTTCTTCCTGTTAATGTCCAGCGGTTATTGTTCATTCAATTTCTCTTTGTAGATTGCCAGAAGTTAGAAGTTTATGCAGTCATAAGCAGGAGCAATGCAATGGTTGTGGGATCAACCCCTTTAAGAGGGATCGCCTTTTTCCAAATTCCCCTTGCTCATTCTTCTATCATCGTTGCACAAGGATAATCAACCACACCAGTGTCAAGGCGAATAGAATCACATCGGTGGTTCTTGGTAAAATTGCTAAATAAGCGCTCAGTGATATTCATGAATTGCCCACCGATGTCGCCTACTATCTCTGGAGTTGTTCGGTTGCGCCCTCACGCTCGTGTTGTCAGCAAGCAGTCAATTTTATTACATTTAGCGGTGGGGCTTTTCAGTATTGGGTTCATCCCTACCCTAGCCCCCCGTCCTAGCTTGGGTGCAGAACGGTTGACCATCTCCTACGGTCTTGTGGCTCGCTCTATTCCCATTAATTCCTTGGAAACTTATGCCAGAACAGGCAAAATAGACGATGATTTGGCTGCATATGTTCAGTATGCAGGCAAGGAGCAACTCAACCTGCTACGGCAATTTTTGCTGACTCCCATTCCCCTAAATGCCGTAGCGGTTTCGCAATTTCTTTACACGCCAATTGGCAAGAGATTGTTAGAAAATTTGGGAGAAGTTGTACAGCAGGGATCTCGCATTAATGGGTTTTATGCAATTCGAGCCTCCCTGATTCTTGCAGCAGCAGACCCACAAGGGTTAACGTTATTAAACGTGCTACGCAAGTTTCCCTCAAGAGCAATTTCGATAGATTTAGCGCGCAGCTTGGAGATTGCAGGATCGTTCCAGAGGCTGGTGAATCAAACTCAACAGGCGATCGCACTGATCAATAAGCAGTCCTTGTTGGATGCAGGCACGGCTCCCACATTAAGTAATATTTCAGTGACTGACCTGCCACGACCAGGAAACTTTAGTTGGCAAAAGCGAACTATCATACTTAACGATAGCTCTCGCGAGCGCATTTTTCCTGCTGACATCTACCTACCAAATGTATCCAGCCTTCGTCCACTCATTGTCATCTCCCACGGACTTGGCTCTGATCGCAACAGTTTTGCTTACCTTGCTGAATACCTCGCTTCTTATGGCTTTGTCGTCGCCGTTCCAGAGCATCCAGGTAGCAATGCCCAACAGTTGCAAGCACTCTTCGGAGGTAGGGCGGCAGAAATCACAAGCCCCAGAGAATTTATTGACCGACCTTTGGACATAAAGTATTTGTTGGATCAACTCAGTAGCCTATCTCAATCCGACCCGACTTATAGAGGGCGCTTGAATTTGGAACAGATAGGCGTGGTGGGTCAATCCTTTGGTGGTTACACGGCTTTGGCATTAGCAGGAGCAGCAATTGATTTTAAACAACTTGACAAGAACTGCCCAGCTTCACCAGATGTACTCAATGCTTCGCTGTTACTTCAGTGCTTAGCTGTGAGTTTACCGCAATCTAAATATAACTTATCAGATCCACGGGTCAAGGCAGTCATTGCCATTAACCCTGTTGATAGTAGTATTTTAGGGCAAGCCAGTCTCAGCCAAATTAAAATCCCAGTGATGATGGTCGCTGGTAGTGTTGATACCGTTGCTCCGGCTTTTCCAGAACAAATTCAACCGTTTACCTGGTTAACAACCCCAAATAAATATTTAGTATTAATTAATGGCGGAACCCACTTCTCGACAATTGGGGCATCACCAAATGATGCCGTACCGGTTCCCGAACAGGTGATTGGTCCTAGCCCTGCCTTAGCGCAGCGATATATCAGAGCTTTGAGTCTTCCCTACTTCCAGACGTACGTTGCTAATGAGAAGAGTTACAGTCGCTACTTAAGTGCAGATTACATCAATGCCATCAGTCAGGAACCGTTACCCCTGAGTTTGGTGAAATCTCTGAGCCTTCAAGGTTCTGCCTCAACTGCAACCCAAGAGCCAACTACTATCAGTAAGGTTGAATCTCTGCCTTCATCTGAGGTTTTTGGATCACCATATCCAAAGCAATTTGTAAATATTAAATTTTAGTAATCCAGGCAGTATCGTTAGCGACAGGTTCAATGAGTTCCAACGGGACAAAGTACTCTCAAAGGCAAGCCTTTGATGGCATGAAGCCTCAAGTTACCACACTAATAACGATAATCAACAAACCCACCAAAATATGTAACACAGAAAAAATGAAGACAACACGCCCCTTTGGTGTTTCAAGATTTATTTCGAGATTTGCAACTCTTAAGCTACCACCCACCCAAGCAATTACGCCAATTATTGCAATTACCAGTCCAACAATGGTCAAAATAGAAAAATTTGGCATCTTAATCTGTAAATCGCTTTTGTTTTTACAAAGGATTTACTATAAAACGCTTTCAATTTTTCTAACGTCTGCTAAAGGGATGAGTGAAGTATGAAATAACTTTACTTATTTTATACTTTAGTGTATGCAAATATTAAAGGCTCACAGCTCGAGCTATATACTTGATTTGCCTGTGAGCCTTTAACAAAGTGCTAGCCTTGCTTAGCCTTGCTTATCTACAATTGGAAGACCTTGGGTATCCACGTCTAGCTCTTCACGTCGAATCGTATCAGTCGCTTCAGCTGTCTCGTGTTCTACAACCTTCTTGACTCGAACTTCTTCCCGCACAACAGCCTCTTTGCGGATATCGGGCGTTTCTTCGTAAAGCTCGACACGAGCAACTTCACCTTCACGGAAGTTGGCTTCCCCTGGATTTACAGCTGTAGCATCTGTGGGAGTTGTACGCTCAATGACGACGCGCTCTTTATCCACGGGTACTGCAACACGAGCTGTTTGTGTTTCCACGTGTTTGCCGATCGTCACTTCTCCAGTCTTACGGCGCTGTTTGTCAGCAATCAACCGCTCTTCATACAGCTTCAAGGTTTGACCCTCGCTGTCATTGCTGTCATTAAGGTTATATAATGACGGCTCGTGCTCGTAGTTGTAAGTATTGCGATCGTAAGTAGGTTGAGTTAAGTCAGAAATAGCAGCAGTAGCATCAGCAGCACCTGCAGTAGCAGTACCCGCAGAAGTAGCAGCTATTGGACGGTATGCACCCCGTACCTGCTCTTCGTAGTCAAAATCAACCTTTTCCAAATTATCGTAATTAGGCAGGCTTTCGACTTGCTCTTTGCTCAGACCATTGACAGAAATCCGTCTTGCACCATAATCAATGTTGCCAAGACCAACAGGCAGTAAAACTTTCTTGCCAAAAACCCAAAAGCCAGTGTCTACAATGAAATAGCGGAATTTACCTGTTTGCTCATCGACTAAGATATCGTAAACCGAGCCGACTTTATTATCTCCTTGAGCATAAACATCAAAGTTCTTGATGTCATCGAGATCGGAGTGTTCTTCACGATAGTCAGGGTAGAAGTCACCAAGCTTTACGAGTGCCATCTATTTTTCTCCTGCATTGCTTGTTCTTTTTCATATTAGAAATATTCAAAAATTATTCATCTTTCTCTTGAATGATAAAATGTATCAAAACATCTATACCTATTAGGTGAAATTCTGTTTTTTCTGCTCTCATAGTATGAAATATTACAAATTTCTCTCCAACGGGTGGAGAATTCTTGGCGTCTAGATGAAAGCAGAGGCTAGCCCCACGATTCAGAGGTTCATTGGGTTGTAGTGTTAAAAGACAAATAACTAAAAGACAAATACAAATAAAAGATAAATAACCAGACGGCTACTTCTATAAAGTCTGGGTTTTCTCAATACAAGCTTTTAGCTGTTCGGCAAGAACTTGAATATGGGGTTTTCTCAGCATAGTTAGGTGATTCCCAGGAATGTTGTGAATTTCCACTCCTTTAAGAGCGATTTCACCCCAACCCATAGTTAGATTTGCCTCAGCAATGCTTGACTGAACGCTTGTTCTAAAAAGAGTTATTCGGTGGGGATAGACTTGTGGGACATAGTTGACAGTTGCTTGGCTATTGGCATGGAAAACACGAAGCATTGGGCGAATTGTTAACTCGCGCAAAATCCGTGACTTGGACTCCTGAGGTATAAAGTGCGAGAACAGATTGGTTTCAATACGTCGAACAAAGTTATTAAAAATAGGATTAAAAAGAGGAAAACGAGAAGTAAAACT
Source organism: Scytonema sp. HK-05 (assembly GCF_002368235.1). Taxonomy (GTDB): domain Bacteria; phylum Cyanobacteriota; class Cyanobacteriia; order Cyanobacteriales; family Nostocaceae; genus Kalymmatonema. Next base: position 6,950,168 of record NZ_AP018194.1, on the reverse strand, counting down.
GTCAACTTGATTCTTGTTAGAAGCGCTTATTAGATAAAAATAATCGAGGAAAAATGACCATATATATCGCGCCACTGTAGTGAAAAGAAACCTCAAACTATCGCCAACAGAAGGTTGATTACTGGAAACTGGTGCTGCAGTGTCAAGCAAAGCAAGTAGAGCCACTTCATGCCCGCTTGCTTGCAGTTGCTGAGCCATTTCAAAAGCAACCAAACCTCCAAAAGACCAACCTCCTAAAAAATAAGGACCTCTTGGCTGCACTGTACGTAATGCTTCAATGTAGTAAGCAGCCATATCTTCGATAGAAGTCAGTGGCGAACTTTCTCCGTCAAGCCCCATAGGTTGTAGCCCGTAAAATGGTTGATTTTTCCCTAACTGATGAGCCAATTCGTAATAAGGGAAAACAACACCAAAAATGGGATGAACACAGAAGAAAGGAGGATTTGAACCACTAGGCTGAATGGCAACTAAGGGAGACCAAGGCAGAGAAGCTTTTTCTGAAGATAGAGATTTTGCTAAAGTTTCAATTGTTGAATTTAAAAATAACGAAGATAGTGGTAATTCACGTTCAAATTGCTTGTGGATTTGTTCTACAAGCCGTACAGCTACCAGAGAATTTCCTCCTAAGTCGAAGAAGTTATCGTGAATACCAACAGATTCAAGGTTAAGAACTTCAGCCCAGATTTTTGCAAGTGTTAACTCGGTTGAGTTACGAGGAGCGATAAACGCTTTATCTAATGAGCGGGTATTAGGACTATAGGGTGTAGGCAAAGCATGGATATCTACTTTGCCATGAGGCGTTAGTGGCAGAGAATTTAGCACTACAAAAGCTCTTGGAACCATGTATTGTGGTAATTTTTGTTTTAAAAAGTTACGTAGTTCAATATTTGTTGCCGCTTGTTTTTGATGGGGAACAATATAAGCCACTAAGTCCTTCTCACCAGAGACATTCTCTTGAGCAATAACCACCGTTTCTTGGACGCTTTGATGTTGTCTCAGCACCGTTTCAATCTCTCCCAATTCGATGCGGAAACCGTGAATTTTTATCTGATTGTCGATGCGATCGATAAATTCAATATTGCCGTCGCTTCGATAACGAGCTAAATCACCTGTCTTGTAAAGTCGCGTTTTTGGGAGAAAGTCGGTTTCTTGTATAAAGCAAGTTTCTGTTAATTCAGGACGGTTGAGGTAGCCTCGCGCCAGTCCTTCACCACTGATGTATATTTCGCCAGGAATTCCAATTGGTACAGGTTGTAAATGTTTATCTAATATATAGATTTGAGTATTAGCGATAGGGCGACCAATGGGCGGTTTTTCACCAGTAGCGCTAATTTCTGCAACAGTTGACCAAACAGTTGCTTCAGTTGGTCCGTAAGCATTAAAAAATCGGCGACCAGATGCCCAAAATTTTACAATATCTTCGGAACAGGATTCACCTGCACAAATAATAGTTTGCAGTGCGGGAAGTTCTACTTTTGGTAGGACTGCTAAAACAGCGGGCGGAAGGGTGACATGAGTAATAGCTTTTTCGCGCAATAGTTGGATCAAAGCTTGTCCGGGTAGAACCGATTCTTTCTTTGCTAAATAAAGAGTCGCTCCTGTTCCCAATGCCATGACAATCTCAAAAATTGAGGCGTCGAAACTTAATGATGCGAATTGTAGAATGTGGTGACTCGGTTGTAAATTGAATGTTTCAATCTGCGCTTGTATCAAGTTGGATAGTCCTCGGTGTTCGATTAAAACACCTTTAGGCTTTCCTGTTGAGCCAGAGGTATAGATGACATAAGCTAAGTTGTCAGATGTTAGGCAGTTCTTTGGGTTTTCCTGGCTTTGTTGTGCAATTGTCTCCCAATCTTTATCTATGCAAATTACAGTCAATTCATCTTTGTGATTCCCCCAACCTGCCTTACATTCCCAGGCTGAGCCTGGGAACGAGGAGGCTAAAGTAGAGGCTAGTGAAGAATGAGTTAGTAAAACCGATACTTTCGCGTCTTCCAGAATGAAGTTAAGACGATCCTGAGGATAGCTGGGATCTAAAGGCAAGTATGCTCCACCTGCCTTAAGGATGCCCAACAGTCCTATAATCATCTCAAAAGAACGCTCTAGGCAAATGCCAACTAAAGTGTCTGGGGCGACTCCCAGTTGTTGCAGGTGATATGCAAGTTGGTTAGCTCGGATGTTCAGTTCGTGGTAGGTTAAGTGTTGATTTTCAAAGACGAGTGCGTTTGCGGAGCATGCACTAAGCGCGATCGCATCAGGAGTTTGCTCTAAAAGCGCTTCAAACAACTGATGAAAACACTTGTTCTGCGGGTAGTCTCTCCTGGTATTATTCCAATCAATCAATAACTGCTGCCGTTCTCGCGCAGTCAGCAAAGGCAAATCTGAGAGGCGCTGTTGTGGATGAGTAACAATGCTTTCTAGCAGCGTTTGGAAATGCCCCAGCATCCGGCTAATGGTGGTGTCATCGAATAAATCGGTGCTGTAGATCACTTGTCCTTTGAGACTTTCCAAATCCTGCCACAGGTGAAACTCCAAATCAAGCTTAGCGGTTTTGCTGTCGAACTCGAACAGCGACAGCCTTAGCCCAGGTAACTGTAGCGCTTCAATCGGAGTGTTTTGCAGGCTGAACACGACTTGGAACAGCGGATGACGGCTCAAATCTCGATGCGGATGAAGTTCTTCCACCAGTTTTTCAAATGGCAAATCTTGATGGGCATAGGCTCCCAAAGTGACTTCTCGTACTCGATTCAACAGTTCCCGAAACGTCGGGTTGCCTGATAAATCAGTTCGCAGGACTAAACTATTGACAAAAAAACCAATTAACCCTTCTATTTCGCTGCGGTTGCGATTGGCGATCGCTGAACCGACTACAATGTCCTCTTGCTGCGTGTAACGATAAAGCAACGTTTGGAATGCTGCTAGCAGAGTCATGAACAATGTAACGCCTTCTTGACGGCTGAGGGCAACTAGCGCTTGACTCAAAGAGTGCGGGAGTTCTAGAAATTGTCTTGCTCCTCTGTATGTTGGCACTGCTGATCTTGATCTGTCGGTGGGAAGATTTAGCACCGAGATACCATCCAATTGCTTTTGCCAGTAAGCTAATTGGGTTTGGAGTACTTCTCCCACAAGCCACTCGCGCTGCCATTGAGCGAAATCTGCATACTGAATGGGTAGTTCTGGTAAGGGTGTAGAACTTTCGGATGCAACGTCTCTACAAGCAAAGGCTGTGTATAATGCCCCTAGTTCTCGAATCAGCACTCCAATCGACCAACCATCGGCAACAATGTGATGTAGATTGATCAACAGCAGATATTCTGCTTCATCCAGTTGTAGCAGTGTCACTCGCAGTAATGGACCAGTGGTTAGCTTGAAAGGACATTGAGCCTCTGCGGTTACGAGTCGCCGCGCTTGTGTCTCGCGTTCTGTTGCTGAAAGATGACGTAGGTCTATTAAGGGAAGGGGTATGGTTAAGGTGGGAGATATTGCCTGCATTGGTTGCCCTTCCATCAACACAAAAGTGGTGCGTAAGGTTTCGTGGCGGCGTACAATTTCGTTGAATGTCTGCTCTAAGGCAGTTAAATTGAGTGAACCAGTCAGGCGAAGTGCTGTTGACACATTGTAGAAGGGATTGCCCGATGCCAACTGGTTGAGAAACCACAATCTAGCTTGGGCAAATGATGCAGGGAAGATGAAGACTTCTGCTTCTTCAGGAATATTGAATTTTTCTTCAGCAGCTGGGGAGGAGTTGTCAGAAAAAAACTGGCTCATAAGCTGGTGATTCGGGTTTTTTAAGTATGTTAAAATTTTCTTGTTACTTAGTTATTACAATTGTTATAACTATAATTTATTTAGGTTAGTTAGCGATACGCCTTTAGGCGTCTGCCGTTCGGGCAATCGCACACCTAATATCAGGTTTAGAGGTAGTATGCATTACAATTTAAAGATTAGAAAGATTGGTAACTCTTTAGGAGCAGTATTTCCTAAAGAGTTACTGCAAAAGTTAAATATTCAAGAAGGGGACAATATTTTTCTCACAGAAACTCCTGATGGAGTTCGGATAACTCCATACGATCCTGAGTTTGAAGCAGCAATGGAGGCTTTTGAGAAAACTCGCAAGAACTACCGCAATGCTCTTCGAGAATTGGCTAAATGAAGGAGCCCCGCTGGGTGAGCGAATCAGCAGTCATAGCCATGGACGAAGAGTTAATTGCAGAGTATGGAGGAGCTACTGCCATAAGAGATTCTGGACTACTTAGCGCTAGCTTAGCTAGAGCTAAGCATTTATTTACTTATAGCGATAGTGCCACTTTGTTTGATTTAGCAGCAGCTTACGCTTATGGTTTAGCAAAGAATCATGCTTTCATCGATGGCAATAAACGAATTGCTCTTGTTGTCATCGACGTTTTTTTACGTTTAAATGGATACGAGTTGATTGCACAAGAAGCAGAAGCAGTTATCAAGATAACCAATTTGGCAGAAGGGATAGAGGAGCAAGATTCTATAGCAGCTTGGATTGCAGCAAATTCTCAGGAATTAGATTTAGAGTAGATGGCGATTCGCCTGCACAGCTTCCACTACGACTCTGAAAAGTCAACCTTAAAAGTTTGTCCTTCCACTGTTACTTTATCGCCCGATACTAATTTCCGTCCTCGTCGGGTTTCAATTGTACCATTGACTTTTATCTCACCTTGTTGAATCATTAGCTTGGCTTGCCCACCTGTCGGCGCTATACCCACAAACTTCAAAAACTGGTCGAGTTTAATCGTATTGTCGTTTGTTGTCATAATAAGTGTTACATCTATAAAAAGTTAATTTGGCGTTCCTGCTGCCGAGTATGAATTTTATTATGCCTCCTTCCTCGGCACGCTACGCGTATCTCAGCAGAAAATACCCGCATAGACGCAGAGCGGCTTTTCCTACAGAAGGCGCAAAGATTAGACTTCTTGCAAAAGTATGATTAATGGATATTTACAACCACAAATGCACACCGATTATTTCTTCTCTTCGAGACGCACTCTCAATACCGTTCGGTAATAACGTTTATCAAATTGTTAAACCAACTAAACTTAGCAACTTGTGCCAATTATCACCTAACCAAGCAGTAGTTTTAGTAAGGTGTGGCTGAAGTTTTGCGATCGTACAGGCAAACCCTTCGGCTTTCTTGGCATAGTCAAAAGCTCGTTCTAATGCCTTACCCACCTCGTTTTTATCTGGCTGTGGCTTATTTAGCTCCTCCTGGGCATCTTCAAAGGCATTGTCAATTTTACGACGGTCTGAGCTTTCTAACTTCCCTAGTATCTCACGTAAGGCGTTGATTTCTATTTCTATGTTGACACTTGCAGGTGTGGGTAAACTGACTTGTTGAAAATTGATGTTTGCAGTGTTGCTGTCTCCTGTTATAACCGCACTACCAGTAACAGTACCCCCAATAGAAACTGAACGATTTTGCCCACCTTTATTATCATTATTTATACCATCAGCCTTGTGAGATTTTACTGCATTTGTGGGCTGTTCTGTCTGATAACGCCGTCGCCTAATTTTGATCCTAGGGGTTAAAGATTCTGGAATTCCCTGCAAATCAATAGATGTACAACCCATTTGAAAACAATCTTCATAATTCCTGAGCGCCGCCAAAGCAGTATAAAATCCCATACTAAACTTCATCGCCGCCATATCTCCAATCGCCTGATTCATCCCCACCACGCAATCAATATGTTGATGAATTGCTGTGGCTTGTTCTTCGCTATAGCAGGCGTTAAGTAAAACACACTCCACCTGTGACTGAAATAAATCAAATAGTTTTGCTAGGGCTTGGGTACTTACAAGTTGCGTATACCCAAAATTATCTTCCAAGGCTAATCCATCAGTACCAGAGCCATGTCCGGAAAAGTGAACAATTGTTGGTTGATGGTGAGACAGGAAGCGGGTTAAATCATCCACTCGTACCGCAAATTCAGTGATGATTTGAAATTCGTCTCGATTTGGAGATAGTTGCAGTGTGTTTTTGATTTCCCGCACCTCTTCATCTAGGCGCAGATTACTTGTGTTTTTGGGGTTAGCGGAGAGGATGAGGATTTTTTTCACGGTGTTATTTAATATGGTTTTTTATATATGTTCGAGGAAAATACGTTGGTATTTAGGATTTTTATACAGATTGAGTATATATTTTTTCGAAAGATTGTAAAATATGCTGTTCAGTACACGGCATCCACAATCTTTCGATGTATGGCTCGCATTTAATTTGGGGAAAGCTATCTAATACTTGTTTTATTTCCGCGAAGCTGTACTAAGTAAGTCGGCATGATAAAACCAAGGTATGTTGAGTTTTGTAAAAACTCTGGGACGATTCATTTATATTCTCTTTGCTGATTTTACACTTCTTTACATAAATTGATTTTTTAACGCCGACTTATCTTGTGAACTGAAACTCCCACCATCCGCTTTTAGGACTTTCACGACCAGCAGCGTCCACTGCCCAAACTCGCCAACGTCCTGGTTGTGCGCCAACGAAATCAAAAGTATAGCTGGTAGATTGGAGGTTAGATGCTTGTATCCAGGGAGCATTGTTGGCGGTACATCCGCCAGGCTGGCAGAACTCAATCTCGACCGTGTAACTTGTTGCACCTGGCACATCCGACCATCGCAGTGTTCCCACTCGTGGCAAGTATTTGAATATCGTTTTGTTAGCTGGAAACATCTGTACTGGCGTAACTAATTTTTCTGCTGGTGCTGACCGAGGTTTGTTGTTGTTGCTTGTTTCCGAGTCAGCAGGCAAGTTGCCGCAAGTGCGCTCGTAGGGAATACCTTCACCTACAAAACGACGCCATTCTTCCAGTGTTAGATTGCGCCATACTTTTTCACATACTTTGTCTGCCAAAGCCTCAGTGCGAATATTCCAGATCCGAATAGTTCCATCGTCACTGCCTGATGCTAGGGACTGACCATTTGAGCTGAACGCCACTGAACTGAATCCATCTGTAGGAGATCTCAGAACGGCGCGTAGGATGGTAGGGACAGCATTTGGCTGACGCAGATCCCATAACCGTACTGTCTGATCGTTACTGCTCGAAGCTAATGTGTGACCATCCCGGCTAAACGCCACCGATCTAACCTTGTCCTGGTGACCGCTTAAGATAATGGGAGCAGCGTTGGGCTGGCGTAAATTCCACAACCGTACCGTCTTGTCCTGACTGCCAGAGGCTATTGTGTGGCCATCTGGACTAAACGCCACCGATGTAATATGTTGCTCATGCCCGCGCAGGATAATGGGGGCAGCATTTGGTTGGCGTAGATTCCACACCCGTACCGTGTTGTCATTACTACCCGAAGCCAGCGTATCACCATCTGGACTGAATGCCACCGATGTAACATAGTTCTCATGACCTTCCAAGACTAAGGGTTTGGTTTCTAACTGGCGCAGATTCCATATCTGTATTTTCTTGTAACCAGCCGAGGCTAGTGTGTGACCGTCCGGGCTAAATACTAAACTGTATCCTCTTGCCTCACTGAGGACGGTGGGTTTGCTGCCGGGTTGACCCAGATTCCAAAGCTGTACACCTCCTTTTCCTTCATCCATGCTTTCTGCTGAGGATGCCAATATTTGACCATCTGGACTAAATGCCACTGAATATATCCCGGCACTATTGGGGATAGTCAGGACGATAGGCTTGGCGCTAGGCTGACGCAGATTCCATAACTGTACATTATGGTCTTTCCAGTATCTGCTTTGACTACCTGAGGCTAGCGTGCTATCTGAGCTGAACGCCACCGAACTCACTGAATCCTTTTGCGTGAGAATAGTAGGTGCGGCACTGGGCTGGCGCAAATCCCACAGCCTTACAGTTTTGTCGTCACTGCCGGAAGCCAGCATCTGACTATCCCGGCTGAACGCTACTGAACTGACTGCCTCTAAATATCCGGTCAGAACAGTTGGTTTGGCACTAGGCTGGTGCAAATCCCACAGTCGCACAGTTTTATCGTCACTACCCGAAGCCAACATCTGACCATCCGAACTGAACGCGACTGACCTAACAATATCTTCGTGTCCATTCAGGACGGTAGGTATACTATTTGGCTGACGTAGATTCCACAGTCGTACTGTGTTGTCTTGACTGCCGGAAGCTAGCATCTGATCATCCCTGCTGAACGCTACTGAACTGACTGCCTTTGAGTGTCCGGTCAGGACAATTGGTTTGGCACTAGGCTGGCGCAAATCCCACAGCCTTACAGTTTTATCGTCACTGCCCGATGCGAGCGTGTGACCATCCGAACTGAATGCTAACGACCTAACAATATCTTCGTGACCATTCAGAACAATAGGTTTAGGGCTGGGCTGGCGTAGATCCCACAGGCTCACCGTCTTGTCCTCACTGCCTGAGGCGATTGTGTGGCCATCCGAACTGAATGCTACTGACCAAATCCTATCCTTGTGGTTGAAGATGGTAGGTTTGGCGCTAGGCTGGCGCAAATCCCACAGCCGCACTGTCTTATCGTCACCCCCTGATACCAGCATCTGACCATCCGGGCTGAATGCCACCGAAGTAACCCAATTCTCGTGACCACGTAGAACGATGGGTTTGGTTCCGGGTTGGAGTAAGTTCCATACTCGTACAGTTCCGTCGAGACTACCTGAAGCCATCGTGTGACCATCCGGGCTAAACGCTACCGACCATACCCTATCTGTGTGGTCGCGCAGGACGGCGCTAAAATAACGGAAACCAAGGACTGCCCGCAGCGCATCATTAACATTAGCTTGATACAGAACTTGGTTCTGATTCCTCTGATTGAAGAGATAAGCTTGGCGTGCGAGCAAAGCACCTCGCTCATCTTGCTTAAGTTGCTCTGGCTGACGCGGTGCTTGTCCTGCGAGTGCCTGCACAATAGACCCAAAGCGTAGGCGTTGAGCTTCTCCTGTTTGGATCATTGCAAACACTCCTGTTCCTGCTGCTCCCAGAAACACCACCACCAGCCCTACTACTAACCGACGTAGTTTTCTAGTCGCTTTGGTCTGTTCCTGGGCCCGCTGGCGCTCTACTTCGGCCCGCCGACTCTGCTCTGCGGCCAACTCCTGAGCCTGTGCCAGTTCGCGCTGGCGGGCGGCTTCCTTTTCTTTTTCCTGGCGATCGCCTTCTTGGATACTCTGCTCGATAAATTCTTTCTCATCAATTAACTCTTCTGGGCGTTCCTTCAGTTTTTCTTCTGCTTCTGCTAATGCTGCACCACGCAACAAAGAACCCGGATCTCGATTCGTTGCTTCCCATTGTCTCTTTGCTGCCCGCAGTCGCTCTTGCCAAGCTCTAAAGCTACGAGCCATGCCCATCCATCCTCGCAGTTCTCCCCAATTATGTATCAGCGCTTCATGGACAACCTCTACTGTTTCTTGCCCCGCAGCATTACGACTAGTAACCACTAATCGCGCATCCGCCAACTGATTCACCAATGCCCAGCTTGCTCCACTCAATTCTGCTTTCGTCGCCAATCTTCGCGTATCTTCCGTTCCTTCCCCCGGACGCACCAACTGAATAAAAATTCGCTTTACCTGTTCTTTTTCAGTTGCACTCAACTTACCATAATTCTGATCTGCATGACGAGCCAAGGCACCTTGTACCTCACCAATTTCCTCATAAGCTGCATGAGTTAACTGTTTACCCCTTCGTCCTTTCCACAACTGTGTTAACGCAAACTCCAGCAGAGGTAAATTACCCGGTTCATCTTCCACATCCTCCAAAATGCGTTCTACCAGTCCCGCTTCAAATGTCACCCCCAATTTTTCAGCAGGCTTTTTAATCACCTGTGAAAGTTCCTCACAGTTCATTGGTCCCAGCTTGATGTCAGCATTTTGCAACACATCTACAAGTGGACGATAGGAGAGGAAATTCCCCAAGAAATCTGCCCGCATGGTTGCAACTAACACCGTAGTATTGTCAGGGGAAGATTGAAAGCAAGCTAATAACGTATCTAGGAAACCAAGGCGAACTTTCTGATCTCCACACAAAGTATAAAGTTCTTCAAATTGGTCTGCAATCAACAGCACCCGATGATTGCCGTGGTTTTGGTGAATCTGGGCAAATACATTAGCCAGAGTCACAGTACCTTCACGAAAATAACCCGCTAACTGACGAGCTTGAGCTATCTGTTCAGTAGCATTGAAATATGGGGTATAAAGAGGAACCAGCGCCAGCGCCAGCGCATGGAAAGGGTCGGAACCCGGACGGAAGTGAGTAAATAGCCAGTGACCTGCTTGTTGCAGCTTCGGTACTAGTCCTGCCAATACGACTGACGATTTCCCACTTCCTGACGCCCCCAACACGGGTATAAAATGACTTGTTTGAGTCGCAACGAAAAGTTCTTCTACAAATACCTCACGTCCAAAGAAAAACTCTGCATCATCGGGACCAAAGTGAAATAAACCGCGATAAGGACAGAGGAAATTTTCATCAGCACTATCAATATATTCACTAGGTAATAGTGTTGTATTTTCACGGTAATAGTAATTAGTGATGGTAATAGTAGCAGTATTGCTATTACCAGGAATAATGACACTGCTGTCAGCACTCCCTCCAAGTTTGACGCTACGGTCTTCTTCTGTCATCCTTCCCTCACTTATCCATTCTCCACGGCTTGTACTGGTTTAATACGCCACAAGAATATATAATTGCAATAAAATCAACATATGCATCCAAAGCAATATTGCAGCACAAACATCTACTTCACGACGACTAGTGGGTCATTTGGCGCGCTCATAGCCATTTAAATAAGCTAGTGGCAAAGTAAAAATATGAACAGTTGAATGAATTAACGGAGGGCGATGTAGATATGTCACGTTATCCAAAAGACCCACTACTGGTGTGTCAAATTCATTTTGACGGGTTGGTAGTGCGAGCAAGATGCTCGCATTACCCATCAATTTAACCTTTTCTGTCAAGATGCGTGGTAGCAAATCCTTGATTTTACCATAAAATATTTGTGCAATAGGTCTAATGCATGCGTAAGTCCTGTGGTTGTGGCGCGACTCTTGGTTATCTCTGTTCGCTTTCTTTATTCAGCGATGATAACTTCATCCGCCGACTCTCACGAGAAAGCGGCACTAAAGCTGGAGCTTTACTTTCAACATTACTAGCTTTCAAACTTTCAACCACCTTAGATAGTTCTGCAATTGTCGGTGCTTCAAATACGCTACGCAAAGGTAACTCCACCTTAAAAGCATCGCGCACTCTAGAGACAAGCTGAGTTGCCAGTAAGGAATGACCTCCCAAGGTAAAGAAATTATCATCAATACCCACACGCTTAACTCCCAAAACCTCAGCCCAAATTTTCACCAGCAGTTGTTCAACAGCAGTTTGAGGCGCAACATAACCTCCTGTCAATTGTGGCTGAATTGGATCGAATGCTCTTAAGGCGCGACGATTTATTTTGCCATTAGGTGTCAAAGGTAGAGACTCCAGCACCACAAAAGCTGAAGGCACCATGTACTCAGGTAGCTTTTCTGCGAGATAAGTCTGCAATTGCGGCACTAACTTACGTGCTGCTTTGGCTTGTAGGGGATTATTCGCGTAAGATTGCCACGGACGCGCGTGAGTATTGAGTGGAAAAATAGTTCTTTGCTTGGATGCACCTTGCTTGACAAAAACCACGTCATAGCATCCTTCACTACCTGAATCTGACCAGCTAATATTAACCTTGTATGGTAGTTGATTAGCCAGTCCATAAAAATCTTCTGGCTCAACTCCTAAATTTTGGAGTTTTTGCAAAGCTTCACGCATCTGACCGACAGTTTTAAAATCTTCTGCGCCTGACAACCATTCTGCTGTTTTAACTGCTGCCATAACTCGGGCATTAGGCACATTAGTAATGCCTAAGATTTCTAGTTGATTCTCAATCAATAGCTGACGAACTGTTGCGACTGTGAAGTTATTGTCTTCCCAGTTCAGGCATTGTGATCCCCCCTGTCCCCCTTGAAAAGGGGGGTTCTCAAGCCCCCCTTGATAAGGGGGGTTGGGGGGATCAGTTTCACCGCCAATAGAAAGAATCACATTATAACGGAACTGAGTTAATTCATTGTGGTAGGAACCTCGTATCAATTGAATTTGTACATGACTAATTTGGGGAAGCTGCTGCTTTAATGCAGTGAAAAAAGCCGGATCAATGACTAACTCTGTTTCTTGGAAAATTTGCATTTGTACCTGTTGCTGCAACTCGGAACGAGTGAGAGACGGTTCAGCTTGATACAGTTGTACCGATGCATGGAAAGCTTGCAACAGCGGTAAACTACGGACATCTCCTATGAAGATAAAGCCACCAGGAGCAGTTGCCTGGACAGCACCTTCTAAGACACGAATAAGATAATCAATACTGGGAAAATATTGCACAACCGAGTTAAGAACCACCGCATCAAAAGCTTGTGCTTCTACTCCCTGAAAATCAGCAGCCATCTTTTCAAACAGCGTTACCTGTTGTAGAGACGCGCCATCCGAGAGTTCTACATTTGCCAACTGCTTTTGAATATAGTTAAGTGAAGCTGGGGAAAAGTCCGTCCCATAATATTTAACGCAGTGAGGCGCAATTCTAAACAGCAATAAACCTGTTCCACAACCAATTTCTAGGACTCGGCTGGGTTGCAAAGCCAGAATTTGTCCAACTTGGTTATTCACCCACTCGCGCATCTGTTCTGCTGGAATTGGCTGATTTGTATAACTGCTATTCCAGCCCACAATATTGAATGTTGGATCGGAATCACCCGCAGGTGTATTGTAAGTTTCGTTATAGAGCATCTGCCATTGCAAAACCTGCTCATCCTGCAATGGCGTCTGTTGGATTTGTTCTTGTTGACTGTTGTCTTCAGCATTCAGCGCCACATAAGCGACTAACCGCTTTTCCCCTTCATTGTCACGAGTCATGACTACCGTTTGCAGTACTGCTGGATGCTGACTCAGCACCGCTTCAATTTCTCCCAACTCAATGCGGTAGCCCCGCACCTTAACCTGTTCGTCGAGGCGACCTAAAAATTCGATGTTACCATCTTGTTGATAGCGAACTAAATCACCTGTTTTATAAAGACGTGCTTTTTGCTGATTGCTAAAAAGATTAGGAATAAATTTTTCAGCAGTTAAATCACTAGAGTTTAAATAGCCTCGCGCCAGTCCATCACCAGCAATGTACAGTTCTCCTGGAACGCCGATGGGTACAGGTTGCAAATGTTTATCTAGTATATAAACTTGTGTGTTGGCAATCGGACGACCAATTGCAGGTGCGATCCCCCCTTGCCCCCCTTGGAAAGGGGGGTTGGGGGGATCTGCTTGATTCGTAACAAAAACCTGACCGGAAGTTGTGACAACAGTATTCTCGGTTGGTCCGTAATTATTTACAACCTGAAAAGGATACTTAGCTAAAGGATATTGATGTAGTTTGTCGCCACCTGTAAGTAATATTCGTAAAGCTGCTTGATTCGACCAATCTAATAATAAAAGTTTCTCTGCTAAAGGTGTTGGTACAAAGCTAATTGTTATCGCTTTTGACACTAGCCAATCTCGCAGTTTCTCAGGCGATCGCCTAGTTTCCTCATCTGGAAAATAAATACTTGCTCCAGCACTCAGATAAGGCAAAATTTCCCAGCTACAAGCGTCAAAGGCTACTCCGGCAATTTGTGTGACTCGGTCAACCGGTGAAATTGCAAAGGTTTTTTGATGCCAAAAGACAAGATTTAACAATCCTCGATGTTCAATTTTAACCCCTTTAGGCTTGCCTGTTGAGCCAGAGGTGTAGATGACATAAGCAAGATTATTTGCTGTAACCTTGCTAGTAAGATTATCTTCACTTTCTTTAGCAATTGTCTCCCTATCTTTATCCAAAAAAATGATAAGGGAATTCTGTTTTTCAAGACGGTTAACCCATCGTTCCTGAGTTAATATAACTGGAATGTGAGCATCTTCAAGCATAAAGCTTAAGCGTTCACGGGGATAGGTGGGATCTAAAGGCACATACGTTCCACCCGCTTTTAGAATGCCCAACATTCCAATGACCATATCAAAAGAGCGCTCTACACAAAGTCCTACCAAAACCTCCTCACCAACGCCCAGTTTTTGTAAGTAATGTGCCAGTTGGTTGCTACGTATATTTAACTCTTGATAGCTTAGATGTAGAGACGTTCCATGGAACGTCTCTACATCTGGAAATATCAGCGCCAATGCATCAGGATTTTGCTCTACCTGAGCTTCAAATAGCTGATGAATGCATCTATCCTGAGGATAATTTGCTTTGGTATTGTTCCATTCCACTAACAACTGATGTCGCTCAGCTTCGCTTAAAAACGGTAAATCTGCAATTCGTTGTTCTGGATGAGCGACAATACTTTCTAGCAGCGTTTGGAAATGTCCCAGCATCCGGGTAATGGTGCTGTCATCAAATAAATCGGTGCTGTAAATGACAAAACCGCTGATACCTTCTGAGTTATTTACCCATAACCCATTTTCAGGCGTTAGCGAAGCTCCTCCTTTGGAGGCTCGCTCCCACAGGTGAAACTCCAAATCAAACCGTGTTGTTTCACTATCAAATGGTAAGGGACTAAGAGTTAACTCAGGTAACTCCAACGCTGACATTGGCGCATTTTGCAGCGCAAACACCACCTGAAACAGCGGATTTTGATTCAAGTTGCGTTCTGGATGCAGTTCTTCCACCAACTTTTCAAAAGGCAAATCTTGGTGAGCATAAGCTTCTAAAGCTACGTCTCGCACTCGACTCAACAGTGAGCGAAAAGTTGGGTTCCCTGACAAATCGGTACGCAGCACCAAGCTATTGACAAAAAAGCCAATTAACCCTTCGATTTCACTACGGTTGCGGTTGGCAATTGGTGAACCCACAGCAATATCTTCTTGCTGCGTGTAGCGATAAAGTAAAATCTGGAAGGCTGCAAGCATTGTCATAAACAAACTCACCCCTTCCTGCTGCGAGAGAGTTTCTAGCGCTTCGCTCAGACTTTTTGGTAATTGGAGAAATTGCCTTGCACCCCGGTAAGTTGGAGCTGCTGGTCTTGGTCTGTCGGTTGGCAGATTTAGCATGGAAACGCCTTCCAACTGCTTTTGCCAGTAACCAAGTTGCTTTGCCAACACATCCCCTTGCAACCATTGACGCTGCCAATATGCGAAATCTGCATATTGAATCGGTAGTTCTGGCAGAGGGGAACGTTGATTGCTGGCAAAAGCTGTGTAAAGCAGTGCTATCTCTCGAATCAGCACTCCGATAGACCAACCATCGGAGACAATATGGTGCATATTCAGCACCAGGATATGTTCTGCTTCATCCAACCGCAGCAGTGTGACTCGCAGCAATGGATCAGTTGATAAATTGAAAGGACGTTGAGCTTCCTGAGTCATGAGTCGTCGCGCTTCTTTTTCACGTTGATCCCGAGGAGTCGGTGCTACTACGACTTGTGGCAGTTGCTGCAAATCTCTGACTGCTAAGGATACATTTAAAATAGGTGCAATGACCTGAACTGGTTGCCCTTCCAGTATGACAAAAGTGGTACGTAAAGCTTCGTGACGCCGCACAATTTCGTTAAAAGTTTGTTCCAGCGCTGTCAAATTAAGCGAACCTGTTAAACGAAATGCTGCTGGGACGTTATAGAAAGGATTGTTCGGTACTAATTGGTCAAGAAACCACAGCCGCTGTTGAGCAAAGGAGAGGGGGAGATTCCTGTTTCGCGAAATAGGTACGAGGGGTGTAGAGGTGTGGAGCGTAGTATAATTAGCTACTTTTAAAAATCCAATAATTTCTGCTTTGCGCTGTTGAATTTCTACACGCAATTCTGGTGTGAGCGTTCCTTCAGGAGCGTTACAGCGAAGGCGATCGCCCTCAATAAAAACCTGAATATCTAAGCTGCGAAGATAAGATAGAAACTCAACTGTGTTCAAAATTACGCCCCTTCGCAACAGCTGTTAGTTGCTCGTTGTCAATTGACCAAGACGTTTTAACACATTCACAACTTCATACAAATCATTCCTTGGGTTGAAAATGTCGAACATTAGAGAGATTGTGTACCCTGGATTGTTTGAACTATCGTATGAAGCTGAAAGACAACGCAGTTAACAAACTAACCCAAGGTTTAGGCTCATGGTGTTCATGCCTCATTATTTCCTGCTTGTATGGCTGGTTCAACTGCTGTCGATTGGCGTGCTTGGCGGGGGAATCTACATTCTCTATGAGTGGTACGAACGGGAACTTGTGGGAATGTCCTACTTGGTGGCTGGACTGGCAATGGTTCTGTGGTCTTTTGGCGGTCGTTTTATCAGTTTGCCGCTTCTGCGCCGTCCTGGAACTGAAGAACCCAAGCTCATGCGTACCGGAACTGTGCAGCGTGTGCCACGACCAGATGGTAGCGTACTACAAGTAGAGTTTTATGGTCCTGAGGATGGTCAACCGATTATCATGTCCCACGGTTGGGGACCAAACAGTACTGTGTGGTACTATGCTAAGCGACAGCTGAGTCATGGCTTCCGAGTGATTGTTTGGGATTTGCCGGGGCTGGGAAAATCCTCTAGACCGAAAAACAACGATTACTCCCTAGAAAAATATGCCCGCGATCTCGAAGCCGTTGTTGCCATAGCCGGGGATAAGCCTGTCATCCTGTTGGGACACAGCATGGGAGGCATGATTAACCTGACATTCTGTCGGCTGTTTCCAGAGCATTTGGGGCGTCGGGTGGCTGGCTTAATCCTTGTAGATACCACCTACACTAATCCAGTAAAGACTTGTATCTTTAGCGGTTTGGTACGTAAATTGCAGAAGCCGCTGCTCGAACCTCTGTTGTACCTTACCATCCTACTGTCACCTATCATGTGGCTGATCACTTGGCTGTCGTATTTTAATGGTTCGCTGTACATCAGCGTAGAACTGTCTGGATTTACTGGTACTGAAACACGCGGGCAACTAAATTTTGCAGGTTTCTTATCAGCATTGGGTTCGCCTGGTGTTCTGGCTCGCGGTACATTGGCAATGTTCAACTACGACGAAACAAAGACACTTGCGACTATTAACGTTCCAGTGTTGATTGTCTGCGGTGCTTCAGATATAGCGACTAAACCTGTTGCGAGCGATCGCATGAAAGCAGAATTGCCAATAGCTGAACTCGTCACCATTAAACGCGGTGGACATATGGCATTGATGGAGCAGAACCAGCGGTTTAGCGAAGCTGTCAGAGCGTTTTGTGTTGCCTGCACGTAAATCAGGTTGAAAACTTGGTAAAATTCTTTAAAATTCCACGTCTTCTCGCTCCTGATCTGTAGTTCCGGTCGTATCCAAAGCTTTCGCTGCCCAACAGATTGTCTCAATGTACCTAGCAAGTTGTGCCACAGTCGGTGCTTCAAACAAGTTGCGTACAGACAAATCTATTTGGAAGGCGTCGCGTATTCGAGAAACCAGTTGAGTTGCTAGTAGAGAATGACCGCCCAATTCAAAGAAATTATCGTGGACACCTAGCTGCTCTTTTCCCAAAACCTTAGCCCAAATTTCCACTAACACCTCTTCTACCGACGTCCGTGGTGCCACATAATCTTCTTTCATATCGAGAGTGAGTGTATCGGGTGCTCTTAAGCCGCGGCGATCCACTTTGCCGTTGGGTGTCAGTGGAAGAGATTCCAGCACCACATACGCTCTTGGTATCATATAAGCTGGTAACTTTTGTTTCACGAATTGGCTAATGTCACTCATCAGTGCTGAGTCAGATGTTGCTCTGAGGACTCGATACTCAGGACTCGGAACAATATAAGCAACCAAAAGCTTATCACCAGGTATATCCTCAGCAGCAATGACAACTGTTTCTTCCACTGCTGGATGTTGACTCAGCACCGCTTCAATTTCTCCCAACTCAATGCGGAAGCCGCGAATCTTTACTTGATTATCGATACGACCCAAAAATTCAATATTGCCATCTGGTAAATAGCGGGCTAAGTCACCCGTCTGATAAAGACGCGCTTCTGGTTTACTACTAAAAGGATTGGGAATGAAGCGTTCAGCAGTTAACTCAGGACGATTGAGGTATTCTCGCGCCAGTCCATCACCGCCGATGTACAACTCGCCGACAACGCCAATGGGCACAGGCTGTAAATCAGCATCCAGCAGATAAATCTGTGTGTTCGTAATCGGGCGACCTATGGGAATAGATGTGGATGAGTCTGGTAATTCTTCCACACAGTAATAAGAAGAAAATGTTGTATTTTCTGTAGGACCATAAACATGAATGAATTGCTTTGGCGAACCATATTTAATAACCTTGTTAACCCATCTCATATCAACAGTTTCGCCACCAAATAGCAAGTATCGTAACGAAGCAAAAGCTTGCGGAACATCTCTAGCAATCTGTTGGAATAAGGCAGTGGTCAAAAACAAAACGCTGATGCCTTTTTGTCGTAGTTGTAATGCCAATTCGTGAGGCGAGATTATGACATCTTTGCTAATTCCAATAAGTTGAGCGCCATTAAGGAGCGCTCCCCAAATCTCGAAAGTGGCAGCATCAAAGGAAGTGTTTGAGGCTTGGGCAATTTTATCAGTTCTTTCCAATTTTACATAGTTTGTGTTGCACACCAGCCGATTCACGGCTTTATGAGTGACAGTAACTCCTTTAGGCTTTCCTGTAGATCCAGAAGTATAAATAACATACGCTAAGTTATCACTGGTCAAGCTGCTTGTTAGATTTTCTTCGCTTTGTTGAGCAAGAATTTCCGAGTCTTTATCTATGTAAAAAATTCGGTTTGAGAAAGCTTCAAAATGCTTGCTCAACTTTTCTTGAGTTAGTAAGACTGGAACTTGTGCATCTTCCAGCATGAAATTTAGGCGTTCTTGCGGATAGCTAGGGTCTAAAGGTACATAAGCTCCCCCCGCTTTCAGGATAGCCAGCAACCCAACTATTATTTCTGGTGAAGGCTCTAGACAAATGCCTACTAAAACGTCAGCACCTACACCCAATTTTTGTAAGTGGTGCGCTAGTTGATTGCTGCGAATATTCAAGTCTCTATAGGTCATATGTAGAGACGTTGCATGCAACGTCTCTACATCTTCATATATGACTGCTATAGCATCAGGGTTCTGCTTTACCTGATTTTCAAACAATTGATGGATACACTTATCTTGTGAATAATCAGCATGGGTGTTATTCCATTCCACTAATACCTGATGTAGCTCACCTTCGCTCAATAGCGGTAGATTGGCTATGGGTTGTTCTGGATGAGAAACAATACTTTCCAACAATGTTTTAAAATGTTCTAGCATTCGAGTAATAGTGGCTTTATTAAATAAATCGGTGTTGTACACCATTACACCTCTAATACCCTCGGAATGCTCCCAGTTTGCGCCCCATAGGCTCCGGAAATCCTCAGAACACTTCCACAGGTGCAACTCCAAATCAAAGCGTGTTGTTTTAAAATCAATATTTATAAAGCTAGGCACTAAACCAGGTAATTCTAGCGCTGACATTGGTGCATTCTCGAAACCAAACACCACTTGAAATAACGGATGGTGGCTCAAATTTCGCTCTGGATGCAATTCCTCAACGAGCTTTTCAAAAGGCAAATCTTGGTGACTATATGCTCCTAGTGTTACCTCCCGTACTCTGCCTAGCAGTTCTCGAAAAGTCGGGTTTCCAGATAAGTTACTACGTAGCACCAAACTATTGACAAAAAAACCAATGAGTCCTTCAATTTCGCTACGGTTACGGTTAGCAATTGGCGAACCCACCGCAATATCTTCTTGGTATGTGTAGCGGTAAAGTAACGTCTGAAATGCTGCCAGCAGCGTCATAAATAAGGTGACACCTTCTTGCTGGGAAAGCGTCACAAGTGCATCACATAATTTTTTCGGTAACTCTAGAAATTGTGTTGCTCCTTGATAGCTTTGTATAGCTGCTCTCGGTCTATCTGTAGGCAGATGCAGCATGGAAATGCCGTTTAATTGCTGCTGCCAATAAGCTAACTGGGTTTGTAGCACTTCTCCTTGTAACCACTCGCGCTGCCATTGGGCGAAGTCGGCGTACTGAAGAGGCAGTTCCGGTAGGGGGGAAGCCTGGTTTTGTGCAAAAGCTGTGTACAGCGTTCCCAGTTCCCGAATCAGTACACCAATAGACCAATCGTCGCAGATAATGTGGTGCATATTCAGCACTAGAATATATTCTGTTTCCCAAAGCTGTAGCAGCATCACTCGCAGCAATGGTTCAGAAGACAAATCGAAAGGACGTTCTATCTCTGCGGTAACAATGCGCTTTGCTTCCCCCTCCCGTTCGTCTGGTGGTAAGTGCCGCAGGTCTAATAGAGAAAGGGGTATGGTTAGGGAGGGTGCTATCGCCTGCACGGGTTGCCCCTCCAGCACTTTAAATGTGGTGCGTAAGGCTTCGTGGCGACGCACAATTTCGTTAAACGTTTGTTCTAGTGCAGCTAAGTTGAGCCTCCCTGTCAAACGAATGACTGTCGGCACATTATAAAGGGCATTGCCGGGTATCAACTGGTCGAGGAACCACAGCCGCTGTTGGGCAAAAGATGCAGCAAAGACGAAGACTTCTTGAGAAAACATATTCATCCTTTATTGAGCAGCTGCGGGGTAACAGATTAATTGTCGTCGATAAGACTCGCAGATACACACAGATGATTTGAAAACTTTAATTACCGCTTTCTAGAGCATCAATTTAGTAATCAAAAACCTAACCCCCCAGCCCCCTTCCCTAGAAGGGAAGGGGGAGTCAAACTCTCCTCACCAAGGTAGGGGTTGGGGGAGAGGTTCTTCCAGGATTACTAAATTAGTGTTCTAAATTGAACTTTAGAGTGATGCAAATTTCTGGTTATGGTCTCCACGATTGAAATAATGATGCAGCATATGAGGTATTTCTATGTTTTTGCCTCCTGGGTTTGGTGAGAAATACGTGATGACCGCGCTAGGAAGAATGGTGTACTACACTGCTGTTGGGAAACCGTGGTCTGATACAGATGTTGACCAATCAAGCGATAGGACATTACTTTTCCTACACGCGTTTGGTGGCGGTTCTTCTGCCTACGAGTGGTCTAAAGTTTATCCAGCTTTTGCCGCAGACTATCGAATCGTAGCGCCAGATTTGGTTGGATGGGGACGCTCTGACCATCCAGCCCGAAGTTATCATATTGATGACTACATTAAGCTTATTATCGAGTTTATAGAGAAGACTGGCAATGGTTCGATTCATGCGATCGCCTCTGGACTCACTGCTGCTTTCACCATTCGCGCTGCGATTCTTCGCCCCGATTTGTTCAAGTCTTTAATTTTGATCACACCAGCAGGTCTTGCTGAATTTGGACAAGACTACAGCCGCAGCTTCTCTGCTCAAATTGTCAACATTCCAGGTGTGGATCGGTTGCTTTACATGACTGGAGTTGCTAGCGGTTTTGGCATTCGCGGCTACCTGGAACAACGCCAATTTGCTCGTGCAGAACGAGTATATCCTGAAATTGTCGAGGCATATTTGCAATCTGCCCAACAGTTTAATGCTGAGTACGCTGCTCTTGCTTTCGTACGTGGGGATTTATCCTTTGATTTATCCCTATATATCACTCAATTGACCGTCCCCACTGCTATCATTTGGGGGCAAAAGTCAGAATTCACAGGACCAGAAGTAGGACGCCGTCTTGCCGAAATGAACCCTCAGGCAATTCGCATCTTTTATCATCTCGACGATGTAGGCTTTACACCCCAACTGGAACTTCCCGGTGTCACTATTGGGCTAATTAAGAAATTTTTACCTTTACTTGAGTAGTCTGCTTGAACAGCTTTTCCTTAGTACTGGTATTAATAAAAAAGCCCGGTTGCTCACTTGCAACCGGGCTTTGAGTTATGCCATGTTCGCCTCTCCCCCATGCCCTCCCCTACTAGGGGAGGGGCGCTTTTGACTTACGTCAAAGGCGGGGAGAGGTTCTGCTTTGAATTATGGTTAATTTGCCGGACATTATATTAATCTACTGACAAATGCCAAGCTAATAGCCAGAGACTTTAATCTCTGGCTGTATTACCCTAATTACGCAGCAGATTGGTCTAAGTTAACTTTGACAACTTTGTTCTTCTCGGCTTCAGTTTTTGGCAATGTCAAATTGAGAATACCGTCTTTATATTCGGCGGTGACATTGGTATTTTGAATTTGCGAAGGAAGTGGAATGACACGTTGGAATTTGCCGTAGTGGAATTCGCTCTTAGTCACACCTTTGTCTTCAGTCTTAGTTTCTGACTTGCGATCGCCACTGACGGAAACAGCATTTTCTGTGACTTTCACATCTAGGTCTTTAGCTTCGATTCCTGGAATTTCCAGCTTGAGATGAATCGCATCGGATGTTTCTTGCAATTCAGCAGCAGGAACTCTAATAAAGCTTCTGTTAAACTCCTTGGCTGGTACAAAAGCTTCATCAAACAAGCGGTTTAATTGACGTTGCATTGCGTTAAATTCTTGCCAGGGGTTCAAACGAACTAATGTCATGATTCTACCTCGAATAACTAGTATTTGTACTGCCAAACAATTGCAGGTTTTAATCTTTCCTTTGATTCTTATGTTATTGAGAACTAGAAACGCTGTAAATTCGGTTTTTATCACTTAATTATTGATGATTACCGAAATAGATATTATGACTATATAATGTACGGTTTACACTAAGTCTTCTGGTTCGGCAAACTAGAATTGTATTTTGCCGAATACTTGTTAAGTACATTTCACAGATAGAATATGGTTAAGTAGGGTACGTCACGCCTCTGCATAACGCACCTTCTAAAATTTATTAAAAATAAAGTTTTTAATAAGTTTAGGTTCAGTAGATACACAGACTGCTCAAGTAATTCTTTATAAGGAAAAATATTTCAGAATTATTTTTTATAAAAAATAATTCTGAAATATCTTAATGCTTTTATATCATAACTTTACAAAGCCCTTAGAAAATAGTTCCCAAATTAGAAGATGATAGTAAAAATCAATTGTATTAAAAACATAGGTTATTTAAAAATGCTGCAAAAAAGTTATCTGTTTGCTCTCATGTCTATAGCTGCTTTAGGAGTTTTTTCTTTACCAGTGAGAGCAGAACAAACAAGCACTCAAGGTAGTAACCAAACAGCGACTATTACAGGTGACAATAACCAAATTAACCAGTATATCATTCAAGTGAATGTCCAGAAAAATCGTGGTAACTCGAAAGGAAAGCATCAACCACAACAAAATTCTTCTCAAGGGGCAACACAATCAGCTGATGCTGTAGGTGACGGAAATCGAATTAATCAGGATATTCAACAAGTTAATACTCAGCAACAGAACGTTCACCCTCGATTTCATGGTCGTGGTCATGGTGACATCCTCCCACACTAACCGTAAGCGGTATAGTGTGGGCTTCCTCAAATCACTTTGAAGATTTCCTGGTTGCTCTGTTACGAGGTTTCGACACTTGCCTAGACTGAGTGACCTCAATCCCCGGTAGATCGTCTGCACAGGCAGTTTCCATTCCCGCAAGTCCTGCGGTACTAATGAGGGCTATCCCTCGGTTTCTAATATTTTGACCTGCGGCTACATCCCTATCGGTTTTGTATCCACAGTGTGGGCAGCTATGAACTCTAACGCTCAAGTCTTTTTTCACTTCACCACCACATTCGGGACACTCTTGAGAAGTCCCTCTTGCATCGACTTCTGAGAAGAACTTTCCACGCTTCCAGCACACATATTTGACGATGGTTCTAAACTGACCAAACCCAGCATCAAGCATATGTTTTCCGAACATCCCTTTGGCACTGGTGCGGTAATTCAAGTCTTCCATAAACACCATGTCGCCAGCATCACAAAGGGCGTGTGCCTGTTTGTAGTGAAAGTCCTTCCTTGTGTTGTCGATTTGGTGGTGAAGTCGGGCAACTTTAAGGCGTTGTTTCTCGTAGTTTCTCGACCTCCGTTGCTTCCTAGACAATCTGCGTTGCAGCAATTTCAACTCGCTTTGCAGTTGTTTAAAAAACTTCGGCGGCGATACTCGAACACCATCGCTGGTTGCTAAAAATTTTTCCAACCCAATGTCTACCCCAATAGGATGTCCATGAGGAATTGGGTCGGGAACGCTGACATCACATTGCAGCGAAATAGAGGCATACCATCTATCAGCTTTCCTCAAGATTCGCACCTGCTTGACCACAAATCCTGTAGGAATGGGTCGATGCAAGTTAATTGGAATTACTCCAATCTTGGGCAGTTTGATATGCAGAGTCGTTACTGGATTCTCCTTGAACTGAGGAAAAAGTAACGACTTAAACTGACCATGTTTTTTAAACCGAGGAAAGCCAAATCCTCTCTCCTGAAAATACTCCCAACCTCTATGCAACTGTTTAATCGCTTGCTGAAGAACTTGAGAGGGAACTTCTCCTAATCTGGGGAAATCTTTCTTAGATACAGGCAATCTGTTCAGTTGATAGACTTCGCTTGGAAATTTTAATTCAGAAGAGAGGATATATTCTTTTTGAATGGAGCATCTATCTATCAAACACTTACGACTATCACACCAATCTTTTATTTCTCGAAGAGCATAGTTGTAAGCTCCTCGACAAATTTCCATCCACTCAATTAATGTTTGCTCTTGAGTGACATCTGGATAGATTCGGTAGCGGTGAGTAAGTGTTATCATGAAATGAATTATAACATATTTACTAGAGATGCTATGTCTAGTAAATGCTGTTTTTGTCGCCATCGAGGCGACGAAAACAGCGCGGGGGTCCATGTATCCCGCGCTAAATCGAAGATTATAGCGCGGGTCTTATAGCCCCCGAACCCCCACTAGATAAAAAGTAATTAGAACATAAAACCTTTAAGCACCAAGGAAGGCGAAAACCAAAGTTTTTGGTGAGGCAAATCGAAGACGGAGAAGCCAGTGCAGGATATTGCCGTAAGCGCCAAGGCGCTCGGGAGGAGATACCCAAAGGGTTAAAACCATACGCTAGGGGATGTCGGAACGGGCTTCTGTAATAGAGCGAAAGCTTGTTGTCGCGAAGCACTTCTGGCAACCGACACTCTTGAAACACTCTCACCAGCCAGGACTTGCGGCATAACGTTGAAATTAGGCGCAAACAATTACCGCGAGTTTGCGGCTATTGCTTTGTCGCCTGGATCTGCTGGTTGGGCATTGTTCGTCTCAGCGACAGTACGGTTTCTTGGAAAGCTCGGCAGATCTGCATCAATGGGAGCCCAAGGCACCGCGTGATCAGTCCAAATTTGATATCTCGTCCGTCTGACTAGCCTTGGATCGTCCAGGACATTGCACTTAAGCTGAGGAATTAGAGTCGTCACTGCTACCGATTATTGCCTGGAAGATATTCCCTAGTAGAAATAAAAAAGCTGCACCTAACAACAGGAGCATCAGGCTTGCAAGAGTAGCAAAGGGAGAGATGATAAACAACAGTAAAAATGCAAACATTAGAGTTGTAACCAACGTCTTATTCATCTTTTTTCCCTTTTGATAATTTCTAATTCAACTTAACTTGCTACTTCCAAAGCTGTGCCACTTCTCTAGGAAGGAATTAGGGCGTGTTTATGCGTGAACTTTGAGTAAGATGACTTTCTGGAGAAAATAATCTATCCTGTAGCGTCAGTTACAAACAGTGCTGATACACCCTACAAATTTTTTGAGTTAATGACTGTGTAAATGGCATTATATTATAAAATGTTAATATGATTATGACTAGGCGGCATAAGTGAGGGGTGTCAGGCTATTTGGTCATGAGTATATCATTGACCATCTGTGCAGTTATCAGGTTTAAACGGGTATCAATTGCGACATCAATGCCACAAGACACAGTTATAGACATTCAGGGTTCTAACGGTGAGGCTGCTCCCAATAGAGTTACACCGATTCTTTCCAGTGAGAAAGCTGGGTGGAACAACATTCTTGTCGAGTACTGGCATATGCCGGCACACGAGTTGCCTCCACAATTGTTACCAGATTATGTCATTAACATACACTTCAAGGGCCCAGCTCGGACAGAGGTGGTGTGGGATGGGCGTCTTCTTAGCAAGCGCTTTACACACGGTGAAATAACAATTCTTCCTCCTGGCTTAAATTGCAAGGGGGCATGTTTGGAGGATAGTGACTTTCTTGTGCTACGCCTTCAACCTGGGATTATCACTCAAGTTGCACAAGAGTTGGACTATCCAGATCATATTGAGATTGCACCCAACTTGGGAGTCGTTAGTCCGCAAATCCAGCATATTGGTTTGGCACTTAAGACAGAACTTGAGTCTGGATGCTTGTCTGGGCGTATTTATGGAGAATCACTAGCAACGGCGCTGGCGAGTTATTTGCTACAGCAACATTCTACCTCTAAGCAACGCGTTCAAGATTTTGCTGGTGGTCTACCCAAGTACAAGTTGTGTAGAACCCTGGAGTACATTAATGAAAATCTGGAGAACGAGTTAACAGTTGCTGAACTTGCAAGCGTGGTGGAAATGAGTCCTTATCACTTTGCCCGCTTGTTTAAGCAGTCAACGGGTTTTACTCCTCATCAATATCTGATCAATTCCAGAATCGAGCGAGCAAAGATGCTGTTGGCAGAGAAAAAATTGTCAATTGCCGAGATTTGTGAATATGTTGGCTTTCGCAGCCCAAGCCACTTCATCGCATTGTTTCGCAAGTTCACGTCAATGACACCAAAAGCATATAGAGATCAGCTCTAGCTGCTTACAAAAGAATGCGGGAAGTTTGAAAGCCCACCAGCAACACCCTGAAATTATGTAGAATTTCAGAGTGTTACGTCTTTTAACAGTTACCAGTTATCAGTTATCAAGTATCCGCACGCTTCAGTTTCATCCTCCGGGGGAAACACCACACTCCTGTGCACCGTTCGTCAAGAGACGTGCCGTAGGCATAAGCGTTGGTGTCAGTACAACCACACCAGCCCGCAGGCGTCACTGCGTAGGTAGCTGTTCACTGTTTTAAGGGTGGTATGAAAAACAACTCGTGGGAGTGCGAGTCCCAGTCCAAATATCTGGGAACACAACACCTAAATTGTGCGACTGTAGATGTATAGCGGTAAAGCGCAATAAAAAACGAAGTAGATTAGACTTCAACCCGGAAGTTGTAAAACTCCAGTCCCCTATGAAGCAAGAATCCCATCGGCGCGTCTTTCCGTGGGAGTGTCAATACGGTTCGGATAAAATAATTTGTTTACAGTTTTTGTGGGGTGGGCTTTCCGGGCCGCCCTAATCTTGAGCTACCAACGACAACGTGTAAAATCTGACCTTGAGCAACTTTTCGCAAACTTAAGATATTTTCAGCAAGAACTGAATATCGTGCAATTTATGGTTTTGATACACTAACGTGTAGGAATCATTCAAACCCATTCACAAATTGAATTCTTGAAATCTTAAATTAGGTTTTTGCACAACCTAATTGTTCATTGCAAGTTTGTACGATCCCTGATTCATGCCAGATAGCTAGTAATCAAGCCCAGGTTTGCCACCTGGGCTTTTTTGTTTGTTCCGCTTTAAATTTGCAATAGCCCCTCTGGATTAACTGACAACAGCGATCGCCTCTGCAAACCCTCCCGATGTAAAATTTCATTGGCTGCGAGTAAGCCACTGCTTACCGCCCGTTCCATCAAGCCGCAGGGAAATGGCATTTTTACCCAATCGCCTGCAAACACCAAGTTAGGAATATTGGTGCTGGTTTCTGGGCGTTCGGCGTAACTATTTGGAGGATATCCAGAAAAGTTCTTTTGATTCACCAATTCCTGATGCAGCATTTTTGCTTGCTTTAACTCAGGAACAATTTCATAAAGTTCCTGCTCAAAAGTCATTAACAATGCTTCTTGGGTAGGAAATTGTTTTTCTTTGTAGCAATAGGCGTGTAACTCTACGACACTACCACCAGTGCGTTCTGCCCACTCAATAAATTTATAGGTTGCACCAAACTAGTTCCCATATCGTCTTTAGTGCCATTAAAAGCGAGTCCTTCAGGGTTGCCAAAAAAATAAAAGTGGAAGAACTGCATAAGTTCGGCAACACTCATCGTGTCTGGTGCATTCAAACTAGATTTGGCAAAAGGCAAAAAATACAAGTCATATAAACCTCTGGGAAATTCTTCCTCTACCCAATCAGCAACTGAAATATTATCAAAACGCCGATAATTCTTTTCCCGCTCAAAACCACCAATTGCTTGAAAAACTTGCATATGTTTGAATTTTGTCAGATTAATGCCCCATTGAAAGCGGTTGGGTGAGGCTATAGCTAAATCAACAATATTCCAAGGGAAAGCGGAATGACTGGGACGAAATACCCGCCATCGAACAGGTTTACAGCAGGCAATTGACGATGCAGGAGGTGACTTGCGATCGCAACTTGGTGCTGCAGGTGGGTGGTTTCTTTCTCAGCCTCCCATCCATTTTTTGAGTATGTTCCACAACGATATGCCTTCCTTGGGTGAAGATAATATTAAAAGGCTGGCAATTTGTAGCCAACAATGTGTTTTTGAGCCTCTGCGACAAACCTTTATCGAAGCGCAACAACGAGGTGAAATCCGCCATACCCGTCCCGAATCGCTCGCTGGGTTCTTTTTGTCGGTGATGGAAAGTATTCCCTTTGTCATCACTGGATCTGATGCAGCTTCTGGAGAAGTCGTCGTAGATGAGATGATTTCCGTTTTGTTAGATGGACTCAAGCCTCAGGTAGAAAGGGACTAGTACCGCAAGGCGGAAGTCACGCATTCACGCATTCACGCATTCAAAAGTATTATGGAATGAGGTTTTTAGGGATTTTAAATGGTGAACCAGCGCTATGCAGGAGGGTTTCCCGACCTAGGCGACTGGTGAACCCGAAGGGTTGCTCTATTTACGCCGCGTTGTACTAGTACTCTGTTTCATTAATTCTAATGGGTTACAAGATCCCCGACTTCTTAGAGAAGTCGGGGATCTGACGGCTACGACATATCAAAATTAATGACATAAACTACTAGTACAACAGGCACAGAGCGTGGGAACGCCAATAATTTTTTTGATATTTACCTAACTGCTGATAGGTAGACAAATCCAGACGAGGGAAACTAGATGAACGTCAATAACTCTCAACGCCCATTGCAAACTAGCCCTGACATGGGAGAGAAATTGATTGAGAGCGATTGCAAAGGTGCCAGTGCCCTCGTGCCCAATCGCCCCATCATTGAATATCGCAAGATGCAAGCACGTTTTGAGCAACAAATGTCACCGTATTGCAATCAAATTAATAGTGTTTTACATAGGAGTTAATTACAATGCAACGTTCTTTATGGAGCTTTTTACTTGTAACCGCAACCGTAAACTTGACAGCTTTACACAGTGCTTTTGCAGTGCCGAACAGTAGCCTCACCGTCACCATTAACGGGTTGAAAAACCAACGTGGGCAAGTTTGCCTGAGCCTGTTTTCTGGTGGGCAAGGATTTCCTGGCAGTAGCGATCGCGCGGTGGCTGCCCGTTGCGTCAAACTAGAAAACGCTCCGGTGACAGTTAAATTTGAAAACTTAAAATCAGGAAATTATGCGATCGCCGCCTATCATGATGCCAACAACGACGGCATCCTCAATCGCAATCTATTGGGTATCCCCACTGAACAGTTTGGGTTTTCTCAAAACCCCAAAATTCTCACAGGTCCCCCCAAGTTTGGGGATTGTGCGGTTCTAGTTGCCGGTCCACAGACTAACATTCAAATTCAATTGCTGAACTTTTTAGGCTGAAGTCAACGCAACAGCATTGCTTTGTTGCCATCCTACCGGACAATAATGTAAGCAACCCCGCTCTAAAGAGACGGGGCTTCAGCAAAAGTTGAAGCCTAGCTTACCCGACGCGCGTACCTCGCGTACTACGTTATTGGCAAGTGTAAAAGAACCTACCTACAAATGCGTGAAGCCAGTTTGTAGCTCTAGAAGTCGAAGATTAAACATCTGTATGGGTTAAGGAAGTGTCTTCGACATAGTACCGACCAATAACATTGTCCAGGCTCACATTACCCGTAAGGAGGGACTTTATGTCCAAAGTGTTTGTAATCAATACCAACAAAAGACCACTTGACCCAATTCATCCAGCACAAGCAAGACAGCTTTTAAAAAATGGTAAAGCCGCAATTTTCCGTAAATTTCCCTTCACAATAATCCTAAAAGAAGCTCGTCTAGAATCATCCGTGCATCCCTTAAGAATCAAGATTGACCCTGGTGCAAAAACAACCGGAATTGCAGTAATTAACGATTCAACGGGTGAGGTAGTATTTGCGGCAGAACTACAGCACAAAGGTTTTGCAATTAGAGAATCTTTAATCTCACGTAGACAACTACGTAGAGGTAGAAGAAATCGAAAAACCAGATATCGGCAAGCAAGATTCAATAACAGAAAACGCCCAAATGGTTGGCTACCACCAAGTTTGATGAGCCGTGTTCACAATATAGAGACTTGGGTCAACAAACTAATCAAATTAGCACCAATTACTGCTATCTCTCAAGAATTAGTCAGGTTTGACACACAGTTAATGCAAAATCCAGATATCCAAGGTAAGGAGTATCAACAGGGTACGCTTGCCGGATATGAGACACGCGAATACTTGCTAGAAAAGTTTGCTAGAAAGTGTGCATATTGTGATAAGCAAGATATACCTTTGCAGGTTGAACATATTTACCCACGGTCTAAAGGAGGCTCTAATAGAATCTCAAACCTGACTCTAAGTTGTGAAAAATGTAACACCAAAAAGGGGACTAAAGATATCAAGGAATTTCTCAAAAAAGACCCCGTTCGGTTGAAAAAGATTGAAGCGCAAGCTAAGAAACCTTTGGCTGATACTGCGGCAGTTAATGCAACTAGATTCAAGTTGCTTGAAGTCTTAAAAGCAACTCAATTACCTGTTGAAACTGGTTCTGGTGGTTTAACAAAGTTTAATCGTACTCAACAAAATTTAGAAAAAACCCATTGGATTGATGCGGCTTGTGTAGGTATGTCAACTCCTATTCTTAACATCAAGGGAATTAAACCATTGTTTGTTCAAGCAGTAGGACACGGTTCTAGACAATCATGTCGTACTGATAAGTATGGCTTCCCAACCCGACACGTACCAAGAAACAAAATACATTTTGGTTTTCAAACTGGAGATATTGTTAAAGCAATTGTCAAGACTGGTAAAAAAGTAGGGACATATGTTGGTAAAGTAGCAATCCGTTCATCAGGTAGTTTCAATATCTCAACTAAGAACGGATTAGTCCAAGGCATCTCTTACAAATATTGCAAACACATTCACAAAAAGGACGGCTATTCGTATGCATAGCTTGAAGAATCTGACGGCTAATAAATTAGCCGAGTCGTGTTTCCTCTCAGGTCGCGCATACGCGCTCGTTTCCACACTCCCGGAGGCTTTTAGATGAAACCCAGAGCGATTTAAATCGCTGGTGATCTCTCGTAAGAGGACAATTTGAATGTTACCAAAATGTGGGTAATGACAAAGTTTTAGTTATGCGTATTCAAATAGTTGTGATTTTGATTGTGGGGATGGTGGTGTTTCAGGAAAATCAGCAAGCGCTGGCAAACTCTGAATCTACTATCTTAAAAACAGATAGTTTGAGCCCATCGCCAACCCCTCCTTTACTAGAAAAACTTAGAGGGAAAAGTGTCCAGACTGGTGAGGTTAACCAGAGAGTTGTCAAAGATATCCAGATCCGTTTTATCAATGATAAAGGCAAGTTTGTCGATGATAAGGGTCAACCGATTGAGGGGCGGACTCAGAAAGATTTTATCATCGACAATCTGAAACTAAAGCCAGGTCAAGTATTCCGTGAGGATGTCCTTCAAAAAGACTTGCAACGACTGAGGAGATTAAACTCATTAGATAAAGTCAATGTTTCCCTACAAGAAGATGACTCCGGCGTTAATATCATCTACGACATTAAGGAGCGTCACTTCCCTTCTCTAAGCTTCGGCGGTGGTAATAACGGTGATGTTGGGCTTTATGGTCAAGTGGGTTATGAAGATGCAAATATTAACGGTCTTAATGAACAGCTAGATACCAGCATTCAGGTAAGCGGTAAAGATGTTCAGTTTGATAGCCAGTTCACCAGTCCTTATCGTCGTGGACAACCAAACCGCCTAGGCTACAGCTTCAGAGTTTTTCGTGAACGAGATTTATCTCGAACCTTCAACGATGATATCAAGCTGTCCAACGGTAGCACAGCGCGGGAAGGACGATTTGGCGGCTCTCTAGCAGTTTTAAAATCTTTCAATGACTGGGATACAGCTTTTGGTCTTAACTACACCAGGATTAGCCTTCGCGATCGCGATTATAATCTTGCACGAGTGGATAGACTAGGAAGCCCTCTGTCAGTAAGTGGTACTGGCATTGATGATTTGGTTACGGTGTCCTTTGCTATAAGTAAAGATCAGCGCGATCGCCGTGACAATCCAACTCAAGGATCGCTCCTCACCCTCAGCACTGAACAAGCAATTCCGATTGGACTGGGTAAGATTTCCAGCAACCGACTGCGGGCAAACTATATTTTATATGTGCCAGTCACTTGGATAGGTAATGGTCGCTTAACTGAAAATCCAGAAATGTTGGCTTTTAATTTGCAAGCTGGTACAAATATTGGGGAGTTTCCACCAGCAGAAGCGTTTGATTTGGGTGGACAGAATTCTGTACGAGGCTACGGAGGTGGTAAAGTCGCCAGTGGACGTAGTTATGGCTTGGTTTCTATGGAATATCGTTTCCCGATTCTTCAGTCGGTGGGAGGAGTTGTCTTTGCTGACTTCGGGTCAGATTTTGGATCTGGCAAAACAGTGCTAGGGGAACCGGGTGTACTGCGAGGTAAACCTGGGAGTGGGTTTGGTTACGGGTTAGGACTGCGAGTCAAATCACCGTTTGGGCTCATTCGGGGTGACTTGGGGATTAGCGACCAGGGAGATATAAGATTTGAAATTACCACTGGTCAGCGGTTTTGATATGAAGTACTGCACTCTGTCTTCCCAGAACCACACTTGCGGAATCAAGAACAGCTTGTATGCCTCCAGCTTGCCTAAAATAGATAAATACTCACAATTAAACTAAGGATAAATTTATGCAAGAAGTCTCTAATTATACTCAAGAACTCACAAACCGCATCTCACGAATTGTGGAGAATTTATTTAAAGGTAGTAGCTTTTACATGGTGAGATTAAAAAAACAAGAAAGGATTGAACACTTAGTCAATCTTTTTGGTAAGTTTTCGCCTGAAGAATTTAGAGCTATCCCTGATGATGAATTAACACGTAGAATTGACAAGCTTTTAGTTTTAGAAGCAGTTTCCGGAACCCTCAACGATTTGACTCCAGAACAAATCAAAATTTTTGATGAGGCAGTGGAAGGAAGATAAATAGAGTGGCACATTTACTCGATACAAACATTGTTAGTTATATTTTGAAAAAAAATATTACTCTAGAACAAAAGCTGGAGGAAGTAACTAGTCTAGGAGAAGAAGTTTTTATTAGTTGCATAACTTACTACGAGATAAAAAGAGGTTTAGTTGCTGTAAATGCTACAAAACAACTAGCTGACTTTAATATTTTCTTGCGAAAATATGAACTTTTATTTTTAGACGATATAGAAATTATTGAACAAGCCTGCAAAATTCATGCTGATTTAAAAGTAAAAGGCAGACCAATACAAGATGCTGATATATTGATAGCTGCTACAGCAATTACACGTGGTTTAATTTTAGTTTCTAATGATTCTGATTTGCAGAGAGTAGAAGGGTTAAGTTTAGAGAATTGGTTACAAACTGATGCCTAAATATCTAAAATGTGGGGTAGACCTCTTTCAAAAGTTCATTTTCTAATATGAAATCACAGATAAACAAGAGATGTACACAGAGAATTTTTCTGCATTGGTCTGCGTGCATCTAAGGTTACAAATACTCTTAACTTGGATTTTTCCAAAAATTCTCATGACTCAAGGTTTAATTTCCTTCAGGACTTCATTCATTGGATAATCTTGGTCATCAAACACTAGAGATACTTCACATCTTGTTAACGGGAAAGGTTCCAAAAGCTTGCCCTTTTCCCAGCTTTCCAGTCGCCACCAAAGAGTTTGTACAGCTATCTCTTTACCATCAACAAACTCAAAAGTGATTTCACCAATGTTATTTAATCCCACAACTTCTTTGCCTTTTCCTTTCTTACCTAGGTAATCACGATGGTTTCTTGCCATTGATAGGTATTGTTCTAAAGGCTGCTTGCGATCTTGTCCTGGTAGGGGTGCTTTGACAAAATATGATTGCTCGGAATGGTAGCTTCTCGGTTTATTAATGTCTTCTGCTTTCGCTGACAAAAAGTCAATGCGGTACCACCATTCAGGTTTTTTGGTAATTTGTAATGCTCTAAAGCAATCGCGTTCTTGCACTAAATTTACTTTCGCCGGACTACCTTTGAGCCTCCAAGGAAGATGTTGAACTGTGTTGTCTACAAAAGTATAAAACACACCAATTTCTAGTTCCTTTCCTCCTTTGTTTTCCCACCCTAAAATCTCTGCTGTTGGTATATATTTGATAATCCTAAAAGGAACAAAACCCTTTGTATGTAATGAATGGCTCCCACCTAACCCCTTGACTTCATTCTTAAGCGAACTGCTCGTAAACTGGGCAACAACAAGTTCAGTTTTGACATTTTTTGAACTTTGGAAAGGACATATTGCCGAGTATTGCAAGCGAGCTGCAAAACTGTAGTGAACATCACCAGATAAGATAATGACACGACTTTGCCCTGCTGGTAATGCCCGTAGTGCGAGTCTGGCAAACAGCCTTTCAAATGCTGTTTCTTCCAAACCCCAAGCTTCAGGGTCAAAAGCCCAAGCCGCAGCACCGAGTGTTTCTGCAACACTTTTAGCTGTCTTTTGTACGGCTTCTAAAAACGGTAAGCCAACCACCGGACTGGGCGCTATCACCAAAGTCACCCGTGCATTTTGTGGGCGAACGACTTTTGATATTTGTTCATCGCAACCTTCAGCGCTTAAAAGTGCAGGAAAATCAAAGTCCTTGCCTGGAAATTCCCGCCATGTGCGCGTATCCAAAACTAAAACTTCATATTCTGGACCAATCACAGTGTAGTGCCATTTTAGAGAACTTTCTGTGTGAGTGACTCGCCTTGGCAGACTTGTTCTAATATCTTCAACGGATGGCAAACCAATGCGCAAAGCAATTTCTTGTTCGTGTTGTGCGTTTGTACCAAGAGAAGCTAACCACCCCTCAGCAGCTTTCAGCAATGCATCTCCTGGTTTTCCTTGCTCAAACTGTTCTGGTGTGTTTCCCCAAGCTTGGCAAACAGCATAAGCAAGTAAACTATTTTGCAGCACGCGCCTACCAAGAGGTTTATTGAAGACGCGATCGCACCACGCCATATTCAAAAACCAGTCATCTGTAATTTCATGGTCATCAAATATCATGTACGTGGGAATATTAGCCAATGCACGCCTGATATCCTTCAGCGTTGTCTGAAAATCTTGTAAATAGCCAATTTCTTCTTTAAATGAAGTTCGATCCTTTCCAGATCTTGGTGCGTCGGGATGAACATCTTCATATGTTGGGAAATCTTCCGGTTTAGTCCACAGCACATCACTCCAAGCAAATAAATACATTGCCAAGAATTCACCTAATGTGAATAAATGACTTTTGGCAAGGCAGCAAATCGTGTTAATTTTGGTAAAGCTTGCTGTTAACCCAGCGGTCTGTGTTGCTAAAATATTACGTTTTCCCGGATTTAACTCTTCAGTATTTTTGACATCTGGTAATGTTTCCGACCATCCCAAAAGTGTCTGACTGGCATCCATTAACATGAAAAGTAAGGCATCAGCCACATCATCCACATAAATTTGGTCGCCTGTGAGGAAGAGTTGATGCGGTCGTTTCTTCGGGTCTTGTTCTAATGCTTCCCTAATCATTTTGTCCACTGTCACAAGTGCATCAAGACTTTCACCATGTGCCTTGCGACAAGAACCGTGAATAATGCGTAAATCATCTAAACGCCTTGGCACAATTGCAAAACTCGGCAAGTCGTATTGAGGATATGTAATATCTTTAAGTGACCCTTCTGGAGTTAATACACCAGGCTGACTCAGGGTTTCTCCATGACCAAAATATAAATTGTAAAGATAATTTTCACCATGTAAAAGTATATTTGATGAAGTTTTAGCGGTGACAGCAACTATGTGCAAATAAGTACCAAATTGAGTTGTTTGTCTACTACCACTAAATAGTCTTCTTTTATTAGTATCAAATATTTCTAGAGTAACAGTACGGCTTTCTTTCAAAGCTATCCATACAGTTACGACATTGTTGTCAGCGCGTCTGAGAATTGGTCCAGCGATAACAAGTGGCAGCTGATTAATCCGTTTTCTTAAAGGTGTCCATGTCATGGATCTTCTGCCATCAATAATACACTTCGAGTCTATTTTGTCCCTGAAATCTGCTCAGTTTCAGAGAAAAAATATTCTACAATTGTAAGACCCAGCGGCGAAAGAGTTCTACAATAATGTGCCAGTGTCCCTCAATTTCTTCAACGACATCATGACGCTTTAGGGTATTGAGCGCTTCTTGTAAAGCGGCAATTTCTATATTTGTACTTTGAGATAACGCTTCAATACTTAGCCCTTCTGGTGATGGTGCTAACGCCCTAAGTATCGCCTGCTGACCAGCAGCACCCCGCGCCGCCTGACCCCAAACGCCATCAAAGTAGTAGCGTCCCCGTTTGAAGAAATCTTGGTCATTGACAACTGCTTCCACATCCTCTACTGTAAATGTAGAATCACGGGCGCGACCTGTGTTAAAAACTTCGTCATTGTAGCGCCGGACGAGTTGGAAACCAACAAGCTGCACGAGATAAGGTTGTCCGTGGCTGAGTTCGTAGATTTTATCTAACGCTTCCGGCGTGTAGTCGAGGGGAAAGTCTTCAAGAGATGGATTTGCAAGGATTTGGTGAGTAGCCCCAGCTTCCATAAAACCAACTTTGATAGTGATGACACTGGCGTAGAAAGGTTGAAAGTAATCGGCTGTCATTTCCTCCAAGGTGTGTAAACCTGCCAGAACAAAAGCGATTTTAGAGCTTTTGTGCGCTAACCCCCGGAGATATCCCATAAAATCTACAGGGATTTTTCCCGCCTCAATCAGTTCCTCAATTTTCTCAAACTCGTCTAACGCGACAATCAAACCCTTAGTCCCTAGTTCTCCCTCCACCTGTGTCAAGTATCTTGTAAACGTTCGTTGCGGAAGACTCAGCAAATCCTCATTGGTTGGAGGTGGAATTTGCATCACTTCAGAAATGGCATCAGAAATCGCCATCAGCACTTCTACCACTCCTTCGGGAGCATCTGCAACTTCTAAGAGGTTGACATAAGCTACTTGTACACCTGCTTTTACAAAACTGGCGACATTCCGCAGGATAGAAGTTTTGCCCATCCGCCTGTGACCGTAGATTACGATAGATTGGAGTTGAGAACCCCTCATCCACAACTCCTGCAACTGTCTGATCACGTCTTCCCGTCCAACGAAGCGATCGCCTACAACTGGATCGCCAATGATGTAAGGATTACTCACAGGCTCAGTGATGGAAATTTCCCCGACTTCCTTGGCTATTCTCTCCAAGGCTTTTCTCCAAGTCTGGGCGATGTCTACAATTAGCCCGCGTTCAGCTTGCGGCAGAGTATCAGGATTATCTAGAATTTCTGTGAGTTCCCCTAAAGCACGGTTGAGAGCTGAGGAGCGTAGATAAGCAGACCGACTGCGCTGTATAATCTTGGCATTCTCAACGACAGAACGTAGAGAGGTGAGAGTTTGCCAGGTCACTGGACGCAGCAAAGGTTCTTGTGGAAAGGGAGGAATTTGAACAGCAGCGATCGCGTCTGGTTCGTTAGCTTGGTTAAAAGCTGCTAGAGTTTGGGCGAGGGTGAACATTTCTTCACCGTAGAGGAGAGAACGCACGACTGCAAAAGCCTCCTGAGCTTTCGCTGGTTCTTTTTCGTGCAGATGCCAGAAACCAGCCGCAGCAGCACGGGCGGGAGTGTCTAAGCGAGTGTCTGTGAAAAAACGAGCTTGCTGTTGTTCTTGCCGACGACGAGTTAACACAGGAAAATTTTCGACAAAATTTGATTTGAGTGTTTCATTGAGAGAAGCTGAGGCAAAACACAGGAGTCGCCAATCAAAAGGATCTTCAGCTAGCTGAACGACACGAAAGACGACTTGCTCTGGAGGCGTTTCTGCGAGCACCAGATTCACAGCTTGAATCACGGCGATGAATTGAAGAGTGTAAGCCAGCAATTGGTTGGCATTATGCAAACCAGTCTCCCAGTCTCGACGCAGCCAAATTTTCAGCCGAGAAGACAGAGAGTAAAGGGGAAGTGAAGTGACATGGGGAATTTGCCATTGTCTATTCTGGGGGAACCGCAGAACAAGAGGTAAACTCAAAAGCCAATTTTCTGGACGGAGCATCGCCACCCCTAACGCCACGCATAACGACGCTATGAAGCCAAACGCCACGCCAAACGCCACGAAGCTATACGTCGTGCCCGCTACGAAGCTATACACCACGCCAAACGCTACAAACGCCACGCCAAACGCCACGAAGCTATACGCCACGCCAAACGCCACAACGCTATACGCCACACCAAACGCCATGCCAAACGCCATGCCAAACGCCAAGCCAAACGCCATGCCCGCCATGCCAAGCGCCACGCCAAACGCCAAGCCAAACGCCAAGCCAAACGCCATGCCTGCCACACCGCCCGCCACGCCAAACGCCACGCCAAACGCCACGCCAAACGCTACGCCAAACGCCACGCCTAACCAATTAATAGGAACGCTTATTTGCTCAAGAAGCCAAGCCAACGTCAGTGGTGTCACAACAGTTAACACCAACCCTTGGAAAAGCAAATTCCGCTGAATGGAATTTTGACGCAGCAACCCCCATCCCTTTCGCCAATTTATTTCCTGTGGAGGAATATATCCACCCCCAAAGGTGTCCAAATACCACCGCAAAGCCTGGGGGAAGTAAAACACCCAGTACAACAGGCGCAGATAATCCAGGGGGTTCCACAGCGAGAGGGGGCGCTTGAGTTTGGGGGCTAAGTCTAGGCGGGGTACGGGGGGTTGTTGGTTCATTGCAGGTTCTCCTTATATATCCCAGCGGCGGAGAAC
The DNA here is from genome assembly GCF_002368235.1 of Scytonema sp. HK-05. Lineage (GTDB taxonomy): Bacteria > Cyanobacteriota > Cyanobacteriia > Cyanobacteriales > Nostocaceae > Kalymmatonema. The sequence goes on along the minus strand of NZ_AP018194.1, from coordinate 6,911,013 downwards.
CCCACCCCTAGCCCCTCCTCCGCAGTCGCCTCAACGGGGGGAACCCCCGCACGGCGCTGCTCTCCGCAAGCGAGGAGGGGTAGAAATGCTCCTTTCTCTGTGCTGGTAGTTTGCCAACCCAAAAATGACGGGTAAGCGTAGTTTGTAGTTGGCGCTTTAGCGCTAAAGCGCTCACTACAAATCGCGCAAAGTTTGTGTGGTGGACTGCAAATGGGGAGGGGTGGAAATACTCCCATTAGTATCAACTTAAGCCAAAAGTCATTATTGACAAGCATTGGATCATTTTTCAAGGTACCATCGAGATTTTTGATCCCCCCTGAATCCCCCCTTGGAAAGGGGGGAAATAAAATCTTAGCCCCCTTTTTAACTCTGTTGGGGGATCTAAAACGACGGTAAATTGCGTGTTTGAACTTAAGTTGACACGTATGAAATACTCCCCCCTCTCTGCTTGCGGAGAGGGGGGTAGGGGGGTGAGGTTCCTCAAAACGCGGAAGAGTCATTGCACCTCCTCCACATACCGCGCATAAGTTCGATAGCATAGCTGCATGAGTTTCCGAGGATGTCCGCTACTCTCCTGCACCAGTTGCACAATCTCCTCCTCAGTAAAACTCACAGAAGTCCCCGCCAGACGATTGGCAATAAAAGCACGCATGGTGGTTTCATCCCAAGGCTGAATGTGTTCTTCCTGGCAAATACCCGCCAGCGGTGATGTCTTACCTTGATCATGACTATCATTAAACAAATCGTTGAGTGGTTCAGTCGCAGCTAAAATCAGCTTTAGCGGCGCATTGCTTCCCTCAGCTAAACCGCGCAACTTATCCCGTACTCCACGGGTGAACCCCTGCCAAGTCATCTTTCCTACATTGTCTAAAGCCAGCAGCACTTTATTTTTATGTGCTTTCAAATTCCGGGTTAACATATACCCTGTACATTCCGCGATACCAACCTCGTGACACAACGCGCTGTAGAAGTCCTCTTCATTATCTATATAATTCAAATCTAAAAAAACTGGCTGACGCAGTGGTTGCAGGCGATTTTTCGCTTGTTGGCAAATCGCCCATAGCAGCGAGGATTTGCCCATACCCTCTTCTCCTATTAAAGCCACACTACTACCGCTATTTAAAACCTCAAACACCCGCTGCATTTCGCGTTCTCTTCCAAAGAACAGTTGCGAATCTTCTACTCTGCCATGCTGGGGAATGAAGGGGTTGGGAATTGCCCTTTCTGCTTTCGGTTTTGAAGCAGGAATTAGGTCTTTTTTTACATAAATAACTGGTTTGAGATGCTCTGGAATACCTTGTAGTTGAATCTCTACACAGCCAAACTTATAAGCATCTTCAATCGAACGATTTGCCGCTAATGCTTTGTAAAAACCAACAGCAAAGGCGATCGCAGCTTTATCGCCAATTGCGTCATTCATCCCAATCACAAACGGGATATGTTGAGCGATCGCCTTTGCCTGAATTTCAGAGTGGCAAGCATTTAGCACCACACAATTTACGTGCCGTGCGAACAACTCAAACATTGCTGCCAAAGCATCAGGCTTCACAGGCTGGAATTTGCCCACTTCATTCTCAAAGCAAAGTTCTCCCTGACTTGTGCCATGTCCAGAAAAATGTATAATAATTGGCTCAAAATCAAATATAGCTTGAGTAATATCCCCTACGCGAACTGACTCTCGCTGTTCTAGCTGATATTTTTCTGGCGCTTTGGCTATTCGCAATCTTTCTTTAATATCTCGGAACTCTTGCCCTAAACGTAACCGAGAAGCATCACTCGGATCGGCTGCTAAAAACAGGATTTTTACAGAAATAGCACCGCTCATTTAGGCAATTATAAGAGTTAAATTACTGAAGAATATAACACCTAATGACTAAGTAACGCTTTTAGAGTGTGAGGATTTGCCAGTAAGCTCAAAATCCTATAATTTGCACACCATCTTTAAATGAAACTCTTGTGGGGTGGAGAGAAGTTGCGTGCGGGGGTTCCCCCCGTTGAGCAAACTTCGGAGCATCTTGCCCGCCCAAATTGTGTAAATTAAAGGCACAACAGCTTATAACAAGAGCGATCGCCTAAGAGGCGGCTCCCTTTCGGAGCATCGCACTCAATTTCTACACAAAAAATCTTGCCACAGAACAACTAAAACCAGGCGATCGCCATTGCACAACAAGCTGTCGTTAGGAATGTACAAGTTGTCGTTAGATCACAACACGCTGTCGTTAGGAATGTACAAGTTGTCGTTAGATCACAACTAGCTGTCGTTAGATCCTAACAAGCTGTCCTTAGATCACAACAAGCTGTCGTAAGGACACGATAAAAAGTTAAAAAAATATTAAGTAGAGTGTGTTATGGCGAAGCGCAACGCACCATTGATCTCAATACCGTTCAGATAACACCAGAGTCCTTATCAGGAACACAATGTAGAACTCTCGGATGGCGCGTCTCTACACAATGGCGCGTCTCTACACACATGATTTTTTACACATCAACCTTAACAGCAACCGTATTGACATATAAAGCCGTTTTTACTTCTGACTCCTGACTCCTGAGAGGATGTCTGAAAAGTATATGAAAGGTATATTTTGTCATTCTGAGTGTAGCGAAGCGGAACGAAGAATCCAGAGTTTGAGGCGTAGGCTTGAGATGCTTCACTACGCTGTCGCTCCGTTCAGCATGACATTTTTGACTTCTCAGACATCCTCTGAGTCCTGAATTCTGCTATACACAGTTTTTAGCGCTGTAGCTGCGGCATAAACATTCATTAATTGCTTCAACCAGTATTTTGCTCAAATACCAAACTACTAAAATTAGTAAATAACTCTTAAAACAATTAAATCTATGACAATTCTCCAAGCAAAAAACCTAACACTTGCAGATGTTCACCGTCTTTTCGACTTCCAAAGACAGTACAACAGTTCATTTTCTCCTATCTTATCTCTCGAACATTTAACTGAATCTGAGCAACAGGAACTCATCCAAATTCGGAATGATTTTGATAGTTACCTAATAGAAGGAAAAGTTTCGGAAGGACTTGTTAAAGCTTTAACGCTCTTTCCATTATTGCGATTAGCTGGATTTTATCGCTATCCTATTAAGATTAGCTTGGAAGAAGAAATCGGAGATATTGATATTACAGATGAAGATACTAAAATTACAGGGCGAATGGATATTTTAGCTGTCAATAAAGCTCAAAAGACAACAGCTAAAGCATATTTTTGGATTTTGGTCATTGAATCTAAAAACAGTAGTATTGATCCATCAGAGGGCTTACCGCAATTGCTTACATACGCTCAGAACAATCTGAAACATCAAAAATCACTCTGGGGTTTGACGACTAACGGACAGCGTTATCAGTTTGTCTATATCTTACAGGAAAATCACCCAACTTATCAATTAATGCCATTTCTAAACTTAATGGAACCTGAAAGTGCGATTGAGTTACTACAAGTTCTCAAAGCTATTTGTAAACTTTAAAAGATAACATCATACCTGAAAACCAATCCTCTTCTTTTCTCTGCGTCCTCTCTTGTCTTGGCGGTTCATAAAAAAGTTTTCAGATTGATTCTGAAAACTTACACATCAAGCTGTGAGTGCAAAATAAGTTATTTCCTAATACCTAATTCGTGGATCTACATAAGCATTGATAATATCAATCACAATGCTAGCAATGACCACAATTCCCGCAAAAAATACTAGAACTCCCTGCACCAAAGGATAATCCCGCGCATTAATGGCATCATATAACTTATTTGCCAATCCGGGCCAAGAAAATGTTACCTCAGTCAAAATTGCCCCACCTAAAAGTGAAGCAAAGGTTAAACCCATAACGGTAATTACCGGAATAAGAGCATTTTTTAAAGCGTGAGAAAATAAAATATTTCTTTCAGGAATACCTCTTGCACGCGCAGCTTCCACATAATCAGCTTGCAAAGTTTGCTTTAAATTCACTCGCACAATTCGCTCAAAAATACCACTCAGCAAAACTCCCAAGGTGATACTCGGAAGTGCTAAATAGTGCAAAGCAGTGAAAAATTGACTGAAATTTGCAGTTAATACACTATCAATTGTATACAAACCAGTGATACCCTGTGGCGCTGGCATAGTTGTAGGAAAGCGCGTTCCCAAAGGAAACCAATTTAGCTGTACTGCAAAAATCAATTGCAGAATCATCCCAGCCCAAAACATGGGGAGTGAGTATGTGATAATACCAAATAATCGCCCGCCAACATCTAAATAAGTTCCAGGGCGAGAAGCAGAAAGAATACCAATCCCAATTCCAACTATCAGTGCGATCGCCATACTGCAAACCGCTAATTCCACAGTTGCTGGGAAATATTGCCCAATTACCTCCCAAATAGCTTGTCCACGACTCGCTATAGAAGTTCCTAAGTCCAGACGCAGCAATTGTCCCATGTAATTTAGGTACTGCAGCCATATGGGAAGATTTAAACCCAGTTGTTTTCGCAATTCCTCCTTAGCACTTTCTGGCGCACGTCCACCGAGAATTGCATCTACTGGATCTCCTGGCGTTGCACGTAGTAAGAGAAAAACGGCTGTGGTTACAGTCCATAGCATCAACGGAGCTAAAAGTAAACGGGCAATAATGTAATACTGTAAGGCTTTTGAACGAGACATAATATGTTAGTTGTTGGTTGATAGTTGATAGTTGATAGTTGTAGAGACGCGCCATGGCGCGTCTGTACATTAGTTGTTGGTTTTTCTACTAACCATTAACTACTAACTTTTGACTATTTTTTGATTGTTTGGTAAATGAGATTTTGAGTCGGGTTAAGTTGCACGCCGCTGACTCCTTTACGGGCAAATACATAGTCTTTGTTTTGCCATAAAGGAACATAAGGGACATCGGTGGCTATTTGTGCTTGAATGTTTGCAAAAATTTGGTTCCGCACTTGCGGGTTTTGCTCCTTACGTTGGTCTTCAATCAGCTTGTTCATGGTTTCGCTGTAGTAAAACGAACCTTGTGTCTGACTACCACCCTCTTCGCATCCCTTTGCGTCTGACCCTTTATCGCAACCCAAAAAGGGTTGAATGTAATTATCTGCGTCCAGAAAATCTGGATACCAATCGAGCAAAGCAGTTGGATAAAAACTCTTAGCGATACCTCCATAGAAGGTAGCACCGTCTACAGTGTTGACTTCAAATTGCAGCATTCCATCCATATATTTATCGGCATAAGCTTTTAGTATTTGTGCTGCCAAACTGCGAATAGGGGAACTCGCTGGATACCAAATTTGTAGCTTGACTGGATTCTCTTTCGAGAAGCCAGCAGTCGTTAACAATTGTTTGGCTTTGTCTACATTGCCATCGCCGTATTTATCTTTAAATAATGGCTGGGAAACCTCAAACGTTTTCGGTACCATGCTGTATAAGGGACTAGCTTGACCTAATAAGACCCGCTGATTCATCAGTGGACGGTCAACCATTGCAGCTATGGCTTGTCGAACTTCTAGTTGATCTAGAGGTTTTTGATTCCGGTTTAAAACCAAGTTACTGACTACACTACCTTGAGCTGTAATCGCTTGCCAATCACCTTTTTTAGCGCTTGCTTCTAAGCTGCGAATTTGGTCTGGTTCCAAAGACAGGTAAGCGACATCGACTGCACCTGTACGGAAGGAATTATACAAATTAGCCCCACTGGTGAGAAATTGCAAATTAATGCCAATATTGGCTGGTTTTTCTCCCCAGTATTTATCAAAGACATCAAATTGTAAGGAATCTGTACCATACCGCGCTAATTTATATGGACCAGTACCAATAAAGATATTTGGCTTAAATTTCCCCTTACCAATTTCATAAGCTTTGGGAGAAACGGGACAAACGCCTGAAAACGCCAGCAGCGCAGGAAACGCTGCAAACGGTTTTTTCAGTTGTATCGTTAACTCATACTCACCAGTGGCTTTGACTGAAGCCACAACATCCGCTAGTAAGAAAGAAGGTTTACCGCCGTTTTTGATAAAGCGTTCAAGACTAAACGCCATCGCTTCGGCGTTGAAGGGAGTTCCATCATGAAACACGACTCCCTGACGCAGGGGGATTGTGTATGTTAAACCATCTTGACTCACTTTGGGTAAAGCTGTGGCTAACTGCGGCTTAACTTCAGTGCTTCCTGGTTCATAATCGTAGAGGCGATCGCTCATGTTGTACACCAACCCAAGCGACTGCAATTCATAAGCATCCGCTGGATCAAGGGTACGGGGATTTAGCGTTGTACCTATAGTGATGCGACCATTCCCTGTTAAGCTATTTGCTGAACTAGATGATATTGTCGTGACTTGTTGGCTTCTTGAGCAACTCACCACCAAAAGTAAACATAAACAAAATAAAGAAACTAATTTAGTAATTTGACTCCACTGTCTCGCGGACAAGGAAAACCTGGTCATAAGATTGGGTATTTTTAAACTTAGTGGTCAGCTATTTTACTATATGTTTGGCAAAAAGCCTGAAAAAGAATTCAGAATTTAGGAGAACCCTCTCGTGGTTTTGTGAGTCCTGAGTTCTTTGTTTGTTAAGTGTATTGGCGTAGCGAGTTAACAATATAACTTTATGTAACCCTTTACTGGAAAAACAAAGAGTTTTAGACCAAGATATAGAGTTTAATGTTCCTGAATAACGGAAAATTTTTTATTTAATTAAACATATAAATAGTGTCTAAATTTGTTTTAAATTTACACTTTTCCAGTGCAAAGATTTGTTAAGCTTTTCGCGTAGCCGAAAAGGTGTAAATTAGGGATTTGTCTGCTGTGCATCTCAATCTAAGCAAAAATACTTAGCGAGCGGGTAATCGACGAACACTATCACGACAATCAAAATTAGTAGATTTCGAGCGTAATAGCGAGACTAAAAGTGTGAAATACTTCTTTCTATCTGAGGGTTGGACAATTGGCAGAGTGTGGGCATCTGATGGACTTTGGCAGATAACCGCATGGCGACGCCAACCAGACATTCAGCGAATGAATATCTGTCTAGTAGAACAAAACGAAGTGCTGTGGCTTTATCGGGTTGAAGATGTTGTTTTAACCGTGGAAGTGAAGCCTACAACACAAGTACAAGTCAATAAATCTGGTCAAGCGATCGGTCAAGTCGTACTCAAGCGGTTGATGAGTGCCGAACAGGTGATTGAACGCTTGGGAACGGCATCAGCTAGATGCCAACTGCAAAACATTGAATCTGTCGTTTAGCTGTAGGGGTGTAAGGCACAAGTTAAGAACTTTAAAGGGCACCTCCACCTCACAACTCCTCCACACCGCCTGGGTTACGTAGCTTGAAAAACTGTCAAGCTACGTAAATCCTTATGTTTACAGGCTTGCAAACAGCTCCATCAAAAGTTACAATTTTTTAAACATTCTCATTTTTTGCTTGGCGATTGTTACTCTACGGGATAATGGTTCCGTAGCTTAGTAAGCCTTGCCAAATTAACCACAGTCTCTGACTCATAAGACAAAGCTGTGGATAAATTCCAGTGGCAATAACAAAAACTGAAAAATTGCTTTGTAAACATAAATCATCGAGGAGGACCGTAGTCGATGGGACTACCCTGGTACCGAGTACATACAGTTGTTCTGAATGACCCGGGGCGGCTAATTTCTGTACACTTGATGCATACAGCGTTGGTGGCAGGCTGGGCTGGTTCGATGGCTTTGTACGAACTGGCTATCTATGACCCCAGCGACCCAGTACTCAACCCGATGTGGCGTCAAGGCATGTTCGTGCTGCCCTTCATGGCACGCTTAGGCGTCACCCAATCTTGGGGCGGTTGGAACGTTACTGGCGGTCCATCAACCGATCCCGGTTTTTGGTCATTTGAAGGCGTCGCCGCTGCTCACATCGTTCTTTCCGGTTTGCTGTTCTTAGCTGCCGTTTGGCACTGGGTTTACTGGGATTTGGAATTGTTCCAAGACCCCCGCACTGGTGAACCCGCCCTTGACTTGCCAAAAATGTTTGGCATTCACCTGTTCTTGTCTGGTCTACTCTGCTTTGGTTTTGGTGCTTTCCACCTCACCGGATTGTTTGGACCTGGAATGTGGGTTTCTGATGCCTACGGCATAACGGGTCATGTCCAAGCAGTGGCACCGGAGTGGGGACCAGATGGCTTTAACCCGTTTAACCCGGGTGGTGTCGTCGCTCACCATATTGCTGCTGGCGTCGTAGGTATTATCGCTGGTTTATTCCACCTGACAGTTAGACCCCCCGAAAGGCTCTACAAAGCTCTCAGGATGGGTAACATCGAAACTGTACTATCCAGCAGTATTGCTGCTGTCTTCTTCGCAGCCTTCGTTGTTGCTGGCACCATGTGGTACGGTAACGCTACCACCCCAATCGAACTGTTTGGTCCTACCCGCTATCAGTGGGATCAGGGTTACTTCAAGCAAGAGATTGATCGCCGCGTCCAAGCAAGCGTTGGTGAAGGTGCAAGCCTTTCTGAAGCTTGGTCACAAATTCCGGAAAAACTCGCGTTCTACGATTACGTCGGCAATAGCCCTGCTAAAGGCGGTCTATTCCGTACAGGTCCGATGGATAAGGGTGATGGAATTGCCCAATCTTGGCAAGGTCATGCGGTGTTCACAGATGCTGAAGGTCGCGAGTTGGCAGTACGTCGTCTCCCGAACTTCTTTGAAACCTTCCCAGTCCTTTTGACCGACAAAGATGGCATTGTCCGTGCTGACATTCCTTTCCGTCGGGCAGAATCACAGAATAGCTTTGAGCAATCTGGTGTTACCGTTAGCTTCTACGGTGGCGACTTGGATGGTCAAACTTTCAAAGACCCAGCTGATGTGAAGAAGTATGCCCGTAAGGCTCAAGGCGGCGAAATCTTTGAATTCGACCGGGAAACCTTGAACTCTGATGGTGTATTCCGCACCTCTCCCAGAGGTTGGTTTACCTTTGGACACGCTGTATTTGCGCTGCTGTTCTTCTTTGGTCACATCTGGCACGGGTCTCGGACAATCTACCGAGATGTGTTTGCTGGTGTTGATGCGGATCTCGAAGAACAAGTTGAATGGGGTCTGTTCCAGAAAGTGGGTGACAAGTCAACCCGCCGGAAGGAAGCTCTCTAAACTTTGTAGCGAAAAGTTAAGAATGGTCTAATGAGAGGGACTATGGACTGGTGACTGGGAACAGGAAGAATTCTTCCTCATCCCCAATCCCTAACCCCCAATTCCCTAGACCATTCTTTCCTGTAGCTTGGTACACTAATATTGGTGGGTAAATCGGCAGGAATTAAAGCTATGGAAAGCGTTGCTTACATCTTAATTTTGACTTTGGCAATAGGAACTCTCTTCTTTGCGATCGCCTTCCGCGAACCTCCTCGCATTGAAAGGAAAGAAGAGAAGTAGGACACCAAGTTCCCGACTGGGATGAGGTGTTAACTAGCACCGGACGTAGGGGCGCAAGACCGCCTTGCGCCCTGACCGTAAAAAGAAAAGTGAATGCAGCGATTATTGATAATTAACTATTGACTAAGATAAAAGAATAGATGAATTATGATATAATGTACGATCTGGAAGGTTCTGTGTTCAGATCAGCTTTTCTGCGCTAGTATGAAAAAGGATGTAGGTGTGGAATGCCCATTCGGCTCTTGCATATACATCGCGAGGAGGCATAACCTTTACGGAGAATAATAACCGGGAAACAATCAGCATGGTCAATCAGAAATTAACCGCTCCTGAAATTGGATTTACACACGACGATTTCGCCGCTCTACTAGATAAGTACGATTATCATTTTAGCCCAGGTGATATAGTACCAGGTACAGTTTTCAGTATAGAGCCACGCGGCGCTCTGATTGACATAGGTGCTAAAACAGCAGCATATATACCTATACAAGAAATGTCTATCAACCGGGTAGATAGCCCGGAAGAAGTATTACAATCGAACGAAACGCGGGAATTTTTCATCCTTACTGATGAAAACGAAGATGGTCAACTGACGCTATCGATTCGCCGTATTGAGTATATGAGAGCCTGGGAACGCGTCAGGCAGTTGCAGGCAGAAGATGCAACTGTGCGTTCTGGCGTTTTTGCCACCAATCGAGGTGGAGCTTTGGTGCGGATAGAAGGATTACGTGGCTTTATTCCCGGTTCCCATATCAGCACCCGCAAACCGAAAGAAGAATTGGTAGGCGAAGAACTGCCCTTGAAGTTCTTAGAGGTAGACGAAGAGCGTAACCGTCTTGTTTTATCTCATCGTCGAGCGCTGGTTGAGCGCAAGATGAACCGCTTAGAAGTTGGTGAGGTAGTGATTGGTACTGTGCGCGGTATCAAACCCTACGGTGCCTTTATCGATATTGGCGGCGTCAGCGGTCTACTGCACATCTCAGAAATTTCCCACGAGCATATAGATACCCCTCATAGTGTCTTCAATGTCAATGACGAAGTGAAAGTCATGATCATTGACTTGGATGCAGAACGTGGTCGCATTTCCCTGTCTACCAAACAACTGGAACCCGAACCAGGTGACATGATTAAGAATCGCGATTTGGTATATGACAAGGCAGAGGAAATGGCTGCTAAGTATCGGGAACAGATGTTAGCTAAGCAGCAAGGTGCTATTCCTGTAGCAGCAGCAACTGAAACTACTGAAGAAGTTGTGGCTGAGGACGTACCATCGGCGATTGAAGAGGACGTACCATCGGCGATTGAAGAGGACATACCATCGGCGATTGAAGAGGACATACCAGCAGCGATCGAAGAGGAAATACCAGCAGCGATCGAAGAGGAAATACCAGCAGCGATCAAAGAGTAATCCATTCGCCGTTGTGGTTATCTACACCGGCTGCTCATAAAAAAGTATTAGACCTCTCGGAAAATAAGTTTGAGACCATTATGCTGTTTGATCTAAAATCTAATTTCTAGAGATGTCTATTGGATAAACACCGATTACAAGCTGCCGGTTAAAATCTTCCCAAATCTGTACAAAGCTTACAGATGAGATAGTTATTCAGCCAAGCACTTAATCAATTAATACAGGTTACTCTGCTCTTAACCGTTTCTGCCAATCAGGAACGGTTTTTAGCTTGAATTTCAATAGCGTTCAATGGAACAACTGCTGGTATAACATTGCCGAATTCCGTTATTTTCGGCAATGTTTCAACTAGGACACTACTCTGGTTCAGAGACATTGCTTTGGTAATAGCGATGTTCTCTCCTAGCAGTTTCCAACCCTAATTCTTAACCACAGGCGAAGTTTGTCCCCAACCTCCAGTAAATACAAACGTCTGTGTCGGCTTACGCTGGCGTGGAGAAAACTGGCGCTGTTGGTATTGTTCTGGTAATGTTTCGGGATCGCCTGGATACCCAATGGCGATCGCAGCGACTGGCTCATACCTCTGGGGAATGCTGTACAACTCCTTCGCCTTCGCCACGTCAAATCCTGCCATTTGGTGGATAAACAAACCTAGGGAAGTCGCCTGAATTGCTAGATTGCTAGCAGCCGCCCCAACATCGTGAAATGCATGACGGTTTTCTACACCATTCTTCTCAAAGTAAAGCTTCGCCACTGAAATCATCAAAACAGGAGCGTTCTTCGCCCACACTTGATTTCCTTCTGCCAAACAACTCAACAGACGGTTGAATTCCTCTGGATTATCTTTAGTAGCAACGATAAAGTGCCAAGGCTGCTCATTATAAGAAGAAGCAGCCCAACTCGCTGCTTCTAGCAAACTCTCAAGCGTTTCTTTTTCAATAGGTTGGCTGGAAAATGCCAAGGGACTCCAGCGCCGTTTCAGCAAGTCGTGAATTGGAAATTGGGTATCAGCAGGTTTCTCCATCACAGCCTCGGTTAAGTAAAGGTGGCTAAGAGCTATTTGCTCTTGAAATAGATGTTTTTAGACAAAAATACTTAAATTTACTATTAATTGTTTTTCTAAATTCTGCAATCCTCATTGGGATAATATTTTCACTTGCTTTAATTTTGAGAGTTACACAAGGCATTGCGCCCGTTGCACGAAATATGGAATCGGCGTAGTTCTCCCTCTCCTGAATCACTAATGATTGTGTTTCTAGCCCATGAAGCTTTTTGTACATCCAAAACAATTTTTGCTCAGCGATCAGCGAAGCCGCGTCCTTCGGACAATTGCTTGATTACCCTTGAGTCATTAGTCAAAGACCAAGAACAAATCACTGCTGGACTAGTGACTCAGTATTGTTGCTACGCTAGATACAGCTGAAGAAACACAGCAATTTTGATCCAAGTAGAGGGGAACTATGCCGCACACGATTGTTACTGATGTCTGTGAAGGTGTCGCTGATTGCGTAGACGCCTGTCCGGTAGCTTGCATTCATCCTGGTCCTAGCAAAAACGTCAAAGGAACTGATTGGTACTGGATTGACTTTGCCACTTGCATTGACTGTGGCATATGTATCCAAGTTTGTCCAGTAGAAGGCGCGATCGTCCCAGAAGAACGACCCGATTTACAAAAAACACCGTAGATAAGTCGTATAAACGGTTAACATTTTTGAAAAACAGGCAAAATCTTTAAGATGCCTGTTTTTACAGTAATAGTACTGGATAAAGATTTAAAAAAGTAACATAAAATATTTATTGTTCGGAAATGGCAGGTGCGTTTACGTATACATAAATATAGCTGTCCTACGTAGGTAAACTCATGCAACGGTTAAGCGTACCCCTGATAGGCAATATCTTAACGTTAAGTCTGGCGACTGTAGCAATGACCCTGACGTCTGCTTACAGTGCTACAGCGGGCACACTGGGTCTCAATTTTACAAAGCTACAAGGCTTAACTGGTGGTAGTTCTGGTACGACTGGTGTCTACCGTGCCGATCTCTCCAATCTTGGCTTCGATATCATTTCCATTGATATCAGCGATATCAATGGAACAGCGGGTGCACCTGGGAAATTTAGCGGTTTTGATTTCGATGCCATCAAGATTAGCAACGTCTTGGTTGACAATGCCACAGACGCCAAAAACTTATCAGGGTTAAACGTCTTCGATTTTACTTCCTCCGGAACTTTCTTCACCCCAGGAACCCAGCGTTCTCCTGCCGATCCAGGAGAGTTATTTGGTGTAACTGGCGGTATTGTTGACAACTCACTCGCCACTCTGCAAAATTTTGATGGCAACTCCATAGCTAACGAAACTGCTTCTGGATTCGTCAGTTTAGGTGATGGCGGAAAAATTGTGTTTAACCTCAAAAATCCCATTCCCACAACCAGTCCACTGTACTTATACATTGGAGAGGCAGGTGATAATGGTGAGACAGTCAGCGGTCAAATTACTGTCTCTGACAAACCACGTGAGGTTCCAGAACCTACAAGCTTAGCAGCTGTATCTTTACTCGGAATCTACTTTGCCTACATCCGTAGAAAGAAAACAAAAGCTGCTTAATTTCAAATTCAGTAGCCATTAACATAAAACTTAAGACATAAAACTTAAGACATAGGTTTTTTACCTATGTTTTTTCATTTTGGCGCTGTGTTTGTCTTGGTATATAGTTAAATCGTTTAATTTTGAGCAAAATAACTGTATTTTAAAGTAACTATATTTTGAATTTATAATAAAGGACATTATGTCTGATTCGCTCACTCATTCGTCTCCCCTCCTAGAAGTGAAAAATGTCCACGCTGGATATATCAAAGACGTGGATATTCTGCAAGGTGTGAATTTTCGGGTGGAACGGGGAGAATTGGTAACAGTGATTGGTCCTAATGGTGCTGGTAAATCTACCTTAGCGAAAACCATTTTTGGGCTTTTAACCCCACATACAGGCTCAATTACCTTCAAAGACGAGAATATCACTGGGCTAAAGTCGAATCAAATTGTTCAGCGGGGAATGTGCTACATACCGCAAATTGCCAATGTCTTCCCCTCCCTCAGCGTAGAAGAAAATTTAGAAATGGGCGCTTTCGTCCGCAATGTTCCCCTGAAACCACTCAAAGATAAAATATATACTATGTTCCCCAAGCTTGGCGATCGCCGTCAGCAACGCGCTGGAACCCTCTCAGGTGGTGAACGCCAAATGTTAGCAATGGGGAAAGCTTTGATGTTGGAACCCAGCTTACTGCTTTTAGATGAACCTTCAGCGGCTTTGTCTCCTATCCTAGTAACACAAGTTTTTGAGCAGATAAAACAAATTAACCAAAGTGGTACGGCGATTGTACTAGTAGAGCAAAACGCCCGTAAAGCTTTGGAAATGGCTCATCGAGGATACGTCCTAGAGTCTGGGCGCGATGCTATCTCAGGTCCCGGTTTGGAATTATTGCATGATCCCAAGGTAGGCGAACTGTACTTGGGAGCAGGTAAAGCCCACTAGTCATTAGTCAAAAGTCAAAGATTTTTGACTAATGACTAGTGAAAATTAAATGACTCTTAAACCGTGTCCTTGCTCACTCTTACATCCTTGTAGAGTTTGAGAAGCTGTTGTCAGCAGGGTTCCCTTAACTGAGACAGACTGATGAGTCGAATCAATGGATTTGTAGGGCGTCGTAGTTTTTTGAGGCAGTGCGTTGCGGGGGTTCCCCTGAGTGTGTATACTGCCATGAAGTTTGCAGGTGTGGGAGGCTTTGCAGTTGGCGGTAGCCTTCTTTGGCAAAAACAGCAAGCTGTTGCTCTACAAGCCGCAGTTGCTGATGCAAGTCCAGCAAATCCCAATCCAGTCAACGGGGACAAAGCTTTAGAACTATTATTGGATGGAAATCAACGATTTTTACACCAAAAGCGAAAATACCCCGACCAATCGTTAGAACGCTTGCGATTGGTTGCTAAAGGTCAATATCCTTTTGCGTCTATACTTGGTTGTGCAGATTCTAGAGTACCAGCGGAAATTATTTTCGACCAGGGACTTGGGGATTTGTTTGTCGTGCGAGTGGCTGGTAATGTCGCCAGTGATATGGTTATAGGTAGCTTGGAATACGCTACAGCAATATTGGGTTCTCAACTGATTGTGGTTTTGGGTCATAGAAAATGTGGTGCTGTAGCAGAGGCGCTTCAAGAAGAACCTGTTCCTGGCAGAATAGGCTTTGTTGTTGAAGGGATCAAACCAGCCGTAGAAAGAGTCAAGTTGAGAACAGGCGACATCCAAGAGAATGCAATTATAGCCAACATTCAATATCAGGCAGAAAAATTACAGGAAAGCTCAACGATTTTGGCTAAACTCATCCGCAAAGGTCAACTCAAAATCGTCGGTGCTTGTTACGATATTGAAACTGGTAAAGTGTCTATTCTTACCTAGGACAATTCCAGAGGAGCATTGAAATTACAATATTCATCAGCGGTGAGCAGGAAGATTCACGGTAGCTTAAACTTGAGGAGTTACACCCTGAAATTCAGATAGGATATACATTAAGCGTGAGCACGAAGAAAGTGTACCATTTGACGCACAGCTAATAAAAGGCAAAGGTCAGAAAAGACTCGCTTAAAAATACGGAAGCTCAGACATGATCAAAGAAGTTGTTGGCTGTAATGACTCTGATTGAACAAACAGGGTACTTTGGTCGGGGAAAGGTGTCCAATTTTGGTCGGATAACGGTTCAGAGGCAATAGTAACTCGGGTCGGGTGGTTTGCATCATCGCAAGACCAATAAAGAGTAGGGGCTTGTATGCCGTAGGCATACCTACTTGCCGCGATCGCTTGACCATCACTGACAATGACATTGGCACTAAAGCTGGTGTCGTGTTCTTTAGCCAGGTGCGTCAATTTTTGTAGCGTGGCACGTAAGGCTGACAACAGGGTGCTGTTTGGAGACGACTGCCACATTTCCACTAGCAGGGCAAAGATGTGTTCAGAGTCAGTCATGCCCTTAATGAGACGGTATGTGGAATCAGAAAGGCTGTCACGTATCGGTCTATACAGCGTCTCTTGAAAGTTTGTAATCTCGCCATTATGCACAAACAACAGGTTGCCACTGCGAAATGGCTGACAGTTGCTAATATCGAGCGATTCACCCGTTCCAGTGAGTCGGACATAGCCCAGCGCACAAGTAGATTGTACGTAGTGGCTCAACTCTTTCAGGTTCGGGTCGTTCCACATCGGGATAGTGTTCCGGTAAATGAATGGTTTACCCGCTTCATCATACCAGCCTACACCGCTCCCGTCTGCACAAACGACTCCTGACTTTAATTCAAGAGGGTTGTAACTTTGGTTGTAGAGGGAATGCTCCTGCTTATAGAGCAACTCATCTAATTGGATGCGATCGCCAAGGTAGCCAACTAATCGACACATAAGAAAAACAGTTCTATTGAGCGGGATACACTCATTACATTAAGGTTCGTACATAAAAGTTTAGCAAACTAAATTTTTTTTAGCTTTCCGACTCTTAAGCAAGCAGCTAACACAGGAGGTCACTCGCTGAGCGCCAGAGGCGTCCCGTGAGGGATACGCTCAAATTCAAAATTATCAATTCAAAATTCAAAAAATTATCAATTCAAAATTCAAAATGATTAGCCCACGGATGAATCCAGGGGCTTAAATAATTAGAAGAGCGCATTTTTTGCTGCCCATGATCGCGCGTTGGAGGCTTGTATCGTTTTCTTTTTCGGTCAACAAGCCTAAATGTATGTCTATTAATCAACTTTGCCAATCCAAAGGTAGAATTTATTTAAACGTATCGTCCCAGACTTATAACTTTATCTGCGTCCATCCACTTCGGCGTCCATCTGCGGTTAAAAGTTCTTTGTGATTCTCAAACTCCTCCCAAAACACCTACAAACCATGAGCGCTCACGCCGAAACTACCTATCCAGAAGAGTGCTGTGGTATAATACTAGGCAATCTGACAAGCGAGGGCAAAACTGTGGTAGAAGTGATGCCAACAGAAAATGCCTGGAACGCAGAAACAGCGGCAGAGCTTCCAGGAGATGACACATTAGATTACAGTAAAAGGCAAAGGTATGCGATCGCACCTCAAGTCATGTTGCAGGCACAAAGGGAGGCACGCGATTCCAAACTAAATATCATCGGCATTTATCACTCCCATACCGACCATCCAGCGATTCCTTCAGAATATGACCAAAAGCTTGCTTGGCAGGAATACTCTTACATCATTGTTTCGGTACAAAATGGCAAAGCTGGTGACATCAAAAGTTGGAGTTTGGATGATAACCATCAATTTCAGCAAGAAGTAATTGAAAAGTTAGGTTAAGAACAAGTCATACAAAAAGACACAAAGGGTATTGTTTTTCGGTAGGATTAAAAATCCGCTCTTCCTCATCAAACTGCTATGCTCAATCCTAATCTGGATGAAATCCAGCTAACCAAAGATGATTACGAACGTTACTCCCGCCACCTAATTTTGCCGGAAGTGGGGTTGGAGGGACAAAAACGCCTAAAAGCTGCTAGTGTGCTGTGTATCGGTACAGGTGGACTCGGTTCGCCTCTGCTTCTGTATCTGGCTGCGGCGGGTATCGGACGCATCGGTATTGTTGATTTCGATGTTGTCGATACTTCCAACTTGCAACGCCAAGTCATTCACGGTACATCTTGGGTGGGTAAACCTAAGATTGAATCTGCAAAGAATCGCATTCTAGAGATTAATCCGTATTGTCAGGTTGATTTATACGAAACTCGCCTGACTTCAGAAAACGCCCTCGACATTATTAGACCCTATGATATCGTGGTGGATGGTACCGATAACTTCCCCACTCGTTATCTAGTCAACGATGCTTGCGTGTTGCTGAACAAGCCCAACGTCTACGGTTCCATTTTCCGTTTTGAAGGGCAAGCCACAGTATTTAACTACGAGGGTGGACCAAACTATCGTGATCTTTACCCCGAACCACCACCACCAGGAATGGTTCCCTCCTGTGCGGAAGGTGGGGTGCTAGGTGTGCTGTGCGGTATTATTGGCACGCTTCAGGCAACGGAAACTGTCAAAATCATTATCGGACAGGGTAATACTTTAAGTGGACGCCTGTTGCTGTATGATGCTCTCAATATGAAGTTCCGGGAGTTGAAGCTGCGTCCTAACCCAGTCCGCCCAGTCATTGAAAAGTTGATAGACTACGAACAATTCTGCGGTATCCCACAAGCCAAAGCACAAGAGGAGAAACAGCAGATGGAAATGTCAGAAATCACAGTGCAGGAGTTGAAGCAATTGCTCGATAGTGGTACAGATGATTTTGTGCTGCTAGATGTCCGCAACCCGCACGAGTACGAAATTGCCCAAATTCCTGGTGCAATCTTGATACCGTTACCGGATATTGAAAACGGTGAAGGCGTCCTTAAGGTGAAGGAGTTGGTCAATGGTCATCGCCTGATTGCCCATTGTAAATCGGGTATGCGTTCTGCAAAAGCCCTCGGTATTCTCAAGGAAGCGGGAGTTGATGGCACGAATGTGAAGGGTGGTATTCTTGCTTGGAGTAAGGAAATCGACCCATCGGTACCAACGTATTAGAGAAGGAACCGCAAAGACGCTAAGGACGCGAAGCTTTATTTGCGTCTTTAGCGTATTTTTTTTGGAAAAGAATCTAGATTATTTGTGTATATCTAGCGTGATTCAGCAGATTTTCCTTCGATAGATAGTTGCTTTATTTCTCTTTTTATAGAATATTTTGCTTGCTCTCGGTTTTTGCTTGACAAATCTTGAGTCCAAAAGACGTAAGTTGATTGAGAAGTTGATGACTTTCAAAGGAAATAATACTAAAGTTAGATAAGCGGAATTTCATGAACAAGTAGAACTTAAATATGCCCACTAGGCAGCTAGTTACCAGCTAGCTCCCAGCAGGACTTCCTCCGTAATTGAGCGTGCAACCAAGGAGGCTAATCTTATCGTGTCAAATACTTCCAAAAATTGTCATCATAATGACGATATAAGTAATTTTCAAACCTTAGATGGTTTACGGATAGTTGTAGTAGATGATGATGCTGACAGCCTTGTCTTAACTACGTTTATTCTTGAAAGCTACGGTGTTCAAACAATGACGGCAACGTCTGCGTTGGAAGCGATTGAGGTCATCCAACAATCTGTACCGGATGTTTTAATTATCGACATTGCCATGCCGGAAGTGGATGGATATTCGTTAATTCGTAAAGTCAGAACACTCAATTCTCCACAAAATCAGATTCCGGCTATTGCTCTAACAGCTATGCATTCACAAGAAGGTCCCGACCTTGCTCTCAAAGCTGGGTTTCAATCCTACTTGATTAAACCTACTGAACCTAATGATATACTAACAGAAATTGTAAATATTGTTACTGAAAAGCGTTAATTTTAACTGTTGACAAAATAAAAGCTTCTAGCCATAGACTGGGTAAAAGCTGAAATATTGATCGCAATAATCGGGTAGAATGTAGCGTGTTGATGCCCTTAATCTGGTCTTACTTAGAGAAAGAATAAACTGACCAGTGTATAAGGAGCAGCGTTTAGCCGCAGAAAACCTACTCAAAACTGATGAAATATCATCATAGTTGAGCGGGTTTCTCAGGCACTAGTAAAAACTCAAAAGAAAAATAAAAATCTCAGGCATTCCATCAAGGGTATTTGTATAATATAAAACAAAAATACAAAGGGAACCATTAAGTAATGTACGCTATCAAAAGACGCTTAAAACTTAATAATAAAGAGCGAACTTTGATGGCAAAACACGCTGGTTTTGCTCGCTATACCTACAACTTTGGATTGAATCTTTATAACAGTATCGATCATACAACCGTTAAAAGCAGTGTATCCAAGAAGCTAACTACCATTAAAAAGATTCTGACCAATATTACTAAGAGACAATCCGAAAATGCTTGGATGAACGAATTATCGTCAAAAGTTTATCAAAGCTCTTTTCAACATCTTGGTACAGCTATTTCAAAATGGCTTGCAGGTGAAGCAAAACGACCAGTTTACAAGAGTAGAAAGGACGGACAATCATTTACTGTCTATGACGGAAACGGTGTAGTTACACTCGATTGTGGCAAGAAAATCAAAATTCCTACCCTCGGCACGTTCCGTCTGTGGGAAAGTCTTGATGCTCGGTACGTTACTCAAACCTTCACTTTGTCATGTAGAGCGGGTGAGTGGTACGTCTCTTTTGCTGTCAACGCCGAACGCATTCCCCCATTGTTTCATCAGGTACAAAAAACAATCGGAATCGATCTAGGGGTCAAAATGTTTGCAACTCTTAGCGATGGAACTGAGTACTCAGCGCCAAAGCCTTTTAAAAAAGCGAAAACCAAGCTGGCTAAAAAACAATGGCGTAATCGTAAGAAACAAAGTGGCAACCGTAAAAAAGACGTTAAAACATCTAATAATGCCAAGAAGTTTTACCAGTCTGTTGCTAAACAACACGCTCATATCGCTAACGTTCGCTACGACTTTCTACAAAAAACTACAACCGAAATTAGTCGGAAATATTCTCACATTCGTATCGAGGATCTAAATGTTTCCGGCATGATAGCTAATCACAAATTAGCATCGGCGGTTTCGGATTTGGGCTTCTACGAGTTTCGCCGTCAACTAACTTACAAGTCTCCAATCTATAGCACCAAAGTTGAGATAATAGACAGGTGGTATCCATCTTCTAAAATGTGTCACAATTGTCACCACATTCAACCAATGCCATTAAATGAGCGATGGTTTAAATGTGAGAACTGTGTCCATGTAAATTGCAGGGATTGGAATGCGGCATTAAACTTGGCAGACGCCCCGAACGATAAAGTACGTCTGGCTTAGGCGGAATTCACGCCTGTGGACAAGAAGGAGCCGACTCCCTTGGACGAAGCAGGAAGTAAACAAAGAAGTGAACAACTTTGGATAAGTTTTATGGAGCAGGTATCGATGGAATTACGAGAGACTCCAATCACAGAGGAAACCCTGTGGGAAGCAATTCTCAATCGAAACCCCAGTTTTGAAGGAAAGCTTTTTTACGGTGTCCGTTCTACAGGCATCTACTGCCGACCGACTTGTTCTAGTCGAAGACCAAATAGAAAACAAGTTTGTTTGTTTGAGTCACCACAAGAGGCTGAAACTGCAGGTTTTCGACCTTGTAAGCGGTGCCTGCCACAATATGAAACAGCGCCAAATTTGACCAAGGCTAAAATCTTGGCAGTATGTCGATACATTGAAGAACAAGTTGCTCGCATCCCAACCCTATCAGAACTAGCCTCTCACTTTGGGATAAGTCCCAGCTACCTGCAAAGGGAATTCAAGCGAGTCATTGGCTTATCGCCGTTTCAATATGCAGATGCACTTCGTAGCGATCGCTTTAAACAGCGTCTTCAACAAGGGGAAGAAATTGCTCATGCGCTTTACGACACAGGATATGGATCGAGTAGCCGAGTGTATGAAAAAGCATCCCAGCAACTTGGAATGACACCAAAAACTTATCGGTGCAGTGGCAAGGGAATGCATATTGCCTATACCATCGTTCCATGTTCTCTGGGATATTTGCTTGTGGCAATAACAGAGAAAGGTATCTGTGCCGTTAAATTAGGTGATGAAGTAGATGAGCTAGAACGTATTCTTGTTAGTGAATTCAATCAGGCGGATATCGTGCGTGATGACTATTTACATCGAGACTGGGTACAGACAATCCTCAGCTTCATTGTAGGAGACGCGCTACACCTCGATTTGCCGCTTGATATACGCGGGACAGCATTTCAAAAACAAGTTTGGCAGGCTTTGCAGAAAATTCCCTATGGGGAAACGCGCACCTATGCTGATATCGCCCGTGAAATTGGTAAACCTCACGCAGTTCGCGCTGTGGGTACTGCTTGTGGTGCCAATCCGGCAGCACTCATCGTACCGTGTCACCGTGTCTTGCGAACTGATGGCACTCTTGGCGGCTATCACTGGGGAATTGAACGCAAAGAAAAACTTTTGGCACAAGAAGTGAAACGGACGGGCAAGATGCCCATCCCACACAAGAGATAAGCGAGTTGTTATGTCGCCCAGAATTTTCAATGAACCCCACCCCGGTTTTGTCTTGCGCCAAAACCGCCCCTCCCCTTGATAAGGGGAGGGGATTAAGGGGTGGGGTTAAATCAACTGCTAGCTACTAGAAGCAACTGGCTGTTTGTCCTGCTTTTTAATGTTTCGCCTTCCCCAAGGCTTGAGAACTGAAATGCCAATAATGACTAAAACGCATGAGGTCTGAATAATAGCACCCACAAGTACTGCGTTCTGGTCAAATACATACAACGGATTTTGCAGTGCTTGTATCCTTTCTGCTGCAGAGATAGCGGTCATTGCATTTGTCCAAGGACCAAGCCAAATTGTGCCAGTGACAATGAGTGTTACAGTTGCTATCCACTTGACGATCACCCAGTAGTGTTTGAAAAATCCCCAAATCGTAAGCCAGCAAAGCAGCCCACCTGTAATCAGCGATAAGGTGGCAGACGGGATAATTACCCAGTCATCCAGCAGCTTCATGACTGAGTTGATAGCGTACAGTTCATCACCGTTAGGAGTGTTTCGGTTGCTCAAAGCAATAGCGATCATGCATAAAGCAGTACCAAACCAAATTCCTCCAAAGGCGACATGAGAAGCCAGCAACCAGTTTTTTTGCTTGACGCTTAGCTTGTTCATATTAATTTTTCCTAAAATTAATTAGGTAGCTTATAGTTAGCTTCCTAATCAATAGATTACACTAGGTTAGAATTATCGACAAGCATTTTATTCAGCGTCAAGCATTGCTGGGGTTCCAGCGCATACTTTATTTAAAAGCTTGATAAGTGTCTTTTTTTCGCTGTCAGTGAGATTCGCCATCAAGCCAGTGGTGCGGCAAAAATGGTCTGGAAGCATTTGAGAAAGCAAGTCTTGTCCTTTGTCTGTTAGTTGCAAACGCAGCATTCGCCTGTCTTGTGAGTCAGGGAAGCGTCTCACCAATCCATCTCGTTCGAGTCCGTCCAGGAGTCCTGTGATGGTTGCTCTAGTAACACCAACACGTTCAGCACATTCAGACGGTGTTAACCCCTGCTCGCGAACTTGATACAATTGCATCAATAGGGTAAATTTCCCCCGCGAAAGCCCGTAGCGGGCAAAATGAACATCTAAGGCTTGATAAACATCAGCCGTGGTATGCAGAAAAGCCAGACAAGTTTCTATTGAAGCAACATCCAACTCCGGGTAGCGCTTGGCAAAATCCAGTATTGTCTGTTTATCAACAAAGGGACGCAGTGTAACCACAATTAAAAAGGAATTTGATTAGCTTGCTAATTATAAGGTAGCCTGTAAGTCGAATTTTTTAAGTCGAATTTTTATTGTTGTGTCTATGTTGATGTCAGAATCACTCACACAAGAAACTCTTACTTATGCTTTGATGGAGCTAGCCAATCGCGACAGCGATTTTGCCGGAATTTTAGAAACTTTCGGACCTCCGCCTTTGTGGGAAAGAGAAGCGGGTTTCCCAACACTCCTGCGTATCATTTTAGAACAACAAGTATCTTTAGCTGCTGCAAAGGCTGTATTTAACCGTCTGTGTGCAGTGGCGGTACCGCTGACGCCAGAAAATTTTCTGACTCTCGATGATGTTCAATTAAAGACAATTGGGTTTAGTCGGCAAAAGATTTTGTATGGTCGTGCATTGGCGATCGCAATCACAAGCGGTCAGCTTAACCTTACGAACCTAGAGACAATGGACGAAACAGCTATCCGGACTGAGTTAAAGCGCATCAAAGGTATTGGAGATTGGACAGTCGATATTTACTTACTGATGGCGCTGCTACGCCCTGATGTTTTTCCCAAAGGCGATTTAGGACTGGCGATCGCCACCCAAAAACTCAAGGGATTGACGTTACGTCCAACACCTGAAGAACTGGCAGCAATTGCAGACAACTGGCGTCCTTGGCGTGCCGTTGCTGCCAGAATTTTATGGCACTACTACCTGAGCGATCGCACTTGGCGTAAAGGTTTTGAAAAAAGTACGCGATCGCTGAGTTAATTCTGCTGAGAAAACTTAATAGGAACACTCTTTCTCGTTGAGAGCAAAAAATTAGAATGCACCCCTCAACAGGCGTTGGCTGATATCGCACTCTCTAAGCTAGCTACTTTAGTTCGTCGGGAGTTTTTGGCTTCATGAATGAAATCTGTTGAAAAAACCCAAGGGTTCAAATCAGCAGGAAAAATAAAAAATTCTATCCCATGCAGGAGTCCTTTACGGTGAAGTGAGATAGCCTCTGTCAGGCGTAAAAACATAATTGGAGTCCATAAGCATAATCTGCTGCTGTAAAAGTAGACAACGACTCGGCTCGTTGTGTACTCATACTGCGGGAGTGGATTTTGCAAACGCGAAATCATACTAAATAACGGTCATCTGTCAAAAGGTAGAAGAGGCTCTATCTATCATTTGACGCATTATTGGGAACGATAACAACTAGCTAAAGATAGTTGTTTTGTATGATTTTTTACGTATACTTTATTCGCTTTTCTGTGAAAATAAGAGACAATACTGCTGCGACTCACCTAATTTCTGCATAAGTCAACTTTAGTTGCGTCTATAAGAATATGTAAAAAAGTTCTCTTTACTTGACCAGAAAGAAAAAGGTACAAGCCCCCAACTTCAGTTATGGAAAAAGAAAAAATGTATTTCATCGAGTAGGCGCAAGCGTCTACGGCGTCCGCTGACTCAAGCCCCCAACTTCAGTTATGGGGTTCTTACTTTTGAATGCGTGAATGCGTGAATGCGTGACTTCCCCGTAAGCGCAAAGCGCACGCACTCGCGTTCGCGGAGCGTGTCCGTAAGGACTCAGGGGCTGACCTTATTGGGAGATAATTCCGGAATATCTCAGCATATGCAGCGTCAAATGATACTTATAAGGTCAGTTGCTCGCTGATGTTCGTTTTTAATCAGATTATATTAATTTTGTCAATAATAAATATACAAAACTTATTTTAGACTCTTTTATAAATAACAACATGCATGTCAAAACAATTTTGATTCTGGCAGCGAATCCTACCAATACCTCAAGGCTACGACTGGATGAAGAGGTACGGGAAATTGATGAGGGATTACGACGTGCAAACAAACGAGAGCAGTTCAACCTAGAGCAGAAATGGGCAGTGCGATCGCGAGACTTTTACCGAGCAATCCTCGATTATCAGCCCCAGATTGTACACTTGTGCGGGCACGGTGCAGGCAAAGATGGTATCGTCCTGGAAGATGAGACGGGACAGGCAGCATTGATCCGGGCAGATGCATTGGCGAGTATGTTTAAGCTGTTTGCCAGCAAAGGTGTCGATTGTGTCCTTTTAAACGCTTGTTACTCAGAAGTGCAAGCTTCGGCAATTAGCCAACACGTCAACTATGTGATTGGCATGAATAACACAGTTGGGGATAAAGCAGCCGTTGCCTTTGCTGTAGCGTTTTACGATGCAATGGCTGCTGGGGAAGGTGTGGAGTTTGCCTATGAGCTTGGCTGCTCTCAAATGATAACTTTTGTGGAGCAGCAAACTCCGGTACTCAGAAAAAAAGAGTTAATTACTGTCACCACACAGCCAGAAACGGAAGTTATTCCCCCCAACCCTTACCAAGGATTGTCTGCATTTGGGGAAGAGGATGCAGCATTCTTTTTTGGAAGAGAAACGTTTGTGAATGGCTTAGTTCAAGCGGTTCAGAAACAGCCTTTGGTAGCAGTGATTGGTCCTAGTGGGAGTGGCAAATCTTCTGTAGTGTTAGCGGGACTGATTTCACAGTTGCGGGAACAGGGAAGTTGGCTGATTGAATCTTTCCGTCCTGGGAACCAACCGTTTTATCAGCTTGCTTCTGCATTGGTGAGTCAATTAGAACCGAAAATG
The DNA here is from genome assembly GCF_002368235.1 of Scytonema sp. HK-05. GTDB lineage: Bacteria > Cyanobacteriota > Cyanobacteriia > Cyanobacteriales > Nostocaceae > Kalymmatonema. The sequence goes on along the minus strand of NZ_AP018194.1, from coordinate 6,885,322 downwards.
GGTGACACTCAACAACTGCGGGAAGCAGCTGGACTAGCAGCAGATATGCAGCAGGGCAAAGTCACCTTGCAGCAGGTGGTGTCTCGCATTACAGAACGCAATCCGGATAAACGTCTGTTGCTGTTTGCAGATCAGTTTGAGGAACTCTACACCCTTTGTCAGGTGAAGGAAGAACAAGAGCGCTTTGCTGATACGTTGCTCGAAGCTATTCACCAGAAAAGTTTAACACTGGTTTTCACTTTACGGGCTGACTTTTACGGCTATGTGCTTTCCTACCGTCCGCTTCGGGATGCGTTGCACGAGTTTACACCACAACTGCTGAGTTCCATGAATCAGGAGGAACTACAGGCGGCAATTCAGCAACCGGCACAAAAGCTGGAAGTACAACTAGAGGATGGACTGACTCAACGAATTCTCGATGATGTGGGGCAAGAACCTGGTAACTTGCCATTGTTAGAATTTGCCCTCACCCGACTGTGGGAGAAGCAGGAAAACCGGGAGCTAACTCACCAAGCCTACGATGAAATTGGCGGTGTCAAAAAAGCTATAGCCAATCATGCTGAACAGATTTATCAACAACTGAGTGAGGCACAACAGAAGCAGGCACAACGAATTTTTCTGCAATTAGTGCGTCCGGGGGAGGGGACAGAGGATACTCGGCGGCTAGCAACCCGTGCGGAAGTTGGGCAAGATAATTGGGGATTGGTGAGTTATTTAGCAGGATATCAAGCACGTTTGGTTGTGACGGGACGCCATGAACAGGAAGATACGGTGGAGGTGGTGCATGAAGCGCTGATTCGGGAATGGGGAACCCTGCGAGAGTGGATAAATGCTAACCGTCAGTTTCGCGTTTGGCAGGAACGGCTGAAGGTAGCATTACGTGAGTGGAAAAATAGCAACCATGACTCTGGGGCGTTGTTGCGAGGTGTGCCATTGACGGTGGCGGAAGATTGGCTGCACAAACGCGCGGATGAAATGACGCAGGAGGAGCGAGATTTTATTCAAGCTAGCGCACAACAACGGGATAAGGAGAAGCAGGAACTCGAACGCAGCCGGCGACTGGCAATTATCGTACTAGGTAGCTTCTCTGTGGTAGCTTTGAGTTTGGCAGGGATTGCTGGCGTGGGCTGGTGGAGTGCGGCAATCAGTCAAATTAATTCTCTTACTAATACTTCAGATGCGCTTTTGAACTCAAATGGGCGAGAAGCCGTAAAAACAAGTTTAAAAGCTGTTGTACAAATGGAAGGTACACCCTGGGTAGGGGCAAATACCCGGACGCAGGTGGAACTAGGATTAATGCATACAGTTCACAACGTCGCAGCCCCAAACACCTTGGGAGGACACGCAAAGCAAGTTAATGGTGTCAGCTTCAGCCCGGATGGCAAGATGCTGGCTTCTGCAAGTGCTGACAACACGGTGAAACTGTGGGACACCAGCACCGGCAAACAAATCAAAACCCTGACTGGGCATACAAACTCGGTTAATGGCGTCAGCTTCAGCCCGGATGGCAAGATGCTGGCTTCTACAAGTGGTGACAACACGGTGAAACTGTGGGACACCAGCACCGGCAAACAAATCAAAACCCTGACTGGGCATACAAACTCGGTTAATGGCGTCAGCTTCAGCCCGGATGGCAAGATGCTGGCTTCTACAAGTGGTGACAACACGGTAAGACTGTGGGACACCAGCACCCGCAATCAAATCAAAACCCTGACTGGGCATACAAACTCGGTTAATGGCGTCAGCTTCAGCCCGGATGGCAAGATGCTGGCTTCTGCAAGTCGTGACAACACGGTAAGACTGTGGGACACCAGCACCGGCAATCAAATCAAAACCCTGACTGGGCATACAAACTCGGTTAATGGCGTCAGCTTCAGCCCGGATGGCAAGATGCTGGCTTCTGCAAGTCGTGACAACACGGCGAAACTGTGGGACACCAGCACCGGCAAACAAATCAAAACCCTCAAGGGGCATACAAACTGGGTTTGGGGCGTCAGCTTCAGCCCGGATGGCAAGATGCTGGCTTCTGCAAGTACTGACTACACGGTGAAACTGTGGGACACCAGCATCGGCAAACAAATCAAAACCCTGAGTGGGCATACAAACTGGGTTAATGGAGTCAGCTTCAGCCCGGATGGCAAGATGCTGGCTTCTGCAAGTGGTGACGACACGGTAAGTGGTGACAACACGGTGAAACTGTGGGACACCAGCACCGACAATCAAATCAAAATCCTCAAGGAGCATACAAAGTGGGTTTATCGCGTCAGCTTCAGCCCGGATGGCAAGATGCTGGCTTCTGCAAGTGGTGACAAGACGGTGAAACTGTGGGACACCAGCACCGGTAATCAAATCAAAACCCTCAAGGGGCATACAAACTCGGTTAATGGCGTCAGCTTCAGCCCGGATGGCAAGATGCTGGCTTCTGCAAGTACTGACAACACGGTGAAACTGTGGGACACTAGCATCGGCAATCAAATCAAAACCCTCAAGGGGCATACAAAGCAAGTTTATGGTGTCAGCTTCAGCCCGGATGGCAAGATGCTGGCTTCTGCAAGTACTGACAACACGGTGAAACTGTGGGACACCAGCACCGGCAAACAAATCAAAACCCTCAAGGGGCATACAAACTCGGTTAATGGCGTCAGCTTCAGCCCGGATGGCAAGATGCTGGCTTCTGCAAGTGGTGACAACACGGTGAAACTGTGGGACACCAGCACCGGTAATCAAATCAAAACCCTCAAGGGGCATACAGACTTGGTTTCAGACGTCAGCTTCAGCCCGGATGGCAAGATGCTGGCTTCTGCAAGTGGTGACAACACGGTGAAACTGTGGGACACCAGCACCGGCAAACAAATCAAAACCCTGACTGGGCATACAGGCTTGGTTAATGGCGTCAGCTTCAGCCCGGATGGCAAGATGCTGGCAACTGCTAGTCGTGACAACACGGTGAGACTGTGGCGGTGGGATTCTGATTATTTACTCAGGGAAGGGTGCGATTTTATCCGCGAGTATTTCAATACCAATCCCCCAGAGGATGAGAGTGACAGGCATATGTGCGACGGCATTGGTAGTGCAAAATGAAAGAGCGTTCCCTTTATAGCCCAATACGGTTGGTGATAAAACCAGAACCCTTATCAGGAACACAATGTAGAGACGCGCCATGGCGCGTCTCTACAAATAAGCTTAAGCCAAAACTCTTCTAAAATCTCGTTTCCAGGTTCTACCTGGAAATGCGGTGGGGGCGGCTCTGCCGCAAGTAAGGCAGGCAGAGCCTGTGCCAGTAGGCATTCCCAGCCTGAGGCTGGGAACGAGGCACCTCCCCTCCCCGAAGCTCGGGGAGGGGATTAAGGGGTGGGGTAAATCAACGTGGAATAAAGGGTTGAACGTGATTGTTGACACCAATGAGCAAAAGGTGCGCCTTATAAAACCCCCCTGTAGTCCCCCCAAGAATCGGGGGGACGGCGTTAGCCGGGGGGTAAAATACATTGCAGCTTCACGCAGAAACGGTATAAGCAGGAAATGCAGTTTAAGCGGCTCTGCCACAAGTAAGGCAGGCAGAGCCTGTGCCAGTAGGCATTCCCAGCCTGAGGCTGGGAACGAGGCACCTCCCCTCCCCTTAACAAGGGGAGGGGTTGGGGGTGGGGTAAATCAACGTGGAATAAAGGGTTGAACGTGATTGTTGACACCAATGAGCAAAGCTTCGTGTCCTACCATGTGGTTTAAAGTTTATCCTTTTAAAAGCGCTGTAAGAAGGTGAGTGTCTGAGAAAAGTTTTGATAAAGTATAGGACTCCTCCGCAGATTTTTGAACGGCACGTAAGGTGGGCAGTGCAAACGCAAAACCCGGATGTACTCGGCAAAATACGGTAAGCACTGCCCACCCTACAATACTTAAGATTTTTCAGAAATCCTGCGCGGATTGCTATATCAAAGCTATTTCAACTCAAGCGTATACTCTCCGTAAACGGCAATTTTTTCAAATCCCAATCTTTCATAACAGGATATTGCACCTGTATTCTCAGCTTTGACATTCAAACCAATGTAATCCACGCTGTCTAATAATGACTGGCACAATTTTGCACAAACCTTTGTTGCCAAACCTTGTTTACGAAAATCTGGGTGTGTTGTGACATTGCCAAGTGTTGCCACTTTATATTGTGGTGAATATACATGAACACCAGCCACACTCACCAATGCTGCTCCTTGACGAACACCATAATAATGCCCTGTTTCCAGCATTCTTGGGTCAAACCAGTTTCCTGGATAGCTCACATGATACAGCGCCTTTAGCTCCTGCACATCTGACTGAGACATCTGTTCTACAGAAGATGTATCTACTTTGTTTAAATATGAATTTAAATGCAAGAGATTGGTTAAACCCATTTTGTTATAAATTCCATGAGATTGGATTTGATAGTCTTTGGCAAAAATTTCTACTGTATTACTATTTAAATGGGCGTAGAATCCCTTTGGCAGGAGATGCAAGAGAGAGTACAGCAACTCACTCATCTGTTCTCCAGAACCTTCAGTCAAACCTAGTAAAACAGGAAGTTCTGCACCAACATACAACAGTACGATTTGCTGGATACTATCGCTATGTTGAAGTGCGTACCAGTTAGTATATGACCAAAAAAAGTCATCTAAATCTCCAATCTCATACAAATGTAGAAAAGGATGACGGCGCAGAAACGCTTCTATTTCATCCTTTTCGTGGAGACAAACTGGCTTGATAAATTGCATATTTTAGTAGTTGCTTTCCAGATACGATGTATGCACCTGTTGTTTCACGGTTTGTGACCGAATCAGTTACCAGTTACCAGTTACCAGTTACCAGATAAAAATCTTGTTTGGTACAAGCCCCTGTTTTTTAAACATGGAAGTATGCAGAAAAATGTATTTCGAGATACGTAGTACTCGAAATACGGCGTCCTTATACAAAGCCCCTCAATTTATTGATGGGTGCGGCTGGTACTTGGTCACTGTTCACTGTTCACTGTTTTACATATCGTGTTCAACTAGATGCAGTTTACAAAAAATATGCTGAAGCTGTCTTTGCACTACCAGGAATGCAACAGTGGCTAAACGCAGCCTCAGATGAGCAGAAAACTATCTCTGGTTATGAGCTTACTGTCTAACTACGCATGTAAGCTTAAACATAACAACCTTTCTACAGTATGTAGCGTAAGTAGCACCTGTGTTGGAATACAAAACGTTAAATGACACAAGGAATTGCATCATGAGTACAATCAATTTTGTTAACGAGAATCAGGAAGTTGTAGCAGCCTATGGTGCTAACTTAAGGCTAAACGCTTTAGAAAACCGCATTCCCATTTACAAGATGCTGGCAAAATTGACTAACTGCGGGGGTTCCGGTCAATGTGGTACCTGCATTGTGGAAATTGTTGAAGGGCTGGAAAACCTTTCTACCCGGACAGAAGTAGAAAAGGTGATGCTCAAGAGAAAGCCGGAAAACTACCGCTTGGCGTGTCAAACTTCTGTTTATGGTCCTGTCAGCGTCAAAACCAGACCTTAGCTACCATAAGTATTTAGTCTTGGTGATTTTCTTGTGGGACGGGCGTCTCGCCCGTCTTTTCCAGATCATAGGCGGGCAAGATGCCCACCCTACAAGAGCCATATGCCTGAGCGGGCAAGATGCCCACTCCACAAGAGTTTTTAGCCAATTTTGCCAGTGAACACCAGTTCAGCTGGTCCTGTCATGTAAACTCGCTGGTCAATTTCTGACCATTCAATTAGCAGAGGTCCTCCAGGAAGCTCAACTGTAGCTTTACGCTCGCACTTCCCTGTCAACACACCTGCGACCAACGACGCACACGCGCCCGTGCCACAAGCTAAAGTAATACCAGCGCCTCGTTCCCATACCCGCATTTTCACGTGGTCGGGACGCACGACTTGAATAAATTCTGTATTTATCCTTTGGGGAAAAGCTGGGTGATGCTCAAACTGGGAACCAATGACTTCCAGAGGGATTGCTGCAACGTCATCTACAAAGGTAATACAGTGAGGATTCCCCATATTGACACAGGTGACTTCCCAAGTGTTCCCTGCTACTTCTAGTGGTTGATTAATTACTTTTTCGTTTGCTGGACGAAGGGTGGTAGGAATTTCACCAGCGAGTAGCTTGGGGATACCCATATCCACCTTAACTTGACCATCGCTCATGAGTTGGGGTGTAATCACACCAGCTAGCGTATGAATGCGATATTGGTCGCTTTTTTTGGCTTCACCCTCCAAATCAGCTAAAAAAGCAGCGAGACAGCGAATGCCATTACCACACATTTCTGGTTCTGAACCATCGGAATTGAAAATCCGCATGCTGTAGTCAGTACCGTTTTCGCCAGGCAAGGCAAAAATAACACCATCAGCACCGATACCAAAGTGGCGATCGCACAACTTAACTGCTTGTTCGGGAGTGATGACGGGCGTTGATGACGAGCGATTGTCAATCAAGATGAAATCATTGCCCAGACCGTGATACTTAGTAAATTCGATTGCCATTGCCAAAATAGATGAAGTATATTTAAGTTTCTATGTCATTAGTGTATTGTCCTTTGTCAGTTGTGAGTTACGACTAAATCAATGAGTAATAACTAATGACTAACAACTAATAAGTATGATTACGGAATTTGACACCTCACTGCCTAGCATTCGGCAAATACAAAACCTGATTCAACAAGCAGCGACAATTCAGTTAAAACTGCTAACTGGCGACACATTGACTGGGAAAGTTATATGGCAAGACGCACAATGTGTGTGTCTTGTGGATGAAAACAGCCAGCAGACGACTGTTTGGAAGCAAGCCATTGCATATATACGAATCAAGAATCAAGAATAAAGATTTTCTTCTATCTTTATTCTTCTGTCTTCTTTCTTTACCGAAAATTTGGGTCTAAAGCCCCGCCCTTGTAGGGCGGCTTTTTATTGACAACGTGCTAAAAGTATGAGATTATAGCATTGCCCGTAGTCTAAAAGGCTCTAGTGAGGCAATATTGGGTACTCCCCAGCTACAGTGCTCAGCAAGCGTGCGACATAGTGTAGGAAAGAGGCTAAAGAAATTGAATAAATCCTTTCAAACGCGGTCGGGCAGTCCGTGTACGCTTGTGGACGTATCCAAACGGGGATAGTTGAATGCTTGCATTCAACTATCTAGGGAGGACGGATGAAGCAAGAATCCTCACGCCTTTAGGCTGAGGAGTGTCAACTAATCCAGCACAGTATCCATCGGTAAAAACTCTTTGAGTGCTTCTGCTTCGCCTGCTTTCACCACTGGGATAGAGAGCGGTATTTCGGTTCCTGGGACAAGCAACTGTACAAGTTGATTGAGAGAAACCAAGCTACCGCACAATAAAACTTGGTCGTGGACTTGTAAGTCCTTGCTAAGATCGGGAAAGCGGATAAATTTGCTATCTCGTCGTATCGCCTGCACCATAACCCCATATTGGCTACGGATGTCCAAATCTGCAAGAGTTTTCCCAACAACTGGACTGTCGGCTGAGATAGTTACCCATTGACAAGCGCTATTTTCTCCGGGAACAGCAGCTTGACCTTTAGCGAATTCATCCAAAGCCGCCAATTCATCATCAGAACCAACAACCAAAAGGCGATCGCCCTCTTCCAAAGTAGTCTCAGCCGGAGGATAATCTATTTCTTCACCTCCTTCACGACGAATTGCCATCAAACTCGCCCCTGTTAAGTAGCGCATATCCGCTTCGTCTAAAGTCATACCGACGAGAGGTGAACCAGATGGTAAGGGATACCAACGCTTATTGAGGTCTTGAGTTGCTTGTTGCAAATCGCGCGAAACCTCAGACGCTGATTGTTCTGGTCGTAGATCCAAATAATGACGATTGCGGATTTCCTGCATTTCTCGCTGCACCACAGCAGTATTGAAACCCAAGTCAGTTAATATGTAAGCCACCATTTCCAAACTCGCTTCAAACTCTGGTTGCACAACTTCCCGCGCCCCAAGTTGATAAAGCACCTCAATACTTTTATCATTGGTAGCGCGAACAACAACATCCAAATTAGGAGACAATTCCAAAGCGCGTTTCAGGCAAAGACGTGTACTCATGGGGTCAGGAAGTGCGATCGCCATTCCCCGTGCGGTGTTCACTCCCGCAGTGTCCAAAACGTGAAAACTCACGCAATTACCATAGACATATGGAACCCCAGCTTCGCGCAACTGCTGAATTCGACTTTCTGCCTGATCAATCACCACCACTGGCAAATCGTGCTGCTGTAGCAACTTCACCAAATTTCGTCCCACTCGTCCATAACCGCAAACAACCACATGGTTTTTGGTAGGTAGTTCGTCAGCAACCGCCAACGGCTGACCTTCCCCGCTTAAATAGGGCTTTAACCAAGGTATTGATTCTACCCAGTCAAATAAAATCGGAACCAAACGCAGCACAAAAGGAGTCAGCACTAATGTTACCGCTGTTGTTCCCAAAATCAGTGAATAGACTCGTCGGGAAACCAGTCCCAGTGCCTGTCCTTCACTGGCAAGAACAAAGGAAAATTCTCCAATCTGAGCTAGTCCCAGCCCAGCAATTAACGCTGTTTTCAAGGGGTAGCGAAACAATTTCACCAGTGGCGTAATAATCAAAAATTTACCAACAAACACCAGTGTCACCAGTCCCAGAATCAATTCCAGGTTGTTCCACAAAAACACTGGGTCAATCAACATCCCAATAGAGGCAAAGAATAAAGAGGCAAAAATATCTCGCAGTGGCTCCACATATGTTAAGGTTTGGTCGGCGTATTCCACCTCTGAAATCATCAAACCAGCGACAAACGCCCCCATTTCAATAGAAAGCCCCATATATTCTGTCAGTAGGGCAATACCTAAACACAGCGCCACCACGCCTAATAAAAATAATTCTCGGCTTTCAGTACGGGCTAGCACTCGCAACAAAGGAGGTATTAGCCAAATGCCTGCGGCAACTGCACCAGCAGCAAATAAACCAATCCGCAACAGCGCCAACAGCACTGCTATGACTAGTGATTCTGCTGGTTGATGAAGAGCTGGCAGAACCGCGATCATCAGTCCCAGCGCTAAATCCTGCACGACCAAAATTCCCAGCATCACCTGTCCGTGGGGCGTTTCTGTTTCATTACGCTCCATCAAGCACTTGAGGACAACTGCTGTGGAAGACAAAGACAAAATTCCCCCCAGAAATACTCCTTTAGCAGGAAGATATTCCCAAGCTCCTGTGAGTCCACACACCAAAACGGTGATTAGAATTGTCAGGGCAATTTGTAGCCCTCCTCCGCCAAGAGCGATCGCCTGGACTTTTTTAAGTTCTGTAAAGGAAAACTCAACTCCCAAGGCAAATAATAAAAAGGCGACTCCAAACTGAGCTAAAGTTTCTACTTGAATCAATTCTTTAATCAGTCCTAGTCCGGCAGGTCCAACGACCATCCCACCAATGAGATACCCCAGTAAAACGGGTTGTCGCAAAAGCGCCGCCAGGAGTCCACCACAGGCGGCAACGGCGAAAACTGAAACTAAATCAACTATTAGCCTAAAATCTTCTTGCACAAGCTTATAAAAGAACTATTAAAACCTATTAAGTTTCAGCATACAAAGTTTTCCCTTGGCGTGGAAAGTCAGTTGGTTACAGTTGCCAACGCTTTTTGCTATGGAAGTCATCGGGTAAGCGTATACCCACTCATTCGTTATTCAAAATGAGTGACGTACTCCCACACTCTAATCTTTGATTAGAGTGTGGGCTTCTCCTCCCTTGATTTCCGGGATTCGCGTTTTATAGTGAGGCGAACGCCCAACCCCACTTTCTTTATTAGAATTCCAGAGTTCAAATCGCGAGGCATAGATGCGCCACAAGAGCATTTATGCCATCTATCACTTAACTCTTTTGGAACTCTGTTGAGACAGATTGCACAATGTTGAGATGTTCCTGCCGGATTAACTTTAACTACTCTCTTACCAGCTCGAGTCAGCCTTGTAAGGAAGTATTTCGTTCAAGAATCCAGCTATCCCAGCATCAGCAAAACTTTTGTTTAAACCGGACTTCGCCGCTTGCCCATTGGGAAGATAGTTTCCTTCCTCATCTTGTTTGGGTTTATTGCGCTTCACCATGTTAGAAACCTTGAGGTCTTCCACAAAAATGACCTCGGCTTTATCTACTAATTCACCCGCTAACTCAAAGTGCCATTGCTTGCGCTGTCAAGAATTTGTTGATGTAACTTAGCAATGCGGTGATTGAGCTTGCGACGTGCTGTAGAGCCTTTCTTCCTCAGTTCCCTTTGGAAGAGCAACTTGGTTAATTTCTCTTGAGATTGTCGGTAGAACTTGGGAGGTTCTACCATTGTTCCATCAGAGCAAGCTGCAAAATATTCCAGACCTGCATCAACACCAATGCTGTTAGCCTCGGTTGGCTCAATATTGATGGTGGGATTGTCGGGGACCGAAGCATCTTCCAGGGTCAGCGTCACATACCAGCCATCAGCCTTGAGAGTGACCAATGCTCGCTTGATGATAAACCCAACGCGCTCCCTTGCAGCTTCGCTAACGGGAATGGGACGGTGCTGGACAAACTTTATCTTGCCCAGTTTGGGTAGCTCAATTCGATTCCCTTGGACACAATCGGGTTTGACTCGCTGATACGCAAAGGTTCGATAACGGTTTTTACCCTTAAACCTCGGTCTGCCACTACGCCTACCGTTGACATCACCTTTGATGAATCGGGCAAAAGCCAGGTCTATCCGTTTCACCATGTCTTGCAAGACATCGGCGTGAATATCTTTGTACCACTCTCGCTCTGCCTTGAGAGACACTAAGGAGCGTTTCTGTCCATAGTATTCAGGCTGCTCTCTAGGTTCTGCAATGCTGCACACCAACGGACAAGCGTTGATAGGGCAACGATTCATTTCATACCAATCAAACCTATCTGCCAGCAAATAATTGTATTGGTGTCGCAACATATCGAGCCATTTGCTCATGCGACACCGCTGGTCAGAAGTTGGCAGAAGTTTGTACTGGTAGGCAATTTTCATGACACAATTGTACTGCATATCTAATGTAAATACAATCGTGAAACAGACACAGACGGTAACGTTTAGGCTTACGCCAGAAGAAAAAGAGACATTAGTAAAGTACTGTGAGTTAACAGCTCGAACCCAAAGCGATGTGTTCAGGGAATTTTTGCGAACCCTACAAAAGAGATTGTCAAAGAGGGGGGTATTGAACCCCCCTCTTTGACCCGCATTCCTCTCACGCTCCCCTATCGGGTGAGACGTAGTTTCGTGCGGCTTTAGCTGAATTTCCCCGAGAGAATCGAAAATTGGGGAAACACCGAATACAATACGCTAGTCAGTCGTTTCAACAGAAGAATTGAGATTTTTAGTAACTCCTCTATGACCACCGAATATTACGCTAGGACTTGTGGGAAAAAGTTACTGGGTTTAGTCGTGCCAGTTTTCAAAACTAACGTGCGTGCAAGCAGTGTCCTACTTGGGATATTTGCGCTACCTTTTGCATTGGCAGCACCCGCAAAAGCGTTACAAGTAGAAGTAAATCCAGCAACTCCCCAGCTTGGCGATACCATATCAGTTGTAGTCAGTTTAGATAATCCAGCTAATGGTAGCAATGTCACAGTAACTAATGGCGACCAGACTTACCCAGCATATGAAATAGCACCACTACAGTATCGGGCTTTGATCCCAACAACGCCTTTGGAAAAAGCTGGAACTAGAACTCTTCGGGTTGCAGGCGAAGGTCAAGTACAGAACTTGTCGGTGCAAGTACGCCAGCGTAAATTTCCGGTGCAGCGCATTAATCTACCGCCAGGAAAAGCTGGGGTAGAAGCCACAGAGTATGAACTCAAGCGTGCAGCAGAGTTCAAGGCGCTACAAACACCAGAAAAGTTTTGGGATGGTCCGTTTCTGGCACCTAATAAAGGACGTGTCAGCACAATTTATGGTGTACGTAGGTACTATAATGGTAAATTTGCGGATGACTACTACCATCGCGGCATTGACTATGCTGGCGCTGCAGGTTCTCCTGTTGTTGCTCCGGCGGCTGGAAGGGTTGTTTTGGTAGGCAAGGTATCCCAAGGGTTTCGGATTCACGGTAATGTTGTTGGCATTGACCACGGGCAAGGAGTGGCAAGTATTTTTATGCACCTCAGCCGCATTAATGTTAAAGAAGGTGATTTTGTCAAACCTGGTCAATTAATTGGCGCAGTCGGTTCAACAGGTGCTGCCACAGGCCCGCATTTACACTGGGGGTTTTATGTCAATGGCAAATCTGTTGACCCAGTACCCTGGCGAAATCAAGTAGTAAAATAATAACTTTTTGCGTATTATTGCCTCATGAATGGGCAAAATAAATAGGATTGATTGGTACCGTGCCCACCTTGCTTGGATAGCTGAAAGATAATGAGCGTTATGAGTATTGAAAAAATTGTGGAACAAGCTCTCCAGGATGGTTATCTTACACCAGCAATGGAAGCAGAAGTCGGGCGAATCTGTGATAGCGCTAGTGAACTCTCAATAAACGAGTACAAGGCGTTGGATCGGCTGATGGTGTCGCTATTGAGTGGGGATGTGGTGGCGGTACCACGTAAACAATTTATCAACGTTATGGAAGAGTTGGTACTGACAGAGGCAATATCTCGTGTAGCGGAAATTGAAGCGACTAGCGAAAGTTCTCTGGATGTTGGGGATATTGCCGCTTACGCCCTCAACCGCCTACCACCCCTATATGCTACTACAGAAGAAGGTGCCAACTACCAGCGCCAACGCGCAAGGGCAGAACTAGAGGAATTGATTGCCCAGCAAGTTGGCGAGGCTATAGCCCGCAACCTAGACCGACCAAATGATGATAGAACGCCAGTTGGAACTAAAAACACTGGCAATGAGGTTTTGCGCCAAGTCAGTACCTTACTCCAAGTATACGCACCCCATTTTGAGCAAAAATCAGAGTATTGAGCAGTTATTTGTCATTAGTCATTAGTTTACAAACCAAGCATTGTTTTCTAAGTGTTGAGTGTTGAGTGTTGAGTGTTGACTCCTGACTCCTGACTCCTGACTCCTGACTCCTGACTCCTGACTCCTGATCATTGACGTACTTCCACTGGTGTCCCCAAACTCACCTGCTTGTAAAGCAGACGGACATCAGGATTACGCATCCGCAAGCAGCCGTGAGATATTGCACTGCCTACCACCTCGTCATCTGGTGTGCCATGAAAGCCAATTTGATTGCGTCCATCTGACCAAAAGCCAATCCATCGGTCTCCTAAAGGACTATCAGCACCCGACGAAAATATTTTGCCAGTAATCGGGTGACGCCAGGTAGGATTGAGTTGCCTATACATGACTTGGAAAGAACCAGTGGGGGTTTCCCAACCTTTCTTACCCACAGCAATTGGGTAACTTGCTATAACCAGATCCCCACGTTGAACGTAAACACGGCGATCGCTCAAATCAACTATCAATTGATTCTTTCCAGATGCCACGCTTTGAGATAAATTTCTTTGAGCAGAACCTTGACCTAAGAGCAAATTTGAGATATGATTACCAATTGCATTCTGTCTTTTTTCCTGCGTCAGTTGCCCCGGTTTTTCTGCTGCCCAAGCTTGCCCAGATACAACGTTTCCACCTGCTGTTCCTAACTGGGTATCAGGCGTCATAG